>JALOTL010000006.1 GCA_025457915.1 Spirochaetota bacterium | reverse complement strand
ATTTATAAAATCAACAAATAAAATAAATGATTTCAGAAAAATATATAATTTTCCGAAAAAAATATTGAATAGCCATATTTACATGGTATATATTCGTTTTAGTACCGGACGGAGGGAAAGATGAAAAAGATAATAATGGCGGGCGCCCTTATAATAAGCATTGCGGTTGTTCTGGGCGCGCAGGAGGCCGATAAAAAAGGCGGGAAATCGGAAGAAAAGAGCTTGTTGTCTTCCGAGAACCTGGACGCGCAGGGCAGGTCACTGGACAAGCAGATAGCCGAGCTTTCGGCCGCGATTGAAAACGTGATAAAAAGATACGACCTTTTAAATACAAAGGGGATAAGGATAGTGCCTTACCAGATGGACCTTAAACAGGAGAAGGATTACATAGAACTCGAGAAGCACAGTTTCATAAAAAATGATCTATATAAGGATGAAATTCTCGGATTAAGAACTAAGACGTTCAAGATTTATACGAACGGCCAGACAATCAGCAGGATAGAAACCGTAATATTTGAAAAGAATTATTATACCGGCGACTGGGACATGGTCACGATCATAGACCCGAGTCCGACGGCTCCCGGTACAGATGATGTCACATTCACCCATGTGAAGAGCGGCAAGAAGGTTCAGGAAAACAAAAAAATGAGCGATATTAAAAATACCCTTGCTTCTCCGATCAGGAATGAAATCAAGAGGGATTTCATCGTACCGACCCTTACCACTTTCAATAATTCCCTTCTTTTCATAGCTGAGGCTTATTACAAATCCCTCAAGGATGTCGACGGTGCCATGAGCGATTTCCTCAAGGGATCAACAATTAATTAAAAATATTGTACTGATTTTATCCGAAAGGCGGCGCGAGCCGCCTTTTTTATTCATTAAATTTATATGGCATTTTGAAATTTATATGCAGGCAAACTCAATGATATTTTTCGACTGCAAATGCCGGCATAATTATTTTTAATAATGACCTGCTCCTGCCCGGCATCTTATCGAAACCTCCATTAAATAAAAGTATTGACACCCCGGGTCTTAAAATAAATATTATCAAACTACTTATTTTGATTCACCCCCCAGGAGGATTATCAATGAAGCTTGCTGTCGTCGGTTCCGGATATGTAGGCCTTGTAACCGGAGCCTGTTTTGCTGACATGGGAAATGACGTATATTGCATCGACATCGACGAGAAGAAAATAGAAGATTTAAAAAAGGGCGTAATGCCCATATATGAGCCCGGCCTGGAGGACATAGTAAAGCGCAACTTCGCGGAGGGCAGATTGAGATTCACAACGGACCTCAGGGAAGGGATAAGCGACGTTCTGTTCGTCTTTATAGCCGTGGGTACTCCGCCGGAAGAAGACGGATCGGCCGATCTTCAGCACGTGATAAACGTTGCGAAAGAGATCGGCAGGTCAATGGAAAGATACGTGATCGTGGTGAATAAATCGACCGTTCCAGTGGGCACCGCCGAAAAGGTCAGGGCAGCTGTTTCCGGAGAGCTGAAAAAAAGGGGGAGGGCGGACCTGGAGTTCGACGTGGTATCCAATCCGGAATTTCTTAAAGAAGGGGACGCGATCGAGGATTTCATAAAGCCGGACAGGGTCGTGGTCGGCACCGACAATGTCAGGACCGCGGAGCTGATGAGGGAGCTATACTCGACCTTCCTCCGCCAGGGCGACCGGGTAAGGATCATGGACATACCGTCGGCCGAGCTGACCAAGTACGCGGCCAACGCAATGCTCGCGACAAGGATAAGCTTCATGAACGAACTGGCACAGCTTTGCGAATCAACCGGCGCTGACGTCGAAAGCGTCAGGAAGGGTATAGGTTCGGACAGCAGGATAGGACCGTCATTCCTTTACGCCGGAATAGGTTACGGCGGCTCTTGCTTTCCCAAGGACGTAAAGGCCCTCATACATACCTCCAAATCAATGGGATTCGACGCCAGGATACTCGGCGCAGTCGAAGAAGTCAACCGGATGCAGAGGCAGATCTTCATAAATAAGGTGCTCAAGGTGCTGGGACAGGATCTCAAGGGAAAGACGCTTGCCGTCTGGGGGCTGGCATTCAAGCCGCAGACTGACGATATGAGGGAGGCCCCGTCGATCGATATAATAAACGGCCTGAAGAAAAAAGGGGCCAGGTTCAGGGCCTTCGATCCCATAGCGATGAAGGTTGCCAGGAGCATATTCGGCGATGATTCGATTGAATACATGAACAATAATTACGACACTCTGAAGGACGCTGACGCCCTTCTGCTGCTTACGGAATGGCACCAGTTCAGGAAACCGGATTTTGATAAAATGAAGAGCCTCATGAAGTCCCCGCTGATATTCGACGGCAGGAACCAGTATGAGCCTGCCGGCATGAAAAAAATCGGCTTCAGCTATTACAGCATGGGAAGGCCGGTATACTGAAGAAATAAGGAACTGGTCATTCAGATCGCGAGTTTGAATATCCTCGCTGCGTTTTCAGAAGTCCGGTCGGCAATTTTCTCCTCGGGTTCCCCGAGGATCTCCGACGCGGCCCTCAGATTGTACAGTATGTTCGAGGGAACGTTTGGTTCCCCGCTCTTTTCAACAGGCGGAATATCCGGGCTGTCAGTCTCGAGGAGGAAACGCCCGGGATAAATCAGACGCAGCAGCCTCTCCCTCTTCCTGCTGTTCCTGTATGTAAGGGTACCCCCCATGGAGAAGCTCAGGTTCCACTTGCCAAGCTCTTCCGCGAGTTCCGGGCTGCCGGAAAATGAATGAATGATGCCGCCAGATGCCGGCACACCGATTTTTTTCATGGAAAGGATCAGCTCGTTGAACGCGCCCCTGCAGTGCATTATTACCGGAAGGTCGATTTCCCGTGCGATGGAAAGCTGTTTTTCAAAGATTTCGATCTGTAGCCCGAAATCCATCCCAGTGACCTTCAGATCAAGGCCGATTTCACCAATTGCCACGGCGCCCAGCTCGCGGGCGCGGAGCAGGTCTTCAAGATCAGCAAGGTCTTCCCTCCTGCAGTACCAGGGATGGACGCCCATGGCGAACTCCACTTCCGCGAATTGCTCGGAAATGGATTTAGACAGCGGCCACTGACCGGGAGTGATGGAGCAGGTGATCAATTTTACTATGCCCGCGTTCCTGGCTCCGGAGATGATATCGTCAAGCCTGCCGGCGAAAACGTCGTCCTCGAGATGGCAGTGGGCGTCGACCAGCTTCATCCGTCATTCACCTATTATCTTGACCAGTACCTTTTTAGGCCTGCGCCCGTCGAATTCCCCGTAAAAGATCTGCTCCCAGGGACCGAAATCGAGCTTCCCCCCGGTAACGGCCACGACGACCTCCCTGCCCATGATGGTCCTTTTAATGTGCGCGTCCCCGTTGTCTTCGCCTGTAAGGTTGTGCCTGTAGCCGCTTAATGGTTCGTGGGGCGCAAGCTCCTCGAGGAACCTTTCGAAGTCCGAGATCAGACCCTGTTCGTCGTCGTTTATGAAGACCGAGGCCGTGATATGCATGGCATTCACAAGGCAGATTCCCTCCATGATCCCGCTTTTATTCAAGAGGTCCTCAACGCTGCCGGTGATGTTGATAAACTCTCTTCTTGATCTGGTGTTGAAAATGAGCCTCTCGGTAAAGGATTTCATCGCCCCTCCTTTTTTTTACGAAATCGATCAGTCGATGCTGCCGCCGTCTTTACGCGGTTGATATTCAATCTTTAAACCGGTGCATGTAAAGTAAAAATTAATTCAGGCTGTTCTATTATGGGAAAAAGTAAATACTTGACCTTTGCGTATGCGGCGTTATCATTTGTTCGGAGTAAGATAATGAATGTATTAATGGAAGTCAAGAACCTGTCACTGGAACTCGGCGGGAAAAAAATACTTAACGGCCTCAGCATGGAGTTGTGGGAATCGCACGTGCATGCGATAGTGGGCACCAACGGCGCAGGAAAATCCACCCTGGCCAATACTATAATGGGGCTCTCCGGATACCGTGAGTTCGAGGGTGAAATTCTTTTCAGGGGGGAATCTCTCAGGGGGAAGGACATCAACGACAGGGCTGGGATGGGGATAACCCTGGGATGGCAGGAGCCGGCAAGATATGAGGGTTTGAAGGTCATCGATTTCGTACTGGCCCCGCTCATCGACAAGGACCGGAGCGCCGCAGAGCAGGCGCTGCTTACAGTGGGACTTAAGCCCGAGGAATATCTTTACAGGGCGATCGACAAAACGCTCAGCGGCGGCGAGAGAAAAAAAGTCGAACTCGCTTCAATCCTCGCGATGAAGCCTAAACTGGCGTTCCTTGACGAACCGGATTCCGGGATAGACATAGAGTCGATAGAGCGGATATTCAGAGCCGTGAAGATCCTGAAGGAGCATGGGACCACGGTCGTTTTCATTACCCACAGCCTTGCTGTCTTGAAGCAGGCAGACCATGCCTTTCTCCTGTGCGGCGGCAGGATTGTTGATAAAGGCAGCGTTAAGCATATAAGAAGGTATTTCGAGGAGGAATGCATGCCCTGCGAGTGCAGGGATCCTGATATCAGGAGGGGCAGGAATGAAGCAAAATGACGATGCCCTTGAGATATACAAATCCATAGAACTCGATCCCCACTCGCTTAAGGATCCCGGCGTGGCGCACGTGACTGTAAATGAAAACAGGGTCCTTTCAAGCAATACGGTTCCAGGACTGGACGTTGCCGTAAAGGAGCTCGGAGACGGGGTCGATATAAAGATGAGTCTTGCCGACGGTACTATCGTTAAAAATCCCGTCCACCTCTGTTTCGGGGTCATACCTGCGGAGGGCGTGCAGAGAATAGTGATGGATGTCGATATTGGCAAAAACTCCAGGATAGTTCTGTTTGCCCATTGTTCCTTTCCATTCGCGGTCAATGTGCGCCATATAATGGATGCAAGAATCAATATCGGCGACGGTGCAGAATACAGCTATTTCGAGCGGCACGTCCACAGCGACAGCGGCGGAGTCACAGTGATTCCTAAAGCCGTGATCACGGTCGGCAGCGGCGCCCGATTCAGCACCAGGTTCGAGCTCCTGAAGGGCAGGGTGGGAGAAATGGATATCAGCTACGAGACCTTTGTCCGGGAAAAGGGCGTGGTTGAGATGACGGCCCTTGTAAATGCCAGGGGAACGGACCGGGTGAAAATATCCGAAACTTCAAGCCTTGACGGGGCACATTCAAGGGCTGTACTGACCTCGAAGGTAGCCGTCAGGGACGACGCTTCCGCAGAGGTACACAACAGGATAATCGCAGGCGCACCCTACGCGAGGGGCCATGTTGACTGCAAGGAGATAGTTATGGACAGGGGGACTGCCACGGCTGTTCCCATCGTGGATGTGAGGAACGCGAAGGCGCACGTAACGCACGAGGCCGCTGTCGGCAGCGTCGACAAGAAACAGCTTGAGACTCTCATGTCAAGGGGATTGAGCGAGGAAGGGGCAAGCGAGCTTATCATCCAGGGGCTGCTGAGCTGAACCCGGCGGTTTCAGATACAAATGAATCTAAAAGGCCGATGGACCTGACGGATCCCGTCTCTGATCGGGAATAATTCTTGCATTTTTTCTGCTGATGGTTTAAGATAAGGAAACCTCTATGAATTATATATTTGATGTTTCCTTGTTGCCGCTCATCTGCATCAGTGTAGATGCGGCACCAGCGCATCAATGCACATCGGGCATATGTCTGATGAAATCAGGAGTTATGATTGATAATATCAGGGAAACTTCTGATTTTTTGAGGTACTCATAATAATAAAAAAAGTGGAGATTGAAATGGGAAAAGCAAAATGCGTACATTGCGGCAAAGAGGTATTCGATCTTGCCGCAGATTGTCCCTTCTGCGGAAAACCGATAGCCAACAGGGAGGCCCCGACGAACTTATCGGCATCGCCGTGGGGATGGAAGAACAAGGACGAGGGAAGAGGCAATGCAAGGATCATTATCGCGGTACTTGCGATCGTTTTCGCTGTGGCCGCGGCCGCAGCATATTTTTTCTTGAGGGTCAGTGGATCCTGACGGGCCGCGGAATCACGTGGTCTTAATAAAACGGGTGTATCTCCGGCCTGCCGTTTAAAACATTTCTGGAGATGATCACCTCCAGTCCGAAGTGTTTTTTTATCAGCCCGGCGTCGAGCTCGGCAGGTTCGATATCGGCGCACACCCGGCCTCCATCAAGAACTATTATCCTGTCGGCCGTCCGGGCTGTGAAATTCAGGTCGTGGGAGCAGAAAATCACGCTCCTGCCGCCGTCGATCACATATCTGGAAATTTCTTTTCGAAGGGAAACGCATGAACATACGTCCAGCCCGGTTGTCGGATCGTCCAGGAGCAGGCACGGGGATTTTTTGATGAATGAGTACGCGAGCAATGCCTTCTTGAACGTAGAATCCGTCAATTTCCCGATTTCAATACCGGTATAAGGTACAAGACCGAAGGCGCCGGCGTATTCCGAGGCGCTCTGCCTGTCGGTATCGTCGAAAGATCTGAAGAGCTTTTTGTAGGGAATCCTGGAGAGAATCAGGTATTCTTCCAGGGTTATGTCCTGATTCTCCGGCGATGCGTAGTCATGGAGTGAAAACGCCGTGTTTTTATTGTCCGGCCATCCGTTTTCAGACAGTATTATCTCGCCGGCATGCCTTTTAATCCTGCCGCACAACGCGCGAAGGAGGACTGTCTTGCCGGAACCAGGCGGTCCAATTATTCCGGTTATCTCGCCCCATTCAAGTTTGAGGTCGAGCCCGTTGAGCACGTCTTTCCCGTCAAGCGATAGATACAGGTCTCTTAATTCTATCATTGAAGACCGGTCCGGATTTTATTATATAATGCGCGGCGTAAGAGGCCGCAATGAACAGTAACGACAATGCCGGGCTGATCATGACAAATAAACCCAGGCAGACCTGCCCTGCGGCGACGAAAACCCCGGCCCTTTCCGCAGCGATCCTTCTTCCCGGTAAAATGCCAGGTGAAAAACATCCCAGGAATCCCGTGAGCGCGAATCCCAGAAAGGCGCAAAGCGATCCTGCGGCAGTCACGAGGACCGCAATCAATCTATAGTTGATGCCGCTCTCGTAATTTTTTCTTCCAAGACCGTAAGAGGATATCTCCCGGCCCAGAATCGCCTTTAAAAGCAGGGTGAACACCGCGGCAGCCAGCGCTGAACCCGCCGGTATTGTCCAGTCGTTTGATGATGAAAGAATTCCTCCTGAAACAGGCAGCAGAATTTTCCAGGAAGATTCGGCTGTTCTGGAAAGGATAAAGCAGATCGCGAGTGTTGCCACGGCATTGATCATGAGGCCGTTCCATGCGGCATTTCCGGCCGCGCGGGCATCGTTTTTCACGGTTAAAAAATAATAAGCAAGGAACATCAGGCCCGATGAAACCAGGGGCAGGTAAGTCCCGTTGAATAATATACCGGCGGTGATAACAATTGCTGCGGATATGAACCCGTAATCGCCGGAAACGACGCGGTCAGGCCTACGGCCGCCCGCAGGAAACATTGACGAAAGAGAACCGAGAATGCACCCTGACGCGACAAGGAAAACCCTGGCCGGGCCGATGCCCATCAGGATATTTGCCGCGATGGCGGCTGCGGAAAGGGCCGTTGAGGCTGTGATGATAATTATCCTGCCTTTTTTCATGGCCGTCATCCTGTCATTTCGGGCTGCCGCCGGAATTACTCCTTGCGGCCCTTTCGCGTTCTATCTTTTCTGAAATACCGGACAGGTCCGGATCGGATTTGGCCTTTTTCATAAGGGCCTCGTCGTATTGAAAATTCGCGACAGCAGTCCTGGCCCTGTCCATTTTTCCGGACCTTGCGCAGGCCTTGGCGAACATCAGCCTGTCCTCGCCGGACGGGGAAGACTTTTCATAAAAATGGACGGATTTTTCGTATTCGCCGATCATGTATGCGGCCCTGGCCCCGATGACGCTGCTTTCTGAATTCAGCGATTTTTCCGGGATGGAAGATATTATTTCCGAGCTACGTCTGAAGTTCTTTTTATCGTAATGTGCGGCGGCGAGCAGGGTGAAAACCCTGGAATATTTGTCGGTTTTTTTATTTTTTGCAAGATCATAGAGTTTGTCGAAGTGATTGATATATTTAGGGTCGCCTTTTTTGTAGTATATGCTTCCCATCTGGAAATGGATCTGCCTGCTGTCGGGCTTGATTGAACCGGCCCTGCTCAGGATTTTCAGGGCCGAATCATAATCGCCCTGCTTGATCCTCACGGCTGAAAGTATCAGCATCGGCCTGACCGACCCGGGTTTGATTGAAAGCGCCCTGTCCGCGTCCTCAGCGGATTTTTCATAGCTTCTGGTGGCGTAAAGGCATTCCGCCCTTTTTATCCTGGTCGCATATTCCGTTTCCTTGTCAATCATGCCGAAATCGAACACCCTCTCGAAATTGGATGCCGCGGCCTGGTAGTTTTTCTTCCTGTAATATATGTCGCCGAGGATCAGGTGGACCTCGCCGTAGTAGTTTATCCTTGATGCGATTTCTCCCATGTAAGATGCCGCCTCGTCCAGCCTGCCGGACTTGTAGGCCGACATGCCCAGCTCGAACTTCGGCGCCAGGAATGACGGATCGTTCCTCAGGGCGTTCCTGAACCTGGCGGCGGCCTCTTCGGCGCGGCCGGAGTCCCTGAGGGATATCCCTTCGTTGTATTCTGAGATCGCGGTCTGGTTTTCAGTCCAGAGGCTTTTATTAATCATGGATTCAATCTTTTTTTTCGCGCTGTAATCGCCCAGCCTGTGCCACATCTCCTTGCATATCCTGATGACCCCTTCCGTATCGCCCCTCTGTTCCTCGAGCAGGAGGATATCCCAGTAGGCGTTTTTCAGGTATTTCCTCGTGGTGTTTTTTTTCTTCACGCAATTTTTAAAATGGTTTACCGCTTCCTGGTAGTTTCCCCTGTTCTTCTCTATCTCTCCCATGAAATAGTAGGCGTCGCCGTAATCGCCGGTTTCTGCCGCCTTCCTGAGCATCTCCATCGCCTTGTCGTATTTTTTATACATGTAATATGACTTGCCGCTCTCGAGATATCCCGCGAGCAAACCGGCCGTTGAGACGATCAAAAACGAAGCTGTGATGTAGAGGATCTTTTTCATTGTATGATGGTTTCCCTTCGATTAAATGATCAGGATGGTTTTGTCAAGATATTTTGACCGGGCACCGCCGTTTCAGGAATTCCGGCCGGATCCGCCCCGGAGTCTTGCGGCGACGAGGGAAGCCAGAGACCTGATGTCCCTGTTGCCGATGGCGATGCTCAGGCCGGCGTAGAGGGCGATACAGACCGCTATGAGGCAGAATATCCCTGCGATCAGGCCGACGCGTCCGGCCTCCCTGAGAAAGAAGAAATGCCCGGCATAGGCGAAGACGCCCATTCCCGCCGAAGCAAGAATGGTTTTAACAAGGAGCGACCAGTCATGAAACAGCATCCTGCCGAGCTTTTTCTGGAGTATTATATAAAGTATGACGAACATGGAAATGTTGGATACGGTGTTGGCTATGGCTATCCCGGCTATGTCGAGTCCCAGGTGCCGCGGCAGGAAATAGCACAGGACTGCGTTGATGACCAGCGCGGCCGCTGACACCATGACAGGGGTCCTTGTGTCCTTGAGGGAATAGAAGGACTGCGCTATCACCCTGTATCCCGCGACGAAGAAAAGCTCGAGGGACAGAAACCTGAACGACGCCGAGGTCATGTCGACGGATGACCTGTTGAACTTTCCGTAGTTGAAGAGCAGCCTGACTATGTCCTCGCTCAGAATGAAGCTCCCGACCATCGCCGGGATCATGATGAGCCCGAGGAGCCTGAGCGAATAATTGATGGATTCAACGAATTTATCCTTGTCGTCATCGAGGGCCTCCCTGCTCAGGGTTGAGAGCATGACAGTGGCAAGGGAAACTGCGAATATCCCCAGCGCGAGCTCGTTTACCCTGGAAGAGAAGGTCAGGGCCGAGACCCTTCCCTCGCCGAGAGAGGCCGCGAAGTAATAAGATACGAGGACGTTGATCTGGTAAACGCTCACCCCGAATATCCCCGGCGTGAAGAGCCTGCCTATCCTGTACAGGTCCCTGTCCCGGAAATTGAAGGAGATTTTTATCCTGTACCCGGTCCTGTACATGGAAGGCAGCTGGTAAAGGAATTGAAGTGCGCCACCGACGAGCACCCCTGCCGCAAAGGCGTACGTTATGTTGGGGAACACGTCCGGTTTCACGAAGTTGAAGAAAAGCACGATCGATATTATGCATATATTGAGAAGGACCGGGGTGAATGCCGGCACCGTGAAATTGTGATGGATGTTCAGTATTCCCTGCACAAGCGCGGCAAGGGAGATGAGGAGAATGTACGGGAACATGATCGTCGTGAGGTTCGACATGAGCGTCAGGGCCTCGGCCGCGGTCTTCGGATCGTATGTCTTTTCCCCCGTGTGCATCATGAGCTTCACCAGATAGGGCGAGAAAGCCATGCCTGCGAGTGTTATCGCCAGAAGGACGAGGAGGAGAAGCGTGAAGAATGATGAAAAGAGCCTCTGTGCCTGGTCTTTGCCCCTCAATTGCTCGACCTCAGTGAAGACCGGCACGAAGCTCACGGTCATGGCCCCTTCCGCGGAGAGCCTCCTGAGAAGGTTGGGCAGCAGGAATGCGATATTATAGGCGTCGGAGAAATATGATGTGCCCAGGAATATGGCCTGCATCTGGTCGCGGACGAGACCGAAGACCCTGCTGACCATGGTCACCACGGACATCTTCATGGAGGATTTGAATATGTGTTTTTCTTTTTCCTTCATAACGGGGGTGTCCGATAAAACAGCCAAAGATTATTTCCGGTCGGCGTTAATGCAAGCGTATTTTCAGCTTCAGGAGAGTATGATATCGAGCACCCTGCCGGTGTCGCGGAGATCTTCGAAATAATGGTCCGGGCCACGGGCAAGGAGCCTTTCCCTGTCGGCCCAGCCAGTCCCGACGGCGATGGATACGGCGCCGACATTTTTAGCGCAGTCTATGTCATATACGGTGTCGCCGATGATGGTCATGTCGCCGTAATCTATATCCAGGCCCAGCGTATCCCTTATCAGTCCCCTGGCTACGGGGGGCAGACCGTTTCTGACCGGTGCGTCGTCTCCGTAAACTCCGATTTTAAAAAAGGCGCTGAGGTTGAACCGGTCCAGCTTGATCCTGGCGCTTTCCCTGAAGTTTCCCGTGAGAACGCCCAGCAACACCCTGTCGTTTCCCGCGAGGGACTCGATGATTTCCATCACCCCGGGCATGATCCTTGAGTCGTGTTCCAGTATGAACTTTTCAAGGTACGAGAAATATTTTTCCTTCAGCGCGCCGCTTTTTTCCGCTATCGACTGCTCGCTGAATCCCATGTTGTGAAGCGATTCTATCAGGATGACCGGGTCGGTCTTTCCTTGGAAATCGACCATTTTCATGTTTCCTATGGTTCCGAAAACCTCGAGCGTGGCCTTTATCAGGGATTTTTTCCCCGCGCCGCTGCAGTCAAGTATGGTCCCGTCTATGTCGAAAAATACAGCTTTGATATGAACCTCTCTTTCCTGCATGTAAAAATGAACTGCCTAATTTGATCAATCAATTTTTTCTGCGCGAAAGCCTCCGCCGCGGTGTTTTATTGTTGAAATAATTATTTACTTCGGCGATGTTCTGCATTTTAATGACTGAGCCGGAGACTTTATTGAGGAGGTCTTTCAATGAAACATGCGCTTGTTTTGACGCTGGCCGCAATCGCCCTGCTAATAGGGTGCGCGGCGCCCAGGGAAGTTGAGGTTACAGATACCAATCCCCTGATTTCAATGGATTTCAAGGACAATAACACGTGGATCGTGGTTTGCAGGGGTTTTCCGTTAAATGACACGAACAAGACCGTGAAAATCGAATCGGCTAAAAAGGCAGCGGTCCTGAACGCATATCATTTTATCATGGAGACTTTCAACGACAACGTCGTACCGGACAGGGACGGCAAGGTTGAAAAACTGGACGTGGTGGGCGATTACGCGGTTGTAAAATACGTGGTCCGAAAAAAGGGGCTCAGGTCCATGCTTAAGAATAAATGACGGCAGGTATCGATGAATAAAAATGTATTGGTCTTGAACAGGGAGGCGGGCCATGACGTCGTCGCCATGGGATCCGCCCTTCTCGATTTCACGGTGGAAGTCGACGACGCATTTCTCGGGGACCTGGGCCTTGAGAAGGGCAGAATGCAGCTGATCGATGAGGACAGGAGCAGGGAGATTTTCAGCCGCCTCCGCGGGCATAAAATGGAAACCACTCCGGGCGGGAGCGCGGCAAATACCGCTGCCGGGATATCCAACCTGGGAGGGAACAGCGTTTTTCTGGGCATGGTGGGAAGGGACGAATACGGCGACCTGTACAGCAGGGAGACGGAGGATGCAGGGGTCATACCCAGGATAGGCAGGCACGACAGGATGACCGGCCACGCGATAACCTTCATCACGCCGGATTCCGAGCGTTCATTCGCCACTCATCTCGGCGCCGCGCAGGAACTCACACCGGATGTCGTAGAAGAGGACGTGGTCAGGGCCGGAAGGATAATACACATAGAGGGATACCTGTTCGAGCCGGAAAACCTCAGGGCCGCATGCTACAAGGCGCTGAAAATCGCAAAGAAAAGCGGCGTCCTTGTTTCAATTGATCTTTCAGATCCTTCGCTTATCGGAAGGATACACGGCGTTTTCAGCGACGTCGTCAGGGAATACGCGGACGTGGTATTCGTAAACGAGGAGGAAGCGAGGGCCTTTACCGGGAAGGACGCGGCTGATGCCCTCGATATGATTTACGGGATGTGCAGGTTCGCCGTAGTGAAACTCGGCTCGGCGGGGAGCATGATAAAGACGGGCGGCGAGACCTTCAGGATACCGGTATATAAGACTTCGGTGGTGAACACTAACGGAGCGGGCGACATGTACGCATCCGGCGTACTTTACGGAATATCCAGGGGGCTTTCTCCGGCAGAGGCCGGAAAAATCGGCAGCTACGCCTCTTCGCTCGTCGTGGCCCGTCCCGGCGCAAGGTACAACGGCAGGATAGACGTTTCCGTTATATAGTGCCCGGTCATAATGCATAAACAGCAATGCCTTTACCGTCCCGGCCGAGAGTAAGGATAACATCATTTTCTGTCCGGGAAAAATTAAATTTTTCCGGATGAAATGTCCCTGAACAGCCTTCCGGTACCGGACCCGGGGAAACCCGTATGGGAAAATAGAAGCATGATGTCCAGTGCCGGCAGTGCGAGAAACATCATCGGGGACCTTATCAGGTTCAGGCGTATCGCGGTTCCCATAAGCGTGTTCAGAAGCTTAATGATCCTTGGATCGAGCTTCCAGCCGTACTGCGAGATCCTTGCGTATGTCTCGCCTATTATCCTCAGCGAGGAACTTCCGTGTCCGGGTCCACGTCCATGGGGCTCCCCGGAAATTTTTTTCGACAGGTGGTTTTTCATCATCCAGATCATGTTCCTGCTTATTTCCCTTGACCTGTCGTCCGAGGCCGGATCGGATAAAATTTCATCGAAATGGCCCGCGTGGTATCCGCAGGATCCGGCGATGTATCCCAGCCATCTTTTCCTGGAGAAAAAAAGATAAACGCAGAATAAACCCGCAAGAAGCGGTACCGCCGTCCAGAACGGTATGTAAGCCGGGGAGGACATGCTACCTGATCGACACCCTGTATTTTTTCAGGAGCTTTTCCGGTTTGTATGATTTCTTCGACTGGCGGAGGGATTCGATTCCCATGTCCTGCTCGAAGTTGAGGCAGCAGTACTTCGACGGAAGGACCCTGGCGAAACTGTTGAAAATGTACTGGAACACGCCTTTGAAGGATGTGTCCGCCTTGGCGAAGTGCAAAGCGAAGGTCTGCTCATTAAGCTCCTCTCCTATTATGAATCCAGCGGGCCTTTCGTCAGCATAGAATATTCCGCCGCAGAGCACCAGGCGTTCATAGAGCTCCAGCGCCTCCGTGCATGCGTTGTAATCCGTGCTTTCATGCGGTGAACCGGAATTTTTCTGCCATTCCTCCAGGATCAGCCTTGCGTCCGGGAGCCTGTCGTCGGTCAGGGGCAGTGCCCGGTGATCGTAGGAATCGAGAAACTGGTTCAGGAGATTTTTTTTGCTGTGAAGCTTTTTCCCGCTGTAAGAGCCCATCTTTTCAACCGTATGGATGTAATCCGTGTCGCCGTCGTTGACCTCGAGCGAATACATTCCCACGTCAAGCCCGGCTGTCCATTCCTCCGGAACCGGAAAAAGGATGCCGTGTTCTTTTATCATATGTTCAAGGTAGGCCGGATCGATATTTCTGATGTCCCTGGTCGGCATGATGTAATCGAAACCATCGTACGTTCTCCCGCGCACGAAGATCTCGTCGTCGAAGAGCACCTCGTATCCATGGTTTTTCCTGAACAGGTACAGGCAGGCGAAGCTGTACTCTGAAAGGGCGATGCCCGTGGCCTTCAGAAGATCCTGGAGTATTTCCTGGTGTTCCAATCCGAGTTTTTCAATCCGCATGTTTCATCCACCCCTTTTTGAAATACCTTGCCGTAACCATGGCGGCGTGATAGATTATTGAAGCGTTCATCGACCACCAGATGGCCGAGGCCCCGAGCCCGGCCTGTATGCCCAGGAAATAGCACAGCGGCAGCCTTATGAGCCACATGCCGGAGGAGACCGCGAAGAACACGCTCTTCGTATCGCCCGCGCCGTTCAGCGCCCCGGAAATCACCACAGCCCATGCAAAAACCGGTTCCGCGAGCATGCTTATGTAAATATACCTGACGCACTCGTCCATGACGGCTCCGTTATCGGAGAGAAGCCCCGACAGCGACGTCGCGTTGAATACTACGAGAGCGGTAATTGCTGTTATGAATGCCACGGCTATGACGGCCGTTATTATCCCGCTGGCGTAGGCCTCACGCTCCTTCCTGTGCCCGAGGAGGTTGCCCACGACCACGGCATTTGACATCATGAACGCCATGGCCGGGAGATAGATGGCGGCTTCTATCCTCAGGCCGTTGGTGAGCGCCGCCATGGTCTCGATGTTCCTGGACGGCAGTGACCCGACAATGAGGTATAGAACGGTGAATCCCAGGTTCCAGAAAACCTGCTGGAGCCCGGAAGGCCACCCTATCCCGATTATTTTTTTCGCGGCATCCGCTGAAAATCGCCTGATTCCGGCAAGGATCCTCGTAATGTGAACCATGTTGATGAGCGCTCCGAGGGCATAGCTCAGGGCGGTGGACAGGGCGATGCCCCTGTAGCCCAGCCCGGTATTGAACACCAGGTAGAAGTTGAGACTGATATTGGAAACGCATACCAGCGCCATGGTAAACATGGATTTCTTGAAGTTGCGGGACGCCCTGAGTACACCATTGGAGTTTATCAGGAAATAATGGAAGAACAGGCCCCCGCAATAGACTGAAAGCAGGGATGAGCAGAATTCCTTCATCGCGTCCGGTATGTCCAGGAACCCGAAGATGAACGGGGAGAGAAGGAAGCCCCCGGCGCTCAGTATGAACCCTGCGGCCGCGGAGGTGGCCATCGAGGTGAATGCCGACTCTGAAAACCGCGATTTCTCCCCTGCGGCGAACTGCCTCGACAGCAGCGATACGGAGCCGATGGTCATTGCGTTCGCCAGGATAATGAACAGGAAATAAATCTGGTACGACAGGCCTACCGATGCCTGGTACACCTTTCCGAGCTTTCCCGCTATGTAGACGTCAGTGATGTTTATCAGGAATTCAAAAAGCATTATGAAAAGCATGGGCCAGCTTGCCGACCAGCTTTCCCTGATATGGGTTTCGTATTCGGAAAGTTTGAAGAACCTGCTTTGTTTCTGCGGATATTTGCCGGTTTCGTAAGTCATATTAAAGCACATGCAAATAACAGGAAATTGCAACCGGTGGCATTATGTCAATGAAAAACATGACGGCACAGGAATATTTGTTCCGTATGCCGGTTTAAATACTGTTTTTCGAATGTTATTGAATCTGCCGGAGGCGAAGCCTGCGGAGTGTCAATGCGGTTGTGCGGTTCCGGCGTTCACATGCCCGCATAACAGTCCAATCAGGCTCCGGCCTGTCTGGCCAGCCTGCAGAAGAATTACTGCAGGTAATAACAGTCGAGTTTTCCGCCCCTTTTCTTGCAGATCATCGGTCCGAATCCTGAATCCGTGATCAGGAACGTGTCATTGCTGACCTGCTTGATATCTGTAAAAGTGGTACATGAGGTGACGAGACCGCTTATTCCTGCAGCGATGATCAGGGCAATGATTTTTTTCATTTTACATTCACCTCCAGCACCCTTGATTCACCGGTTGCCTTGTTTATTTCCCATGCCCTTCTTAATGGAAATCCCATTATTATCAGGTTTCCTACGGTTATGGTCTTGTTGTCTCCCGTCTTGACGGATGACTGGTAAACCTTGCATCCGTTAAAACAGCTCGCCCACGTAAGCATTATTAAAACGAATATAAAAAATTTCATCGGTGTCCTCCTTTATATTAATTGTATATAAAGGTATAAACGGAGACCTGTCAAACCCATATTATCATGGATTTTGAATTACTGATGATGAAGAATCGAAGAGGATTCGGGTGTCGTTTCAGCCGGGCAGCCTGGAGAACATGAGTTTAATGCCGGTAATGCCGAGAAGGACCTGGAGCGGGATGCAAAAAAGGGAAAGAATGAGCATGGCCACCAGGGGATGGTCCATTCCGTTCCAGAGCAGGGAGACCGCGCACATGGCCAGCGTTATCGCAAGCAGCGCAGTACCCAGCAGGATTTTTTTGACAAGATACGGTGTTGTGAGTTTTTTGAACCTTACCCTGCCGTCTATCATTCCGCTTGCAATGGAGGCCAGAACAGTCAGCGGAAGGAAAAAAGCGAGGACCCTGGCGGTCGACAGAAATTCATCATATGCCTGATAAAAAAAGACGGAAAGGATCAGCAGAACCGGAATGATCCCCGTAAAGGCCTGCGGGAAGTGGACCATTATGGGATGAAGGTGCAGGTTGAGTATCCTCAGCCGCCTGTCCGAAACGGTCTCCTTGTATGGCTGGAATGCGTTTCTGGGCACGCCGCAGGCCGGGCAAACATCTCCGAGCCTTCCTTCCTCGATGACAAGGCCGCAGGCCTTGCAGATGACCGGGTTTTTCATCATGACCTATACCAGCTTTTCTATGGCTGATTTGATCCTCTTCAGGCCCTCGATTATCAATTCATCAGATGTCGCAAAGGAGAGCCTTATGTGCCTGTCCGATCCGAACGGCAGTCCTGGAACCACAGCGACCCTGGCCTCCTCAAGGAGGTATGAGCTCATGGCGGATGATATAGAATCGGCACCGTATTTATCAGAGACCGTTTTCCATCCTTTGAAGGAGGCGGCCTTTTCTATCCCGGGAAAAGCGTAGAATGCCCCGTTGGGGTTGAGGCAGCTGAACCCCGGTATGGAATTGAGCCCGTCCACGATTATTTTTCTCCTTCTGTCGAAAGCGCTTACCATTTCTCCAATGACGCTCTGGTCGCCGTTCAGCGCTTCCACGGATGCCCACTGGGATATAGATGTGGGGTTCGACGTGGACTGGCTCTGGATCATTTCGACGTTTTTAATGATTTTTTCATCCCCGGCCATGTACCCGATCCTCCAGCCGGTCATCGAATAGGCCTTTGATACTCCGTTCAGCACTATTGTTTTTTTCTTTATATCTTCGGATATGTTGGCAACGTTGGAGAATTCGAGTCCGTCATATATTATTGATTCGTATATATCGTCAGAAATAAGGAGTATGTCCCTGTCCGCGACCGTCTCTGCGATTTTGCGGAGCTCATCCTTCGTATAAGCCGCACCGGTCGGGTTTGATGGGGAATTGATTACAACGGCCTTGGTCCTGGAGGTTATCGCGGCCTTGATCTGCTCGGGGAATACCTTGAATCCGTCTTTTTCATCGGAATGGATTATGACAGGGTTTCCGTCAGCCAGGAGGACTATGTCCGGGTAAGACACCCAGAACGGGGCGGGGATGATTACCTCGTCGCCCTCGTCGAGGAGCACCTGCATGAGGTTGTAAAAAGAATGCTTGCCGCCGCAGTTTATCGTTACCTCGGAAATTTTGTATTCGAGGTTGTTGTCCCTTTTAAACTTGTCCGCGACCGCCTTTTTCAGCTCCGGTATGCCTCCGGCCGGCGTGTACTTGGTTTTCCCGGAATCTATGGCCCTGACGGCCGCGTCCTTGATGAACCGGGGGGTGTCAAAGTCCGGTTCGCCGGAACCGAATCCTATTACATCGATGCCCCTGGCCTTGAGAGAATTGGCCAGAGCCGTTACTGCCAGGGTGGGCGAGGGCTTGATTTTCAATATCCGTTCAGCGAGTTTCATTTGTTTCCCCGTATTATCAAATTTTTGATTTTAAATAACAGGTGCAATACAGTGTCAAGTTTTTTATTCAGGGCCTGTTTGATTCGCCAAGATCAGATTCGGGATTTTTGCCGCTGGAATTCCTGCCGTAAGGCATAATAAGGTGAATATTGCGCACTTTACCCGGGACTGGTTGTTGGGTTTGCATATGAAAATGTCGATAATAAACCATGATCCGTGAATGCTCTTAATTAGTATTTGACATTTCAAAAAAAAAGATAATGATCAGGAAAAAAATGCGGGATATTTCATGAAGATCAGGTTCTGGGGAGTCAGGGGGTCAATCCCGACCCCGCTCAGCATCGAGGCGATCGAGAAAAAGATCACGGAGGCCCTTTCGCTTGCCAGGCCCGGAGATATCTCGTCCAGGGAGTCGATCGATTCCTTCGTCAGGGCTCTTCCCCTCTCAGTCAGGGGCACATACGGGGGCAACACCGCGGCCATCCAGGTAGACACCGATTCATCTGACGTAATAATCATCGACTGCGGAAGCGGGCTCAGGGCCATGGGACGGCAGCTGATGAAAAGCGAATTCGGGAAGGGGAAAGGGGTCGGGAACATCCTTCTCACCCATACACACTGGGACCATATCCAGGGCATCCCGTTCTTCATTCCTTTTTACATCAAGGGAAACAGGTTTAACTTTTATTCCCCGGTCAGGGACTTCAGGAGCAGGCTGGATTACCAGCACGCATTTTCCCACTTTCCCATCACCCTGGACTACATGCAGGCGACAAAGGAATTCTATCATATAGAGGAAGGTGAATATTTTTATCTCAACGATGTGTCCATTTTCAACATGAAGATGCCTCATCCCGGAGGGTCCTACGGGTTCAGGATAGAGGAAAAGGGCAGGTCATTCGTCTTCACCAGCGACTGCGAGTTCAACATACACGAGGTTGACAATATCGACAAGTACGAGGAGCTTTTCAGGAACGCTGATGTGGTTGTTTTCGACGCACAGTACACCTTCGAGGAATCCATCGAAAAGATCGACTTCGGCCATTCATCCGGATCAATCGCCATAGACATTGCGAGAAAATTCGGCGTGAAGAGGCTCGTGCTCTTTCACCATGAGCCGGAATACGACGACAAGAAGCTCGAAAGCGTTCTCAGCACGGCCAAGGCCTACATGGGCATGAACGCGCAGAAAATGGGCAGCATCGAGCTGGACATCGCGTACGAGGGGCTGGAGATAAATTTGTAAGTGCCGGTAAGGCCGCTGTACGGGATCAAACGAGCGAAACTCTGCCTGATGAATGTCCTGATGCTTTGTCCAGGCCGTCTGAATAGACTATTCTGCTTTTATACCCCATATTTATAACAACTTTTTTTTCAAATTAATTTATTAATTTAAAACTAAACTGATATTGTTTGCTTAAAAATTGTTAAGTAATTCTACAATTGAGAAATAAGCGGAGTGTTGATAGAAGAGAATTGATGTTTAAATTCAGATTAAAAAAAAGCCCCTGATTGAATCATGGATTATCTTCGGGCGCTGAAGGGATCTAACCGCCGACCCTCTGCCTGTAAGTCCGTAAAGAGTGATAATTACTTTCCTCGTAATCTATTGCAATGAATTACAATAAGTGTGTTTCTAACACATTTTTTAAATTAAAAAAATATCAAAACCTGCTTGACAAAAATAGTGAATATCTTTTATTTATAACGACCGTTCAATATAAAATAAACTGTGTCTTTACATTAAAGGAGTGCATCTGTATGAATTTTCTAAATCAAAAATATGATGCAATTATTGTAGGTACCGGACCTGGCGGAGCATCTGTTGCAAAGGATCTTGCTAATAAAGGGAAAAGAGTGCTTGTTCTGGAATGGGGCCCGGGCAAACCGGTAACCGGCAAGCTATGGCAGTATATTAAAGAGCAGTGCTGGCCTGGAAAGGGCATGCTTATTGTATGGAGAAATCTTCTGGGTATGGTAAGAGGCATTACCACGGGTGGGAGTTCGCTTTTTTATTACGGAACCTGCTTCCCCGTTCCTCACAAGATGCTCGCCAAATACGGTGTTGATGTCACAAAGGAAGAGGCCGAAACCCGCAAAGAGCTGCCGATCGGAATACTGAAAAAGGAAATGTTAACTCCAATGGCTGCGCGTATCATGGAGAGTGCAAAATCCCTGGGATATAACTGGAAACAGCTGGAAAAATTCATGTATCAGGATAAATGGCGTCCGGGGTTTCAATTCGGTTACTATGGAGATCCGCACGGCGTTAAATGGAGCGCTAAAATGTATATGGATGAGGCTGTTAAAAAGGGCGCTGTTTTGTTGAATTACGCGAGAGTGAAAACTGTTATCCTGGAAGGGAGGAAGGCAACTGGAGTTGAATTCAGGATGAAGGGGGAAAAATATAAGGTCTTTGCTCCGGAGATTATTCTTTCTGCCGGCGGGATCGGAACTCCGGTTATTTTACGCCAGATGGGACTGAAGGATGTCGGGAAAAACTTTTTTTATGATCCTCTAATCACTGTTTGCGGAAAAGTAAAAGATTTACCAAAACGAAAAGATGAGATTCCCATGACAGCAGGATGCCTTTTTCCTGAAGAAGGAATAGTTATGACTGATATGGCTCTGCCAACTGCAATAGATAAGGTTTTCACGGCTCAGGTTTTCCGCATCTGGAGGCTTTTTGAAACAAAGAAAACCCTGCGTATAATGATTAAGGTTCGCGACGATCTTGCAGGGCATCTTACTGATGGCGGCGGAGTGCGAAAGGCGCTTACTGATGATGACAGAGTGAAACTGATGAAAGGCTATGCGATGGCAAAGGCTATACTGGAAAAAGCCGGAGCAAAAGGAATATATAAAACATGGTACCTTGCTGCACATCCGGGCGGAACAGTCAAGCTTGGCGAGCATGTGGATTCTGATCTGAAAATGAAAAATTTTGAAAACCTGTATGTGTGCGACTGCTCGGTTATTCCTGAACCATGGGGACTTCCTCCGGCACTTACCCTTATCTGCCTCGGGAAGCGTCTTGCTAAGCACCTGACAGGAGAAAAAAATGCAGTTATAAAAACTTCGGTATCTGTTAAGAAAGCTTCATCAAAGATAAAAAAGAAAGCGCGTGCACGCCGTTAATTGATTCTGTTCCCCTGGCAGAGATGGAAAATTCTGCCGGGTATATTTGTAATTTATAGTAAGGATTTTTTATATGCCGAAGATCGTTGATCATGATATTTACAGAGAGGAAATGCTGGAGAAGTGTTTTCATCTTTTCAGCCGCAAGGGTTATTCAAATACAACCATGAGAGAGCTTGCTGTTGAGATTGGTGTATCTACAGGAACGCTCTACCATTATTTTCCAACAAAGGAAAAAGTTCTGGGAGAGTTGATTGCATGGGCAGGTGAGAAAAATGTCGGCGATTACATCAGCCGGATAACTTCCACAGACAGTATCCGTAAGCGTTTTAAACTGATTGTTGATTTCTGGAAGGAAAGCGGCGAATTCTATCAGAATCTCATGCTTCTGGTAATTGACTTACAGAGAAATACAAGCGTTGAACATTACGAGAAGGTTTATTCTTTTTTTCTTGATAGATATTCAGACAGCATGTCGGATAAGCTCAACATCTCGCTGCAGTTTGCCCAGTCCATATTTATTCACTTTCTCGGTATAGTTTTTCATTCTCTGGCAACTCCGGATAAAAAAGAATATTCACGCCAGATAGAACTTTTCAGCCGCCTGGTAGAACCGCTCATTGTGGACGTATCCGAAAATATTGATCTGGCTGTGGAAAAGACAAGGGATAACATAGTTACAATGCTTATGAAAAATCCCGGTCCGCGCGGAGATGCAGTTTTTCAAAGAAAGATATTAATATGAGCAAGGAGAGCCATTCCTGATGAATAATGATATGCCTGAGATAAAAAAGAAACAGGAAAAGTCTCATGAAAAGCATCCGGCATTATTAAATGATCTGATGCGGGCCTTTGTTCAAACAAGTGAGTTTAAGGTAATGATGCATACCCTGCTGCCGGAAATCGCATCACAATGGGCGGGGAAGAATCCTTTAAAAAAAATACCTGCGGGTTATCTGATAAAAAGTTTTCAAAAAAGTTTTGTTCCGGATACGGAAGAGTCAAACTCTCTTGTAAATGTTCTGCTTGGAGCACTGGATACAGCATTGAAAGAATCCCGAAGTCTGCCAGACGATGAGAGGGTAAATTTAGCACAAATGCTGACAGGCGGAATTGATGCGGGAATAATAGGCAGCATTATAACCGGTATTGCCGGACTTGTCAACAGCACGCGCACTGCCGGTCAGGCTTCCGTCAGCGGTAAAAGCAGGGAAAACTTCCACGGTTTTATCGAGGCAGTTGATTTTGGCGAGATAAAGGAAGCCGTGGACGGTTCAGAAGAAAATTTTACTGCAATGGTGAAGATGGCCAATGAGGAAATGTGGAGATATCCCGCCAAGATGATTTGTCTGTTGTCTCTTCTTCCTGCTGCAGTGAACATGTCAGTTTCGGCAATAAAGGAAACTCTGAAGCCGATTAATTCCATGGCTCCGGATTTGCTCGGTGATGTTGTATTGTCTCTTGCTGATGATATTAATGGCAAAAATATCGGCATGCTTATTAATGAATTAAGCGAACTGGTGCGTAAGATACATACGGGAAGCGCACTGCTCGGGGAACCTGGCAAGCCTCAGCTTCCGAATACGCTGTCGCGGCTTGCAAAAGAGACAATGAGTACAGTTGATATAAGCCTGCTTCTAAAGTCCGGAACGCTTCTTGCTGAAATAAAGGAGCAGACACAACAGGCTTTTATGGAACTGCTGGAACAGAGCCCTCAACTTTCTCAGGAATATTTTAAAAGTCGTTTTACTTCAATAATAACTTATATCCGTAAATGGAGCCGCAAGACCGATGCATTCGAGCGTCTGTTTTCAGACGAAGACATTGCGCGTGAATTTTCCAGCGGGATGAGTGGAATTGACGCACAGGAACTGGCTGATACGATCAACAGACTATGCGGAATTCTGAACCGTGTTCACGAGGTTCATCCGGGTCTGATACTAAACACACTGTCGCAGACAATAAATTCTCTTGATCCTTATGAAGTTGGTGAATCAGTACGATGGTTTACCACTGATGTAGTGGAATCCGTTAAACCGGTAGCGTCCGAAATTTTACCGCCTGTGATACGGGGGATCGCTGATCTTATTCGACACGATCCTGCCGGAGGTTCTGAAGAAATTCAGGATGCTCTTGATTATTTAAAAAGCGCGCTGAACAGCAGGGAGGCAAAAGTATGATTAAGGAATTACTTGATGCTTCCACAGTTCTTAATAATAAACACGTAATTCAATGGAAGAAAAACGGAAAAAAAGTTGTGGGCTATACCTGCTCGTATGTTCCGGATGAAGTTTTTCATGCAGCAGGGATACTCCCGTTTAGAATACGCGGTTTCGGCGCTGCCGACACCACAATAGGTGATACATATTTCGGCCCGTTTGTGTGCAGTCTTCCGAAGTGCATGCTTCAGCTTGCGGGTGAGGGGAAATTCAACTTTTTAGACGGAGTAATTATCACTCCAGGCTGCGATTCAATGCGGCGCCTGGACGAATGCTGGCGTAAAGCAGGCAGCGATGTTGATGGTGTAATACCTTCTTTCTTTTTTCATTACGGAGTTCCGCATAAATATTCTGATTATACAATCAAGTGGTTAACCGAAGAAACTCATCGCCTTATTGCTGCTGTGGAAGAACATTTTAAGGTAAAAATTACAGATGAAAATCTGCATAGATCAATAAAACTGTATAATCAGAGCAGAATGCTTCTCGATCGATTTGAAGCTATGCGCACTCTTGATGCACCTCCATTTAACGGAGAAGACGCACTGGCAGTTATTCTTGCTGGCACAACCATGCCGCGTGAAGAGTATAATTCTCTGCTGGAAAAGTTTCTTTCTGAAGCTGAAAATTCTCCTGTGATTAAGAATAGAGTACGGCTGATGCTCGTTGGCAGTGCCAATGATGACGCTGGGCTGGTTCGCGTGATGGAAGGGGAAAAGGCTGTAGTGGTTGCAGATAACCTCTGTTTCGGTTCGCGGTTCTATACTGATCAGGTGGAGGAAAGCGGTGATCCTGTGTCAGCTCTTTCAAAGAGATATCTGGGACACAACGACTGCCCCAGGATGTACGGAGATTACAAAAGAAGGCTTGATATACTTGTGCAAAAAGTAGAAAAGGCAAAAATAGACGGTGTTATTTTGCAGAATATCCGGTTCTGCGATCTTCACGGTTCTGAAAACGGTCTGTTCGAACGTGACCTGGAGGCTATGGGTATTCCATGTATGCGCCTTGAACGGGAGTATGGCCCTCTTGTGGAGACCGGCAGGATGAAGATGCGCGTTGACGCATTTATCGAAAGAATACACCAGAAAAAGGCAATAGCATGAGAAAGGAAACCAGAGAATATAATTTTGACTGGATGCTGTGGAATTCATTTACTGCTGCAGCCCAGTTAAAAAAAGGAACTGAAAAAGAATACAGATCAATGCTTAAATATATTCCATATTTCAGGGGTGTTGTTGAATCAATACTTGATGCAGGAGAACCGGGACAGAAATTTTTAGATATATGCTCAAAATATATGGAAAACGTTATCACAGCAAAAGAAAAAGGGAAAAAAACTGCTATTACAACATTCTGCTTTTCCCCCGCTATTTTTTATGCAATGGATATTATCCCGGTCTGTCTTGAGGTTATTTCTGTTATGATGACCTTTACTTATAAAAGAGGAACCGCCGAGTTTCTTGATTACTGCAACGAGGTTGGTTATACTGAAACCTCGTGCTCGTCGCAACGGGGCACTATCGGCGCGTACCTTGCAGGTATAGGCGCGGATATTGACATGATAGTTACTGACACACCCGGAGTCTGCGATACAAACGCCAATGCTTTTGCATTCGCATCAGCATATCTTGACAAGCCTTTTTTTCAGCTTGATATGCCTCCGGATTTAACGGGTGAGCGTTCCAATGAATATCATAGAGAGGATTACAGGGCGCTTATAAAATTTCTGGAAGAGCAGACCGGGAAAAAACTCGATCCGGAAAAATTGAGAGCAAATCTTCGCGAGCTTGCTAAACAGGACGAAATCATTGCTGAACTTGAGGATCTTGCGCGGATGGTGCCGAATCCGCTTCCGGTTTCATATAATCTGATGGTTTATGCATCGCGGTTTCTTTTTGCAGGAATGCCTGAATGTACAGGCGTGCTTGAATCGATGCTGGAAGTCGCGCGTGAAAACGCAGCAAAAAATATTTCAGGATTAAGCGGAGGCGTGGAAAAGCTTCGCGCCTTTTTCTGCTATATCGATCATTACGCACAGAATCTTCAGCTCTGGAAAATGCTGGATATTAACGGCATCTGCTATCAGGGCAACATACTCAGCCGCTCTTGGGCGCACAATGCTCCGCATGTGACTGAGTACAATAAAGAAGAAGTTGCATATACTATTGATACAACGGATATAGATTCCCTGATCGACAGTCTTGCAATGATCAACTCGCGGATGCCGATGATCAAGTCCATACGAGGACCTTATGATGCCCCAAACATGTGGCTGGAAGACACTCTGGGACTCGCGAAATTGTATAATGCTGATCTTATAGTCTACAATGGAACTCCCGGATGCAGGAATACATGGGGTATGGTTAAACTCTTTGCGCGGGATACAGAGAAAGCCGGCTTCCCGACTTATATCATGTATGCTGATGCATTTGACGCGCGTGTGCAGTCATGGGAGGCCACAGAGGAGAGGTTTATGGAATTTCTTAAGGTAAGGAGGCTTGTATAATGTTTGTTTCCGGAGTTGATGTCGGGTCACTTACCTCCAAAGCAGTTATCATGAAAGACGACAGGATCGTAAAATCTGTTATTATAAAATCAAAGGCCAGGCCATGGGAGTCAGCTGATGAGGTTATGGATATGGCGCTCGCCCGGGCCGGTTTGGACAGGAAAGATATTAAAAACTGCGTGGGCACAGGCTACGGCAGGGATAAAATATCATTCATCGATGAGGCTGTATCGGAGATTGCCTGCCACGGCAGGGGCGCGCGATGGCTAGTCCCGTCTGTAAGAACAGTCATTGATATAGGCGGCCAGGACTGTAAGGCAATTCGCCTGGATGCCAAAGGCGATATGATGAAATTTATAACGAACGACAAGTGCGCTTCCGGTACAGGACGTTTTCTGGAGGTAATGGCAAAGGTGATGAACCTGGATCTTGATGAACTGGGAGAAATGTCAGCCAGATCCAAACAGCCTGTTACCTTCGCTTCTGCATGCACTGTGTGGGCTCAGGCTGATGTGATACAGCAGCTAAATGATAAGGTTCCAATTGAGGATATCGCAGCAGGCGTCAATAATGCGATGGCAAGCCGTATGGCCATACTTGCAAACAGCATAGGGCTTGAGAACGATGTGTGCATGACAGGCGGAGTTGCAAAAAACAATGGAGTTGTGAATGCCCTTGAAAAGCATCTGGGTATAAGAATAAAAAGAATACGGCGTGAAGATCCGCAGATCGCAGGGGCAATAGGAGCCGCGCTTTTTGCAATGGAAAAAGCATCTGGAGGCGTTATATGATTACTGCCGGTTGTGACATAGGGTCTCTTACTGCCAAAGCCGTTATTATGAAACATGGGGAAATGCTCTCTTCGGAGGTAATCCGCGCATCAGCTCTTCCTGAAAAGTCAGCACTTGAAGTAATGAAGCTTGCAGTGGAAAAGGCCGGAATATCAATGGATGATATAGAATACTGTGTTGGCACAGGATACGGCCGCAAACATATTCCATTTATGAACTCCACGGAGTCCGAGATTGCCTGCCACGGAAGAGGCGCTGTATGGCAGATGCCATCTGCAAGAACTGTGGTTGATATAGGCGGTCAGGATGCAAAAGCAATCAGGGTTGATGAAAAAGGAAACGTGGAACGATATGAATACAACGACAAGTGCGCTTCAGGCACAGGCAGGTTTCTCGAGATAATCGCCGATTCACTTGAAATCAAACTGGATGACATGGGCGATATTTCCGGGCGCGGTTCGGAGAAGCTGACGCTGTCGAATCAGTGCGTGGTTTTTGCTGAAACAGAAATCATTTCTCTTGTAAATGAAGGCAGGGAAATCGCTGATATTATATGCGCGCTGCACCAGGCTGTTGCAAACCGCGCAGCATCTCTTGCAAAGGGCATTCTTCTGACGCCGGATGCTGTTATGACAGGCGGTGTGGCAAAAAACTCGGGAATGTTTGCTGCTCTTGAAAGGGCTCTTGGAGTTAAACTTCACAGGGTGGATAATCCGCAGATTAATGGCGCTATAGGAGCAGCGCTATTCGCAATTGATGCGCTTGAATTATTAAAAAAGAACGGAGAAACGGCGGATCCCGCCGTATCAGGCTTAAAAATAAAATGAATCTCTTTGATGACGCCATCTCTGATCTGCAAAAATATATTGACAGGAAAAAATCCGGACAATTCAGGGAATATTCAATCCCGATAAAATCAGACTGGCCTGCTGCAGACAGGGGCAATGTAGTGCTTGGACCTGATACCGCAATTGAGCTTGGCAATCCGCGGGATGAGTCTGTTTCATTTATGCTGTGGTCCGGAGATGAAAACAGAATAAAAGATGGATGTATTACTCTCATCGGTCCTGATCTGGGCGAATCGAAACAGAAAAACATTCCTTTCGGAAAGGTTGTGATTCTGGGATTGAGCGGCATGAATGAGGATAACTGTTACGAAAGGCACATGGAACTCGAACTATCACGGTACGATCTTAAGCTTTCCGGGTACATGATGCGTGCAGTGTCGCAGTATGGCCGCGAATGGAGCCGGATAAGCAGAGAGGCAATGGATCGGGCATTCAGTTTTGAAGTTTTAGGAAGTGCGCTGAATGAGCTCTACAGGAAAATATATTATGTAAAATCAGTTGAGATTGTTTTTGTGACTTCATCACCATCGGATGTACGGGAACTTGGAGTGTTAGGCGGCAGGGCATCGAGACTAATCGGGGCTCTGAAAAAAATGGCTGCGGAAATGTCGTTTGAATGCGGAACCTGCGATTTTGTAGATGTGTGCAGCGAAGTGAAAGACCTCAGGAACATAAGAAATACTTTGACCAGGGAAGAAAAAAATGTGCAGCACTGATAAAAGGAAGACAAAGATAATAGCCTTATGCGGAAAGGGCGGTGTCGGTAAAACTTCGATAGCTGCTGCTGTGACTAAAATTCTTATATCGGATCCGCGTTCCAGGGTGCTCGCAATAGACGCTGATCCGGCAGTAGGTCTTGCATCGGCTCTGAATATCACAGTGCGCTCTACTGTGGATGATGTGCGGAATCTGCTAATAAATAAAATTGAAAATCGGGACAGCGGTGACAGGAAGCAGGTTATATCACTTCTCGATTATGAAATAACGAATGCGCTGGAGGAGCGTGGAAATCTCGCGTTTCTAGCAATAGGCAGACCCGAAAAAGAAGGGTGCTATTGCCAGGTAAATGATATACTGAAAGATGTCATTAAGGATCTTTCAAGAAATTTTGACTACGTGGTAATTGACGGTGAAGCCGGCATAGAGCAGATCAATCGCCGCGTTATGGAAAGCGTAACTCACCTCATGCTTGTGTCAGATCAGTCGGCCAAGGGAATTGGCGTGATAGCCACCCTCAGGAAAGTTGCTGCTGAAGCAGTTCACTACGAGCGCATTGGATATATTATCAACCGTATACGCGATGAAATTGAGCTGGGTAAAATGCAGCTGCCGTCAGACGTGGAATTTTTAGGATTTGTTCCTGAAGAAGAAACCATACGAAACAGCGATATTGAAGGAAAAAGTCTTTTGAATCTGTCTGATTGTCCGGCACTTGATTCTATCCGTAAATGCCTTGATAAAATGGGAATTTTTCACCATGAAATTCCTGATACAAAATGCGGGTGCTGCTGAAAATGAATAATTTGCAGGAATATCTTGCAGGACTGCTTGATGATCCCTGTAATGAAGTTGTGGAACAGGCTGTTGCGTATGGAATGATTCCTCTGGGCTACACCTGCAGCCTTATTCCAGAACCTGTGCTTTCAGCAGGCCGTTTATTTCCATTGCGGTTGCGTGCGCCGGGTGTATCGGGCACGGAAACCGCGGATATTTATCTATCCAGTGTAATCTGTTCCTATACAAGAAGCCTGCTCGAGCTTGCTCTCGATTCAAAATATGATTTTCTGAAGGGGTGGGTATTTGCAGCAAGCTGCGACCATCTGCGAAGGCTGTATGATAATCTTGGTTATCTGAACAAACCTGAATTCAGCTTTATTCTGGACGTTCCCCATAAGAACAACGAGGCTGCTATGGAATGGCTGGAACTGGAACTGGAAAAACTCAGAACAGCCTTATCGTCACATTTTAATATTGATATGAGCGATGAAGTAATATCAACCTCCATTAAAGAAAATAACATAATGTTAGCCGAACTGCGCTCAATCGGTGACATGAGAAAAGAGGCTATGCCTCTTTTTACAGGCACCGAGTTTCACCGCCTGATGATGGCCTTGCAGGCTGCACCAAGAAAGCTGTTATCTGATATCCCCGGACGATTCCGCGATGCTGCTCTTAAGCGCGGCGGGGCAGGTAAATTCCGCGCAAGATTCATGATCGTGGGCGGAGAGCTCGATGATCCGGCGTATACAGGTGTAATCGAATCCATGGGCGGACGCGTGGTAGCTGACCGCTACTGCACAGGCTCATTCCCCGGCCTCGAACCAATATCAGAATCCGGCAAACCGCTCGCAGCTATTGCATTATATATACTCGAAAAAAATCGGTGTCCGCGAATGATGGAGGAATTTGACCGGAGAGCGGATTATATCATTAATATTGCGCGGGAGTATTCTGCGGATGGCATCATTATACAAACCATAAAGTTCTGCGATACATGGGGAGTTGAGTCGAGCCTTCTGGTTGCTGCGCTCAGGGATGCGGGGATTCCCGTTCTGCGGCTTGAGAGGGAGTATAGAACCGGAGGCGAGGGCCAGCTTCGTACCCGGGTGCAGGCATTTATCGAAAGTATGAAGAAATAACAGTGAAAAAATGAACAGACAAAAGCCGGGAATAGCTGACGCCTTTATTCTTTTGAAGCACAAGATAATAAACTGGGCGGTCATACTTGGTATGGTTTTCAGACGCGGGGTTTATTATATGCTTCTTGATTTGAAGCGATATCCCTGGATGATGGATCTTTTAAAAGTCAACCGGCTGCTGAATAAATTCGCTGCAGGCAGAACAGGCAATTACAGAAAAGCCGTGTCGCTGGTTGTCACGCAGGTTACCAAAGACATGGTTGAACTTTTAGAAGGGATATTTCATCACCGGGACCGCCTGGTTATACATGAAGACATGGTCCCTCCAGAAATTCTCAGGGCCATGGGCCTTAAACCCTGGATGCCTGAAATTCTGGGGATACTGCTTCCTATGATGGATCCATCAGTCATGGAAAAGTATATTGACGCAGCGGAAAATGAGGGTATACCGCCCGATTTATGCAGCCTTCCCAAAGCTACAATGGGTCTTGCTGTCAAGGGATACATTCCTGTCGGGCAGGCAATAGTCACATCAAATCTTCCCTGTGACGGCGGCATGAACTCCTATGCGCTTATTGAAAAAAAACTGAAACTGCCGACCTTCCGGCTTGATATCCCCTATAATTTTTACAACGATGAAGCTGAAGTTTATTTTGCAGGTGAACTCCGCCGAATGATTTCATGGCTTGAGAAGCATACTTTGGGAAAGATGGACTGGAATCTACTCAGGGAGATATGTATTGAACGCAACCGCATGGCGGAAATTGAACTGGAACTATGGGATATGATCAGACAGAAACCTGCTCCTGTTTCTGCAGAAGCGGTTTATATAAGTCATCTCTGGGGATTTAATGTCTTTCCTGGATATAAATCATCAACGGAACTTTTCAGAAAAATTGCCAGTCTTGCTAAAGGCAACCTTGATAAAGGAATTGCTGCAGTACAGGATGAAAAATACCGTGCGCTACTGTGGAATCCGCCAACAATGCATTTTATAGATCTTTTTGCCTGGGCAGAGCAGGCATACGGGGTTTCTCTCATCATGGACAGCATGTCATATAACAGGCTGCCGTTTATAGATACAGAAAATGAGGAAACCATGCTGCGCGGATTGGGCAGAAACATCATGCAGGGTCCTATGGCCCGGCACACGCGCGGTCCCATGGAGAACTTTTTCGATGATATGTTTCATATCGTGAAAGCATTTGATATAGACATGATATTCCTTGCGGGCCATATCGGCTGCAAAAATACACAGGCCCTGAACGGAATACTCAGAGAGAAAGCGCGTGAGCTCGGTCTGCCGGTTTTAATCATCGATTACGATCTTTCAGACACGCGTATTGTTCCGAGAACCGGTATAATGGCACAGGTGGATCATTTCATGGAAAATGTTATGAATACTAAGAAAAGAATATGAGTTAATGCGACACGGGGAAACTATTAAAGCGGCTGGATATATAAAATGACAAAGAAATACTACGCAGGATGTGATATAGGATCAACCACGGGTAAGGCTGTGATCATTGATGATGAAGGAATTGTCGCTTCAGCTATAATTCCGCGCGAGATCGACCCCGAGGAAACTGCCCGGCTGTCTTTAAGCCGGGTAATCGAGAAGGTGAGCGGCCTGGATAACATTAGTGATGTTGCATATCTTGTGGGTACAGGCTATGGCAGAAGCGAGATTTCATTTGCTCAGGAGAATGTTTCCGAAATCAGCTGCCATGCACTGGGTGCTTTTTTTTGTAATCCGGCTATCAAAACAATCGTAGATATCGGCGGGCAGGATGTCAAGGGAATAGCCGTGAACGAAGACGGCAGCGTTCTTGAGTTTGCCATGAACGACAAATGCGCTGCTGGAACCGGAAGATTTTTTGAAGCCATGAGCAGGATATTCAGGCTTGAGCTTGATGATTTTTCTGAAATCTCGCTGAAGTCAAAGAGCCCGTTATCCGTAACAGCCCAGTGCAGCGTTTTTGCAGAGACAGAAGTTATCAGCCTTCTTGCGCAGAAAAATCTTCCTGCTGATATTGCAGCAGGAATACAGGCTGCAGTTGCAAAGCGGTGCTTTACACTCCTGAAACGTGTCGGTATAAGGCCTGAAGTTACAGTAACAGGGGGATGTGCGAAAAACAGGGGGCTTCTCAAGGCATTAGAGGGAATTCTTAAAGAAGAGATCACGCCGCTTTCTGTAGATCCCCAGCTTATGGGTGCGCTTGGCGCTGCAGTCTACGCAAGGCGTCTTGCTGCGTCTTTGAGGGTGTAAAAAAGATTGTGTAAACGGCCATATTATATATACTTGAAAAGGAGAGTATTATGGCCACGAAAGAAGAAGAACTTGAGAAATTGCTTGATAATATTGACTTCAAGAACCTTACCGCCGAGCAGATAACTTGCAAGGACGGTTTGTTGAAGATCCTTGCCGGGAGGATTATCGAAAAGGCAATGTAATCCGAGATGGACCAGCATCTTGGGTATGCCAGACGCGACCCTGCCGGTGCAAACAGGGGAAATTCCAGAAACGGAAAAAGCAAAAAGACCATCATCACGGAGCAGGAAGCGGTTACCATCGAATATCCACGGGACAGGAATGGTGATTGCGAACCACAGATCGTCAAGAAAGATCAACGACGGTTCGAGGGGTTTGACGACAAAATCATTTTAATCTACGGCCGCGGCATGACGAGCGGGTGTCTTGAACTGGGCGTAAAAGATGGGTTTACCGTTCTTGCGGGGGCGTTTAAAAATAGAAAAACCGGCCATTCTCATCCTCCCTGTAAGAAGCTTCTCACATTCTTCTCACATTTTTTGAGTTTTTGAGAAACGCCGGTTTACCGGTAGTTTCATAAGTCCTGATTGAATCAGGGGTTATCTTTGGGCGCTGACGGGATCGAACCGCCGACCCTCTGCTTGTAAGGCAGATGCTCTCCCAGCTGAGCTAAGCGCCCTTTATATCAAGCTGCCTTTCGGTAGCCTTGCTTGGCCTGAAAATGATGGTTTTTTTTGCCGGTATGAATATTTTTTTTCCTGCTATGGGGGAGTAGACCTCCCTTGACCTTTTCTCGGCCTGGTAAAACGTTCCGAATCCCCTTATCTCGATCCTTTCTCCCCGGTTCGCGCTTTCAAGGACTTTTTCTATGAAATTATCGATGATATAAAGGACTTCCTTTTTTTTCATCCCGCTCTGCCTGGTGATGCGGTCAACGATATCGGATTTGGTCAAGTGACGATACCCTATGCCTGCTTCAGCGCGGCGTTGACCCTTTTCGCAAGCCTGGATTTTTTTCTTGCGGCGGTCCTCTTGTGGATGGTCCCGCCTGATGCGGCCTTGTCTATGGTTTTTATGCAGAGATTGAGGCTCTGTGTAACCGCAGCCGGATTTTCCTTTTTGCTGGCGTCGATGGTCTTCTGGACCTTTTTGACGGCAGTTCTTATCGAATTCTTGACCTTTGAATTCTTGACCCTCTTTTTTTCATTCTGCCTGTTTCTTTTTTCCTGTGACTTGATGTTGGCCAATTTAGCACCTTGATGTATTAATTTATTTTATGGGTACCTATAAAAATCAGGAGTTTCATTGATATAATCAATCATAACTCCTGATATTATCAGATATTCTGTCTATACGGGAACATCAAAAATGTAATTTATAAAGGTTACCGTATGAATGGCAAATATGCCTTTACCCCGGGAACTGTCAAGAAAATATTCCGGATTACTGAAAATTTTTCGTGATTTGTCTATTGATTATCAAGCAGGAGCATTTTATACAGTTTCTTCGTGTAGTAATATATCCTGCAGCGGGTTTTACCGCCCTTATAAGGGGTTGCGTAGCAGAAAATCCTGGAACTGGCGTTATTAAATGAATAAACCGTGAACCTGTCGCCGGATCTCACGGTGGGTTCGCCGTATTTTCCCGCGAGCGACTTTTTCAGATCGGCCAGCTTCTGGCCGTCGACCTTTCCCCAGTCCTCGAGCACCGAGAACAGCTTTCCATCCAGAAACAGATAATCCACCTGCTTTTCGGATTTGATTCTCATGATGATGATTTTTTTCAACAGGCCTTCATCCATCCTGGAAAGGTGTTTGATGATCCTGTTTTTATACTCAGGCTTCTCGATTGGAGTGAATAGCGTGTATCTTGCATCGTTCGATTTTTTCATTATATCAATGGTGGTACCCCATTCAAGGAAAGTCGAATGCTCTGCCTGTGACGCGGGAAATGCATCAATGCCGGAACAGAGAAGATATACCGATAGAATTAATGTCGGGAACGGAATATTTTTCATTATATACGGTTATTTAAGAATTCCAGACGGAACTTTTCATGAAACGCACTGAAATACGGGAGGGTTTGATTTTTTTCAACCGGCATAGGTGGATTGAAATGATAAATCCCTGTGCATGGAACCCCTGCAAAGTTCCATTTCCTTCTTAACTTTATCCCGAAACGACCGTTTTTCAGGCGATGGTAACAATTTAACGGAAAAATTGTTTTTGTCAAATGTTTTATGGGAATAGTACCCGGCCATTCCTGTTTTGATTATGTTTTCCCCATGCGCATAAAAATATTTTAAAAACTATATTGAAAATTTATGTTTTGTCCGCTATATATGTAAATATGACGGCATATCGTGATAAGTATGTTTTTTCTTATATTATTGAAAAAAAACAGGGGTATGATACGATTGCCGCAACTACTAACCGTGGAGGTATGCTATGAAGAAAACGCTTGCTGCGCTGATGATAATGCTTTTTACGGGGTCTTTACTGTATTCAAAATCCGCGGCCCCGGTCTTCAGGGGCAGGGTAATCGATGTCAGGGACGGTCAGGTGGAATTGAAACGCGGGAGGACCGAAAAAACATTCGCGGTAACCGATAAAACAGTTGTGATGAGAAACGGCAAGGAGGCGAAGACTGCGGACATAGAGGTCTGTCAGGTTGCAAGGGCCTATTATAAAGCTGCCGGAAATTCTAAAAAGGAAATCATAAAGCTGGTCATCATCAAAGAGAGCGACTGCAGGTGATCCGCAGGGTCCATATGGTCGGCATCTGCGGCATCGCCATGGGCACTCTCGCGCAGATGCTCGCCGACAGCGGCTATGATGTTTCCGGATCCGATGAAAACGTCTACCCGCCGATGAGCGTCATGCTTTCAGAAAAGGGCATCCGAGTGATGAAGGGTTACCGCGCGGAGAACCTGTCCTCGCCGGACCTGGTGATCATAGGCAATGCCATAAGCAGGGGCAACCCGGAGGTCGAGGCGGTGCTCGACGGCCGCATTCACTACGTCTCCATGGCCCAGGCGATAAGGACGTTTTTCCTTTCCGACAGGGAGGTTGTTGCGGTTACCGGGACCCATGGTAAAAGCACGACAACCGCCCTGCTTGCACACATGCTCGGGACCGCCGGTTTTGCCCCGTCATACCTTGTGGGTGGAGTTTCGAGAAACAGCGGGTCCAATTATGGGCTCGGGAGCGGCAGGCACTTTGTTATAGAAGGCGACGAGTACGATTCAGCGTTTTTTGAAAAGGTGCCTAAATTTATTTTTTACAAACCGACACACCTTATTATAACATCCCTTGAATACGACCACGCGGACATTTATTCCGGGCTTGATGAGATAGAGCTCTGGTTCAGGAGGCTTGTCAACACCGTTCCGTCGGAAGGCTCCATCGTTTACTGCGCGGATTACGGCAACATCCCGGGAATCGTCTCTGGATCCTTTTCAAGGAATTTTTCCTTCTCGGGCAGGAAAGGCGACCTTGTATACGGGTTCGATTCATATGACGGCGAATTCTCCGTCCTGGATCTGGCATGCGGGGGTTCAGCGTTCAGGGTCAGGACGAGGCTTTTCGGGGACTTCAATTACTCCAACATCGCCGCGGCGGCGTCCATGTGCCTCTGCCTTGGAATGGACCGCGATGCGGTAGCCGATGGAATCGAATCGTTCATGGGGGTGAAGAGGCGGCAGGAGATCATCTACAGGGAAAGGGACGTCATTATATACGAGGACTTCGCGCACCATCCGACCGCGATAAAGTCGGTCCTGGAATCGATGAGGGAGAGGCACCCCGGTCACTCCATCTGGGCCGTGTTCGAGCCGAGATCAGCCACGAGCAGGAGGAGCGTGTTCCAGGAAGAACTTCCCGGAGCTTTCAGGTCCGCCGACACGGTCATTTTCAAGACCCCGTACGACCAGACGAATATAAAGAAGGAAGACAGGCTTGATATTGAAAGGCTCATGAACGACATCCGGTCCTTCAACGATGACGTGCACGTGTTTCTCGACGTGGATGGAATAATTGAATTCATATCGGGAAGGATCGACCCTTCGGGCAAGAATGTCGTGGTGATCATGTCGAACGGAGGGTTTGACGGGATTTACGGCAGGATAAAAAGCAGGTTGGACAAGCTTATGATAGATCCCATGACTGTGAATTGAATTTTTTTTCGAATCGGCTGGATTTATTGCCTGGCGGATAAATGTACTATTGAAAAAATCCCGGATTTAATATATTATTATTTATCGGAACAGTAAATAACCTCATGCCCCGTTATTATGGAATAAAAAATGAGAAAAGCAGTTATATTTATCACCGTCTCGATAGTTCTGGCCTTTACGTCATCGGCCGGAGCGGCTGAGAGTTACGCCCTTATAAAGATAAAGGGCGCCATCAACCCGATCGTCTCCGGGTTCGTTATCGATGCCATAGGAAACGCCAACAAGGCGGGTGACGCGTTTGCCGTGATCCAGATCGACACCCCCGGCGGCCTGATTATTTCGATGAGGGACATCATCCAGTCGATAATGACCTCCGGAATACCGGTTGTCGTATATGCCTATCCAAAAGGGGCGCAGGCCGCGTCCGCTGGCGGGTTCATCATGCTTTCCGCGCACGTCGCGGTCATGTCGCCAGGTACTGAAATAGGCGCCATGCATCCCGTCAGTCCCATGCTGGATTATTTCAAGAGGGACAGTAAGGGCGACCCTGCAGGGGTGATGGAGAAAAAGGTGCTCAACGACACAGTGGCCTACGCGAGGAGCATTGCCCAGAAGAGGGGCAGGAACGTGCAATGGGCAGAGAACGCGGTCAGGAACGCTGCCTCGAATTCATACGCGGAAGCGCTCGGGGCCGGGGTGATCGATTTCGTTGCCGAAGACATGAATGACATGCTGAGGATCCTCAACGGCAGGAAAATAAACCTGAACGGGAAGACCTATGTCTTTTCCACGGCGGGGATTTCCGGACGCGCCATCGAGATGGACTGGAAGCAGAGGATACTCAACAATTTCGCGGACCCTCAGATAATGCTGCTTCTTCTTGTAATCGCCGTTTTAGGGATTGGCATGGAGTTTAAGAACCCGGGAATGATTTTTCCGGGCACGGCCGGCGCCGTTTCACTTTTCATGTTCCTTCTCGCCGCAAGAATAATACCCGTCAACCTGGCGGGGTTCGTGCTGATAATACTCGCCGTCGCCTTTTTCATCCTTGAGCTGAAATTCACTTCATACGGCATGCTGACCATAGGGGGAACGGCCGCATTCATCGCCGGGTCGCTTCTCCTCTTCGATTCGCCACTGCCCGGGGGCGGGCTTCCCGTTGCCACAATACTGGCGGTTCTCCTGGTCGTGCTTGCCTTCGTCTTCATCGTTGTCAGGTCGGTGTTAAACGTGCACGGGACTAGGGTCACCACCGGAAGCGAGGGGATGGTCGGAGAGAAGGGGAGGGCAAGGGGAAGCTTTACGGGCAGGGGGCTGGTAATGGTCCATGGCGAGATATGGAGCGCGGTATCGGATGCGGAGATAACGGACGGCCAGGAGATAATAGTAACAGGGGTCAGGGGAATGGACCTCCATGTGAAGCCGTCCGGCAGTCAATAACCAGTCAGTATTGATATATATTGGATATAAAGGAGGCCCGAAATGATGTTCAGTTTCAATTTTATGATTGTTGTCGTGTCCCTGGTGCTGCTTCTCCTGATGATGTCGATCAAGATAATCAAGGAATATGAAAGGGCCGTGGTATTCAGGCTCGGCAGGCTCCTTGTCGTGCCGAAGGGGCCCAAGGGACCCGGCCTGATAATCATCATACCATTCATAGACAAGTGGCTGAAAGTGAACCTCCGGCTGATCGCGCTTGACGTGCCGCCGCAGGACGTGATAACCAGGGACAACGTGTCGGTCAAGGTCAGCGCGGTCCTTTACTTCAGGGTAATAGAGCCGAACCGCGCCATTACCGAGGTCGACGATTACTTTTACGCGACGTCACAGCTTGCGCAGACGACCCTGAGGAGCATCCTCGGGATGGTCGAGCTGGACGACCTGCTCAGCAACAGGGAGAGGATCAACGATGAGCTCCAGAAGGTCCTTGACACGCAGACTGAATTCTGGGGAATCAAGGTGTCGGCCGTCGAGGTGAAGAACGTCGACCTGCCGCAGGAAATGCAGAGGGCGATTGCAAAGCAGGCCGAGGCGGAGAGGGAAAGGAGGGCCAAGGTGATAAATGCCGAGGGCGAGTTCCAGGCCGCGGCGAAGATGGTCGAGGCCGCCAAGCTCATGGAGGAACACCCGGTGGCCCTTCAGCTGAGGTACCTTCAGACTCTCAGGGAGGTCGCCACGGAAAACAATTCCACGACCCTGTTCCCGATACCGATAGACCTGATGGAGGCCTTCTACAACAGGAACAAGAACAAGTAGCCGCGGGCGGTCCCGATCAGAGATCGATGTATTGTTTGGGGTCCAGGTTTGTGGCGAAGGTCCATACGACGGCTTTCATGTCGCGGATCCTGTAAACTGTGAGGAATTCATATCCTTTTTCCTCGACCCAGGGTCTTAGGAACTGCCTCTTTTCGATGATCTCCTTTTTTTTAGCGATATCATCGACGGTTTCGACGACCCCGTTCACCCTGACCTGGATGCTCCTGGCGTAATCGTTGAAGCACAGTTCGACGTTCGGGTTTTTCATTATCTGGGAATGCAGGTCCTTGCTTTTTCCTGAATGGAAAACGATCCCGCTTTCGTCAGCGCTGTAAAGAAGCATGGCCCGCACGCGGGGCACGTTGCCGTCGACAGTTGCGAGGTGAAATACCGGGTTGGCCTCCATAAGAGCGAAAATTTCAATCCTGTCCATATCATTCAGCCCCTGTTGAATATTTTTCTTTTCGTTTTTTTTATGCCGTCGTAAAGGCCGGCCGGGAGAAGCTCCCGGAGCTTTTCATTTATGAGCCTCTGATAGGTCCTTCCGTAAAAGTATTTCATGATGAAAAGGGTCCTGGCGATCCGGAACCTCAAGGCCCCGACCCCGTCCTCGCCCCTGCCGGTAAGCCTTCGGACTATCGTCCAGCACTCGACCGAGTGCCTGAAAAGGTGCCTGTTCGACATTCCGCCAGTGGAATATTCCGCGATCGCCGTACCGGTATAGACGAACCTTCTTTTTTCCAGGAGGCATTTCAGGAAGAATTCATAATCGCTCGTGTACCTGTACCTGAGATCGTATCCGTGCGACCTGTATATGTCCGTCCTGACGAACGAGCTCTGGTGGGTGAAGAATACCGCGTCCCATATGCGCTCCAGCGTCGGGTCCTTTTTTATCCTGACGGAGCCGTCTTCTCCGACCAGCCCAGTGTCGCCGTAAAGGATGTCCGTTCCGTCCGTTTTTTTCCGGAAGGCGCGCGCTACGGCTCCTTTATCTATGAATCTGTCGTCCGAGTTCATGAAATTAAGCCACTCGCCGGATGCCAGGGCTATGCCCTTGTTCATCGCGTCGTACACGCCCCTGTCGGGTTCGCTTATCCACAGGTCGATGCGGTCTTCATTTTTCCTTATGACGTCCAGCGTGCAGTCGGTCGATCCGCCGTCTATCACGATGTACTCGATATTGCCGTAGGTCTGGCCTGCCACGCTCCTGATCGTGGCATCGATGGTTTTAGCGCCGTTGTATACGGCGGTTATCACAGTCACAAGGGGCTTTCCTGGCATGCCTTTCTTTGCGTGTCCCTTCGTCCTGAGCCCGCCGTAAATGGCGCGGCTGTACTCGTCCGGCATCGTCCATCCGGGTTTTCCGGCCGGTCCGGTTTTCCCCCTGCTGTTTCGCGTTGTTTTGTCTTTTCCGGAACTCATGGCCGATATCTGATTTTTGTTAAGGATAAAGTCAAACAGTTTTCCGTTGAGAGGCGCAATATGCGAATAATTTTGTTGTTAGCAAGCAAGCGTTTTTGTATAATGTATTATAATATTTTTTTAAGAGGAGACTGACGGTGTTCATACCGGCAACCATGGAGGAAGCGGCGCTCAGGGGGTGGAAATCCTTCGACGTGATACTCGTTTCCGGAGACGCCTATATCGACGTCCCGCACAGCGGGATCGCGGTTATCGGTCATTTGCTGATGGACGAGGGATACAGGGTCGGCATAATCCCGCAGCCGGACGTTTCTTCCGCCGATGACATATCAAGGCTCGGGTCCCCCGGGCTTTTCTGGGGCGTGAGCTCAGGGAGCGTGGATTCGATGATATCGAACTATACCCCCCTGAAAAAGCCCAGGAGGAAGGATGACCTTACGCCGGGCGGCGTGAATGACAGGAGGCCTGACAGAGCCGTTATAGCCTACGTGAACCTCATCAGACGGTACTTCAAGGACACCGTGCCGGTCGTGATCGGCGGGGTGGAGGCCAGCATGAGAAGGCTTGCCCATTACGATTACTGGAGCGGATCAGTAAGGCGCTCCGTGCTCGCGGATTCGAAGGCGGACCTGCTGGTGTACGGGATGGGGGAAAAGGCCGTCCTCGGGATCGCCGAAGCACTGCGGAACGGACGGGACGCGGGTTCAATCCCCGGCACCTGCGTCATGTCGCCGGAGCCCCGCGGTAGCTACATCATGCTTCCCTCCTACGAGGAATGCGCTGCAGACGACAGGTCCTTCGAGGCGATGTTCCTGGAGTTCTACAGGAATTCATCATCACCGGGATCCCGCGGGATGTGCCAGAAGACTGGCGGAAGGTACGTGGTCCATAACCCGCCGCAGGTCCCGCTGACTGCCGGAGAACTCGACCGGGTCTGTGAATTGCCGTACGAGCGGTCCGTGCATCCCGTTTCCGGCTCTGTCGGGAAGGTGAAGGCTGTCGATACGGTGAGGTTTTCGATCGCTTCCCACCGGGGATGCTACGGCGAGTGCTCATTCTGTTCGATAACCGTTCACCAGGGCAGGGCCGTGACATCCAGGAGCGAGGGATCCATAATCAGGGAGACGGAGGCGCTTGCACGCATGAAGTTATTCAGGGGAATAGTACAGGACGTGGGGGGGCCGACGGCCAACATGTACGGCACCGGGTGCAGGAAGATGAAGGATGGCGGGGTCTGCGCGGACAAAAAGTGCCTGTACCCGTCACAGTGCGCTTCGCTGAAAGCAGACCACGAACCCCAGATCTCGCTGCTCGTGAAATTGAGGTCGATGAAAGGCGTCAGGAAGGTTTTTATCTCTTCCGGCATAAGACACGACATGGTCCTGAACGACGCAAGGTCCGGCGGCAGGTACATGGAAGAGCTCGTTAAGCACCATGTCTCAGGGCAGATGAAGGTAGCGCCGGAGCACTCGGAGAGGCGCGTGCTTGATCTCATGGGGAAGCCGGATTTCAGGCTCCTCGTGAAATTCGTCAGGTCTTTCAGGAGATTGAACAGGAGGTTCGGGAAAAACCAGTTCCTCACATATTATTTCATTGCCGCACACCCGGGATGCACTATCGGCGACATGGAAGGCCTTGCCGCGATTGTAAAGGAAGAACTCGGGACAAAACCGGAACAGGTCCAGATTTATACCCCTTCTCCATCGACCCTGTCCGCGCTAATGTATTATACCGGGAGGGACCCTTTCACCGGAAAGGGGATTTTCGTGGAAAGGGGCATGAAGGAGAAGGAAAAGCAGAAAGCAGCGATCGTCAGAAAGAGGGAGACATAAAATTATCTTGCATTTTTAAAGGCCTGGATGTATGATACTAAAATCCGGTATTAATTTTTTTTACGGGACCGATATTGAGGCCGAATAATGTTTTTTGTAATTCCGGATAAATTTAAAATCTAAGGGACTTTCTTATGGTAGGCGTTAACGTTACGGAAACTGAAGGTTTGATTATTCTTAATTTATCAGGTGAATTTTATAATGACAGCATTGAAAACGTTGAAAAACTCTACAAAGACCTGGCCGCGAAAAAGCCCAAGGCGATAGCCTTCAACTGCAACAGGGTCACAAATATAGATTCCTCCGCGCTTGGCCTCATGGTGAAGCTTTTCAAGAATTCGATCAAGCTCGGCACCGAGATGATAATCTACGATATCAACGACAACATCATGAATGTGTTCAAGGTTACCAAGCTCGACACCTTTTTCAAGGTCCTCACAAAGGCGGAATTCGATAAAAAATATCCTCAATGATTTCAAGGATTTCATTATCTTTACTTATACTTGCAATTTCCATTTTCCATGGTACCGCGGAAAATGTCCCGGTCCGTCTTGAATTCCATGAACAGTACAGGGTATTGCCTCTCGGATTTCTTTCATACAGGGGCCCGGCTGTTAAGCGGCCGCCAGATGAAATTTTAGCGTCCGCGGAAAGGGAACTGGCTGCTTCAAAGTCCGCTGAATCGATTGAAACGCTGAAGCCGCTTCTTTCCGGCAGGCCGCTGCCTTCTGTCCAGCTCAGGGCATATGTTCTTCTTGGAAGGGCCTATTTCGCCATTAACAGGGCTGACGAATGCATAGCCTGTTTTAAAAACGCGGAGGCAGTACTTTCATCGAACCGGGGCGCGGATTTCAACGCCGAACTCAAGGACCTGCTTGCGGAAATATACTCGATGATAAGCCTGGCCTATCTGAAATCCAACAAATACGCAAGCGCGATAGTTTATCTCTGGGCGGCGGGGAGACAGGCTGAAAGGTTCTGGGAGTCGGAACCGGAAAGACCCCGGGCAGCGGCTGATTCATCGCAGAAGTCGCTTTACGGCTACCCTTTGTATGGATTTCTCGCATCTCCCCTGAAGGATCAGGGACTGGTCAGTTCAAAGGCCGCGTATTACAGGCGGGTCAGGGATCTGGACGCTGATTTTTTAAAAACCAGGAAGAGGTTCAACATTCGGGAGCATATATTCATGAAGCCGGAACCAGCGGACGAGGTGAAGGCCCCGGCTGACAGGGCCGGTCTGTATTCAATCTACCGCGAAAACGGCGCCATAACGGCCGTGGAATACAACGACAGCGAGGCGCCCGATTTCAACAAGATCGTATTTTACAGGGACGGCAGGCCGGTGTCCTCCTTTTATGAAAGCAACACGTACAATCACGGTATAATAAAATTCAAATATGACGGGAATGGCAGACTGGAGTGGCTTCTTGTTATCAAGGTGTCGACTCAAACCGGGCATTACGGATTCATTCCGGACGTATGGCTTTATGTCTTCAAGTAATCACCAGGAAAGCTATTTCATCTACATGCTTGAGTGCGATAACGGGAGTTTTTATACTGGCTACACGAACGATCTTGACCGGAGGATGGGCGAGCATATTTCCGGGAGCGCGAAATCAAGTTATACCAGGAGCTTCAGGCCGGTTTCGATGGCCGCCTGCTGGAAAATAAAGGGAAGCAGGGCGGATGCCATGGCAATAGAGAGATTGATAAAGGGCCTCGGCAGGGAGGCCAAGGAAACGCTTGTCGCCTCGCCCTCCATGCTTAAAAAACTCTCGGAAAAAATCCCAGGAAAAAAAATCAGTCCGAGGTCGGTAAAAACGAGACCGCTGCGCGGGATTAAATGATGACTCTTTCCTGACCGGATGGGCCTGTATATCCATGCGTATAATTGATGATGAAAAAAAGACCGTTACCCTTATGATAGGGATATACTGCCGGGCGAACCACGGGTCTGCTTCAATGTGTTCCGGGTGCGCCGGGCTTGAGCGGTACGCCCATTCCAGGCTTGATGAATGCCCGTGGGGCGACGGTAAACCGCAATGCTCGGAGTGCGGGGTGCATTGTTATGATCCCAGCATGAGGAAGATGATCACGGTCGTGATGAGGTATTCCGGACCGAGGATGATCTGCAGGCATCCGGTCAGGGCCATTCGGCACATGCTTGGCGGAAGAAGAAAGAAAATCGCGAAAGGTGGCCGCGATCCTGTTCCTGATCGGAATGAATAAACCTTTTTTTGCAGTTTGCTTATGATGAACAAGTCTTCATGTTCCATAGGGAATTACGTACCGCTGGCGGACGACTCCGCGGTCTACAACCCGTATCTTCTTGAATTGAGTGAATACCTCGGCGCGCTCCGTGAAGCCGGTGGGGATATAAATGCCGGCCTTCTCGATAAAAGGCATTATTTCACGGCGAAATACGCGTTCCCGGTTCCTACCATCGGCGTTTTGAATGCCGTTAAGAGACACTCTCCCATCGTTGAAATAGGAGCGGGAAGCGGATACTGGGCGATGTGCCTTCACGGACTGGGCGCCGACATCGTCGCTTACGATAAATTCCCGGCAGGCGGTTCCTTTGATCCGTCCGGCGGAAACGCATGGTTCGATGACTGCTGGTTCAATGTCATCGATGGGGATGAAACCTCTGCGTCGCATCATCCCGGGAGGACCCTTTTCCTGTGCTGGCCGCCCGCGGAAAATTCCATGGCCTTGTCCGCCCTTGAATCCTACCTGTCCTCCGGGGGGAAGAAGATGATATACATCGGCGATCCTGCATCATCCGCGGACGTCTCTTTCCATTCAGTCCTGGCCGGACTCAGGGTGATAGAAGGACGGAGGACTCCGTCCTGGCCGGGTATAGACGAGATCATGCTCGTCTGCGAGGGCGTTTAAAAACTGCTTTACAAATAAAAAAACCCGCAGCAAGCTGCTGTTGCTGTTGCTGTTGCTGTTGCTGTTGCGGCGGGCGGGGTTTTTTTGTTCTTCGCGTTATATTTCTTCCGCAGCAAAGCTGCGGGATATTAAACCCTGCTCGAATAAAACCGGGCCGGCAGTTATAAACCATCCATGAATCCGGCGGTGACCCGATGATAATAGATCAGATTCTCGTAACTCCAATGGCGGTTTTCTGCTACCTCGTGACGGATGAAGGGTCGAAAAAAGCGGTTCTCATAGACCCGGCGGGCGACCATGATTTGATTTTTGAAAAAATTGAGGCGCGCGGCGCTGTTGTCCAGTGGGTGATAAACACCCACGGTCATTTCGACCATACGTCCGGCAACGAGTACGTGATTGCCCGGACCGGGGCGGGGCTTATGATCCACGAGGCCGACGTTTCCAAGCTCGGCAGCCTTACGAACAGGTTTTTTTCAAGGACCATCGGCGGGAAAAAATCGCCCGGTCCCTCGGTGGCGTTGAATGGCGGCGACACGGTGCAGTTCGGATCGGAGAGGCTTTCGGTCATGCACACGCCGGGACACAGTGAGGGGAGCATATGCCTTTATTCTCCCGGAAATGTCTTTACCGGCGATACCCTTTTCACGGAGGGGATGGGCCGTACTGACCTCATGGACGGATCGTATGATAAAATCATGGATTCCATAGTAAATAAAATACTGACCCTCCCCGACGATACGGTGATCTGGCCCGGGCACCACTACGGAAGGAGCGCCAGTTCCACGGTAAAGGAGCAGAAAAGGTTTTACCTGTAGCATTGCATCATATACTGTCAATAAAATGCGCCTTTTACGGGCGCTTTTTTGTTTTCATGGCTATGCGCGGATTGGGAATAAATGATTCATGTAAAATCCTGCTTTTTCCGATCATAAAACGAGACCATAATACTTCGACGGAGCACGAAATGAAAAGAGTCATAAATGAAACCGTTATGCCGCTGATAAACGAGGGTCTGTTAAGCGTCAGTAAACTGCACGACCTGATATATATCAAGGAATTCATAGACAGGGTCTCCACGAGGATGTACATAGAACCTGAAAGTGCCGATGAAATTGGAAAGAAGTACGGTGTGAAGCCGAGGGTGGTTTCATGGGGGGACTATTTCCAGACCGAGCTTGCGACTTCCCTGCACCATGTATCGGATGACGAATTCAGGAGGGCGGTGAGCACGATCAAATTCGACATCATATCCAGCTATATAATTTTTTCAGAAAAGGATTCCCCGTTTTTCGAGTGGGTCGAAGATAACTGGAACGCTGTCGCTGCCAGCGGGGCAAGCGATTTCGACGATGACGAACAGGATATAATTCATCTTAAAATATTGATGGACTATTACGTCAACATGGGGATAATAAACGGCTTTACGGCCTCCGAACTCGAGTGGTACGGCGGTTTCGAGGAGTCAATGGCGATGTAATCTTGATTTTATTGTTTGAAAGGGATACTGAAGGGGCCGGATGGCCCCTTTTTTTGAGCCGATTTTTTTAAAGAGGATAATCATTTAATTGACATATTCCCCGTTATTGGAGAGGATAATCCAGGAATGAAATTATATGAAAATGAAAAAAATAGCTCCCTTTTTAATCGTTGCGATACTCACCGCGTGCCCGTATAAATCCAGGGTCCCCCTGTCCGACTTCAGGAAGTCAGTGATCGACCGTACCATAATCGGCGAATGGACAGGGGACAGGCAGGGCGACATGCCCGATGTTGGATTGAAAATCATCAGGTTTAATGAAAACGAGTATTTCATCGAGCTGTCGGGATTCGAACACGGCAAACCCGTAGTCGAGAGGATGAGAGGCTTCATAAGCCTCCTGGATGGCGGTAAGATCCTCAACATTCACAGCCTTGAGGGCGAAGAAGGATTTTATTTCCTCAGATACAGGATTGAGGGAAACGACCTCAAAATGGCGCTTGCAACTGACAGCCTATTGAAGATGGATTTCAGGACGATCAAGGAGCTCAAGAAATTTTTCGAAAAAAACATGGGGAAGAAGGATTTTTTCGACAAAGACATGGTGTTCCATAAAAAAGAAAAAACGGCAGAAGGCAAACAGGGGTAAATGTTGAGCAAAGAAAGTTTCAGGGAATCGATATACGATCTGGTGCAGTACCTGACGAAGTACGAGCTCTCCAACACGGCGAAGAAGCTTATCCTCCATTACTATAACAGCTCGAGGGCGGACAGCGCAAGGATGAAGGCCCTGGAGGCAGTGGAAAAATACTTTCCCGAGTCGATACCGGCCGAGGACGAGATGCCGGCGGAGCTGAAGAGGCTCCTCGATGACATGTTCCGCGAGGCTGACGCATGGGAGAAGGAATAGCGTTCCATGGACGGGGTAAGGGCGGTGTTTCTCGGCACAAACGGATGGTACGATACCGAGTCTGGGAATACGGTCTGCGCGCTGATTGACGCTCCCGGCTTCAAGGTGGTCCTCGACGCCGGAGGAGGGATCCGCAGGCTGGGTGATTACATTGATTTTTCCGTCCCGGTTTACATGTTCCTGAGCCATTTCCACATCGACCATATATGGGGACTGCACGTCTCTGTAAAATTCAATTACACCAGTGGACTTTTCATCATCACCGGCGACGGGGGAAGGAGCATACTCGACGTTTTCCAGAACCGTCCATTTACAATCCCGTTTGCCGATCTTCCGTACGACGTAAAAATCATTGAGGCCGGGGATGGCTTTGCAGACCTACCGTTCGGTGCGACCGTTCTGCCGCTTCAACATTCCGTTCCCACGGTCGGCATAAGGATGGATATTCTCGGGAGGGTAATAGCCTATTGCCCGGATACCGGGTACTGCGCGAACGCGGTCGAGCTGGCACGCGGGGCGGACCTTCTCATAGCCGAGTGTTCGTACCGCCCGGGCGAAACGCATCACGAATGGCCGCACCTCAATCCTGGAGACGCGGCGAGGATCGCATCAGAAGCTGGCGCAAAGAGCCTTGCGCTGACGCATTTCGACGCGAGCAGGTACGAGACAAGGAAAGACAGGATGGACGCCCGGTCCGCCGCCGAAATGATATTCAGGAATACTGCCGCCTGCTTCGACGGGACTGTGATTGATCTCTGAGGAATTGAACATGCTGGGAAAAATAAGATCAGTTTTCGTCAAAAAAAAACGGGGAGGCGGCATTTACGACATATCGGGCGGCATGTCGGATATAGGTTGCAGCCTCAGCACCTATTCAAGAACGGACGCATGCGAAGCGCTTTTCCTTAACCGGTACTCGGCGGAAGACATGGTTGAAATGGTACGCGCCACCGGACTCGCGGGGCACTGCGCATCCAGGGGGCATGACAGCCTGGTTATTGATGTGGACAGGGACGACAACAGGATCCATTACTTCAGGGTGTATTCCGGAAAGCACGCCCCGGGGAAACTCCTTGTGGACCTGCGGATATCAGAAAAAACCCTTGAGACAGGATCGACGATACTTAGAAAAGCAGTGAAGAGGATGCCTCTTGAACTGCTCTATCTTGAATGGATATCCCTGCAGGACCCGGCTAAAAAATTCACGCCCGAAAGGCCGGCCCTTCCGGGGCAGGTAAAGCCGGGCCTGGGGGCGGTAAAATATCTTTTCAGCATCCTTGAAAAGCTGGGCGCCGAACTGCTGAAAGACGGATTCATGGACGTGCCGGAGCGGATCCACAGCGCGGTGATGTATTCAAAAAAGTTTTTTTTCATGGACCCCGAGAAGGAGGGTGTCCTTCGCGCAATACTGAGGGACCTGGGCGGCCGTCCGATTCACGAGCTGTCATGGGCCGTGGAACAGGGCGCCGTAAATGATCTCTCCGCCGGGAAGCCTTTTTTATACGAGCCTTCGGAGCAGATCATGCCGGTATCAATGAAACTGAAACGCTATTTTGAAAGCAGCGCTTACAAAAAAGCTGCCGAGGCCGTCTTCCGCGGGAGGCGATTTTCCATTGATGGCAAACCGCCCGGGACGACCCCCGGGAAATAGATTTTTTATTAAAGCTTGACTTGCCTGCAAATCAGGTTAATTTATTTTCATGCTTCCCGGACTCGGACCCCTGCCCGTATCCAATAATCCGGCCGCCAGTCAGTCCGGAAATCATGGGTCTGGAGAACTTGATGAATCTGTTCTTACGGGATCAACGTAAAAGATTTATACCCGAGGTGGCGAACTTGTCTGAAGAAAACAGCAAAATCTGTCCCTTCTGCGAGGAGGGGACCCTTGAAAAGTATGCCTGCAAAAAGTGCGGGAAGATATTTTATCTCTGCGACGAATGCGGTTCCGTCTACAGAGATTTGAAATCCATGGACGAGCTGTATCCGGCGGAGGAATGCCCTCACTGCGGGTCCGGCATTTCGTGAGGTAGAAAAATGTATAACAGGATTATCCCGTTTTTATTTATTCTTTTAATGCCTGCAGCTTCATATCCGGATTCGCCTGTAACCTCAACCGATTTCCACAAGGCCTACCTGGACAACCCGGTCGTCAAGAAGGCGAAGGATTCGGGGATCATGGACAGGTCCTTTGCCGAGTTTCTTTCCGATCCGAAAAAACCGGTTGATCTGAAGGCGGCGGTCATAAACGCCCTTTCATGGAACATTGACGGCAAGGGGAACGCGCCGCTTTTCCTGAAATACGTATCCGAAAAGAAAGGAAAAAGAATCATCGCCAATCCGGGCCTTATGCTTCCGGACGAGATTTTCTGCTACGGCTATCTTCTTGTAATGGACGATTACTTCCACCCGAAGAAAGGGATCGTCTTTCTTGAAAAAGCAAGACAGAGGAACAGGTCCAGCTTTACTGTAAACGTCGTTCTCGCTATAGCAAAGGCCCAGCTTGCGATGGATTCAAACTGGTGCCAGGCGTGGGAGTCGGTAAACAGGGTATACGAGGACCGCAATCTCAGACAGGACATGATAGAGCCGGCGAAGATCATAATAATGGACTATATGAAGCTTTACCAGCCTGAATGCAGAAAGGGTGATTAAAGGTGAACAACCATTAAAATCACCTGATCCAAAATGATCGGCTGATTCCACCGGGTTTATTCATGCCGGCCGGGAAACCTGATTTTTTTAAACATGATTTTTCAGCGGAAATATTTTTAACTTGATTATTTTAGTGCACCTTCTATATCATCTTCTAAATATTTTCCGTATCGTTTTATCAATAAATCAGACATGAACAAGAAAGCGAACGACGTCAGGGATCCTGTTTTTTTCAAGCCGGATGAAACCATCAGGCCCTGGGAATTCAGAAAAATATCCGATTATCTTCTCGAGGTGGTCAAGAGGTCCGGCGGCTACGAAAAGGACCTTTATCCTCACAGGCATTCGTCCGAACCGCACGGCCTAGCATGGTACTATATTACGTCTTTCCTTGAATACCTGAGGAACGACCATACGGAAATCGCTTACAGGAACGTGCTTGACGACATCGGTTTGACCAAGGCCGACCTGCGGGCCATCAGGCGCCATCCGTTTAATAAAGTAACCGAACACTTTTATTTTGCCATACAATACCGAGTGCTCTCCTTTTATGAAAATCTTGATTTCGATTCCATACGAAAAGTTGTGGAGATAATAGGTCTCAGGACTTCCTCATTCCAGCTTACCCTGGAAAGAAAGGGGGCCCTGCAGTTCATCCTCGTTCCGTATCACATAATGGGCAAGGTGGCCGGGAAGGTGGCGCACAAGTACAGTACGCTGTCGGACTGTACATCCAGGACACTCTCCGGATTCCTGCAGAAGAAGAAGGAAATGGAGCTAGTTTTTACCTACCAGAAAACACCGAAGAGGTTTCTTCCATATCTCAACAGGCCGGAAGAAGTAACGATCGACGGAAAAAAATACAGGCCGGGCGAGGAGACCGTATACGGGACCGGTTTATCCGATTATTTTTCGATAATATCCCACGCATACAACACCCTGGGCATAGGTTATTTCAAGGGGCTATATGTTAATTCAGGGTACAGGACCTTTGAGGTGCCCCTTCTTCCTGACCAGGTCCCGAAGTTCTACGACGGCAAGTGCTACAGGATGAACGACGAGGGTTGTTTTTTCGACATCAACGACAAGGATTCCGGGGTTCTCCACGATTCACTCGGAAAGCCGGTGCGTTATACTGACAGGGCCGTCTTCGCCTTTGACAGGGACTACAGGGTCATATACGGACTCGACGGGGATACCGTTAAAACGGATCCCCGGGTAGTGGAAACGGTAGTATACAACTCCGATAAAAACAGGTTCATCATATATTACGACATGCTCATGCCATGGCAGAAGTTCTATGTTTCCATAGCCATGGACATAGCCGGCAGGATAAAAAGGGAGCACGGAAAGGACGTAAGGAAACTCGATTACCCCGAGATCAGGAAGCTGCTTATGACCCATTACAGGAGCAGCGTCAGGGCTGCCAAGCGGAAGAGGAAAATGGGAAGAAAAATTGCGTACCTCTTCATGGCGGGAGCGGCGGCATCCTCCGCTCTTCTCGGCGGGGAGCCGGTTATTCTGGGACTCTCGCTGTTCATATGCGGCGCTGGCATCGTGGCCGGACTGGCCCGGGATATATACATGGGCCTGACGAGAAGGGTGTCGATTCTCAGGAGGGAGGATACACTCGACCACAGGGCGCGCGAGGAGTTCATGATGCACCGCCTTGACAGGGAGAAGTCTTCGGCGGAGACCAGGGCGGGGGATACCCTCTCGGTCTTCAATGCCACAATTGAAGAGATGAAGAAGACGTCGCGCGCCACGATGGAGATACTGAACGGACTCGAAGAATTTTCAAAATCAAACCAGCTGAACGTCGAGGCCCAGACCAAGCTCCAGTCCATAGTCCAGGACGTCGTGGACCACGTGAACAACATGAGGGTGAAGATCGACCAGCTGCTCAGAAACCTGATAGACCAGATCAACAGGTCTTTCGGCGAGGTTTACGGCGCGGTGGACGAAAACAACCAGCTCACCAACATGCTCATACAGGAGACGAAGAAAATCACCGAGTCACAGCAGGTGCTCGACGACATAACAGACCAGATCAACCTTCTTTCGCTGAACGCTTCGATCGAGGCGGCCAGGGCGGGAGACCAGGGAAAGGGTTTCGCCGTGGTCGCGGACGAGGTGTCAAAGCTTGCTGAGAAGTCGCAGGAGGGCGTGAAGGAGATAAACATCATAAACAAGAACGTCCAGACCGGCATTGAAAACGTTTACAGAAAGAACCAGAGCTCGGTCGAGCTTTTAAAAAACGTGAACCTGACGCTCTCCGCCGCGCTCGACAGGATAAACGACGAGATCACGAAGCTCCCGGAGGAGATCGTGGCCACCGCCGGGATCGCCTCGCAGGAGGTGGAGAAGATCGCCGCGGCTTCAGAGGAGCTGACCGCCACGATAGAGGAGATCACGGCCAATGTCGATTCAATCAACAGGGGAAGCACTGACACAATAAGGACCATCGAGAAGAAAAAAGAGGAACTGGGCTGACGCCCGCCGCCTCATTTTTATGCTATCCTCGTAACCTCATTCATTTTTTCTCAGTACCCTGCCATGCGTCTTTTTGCGGTCCAGCCTGCCGGAGTCAACGGCGTGGCCCCCGTTGATGAACACGTGTTTGATTCCCAGCGCCGGTTTGTTCGGCTCCGGGTTCTCGTTGATTTTCTGCGGATCGAAAAGTACAAGGTCGGCGTAATATCCTTCCCTGATCTCGCCCCTTTTCTTGATTCCGAGCCTGGAGGCGGACGCGCCTGTCATCTTCCGTACGGCCTCCTCCAGAGGCATAAGTCCCATGTCCCTGGATATCCCGCCGAGAATTTTCGGGAAATTGCCGTAGGTCGCAGGGTTCTGGAAGCCTTTTCTCGTTATTATTGCGTCCGTTTCAAACCGGCAAAGGGGGTGGTTCAGCACCCTTGTCATGATCCCGTCCGGTCCCTCGTTGTCATAATACCCCGGGATGAGGACCCGTGTCATGGCCTTCGTTTTTTCAGCCAGGAGCAGGAACGCATCGAATGTTGTGATCCCCTCCGCTGCGGCGATGGCTGAAAAGGTCATGCCGTCGTATTTCTCGAAGGGTTCGTAATTGGCCTTGAGGACGATTGTATCGCCGTACACGTCGAAGCCCATTATCATGTTCGCGATTTTCCACATTGCCCTGAACCTTGCGATCATGAGCCGGCTTTTTATGTTCCTGTCGAAGTTCTTGAAAAACCAGGAAGGGATTAGCGCCACCATGGCCGTGTTGCCGGCCGTGTACGGGAAGGCATCGAAGGCGATGTCGAGACCGGAGGCGCTTTCTTTTTCGATGGCGCCTATCATGGCGTCAGCGGTTTTCCAGGACGGCTTGCCTGTGAATATCAGGTGGGATACCTGCAGGGCCGCGCCGGACTTTTTCGCGACATCGACCATCTCCCTGAGAGCCATGAGGTTGTGGGGCGTGCCTCCCGGGATGAACGGATAGGCCGGGGATATGGCGCCGAGCGACTTCAGGTGCACGGAAACGACCGCTTTTCTCCTGCCTGCGAATCCGGCAAACCATTCAAGCTCTTCCAGGCCGGAAAAGATGCCTGGAGGATAACCGAGCCCGAACGACAGTCCGAAGGCGCCGGAATCGAAGGACTCGTCGATGGATGCCGCCATTCTCACGAGCTCCGCCGGTGTGAATCTCCGCCTGTATGCCTCGCCCTTCATGGTCAGGTTAAGCGTGCCGTGTCCGATGAAATGGGCCATGTTCATCGCGATACCATTTTTCTCGAGCGCGGTGAAAAAGGACCCGAGCGTCGGGTTGTCGAACGATATGGGATTGTCGCAGAGCACGTCTGATACGAAATCGAGCGTGCCTGTATTGTCCCTGAAGACGGGCGCTGGAGAGCTTCCGCACTGGCCCGTCACGACGGTCGTGACCCCCTGGAGCATGAGGGGCGCGAGCACCTCGGCATTATTCGGGTCGGGAAGCAGCCAGTCGCAGTGGGAGTGTATATCGATGAAGCCCGGCGAGAGTGCCAGGCCGCTGGCATTTATGGTTTTTTTCGCCCGGGGCGCGCCGCCGGACCTTCCGTTCTTTTTTATTATCCTGTCAATTCTGCCGCCGGTCAGGGTAACGGAGCCCGTGAAGGGTTTCCCGCCCGTTCCGTCGACGATAAGAGCGTCTTTTATAAGATAATCAGCCATGTGAATACCGCCCTGCATGCAGTAAAATGAAAGCCGATAAAACCGGCGTTAAAGACTGTGAAAATATTAATATACAGCGTAAGACATTTTAAAAAGCAATCATTAATTGCGCAAAAAGCGGCAGTTCAGCAGCGGACCACCGGCAGCTCGTTCCAGCGGGTGGTGTAGCATGGCGAGAGCTTCAGTCTCTTCATCCCCCATGCCCTGCGTATACCCTCCGCGCCGAGGTGAACGGTGTCGCCGCCCAGCCTGTCGTTTATGCGGTCGACTGTCCTCATAAGCTCGGCCTGCCGTTCGTCCGGGGCGGATTCGAACAGGTTCAGCTGGGCGTTTCCCTCCGGGATGATTCCGTCCAGGAGCACACCGGTCTTCCTGTAGCTGTATCCGGGCCTGTATATGACGCGGAGCAGCGCGCGGGCGTGGCGCACCAGATCCGGGGTGAACGAGGTGGGCACCGGGAGCTTCGCGGTGATGAAGTTCGCGTACTGGGGCCCGGGCCGGAACCTGTCAGTGGCGAGGAATACGCCGATTACGGACGCGGCCGAGCACTGCGCGCGGAGCTTCCGGGCGGCCGTGGCGGCGTAGTTCGAAAGCGCCTCCAGAACGGCGTCGAGCGATTCCACGGGCGAGCCGAAGGACCTGGAGCTTACCACGCCCTTTTTAGGCGGCGGCGCCTCCTCGATCGGGATGCATGGCGTCCCGCGGAGCTCCGTGGCAGTTCTCAGTCCGGTTATCGTCATGTTTTTCCGCACCCACCTGTCCGGGGCGTCGCGCAGGGCCCTGGCCGTGAATATGCCGTTTTTCCTGAGGAGTCGGGCGTACCGGGGGCCCACGCCCCAGACGTCGCCGACGTCCACCGACTCCAGGATGGCGTCGATGCGCGGGTGCCCGCGGACGTTGAACGAGCCGCCGAGCCTCGGATCCTTTTTCGCGATCCTGTTGGCGATCTTCGCCAGGGTCTTGGTCGGTCCGATGCCCACCGATACCGGGATGCCGGTCCACTGCCTGACGGTTTTCCTGATTTTTCGGCCGTAGTCCGTGAGGGCGGTCCGGGAGAAGCCGGAGAGAAAGAGGAAGGCCTCGTCTATGGAATATACCTCCATGGACGGCGTGAACGCGGACAGGGTTTCCATGACCCTCTGTGACATGTCGCCGTAGAGGGAATAGTTTGAGGAGAATATCCTGCCGCCGCTGTTCAGCAGGAGGCGCCCGCACTTGAAGATCGGCACGCCGATCTCTATGCCCAGGGCCTTCGCCTCGTCGGACCTGGAAACCACGCAGCCGTCGTTGTTGGAGAGCACCACCACCGGCCGGCCCTCCAGGTCGGGCGCGAAGACCCTTTCGCACGAGGCGTAGAAGCTGTTGCAGTCGACGAGCGCCACGGTGTCGTCCATGGCCTACTCCGCGTGGTGTATGACGTGGGTGACCACGCCCCAGACTTCGAAGCCAGAATCCTGCGTCACCTCCATGGGGCCGTACTCTGGGTTCTCCGAGACAAGGCAGATCCTGCCCCTGGATCTCATGATGCGCTTCACCGTGAGTTCTCCGGCCAGGACGGCCACCACTATCCTGCCGTCCGAGGGCTCGACTGCCCTGTCCACCACCAGTATGTCGCCGGACCTTATGCCCGCGCCGGTCATGGAGCTGCCGGATACCCTGACGCAGAAGGTGGCGGCCGGGTGCTTCACCAGGTATTCGTTGAAATCGAGCTTTTTTTCGACGTAGTCGTCTGCCGGGGAGGGGAATCCCGCGGGCACTGAGGACGCGAAAAGCGGGATTTTCACGCAGGAAAGCGCCCCGAAGGCGAAGACCTCCCTCACGGCAATGCCGCGTTTATCCGGGTTTTCCGCCTTCGGGGTGTAAGGCCTGTAAAAAGCATCCATATGACAAATATACACGGGCCCGCAAAATAGTCAACAAATGTTTAGTAAAAAATGAGGCTTTCAAATGCCTTTTTCGCGGGGTTTTAGGGGATATTAACTGTTTATGTGAGGATAAGAAAAAGATGCCCGGCGGGATCTCCGCCGGGTTTGTTGCATTTTTATTTTACCTGAAAATTGATAAATTCACAAGGCAAGAGTCAGTCGTTGGGGCCTATATCCACCATTGTTCCCGTCTTCATGGCCTTGCCTTTCCACCTTGCATCGGCGGCGAGACGACACTTTGTAAGCTTGCCGGCATCGTTAAAGGTTACGTCTTTGCAGGTGAGTTCCTTGTATTTGGCCGGAGCCTCCTTGCACTCTGCAAATTTAACCTTGCCGGAGCCGAATGGATTGATGAGGCTCCCCGCGGGAACAGTTACATCGCCAACCTTGATTTCCTTGCTGGTTGTTGAGCAGAAGTAAACCTTTCCCTTGTCGTCGAAGCTCAGCGTGCCTGACTTGCACGGGAAGCCCTGTACCTCGACAGGTTCCGCCAGGTCGCAGCTCTTCAGGGACCCGTCGTCCCGGAGTTGCAGTTTCGTTTTTGCGGCGCAAGTTATCTCGCCGACCTTGTAGTTCTTGGTCAACTCGCATTCCGTGACCTTGCCGTTGTCGTACTTTTTGATCGAGCTCTTGAGGCACGGAGGGTCGCCCCCCATCATCTTGCACCCCGGTGCGATGAGAATTGCGAGCATGGCAAACAACATGAAATTTTTCATAGACCATCCTCCAGCGATATTTATAGAATTATTTATCATCAAAAATTATTATGATTTATCTGTATAATTACAATAAAAATTTACGGTATAATATTTATTATACAGTTGCGGTGTTTAAAATTGCCGTAAAATTGAGCAAAAACTCAATAAATAAACAGGGAAATAGTCCATTACGTGAACGTTTATGAAAAATTAAACACAGGCGTAGACATCTTCAAGAAGATATTATAGGCGGCCGGCGTCAGTGAAGACGGCATCCATGTTTGAAAATAGATGGGAGCTCATCCGATGGTAAAGTGGCGGATAGGCACAATGGTGAATGCCGACCTTGAAACGCGCAGCAGAGGCCTTTATTGCCGCGACGCGAGGGTGTTTCCAGGTATAATGTCTCTATAATTTTTCCTTTTCATTTGTGATCACATTTATCACTTCAAGCCCCTTGATTATCTCAAGCCTATCATTTCCAGAAAGATATGAAAGTGAATAATCTTTATTGCGGCTTTCTCTGTATTTACTTTTTTTAAAGGCTTCTTCTACCGACAATTCTTTTACTTTGTCATTCAATAAAGATTTTTTTACAAAATAAGCATTGTTACCTGCAAGATTGCATCCAATAAGAGTATATCCTTTCTTTGAGGTCGCATAATTAAGTGCCGGCAATGAAGCCCCCCAGAATAAATTACTATAATGCGCGTTTGTTCTGACAAATTTTTTATCGTATGGGACTGTTATCGGTCTATCTTTTCCAAAAACACTATTGTATTCCAGAATTATTATTGACGGGTTTAATTTCGATAAATCAATTTCATTTAAAATATGGTAATCATTTCCATCAAGGTCTATGTGCAATAGTCCGATGTTTGAAAAACCTGTATCTGCCAACAACTGGTTAATATTTTCCTTGTCGATAAAAACAGCTTTATGAGTCAGGCAGTATCTCCAATACCAGCTTTGATTTTTCAATGAATTCATTGCTTCTTCAGAACCGTCCATTACAAAGCCGGACCAATTGTTATTCATCATCAAAAATCGTGTGTTTGATTCAATATAATTTTGAACACCAAACTCAATGAATATTTCATTTTCTATTTTGATGTTTTTTATAAGATATTGAATTATTCCATCATCACCAAATTGACTGAATATCCGAAATTCATAATCATTAATATTCCTGGAATTCATTAAGTATTGCTGATTGGAGAGCATTGAGCCGATTGCCAATAATTCAGTCTCATCTTTCATGCGATCAGGTATTGGAATTGAATTACCTATCAAACTAGCTATTTTTCTAATTGATTTTTTAATCATTTTCTATAACCTTTTTTTTCTTAAGCCATCCGTGAAGCATGGCAGGAAAATTTTAAACTGAAGAATTACGACCTTGTCGTTTATAATTTATAGAATATCCCAAAGGATATACTAAACCCGGATATTTGTTTGACATGCATATATCATATTAATAAATTTTGAAAGCAAAAAAAAAGCTATTAAGTGTTTTTATGAATTTATATTTACCCAAAAAAGTTTCGATGTCATTTATATAAAAATTAACAAATAGTGGGATGATTTAATCATTAACCGTTAAAATGATTGTCTGCATCAACTGGCAGTTAATTATGAAATATAATGGTTATATCGCGGTTGTTAATAAACCAATTTGAAATGTAATAAATTAATACATGTTTATTATTGTAAAAATGTACGGTTAGAAGCAATATATCAGAATGAAGTGATTCATTCTTGACAATAAATATCCATTGTGTAATCAGTTAGCGTTGATATTGATATATTGCCCATGGTGATTTTTAAAAAATGTTTTATTTGAAAAGACTCAATTGCCTGGAATCGATTTAAAGGGTATTTAATGATAAAAGTATGTTTTGATATAACAGTATGCGGCGGAAGCTATAGCGCATTAACGGCAAAGACCGGCGTATTCCGCCTTGTTGAAAGCATATCTAAAGTCTTTACTGAGCTTGAAAATCTTGATGTGCAGATAATATGGGGCAACACGGATAAGTATACGAATCCATTTTATACTTTAAAGTATATAAATGAGCATCCATATATGCATAAATTTCCGGCAGCTGACAACATGAAAGCGATGACGGAAAATAAAATTGAGAAAAAAATATTTTTAATATCCCAAGAACTCGATCATTCCCGGGACTTTCATGGATATCTTTTGAGGGTCGAAAGGAAGCTGCTGCGTTTGGGCTCCTGGTCAAACAATTTAATGAATTTATTAATGCAAAATAAGGGAAAAAGAGCTTCAAGGAATTCCTGCGGTTTTAATATTTATCATTCCACATTTTTCCCAATATCTGAAAATATTTTAATTAATAATAAAATAAGCAAATTATACACTATACATGATTTGATTACTGTTATGTATCCTCAATATTTCACAACGAACGAACAAGCTGCCCAAGTGGTAAATAAATGCATATCGGACATAGGCATTAATGACAACGTGATATGCGTTTCTGAATCAACGAAGAATGATTTATGCAATTACCGTACCGACATTGATCCATCCAGGGTCCATGTGATTTATGAGGCGGCATCTCCAAAATTTTATCAGGTAAAAGATAAAGAAAGCATATCGGGAATGAAAAAAAAGTATAATATTCCTGAAGAATGCAATTATTGTCTGAGTGTCGGAACGCTTGAGCCCAGAAAGAACCTGAAGCATGTCGTTAAAAGCTTTATCACTCTTCTCAAACAGGAAAAAATAAATGATCTTTATCTTGTACTGGTTGGGACAAAAGGATGGAATTTTCAAAGCATATTTGAAGAAATCGGCAACGATGAATTCATAAAAGGGCGCATTATTTTTACCGGATACGTGCCCGATGAAGATCTGTCCTTAATCTACAGCGGCGCTATCATGTTTTTATATATGTCCATGTACGAGGGTTTTGGCCTTCCACCCCTTGAAGCCATGCAGTGCGGTACGCCGGTGATAGTTTCTAATGTTTCATCTTTGCCGGAAGTGGTCGGTGAAGCGGGAATATTGATAGATCCAAAAGACAAAGACGGGCTGTGCGACGGTATTTTAAGGATTTATAATAATCCCATGTTGAGGGAGGAGCTTTCGGTAAAACTACTTGAAAGATCAAAACTCTTCAGCTGGGAAAAATGTGCCAGGGAAACGATATCGGTTTACAAGACAATTTCACAGTAAAAAATATGCGCTGTCTTTTTTATGGAATTAATAATGATTTTAATTATAACCATCAACCCGAAATTTTTATCAAATAATAAACAAATATAAACAAACTGACGCGGGTTTTCAAGGCCCCATACGGGGTATTGGGACATTATCGCTTCCGCTTTATTTTTTTAATAATTCAAAAAAAAATAAGTTTTAAAATTTTCATTTATAAATAAGTTATCATATGATGATAATATCTGACGATTTATGGGAAGAATTATGAAAATAGCAGTAATCGATCAAGTGGGAAATTTTGGCGGCGGGAGCAGATTTACGCGTTCCCTGATTATCGGGTTGAAAGAAAGGCACCCTGATGCCCTCATTACATATTTCGGCAAGTATGAAAGCATGATGAGAGAAGGGGCCGAGGCTGAATTCGCGAAAAAGGGGATCAGCACAAAAGCTATCAATGGTTCAATAATGCAGAGGTTTGCTTACAGGCTGGTTTATTTGATTTCAAGGAGATACCCTGAACTTCAGAGGTTCATGCCGGTTATTTTAAAAAAATTATCTTTTAGGAATCTTTCAAGGATGATACACGATCATGTAAAAAGTTATGATCTTGTTTTTTTCCCATGGCCTTTTTTTCTGGATTTTATTAAACTGGATATCCCTTCGGTTGCGGTTTTTCATGATTTTAATTTTAAATATTTCTTTGGTTTTTACAGCTATGGCAGTAAACAGCTAAAAGAACTAGACTCCCAGTTTTCTTTATGGATGGAACAGGCGACGCCGGTTGTTTCAACTTATTTCATGAAGTCTGAATTAAAAAAGTTTTACCCTGAATACGCGTCCAAATGCAAAGTTATACATCTTGCGCCTTTTGCCACTGATGATATGGATATAAAAGAGGCGAGGAACATAATTGAAAACCGGTTCAATATTGATTTTCAATACATTATCTATCCGGCAAACATGTCTACCCACAAGAACATCAATACCCTGCTGGTTGCCATGTCGATGCTGAGAAAAATGGGGGAAAAAATTATTTTGATAATTACCGGTCCGGATACGGAAGGGATAAAAGGAAAAGCATGCAGCATCGGTATTGAACGCTGCGATAGCGGCTTCAATGTCCTCGGGCTGGGATATGTTTCAAATAAAGAAATTGCGGCTCTTATCATGTGCGCGAAAATCGTGATAAGCTGTTCGCTTTATGAAGCAGGGAATGGTCCGGGAATGGACGCCTGGTCAAAAGGAGTCCCTGTCGCGATGTCGGATATCCCTGCCTTTAGAGAGCATGTTACGGTACAGGGCGTAAGGGCCGAAATATTCAATCCAAAAAACCCGGAAGATATTGCAAAAAAAATTCATAAAATTTTAAGGAACTACAACAAATATAAAACCGATGCTCTATATTCAAAAAAGATGCTTCAGAATGTCACATGGGAGAAGACCGCTGATCAATATTATAAACTATTTTCCGAAGAAATTAAAAAGAAGAGCAATTAGGCCGCATAGGTATTCCTGTTGATTCTGTCATATCATTACTCCTGCAATATTTTTTATAATGTCTTAAAGACATTGTTTTATAACAGTCCATTGTTTCTCGACGTCGGTGTCTACTGATACATTTATCAATACCATGGACCGCGCCTGTATTTTACCTATTTTTTTTAACAATTCAATAAAAAACAGAGAGAAAAAAATATCCGGCGCAATCTGCCGGGATACTGGAAAGATAGGGGCTGAAGCGAGGTTGATTCGAAGTTGATCACTATGAATGAAATGGTTTCATCGGGTTGGAGATGAAAATTATTGTTAAGCATAAGCGGGCTGCTTGATGATAAAACGGAGTAAGGCTGCAACATGCTTAATTTTATCGATCATATAAAAAAAGCCCGGTATGGAAATTATGAAAAATAAATACACCGTATTGTAGTCATTTGATAAAAAAATTGGTTGCAGAATCCGCATTGCCTGCTATGAAGATAAAATTTAATTCAGACAAGGCGCTTGATATCGTCAAGAAGTTCAGGAAGATGGGGTGCGTGACTCAGGCCTTCTTCAAGGTGGCGACAGGAGGGAGCACGGGTCTGATCTTCAACTGCCATCCCGATACCTGCGTCACCTTGACGGTGAACCCGCTGGCGGAAAAATTCCACGACGGCCAGCTCGTGTCCGTGGAAAGGTGCGGGATGATGCCGCCGGCGCGATCGGGAAGGGCGGATCGTTCGTCAGACCCGTCACTGAGAACGACCGGAAAAAATTAAACAAGGGCATTGGCATCATCAAGAAGATATTCAAAGCTGCAGGCGCAGGTGAAGACAGCATCCATATCATGAAGGAGATCGGCGCCCATCAGTCAGTCACCTGCCGGATAGGCACCGTAGTGGACGCTAACCTTGAAACGCTCATCGGAGGCCTTTATTGCTGCGACGCGAGCGTATTTCCCGCATCACCGGGCACGACCGTCGTCTGGACCCTGTTGTCTCCCGGCAAAAAGATTGTCAAAACGACTTGATTCAATAATGGGCTGACTGAACTTCATGAATGACGGGCCTGGAGTTTCTGCAGGGCCGGGTGAAATCAATTGTCATCCGGCATAAAATACAATTACATATTTCGTATGCCAAATATTCAAGAGAATTCATTTATTAAAGGTAAAAATGAAGCAATGGTATGAAGAACTTTTCGAAAACTACGGTAAAAAATACGACAAAGAATGTTTCACTGCAGGCACGGTCGGCGAGTGCGATTTCATTGAAAAGGAAATAAACTACGACAGGTCCGAAAGGATCATCGATATCGGCTGCGGTACTGGAAGGCACGCGATAGAAATGACTGCAAGGGGATACATGGTAACCGGTATCGATCTTTCGGAATCACAGCTGGAGCGCGCAAGGCATAAGGCAGGGAATCTGGATATGGAGATCGATTTCAGGAAACACGACGCCCGGGACCTGCCTTTTGAAAATGAATTCGACCTGGCCGTCATGCTCTGCGAAGGCGCCTTCCCCCTGATGGAAACTGATGAAATGAATTTCGAAATCCTGAAAAACGCGGCGCGAGCGCTTAAAAATCACGGTAAATTTATATTCACGACCCTTAACGGCCTGTTCCCGCTGTATCATTCAGTCGAGAAGTTCCTGGCCTCCGAATCGGAGGAGGGTAATGCAACTTACAGAAGCAATACCTTCGATTTGATGACTTTCAGGAACCATGATATCACTACAGTTGAAGACGACGACGGCAACAAAAAGGAGCTGGTATGCAACGAGAGGTATTATGCCCCTTCCGAAATCACGTGGCTGTTGAAATCCCTTGGATTCAACAGTATAGAAATTTTCGGCGCGAAACTCGGTGCTTTTTCAAGGAACGACCTGCTAACCACGGAGGATTTTGAAATGCTCGTCGTGGCTGTTAAATAACCGATGGTTCAACGGCAAAATGATTTATAACGGGAGATTATGAATGAAAAGGTCAATCTTTGTGTTTTCCATGATTGTGATGTTTTTAGCCATGAATGTCACTGGAAAGGAGATCCCAGTGCCGGATTCAAAATATCTTGTATCCAGGACCCTGAGCTTCAGTTACGCCATCGGCGAAGCTAAATTGAAATTTTTCGACGATAATAGCTACAGGATTGAATACGGCTCCGAGGGTTGGTACTGGTACAACGAAGGTGAATATAAATACAAAGACGGGAAGATATACCTGCATCCCCAGAAGTGCCTGCATCATGAAAAAGGACCGGCCATGCCCTGCGGGGACACGATGGGCGAAGCGGTCTGCTCGCTTCATGAATCCATCGGCTCGCTCTATTTCACCCATTGTTTGAAGGTATCGTCCGTCTCGAAGAGGAGCGTTTTTACACAGGACCCGAAGGGCGGGGGCAGTTATATTGAATTTGAAATACAGGAATCGAAAGTCAGGGAGGGCTCGAAAAGGTTTATCGGAAATGTACAGGTTATCGTTATGGGAATGAAGAACGGGACTACCACCGATAACGTAAAAATAAGAAAACGGCCGTCGGTCGATTCCGAAAGCGTGAAATACCGGGCCGGGCTGTTCGGAGACGATGCCAGGGAATATGACTCCGTGCCGAAAAACACAGATGTTACCGTCATAGCAAGGACCCTTGAAAAGACGAAAGTCGGAAACTGGAATAATTTCTGGTACTATGTAAGGGCTGGCGCCGGCGACGGCGTCTGGATGTACGGCGAATTTCTGAAAATTAAATAAATTAATTCATTCCGGTCAGAATAAATAAAGTCCGTGTCCGCAGCCTGCCGTTCGCCAGGGAAAAGCGCGGATAAAGCCGCGGACACGGATGAAAAATCCGGACCGTCGTGCCATTCCATGTATGGATTTCTTTCCTCATTGAGCGCTGCCTCGAGCCTCTCCATGCCGATTACAGGCGCCGTCTTCGGAAGATCAAGCTTTTCCAGGGGCTTTTTATCTTCGTTCATGTCAGCGGATGCATCTCCTGTACGTATGCCGTATGTTTCAACTTTCTCAAAACACTCCCTTGCAAATCCGGTAACGGCGCGGACGGACTTTTCTCGGATTTAATGGCAATACGTCTGCTAATTTGATGAATAAAAAATAAATTTATAAAGTCAACATATTTACAAAAATCTGATTAACCTGCATGTCAGGAAATTTTTTGCATCAAAAAGCGTTGATATTATCCATTAAATAATTCGGAACAATTAATACAATGATAAGATGGGAAATGAATTAAATATCCATAACCCCGTTGAAAGAAATCGACATGCCTGAATTCATTATCAGTTTTATTCATTGGCATTGCATGAATATTATAATTGACAAACGCGAAAATTTGTTCCGGATATTATTAAATCAAAATCTATATTTATTTATGGAAGGGAAAAATATGGCTGATACGCAGGCCACTGATAAGCAGGGGAATCATGCGGCAAAACCCAGGGGGATTATTTTTACAATCATCAGTACCTCCGCTTTAATATTGGTGCCGGCCGCAACTGTCTTCGCCATCCTGATAACAGTTCTTCTCCAGCCTGGATTTTATACCGGCATATTAAAAGATGGAAAACTGATAACGGCTTTTGTCGAGGCCAAGAACTGGCAGGTTGAACAGCAGATCAGCGATGAAATCGAACGCGATCTCCAGATCACTAAATATACTAAAGAATACGAGGCGGTGAAATCGCGGTACGAGCAGGCAAAGGAGGCCTATAACCTGGTAAGCCGCGAGGAGGAACTCCAGACCCTGAAAAAGCAGCGCGGCGACCTGAAAGACACGGAGTGGAAGCAGGTAAAGGATTCCTTTCCAGACGAGGAAAAATTTGAAAAAAACCGCGAAGACGAGCTTAGAAAGAACATGGACCGGATTGCCGCGGTCGAGTATTACCAGGACAGGAAAAGCGATGAGATAAAAATCGCGAAAAAAGCGATGAAGAAGGCACTGGACGATTATGAAGACGCGGTCTCCGCCATGGAGGATAAAAAAAAGGAGTCTACAAAAATCGCGGAAAAGCACAAAAATACGTTTTCAGGAAGACTTTATTCGGACCTGAAACTCATCGAGGGTCCGCTTTCCGATATACTGAACAATAAGCTCATCGACGGAGCGGTGAAGGAAGAGTTCGGGAAAGTACTTGGTTTTTTAACCAGCTACGACGAACAGGTCGATCAGCGCAATATTTACCTGGCGCGGGCAGGGGACCAGGAGGTTCTGGGCGGCAGGTCCCTGAGGGTTAAATTCCCCGAGATCGCTATCAGCCTCTGGGTTGAAGACGATTCCTCCGGGACTCCGAAGAGAAAGCACATATTAAGCCAGATCCTCGCGGATGAGCTGGATAAAATCGAATCCCTGCAGAATCGGGTCATCCTTAAAACCCTGTTCAGGCTTTCCGACACTAGCCTTGGAGAATATTTTTCGGGAAGGTACCTGGGCAAGCTCGGGCTGTCGATTGACGGTGGCGTCATACGACTCTCCGGCCTGGTATTGAAGGACGAGAAGGCCGAGATCGCGGCCGATGCCATGCAGTTCATGTCATACGGGCAGTACGCCGCATACGGAGCCGCGGCCCTCCTGCTGCTGTTTTTAATATACCTCTTTTTTTCCACGGTGGAACGCAGGCGCAAGCTCGCTATGCTGAAAAGGCTGTTTATATATCCTTCTTTCATAATTCTCATGGCCAGCGGCGCGATTCTCTGGCTGTCGCGGAATATCTTCAGTTATTATCCGGATTTCATAAGCGATCTTTCCATGCGGAGCTACGTGAAGCATCTGAGCTTCATCGCGGCCTGGCATTTCATCATGCCCATGCTTGCGGTTTTCGGAGCGCTCCTTGTCGCGGGTTTAATCATCCGGAAATTTCTTGCCGGGAAAAAGGCCTGAGCATATCGGGTTCTGCCGGGTCGACAGGCTGATATTATTTTAATTAATGGGGGCTTTGTTATGAGATTAAACAGGTTCATTATCCTTGCCATGGTCATGCTGATCACTCCCGTATGGGCTGGAACAAAGACGGTCGAGGAAACCCGTTCCAGGTCTAAATACGGAAACCATCCAGGAGCCTTCAAAAAGAAGCAATTTACCGAAAGCTTGAGGCTCTACGGGGCGTCTCCCGCTGACACGGTCCCGTTCATGAATAAATTGAAAGCCGTGGAAACCCTTTTTGCAAGCCACCGTCTGCTGAGCAATCTTAAGGGATATAACGCGTACGGCAGCATGGGAGTGTACAGGCCGGAAGAATATTCCAACTTTTTCACCGGACGGCCCCTGGTCGGGAAATACAGTATTGTTGTCCATGAGTTTGGTAGCGGTCCGGGCGGAAAGCCTGCTGAAACGATCACATCGGCCGGAGTGGTGTCCATTGAATTCAACGGGATGAGGGGCCTTTTCGAGGGTCAGGCAATTTATACAAGCGGCATAGGGACGGACCTCTATTACCAGCCGGAAAGGATCGGAACTTTCCGCGGCCATTCCGTCTACAACTCTAACCGCCATATCATTTTCATGAACGCATCTTCAAGGCCCATGTGGGTGCCGGTAAGCTCAGAGGAGTTCATCGGCATATGCATCAAACGCACCGAGGCGGAAAGGGATGAAACCATGAAGGAGCTGAAGGGAAAAACGCTCGGTCCGAAGGAAATTGTCAGCAAGGGAAAGGCCGAAAGGCAAAAGTCCTTCAATGAGGCGTACCTGATGCTGAAAAAAATGAACCCTGCGGAAGCGGAAAAGGCGAAAAGGGAATTCGAAGAAAATGAAAAAAGGTTCGCTGAGGAGGCATCATCGCGGAACGAAACGAGCGACGATATTAGGTCGCAGCATAAAAAAATGTACGATGACAGGATAGCTGGTCTCCGCGCAGAGCTTGCTTCGCTTTCCCAGTCGAGAAAAAAGGCTCCAGCGGTGTTTGCCGGCGAATCGGAGGACAGGCCTTCCGGTCTGGGCGACGGCGACGGTAAACCGGTTGTCAGGATAAACAGGGAATATTTCACCGACGGTAAACCAAGGGGCGCCGTCAGGTGCATCAGCGTTAAATACGGGATACACGGACAGTACAATCCGGATGAATTCGACTGGACCCATGAGGGGGATTCCATGGAAGCTGCCGTCATTCTTGAATTTCATTCAACTATCGACTGGAAATCGATCGCATCGCTTCTGGACCGGTAAGATGATCGACGACATGATCAATCCGCCGGAAGAAGAGAATGAGGAACGGAGGAGACTTGACAGGGAAGATGATTGAAAAATACAGGATACTGTTCTGCCTGCTGATCCTTGCCGCTGCGGCCTGCACGGGCTGTCCGAATAAAACGCCGGAATTGTCCGGCGGCGTTTCTGACGAGGACATGTTTCCGCCGTATCAGAAACCGATATATTTCATGTCCGCCGCGGAAATCGACAGGTACATACGCTTCCTGAGCACCAGGGAAAAGGACACGGTGGCCAGGCTGGATAAGATACTACTCCGCCACGTCGGCCAGGACCACAGGCAGAACATCATAGGCGACTTTCCGTTCGACCTCGGTCCGGACAACCTCCCGATATACAATATAAAGGAAAGCGACTGCGTTTCTTTCGTGGAATCGGTCCTTGCGATGTCCCTCGCTGATTCATGGCGGTCTTATATGGTACTGCTCCAGCGGATCAGGTACAGGCATGGTCTGATTTCATGGGAAAACAGGAATCACTTTATCGAGGCCGACTGGCAGGAAAGCAACCGCTGGCTGATCCGGGACGTCAATTCGGTTGTCGGTGCCGGCCTGCTGAAGACGTACGATCTGGAGATTGAGCGTGACCGCTTCTACGCCATGAACGGCCGCAAAAATCCTTTTCCACCTCAAACAGTCAGGCTTACCTATATCCCCGCGGATGATGTGCATAAAATAATTCCCAATCTTAAAAACGGGTATCTTTTCAATCTCATAAGGACCAACCATACAGGGAAAAAGTGGGTCGGCCACCTCGGCTTTATACGAGTGGACCGCGAGGGAATAGTGTATATGGTTCATTCAGGCATACCCACTGTGCGCATGCTGACGTTCAGCCAGTACCTCGAGGCGCAGATCAAGGATCGCGAAAAAAGGATCCTCGAACAGAAGCCGTACTTCGAGGGGTTCAGGTTTTTCGCAGTCCGCGGCGATGCCATGGCCAGGCTGAGGAGGATCGACGGAAGACTCGCGCCGCGGATTATCATAACCGGCAAATGAATTTTCATCGATTAGGGGGATCCGTGATGTTCGAAAAAGAAATGCACGCCGGCTGGGGGGACATGGGCTTCAATTCCCACATGAGAAACACGGCTTATCTGGATAAATCCGGCGACGTGCGGATGATGTTTTTTTCTGAAAACGGATTTTCAATGAACGAGTTCATCCGGCAGAGGATTGGGCCGATCATCATGAAGGACGAGATGGAATATTTCAGGGATATAAGGCTGCTCGAAAAAATCCGCGTAACGCTTTCGGTCGCCGGACTTTCCGAGGACGGCAGCCGTTTTCTCATGAGAAATGATTTTTTCCTGGAAAGCGGCGGTCTCGCCGCAAGGGTCACCAGCATGGGCGGGTGGATGGGCCTTGTTGAAAGAAAGCTGCTTGTCCCGCCCGAAGCGCTGTTAAATGCCGTACGGTCGCTCGGCAGAACTGACGATTTTCAGACTCTGCCTTCTGCAGTAAAGGGATGACCAGGCAATATTGATCAACTGTGCTCGAGGTTCTCTCCGAGCATAACGGACAGCTTTTTGTCTTTTTCATTCCAGATCCCGTTGAGCCAGTTCTGGAAAAATTCCTGGAACCTGGTATCGTTGATGTAATCTCCCAGCAATTCCTTCGTGAAGCTTATTTTCTGGATATCGACCATGATTTCTTTTATTTGCCCGCTAAGAAATGACCAGAAGTCCTTCTTCCCGGACGGGTAGGCGATTGTGATGTTGATGATGCCTGTCAGGTAGTCTCCCATGGCGGAGAGAAGGTACCCGACCCCTCCGGATCGCGGCTTCAGGAGGTTGCTGTAAGGCGACTGCTGTCTTTCATGGGTCCCCTTGCAGAACCTCGTCCCCTCAACGAAATTCATGATCGAAACCGGGACTATTTTGAATTTTTCGCATGCCTTCCTGGTGATCTCAATATCTTTCCCCTTGAGGTGCGGGTTCTTTGCAATGAATTCCTTCGAATATCGTTTCATGAAGGGGAAATCCAGAGCCCACCATGCAAGGCCCAGGATCGGTACCCGTATCAGTTCCTTTTTCAGAAAGAACTTGATAAACGGGATTTTCCCGTATAATACCTTTTGAAGAATGACGATGTCCACCCATGACTGGTGGTTGGAAATCACAAGGTACCTGCCGGAGGGATCTGAAACGCCGTCGCCGGTTATACGCCAGTTGATCCTTTTGGTCAGGTTTATGGTGAGATTGTTCCTGTAGACCCAGTCATTTGCTATTCTGTTAAGAAGTATATTGAAAAAAACGGTCGTTTTTTTAAACGGGAAACAGAACTTTAATAGCGCGACCGGGAAAAGTATTAATGCGCTACAAATGGTGTTGATTATTAATATCATCAATGAAACTGCGCCGTTGATTTTAGACAGCATGTTGGTCTCCTCATAAAAAAATATGCTTTAAAATAACGACGAAATAGCGGGCCGACAGGTTGCAATTTTTTTCATGTAAAAAAATTTTTTTTAATACATCGGCCGATAAATCAAATGCAGATCGCGATTATCGGCCCCAATGCCACCTGTATTAAAGCCGCGTGGATATTGAAAAAAGGCCTCGATGAAATTCAAAACCCTGGCGCATATGGCGGCATGTCTATCCGGGTTTTTTTATCGGGCCCTCATCCCGAGCAGGGATTTCAAGATGGTGAAGAACCTGGCAGGGCGGGACCTTTTATTCTCAGCAATGATGCCGTACAGTTCATCGGTATTTAGCGGAGGTACAGTTTCCACGGTTTTCCGTTCAAGCTTCAGGGCCCCTGGCTTGCAGGTGGAAACGCACAATCCGCATCCGATGCATCTGGCACTGTTTAGCGCCGCCTTTTTGTTTTTTATTCCGATCGCATCCATGGTGCATCGCTTAACGCAGATTCCGCATCCGATGCAGCTTTCCGCGTCCAGCACGGCCGAGTAATTGCTGGCGGCGAAATCAGCCGGCCTTGGAAAGAATTTCATCATGCCCAGGATGCCGCAGCAGCATCCGCAGCATGCGCAGATGAACTGGGGTTGGCGTTCGTTCGAGGTCTGTATGACCAGGCCGTCATTCTCGGCATCTGCAATGATGCCGAACGCTTCCTCACGGCTTACTGGCCTTGCCCAGCCCTGGCGGACGAACAAGTCACTGTAGTCCCTCAGCGCGATGCATACGTCCCTCAGGTCAGTGGCCGCACATAGTTCCCCGGAAAGGTCCATGGCCTTTTTGCATATGCACGCCGCCACGGAAATTCTTTCTCCGGCTTCATACACAAGTTTTTTAACCTCGTCGTACGTGGCAACAGAATGCCCAGGGGTCAGACTTTTCTCGATTGGAACGACCCTCATCTGCGGTATGCTGGTGGTGAGGTATTCAACCGCGTAACCCTGCTTGAAATAACTCGCGGTGTCTCTGTAAAGTTCCCCGGTCAGGTTCTTCGCCTGGAACTCGTACATTCCTACGACATATGGGACAAGCGAATAGAGACGCTGACCGTCCAGGATTCTTGAAAAAACCGTTCCCTTTTTTTCCATTCCCTCGAGACGCTCCTCCATCTCCGGTCCGGACAGTTCAGGGGCGGCCGACCTGTCCGCGATTTTTTGAATGGGTTCGGATAACCCGGTTAAAGCGAGGGCGGTAAGCGCTTCATCCGGCGTGAAGAGCTTTTTAAGGATCCTTATCTCCACTCCTGTAATTGTGGAGGGAAAGCCAACAGGAAGGCGGTCCATGTGTTCACGAAGCTGCTTGTATATGTTTTTCTTTGATTTCATTATTAATAAAACGTCCATGGTCCCCTGTCCACTATATCCACAAGCATGCGGATTTTGTCGACATTAAGGCGGCATTCGTGGAGTAGAAAAAGAAGCCGGATTCAGCCTGTCTGCTTCGTCAGGATCTTTTAAATCCTTTTTTCATGGCGCCGGCATCCATTGAGGCCGATATTATGTTTTCTATTGAAAGATCGCAGTCATCGACCGCTTCGAATTTGTTAAGTTTTACAGTTTTCAAATATCCGCCGCATGCGTGGCACGCTTCGATCCTGTAGCGTTTATTGTCTTCATCTGTAAAAACCTCGAGACTGTCATGGTCCTCGGTCCCGCATACAGCGCAGGCAATTCTTTTAAATTCCCAGATGTTTTCGCATAGGCTGCATCTCAACAGGCGTTTTCCTTCTTTTTCCGGATCGATGAACCCCATGTCGGGATATGAACCGCAGAACGGACACAGATTCATGTTGTCCTCGTTCTGAACCGGAGTGTTTAACAGTTCCCTCGCGGATATAAAAAAAGGTTTGAGCCAGTTTATAACGATGAAAGCGAATTCCTCGAAGCCGGTCTTTGAGGTCTCTGCAAGCTTAAGCAATGCCCCGGAATCCTTTGTAAGTATAATTGAAATGATTTTTTCCACGGAGGTATTGTCGGCGGCGAGTATTCCGGCGCAGCGTCCTGCGTCGAGTCCGGGATTATACCGTGCTATTATTTTTACAAGGGCATCAAGTGCCTGTTGCAGGCTTTCCATGGAGGATTTTTTAACGCCGAAATCGCGGACCATGGATTTATCGGCCTGTACATGGACGCGGATCGGTGGTTCGCCGGAACCGGTAATGGAGGAAACCGTGTCCTGGTGAAACTGGAACAGGTCGCAATAAAAATCAATTGTATGATCGTCGAGAACGCCGGTTTGCAGTATTTGTTCCTTTTTCCTGATCAGGTTTTCCTTGTGATTCTGCATTAATAATTTCCCGCCTTTTTTGTCAGATAACATAAGATCGACGGCATGCTGAATTTATCAATTATTTTTTACGGGATGCAGGTCGGACCTGTAATTAATATTGCGGAAGATCCTTGAGGGATCGGCAAATTTCTTGATTTCCTCCAGTGTGACCGCCCTGGTTTTTACTTGCGAGTAAAGGGCCGCTGGCTGCCTGCCGCCGTCATGGATGATTTTTCCGGTTGCCGGCAGGCAGGAACGGTCATATACCGCGTGGAGGGGTTCATAATTACCGTTTAATAGCGGCACGACGATATCATAGCCTGAAGATTCCATGACCATCCATTCAATTAATCGAGGTTCAATACCCGGCATGTCGCATGCGACGATAAATGACTTCCTTGTTGCTGACAGAGACAGGGCCGTATATATTCCGCCAAGCGGGCCGATATCCATGATCAGATCCTGATATACCGGGAGGTTCAGAAAACGAAAGTCCTCCGGTTTGTTTGCTATGATGGATATATTTTTTATTACGGAGTAAACTGCATCGATAACGTGAGATATGATCGGTTTTCCATCCAGAATGGAAACAGCCTTGTTGCTTCCGAAACGTTGACTTTTACCACCGGCAAGAATGAAGGCGGATGCTGAAGATTGTTTCATTTCATGGAAAAACACGGGCGGCCGGGATGCCGCCCGTGTTTCGTCTGTCATCCCACTAGATTCTTTGAAATACGATAAGCCGCCCTTTTCAGTGACGGGATCCCGAGAGTAAAATAGGCAAGCAATCCGTAAACATCATGGATTTGCTGTACCTTTGCCGCGTTAACGGGCTTGGGATCGACCGGGAGACCGTATTTTTCGGGTTTCTCCTTAAGTATTGTTATAACATGGAGTCCGCCGAATTCATTCAGGCCGTAAATGCTGGCATGAGGATAGTTCTTTTTTACTTTTTCAAGACGGTCCACGGCCCTCTTTACAATATTGACCCTGTCTCCGTAAGTGAGCGCCCCTGTCGGGCAGGTCGTGGCGCATGCCGGAACGTCCCTCTTGTTCGACGTGCAGGCATGGCACTTGTAGGTCTTGTCCTTCGCGAGGGGCTGTTCGATCCCGTATTTCATCATGTCCTTTTCGAGAATATGCGGGACCTTGTATATGCATTCGTTTACGCATGCGCCGCATCCTATGCACCGGGACTGGTCGATTACTGTCCACTCGTCCTTTTTGCTGATCGCCTTCTGCGGGCATACGACCTCGCAATTGGCATTTTGGCAATGGTAGCATTTTTTATGCATAATAGTCCAGGAAGGTTTTTCCGGATTGGATCTGTCGACCGGAAAAAATATGACATGGTTAAAAGTAATCGCGGAAAGCTGTGCCGGATTTGTCATTTCCGGACCGCCGAAGAATTCCGTTTTTTCTCCCGGGAGGTTGTTCCACTGCTTGCAGGAAACCTGGCATGCATGGCACCCAGAGCACTTGGTTGTATCTACAAGAAACGCTTTACCTGACATTGTTTAGGCCTCCTTCCGGATATCTACAAGGAAGGCCTTGTATTCCGGGATCATGGTATTGGCATCGCCGATGGTTGGCGTAAGAAGATTGGCCGCATCGCCAGTGGCCGCACCGCCCTGACCGAAATGCCATATCAGGCCGATCATTTCCACGGCCCTTCCGTTGACATTCATCGGCTGAACGCGCTCTGTCACAAGTGCGTAGGCTGATACATTTCCCCTGCCGTTGAAAACTTTGACCCTGTCGCCGTTTTTTATCCCCTTGGCCTTTGCAAGGCTGGGGCTGATCTCGCAGAACATGCTCGGCATGCACTCGTTGAGCCATGGAAGGTTGCGGGTCATGGCTCCGGCCTGCCAGTGTTCCACCACGCGGTAGGATGTGCCGATATATGGATACTGGCCCGGATTTGAAAACTGGCCTGCGACCCCTTCCATGATCTGGGCTGCCGGATTCACCTTCTGGCTGTTCATGGTGTTGACAGTAGGGCTCTCCATCGGTTCATAGTGTTCGGTAAAGGGCCCATCCGCCAGTGCTGAACCCGGGGCGAACAGACGTCCTACGCCCTCGTTATTCATGATGAACGGGTTCTTTTTATCAGGTCCAAGCTTGGGGCCGCCGTCCACGACGTCGCCTTTCCACTTGCTCCCGGTCCATTTCACTACAGCGCGTTCGGGATCCCAGGGTTCGCCTTTTCTGTTTACTGCCGCCCTGTTGTAGATGATGCGGCGGTTGAGCGGCCAGCACCATGACCATTCGGGGTACATTCCTATGGAACCGGGACCTTCACCGGTGCCCCTGCGCGCCATCATGTTTTTACCGGGATAGCTTCCGCAGTAAATCCAGTTGCCGCATGCGGTCGAACCGTCGTCCTTGAGGTCCATGAAGGATTCCATCTGGTCCTTGTCGCTCCAGATGTAGCCGTTTATTTCCTTCGCAACGATGTGCGGATCGGCTTCATGTTCGCCTTTATGGATATAATCCCAGACGGCCTTGAGTATAGGTTCGGGAAGTTTTCCGCCTTCTTTTTTGTACAGGCTTCGGACTTCACGAAATATCATGTCGATAATATCAAGGTCCGCCTTTGCTGTCCCCGGTGGGTTCTGGGCTTTATAGCGCCACTGGGCCCATCGGCCGGAATTCGAAACGCTTCCTTCTTTTTCAACTGAGGATGCCGCCGGGAGCAGAAAGACCTCTGTCTTGATCTGCGCAGGATTCGCCCCCTTGCGCTTCCAGAAAATCGATGATTCAGTTTCCCACAGGTCGACCGCCACGAGCCAATCGAGTTTTTCAAGCGCCTGGCCGCCCCGGTTCGAATTCGGTCCCCCCACGATGGGATTTGTTCCCATGAGGAAAGTGCCCTTGATGATTCCCTTCAGCATGTCTTCGAAAAGGACCATGTAGGGCGCGGGTTTGCTGACTTTCGGGATCCAGTCGTAGCCGAAATCATTTTTCTTGGTTGCCGCATCGCCGAACCAGGCCTTGAGCATGCTCACCAGGTACTTGGAGCGGTTGGACCACCAGTTTATGCTCATCGGGTCTGAGGTCTGTGGTTGCGACTTGTTATAGGCCGCCAGGTTGGGGTGGTTCTTGGCGGTAGGCGCGGGCATATACCCCGTTAATATGTGGAAAAGGAGTCCGTGGTCGGTTGAACCCTGAACGTTGGATTCACCGCGAAGCGCGTTGATTCCTCCACCGGCAAGACCCATATTCCCCATAAGAAGCTGGAGAATCGAGAAGCCCCTGACGTTCTGTGTGCCGACAGTATGCTGGGTGATCCCCATGGCATACATGATGGTGGCAACGCGGTCGGGTTTGTGCGTGGATGTGAAAATGTCCGCGACCTTGAGGAATGTTTCCTTCGGACAGCCGGTAATCGCTTCAACCTTTTCCGGTGTATAGCGGCTGTAGTGTTTTTTCAAAAGCTGGTAAACGCATTGCGGATCATTCAGGGATTTGTCCCTCTTGGGGATTTTATTTGCGTCGAGCTGATAGGTCCAGGATTTCCTGTCCCCGTAATTGCGTTTGCCGGGATCATACCCCGAGAAAAGGCCGTCGTTGAAGCCGTACTGCGGATTCACGAGGTACGAGGCGTTGGTGTATTCGAGAACGTATTCTTTCTGTATGCGGTTTTTTTCCATGGCATAGCTTATTATGCCGCCCAGAAAGGCCAGGTCCGTACCGGGCCGCAGGGGCGCGTAAAGGCTGGCAAGTGAGGCCGACTTGGTCACGCGCGGGTCAACAACGATAAGCTTCGCATCGCGCTCTTCCATGGCTTTCAGTATCCAGCGGAATGAAGCCGGGTGGTTTTCCGCGGCATTGCTTCCCATCATAAGAATAACGTCTGCGTTTTTAAGATCGATCCAGTGATTCGTCATGGCTCCACGGCCAAAAGATGCCGCCAGACCGGCGACAGTTGCGGAGTGTCAAATCCGGGCCTGGTGTTCGAGATAGGTGACCCCGAGGAGTCTCGCGAATTTGGACAGCAGGTAGCATTCCTCGTTGTCGAGCGCCGCGCCGCCCAGGCTGGCTATGCCCGGAGTCCGGTTGACGATCGTGTCGCCGTCCTTTTCCTGGAACGTGGCGTCGCGGGTATCTTTTACCCGCCGTGCTATGAGTTTAACGGCATCCTGCCAGGACATTTCCTCCCATTCCGCGCCGTATGGCTTGCGGTGAAGGACCTTTCCGAGTCTTCGGGGATTGACGGCGACCTGGTAAAGGGCCGTACCCTTGGCGCAGAGGGCGCCTCTGTTTATTGGGTGATCGGGATCCCCTTCAATATTTATGACCTTGCCGTCACGCGCCGAGACGATCAAACCGCAGCCGACGCCGCAGTACGGGCATATCGTCGACGATTCCTTTGCGCCGCTGAGCTTCGGCGTCGACTTGCATCCGCTGAGGAATGCCGATCCGCCCAGAAACGCGCCGGCAGTTGTAAGTCCCGAGAGCTTTAAAAATTCCCTCCTGGTTAGTGCCATAGAAAATCTCCTTTGGTTTTATGTGGTTTTAAATAAATATTATGTGAGTATTCAAAATATTGTTCATGATAACTGTAGTAAGTCACGAACTGTCTGTGCGTGGTAAATAATCCGTATGGTCGATGTATAAGAATTGGAATCACTTATAAATCCATAAAATCTGAAGATTTAATTATTTTTTAAAAAACACTGCCCGTTATCAAGAAATATTTATTTTTTTGAGGGATAATTTTAAATTTTTAGATATATTATGTTAATTTCATTCAATTATAAAGTAATTATTTGTAATTTCTTGGAATAATTGGTCTTTTATTTAAAGAAATTTATTGGATTAAAATTGCTCCTATTTGAAAACTTTGAAAAGATTCTAATAATAATTGAAAGCCGCTTATCATGGATTAAAACTGATAGTGCATGCCGGCATATCCCGGCGGGATATATAAATGCTTAAATATAATACAGGGAGTTGGCTGATTTATTCAGCGGTTTAATCGGTGCTAAGAGAAAATTATATCTCATTTACAGGGTTTTCTTGATAAAATATAAAAAAACTGTGAACAAATAATTTTTGATTTGCTCTTATTTAATGAATTTTAATAAATACATCCGGTATTAATTGGTATAAATATTACCGATTCTGCAGATATCAATCATGATTGTAATATAAGCTAAGGGGTAGTGATGAAGACTTTAAGCATTCTGCTGCCGGGAGTTCTTGTTTTTCCGCTTTTCATGAATACCGGTTTATATGCTTTAGGGTTCGGTTTGAGCGGCAATTTCGGTTACAGTGCCCTGTCCATGCGCGTCAGGGAGTCGTCAGTTACAAAAAGGGAGGGATCCGGAAGGGGTCTTGCATATGGGGGCGGTCTGGTATTCGACACTGTACCGACAGAGGAGGTACGCGTAAGCTACAGGCTCAACCTTGGGTACCAGAGGTTTTCCGATAATATATATAAGGACATAAACCTTCACCGGATAAATATCGGCTATACTGTCTGCATAGCCCTTATAAAAACGAACCACTTCCGGTTATGGCTGGGACCGCAAGTTGCTTTTCATTACATATGGGGAAACAAGAAATTCAGTTCTTATTCCGCTGAGGCCGTCAACCCGCTCATGTATTACTCCCTTCCGTCATATTACGGAAGCCTGATCTATGTTGGCCCGATGAGGGAAAAGATCACCTACAATTTTCCCGGCGTTTCCGGTGCGGCGGACGCAGGCGTGAATATCAAGATTACACAAAGGGTGGTGCTTTCGATTGACGGCGGCATGAGATATCTCTACCTGTCCGGCCAGGTGGTGAGAAGGGTCAGGGACGCATGGGCGGTGAGAATCAACAACTTCAAAGACAAATCCATTCTGACCGGTTTTGAGGGATTTGCCGGAGTATCTTTCATCTATTGCGTTGACAAGGTCCTTTAGCCGCATCTTACTGCATCAGGTCCGGGTGCTGAGGAATATCTGAAGAGACATCTGTTCAATCTGCTCCTGCGGTTCCTCGATCTTATCCATGTGCGCATCTTCGTTATTCAATATGCCTTCCGGTATCTCTCTTGTGGCAAAATCGTTTACGTCCCCGGTTTGTTTTATATCTTGAGTATGTGACTTTATGGCATAGACATGATGCATGCCTAAGTAAGGCGATTCCAGAATTAAAATTACAAATCCGGGATTTTATCTCAGCATTTCAGGTATCGCAGGCATTGCAGATTTTCTCGCTTGTTTTTTCCCTGAGCCTGTTTTCACGTCGCCGCTGAGCCTCGCAGTTCCTTCTTTTTTCATCTTCTGTCTCAAAGATAACAGGTGGCACGTCCGATGGATTCCCATTCTGATCGATGCAGACAAAAGTGAGGTAGGCGGAAGCGGTGTGTTTAACCTCGCCAGAAAGGACGTTTTCCGATTCAACGCGCACCCCCAGCTCCATCGAGGTCTTTCCGGTAAAATTGATGCCCGCGGTGATCCGAAGAAGGTCGCCGACAAATACCGGATGGTGGAAGTCGAGCCGGTCGATCGAGGCTGTCACGCAGTTTTTCTGGGTATGACGGACAGCGACTATTCCGGCCGTGTTGTCGATGAGCTTCATGATTATTCCGCCGTGGACGTTACCGAAAAAATTAGCGTCCTGCTGCGTCATGTGCTGGATTATGGTTACCCTGCTGTCTTTTACTTTTTTTGATTCCATAGGATATTCCCTGCTTCAGATCGGTTTTAAATGTTTCTCACCGTCCCATGCTTATTCCTATGGATTCAGCGCATTGAATGAGCTGTGAATCCACAGGCACGCTGCGCACCTTGCCAGCGAGCTCCTTCAGGGGTACAAGAGTCATGTCGGGGGTTTTAAGGGCGACCATGGTCCCGAAAGAGCCTTCCGCAGCGGCCCTGACGGCATGGCTTCCCAGCCTTGTTCCCAGCACGCGGTCGAACGCGCACGGCGAACCGCCCCTCTGGATGTGGCCAAGGACCGTGCACCTGACCTCCAGATCGATCCTCTTTTTAATCTGATCAGCCAGGTAGAATCCCACGCCGCCGAGCTGTGGGACGCCCTGGAGCCTTGTCGAGGCGGACGCCTGGGTTATCACGTCGCCGCCTTCCTCCTTCGCGCCCTCCGCCACCATGATGATGCTGAACGGACTGCCGCCCTCGGCCCTGAATTTTATTTTTTCCACTACACGGTCGATGTTGAAGGGTATCTCCGGTATGAGTATTATATGCGCGCCCCCGGCAACTCCGGCGTCTATCGCTATCCAGCCGGCGGTCCTGCCCATCACCTCGAGTATCATGACGCGCTGGTGGCTCCGGCCTGTCGTCTGGAGACGGTCCATCGCATCGCAGGCGACTTCTACGGCGGTCTGGTATCCGAACGTATAATCGGTTTTATCCAGATCGTTGTCGATCGTTTTCGGGATCCCGATTACGGGCACGCCCTTGAGGAAAAAGCGGTACCCGATCTCAAGGGTCCCCTCTCCTCCGACGACGAACAGGCAGTCCAGGCCCATCTTGTTGAAATTATCGACCGCCCTGTCCGAATAGTCGTGTACGCCTATTGAGCCGTCGGGCTTAATCTCCCTGAACTCGAAAGGGTTCCCCTTGTTGGTGGTACCGAGTATGGTTCCGCCGAGGGTAAGTATGTCCCTGGTATTCCGGACCGTCAGTTCCTGGGTATGTGCCGTAATCAGGCCCTCGAATCCGCCCTCGATCCCCAGCACCTTTGCGCCGTGTTCTATTGCCGCGGCCCTGGTCACGGCCCTTATGACCGCGTTAAGCCCTGAACAATCGCCCCCGCCCGTGAGTATACCGACCTTTTTTAAAGCCATGGCATATCTCCTTTATATTATTATTTTTCAAGTTTATATGCGCGAAAAAATTAAGTCAATAACATCTCGGATATGGGCAGTGCAAACGCTGCTGGTTTTAATGATTGCATATGAACCATTAAAATCAGTACAGCAGGGTCCGGATGATGACAATTTATCAAAAATTAGTTGAATAAACGATCAACACGGATATAATGCCTCAATAATAATATTTAATTATTTTATTTTATCCTTTCTCAATTGATTTTTTATCATCGCATTCACGGGAAGGAGCCTTTCAACTTTGTTGCTGATTACTACATGATTTTCAGGAGGATATCTTGTATATACAAATTATAACTATTATCGCCTGTGCGTCCACGGTTTTTTTTACTGCTGCATGCAAAAAGAGCCCGCAGGAAATAATGGAAAAAGAAATGAAGCTTTCCGGTAACGCCGAGGTGAACGTTGAGATTAAAAAGCTCAAGGATTCGTTGGGAGGCGTTAAAGAGGATTTTGAAAAGGCCCAGATCTATACAAAAATCGCCAACATACAGTCCGAGAAGGGAGATGCCGTATCTGCAATCAATTCATCCAGGGAGGCCATCAAATACCAGCCCAACCAGTATCTTTCATATTACCTGCTGGGTAAATCCTACATAGGAGCCGGAAGATATACCGAGGCGGTTGATGAGCTTAAGACTTCAATATCCCTCAAGGCGGATTACGCGCTTTCCCATTTCGAGCTGGGCAACGCCTTTTACAAGATGATGAAGTACAGGGAGGCCGAGGGCGAATACAGGACGGCCGTGAAGCTTGACGATGCGCTCTACCAGGCGCATAACAATCTCGGCGTCATCAGCTCGATGCTCGGCAATACGGCCGAGGCAGTGAAGGAATTTGAAAAGGTGAAGAAGCTCGCCCCGGAACTGCCGACACCTTACAAGAACCTCGGCATCATATACGATACCAAGCTCAAACAGGCCGGGCCCGCCATACAGAATTACAGGAAGTACATACAGATGAAGCCTGACTGCGCGGAACGTCCCCTTGTCCTGTTCTGGATCAAGGAACTGGGAGGCTGACATGAAAAAAGTCATAATTACATCCGTTATCTTGGCATCCGCCGTCGCTGCATCGCTCTTTTCACAGGATGAAGGGATCAGGCTCGCCGTGGCCAGGTTCGACGATTCAACAACTTCGGCCGGGGAATCAGAGAAGGCGGGATTCGCGGTATCCACCCTGATTGAAACCGGCATGACGGGGATCAAACAGATTACCGTAAGGAGGGAAGGGGCTATCAAGAATTACCTTGCCAAACTGGAAATGGCGCAGGTGGGATTCGGAGACCTCGAGGCGCTGAAGGGCATTGGAAAGACTCTGAAGATAAATTATCTTACGGTGGGAACCATTGCGAAAATGGAAAACGGCTACGAGGTTGACGAACGCACTGTCAACATAGACAACTGGATGATCGTACAGTCGAGGGGATGCACTGTTAACGACATCCCGGCCGCCGCAATCGACATAGAAAGGGAAATGCGCCGCTCCCTGACAGTGGAGTCCGTATCCGCGAGGGAAAAGGAACTGCCCGACGCGAAAAAGCCCAGGATATCAGTCGCAAGGTTCAAGGATTTCAGCCCGGCCGTTCAGAAAACTGCCTTGTGCGGCGTCCTCCCGGAGGTCCTGAACAGCGAACTCGGCGCCTACAAGGACCTTTTCGTAGTGGAAAGGAAATATGCCAGGTCCCTCGTGAATGAAAAAATTTTGGAAATGATCGGCGTCGTTGAAAACGACAATATCGCCGCCAGCTTCACGAATATCGGAATAGGATACATGGTCGAGGGGGATATCCGTTCCTTCAAGGACGTCATCTCCGTCAACTACCGGATTTTCGAAACCGCGGACAGGAGGGTCGTGTACCTCGGCAGCATGGATATAACGTCCCCGTCCGTTCTGCGTCCCCTGTCAAAGTCGATAGCCGCGGCCGTAAACGACGTGCTCAACAACCGAATCGCCACGCTGAAGCTCGCAAGCGTCCCGTCAGGCGCCGAGGTCTTCATAGACGGGGCACCATGCGGTAACACCCCGCTTGTTTATTCTATACAGAAGGGTAAGCATGACCTCAAGCTCAGGCTCGCCGGTTTCAAAACCGCCGAGGAGGTCATCGATATTGTTCCGAGGACGATAAACAGCAAAAGCGTGAACCTCGAGAGGCTCAGCCTCCAGCTTTTCCAGAGCGGGCTCGGACTCGAAAACTCCGGCAACTGGGAGGGCGCGGTCGCTTCGTACAAGAAATTCATTGATGAATACTCGGATTCGCCGGAGGTTAACCAGGCGTATTACAGGAAAGGACACATTGAAATGGTTAACCTGAAAAGATTTCCAGAGGCCCTTGAAACTTTCCAGACGCTGGTGAACAGGTATCCGGATGCCATGATCAGGGCCGAGGCTTATTACGGCATGGCCAAGGTTTATCATGTAATGGGAAACAAATCCAAGACCAGGGACACGCTTAAATACATCATAGAGCACTACGGTGAAACCCCTGCGGCCGAGGAAGCCAGGGTCGCGAATTTCAAATAGTCAGAGTGTTTGATCCAAAACCATAAATGATAATGGAGCCTGTCATGATGAGAAAAAAAATTAAGGTTATTTTCATTATTTTTTCAGCATTGTTTATCATTTCATGCGCTTCCATACCTCCGCTTGCGACAGTGAGTTCAGGGCAGAAATCCGTCGATCTCAAGCTGAATGAAAGCAGGAGGAGCCTCAAGGAATTCCTGACGATAAAAAAGGCTGTCATTAGCCCGGATAAAAGGCATCTTCTTATCGTCACCACTGACGGTAATTACGTTTTATTCAATGGTGCCATGGGGTTGATAACCGATGACCGCCCAAAATGTGAATCGCTCGACATGATGAAAACCCCGTATTTCAAGCTTAACGGACCGAATTACCACAATAATATTCAGATGACAAGCCCGGATAAAAGATACAATGTCGCAATAACGGGAACAAGGAAGGGAAACGCGCCGGTTGCCGGTCAGGATAGCGTTAATGCAATAATCACGGATATGCAGATAACAGACGGCGCCGGCGGGAAAAGCATGAGCTTTTCAAGGCCGTTCCTCTGGCTGTTCGGGCGTTCGATGCTTATAATAGGCTCCACTGACGGACGCGGCAGCGGCTGGACGTCATTTATCTCTCTACCCGGGTTCCAGGAAGTCAAAAGACACCAGGCAAGCATTACCCTGGGTATCGGTGAATGGAATAATTATTACGTATCTTTTTCATCTGATTCAGCGAACGATATTCTGGTGAAACACAACGGCCGCCTTGTGGCGTTTTATGAATTCAGGACGGGGAAGCACCTTGGAAGCATCATGCTGTGCGGGAGGGACAAATGGTTCGCCGTTTCATCGTCAGGCGAATACGACGGGACGGAGGACATGTTCGATTCGTTTTACTGGAACCTTGAGAACGAGTCTGTTCCGGTCAACAAGTTCGACAGGAGCTTCAGGAACAAAAATCTTCTCGCACAGCTGTTTGGGCTGCGTAAAGACAGGGCGACTGAAGCGTCAAGGATAGACCTTGCCGGACAGCTGGCAGGCAGGGTACGCGAAGTTAAAGGATCGGAGATAATCGTGTCATCCGGAAGGGCTGCTGAGACCATGATGATGGGGGACAAAATTTTCATAATTATCGACGGGAAAAAAGCGGTACTTGAAGTGAAATTTCCCATGCAGACGATCGCCAAGTGCGTGCTTTCGGGCGCGGGGGCGGCTTTCCAGGGGAAAATCACACCCGGCATGCCCGTGTTCAAGTAAAGCTGCCTGCATTCATGCGATTATCTTCTGGCTTAATATCCTGCCGGGAAATAAGCGGTCCAGACAATTGCGTCAAGTATCCCCGTCTGGATGATAAAAGCGGCGGCTCCGATTAAGGCCAGAATGTAGGCCGGCCCTTTATTTACGGGGCGGATGAGAGCAAGCGCTGCAAGCATTCCGACAGACGAAATGCCGACGATTGCCAGCACTGTCCTGATTGCCGTCCAGATGCAGGGAGATGGATTCGCCAGCATATAAAAGGTCAGAGGCATCCATAATGCTGAAGGCGCGAGAATCGCGGCATAAATTGCATAAAATATTTTATAATTGAAACGCCCCGCAATTTTCACGGTCCCTGGATCCAGCCTGAACAGAATGAAAAAGGTAAAGGCAAGGTAACCCGCTGCAGCCGAAAACATTGATGCTGTGTATAACGGAATGATCTCCGTCGGAACATTACCCCACAGGAGCCCCGCTGTTTCTGGATGGGCCAGGATCCCATGTGCATAGCTGCCCAGCACGGCCGCCCCTCCGGTTATGTTTATTATTATTAGAGTCAGTTTTTTTGCATTTAACATCATTCTTCTCCGCATCTGTTATGTTTTACGTTTTATAAGTGTAATATATGTCCACTACCGGGTTTTCCATTTTGCCGTTTACCTTTCTTCGTAAAAGACTTTTACCGTGTATCTCCGTCAGCCTTTTTGTTTTAACGTCATAAACAAGGTCTACGGGATCTACGAATGGGCGCAGGAAAAAGTTCGACAGGTCCATTTTAAAGACGATCACGCCAGGCCTGTTATATGGTGAATCATCGTGCCTGAACATTCTGAATCTTGCTACCCTCATCAGTGTCATGGCCGGAAGGTAAAAATATACCGTCTCCCCTGATTCCATGGGATTCCAGTTGGCTTTGATGAAGCTCCTCAGGGTGGGCCCCATGACGAGGTTTTGATAATAATCATCCTCCCCGGATTTGGAAGTGTCTCCCCTTGTGAATCCGAATTTCAATTTGTTTCCGTTCCTTTCCAATTTGCAACCGCATTCCGTATCAGCGAACTCGACATGGTATTCGATAAATGAACCTTTTTCAAAAATCACGTCCTCGATTACAGCCGTCCTCCCGTTTGTATCAGTATATATATGCCTCAGGATTGATTTCCCGTCTTTTTTTAACGCGCTGTTTTTCTGCTGGAACAATAATACCGTCCTGTTGCTTCCTGCGAGATATATGTTTCCCGTGAAGGCTTCTTCGGAATTAACCGTTATCGATATCGCCAAAAATACAGCGGATAGGATTATGACATGGGTAGTTTTCATATAGTATAAAAACCTTCCTCACATATTAATATTTTATATATTTAATTACTTTTATTTATCATTATAAGTTAATGATAACAGATATTGTAATATAACAAGTTTTTGGGATTAATGTAAAAAAAAACAAGCGATTAAAAAATTTTGTAATTTAAATGGAATGTTCCTGAAATATGGATTATTTTATCATATGATTCAAAAACCAGGAATATTAAGTTTTATGGGATCAAGTATAAGAGATATGAAATTAAAAAAAATAATCCAGACCGCAGTAATTGCTTCATTTCTATTAATAACAGAGTGTACTACAATGCCAACACTGGAGACCGTGCAGAAAGTTGACCTCAAGCGTTTCATGGGAGACTGGTATGTTATCGCCAACATACCCACCTTTCTTGAAAAGGAAGCGTACAATGCCGTGGAGTCATACAGGCTTAACGATGACGGAACGATTGCCACGACATTCACTTTCAGGAAGGGCTCTTTCGACGGCCCGGAAAAAATATACCACCCGCTGGGATTCGTACGCGATAAGGAAAGCAACTCCGTCTGGGACATGCAGTTCATATGGCCGATCAAATCAGAATACCTGATAATATACCTCAAGGATGATTATTCGATAACAGTCATAGGCAGGAGCAAGCTCGATTATGTATGGATCATGGCGAGAAAACCATCGCTTCCGGAAGCCGAGATGAATGGAATAACCGCTTATCTCAAGGGAATTGGCTACGATACGGAAAAGCTGCAAAGGGTACCGCAGAAATGGAAGCCATGAAGGGTTCATGCTTTTTTTGATTTGTTATATATCTGAAGCAGGTCGGGATCCAGCCCGATCAGATTAACGAGACCTTGAGCATGGACAGGGGATCGGGAACCGTTTTTAAAATCAGGTTTCCGGCGTGAGGATGGGGACGAAGAAAATATTAATCGTCGAGGACGAGGCCATAATCGCCTATGATATGACCATGAGATTGAACAGGCGCGGCTACGAAGTGGTTTCCGTGGCGTCCACCGCAGCAGATGCCATAGAAAAGGCCTCCACGCTGAATCCGGACCTGATATTGACGGATGTGATTCTTGATGGCAAAGATGACGGTCTTTACGCGGCAGAAAAGATTCAGATGAAAAGAATGATACCGGTAGTTTTTCTGACCGGGGACAGCCATCTTATCGATGCTTCGCTGATGAGATCGATTAGAAATTATACGATAATTTCAAAACCTCCAGTGGACGAGGAGATATTCGGAGCTATTGAAAAGCTTCTTGGAAATCCCGAATAACACGCTGTTTTATTAAATGCCATGATCGCGTATTTCCGTACCCTGAAAATCCCCCAGCCGGATGATCATTCTCCGGCCATATTCAATAAATGACCCGACCGGGAATTTAAACACTGACTAAATATTATTGTACAAGGAGACTTCTTGGAAACCGGAAATGTTGTTAACCGAAAATTCGATGCCGCCTGGCGCAGGACCCTCGCGCTGATTTTATTGATAACATGCCCTCCTTCAGTAATGCTTATATGGCACACGAACGTGAATCTGCACGGGTCGTTTTTTCTTCTTGGAAGTGAAATACTGAATGACGGGCTTTTCAAAATCCTTGCTTCGGTGTGGCTCCCGGTTTTTTTCGGCACGGCCAGGGCATGGGCCATGATAGCGGTGTTCGTGATCCTGGAGCTTCTGCTCATGAGGTTCCTTCCCGGTAGACCTTTCAGGGGGCCGGTCACTCCCATGGGAAACGTTCCGGAATACAGGGCCAACGGCGTGCCGGCTTATTTAGTGACTATCCTGGTCTTTGTTACAGCGTCATTCGTTTTGAAACTGTTTCCTGCGACAATCATTTATGACCGCTTCGACGAATTGCTCGGCGCGCTGAACTTCGCAAGCCTGGCATTCTGCCTTGTGCTTTACCTGAAGGGAAGGTATGCCCCGTCATCCACGGACAGTGGACTTTCCGGGAATTTCATTTTCGACTATTACTGGGGCACGGAGCTTTACCCGGGAATATTCGGCTGGGACGTCAAGATGTTCACGAACTGCCGCTTCGGGCTGATGGGCTGGCCCCTGCTGATCATTTCATTCGCGGCCAAGCAGAACGAGCTGTACGGCATCTCGGATTCAATGATCGTCGCTGTGGCTCTGCAGATCATCTACGTTACGAAGTTTTTCATATGGGAGCCGGGATACATGAGCTCCATGGACATCATGCATGACAGGGCCGGCTTCTATATCTGCTGGGGCTGTCTCGTATGGGTTCCTTCGGTCTACACCTCCCATACCCTGTACCTGGTCGACCATCCAAACAGGCTGGGCCTTCCGCTCGCGTCCGTTATTTTTATTCTCGGCGCGGCAAGCATCGCGGTAAATTACCTCGCCGACAGGCAGAGGCAGAAGGTGAGGGCGACGGGCGGTAATTGCACTGTATGGGGGAAGAAGCCTGTTTTAATAAAGGCTTTATATAAGACCGAGAGCGGCGAGGAAAAGCAAAGTCTTCTTCTCGCTTCAGGCTGGTGGGGATTGTCACGTCATTTCCATTACATACCCGAGATACTCGCTGCATTTTTCTGGAGCGTTCCAGCGCTTTTTTTGAACTTCATGCCGTATTTCTATGTTACCTTTCTGACAATATTGCTCACGCACAGATCAATCAGGGACGACCGCAGGTGCGCTGTTAAATACGGCGCTTACTGGGACGAATACCGCAAGCTGGTGCCGTATAAAATCATACCGAAAATATGGTAAAAAGTTAAAAAGTGTTTGAAAAATGACTATTCAATGTTTTAATAAAGAAAAGTTTAAGGCCGGCTCTTTAACAGTAATTAAAAAAAGGAGGCCCCATGCAAAGAGTGATTCTTGTTGTTTTTTTGATCTGCATGGTTGCCGGGTTGAAAAGCCCCGCACAAACATCCGTACTGGACGTTTCGATAGGCGGCAATTACTGGTACAATCACTGGGATCCCGCGTGGAAAGACGGGTATACCAGGCGGATAACTTATAATACCAACAACGGCAATATCCGATTTGATGATTTTATAATTAAAGAGTTCAAGCCGAAGCATGACATGTCCCTGTTCGGCCCCGCCCTGGGGTTTAAATTCTTCGATAAGATAAAACTCTCCGCGGTCTTCATGTATGGTAAAACATTCATGAAGTCTGAAGGTTTTATGAGGAAGTTTGTTTATTTACCAAATTTGGAATTATATATAATGCCCAGGACTTTTAAACGAGAAATAACCAAATGGGACCTGGATACTTCACTTGGAATTCAGATAACAAGTTTTTTTGCAATTTTCGGGGGATTCAAATACCAGGGATATTCCTATAAAGAAACGGAACATACCTGGCTTTCCGGTGATCCCGGCAAGGCTAAATTTGCCGTCGACAAAAGAAAGAAATTGAATAAAAACTCAGGTCCGGGTCTCGGGGTATCATTCAATATTAACCTGTGGGAATCATTATATCTTCAGTTGTCGGTATCAGGCATTATAATGTGGGGCAGGGATAGATTCCCTCATTCATGGGAGGTCGCATTTATGGAAAACAAAACCCCGATAGTTGCACTTGATTTTTTCAAAGTTATTCATGGTAAATATTTAACATGCGGCGGTACTTTTTCGACCGGGCTTGCTTATAGTTTTTCCGACATCGGCGTAACTATTGCCTCGGGTTTCAGGTACCAGCTTCTCAGGTATTATCAGAAAGTAAATGACCAGTCATACGAGAAGATCGGCGGGAGGTTCGACCACTTTTACGGGCTTACCGTTTCGGCCATATATACATTCAGCTTCGGCTCATGAAATTTCTAATGCTTTGATTCAGGGTCAGGTTCATCTTTTTTCTTCAATTGCCGCGTGAATTGCCTGTTCAAGATTGACAAGGTCTGTCAAGTCACGGTTCGCCACCGGAATTTTAAACAGGCCGTAATACTCTTTAAGCATTTTTTTTATATCCTGTACGGAATAATTCCTGGTTCTTATGTCATCCAGCAGATGAATTGCCTTATCATCCATTATCAGTATATTCGGGAAATTACCCGCGACCTGGTCCATGGAGTACCAAGTCGTTTTGATTTCATATATATTAATGGTCTTTTTTATTCTCATTCCGTATTTGTTAAATGAATCGAGATTGCGGGCCGAACCGTACTGCACATCTTTTACACCGACCACCAGGACATTAAGGCGGAAAATGGTTTTTTCAGCAAGGTGATAAAGTACGTACAGACAGCCGACTACGGTGAAAGCGGCGGATACGGCGTATTTGATGAACTGGTTGTCCGACAGGCCGTAAATGGATAATCCGAAACCCGCGAACATGAAGAATATCGAAATGAACTGGATGATGGAAATCCTCTCGTTCCAGCTGAAAACGGTCCTCCCTGCATTGTCTGCCATCGACGCCCATTCGGGCATGGCGCATTCAGGACGCGCTTTACCGGAATCGAAGGTTGTTTTACTTTCCAGCAGCCTGATGGTCTCATCGGGTTTTTTTGTTCCGCCGGTCCCGCACCGGATGAGATCGAACGGTGCCCCGTCTTTTTTTTTCAGGTATATAAAGGAACCGCCCCTCGGGAAGCGGTAAAGACGGAAGCCCTCGATATCGCCGTAACCGATATAAGCGCTTTTCTTTTTCCCTGACAGTATCATGCGGTTTGAATTATTGTCGAAAGTGATTTTTTCTGGAAATAACCGGGACGCACCTTTAAGGATGAGGGACCCGGATATGAAGACCAGTCCGAACCCGAGAAAGCCGAAGCCTGCGCCGGGATTTTCCGAAAACAATACAGGCAGGGAAGGGAGCAAAGAAAACAGGCCTATCGACAGGATCAGCCAGAAAAATATCGATGAAAAAGCGGTTTTTTTCAGGATGACGCCTTCGCTTTCCGGGGAGATGATTTTGTAGTTCATTAAATTTATTTGTTACGGACGGGAAGTTTATCCCGTCCGTATGCCTTGCGTTAATTTAGTCTATCTTTTCTTGATTATGCAGACTGTCATGACCTTGTTGGATGGACCGTAAGGCCTTGGATTTTCGGCAAACCACTTTTTGCTGGCGTCATATGTATATTTCTGCGGGCCGCCTTCCATTCCTATAAGTGTTAGGGTAAGTACTTTTCCATCAAGCTTCCAGGATATTTTTCCTGTGAGCTGGGTTTCTCCGCCAAAATTTTTGTACGTGCCTTTGCCGCCGGTTGCAAAGTCGAAAATCCATCTTGGGTTTTCGGCATATCTGGAGTCACCGGGATTCAGTAGGCAAAACAATCCGTATGAACCATTTGGTTCCGGAACATCGGACGCAGATTTGGCCTCCTCAATGAGTTTTCCGTTTTTCCATTTCCCCTTGACGGCTTTTTTGCCGGCATATGTCATCGTGCCTTCGCCGTCCATCTGATCATTTTTCCACTGGCCGTTGTATTTATCGCCGGACTTCCATGTCATGGTGCCTTTTCCATCGCGCTTACCGTTCTTGAAAATCCCTTCGTACTTGTCTCCGTTTTTCCATGTCATGGTGCCCATTTTATCAATCAAGCCGTTGGTCCACATTCCGGTATACTTTGTGCCGTTGGCGTATGTCATAGTGCCGTAAGTGCTCATTTTATTATTAAGAAAAGTTCCTTCGTACCTGTCTCCGTTTGGCCAGGTCATCGTGCCGTTACCCTTCATGTTGCCTTTCAGCCACAGACCTTTATAAATTATACCGCTTTTATAGGTCATAACTCCCTTGCCTTCCATGTTTCCGTTTTTAAACTGTCCTTCATATTTGTCGCCGGAAGTCCATGTCATGGTCCCGACGCCGTTTTTGCAGTCACCCTTGAGGCACTGTTGAGAGTATGCATTTTGAACAAAAATCAATGACAAAAGAATCGTTAAAGCAGGAATCTTTTTCATAAATACCTCTCATTTTTTTATAATAATCCAGATGTTATTTTTTCAATCCGGATGTTATTTTTTTCAATCCATTTTTTTCGTGTGGCTTGCCAAATGCTATTCGTAATAATGGAGCATATTTTCCTGTCAATTGTCCAATATTTGGAAACTCGGATCAAGTAGCTTTTTTATAGATTTATTCGATAAATTTATAAAAAAATTAATAATCAGGTGCCATCTCATGGTTTTGATTACAACGTCTTATGAAAAGAGGTTTTTTGACATTATTTTCAACACTATCATATGTATTGATGCAGTATTAAAAATAATTGATTAAGTTGACGCACTGTGACCACTATAGACAGGCGATTTATATTTTGGATATCAATATGAAGGAATTTAAAAGGGAACTCGGTTTTCTTGATTCAACCATGCTCATTGTCGGGTCCATGATCGGTTCCGGCATTTTCATTGTCAGCGCCGACATCGCAAGGAACATGGGCTCGGCCGGATACCTGATGCTGGTCTGGATGATCACCGGTGCTGTAACCTGCATAGGGGCCCTCAGCTACGGGGAACTGGCGGCAATGATGCCCGGAGCCGGCGGGCAGTATATATACCTCAGGGAGGCCTATAACCCGCTGGTCGGTTTCCTGTACGGATGGACGCTTTTTTTCGTGATCCAGACCGGTACCATATCCGCTGTGGCGGTGGCGTTCGCCAAATTCGCCTCGGTTTTCCTGCCGGCCCTCGGAGAAAAAAATGTCATCGCCGTTTTTTCAGGCTTCGGCCTTAAGGGCTCGCATCTGACAGCCATATTTACCATAATACTGCTGACCTATATAAATTCAAAAGGCATACATGCGGGCAAACTTTTTCAGGACGGATTTACTATTATAAAAGTCGCGGCCCTGGTTATCCTGATTGCCGTGGGATTCGTCCTTGGATGGAACCCTTCGGCTGTAGAATCAAATCTATCGGGATTCTGGGAAAGGCCGCCTTCGGTATCATCAGGCTTCTTTACCTCAGATACCGCATGGCTTGCCGGGCTGTCTGTTTTTGCGGCGATCTGCGTTTCAATGGTGGGCTCCCTTTTTTCAAGCGACGCGTGGAACAACATTACATTTACAGCGGGCGAGGTGGTTAATCCGCAGAGGAATATCCCCTTGAGCCTGGCAGTGGGCACCGGTCTCGTGTCCCTTATTTATATAGCCGTGAATTTTGCATATATCGTCATGCTTCCCGTGGCCGGATCACCGGATGCGCCGGATGCATTCGGCAGGGGGATCCAGTTCGCCGCGGACGACAGGGTTGCTGTCGCGGCAGTTTCCCATGCGGTTGGGAACGCCGGATCTTTTTTCATGGCAGCTGTAATTATGGTCTCCACCTTCGGATGCAACAACGGGCTCATAATTTCCGGCGCGAGGGTATACTACGCCATGGCGCGGGACGGTTATTTTTTTGAAAAGGCCGGGAATCTTAACAGTAAAAACGTTCCGGGGTTCGCCCTTTTTATTCAGGCCGCATGGTCCGGCATCCTCTGCCTTACCGGCACTTACGGAGATCTGCTTGACTACGTGATTTTTTCAGTGCTGATTTTTTACATGCTTACGGTAGCCGGCATATTCATCCTCAGGAAAAAAAAGCCGAATGCGGAAAGACCCTACAGGGCGTTCGGATATCCGGTTCTGCCCGCGGTTTACATAATCGCTGCTCTTTTCATATCGGTCAATCTGCTGATTTTCAAGCCGAAATACACCTGGCCCGGCCTTTTGATCGTTATTACCGGAGTTCCTGTTTACTTTATCTGGAAAAAAATTTCCGGGACCAGTGATTCAGGCGTCTGAAAAATCGATTGAACGGAAAGCTTGTTGCGCTTATTATATAATATTCTTATTTTCATCAACGATTGACGGAGCTGAATATGAAAAATGTAATATTGACTTTGATTTCAATAACGATGCTGTTTTTTTCAGCAGCCGCAGGATTCACCGGACAGGTTTTTATAAGCGGGGATGAGATTGCATCCCTTGAAAAGAGCGGCCGCCTGATTAAAACCGGCGGAGATTCATGGAAGACAAGGGGCGGCCTTGTTATAAAAGGGAGGGATCCCAAAGGGATCACAAGGCTGGAGCATATAATGAGACATAGTGTCAATATCGAAAAGCGAAAAAAACACGGCGTGTTCAGCATTGGCAAACCTGAAATAATAGATCTTATGGACAGGACCTGGTCTGAAATAAAATCCGGCGGGATTAACGGCAGTTCCAGGGGCGGAAGGACCGCTTATACTTATAAAACCGGTAAAATAATCGGTTACATGGGGGGCAGGGCCGGGAAGGGCGGCGGAAGACAGACCCTGAAGTCAGTTAGGATCGTCGTGAAGGACGGCACACCCGAAGTCGTCACGTTTTTTCCTGTAAAATAGACTGACCGGAGCGGAACGGCAGAAATGGAATCATCACCGGGAAAAACGCTAATAATTGCCGGATTATTAATCGCTGCGCTCGGCGCTGCGATATACTTCAGGGATGAGATTCCTTTTTTAAGAAATTTCGGCCGGCTTCCGGGCGATATATCAATTGAAAAGGAGCGATTCAGCTTCTATTTCCCCGTGACGACAGGCATAATAATCAGCATTATCCTCAGCCTTGCCCTGTATTTTTTTAACCGTTTCAGGTGATCGGCAGTCTTCATGAATAAAAACATTTTTATTACGGGAGCCCCTTCAACCGGAAAAACAACTGTCATAAAAAAGGTGATCGCCGGGCTTGCGGTTCCATGCAAGGGATTCTATACCGAGGAGGAGAGGGCCGAGGGGGGAAGGACCGGGTTCATCATGAGGAGCATTGACGGCCGTTCCGGATACCTTGCCCGCAGGGACGCTGAATCCGCATTCAGGATACGAAGATACGGGGTCATCATGGAAAATATCGACTCAATCGCCGTGTCGTCCATATCGCCTGACAAGGGGTTCGTGATCATTCTCTACGAGATCGGCAGGATGGAATGCTTTTCGGAAAATTTCCGGCAGGCGGCTTTGTCAGCGCTCGATTCGGAATGCATAGTAGTCGGTACGATCGCACTCGGAGGACCTGATTTCATCCGGGAAGTCAAGGCACGGAGAGACATGGATGTTATTGAAGTAACGCTGGATAACAGGGATTCGCTGCCGGGAGTAATACTGGAAAGGATCCGTGAGCTTGCTGAATCGAATCCCTGTTGACCGTTTCCCGGTAAAATCCTTCGGTTTTTTTGCACGGTTTTAGTCTTTCTGCTGCAACACCTCGGCCGGTTCACCGTCAAGGCTCCCCCATCCCAGGGCGATGATTGTAGCAGACATGGCTGTATACCAGCCGCCGTTTTTGCCTGGGAGCGCCATCTTTAACAGGCAGCTGAGGACTATGATTTCCATCAGCCTGAGGCCGCGGGTTTCACCGTTTATCAGGAGTTTAATTTTTTTTTCATAGTTGAGCAGCCGCGGTATCTTGACGGATGTTCCGACGTCCCAGTCCAGTTCAAGCAGCCCTATGGCGTGGTTGACCTCTCTTCCCCTTACCTTGACTGACCCCCGGGTGAATATCAGCTTTCTGTCCTTCAATCCGAGTTTTACCACGCCCCTGTAAATGAAATCTATAAGTTCTTTTTTTATTCCGCGTGAAAAGAAGCAGTTCGTTTTGGCCCTGTTGAGGCACTTGATTTTTCTGGCGGGTTTTTTGTTTTCATAACCCGGGATGAGGGCGTATATTTCCGCTTCATCGATCCAGCTGATGCTTTTCACATTCAAGTCGTCTTTAACATGTCGCGCCATATCAGCATTATGACTGATCAGGGCCGGACTGTCAAAGATATAATGCGTCAGATTTTGATAAAAATATTCCTTTTGTATAAACAATACATGGCACAGGTCCAGAATAGAAGATACAGCACAGAATAAAGGAGGGACGCCGAATAAGGATCTGGAACGCATCCGGATAAAGCATCAGTCAGGAAGGATTTCAGATTCGCATGAACTCCACACGGAAACCTGAATGTTGTCATGGCCTTCCCGGAAAGCGAGGAGAGGAAAAAAACCGTTATGGAATTCATTCCGAGAATTGTAAACGGCAGTCCCCATGACGAATGGCCTTTCAGATCGCATGCGGCATGAAGGATGATAAGTACTGCCGATGCCGCTCCGCCGGTAATCAGGGCATATGTCGGGGTCCAGAGATTTTTATTGATGGGCATGAAATGGCCCAGGCACAGGCCGAGGATGATAAGAGATGCTGAAATTAAACTCGTGAATACCAGGCGCCTGGCCGGATCAACTTTTTTTTTCATAAATCCAGCGAAGACCGCCCCGATCATCGTTGATGAGACGGATGGGATGGTGCTGAGTATGCCTTCCGGGTCGAGTCCAGTTGAGGTTGATTTGGCATAGACATGACCCGCAAGGAGAGCCCTGTCAGCTAACTGGCATATGTTTCCATTCTGGTCAAGCGAGTCCGTACCTGCGCCTGGCGGAGCCAGTATGATCCAGTAAAGGAGAAGCAGCGCCGCGCAGATTATGGCCTGCGTCCTGATCCCTGAAAAAAGAAAGATCAAGCCGGCGGCAAGATAGCAGATCGATATCCGTTGAAGAATTCCCGGGATCCTGAGGGTTCCGAAATTGAAATCCGGGAAAAGGTTGAGGATTATGCCGAGAAGGAACAGGACAACGCTTCTTAAAATTATTTTCCAGACGATAGTTGATCTGCGATCTTTTTTTCCTGATAGGGAATGAAATATTGAAACACCCATGATGAAGAGAAAGAACGGAAAAATGACGTCCGCACCGAGCAGGCCGTGCCATGATGCATGCCTTAGGACAGTATAGACATGCGACCAGTCGCCCTGGTTGTTTACGATTATCATTCCTGCGATGGTCAGGCCGCGGAAGATATCGATGGATGCAACACGATTTTGTAAAATATTCATCTTTGGAATATAAGGGAACCTATAATAATCAAAACAGGATGTTCCCTTGTGGGCATTTTTAATGTATAAATTAGATTTTTACAATGGTTTTATCATGGAAAATCTAATTTATAGAGATGCCCATAAATTATTGGAGCGGATCCTGCAATAATAATTAATTGCTCATCCTTGAATTTGCAATCTTCAGGAATTAGAATCTTCCAGGTCGATAACATGTAAAAATACGGCATTATTGAAGTGCATGAGAAAATATATCGGGGCTTTTATACAACCGATTATATGAAAAAGCAAGAATAACAGTATAAATATTTTTGATTTTTTAATGCATTGCGAAAAAAAGTATTGATGATATTGTAAATTCAACTATCTTGTAGGTGATTTCCTGGATCGAGCCGTCTCTTTATTGCCGGCGGCCCGTTATTTCCAGGTTGCAGGCGATTACTGCATATCCAGATGCGGAATATTTTGCTTGATGAAGATTATTCTATATTCATAAACCGGAGCATATGAAATGTCTTTTATCGTATGGACAGATGGTTTCAGCGTTGGAGTCGGCCAGTTCGACAGCGACCATAAGAAGCTTATCGAATACATCAATACGCTTCATATGGGCATGATATCCGGACATGGCATGTCGGAGATGAGTGAAATCCTGGATGCACTGGTCGATTATACGCGGTTTCATTTTAAAAGGGAAGCCGATCTCATGGAGAAGTTTTCCTATCCGGACTATGAAAGCCACATTTCCGAACACTCGGTTTTCATTGAAAAGGTAAATGATTTTACCGCCCTTTATAAAAACGGGAAGAAGGCGTTCACCCTGGAGCTGATGAGCTTTTTAAGGGACTGGCTTATGAATCATATCAAGGGGACGGACATGAAATACAGGGATTTTTTCATGGCGAAGGGCGTTGAATAAATCTGTCCCGGTCTAAACCTCTTTCCGGCAGGCCGCTGTTTCCACGGCCGCTGCCATAATTTTCATTCCATTTTCCATTTCATCCATCGAAATATTAAGAGGCGGGAATATCCTGATTATTCCCTTGTCTTTTAACAGGTTGACGATGAGGCCGTTTTCAAGGCAGCATGCGAACACCTTTTCAGCGAGGTCCCCGTTCGCAAGAGCCAGAGCAAGCAGGAGGCCTTTTCCCCTGGCATCGGAAATTATCCCGGGCAGCTTTTTTTTCATGTCCAGCATGATTTCAAGGGCGAAATCCCCAGTTTTTTTTACATTGTCTTCTATCCTGTTCTCTATAAGATGTTTGATAACGGCGTATGATACGGCGCAGCCCAGGGGATTCCCACAGTAAGTACCTCCATGATCTCCCGCGGACAGTTTTAACGCGACCTTATCTGTCATTGCAATGGCAGCAAATGGAAACCCGCCTGCTATGCCCTTGGCCATAGTCATGAATGACGGTTTTAGATCCAGCAGGGATGAACAGAAGGCCGGTCCGGTCCTGAAAAAACCCGTCTGAATTTCGTCGAGTATGAGGAATATCTCCTTCGACTCGCATAAATCCGAGAGGTCCTCAAGGTAGCCATTGGGAGGAATGATTACGCCGCCCTCGCCCTGGACAGGCTCTAAAATTATGGCTGCGGTATCCCCGTCCATTGCCTTTTCGACGGCCGCGATGTCCCCGTACGGCACAAAGGCATAAAACGGCATGAGCGGATTGAACTTGTCCCTGTGGAACGGTTGGCCGGTTGCGGATGCGGTGCTGATCGTTCTGCCGTGAAAACTCATATTCATGGATATTATTCCTTTTTTCCCGGAGGCTTTTCTTGCGAGCTTTATGGCCGCGTCATTGGCCTCCGCTCCGCTGTTGCAAAAGAATAACCTGCTGAGTTCTCCCGGAAGAATGCCGGACAGCAGTTCCAGGAGAGCGGCCCTTGCGGGGGAATAGGTGGCCCCTGAATTAGGGTTTTGCATGATTTTACCTGATTGCTCCTGGAGCGCTTTCATGATCACGGGGTGGGAATGTCCAAGGCAGGCAACGCCCCAGCCCGAGGTAAAGTCGATATATTCCCTGCCATCGGTATCGTAAACAAAAACTCCGTCACCCCTTTCGATGGATATTTTTGTTTTTTTCAGGAACGGGGCGCTGTATTTATCCTCGATGTTGAAAATGCTTTCTGACTGATGCATGTCAACCCTGCCTTTTCATCCGTTTTCTTTTAAAAGACTGTCAAGTATCTCTGCGGAATCACGGACGAATTTCGGGCAGAGGTCCCTGAACAGGTTTTTTTCAGAGGCTTCTTTATATTGAGCCGGATCATTGAGATTCAATTTTAAAAGCTCCCTGCATAACAGGGTGCTGTTTTTTTCAATGAATCGCCTTGTGAATTCCCTTATTATTCCGTTGGTTCTTTTTTTTGCTTCGTGATCACCAGCCCTGAATCTTCCGTATTTTAAACCTATTGCCATGAAGGCCCCCGTAACCGCGCCGCATGTTTCACCCATGGACGCCATGCCGCCTCCGAATCCGGACGCGATTTTAAAAGATGTTGACGGGTCGAGATTTTCTTTTTCGGCAAAAACCGAAAAAACCGCCTGTGCGCAATTGAAGCCTTCATTATATACAGCCTCGGCTTTATCGGCAATGCTCATTTTGCCCTCCTTTGATTCGGCACCGGGATTCGGCGCGGATGTTTGCTGCCCTAAAATCCGGCGAGTTGCATTCAGCCAGTGCATCCGTCAGGATCATGAAGTATTTAATTAATCCGTCACGTTCTGTTCCCGAAACCAGTTCAAGCATTCCTTCAAAAAAATCATCATTCATGCGGTTTATAATAATGCATTTTTCGATCCCGTCACGCGTCAGGGATATCCTGGAAAATCTCCTGTCGCCGGTATCTGCCGTTCGCTGAACAAGGCCGGCGGCGACAAGACCGTCAACCGTTCTGCTGGCAGTACTTTTATCGAGGTTTAACGATGATGCGAGACCGCCGATCGTTGTTATTCCAAGATCCTCCAGTTCAAGCAGTGCGTGGCATTGAGCCAGGCCGATGCCGCACGACCTTGTGGATTCCAGGTGCTTTTCAATTTCCCTTTCGAATTTCCTTAAAGTCTTTCTAAAAGACCTGATTTTATTTTTCAAAATACTGCCAAATTGATTGTATAATGCAACTGTTGCATATAACAACTTTCTGTCAATTATTTATTTAATTTGTTTTTAAAAAACAGGAATTAATTTATTGACTTACATGGCTCTGTTAAAGAAGGAATTGCAGACGGTGGAATTACCGGTAAACAAAACCGCATGAAATATAAAGGCATTATATTCGATCTGGACGGCACCCTTCTTGACACGCTTGACGACCTGTCAGGTTCATTCAACCATGCCCTGAAGGAATCGGGTTTTGGAATCCATGACACCGGGAGTTATAAATCGTTCATAGGGGAGGGCGCGAAAAAATGCATCGAGAAGGCCCTTCCGGAATCATCACGCAACGAGGCGGTGATCAACCGGATCCTGGTCATTTTCAGCGAGCACTACCTTGTGAATTGCCGGAATAAAACGCGTCCGTATGAAGGAATCGCGCCCGTTCTCGCCGAATTGAAATCCATGGGCAATAAACTTTTCGTGATAACAAATAAACCGCAGAAATTCGCTGATATAATCATAAGCTTTTTTTTCCCGGATGAATTCGACCTTGTGGTGGGAGAAGGTGGCGGTTTTCCAAAAAAACCCGCCCCCGGATCAGTGCTGCATGTCGCGGAATTATATAATCTTCCGCTTCAATCGCTTGTAATCATTGGGGACTCCGGAACCGACATCCTGACGGCGAAAAATGCCGGTATTGACTCTATCGGAGTCGAATGGGGTTTCAGGACCGGCAACGAGCTTGTAAATTCAGGCGCGGACAGGATAATCGGCAAGCCGTCTGATATTTTAAAAATTATATCCGGACGGTAAATCCTGTCATACGGGCAGGACGTAAAGAAATATCGTAAAAAAGTGAAGCGTGCTTCCCCCGAGCACGAAAAGGTGCCAGATCGAATGATTGAAAGGCAGCCTTTTCCATGAGTAGAAGATGATGCCCGCGGTATATGATATTCCGCCCATTAACAGCCAGATCAGTCCTTCCCGCGGGAGAGATTCCATTACGGGTTTTACCGCGATTATGACGATCCAGCCCATGATCACATAGGTAAGGGTTGACGCAATTCTGAACCTGCCAGTGAAAAAAGCCTTGAACACTATTCCCAGCACAGCTATGCCCCATACTGTTCCTAATATGCTCCATCCCCACGGTCCCCTCAATGTGACGAGGCAGAAGGGGGTATAAGAACCGGCGATGAGAAGATATATTGCTGAATGGTCGAATATTTTAAATATTTTTTTTATCCTCGCGTCCCTGACTGCGTGGTAAAAGGTTGATGCGAGATACATCAGTATCATGGTGGTGCCGTAAATCGCAAAACTCAGAATTTTCCAGATGTCGCCCATTCTGCCTGCAAAGGTAACAAGTACAAAAAGCGCGACTATACTGAATACCATCCCCAAAGCATGGGTGATGCTGTTTGCCATTTCTTCACCCATGGTCTCTTCATTACTGTTGATTGTCATCCCGTTATTATCCTTTAAAAAACGATTGTTCTGAATATTATTAATGCATAACAGTCATATATTGACGTGAATGATATTGTACAAGTTGTTTTTTTGTAACAATTTACATTTAATATTACTCATAATATTAACAATCGGAAGTGCTTGTTTTATACACACTGATTGATGCTTTAAAAGAGTAAAATACGGAAAAGAATCTAGTTGTTTTCATATAACCCCCTAATGGTTTATCCATTAGTTACCACCTAATTTGACAGCCGCTACCCAAGCGGCTTTTTTTTAAATCAAGCAGGTTTTTAACCGGCATGTACGGTCCTTAAATAATCATTGACTGAAATCAGGAATGTGCGGTATTCTTGATCGATACAGGCAGTGATTTTATGGAGGAAACATGAGGAAATTTTTATTGTTTTTCATTTCCATCGTATTGCTTTTTACGACGGATCTTTCCGCATATAAAAAAGGCCCCAGGGGAAAATGCGTTCAGGGCGACTGCAAGAATGGTACGGGAACGAAGGTCTGGCCTGACGGCAAAAAATACATGGGAGAGTGGAAGAACGGGAAACGTAACGGTACCGGCACCATGGTTTATACGGACGGAAGGGTGGAGAAGGGAAGGTGGACAAATGGCAAGTACCGGGGTGAATAGTCCTCATTCCCCTGTCAGGTATTTTTCAAGGTACTCGGTCAGGTCGCTGATGTTCCTCCGGATCATCGCCTTGAATTCCGGAGGAATGTTCTGGTTCATGACTACGCGGTAATAATTCAGGGCGTCCCTGACTTTTCTTTTTTTTATATATTCGTCAGCCTTTTCAAGCATGGGCTTGTATTTATAAAATGCGTATTCTATGATGTTTTTTTCCTTTGAAAGGCTGATCTCGTCCGGCAGCCTTGTAAAATCGTAGCTGACCTTGAGAATCGGGAGCTCCCTTCTTTTTCTTTTATCCGTGCGGAGAAGCTTCCTGTAAAAGCTGTCCTCCTCTGTCCGTTTTCTGTTCATCTCTTCGTCCGTCATGCTGAGCTCATCGAAGAGCTCCCTCTTGTCCCCCCTTATTTCAAATGACGCGTCTTGCTGCGGGGTGTCTTTCAAAATCTTTTCAAAAATTTCTTCATCGCTCAGGTTTTCGCCGGCCCTGTCCCTGCCGTATTCACTGAGGAGTTCGAATTCATTATCATCTCCTTCTTCAACCGTTTCCTTCCGGGTTACCCGTTCTTCGGAGGAGGTCGGTTTCATGGAAGCATGGTCGGGTCTTTTCAGGTCAACAGGGGAAGGAACGTTCTGCCTCGGTATCTTTTCAAGAATTTCGAGAAGCGGTTTCGGGTCCATCGTTCGGGTCCATCGTTATCGGTATCGGTGAATCATACTTGGCTTCAATTATTACGGGTTTCTGGTCGGACTCGACAACGACCGGCATTTTCCCGGATCCCCTTTCATCCATGCGGGACGGGGCCAGGTCTGCCAGTTTTTTTGAAAGATCCGTGATCTGCCGGTTAAGCCCCTCGACGAGGTTTTTACTGTGAACTGCCTCTTCCCTGGCGCCGGACAGGGGCCTTGCCGCCCCGTCAAGCTCGTCGATCCTGTTTTTGATCGCGGACAGTTCCCCCTCGAGACCGGGTCCGGCCTGCCTTCCCGCCGGAGTCTTTTTCAATTCCTCGATTTCGTTTTTAAGTCCGTCGATTTCCTCTTTAAATCTCGCGGTTATCTGGGCGGCTATCTTATCTGCGTTGAAACCCTTTTCGAGATCAATGACGCCGATGTTTATCTTCCCCGGCATGGCCCCGTCTACTGTCAGCTTGAGCTGGCTTGTTATTCCGGGAGTTGCGGCTTCATCATCGAGCCTGCGGCGCACATCGTCCTTTTTCTTTTTTTCAATTTCTTCTTTTTTCTTCTTATAATATTTGAGGTATTCAATATTCGCGTCGATTTTAAACTTGGTCTCGGCATCATGTATCCTTGAACGGACACCGTCGTAAAGGGATATTGCCGTACTGAGATCGCCTTTTTTTGCATAGATTTCGGAGTTTACGAGTGTTCGCCTGTAGATTCTGAACCTTGAAGATTCCGGTATGATATCGTCAGCATCGTAAGGAAGATCAATCAAGTCTTCCTTGTCCGGGTGGGGCTGCGTCTGTCTCCTGTCTATTCCGCCAGGCATGTTCGCATCCGGAAATTTTTCTTCTATTTCCTGGTCGGTTGATCTTCTCCTGAAGGTTTTATCAGGCAGTCTGTCCGCGGATGCATCCAAAGATGACTTTTCGCCCCTGTCGCTGAACAGCGTCCAGAATAGGAGGGAAACTATGGCTATGAGTACTATGATAAGAATGATGTTCATAATTATTTCCGGAAATAATCTGGATCAAATATACTATACTTGCGTGAAGTAAACTAAAAAATATGCATTTATGCCGTTTTTATTATTTTCGACATAATTTATTGAAATGATTGGTCAAAATGACTATCTTCTTAAAAAAAGAATGGACAGAAAAAGCATTAAGATAAAATTGAAAAATTCCAGAAAGGAGAAGGGCAATGAAAATAAATAAGGATATGACTTTTGGTGAGCTTTTGCAGAAATATCCCGATGTTGCAGGAACACTCGCACAGTACGGCCTTCATTGCATCGGTTGCCATATAGGTATCAGCGAGACACTCGAGCAGGGAATCAAGGCTCATGGGATGGATGATAAGGTTATGGATGATATAATCAGAGAGCTCAACGAAAAAGCTTCATGAGCGGGCGTTAAACTGGGTACACCTGCTAAAATCTTAAGCAATCTGTCTTTCAATGCATGATATAAAAAAGGCCTGGAAAGCAGGCCTTTTTTTATTCCCTTTCATGCGATAAAAACCGCGGTTGAAAACCTGCTGATGTAATATCTTCCGGATTCAATGCCCGTATCATCCTTTGTATTTCCCGTATCAGTTATGGATTTCCTGGATGTATCAAAGGCAAGCCGCCATCTCCTTCCGGAGGGTGCATCAGGAAGCTCGAAATGCCTGTTTATCAGGGATGAATTAAAAACCGCGAATAAGTCATTGTCTTCTTTACCGGCATCTATTCCTGCGTATTCGCCGCTGAGAAGCATGGCTACGACCCTGCTTTCCGGGCTCCAGTCCGGATTGCCGGCTTTTATCCCGTGCCATGTGACGTCGGTGGATGTGCATCCGTTATTTGGCGTTCCAGTAAAAAATTTATTGCGCCGCAAAATCGGATGTTCCTTCCTGAAATTGATCATGTATTTCATAAAGCTGAAAAGCTCCCTGTTTTTGTCGAGGAGCGACCAGTTGATCCATGAAATCTCGTTATCCTGGCAATAAGCGTTATTGTTGCCTTTCTGGGTCCTCATGAATTCATCTCCCGCAAGGATCATCGGTATGCCCTGCGACAGGAAAAGGGTCGCCAGGAAGTTCTTCATCTGCCTCAGCCTGAGATTTTCAATATAGGGCGTGGCGTCGCTGCCCTCGATGCCGAAATTGCAGCTGTAGTTGCAGTTTTCGCCGTCAAGGTTGTTCTCGCCGTTTTCAAGGTTGTGCTTTTCGGCGTAGCTGACCAGGTCGTTCAGAGTAAAACCGTCATGGCACGTTATGAAATTTATGCTCTGGTTGGGGCCCTTTTCAGAAAACTGGTAAAGGTCGGAACTGCCGGTAAGTCTTGTCGCAAAGGCGCCCGCGCTGTCGATGCCGCCGTTCCAGAATTTCCTGACGTCATCCCTGTATTTGCCGTTCCATTCGGCCCATCTTCCGGGGAATGTCCCGAGCTGGTATGCGCCAGCGGCGTCCCATGCCTCCGCGATGATCTTGGTGTTTCTGAGTATCGGGTCCTCCTCTATCCTTTCGATCAGGGGCGGGTTGCTCGTGATATTGCCGTTCTGGTCCCTTCCGAGGATCGATGCAAGGTCGAACCTGAAGCCGTCCACGTTCATTTCAACGACCCAGTACCTCAGGCAGTCGAGAATGAAGTCCCTTATGAACGGATGGTTGCAGTTGAATGTGTTGCCGCACCCGGAATAATTCTTGTAGTATCTCTTATCGTCCTCGAGGATGTAATATACCGAATTGTCAATCCCCCTGAATGAAACCGTCGGCCCCTTCTGGTCCCCCTCGGAGGTGTGGTTGAAAACAACATCCAGTATCACTTCTATGCCGGCCTTATGGAAAGATTTTACCATTTCCCTGAATTCATTCACCTGCTCGCCCATGCATCCGGACGCGGAATAGCCTCCCTTTGGCGAAAAGAATGAAAGGGTGCTGTATCCCCAGTAGTTTTTTAGCCGTTCACCGGTAAGAGGGTTGATGTTGATGTTTTCCGTTTCATCGAATTCCTGTATTGGCATGAGCTCCACGGCCGTAATGCCCATGTCCCTGAGGTATGGAATTTTTTCGGTAAGTCCGGCATAGGTGCCGCCGTTTTTGACTCCGGATGATCCATGCACGGTGTAGCCCTTCAGATGGAGTTCATATATGACTGACTCGTTCAGGGGAAGATTTAAAGGCTTATCCTCGTTGCTGGGCCTGTAGCCTGTTACGATGCTCTTGGGGACATGCTGGGAACTGTCAGTCTCCGAAAAGGATAGATCCTCGAGCGGGGATTCGTGGTCGTAGCCCCTCGCCTCGTCAAGGTTCCATTCTGGCCTGCCGGAGACGGACCTGGAATAGGGATCCACCAGGAGCTTGTTACCGTTGAACCTGAAACCCTCGGCGGGATTATATTGACCGTCAACCCTGTATCCGTAAAGCTGTCCGTCCTTGATCCCCTCCACGAGGATATGCCAGATGTCTCCCGTTTTATTTTTTTCGGGATGGAGTTCGATTGCAACCGATTTTGCGCCAGGGCCGGCTGATTCGAACAGCACAAGGCTTACTGATCTGGCGTTCCTGCTGAAAATGGAAAACTGTGTGCCGTTTTTCCTGGTGTTTGCTCCAAGCGGCAGGGGCGAGCCGGGATAGGTTTTCAGTTCGTCAGTCATGATCGCCGGTTATTTCTTTATCACGTCAGCGGAAACGGTCAGGCGTATGACCTTGTTTTCACCGTCGTTGGAATAAATATATATCGATTTGTTCAACGGGCCCGGATAAGAGCTGGTTTTAAGCGTGATTTCAATTTCACCCCTGCCTCCGGCAGGGACCTCCTTGTTTGTAAGGAGCACTCCCGTACAGCCTCACCCGGCCTTAATGTCCTTGATCCTCAGAGTACCGTCGCCGTTGTTCAGAAATGTAAAAACGTATTTTTTTTCAACATTCGGCCGCTGTTTCCCGAAATCGTGAGTAACTGAATCGAATTTTATCTTCGGGGTGCCAAGACACGAAACCATGACGGTAAATAATAAAACCGGTATTATTGTTTTTTTAATCGGCACCGGATCGACCTCCTGGTATTGTAATATGCAGTATAAATCTGAATCAGTTTCATATCATCATGCGATTTTGTCAATTTTATCAAGTTTAAAATCAATTTAAATCAGGGGATTTACTAAAAAAAATTAATTATTTTGAAAGATAAGCCGATTAATTTACTAAATATTACACTCCTATAAATATTTTCCAGGTTAAAGGCTTATGCAGGCTGCACTCCTGCATAAGCTTTTTTTATTGTAATGATAAATAACCGGCTTTACCGGTATTTGAAAACCGGCTATTTTCAGCAAAATTTTTCCAGGTGCTTTTCTAATTGTTTTAAAATATAATGGAAAAGGCAAATACCGATTACGGGATGAGGCAATACTGAATTTTTTCATTCCTGAACAATGAACTTCATTTTTAAAAGCGGTTTATAAATATCTGTAAAATATCGATAATGATGTTATGGAAGGAATTATTTATTTCATCATGTGAAAGGAATAACGTTTTGATGCCGGGCATGGATAAATTCGGGGATGAAATATGATTTTCTGCATAAACGAACAGAATCCCCAGAAAAGGCTGATTGAAAAGGCCAGGGAAATTATCGAAAACGGAGGGGTTATCATCTATCCGACGGATACGGTTTACGCGTATGGATGCGATATATCGGATAAGAAGGCAATAGAAAGGATTTACCGGATAAAAAAAATCGACAGGAAGAAGCCCCTCAGCTTTATTTTCAGCGATATATCCAGTATGAACGAATACGTCAGGAGCGTTTCAGACGTTGCTTTCAAGATAATGAAAAAAGCCATACCCGGACCTTATACCTTCATATTCAAGGCATCAAAGCTGGTTCCGAAAATTGCGATAACCCACCAGAAAACGATCGGCGTCAGGATACCCGACAATAATATCGCCCTTGATCTCGTACGGAGCCTCGGCAGACCCATTCTTTCGGCAAGCGTAAACACGGCCACGGGGGAATACGTAATTGAGCCGGCGTCGCTGGAAAAGGCATTCATCAACGAGGTTGACCTGATAATTGATGCCGGGATGAAGATGTCCGAACCCTCCACCGTGGTGGACTTTACAGAAGGCAATCCTGTAATCATACGCGAGGGGAAGGGAGATATTTTTTTTTGATTTTTATAACACGGGGATGATATTGCAATAAAATCATTATTGTATCTTGACAATGCGGAACCACGGGGAATTATTGTAAAATCTAGTCTGCATGGAGAGGTTTCATATGTCGTTCGATCTGAGGAGCTTTTTAAATGTGGTCAAGGCAATCGCCATATACCTTGCCCTGGGCGCGACCTTATCTTTCATTTTTTATACAATAAAGAAAAGGGACCTCTTCGGCGGTTATATCGGCGGTTTCGTCATCGGCGTTATCGGCGCACTGATAGGCGGATTCATCCTTGATTATCTTTTTTATGATATTTCCCTGAAGATACTGGAATTCCTAACCCGCGGCGCGGGTGTCAACGTCATAGCCGGATTCATCGGCGCATATATCGCGCTTTATATCATGAACAAGCTGAACCACGACAAGGAAAGGAAAAAGTATTAAAAGGGCCGCCGGTTTTCGAATGGATCGTCAAGGGAAAAATCCGGCATATAACAGTCAGGGCTTTCAAGTTCCTGTACCCAGCCCCTGTGGAATCCCAGCCTGAACATTTCTTCGATAAGTTCTTCGTATTCATCCCTGGTGACTTTTTTTCCAAGGAATGGATGCCCGAGATTTTCTGCCAGCGGGCGGTACTGGGACATCAGTGAAATATGAACGGAAGTGGAAAGCTCCTCGGCTATCGTCCTCAGGCACCTGCGGCTGTTTTCAATGTTTCCCGGAAGGACAAGGTGTCTTATAATAAGCCCTGATTCAATCGTTCCGTTTTGTGAAATGGAAATACCCGAGCCTTTCTGCCTGTACATTTCCCTGATGGCCTTCAGCGCCACATCTGGATAATCATAAGCGCCGGATAAATCCCTTGAAAGCTCCGGATCCATGTATTTGAAGTCAGGCAGATAAACATCAATAAGACCGGACAGCATTTGGATCGTTTCGCATTTATCGTATGCGTTTGTATTCATGATGAAAGCGGGATTGTAGCCGGCTTCTTTAACCGCATTGATGATTTCAATCATCTGGGGGATCATGTGGGACGGCGATACGAACCCTACCGACCCGACCCCTTCATCTAAAAAACCCGTTATTATTTCCGTAAGATCATCAATGTCCCGGATTGCCGCTGAAGTGCCATTCCTGCTGATCTGGAAATTCTGGCAGTAAACGCACTGGAGGTTGCAGTGTGAGAAGAAGATGTTGCAGACGCCTGTCTCTCCGCCAAGTACCGGCTCTTCGCCGGCGTGCCTGCAGATCGAGGCGATTTCGAAGCCGGTTCCGCTTTTGCAGTAACCGGAACCGGACCCGCGGTCAGTTCCGCATTCCCTCGGGCATCTGGAACATGATAAATTCTGCCGCATGAAAAAACCTCCGGGTCTACGGTTCGATCATGGACTGATTGTTTTCAAGCATAAAATTTAATAAATTACGGGGCATAATCAGCGGTTGGCTTTAAGACGGTACGGTCAGGATTCAGGAAAAATTATTTTTCCTGATTCCATGAAATCGTAATTGCCCAGGGATTTGACCCTTGTCCGGAATTCCTGGGAATTCAGGGTCTCGATGAACGCCTGCACGCATTTTTTAAAGAATGTCGGCTGCTGCAGGACCATGTCGAAGCTTTCGACCAATATTGGATGGAACCCGAGGCTGAAGACGCTTGCTATGGCCTTTGTTGCGATCCCGGCTGTGGCCTCTCCGGAGGCAAGTGACAGGCCTACTTCGAAATGTGTGTATACCTCGTTTTGATATCCCGTAATTGAATCGCCCGGTATCCCGGTCCTGTCCAGGTTGTAATCAAGCAGCATCCTTGTCCCGGACCCCTTCTGCCTGTTTACAATCACAACGCCTTTTTTTGAAAGATCATCGAAGGTGCTGATTTCCCTGTCCCAGGTATAGACGAATCCGAGCTCCCTGTAGAAGAGATGAACCACGGTTACGTCCATTTCGCTGAAAGAAGAGGAGATGAAGGGAATGTTGTAGCGTCCGCTCTGGGGATCGAAGAGATGGCACCAGGCTATGTCGATAAGTCCCTCTTTAAGGAGGCGGAGTCCTTCGGTGCTTCCGGTGCTGCTCGAAAATATATTAAGGCCCGGATGGCTTTTTTTCATGTAATTCAGCAGGACCTCAAGCACGGGGTCGTTGCTGCCTGAAGCGAGGAAGGAACTATTTTTTTCAATTTCTGTTATTCTGCCAGCCGACAGTTCTTTAGCCGAATCGCCGAGTATCCAGCGGTCGATAAGTTCCCTGGGGAAAAGCCATTTGCCCGTGGCCTTGGTGCACGGGATTTTTTTCGATTTGATCAGGGCATAAACCTGTTTTTCGTTTATGTCGAGGTATTCGGCTACCTCTTTCGTGTTCATTAGTTGTTCAGACATATTTTTATCGGATAATGAATTATGAAAGCAAAACTTAACTGAAATCGAGAGTAAAAGTCAAGAAAATAAATTCTTGTAGCTTCAGCTGCGGCTGTTCTGTCGCGGCCCTGGATTAAGAATCCCATTATTTTTTTCAGCCAGTGTGTTGATATAAAAAGCAAGCATCAACAACAGGATGGCGGTAAATGCCGGGAATATCAGTTCAATCCCGGGATCTTCAATAAATACAATTTGATTTTTGGGCTTAATGCCCGTGTATTCAGACTGGAACAACAGGTCGCCCCTTCTGTTTTTTACAGGCTTTTTGCCGGAGCCGTCATTTTCATTGCCGAAGGATTCCGGTTTTTTTTCCCTGACCATGTCAAGGTGCAGGATGTATCCGCCGTATGATGCGTGCCTCATGTATGAAACAGGGATTTCTGTGCCGGACCCGTCAACGAGGACGACAGTCGTTTGCGATATTCTGCCGGCAAGCTTTGAGTCCATTGGGAAAAATTCATTCACGATTGATTTGACCGTGAGCACTGCGCCGTTACCCGGGATTTTTATCGAGGACTTTTCATCTATATTGACCCTGTATATCGACCCGGTCGTGAAGGTTACAAGGTGGCCCGCCATCACTATGAGAAATAAAATGTGTATGATTGAAGGGATCGAGTTGAAAAGGAGGTTCTTTGCCGGGGTTTTTCCCCTCATTCGGAAAAGCGACAGGATCCTGTTCGTCGAGCATGCCAGGGTGTTGGAGGCCAGGAGAGCAAGGGAGAGGAGCAGGGGAGGCAGCCACCAGGAATCGGACATGTGCGAAGCAAGGTTTTCCGTAATCCAATCCTGCAGTCTTTTTTCATTCATCGAATTGAAAAGATTGTAATTTACGTATGAATTATATGAACCCACGAGGAAAAAGAAGGCTGATGAAAGGGCGAGGATAAATCCCAGCCTGAGATCGCCAGCGATGTTCCATATTTGTTTTATGATTTTCATCCGCCGATCCTCGGGAATGTCATTTCATGGAGATACGACCAGAAGCTTGTGTATGCTACAGCCGCTGCCGCGGCGATGACGTACCATGATCTTTGTCTGCGGTCCCAGTTGATATACTTTGTATGTATGTAGGCGGCGTAAATCATCCATACCGCCGCTGAAAGCATGTGCCTGTTGCCCCACCTGAATGTGCCGCCCCATCCCTGGTAGCACCAGAGCGCGCCGCTTACCTGGGCTATACTGTACAGGACAAATCCCCATATGGCGAGAACGTGGAACCTTTCCGCGTCGGTCCCCCGTATCAGGAAGGCCGCTGCGTAAACGCCGGATGCCATGAAGAGGCAATGGGCGGAAATCTCAGTCATGAAAAATACCGTCACCCATGTCCCGATTTTATTCGGGGAAGGCGGCATGATTCCCTTGCTGTAATACAGCGCGAAACCCGCAAAGGCGATCAGCATCAATAAAATCAGGCCCCATGATTCGTCCTTTTTCTTGGCCAGGTAAATTGCCAGAATGGAAGTGATCCAGGGAAGGAAAAAAGGACCCTCGACAAGGGGATTCGTCAGAAAAAATCCCGCTATCCATCCCCTCCCGAGAAGATAGAGGGAGTATACTGCCGTACCGGCAACCAGGACGGCAAGGGAGATATTTCTCCGGCCGGCAAAAAAGGCGATTGTCGAAATTACGTAAACGGCGCAGGCCGCGTAAAGGTATATGTGGTTCCCGGTCGTGAACAAGGCAGTCTTATTCTCCCTGTTTTATCAGTAGTATATGCGACAGGCCCCACACGTTCCTGTCGACGAAATAGTCCGCGGACGGCATCAGCATGTATTTTCCCTGCGGGGCTTTCCCGTCGATTTTATTCGTTATTATCATGGATTCGCCGTCCCTTGTCCCGTATATTTCGCGGGCGGACAGGATCGACCTGTACCCGTCGCAGGCTACGAACAGGAAGTAATCGGATTCGCCGAATTCCGGGAAGTTCTTATCCAGAAAAGCCTTCAGGCCGTAGCCTTGGACGTCGGAAATGGTTTTGAATCCCCTGCCGTGTCCCACGCGCACTATCCTGTTCAACTTCCTTACAGGGACCCCTTCAAAGGACCCTTTTTTCTCTGTTCCATCGTAGAGACATGTAATCGTTTTTGATTCGCACTTTGCGCCTTTTTTCATCGAGGGAAGTATTGAATCATCGATTTTCGGGACGACCAGCGTTATCTTTACCACGTCGTCAAGGTACCTCGCATCGTCCGATTCTCGCGGACAGATGAGCCTGAGTCCTTTGATATTTTCCCTGTAAACATTTTTATCGTACTTTTCCCTGTCAGTTGTCGGCAGCAGCTGCTTTCTGTGGAAGGCGAGCGTTACGGGAAGGCTGTCGTCCGTCATTATGAGCTCGCCATAGCTGAATACGGATTTTTTACCGGTGGATGAAGTGAAAACCACGAGCATGTCCAGGGGCTTGTCGAATGCAGCGGTCTTCGGCTTTTCGGGCGCGATGCCCTCAAGTATGTTGTACGCGGGTATGCCGTTGTATATGTAAGTGCCGAGGAACTTGCCGTCCTTCGCCACCTCTCTGGTCCTTATGCGCGTGGAAGAGAAGGCGTTGAGCGAATCCGATTTGAATACGTACTCCTTCTTTACCATACCGTCCACCCTCAGGGTGAGTGATTGGGGGACCTTTTCCCTGATCGCGAGCGGTGTGGCCCCTGTAACTGCCATTATCTCCAGGTAATCCTTGCTGCACCCGGAAAAGAGGGTGATCGCTGATAGAAAAACTATCAATGCGGTTCGTGATATCAAGTTTTTATTCATGTTTTTGTCCTGTTTAATCCTTGAGTTTGTTTGATGAAAAAAAACCGGGAACCGGACTGTAACCGACAGCCGCGGACCCGGTTTTGTAAAGTTATATCATACTACCGCATGACCTATGCTTAAAAGGTAGCTGATCCTCCGAAATAAAACATCCTGCCGGGGCCTGGGTTGAACGGGTCGGCCTTATAGTCGTCGAGCAGGTTCTTGCACATCACGTAAACCTCGAAAGAGTTCATCAGTTTCTGTGATATCTTGATGTTCAGCATGACAGGATCATGCAGCCTTCTCTGTTTGAACATGGAAGTTGAGTACCAGATTTTTCCATTTTGTGTGGATCCTGGAGCATAAATGAAAAGTAATGGATCTACTTTCTGGACATAAACAATCTGATTAATTTCCGAGTTTCCCCAGAAGTTCAAGCTTGTCTTCGTGATGAAATCAAGTGTTAGTCCCATTATGACCTGGTGCGCCGGTGTTTCCTTTACCCTTTTTCCTAGAGTTACTGTCGTGTTTTTGGCATCATCAATAGCGGACATATATACATAGGATGCAGTTGTGCTAAGGTCTACAACATCTGCGATTTTTTCAACAGTATATGTTGTTGTACTTTCTATACCGTTAATAGTTCTTCCGTTTATATTTGCCCAGTTTGATGTTCCGCTCAACAGGCTTGTCGGGTCGTAAACTTTTTCGAGTTTGTCCTTATATTTTGAATAAAAATAATCATTCCTGAATGATACTTTTTTATCAAAGAACCATAACTCAAAACCAGTGTTTGCGTTATGCGATATTTCAGGTTTCAGGGGTTTTGGGGGAACCATTGATGCGGTTCCCTTTGTTATTGATATTGCAGCTGCTGTTATTGCGTCTGACACATCAGAATATGCATGCATCCATGGAAACTTTGTTTTTTTTGCAAAAGAGGTCCTTAACCTGAGCCTGTCCTTGATTGGATCATATATCAGTGTTACAACAGGGTTGAAGGAATCGTTGTCGCCCCAGATTGATCCTTTTTTCTTCGGCATTATATTGTTGCAAAGCGGATAGGCTCTTTCGAATTTAACTCTATTTTGATAAACCGTCGGTACTTGTAATTGAGCGATATAAAGATCGCTTGAATATCTGCTGTCATTTTTAGTCAGGAGCATTGCGTCATATGATAGGCCGCCTGTCAGTTTTATGTCCCCGGCATCCGTCTTGAAATTCATTTCATCTTCAAGCGCCAGTGTCATGTATTTGGCCGTCATATGTCTTGCAACGTAATAACCCAGTGGATCGATACCTCCATATGCGTAAATCGGCTTCAAGTTTTTTGTGAAACTTTCGAACCTGTAATGTATGAAACCGTTAAGCTTGTTCCAGTCAGCTATCAAATATGATGGATAAATATAAAACCCGTATGTATTTTCATCGTGCCTGGATTCCGTTGCCGCGGTCGCTGATCCGGGTTTCCCAGGCAATGACGTCTCGGCGAAGTTTGACCATGGAAGGAGGGTATTGGACTGCATGGTCACGAAGAAGGACGATCTTACTGAAAAGTCACCGAACTCGCCGTTGAAATAGAGCATTATGTTGTACCTGTAGTCTTCAGGCCATGACCAGGCTCTATCCTGGAAAATGCTTGAAGTGCTGGGATTCGACCAGGATAAATTCGTATTTATAGAAGATGTCGGACTGGTGCTGAAGCCGTTGAATTCCATTCTGCCGAGATAATAATTTGCGCTGACACCGGCCTCCATTTTATCCGTTAAGTTATATCCGATTTTGCCTGACGCGTAATATTTGACCGAATTTGAATGTCTCCATTTGTCGAAGTTGTTTAGATAGTCAAACGTCAGGTTGGGTGAAGTCACAGAGGATGTGGAAAAAACGCCGCCTAAATAAGTCTGTAGTTTTGCATTACTTGGTGGATAAACGCCATTGTTTGCATATTGACCTGCGGCATAGTTATACCATGGCACCAGTTTGTTATACCAGTCCAGCCTGGTATTTCTATCGAGGTGCTTTGAAACATAATAACTGTTTTCTTTTATTACCGATCCATTTATAATATAATATGCATTGCCCGCTGGCGATCCTATGGCTGAATTTATTGTGAAACCCCCATATTGGTTTACTTCGAGGGATGCTTCGGCAGACTGTGTTTCAGGTTTCTTTGTAATTATATTGATCGAACCAAAGCTTCCGCGCGTTCCATAAAGAGCTGAAGATACACCCCTGTTTATGATGATCTTGGAGGAGTTCATGACTGGTATCCTAGAAATGTCTCCGCCGCCGCCGTCATAGACTTCTTCGAATGGCATTCCGTCTACCATTATGGCCATGGTGTTGTGGTCAAGGCCCCTCATCTGGAAGACTTTCTGTCCCTTTGATGAATCTTTAACATATATGCCAGGAACGCTTTCCAGCGAGTCAGCCAGTGTTTTTTCAGAGCGGTTTTTTATATCTTTATCTGTTATCAAGGTACTGGTCGAAGCGTCCTCGACGTTCGCTATCGCCTTGTCCCTGACGATTATTTCGCCGCCGACGAAGCTTTTAAACTTTCCTTTTTCTTTGGGTACTGTCTTACCGGCTTCCTTTTTTATCGTTTCTTTCTTTACCGGTTCCTCTTTTTTTATTTCTTCCGGCTTTTTTTCTTCTGCCGCTTTTTCGTCAGTTTTTTCCTCAATTGCCGGCTGGTCTTTTTTTTCCGGCTCTTCATTTTCCTGTCCCATCAGGGAAACCGGGAGCAGGTATAATGCCAGTATTGGGATTAATAACAGGCAAAACTTTTTCATATGACCTCCAATTGGGATAAAAGGATGAGGGGCAAATTAAATTTTATTACGTATAAATTCTGATAAAAGCAGGTATTCGTGTCAATTATTAAAAGAATTTAAGTAATTATAAGTTATTAATTGTTACTAATTTTATAAAGTTAATTTAAGTTATTTATTTAATTATTTAAGTCATATTAGATTATTTTGTTTATATTTTAATGATAAAATAACATTAAAATTAACAATATTTAATTAATGCCGGGATTTATTATAATCATTTATAAAATTTATCGGTATTGCTACTTGATATTTGACCTTGTGATCTTAGTTTAAACTATATAATAATTAATTTTGAATTATAGATATTTTGTTGTTATATAAAGTTATTTATAGTTATAATTTAATATTGAAGAAAAAAAGATGGAATATAATGTAAGATAAATGAATGTTATTGCAGGGGTGGTTATTAATAAAAAGACGGCTGGAATACTTCTTGGTGCAATATTTACCGCGTTTTGTTGTTTGAAGAGCTTTATCCCCAGGAAAAACGCACAAGGGTCCTAAGTATATCCGGATCGGTGGACAAAAACCTTGTGCTTACCGTCGATGATCTCAATAAATTCAGGCATGCCGGGGTCCGGCTCAACGAAGTCGGGACCGACGGAAATTATACTGGCGCATTTTTCTATGAGGGCGTTCTGCTCAAAAATCTCCTCGAGCTTGCGAAGGTAAACTGGAGCACTCATCCATAATGGTCGTTACCTCAATTCAAAATGGATCCCGATCCGGGAAATATGTTTATTATTTAAATTGTTTTCGGCTGATAATTTTTCTGGAGGGGGATTCGGAAAAACAGCGGCGGCCGTGGAGGGCGGAAACGTGCCGCAATGCTGTGGCTATGAAATGACGCTTGAGGACAATACACCCTGAAACGGCAATGAATAGCGTGATAGACGAGGAGGGAGGGGGCCTTAAATAGAATAACCTTCGACCCTCAGTCCATCCCCGCGGACCACCTCGCAGGTGATCTCTTTAAGATTAAAAAAATTTCTTAAATATGAGATATTCAATTTTTTTTGCCCTATGTATTCCTCCTTTTCGATGAAGGGAAGATATAATTTTACAGAATTAATTTTTCCTTCCTCTGTCGTTTCACGTATCGCTTTTACCAGGAGGTCCCTTTTAATCCTAGATTTGACGAGGAAACCGAATGAGGGATGATATGGTCCGGCGATGATGTTTTTTTCATCGTCCTTTGAAAGGGGATGGATGCCGGTCCTTATAACGCTGATCCCATCGGCCATGAAAATCAGGTGCATGTCCTTGCAGAGCTCCACGGCGTCTTCGAGGCAAAGGGGTTCGTATCCGCCGCTTTTGTATAAAACCTCGAGGCCGGTGTTTTTCATGACCACTGCCGGATATAATCTTACGGCCTCCGGTTTCATGTTGCAGGCGGTCTTTGCTGATTTAAGAGATTTTTCCCGGGTGTCCGAGGGCAGTCCCGGCAGGAGCTGGATGCAGAACTTCATCTGAATTTTTTTCAAAATTTCAACCGCCCTGAAGATGTCGGCCGAAGAATGCCCCCTTGCGGATGATTCAAGAACGCGGTCATCGAACGACTGCGCGCCGATTTCCACCATGTCCACGCCGTAATCCCGGAGAAGGGCGACCGCTTCGACGGAGATATAATCCGGTCTGGTTGAAATCCTTATCCCGTTGATGATTCCGCCTGAAACGTATGGAGAAACAATCTCCAGGAATTCCCTCTGTTTTTCCGGATCGATGCCGGTAAAGCTGCCGCCGAAAAAGGCCACCTCGACCCTGCCGACGCCCGGGTTTCTTGAACCGAGATGCTCGTTGATGGTCCTTTCAATGGAATTTCTGTCGGGCAGTATTTTAGCGCCGCTCTGCTGCCACTGGTTGCAGAAAACGCACCTGTGCCTGCAGCCGAGATGCGGGATGAAAATGGGTACAGTTATCTGTTGTTTTGGCATTTTGAATATTTTTCTTGACAATAAAGGGTCCCGGGACTTTTTAACTAAAAAACCCGGCTTTACAATCGAGGTGCCGTATGCCAACTTATGAGTACAAATGCAGCGATTGCAATCATAAATTTGAGGTCTTCCATTCGATAAAGGATGATCCAGTGAAGGTTTGCGAGAATTGCGGCGGCACTGTTAAAAGGCTGATCTCGTCAACGGCGGGCGTAATATTCAAAGGCGCCGGGTTTTACGTCAACGATTACAGGAAATCAGGGTCCGAAACTGCAAAAGAAACCACACCGGCCTGCGCATCATGTCCCGCGGCGGGCGGTTGTCCGTCCGGTTCAGCTGACTGAAGGTTTTTTACTCTCCTTCTGTCTGTCTCTTATCATCTGCGCCTTTCTCTGCCTGTACAGGGTAAGAAGATATTTTTCAACTGCCAGTATCGCCTGGCCTGGCATGTTCTCGTCCTTTATTTTAAATCCTGACAGTGAATCCGTGTATTCCCTTATCGCCTCGGCCGTCTGTCCCGCTTCGGGAGATATCAGGAGATACTCGATGTCCGGCATAAGGTACTTCTGGCTCCTGTTTGGGTAAAGGTTTCTCCTTGCGTTGTAAACCGGCACGACTATTTTCAGGCCGTGGGCCCTCAGGTCGGAAATCACCGTATCTATCTGGTGCGCGTTTTCAGGGGTCAGGTCTATGTAATTGGACAGGGGTATGATCCTGTCATCCCCCGCCTTCATCTTCTCGTATATGGTTTTTGTTCTTTTTGAAAGTTCAATTTTCGGCGACTGCGCCTGGTAGCTGACAATCCGCTGGCCTGATTCCTGCGGCCTGATGCCTCCGAACAGCCCGCTGAAAAAGTCCGATATCATTTTAAACAGGGATTTTTTTTCTTTCAGGGAAAGCCTTTCCTTTATCTGGGACTCCTGCTCGAGCCGCTTCTTGAACTCCGCGCACTCCTGCATGGTCTTTTTGATCTCGTCTGCGCTGACCTTGTCGCCGAGCAGGTTTTTCGCCCTTTCGTCGGAGATGAGCACGCCGCCGCCTATGGAGCAGTAGAAATCGATGTCGGATATTTTTTTCTGCTTTTCACCCTGGGACATGGCGTCGAATTCGTCGCCCTTCATGATCAGCGCGCGGATGTCCCTCATTCTGTTGACGAAGTATTTAACGTCTATGAAGCTGAGGCCTCCGATCTGGTTTTTGAAGGAGATAATCCTGTATTTGTCCATGCCCTCGGCCGACCATCTTGAAATCATCTCCTCGCTGACGTTGTCGAAAACGGCCATCAGGGAAGACTGGTCGCAAACCCCGCATTCCCTTATATAATTTGCTATGTCTCCGCCCATGGAAACCAGCGGGTCTATTATCTTTTCGACCTTTATCAGGCACGATCTCAGGGAAGTGAAGTTTTTTACCTCGATCAGGTCTTTAGGCGCGAGATATGTCGGGATGTCGTTGTTTAATATATGAAGTACGTAATCGAGCTTCGAATCCCTGTAGTCGCTGAATTCAGTATTGAGTATCCCGAATTTTTTCAGCCTTCGCATGATCTGCGCCGTGTTTCCCTGGACGATTTTTTTTATGGCATCGGTATTCATGCTTTCCTTTACCGATTCATAATTCAGGCTATGGAAGCAGTAATCATCGACCTCCTCCAGGTTGTTTTTGTCGAGTTCGTGGTGCTTGAACGTGAAGATGTTTATACCGAGCTCGGATTTAATCAGCTTCGAGAGGAGGTTCCTGGTTTTTGCCTTTCTTACGAGTTTGGTGAGGTTGAAGAGCCTGAATCTTCTCAGTAGAGCCAGTAAACTTTCCACTGATTTCCGGTCCCTTTCGGCCTGGAGCCTGTTGAAGTCTTCGTTCCTGATGAGGACGGTGTATTCGATCTTCTCATCTATGTTGAGTTTTTTTGACGAGGGATCGATATCGAATCCGAATGAAATCAGCGTTCTGATGATGTCGGGATAGGTTTTAGAAAGGAGGTCGATAAGGTAGTGGATGTTCTTGTCCCTGGCGGGCGTCAGGGGTATTTTAATATTTTTGGAATTTTTCAGGGAGTCGAGTGTTGCCAGGTCCTGGCCGTTCTTCATCCCATTGACCTGCATGGATGCAATTTCATCCAGCACGTCGTATATGAATGGTTCCTTGGCTATGTGTGTGTGTAGAAACCTGAATCTTTCCTGTGGATTCTTTTTTTCTGATGTCATGGTAGAAATTAACCGGGATGTCATGGTAGAAATTAACCGGGATTTATATGAAAAATAATAGTAATTATATTTTTGTCAATAACTTTAATATAAGATATACCTTTTGGACGGATCCGGAGGACGATTTTTCATTTTCCGTGAACCATCGGTACGAATCTCACATACGTGACTCATTATTCCGCCGTCTGACAGCTGATCTATGAGCGTTTGCGGTATTTCACTGGGTGAGGCGGTGAGCATGATGACGTCGAAGGGGGCCTTTTCAGGCCATCCCCTGTATCCGTCCCCGTGCCTGACCGTGACGTTGCCGTATCCAAGCTCTTTAAGTCTTGCCCGTGCCGTTTTTGCGTGGGCTTCAACAATTTCTATCGTATAAACCTCCTTTGCGAGAAGAGAAAGCACAGCCGCCTGGTACCCGGAACCGGTGCCGATTTCAAGCACTCTCTCGTGTCCGTCCAGCCCGCAAAGCTCCGTCATCAGGGCGACGATATATGGCTGGGATATGGTCTGGCCGTGACCTATGGGAAGGGGATGATCCTCGTAAGCTTCAGTTATTCGTGCTCCAGGGACGAACTTGTGCCTTTCGACCTTCCTCATGGCTTCAAGCACCCTGAAGTTCCTGACGCCCCTGTCCTCTATCTGCCTCTTCACCATCAATTCACGGAGTTGTTCCATTTGCGTCACCCCTTTGTTTCCGCATGATGCGGTTATGGTCAGGAAAAATATAATGGCGGAAATAATTTTTTTCATGCTAATTTCCTTAAAATTACTGGAGGGCGAAAAGCCTTCCAGTATCTTGCGGCAACAGTTTTGTTATATATAAAATTAAATGCTGAATGGACAAATTTCAAGAAATTTTAATTCAGCCGCGGACGGCCGTTAAAAAAGTGACAAATGGAAAGGTAAAATGCTTGCCTTTGCTGAATAAATCCAATAAATCGATGTAATTGATATAACAAATTTACCGGGATACAGAATATGCCTGTAAAGGGCGGGAAAGGCGCGAAAAAAACAGCTTCCCCGAAAAGGGGACCGGCAAAAAAAAGGGCTTCAAAAAAAACTCAGCAGAGTCCTGCACCCGTACAACCCGGTGAAAAAAACCGTACCGCGATATATCTCCTGGTAATACTTTGCCTCATTACCGCTATAGTGCTCCTTCTGAATAAATTCGACAGGCCGGGTAATGTCAGACCGGTAGAAACACGTAAAAATTCGCCTGCCTATAAGGAGGCAGATAAAACAGCCGATTTGACGGAGAAGAGAACACCGGACGATAATGGAACGGATAAAAAAACTGAAAATAAAGACCGTATCGCAGTCCGGGATATCAAGGTCTATTTTTTCAAGCTGAATGAAAAAACAGAAAAGGTAAACCTGCTCCCCGTGAACAGGAGGGTCGAGGGCACATCGCCTGTCGACGGCGCGATGAAAGAGCTTATAAGGGGCCCGTCCAAAAAAGAAAAAGGCTCTGGAATTTTAAGCGCCATGCCGCAGGACCTGAGGGTAAGGGGTATAAAAATATCCAACAGGATTGCGGAAATAGATTTCAACGGCGCGATAGAGAAGGACGGCGAGGGCAGCATCCTGATGAACAGGCTCGACCAGATCGTTTATACGGCGACCCAGTTTGACGGAATTGAAGGGGTAGTAATTAAAATTAACGGGAAAAGAAGAAACAGCATCGGAAGCGACGGCCTGTCCGTAAACGGCCCTCTCAAAAGGAGAAAGTGATTGCCGCTCGAGATTGAGATAAAGGCTTACGCGGACGACCTGGCTGAATTTGAAAGAGGGATCAGGAGGATTGGAGGCTTATTCCTCAGGAATGAAGAAATGGCCGACCTTTACTTCGGTCATCCGTCGAGAAATTTCGCCTCGACGGACGAGGCTTTGCGGCTGAGGCGCATCGGGGACCAGACCCTCATAACCTACAAGGGCGCGAGGATGAGCGGAAGATCCAAGACCAGGATGGAGCTAGAAACCGGGATAGGCGATTTTGAAGTCATGCGCGGCATACTTCACAACCTTGGATTTTCGGAAGCCGGCCTTGTTGAAAAAAAGAGAGACATATTTGATTACAGGGGAATCGAGGTATGCCTGGACAGGGTTTCCGGGCTGGGGGATTTCGTCGAGCTTGAGAAAACCGGCGAGGACAGGGAGCTTGTGGAAAAAGAGCTTTTTGAAGCCGCGGAGATAATGGGACTCTCGAGGTTCGAGACCAGGTCATATCTTGAAATGCTTCTGATGAAGCCTACCTGAGCGTAAATCCTTTCCTGTTCATTGATTCTATCAGTTTTTTCTGAAGTCCCGCGATCTCTTCCGGTGAAAGCGTCCTGTCGCTTGCGCGGTAAACCGTTTTTATCGATACGGACTTTTTCCCTTCGGGTATCTGTGCGCCTTCGTAAATTGATATTACTTCCGCGGACTTGATGTATTCCGGGCTCGTTTTTATCACGTGTGATATGATGTCGGCGGTATGCACGTACCTGTCGGCCAGGATGCTCAACTCGAACGGCACATCCGGATACTTCTGCAGCTCGCAGAACTTTTTATCAGTTTTTTCAGCGTCGAAAAGCATGTTGAGATCAATATCGAAAAAGGCCGATCTGCCTTGTATATCAAAGGATTTCAATGTTTTCGGATGGAATTCTGAAATTATCCCTGCGTCCTTACCGCCGGTTTTTATCAGCATGCTCCTTCCCGGATGGGCATAAGGCGGAAGTTCTTTCGATTCAGGCACCATAACTATATCGTCCATCGAGATCATTTCAATCAACCCGCAGACGATTTCCTTTGCTTCATAGAAAAGAGGCGCATCTGGCTGCCTGGAATAAACCAATCCGCAAACCCGCGTGTTTTCCCCGGTCAATTCCTTCGACTTTCTGTCATCCTTGATGTATATTCGGCCCATCTCGTATGTCTTGAAATAATCTGAATTTCTCATGTTGACCATTATGGATTTGACCGCGTTAGGCACCAGGCTTCTTCTGAGCCTGTCCTGTTCCATGGAAAGCGGGTTGGCGAGCCTCAGTTCCCTGTCTTCGTTAATGCCGAGCCTGTTCAGGAAATCTTCGCCGACAAACGAATATCCGCTCGTTTCGATCATGTTGAAATGCATTGAAAGTATGCCCTTGACTTTTCTTTCAAAAAGCCTGAACTCGTTTCTCCTCGGCGGAGTGCAGGGGACCATCGGGGCCGATTCGGCTATGTTGTCGAAACCGTAAATCCTTCCGACTTCTTCCACTATGTCTTCAGGTATTGAAATGTCCTTGGTCGCCCTGTAATGGGGGACCTCTAGTTCGAGATCAGTTCCCTTTATCTCAATCCTGAAATCAAGCGCCTTCAGGATGCCAGTTATCCTTTCGTCGCTTATTTTTTGCCCTATTCGTTTTTTTATGAACTCAGTGTCGGTTTTGATTTTAACCGTTTTCTGTTTTACAGGATAGGCGTCCAGGATCTTCGAAACAGCAACCGCTCCGGGTATGCATTTTTTAATGAGATCATAGCACCTGATGAGCGCCGCGGCAGTGAGCTCCGGGGAAAGGGATTTTTCAAACCTCATTGCGGCCTCGGTCCTCTGGTTGAACCTCTGCGCCGTTTTTCTTATATTCACGGGATTGAATGTCGCGGCTTCCAGGACTATCTCGGTCGTGGAATCGTCGATCTCGCTGTTGCCTCCCCCCATTACGCCCGCGAGCGCAATCGGTTTGTCGTTGTCCGCGATGACTATGTCTTCGGATGTAAGGGTGAACGTCTGGCCGTCCAGGGTCATGATGGGTTCCCCCTGTCTTGCGAGCCTGACGATGATCCTGTCGCCGGTGAGCTTTTTCCTGTCGAAGGCGTGCATGGGTTCGCCGACCTCGGCCATGACATAGTTGGTTATATCGACGATGTTATTGATGGGCCTCATGCCGATGGAGGTGACTGCGGCCTTGAGCCAGTCCGGAGAGTCCCCGATTTTTATGTTTTTGACCACGAGGCCGCTGTAACGGGGTGCGGCTTCCGGGTTCATGATTTCCACCTTGAGGGATTCGGCGTTTTTAAACCCGGATTCAAGCGAACGGTCAATCACGTCCGTGAAGGGCCTTCCGTACAGCGCGGCTATTTCGCGTGCGAAGCCCATATGACTCCAGAGGTCGGGCCGATGGGTTATGGATTTATTGTCTATTTCAAGACGGACATCGACACTGTCGGGGAATATTTCTGCCAGCGATTTGCCTGCAGGCGTTCCTTCCGGGAAAATCAATATCCCGCTATGGTCATCCGAAAGGCCGAGTTCCTTTTCCGAACACAGCATCCCGGATGATTCCTCCCCCCGTATTTTTGATTTTTTTATGATAAAATCCTTGCTGAATTCAGTACCGGGCATGGCAAGGGGCACGATATCCCCCTTTTTATGGTTGGGCGCTCCGCAGACGACCCTGTGGTTCTCGGATCCGGTGGAAAGATCCACGAGGGTGAGTTTGTCCGCGTTCGGATGCGGCTTCACGTCAAGTATTTTTGCCGTAATGATGGTTGTGAAGTGGCGGTTGGCGTATTCAAGGCATTCGATTTCCGCGGAGGACATCGTTAACCGCTGGGCAATATCTTCCGGTGATATGCCGTCGAGGCTCACCATTTTCGATATTATGTTTAGAGAAATCCACATTTTATAAACCCCGGAATCAGAATTGCACGAGGAATCTTTCGTCGCCGCTTAAAAAGTGCCTGATGTCGTTTATCCCGTATTTCATCATTATTAGCCGGTTCAGGCCGAGTCCGAACGCGAAGCCGGACCATTGCGAGGGATCGATGTTTCCGTATCTCAGGACCGCCGGATGCACGAGGCCGCAGGGGAGAACCTCGACCCAGCCGGATTGTTTGCACACGCTGCATCCAGTTCCGCCGCAGATAAGGCAGTTCATGTCCAGTTCGAAACCAGGTTCGACGAAAGGGAAATAACCCGGCCTCAGGCGTATTTTAACGTCTCTTTTAAAAATCCTTCTCAATAATTCCTTCATTACATAAATGAGGTGGGAAACGCTGATGTCCCTATCGATCATCATGCCCTCCACCTGGTAGAAGGTATTCTCATGGGACGCGTCAGTGCTTTCGTATCTGAAAACCCTTCCCGGGCCGACTATCCTCAGGGGCGGTTTCATTTTTTCCATGCCCCTGACCTGTATCGGGGAGGTATGCGTCCTCAGGAGATTCCCGTCTTCGGTCCAGAATGTGTCCTGCATGTCCCTTGCCGGGTGGTGCTTCGGAATGTTGAGTGCCTCGAAGTTGTAGTATTCTGTTTCGGCCTCGGGTCCGTCCAGGATCTCAAAGCCCATCGAGGTGAAGATGTCTTCTATTTCATACTGTATCTGGGAAATCGGGTGGAGTCTTCCGGTTTTCGCGGTTCCGGTTGCGCCCGGCGAGGAAAGGGTCACGTCTATCCATTCACTGGTAACAAGCCCGTCAAGAGACGTTTCATTCAATTCGTTGAGCCTTGACTCAAGCGTTTCCTCGATGATTTTTTTTATCTCGTTGGATTTTTTTCCTATCGTACCCCGTGTTTCGGGAGGCAGGTCCCCGAGGGACCTGAGTATGATGGTAAGTGAGCCCTTTCTTCCGAGAACCCTTACCCTGAGGTCTTCCAGCTCGTCGGCCGTCTTCGCTGATCTGACTGCATCGACCGTTTGTTTTTTTATTTCCTCTAGCTTGTTTTCCATAAATATCATCCGCCTGGACGTTCTCCCGGAAGAACAATACATCAGGAACGATGGCAAAAAGTCAAGGAAAAATAATCAGGGGTTCGATACTGAATCCATTGCGATTTTTGCAGCACCGAGTGCCGGAGTTGTTTTAAAGTTCCTGATGACGATGTATTTTGTGGATGTTCCCATGCCCGGCATGATTCTTTTTTTAACGGTTTTTTTTACAACAGGCATCATGATTTCGCGGGCACCGGACAGCCCGCCGCCGAAAAAAATCGCTTCCGGATTGAAAATGTTTATCAGGTTGGCCACCCCGTAACCGAGGCAGGTGGACGCCTCGTTGAACACCCTGAGTGCAAGGCGGTCCTTGTTCATGGCTTCTTCGTATATTATCCGCGAGGAGAGCTTTTCGTTCATGGTCCGTTTGATGATCGACGACGAGGGGTATTCCCCGATCAGGGATTCAGCGGATTCAACGATTGCCGTTGCCGAGGCGTATCTTTCAAGACAACCGCTGGATCCGCAGTTGCATTTTTTTCCGTTGTAATCGATGGTCATGTGACCTATCTCCATCGAATTTCCTGAAGACCCGGTGTAGATACTGTTTCCTATGAACAGGCCGCCTCCTATCCCGGTCCCGAGAGTCATTAAAATCCACTCGCTGTACCTGGATCCGCCTTCAACCCACCAGACTCCCATGGCAGCCGCTGTAGCGTCATTTTCAAGGACCGTTTTTATTCCGGTGCTTTTTTCGATTTTTTTTACGATTCTATACCCGTCAAGAAACCTGATATTGGCGCTTTTAATTATTACACCCCTTTTCCTGTCAATTGAACCTGCGGCTCCTATCCCGATACACTTTATTCCATCCTTGCCTATCGAAGCCATTACCGTAAGTGAATCGACAAGCTTGATGATATCCTGTTCAAATTCCTTTATCTTGCCCGGCGTATTGATTTCAGCAAAACCCAGCAACCTGCCGTTTCCATCCGCCAGAACTCCCTTGACGGCCGAGCCGCCTATGTCCAATCCTATATACATGATTTATATCCCGCCGTATCAAATATTCCGGTGTTTCGGTTAAATAAAAAGCATTTCTTCATGGAAAAAACATGTAATCTTATGCATTAATTATTTCAAGGTTAAAATACTTCTTGTCAATCATAATGAATATGTATATTTTAACAGCCAAAATTCGGTTCCGTTCATGAAAAAAATCGATCTCCATACCCATACGACCGCATCCGACGGCATAAAGAGCCCCAGGGACCTTATAGATTTTGCCATTGAAAGCGGGGTATCGGTTCTTGCCATTACCGATCATGACACGGTCGATGGGCTCCCTGATGCAATGGAATACTCGAAAAAGATCGGCTTTAAGCTGATACCCGGAATAGAATTCAGCATCGACATGCCTGGGTCATCGTTTCATCTTGTGGGACTGAACATCGATTACGGGAACCAGAGACTTTTAAATTCAATCAGGAGGCTTGCCGACCTCAGGGACACAAGGGCTTCCAGAATAGTAGATGACCTTAACGGCCACGGTATCAGAATTACATATGAAGAGGTACTGAAAACCGCTGACGGCGGTTCCATTGGCCGGCCTCATGTGGCCAGGGTGCTTGTAAAACACGGTTATGGTAAGAATATAAGGGAGATATTTGAAAATTATCTTGTGGATGGAAAGCCCGGTTACGTAAAAAAGGATAAGATTTCCTTCATTGACGCGATATCCCTCATAAGGGAATCAGGGGGGATTTCAGTTGTTGCGCATCCCACCTCGCTGAACTTTTCGGATTACAAACAGTTTGATTCGATGCTCGCTAATCTCGTCGGAGGGGGAGTGCAGGGCATGGAGGTTTACGCGGCCATGCATACCGAAGAAAATATTGAAATCTTTAATGATTTCGCGGATAAGTATCATCTTCTGGTGTCCGGCGGAAGCGATTACCACGGCGACAAGGATGAAAAGATCGGCTGTTATATCGAAGGGAAACCCATACTTTCTGAAATGTGCGGAAAACTTCTCGAGAAAACCGGAATGATTTAGAATGAACCGGATCCGGTTTGCCTGCTTCTCTCAAATTAATAAAAATACAACTCGTTCTTTTTTTCCCGACAATTCCCGCCCTTTATTATTGAACATAACAGTTCCATTATAATATGCAGTTTTTGATGTTTTTTTAATCAATTTATCATTTATTAAAATTTTTTTTGTCACTTTTTCCCAGAATCGGCGCTTATATGATAACACCATCCTGGAATTGAAAATGGAGAGAAGTTACACTTTTTTTATGTTTCTGGATGTAAGATGAAAAAAACCGGAGGATCACACTATAATGAACTTTGAAAAGCCAATAAAAATTTTATTTACCGGCGCCGATTGCCACAGGACGGATAACATGAAGAACCTGATCAGCGGAATGAGCGATTTCATCATTTACAGTAACAACCCTGAGAGGGATGATTTTTTTTCTACTCTCGTGCAGGTAAAGCCACATCTTGTTCTTGCGGACATTTCAACATCCGACAATCATGGCGAGCATTTGATAAAAAGCATAAAAAATACTCATCCGGCGATCAGCATACTCGCAATAAACAGTGAATTCGCGCCGTCAATTTTAAAGAAGACCATCAATGCCGGAGCAACCGGCTATATTTTAAAAGAAAAACTGTCCGATGCGATTCTGGGCATTAAAACGATATTGGACGGAAGTATTTTTATAAGCGTCTGATATAATCAGCGGCAATTATCAAATTATAATAAGAAATCTGCCGCAATGTGTACACAGCTGTATTCCCTGGCGGTCCTTTATCTGTTTCAGATAGATCGGGGGAATTTCCATGTGGCAGCCCGCGCAGCTGTTCTTTTCCACAATGGCGAATGGATTGCTGCTTTTCTTGCGCATTCTTTCATAATAGGTCAAAGACCTGTTATCTATTAATTTTTTAATTGCGTCAATTTTTACCAGCAGTGATTCGGAGTTCTTTTCAGATTCGCACATCTGGTAGAGCCGGTCGAGCCTAATGAGAAGATCCAGGTCCGATGATGGAACACCGGAAAGATTTTCGGATTGGCCGACGGTAGTTTTTTCCTTGCTTGAAATTGCTTCGAAATAAGAAAGCGATTCCTTTTTGAGCAGGGTATAGATTTTTCCCGGTGCGGTTTCCTCTTCAAAGAGTTTTTTCTTGGCCTTGTTTGAAAAGATTCTTGCCATCATCCCGATCAGGTAAAGGTATTTAGTGCTCATGATAGTCGGGAAAAGGGAGAGAAGAATGTACCTGACTGGTTTTCCGTCTATGGATTGGTAGTCTATCGGGTTTTCGAGAACCCCGAAAATGGATATGAAATCCGTCACTGATTCAGTTCTTGCGTGCGGTATGGCCAGACCGTTGCCGATCCCTGTATTTTCAAGTGATTCCCTGTGAACTATCTGGGCGTAATATCTTTCCTTATTTTCTATATGACCCAATTCATGAAGTCTTTCAATCATTTCCTTAAAAACCAGTTGTTTTTCTGCAGCCTTTAACTTGATAACCTGATTTTTTGAAAGGAAATTGTCCAGATTCATTTTTGAACCTTTTTCATCGCGGAAGTGGTAATTTGAATTAACCCTTCGAAGAAAACCGGAGGATCCTTGTAATTAAATTCATATAATTTATAATCGTTTTTTTTGTCAATATTTATATTGCCGGGAGGCCTAAAAATCAGGATCATCTGTAAAATCAAAAAACGGATACGCTTTCATTTTTTCTTATAATTTATTCATAAGTTGAATAAAATTTAATTTGCGGCTGGCATGGCTATGAGCGCTTAATTGTACGGCAATAAGTTTTACTTCATGTTGAAATTTTTCTGGAAACAGGCATATTAAATTCAATTTCTTTCCTCATGCCGGATAAAAAAACGTTCACTTGTTGCTTGATCAATATGCTTTCTTTTTTTCATAAACGTGATCCAGTATCAATTTTAAATATTAAAATAGACTCTCAGCTGTCCAGACCGTCAGCTTTATTTATATTTTCAATTTTAAAATGGCAATAATGATCGTGGAGTGGGCGGTTTATTTTCCGGTTGTTTACCAGCTTAATAAATTTTTTACCAATTAATAGGAAAGCCCTTTGAGAAGGGCCCTATTTTAATTGGCAAGGTGAGGAATGACCGGGTGAGTGGAACAGCCTCCCGGGTTATGCGGCGTACATGTCTACGGATCTTATCTGGGATAATGGAATTCTTTTTTCCTCGTTTTTTTTGTCGAATGTCACTATTTCATCGTCAACTAAAAGCCTGTTCTTGTTGAGCTCTATTTCCCGTCCATCTTCTGTCACTATGATGATATCGAGTCCTTTGATGTCCAAATATTTTCTGAGGAGATCCCTGAAATTGCTTTTTTTATTTTTAGTCTTGGCCATAGATCCTCCAGCTGGTTTTCTTCGCGCCCGACATTTACCTTTATGTCTCATTTTATTTATCGGATTTATGTCATATTACCTTAATACTTTTCCTGTCATTCCTCCAGGCCTATCCTCCATAGCGCCGTACCGGCCAGATTGAATTCCCCCGCAATTTTTTCGAGAATCGATCTCATGTGCCTGTCGGAAAAAAATATGGTATATTCCTTTCCTTCTTCGGAATATTGGACCATAACATTGCCTGAGGCGTGCCTTATATAGCCTCTTGTCCTGGCCATTTCAATCCCCTTTTTTGCGGATATGGGAACTCCTTTTTTTCCGTCCGTCCAGATATATCCATATGAAGGCACCCCAAGCCAGATTTTTTCCGGTTTAATGAATTTCAAGGCCGCTTTTATATTTTTTCTCGTCCATTCAGGATCGGTAATGGGCCCGGGACCTGTATCTGACCTGTGTAGATCATAACACATGATGACGATCTCATCGAGATGAGGTGAAATGGCTTTCAAATCGTGAAAACCGGACAATTTTTCCGGAAAATCAACCGATGGAAAAACCGCCATCGTAATTTTTTTATTCCCGATTACCTTTCTCAAGTGTTTGAGAAATTCTGCCAGCTTCTGTGAATATGAAGGCGGAATATATTCAAAATCAAGGTGCACCCCGGTAAAATTATTTTTATCAAGCAGTTCCCTTATGCCATTTGCAGCATTTTGCCTCAAATCTTCACGTTCCAGAACCTGTTTCCCGGCGCGGACGTCTGTAAAAGTTATCAGAGGATAAAATACGCGGTTTATTTTTACATCTCTCATTAATTTCCGGGAAAATATATTTCCATGAATGACGATCGAGCCGTTTGTATTGATTTTGAATCCGGTAGATGATATTACAGAATAACTGGTTAATTTATTTTCAATCATGCGGCTGTCGATAGCGGCGGAATGCAGGAGATATCCCCATTTTTTTAAACGACCATCATCAGGAAAACATAAAACCGGTATGAGCATCAATAATATAATTTTTTTCATTTTACCTTTCATGCTGCGGATGATATCAATAATCAATACTGACGATATGGCCGGATATCAAGAATTTTTCCGGAGGGTGCTCCATTTATAATCTGAATTCATTATGAATAACATTAAAAAAACGGGAGTTCTCCGGGTATTATAATCACAACTCATGATATTTTCAGATGTTCTGCCTGACGTGCATGAATGCACTGATTCCGAGACTAAAGGTGGGCATCGACGAAGAGGATGTTGCGAATGCTGATTTAAAAATGGATGATTAATAAGAATCGGCAAAAAAAATTACTTATTGAGGTTTACTAGTATGAAAAGATTGACAGATTTATAATATTTAAGTATTATATAAAATATTTAAATATTTGGAGGTTCTTATGATAAATATCACTGAAAGTTGTCCTGCAAATCACAGGTGCCCGCTTGTTTCAGAATGCCCTGTCGGTGCTATTATTCAAAATGGCACTGTAAAACCTGAAATTGACCGAGAAAAATGCATCGATTGCGGTCTTTGCGTCATAAGTTGTCCGAGAGGCGCAATGGTGAGCATAAATGACAGGTATCCTGTAATTATATCTTGACATGTTTTTAATTTATTAACAAAAAAAATTATAAGAATAATTAATTATGAATTTATCCGAACGGAATATCTTTTTTTATAAAAACCCCGGAGTGAGTGATATCCATGATCACCGTTGACACTCGAGGGCCATGCCCTGACCCGGACATTAAAACAAAAAAAGCACTGAAAAGTAATGATGAATTATTACTTGTTGTGGATGATGGAGCCCCATATGAAAACGTCGGACGGTTTGTTCATTCACAGCAATGCGCGGTCAAAGAAGTCAAAAAAAAAGACGGTATTTATTTCAAAATAAAAACATCCGGTGAAGCCATGTCCAGATCCGGTGCTGATATCGGCATCATTAAACCGGAAGGAGACAGCGTTTTAATCCTGTCTGAAATTAAAATGGGCAGGGGCGATGATGAACCGATATGCATCCTGATCAGGAGCTTTTTGAATACCCTGTCCGAATCTGCAAACAGGCCGGATGCAATGATTTTTTTCAATACGGGAGGAAAGCTTACCGTCGGAAGATCAGAATTAATTGAAGATCTTGCCGCACTTGAGAAATCAGGAGTTAGAATCCTGGTTTGCGCAACCTGTCTTAATTATTTTAATGTTAAGAATGAAATAGAGTCCGGTACAGTTTCAAATACATACGATATTACTGAAACACTCCTGGCTGCCGGTAAAATCATCACCACATGACCACAGAATCATTCCGTATAGCGGTTTTCAAATCCGTAAATCATGTTATGATGGCTGAAGGAATTTTAAAGAAACACCATTTGCCCATAAAATTGATTCCGATCCCCAGGGATATCAGTTCCGATTGCGGCGTATGCATAAGATTTTCTCCAGATTTAAAAGCATCTATTCAGGCCCTGCTTATACAAAGCGGTCTTGAATTTCAGATTTATGATCTGGAAAGAACTGTTTTTTTTTAACAAAAGTTAATTTTATTAAATAATTTTTAATTATTTCTTTATATTAATTTTTATTTGCTTTTTTACGACAATTAATAATAATAAATCTTTAAAATTGATTATTTTTAATATTCAATAACAGGAATATATATTTATATATTATCGAATATTGAAAATTGTTCATTTTTTTGTTTTATGTAATATTTTTGATTTAAGTCTACAAATTAAAAAAAGACCTGATTCGGCAAGATGAAAAAAATCATCACATATTTCGACCCAAACGTTAAAAGGATTTTCGTTGAGAAGGTTCTTGATAACGGTGAAAAAAAAATGGTTTTATCTTCACAGTACAACTTTGCTTATACATCCGAGATTGTTGCCAGGGTCATAGATATCGAGAACGCAGACGAGATACCATCAAAGATCGATCAGGGCTATGAATATTACAACGTGCTGGATTACAGGCCAATCAAGGCGGACAGCGGAATATACTACGATGAAACAATAAACGCTTACAAGGCCGCTGATTTCGGTTTCATAGTACTCGAGGGAGACAGGCTAAGATGGCTTTCGCCCCTGAGTGCTACAAGGGATAAATTCAAGGCGTATTACACAATTCACCCTACCAAAAGCGGGAGGCTTCCTTCATATGGCGACATACAGGAAGCCATGCACGAATTCAAGATCCTTTCCGGACTTGGCCAGGCAAAGATTGAGGAACAGCTGGTAAAATACAGTCAGGAAAAGCCCGGGGTTGCAAGGATACTGGTCGCGCAGGGAAGGGAGCCGGTCAACGGACACGAGGAATATTTTCTACCGCTTCTCGATATTACAAAAAAAGCCGGTGAAATACTTTCTGACGGCAGCATAGATTTCAAGGAGACAGGTTCCATAATCCAGGTTATCAAGAACCAGGAGATTCTGGAAAAAGTTACCGAAGTCAAGCTGGTTGACGGCTATGATATTTACGGCAACAAGATGCCGGCGCAGCTTGTGGAGCATGACGGATTCAGGCTCGGACAGAACATAGTGCAGTCCGGCCATAATCCATCCATATATATTTCCGCGATCGACGGATGTTTAAGCATAGAAAAAAGGATAGTATCCGTTCTTCCGGTAGTCGTAATAAACGGCGATGTAAATTACGATACGGGGAATATTGATTTCAACGGATCGGTGCAGATAAACGGATCCGTACTGCCGGGCTTTTCGGTCAGGGCCAAGGGAGCTATAATAATCGAAAAAAACGTGGATGACTCCTATATCCACGCAGACGGCGACGTCACGGTTAAAATGGGCATTGCGGGCAAGGGATCTTCAAAAGTGATTTCAGGAGGCAGGGTCACGGCAAGATATCTTCTCAACGCCAATGTCGAAGCCAATGATGAGATCACCATTGAAGACTCCATAATAAACAGCAATGTTTTTTCGAACAACAAAATAACCGTTGTCGCGAAACATGGAAAGATCATTGGCGGGAAAGCCACGGCCCTGTACGAGATAATCGTCAACGTGTCCGGCGCCATAAATGAAACGGAAACATCCCTGAATGTCGGCAGGAACCTGTTTATCGAAAAGGAACTGGAGATTCTCCAGAAGGACATATCCAACTGGAGAGCGGTGATTGCGGAAATAATGAGAAAGCTCAAGGTGAATTTCGGCGAGGCTGTTTTCGAAAATCCCAAGGAATACATTTCCAGGCTCCCGTCGATGAAAAAAAAGAGCTGTCTTCTGCTGTTAAAAGAACTCTCAAACAGCAACAAGGAACTCAAACAGCTGGTAGAAAATAGCAAGGAAGTGCAGAATAAACTGAGATTGGAGAGGGAACCCGTAATCATCATCAAAAACAAGGCGTATCCCGGGACGTTAATCAACATCAAAAAAAGCATTAAGAAGATAGATTCCGTCATCGACAACGTAAAGTATTACGAGGATTCCAACGAAAAGATCATAAGGTTCACCCCGGCGGTATAAAACGGCAGGATTTTTATTTTTTTCATTCCTTAAATTTAATTTGACAAAAGCCCGGTTTAAAAAATCATAGAACCCTCATAGGATAGGAGGCTGGATATGCTTGGTGGATTGGGTTTAGGAGAACTTGTTATCATTTTTCTTATTATTCTCGTGCTTTTTGGGGCCGGGAAAATACCCAAGATAGCAAAGGATATTGGCGGGGGAATAAGGGAATTCAAAAAGTCCATTTCAGGAGAGGATTCCGAAGAGGACAAAAAAAACAAGAGCTGACAGGGTTTAACGGTTCCGGATAACCCATCCCGGGAACAGCAGGTCCATATTTCCAGTTACCGGCAAATGCTTTGAATTCTTAATTCATTGGAGTATAATTTATTCATATTCCATCTACAGATAATTTTTTTTCGTTTGATCTTTCCGTCAAAAAACATACCATCAGAATAATAATCACGGGTACCTGTCATATATTTAAAACCAGTAAGGGTTTAAATGATTACAGTTGTAGCTCGGGTAAGATATGGATATTTAACAGTCCCGGCGATAGTTATTTTCCTGAATAATCCATGGCGAAGGACCGGATAAAATGAAACTTTTAATCGGTAATAACAAGATCGCGGAACTAGTCGCCGCGAGAAACGTTTCTGGATGTCTCCATTTCCGGATCGAGGATTCGATAAAATTGTCCGATCCGGATTATTTAAAGCATATTTTCAGCGAAAATAATCCGGATACAGTCATAAATTGCATGGATTTCGGCCTTATCGACGATGCGGAAAGATTCAGGTCCGAGGCTTATCGCGTAAACGCTTTATTCCCTGGCGCACTTGCCTCCTGCTGCAAAAACTCAGGAGCGTTTCTTATCAGCCTGGGGAGTGCGTATTCATGCGGCGGGCGCAAATCCGGGCCTTATCGAGAGGAGGATGAAATGGTCCCGATATCCGCGTACGGGGACTCGAAACTGCTCGGGGAAAATTTGATCGCTGAATCAGGGTGCGATCATGCAATCCTCAGAATAGGGGATTGTTATGATGAAAATTTTTTCCATGGCCTCGGGTTTATTAACAGGACAAACGATTCCCTGGAAGTCATATCCGGCGCAGTCATCAGCCCAGCCAGTCCGGATGACGTGGCTGACGCCGTAATAAGGCTTGCGGAAAATAGAAGCAGGGGACTGTTCTTTTTTTCCAATACTGGCTTGACATCACCCGTGAATTTTGTCGATTCTGTAGTTGATATATACTCGAGGCTTTCGGGAAAGGCACTGACCTCTGCGGTCAGGGAGCTTGATCAAAAGGAATTTCTATCGCCGGCCGACAGGCCGATGAATGCTTCAATCGATCCGGCGAAATTTGAAAACACTGCCGGCTCAAGAATTACCGGATGGAGACAGGCGCTGGAAAAATTCATAGAGAATAATCTTGATAAAATCACGATAGAATGTGTGTCGGAGGGATGCCAATGAAGCCATACAAAGTCGATAAAACCGGGGAAAGGATACTTGAAATTCTTGCCGGCAATGGAAAGGTTACGCCGGATGAAATATCCCGGCAGCTGAATGTTCCGGAAAGCACCGTGAAGAAAATGATTCAAAAATTCGAGAATGACAGGATTATACTCGGATACAGGACGAACGTGAACTGGCAGAGGATAAGGATGCACGACGTGAAGGCCCTGATAGAGGTAAAAGTTATTCCTGAAAGGAAGGTGGGGTTCGATGCCGTTGCAGAATCCATATATAAATTCCCGGAAGTCACATCCGTGACGCTCCTTTCAGGCGGATACGACCTGCTGGTTCTTGTCGAGGGTGAAACATTGAGGGAGGTAGCCCTGTTCGTATCAGAAAAGCTCGCAACCATCAAGGGCGTACAGTCTACCGTATCACATTTCATGCTCAAAAAATACAAGGAGGACGGGGTAATTCTCGTCGACCTTTACGATTCCAAGCGCCTCCCAATCACGCTATGATATCCTTCGGGAAAATCTACAGGATTTTTCTTGGAGAGTACGGCCGCCAGGGATGGTGGCCCATTGTCAACGGTAAAACCTTCGTCTGCGACTACCATGCCTTGAATACCGACCCGGGTAAGGCTTTTTTCGAAATAAGCATCGGCGCTATACTCACACAGAACGTTGCATGGAAAAACGTTGAAACTGCGATAGGAAATCTGAAAAGGAACCGCCTGCTGACCCCCAGGAAGATTCATAAGGCCCGCCGGTCTAAAATTGCTTCGCTCATCAGGTCATCGGGCTATTACAACCAGAAGGCCATCAAGATAAAAGCTTTTATCGAATGGTTTTCTTCTTATTCCTTTTCATATAAAAGGATATCTGAAAGACCGGAGGAAGATTTCAGGGACGAGCTTCTTGCCGTCAGAGGGATAGGTCCTGAAACAGCTGACTCAATTCTCCTGTATGCTCTCAAAAGGAAAATATTCGTGGTCGACGCTTATACGAAAAGAATTTTTTCACGGCTCGGATTTTTCGAAGCTAGCGAGGACTATCACCAGGTGCAGAAGGTTTTTCATCGAAGGTTCAGGGGGGATGTTTCAGATTACAATGAATTTCATGCATTGATCGTGGTTCATGGAAAAGATGTCTGCAAGAACAAGCCCCTTTGCGGGAACTGCTGCATCCGTCAGTACTGCCTTAAAAAGATAAATACCGCCTGACGAATTTTTCAATTTCAAAAATATTTCATAAACCGGTTTTTTCCAGGGCGAGCGCGGCTTCCTTTTTGAGCATGTCATCGCCTCCATTCGAAAGTATTTCCAGGATTTTTTTTGCCCTCTGACCGCCTATTCTTCCAAGGGACCACGCCGACATGCATTTTACCCTGATGTCGTAATCGCCTTCAACGGCTTTGTAAAGATCATCAATGAATGCCGGTTCCAGGCTGTTGCCCATGACGCGTGCGGCGTTCATCTTCCAGCGCCAGATATCTGAGGGCGGGATATAAAACATGCGTGGCCATATTCTCGCGGTGAAAAAATCAGCATCCATGTGCAGGAGGTTCCTCAACCCGAAATCATCCGCCATGGCCGATACCTTCTCGTTCTCGGGAAGATCGAGGGCCAGCCATGCGGAGTTTCTGGGACATACGTTCTGGCACCTGTCGCAGCCGTAAATATAGAGCCCCATTGCCTCCCTGTATTCGATGGGGGTAAGGCCGCTGCCGAAATAGGACATGTAGGATATGCATTTCCGGGGGTCCATGATGCAGGAACCCCTTAGCGCTCTTGTGGGGCATGCCGAAATGCATGCGTTTCGGCACCAATCCGGGCATCCTAAGCCCGCGGTCGGTTCATCGGATTCAAATTCTCTGTCCGCAATAATAGTAACCGGTATGATCCATGAACTTTTTTTTGCCGCCCTTGCTGAATAGAAAAGACAGTTTTTTCCGAAGTTGCCGAGCCCGGCCCTGGCGGCCGCTGCCCTGTGCGGCAGGTTGAACTGGACCCTGGTATCAACGCCGTTTTCCCTGAGAAAATTTCTCAGCTGTTTGATTTTTACGGCGAGTCCGTCCTTTGTAACCCTGTCATCGTCAAGATAGCATCTCCCGAAATTTGCTTCAAGCGATCTGGGAAATGATTTTTTAAAGTATGAATCAATGAGGACGATGATGGATTTTGCCGAAGGCATTATTTTTTTCGGATCCGTCCCGTCCCTCAGTTTAAGGCCGGCTTTTTCTGCCCAGTCGTAATCATCTGACCTTGAGTCGAGTATTTCGAGGTGCCATTCGAAGGGTTCAGCGCCGGTGAATCCTATGTCATCAAAGCCTATCTCAAGGGCTTTGTTAATGATGTCGTTTTTAGAAATCATGTTCTTCCCCGTGTTTTATTCCCAGCAGGACCAGCTGGGAATTTATGCATTCTTTCAGGTCCCTCTCATCCTTGGTGAGTTTCGACATCATTATGCCGCCCTCCAGGCATGCAACAATCTGCTTTGCGGTCGCGGCGGTATCTATATCAGGTTTTATTTCACCGCTTTCCTTCGCATCATCAAGAAGACGTGCCATGAATCCGATCCATTCGCTGAATATATCATAAAGAACGGCCGAGAGCCTTGCATTATCATCAGCAATTTCAAGGGACAGATTCCCGAATATGCATCCCCCGATGAAACCCGTTTTTTTATGATAATTAAAAACAGCGCGGAGAATACTGACAATTTTTTCTGACGGTTTTTCCCCGCGGATATTTTCCGCGAGGTATTTAAAGTACTCCTCTCTTGCTTTACCGATGATCGAGGCGATCAGGTCATCCTTGCTTTGAAAATGAAAATACAGGTTGCCTTTTTTTACTCCAGTAGCCGCGATTATGTCGTTGATACTGGTATTGTGATAACCGCTGGTATTTACTATTTTCAGGGCGGAATTTAAAACCCTGTTTTTTGTTATGGTTCCTTTTGAATAATCCATATATTTATATACTGACCATTTAGTACATTTCAATAAAATAGTCAAATCCTTTTTAAAATAATGCTTTGTTGCATAAAAGGACCATATAAAGTTCTTGACTTCATCAAATTTTTATGATTAAAATTAAAGAATCATTAACCTTTTTGTAACCTTTGAATCATAATATTTTCTAATTATAGTTTAACATCATTCCCGGGAGGAGAAATGCCCAAATCCCGCCTTACAGAAAAAACTGAATGGAGAAACCTTACCGAACACAAAAATGAAATAAAAAATATACATTTAAGGGATCTTTTTTCCATGGATCCTGACCGAGCGTCAAAATTTACAATTACCGACGGGGACATATATTTAGATTATTCCAAGAATATCATTACTGAAAAAACATTGGATCTTCTTTTTAAACTTGCCGAATCCTGCGGGGTAAACTCCGAAACAGGTAAAATGTTCACCGGTGAAAAAATCAATTCTACCGAAAAAAGGGCCGTCCTTCATACGGCACTCAGAAATCTTTCCGGTGATCCGGTTTTCGTCGACGGTAGAAATGTAATGCCTGACATCGCCGCCGCCCTTGAAAAAATGAATGTTTTTTCCGGGGATATCAGAAGCGGCAGAAGAAAGGGGCACACCGGGAAAAGGTTCCGGAACGTGGTTAACATCGGGATAGGGGGATCGGACCTCGGCCCATTAATGGCCGCCGAAGCGCTGAAGCATTATTCACAGAGGGATATCAGGTCGCTGTTCGTTTCCAATATTGACGCCACGCACATCACTGAGACACTCTCGGATCTGAACCCGGAAGAGACTCTTTTCATAATATCATCGAAAACCTTTACTACGCAGGAAACCATGACCAATGCCTCCACTGCGAAGGGATGGATTCTCGATGCGCTTGTTGCGCCCGAGGCCGTGTCCAGTCATTTCGCGGCGGTATCGACCAATACCGATGCGGTCACATCCTTCGGGATAGACAGGGAAAACATGTTTATTTTCTGGGACTGGGTGGGGGGAAGGTATTCATTGACTTCATCGATAGGACTTTCATTGATGATTTCCATTGGATATGAAAATTTCCGGTCAATGCTGGAAGGGTTTCACGCGATGGACCGGCATTTCAGGAATGAGCCCCTTGAAAGGAACATCCCGGCGATAATGGGTCTTCTGGGGATCTGGTACGGAAATTTTTTCAGCGCTCCCACACACGCAGTTCTTCCGTATGACCAGTACCTTCACAGGTTCCCGGCATACCTGCAGCAGTGCGACATGGAATCTAATGGAAAGAGCACCGACAGGGCCGGGAATGCGGTAGATTACGATACCGGACCGGTAATCTGGGGCGAACCAGGGACCAACGGGCAGCACGCCTTTTACCAGTTGATCCACCAGGGCACCAGGCTCATACCGGCTGACTTCATCGGGTTCGCCAAATCACTGAATGAAAAAAGCGACCATCACAAGAAGCTGATGGCGAATTTATTCGCCCAGACAGAGGCCCTCGCGTTTGGAAGATCAGCGGAAGAATTGAAAAGACTTGGGGTCGGCGAAGAATTAATTCCCCACAGGACATTTCAGGGGAACAGGCCGTCAAATACCATAATGGCTGAAAAACTGACTCCGTTCATCCTGGGAAAACTTATAGCAATGTATGAACATAAAATTTTTACGCAGGGTATTATCTGGAATATTAATTCCTTTGACCAGTGGGGCGTGGAACTCGGCAAGGAGCTCGCGCAGAAAATACTGCCCGAGCTTTCAGGCACCAGTGAAACCCGGCTTTCACACGACAGCTCCACGAACGCGCTGATAAACTATTTTAAAAGCAAAAACTGAACACCGGCAATGTTTGACGAAGAAACCGATATCCACGCCAAGGGCAGCAACGAAGATAAGCTGAAGCAATTCAGGATACTTGCCGCCGAGGCCAATTCCGTACGGGAAAAAGACAAGATCCTTGTAAAAGGTCTATTCAGGAATTTTTACAATAAAAAACTGAATGTAGGAATAGGTTTCCAGCGGGCTTACGGAGCTATTTTACCGGGAGACTATTTCGACCTGATCAAGCTCCCGGACGGGAACTATCTATTTATTTTCGCCGATATCAGCGGACACGGACTTCCCGCCTATACCACGCTGATACGCCTCAGGTCGGCCGTAACGATATCCATCAAGGAGATAAAAAGGATCTACGATAAAACATCCACCCTTGACACTCATTTCCTCGTGAAGGATTTAAGCACCAAGTTTACGGATATAATGGATGATTCCAATTCCCATGACTTTGCAAGCGTAAATTTCACTTTCATCAAGAATGACGGGGATATGTTTCATCTCAGGTTCTACAACAGAGGTATGCTTTTCCCGATCATCATGAGAAAGTTCAAAGGCGAGCTTAAAGACATCTATAATTTGAATGATGAAGAAAAGGGCTGGGAGCCGTTGAAGGGTCATTTGCTCGGCAGCGATGTGAGGAAGCTTTTAAAGGACAAATATCTCGAAACCCCTCATTGCGATTTCACCCTTTACGAAGGAGATTCAATACTTTTTTTCAGCGACGGAATCACGGAGGCTTACAATAAAAGCGATCCGCTCAATGATTTCAGCGAAAAGAGGCTCGAGCAGTTTTTAATGGAAAACTACAACCTTGCCCCGCAGGTTATCATTCATGAGCTCTTCAATCTGGTCTATGAATTCATCGGGTGCCCTGAACAGCAGAAGGACGATATGACCGCGGTCCTTATCGATTTTCCCGGAGTAAGGAGTTGATCTCCGGTTTGATTTTTTTTAACGTGCTCAGCCTCAACCGGTTAGCCGGGTTTATCAGGGGGGAAGGCTTGCTGTATGGGGCTTCCCTGACCTTAAGCTGGTTCATCTTGAATATCAGCATCTTTACCTTTCCTGTCTCTTCAAGCCTTGTTAATCTGAGAGCCGCGGAAACGAAAACGTCTCTTGGGAAAATTCCTTTCACCTTGAACCCGTATTCATTCAACCCGTCCCTTATTATTGTTGAACAGCTTTTCGTGAAGACGCTGAAATCACGGTATTTATGCGGTCTGGATGGATCGGTCGGTGTTGATTTTATCATTTCAAGACAGGAAATAAAAAAACGATGAAGACGGTCTATATCGAGGCCGTATACCCGCAGGACATGAATTGAACGCATGAATCTTCTGCCGAATTTATCGTAATAGGGTTTTTCACTGTCTTCCACGTTGAACTTGTTCAGGACCGGGTGCGGGGCGAATTCGCCCAGAGCGGGCCTGTAAAAATATTCCGCCGGAGAGATTATCTCGTTTTCATTTATCAGGTGCGAAAAGTTGAATATGCTTCCGTTGATGTTTATGGCAAGATGCCCGAGCAGTGACGCGGGATATTTTACGAGCCTCTCATTGTAATATATGTCCGTGTAGGGACTGTCGGAAAATGCCTCGTCCGGCCACATGATTATTATGTTTTTTCCTGATTCATAATCTCTTTGAGGAAGAATTTTCGCGAGAAGCGCTTTATCCATCCAGTGTTCCTGGTAACCGCTCCAGATTGCGCAGTCTTCTAAAATTTTCTTCCCTTTGGCGTCCGCAAGGCAAACCGCTCCGTTTTTCAGCCTCAGAAATCCCCTGTAAATTTTATCCATTTCAATCCCTTAACCTGTCCGGGAAATTAGAGAACATGCCGTCAACCCCCATGTCCTTCATCCTGATGATATCCTCCGGTTCGTTGACGGTGTATACGAATACCTTCATTCCCCTTTTGTGGGAATCGTCTATGAATTTTTTATTTATGAATTCGATGCTGGGGATCACGGCGTACGCGCCGACCCTCTCCGCGAATTTTGAATATCCGATCGGGATTCCCGTAATGAGCGCGCCGATAAAAATTCTTGGCTCCTCCCTGCGGATTATCCTGAGCTCATAGTGATTGAATGAAGATACCAGGAAGTCTTTCCATGCCCATTTTTTTGTTTTAACGCAGTCTGAAATGACCCTGCAGGTGTCGACGGCCGTTCCCGGACCCTTGAGCTCGATATTCAGCCTGGTCCTCCCGTCAACAAGACCGATCACCTCGGACAGGAGGGGGATTTTTTCACCCTTGCCCGCGTCAAGATTTTTAAGTTCGCGCAGGTCCATGCCGGAGACATATCCCTTTCCATTGGTGGTCCGGTCCACCCTGTCATCGTGAATCACGACCAGCTCGCCGCTTCTGCATTTATGCACGTCGAATTCAATCATGTCAACCCCGAGATCCAGCGCCATGCTGAAGGATCTCAAGGTGTTTTCAGGCTCGTAGCCGCATGCGCCCCTGTGTCCTATTTTTACCATTTTCTAATACCCTGTTGCCGTATTTATTACCATGTGAGATTTTACATATTCAAGAATAATTTGACTTTGAATTCAAGTTATTTTTAAATGCCGTAAAGCGATTCAAACCAGAGGAGTTGTTAATGCTGGACAGCAAAAAAAGCATGATATCATGGGCCCTGTATGACTGGGCGGCATCGTCTTTTTCAACCACAATCATGGCCGGTTTTTTTCCTCTTTTTTTCAAGGCATACTGGGCTGATCCGGGCGATCCGGGAACCAGCACCCTTTATCTCGGAATTACCAATTCATCGTCTTCATTCATTATCGCGCTGCTCGCCCCTTTTTTCGGAGCGGTCGCGGACAGGGGTTCAACAAAGAAAAAATTTCTTATGTTTTTTACATATCTGGGGATAGCAATGAGTTCCTCCCTTTTCCTGGTACACCAGGGGAACTGGGAGATGGCCATAATTTTTTACAGCGGCGCATCGATAGGCTATGCCGGCGGCAATATTTTTTATGATTCCCTCATCACCGCAGTCGCATCGAAGAAACAAATCGATTTCGTCTCGATTCTCGGATATGCATTCGGATATATCGGCGGCGGCCTGCTTTTTCTTCTGAATGTTATGATGTATCTTTATCCGGATTTTTTCGGCCTGAAGGACGGATCAGCGGCTATTAAGATTTCTTTTATTTCAGTGGGCATCTGGTGGGCCGTTTTTTCCATTCCCGTGTTTTTATTTGTAAATGAACCAGTATATCACAAATCGGAATCTTTCCTGAAGACGTTCAGGGACGGATACAGGCAGCTTTCAAACACCCTGAGTGAAATGAGGAATCTGAAAGTGGTCGGATTATTCATCCTGGCGTACTGGCTTTACATAGACGGGGTGGACACGATAATCAGGATGGCAATAGATTACGGCATGTCTCTGGGTTTTTCCCCGCATTCCCTGATCAGGGCCCTGCTGATGGTGCAGTTCATTGCTTTTCCTTCGGCAATAATATACAGCTGGGTTGCGAAAAAGATAGGGGTAAAGAGGGCCGTTCTGCTTGCAATATCCGGTTATTGCGTCGTGACTGTTCTCGGGTATTTCATGACCTCGGAATTTCATTTCTACATTATCGCCGTCATTGTGGGACTTTTCCAGGGGGGCCTCCAGGCGCTTTCAAGAAGCCTTTATTCAAGGATCATACCGGAAAGCAAATCAGCGCAATTTTTCGGTTTTTACAATATGTTCGGTAAATTTTCAGTTGTGCTGGGGCCGGCGATAATGGGGGTAATCACTTATATTTCAGGAAATGCAAGGTACGGGATCCTATCCATACTGATGCTGTTCCTGCTGGGCGGTTTTTTTCTTTATAAAATAGATTTCGATGAGGGGGAGAGGATAGCAAGGGACTATCTCTCGTGATTTTTTTTCAGCATGATCCTGAAGAATCCGTCCCTGTATGATATGGATTTTTTCACGACATCGGAGTATCTTCCAGCGATTTCAGCTTTTTTACCGGAAAGATCCGTTTTTTCATCAGGATCAGAATCGAGATCATAAAGCTCCTGGACGCCCGCGGTCATGTTGTAGATATATTTCCAGCGCCCGTCCCTTACGCCCAGGATTTCTTCCCTCCATGAAGTATGAAGAATTGCCATCTGCTCCCTGCCTGTGGATAAAATCGAAACTCCTTCGGCTGTTGCCGGTCTTTTTATCCCTATCGCATCCAGTATCGTCGGCATTAAATCTATATGCCGCGTGATCCCCTTGAAATCGACCCTGCGGTCGAACAGGTTCCTGTTGTAAATCAAGAACGGCACATGGACATTCTCCTCGTAGAGATAAAGGGGATGATTATAATTCCTTCTGTGCTGATAAAAGGCTTCCCCGTGGTCGGCCACAAGAAAAAGCAGGGTGTTCTCCATGAGTCCCTCCCGTTCCAGGCTGTCTACAAGATCCGCAAGGCAGTGGTCGGCATAGTGAAGGGAGTTGAGATAATTCATCCAGCTTCTTGTTTTAAAATCCGCGCCTTCAGGGACATCGCCAGTGATTTTGAAGCTTTTATCCGGAATGGCGTAGGGATGATGCGGATTTACCGGTTGGAAGATGATAAAAAAAGGGTTATTTTTATCCCTTTTCATGAAGTTTATTCCAGGACGCGTCATGGACCTTTCATCAAGGCCCCAGCCGACCTGGATATTGTACGGTGGCGAATCTTTCAAGTGCCGGTACTCGAGGATTTCGTCGAAGCCCCTGTTGCGGAGGAACCTGTTCTGCCCGGCATATCCCAGTCCTCCGGTATGGATCAGGCACGTCCTGTAGCCGTTCTGCTTCAATGTCACCGGCAGGGTTTGTATAACGATTTCCGGATGGGCCTGTATCACCGGGTCCTTTCCGTTCATCTCGTACGATGAAGCAAGTATTGAGAACATGGCGTTAGCGGACAGGGGGTAGTTTGCATAGTGATTTTCCATGAACAGGGAATTGCCGGATAGTCGGTGCCATGTGGGTGTCACGTATCTGCCGCCGGCCTGTTGATTGAAGTATTTTGATGGAAATGATTCAAACATGTACAATATCACATTGTATTTTTTGCCCCTGGGGATGAGGCTGCAGCCGCTTTTAATGCCGGGATTTTCAATGGATTTTGAATTATATCCGAAGGAGAATTCCCCTTCTGCATGAACATTTCTTTCATCATTTTTTCCGCTTTTCACAAAAAGGTTCAGCAGGGGATTTGTTGCAAGTTCCTGCATGTCATTTTTCCTGCCGGGATAGACGGCGTTTTTTGCAGATAATTCATGCGCGGGAACAACGGCTGATACAAGCACAAGCATGGCCAGAAGAGCCGGCGGATAATAGGGCATGGTGTTTTTTAAATGGTATCCGGTTTCCCTGTTCCGGAGCAGTAATGAAATTGCGGCGGTAATCATGGTAAGGGACAGGAGGGAGAGAAAAAACCATGCGGACATTTCGCTCATAACGGACCCGATCATTTCCGGTATGCCGGTAAAATTCTCGCTGCGGATGAAGTCCCTGCTGAAAGGCGTTTCATATATCCGGAAAAATTCAATAGAAAGAAGCATGTAAAATATGTTCAGCTCGGTGAAAAAAAATGCGCCGGCATATTTTAAAACGGTGTTTTTCCCTGACGATATAATAAGAAGAAGTAAAACAACAAGCGAAAAGGCTGTGGCGGAGCAGTCGTGGCTGATCGAATTTCTGATATAATTCCATAACCCGGAACCGGCCATGCCGGCGTAGGCGTCAGACATCAGTTCAAACGTCCTGATCCGGTATAGAAAATGAAGCAGCACGATCATGATGCTGAAAGCGAAAAACACCCTGATGGATGACAGGTAACGGTTTTTTATTTTTTCTATTATATGCATTTCAAGCACTGTATGGAGACACAGGATAGAAAGGTGTTTTCCAAGGTCAAGAAATTTGTATCAAAGTTATTTAATTCCGTAAGTGACGAGTGAGCTTGTTGCCGAGAAATTCCCGAGCCTGATTTTTCCGGCCAAATGGTACAGCGTTATCCTTATCCAGGCTGAATAATCGAAAAGAGTCTTAAATCCATACCTTGATTTCATGAGCTTGGGGAAAAGTCCGAAATCCACCGGGTGATAGAACAATATTTTTTTAAATCCACATTTTCCTAGGATCATCCTTATGTTTTTTTTTGACAGATATGACAGGTGGCCAGGCATGTAGTATGAATAGGTACCGCCCTGCAGTCTGGCCTGGAGTCCGTCCATGTTCGCAGTCTGGATCAGGAGCAGACCACCGGGTTTCAGCAGGCGATAGCATTCTTTTACCGCGGAAAGCGGATCGGGAAGGTGTTCTATAAGCTCAATCATTGTTATTACAGAAAAGCTTTCTTCATGGAAGGGATGGTCTTCAAGAGTTCCCAAATGTATGTTGTTCCCATAAATCGATTTTGCCACTACCCAGGAGTATTCCGAAAGCTCTATTCCGTATGGTGTGTAATATTTTTGCGCGGCCTTGAGAAATCCCCCGAAAGCGCAGCCTACATCGAGAAAAGATCCGGCCTTTACTTTGTCATGGATCTTTTCTATTCTTTTCCGCCATACGTGCATGGCAAATTTTTCAGCGTCCCTTTCGTCGAAGTAAGTGTATCCCTCATTTCCCGTGTAATAATTATCCCCGTAAAACTTGGCCAGCACGCTTTTTTTAAACCGGGGGTTCATGAAGATGAAACCACAGCCCGTACAACGGTCAACGCTGAACCCGGGCTCATATTTAATTATCTCATAAAGCGGCATTATTTTTGAAGAATCGCATAAAGGGCAGGTTGCCGATCTGGCCTCGAAAATTTTTCCGGCCGGGGAAATGCCTGCAGGGATAATTTTTATTTTTTCGCGCATAGGAACCAGTGGGATATGATTTTGGATCTGTCGCCGAGCAATGTTCTTTCCATGAGTCCGAACTCAAGGGATTTGTAGCTTGAAAAAAACTTAACGAGTTCATCTTCACCGTAAAAAGCGGCGATGGATCCGTTTATGTCGTCCAGATCCGTCTGCCAGACGTTGTTTCCGAGGTTCTTCCCGGATTTCAGATACGTGTCCCTGTCTGATCTGACTGTGGCCAGAAGACATCCTCCGGGTCGGAGTATCCGGTAAATCTCGCCGAGCATGACGGGAAGGGCTTCCTTTGTGTCGTAATGAAGAGATCCCCAGGCTATGACTATATCTTTAGTTGCGTCTTTGAGCGGGATTTTATTGATGTCCATCTGCACGAGGGGTGTTTCCGGCATATGTCTTCTGCATAACATGAGTGCCTGCAGGCTGGCATCTGCGCCGATAATGTCAGACAGGCCGAAATCACCGCAAAGGGACAGGTGTCTTCCCCCGCCGCAGCCGACGTCGATTGCCGTAATTTTATCAGTGTTTCTCCTGGAAATCTCACATTTTAAAAGCCTGACAAGGTTTTCATCAGGAAATGCCAGGTCTGATTTGTCTTTATGATAATGTCGTTCCCACCGGGGCTGGATCATGGCGTTAATTGATCGTTATTTTGTAGGATTGGAGCGCCTTTTCCGCCTGGATCAAGGCCTCCTCGGTCGACCTTGCCTTTACTGCGACCACACCGATCCTGTCGTGGTTGCTGGATGGTTTTTTTATTAGCGCACCGGGCTTTTTGAATACACGGTAGAAGACCACCCCTTTGCACGATTTCGGTCCCTCCGAGTCCATGCTTTCCAGCCGACCCTTTTTGCCTGTTAAATATTTAATGATTACGGATGAAGAATTCTTTTTATTGGAAGGCGCCCTGAAGTCGGTCCCGGTTACGGCCTTGATTGATTCCCTTATCATGTTGTATCCAGTGCGGTGCGGTATCAGCACGTCTGAAAGGAATTCGCCGCCGAATTCCGGAACGGCCTCGATCACATGAAGCTCTCCGGTTTTAGAGACGATCATTTCAATGATCAGCGGTGAATTCTGTATCTCGAATGATTCTGCAATCGATTGTCCGATTTCAGTGATTTTTTCAAACAGGCCGTAATGCTTCGAGGGTGATGCGTGAAGTATGTCCGCGAAATAGGGAAGGGGGACTGTTTTTTTATCGGTGATGTCGATGAGATGAAATTTTTTATCATGAACGATGCCGACGGCAATTATCTCGTCGCCTCTGATATAGCTTTCGAGAATATATTCCGCTTCCGCGGGGAGCTTCATTAAAATCTTTTTCAGTTCCTCAAGGCTTTTTATCATCCTCACGTCGGTTTTCCCATGCCCCGAGGAAGGTTTCATGATGACGGGGAATTTATCTTCCCCTATTTTGCCGATTCTGTTTTTGCTTTTAACGATAAATTGTTTCGGGGTTAATATGCCGTTCTCCCTGAATGTGTTTTTCATTTTCTTTTTATTGAGAAATTCCAGACTCCTGTCGTAGGGCAGAAGCGGAATCCGGTATTTTTCGGCCAGGAAACAGGCGGTCGAAACAGCCTTACCGTAAGACTTGCTGAGGATCCCCTTTATTTCGCCGTCAAGCATGAGTTCGCTGATTTTTTTAAAGATATCTTCATGGTTTTCAACCGATTCCTGGATTTTCAGGCTGCATTTCGTAAAGCCTGGTGCCGATGTGTCGCTATCGACTCCGATGACATGAAATCCCATTGAAGAGGCTTCTTCGATAAGTGGTAGTTGGTTTATTCCGGAACCAATCGAAATAAAATATTTTTTTGGAGATCTTTTAAAAATTTTCAACTTCATTATTATCAGGGTTTTTTAAATGAGGTTTATGTAAAAACAATATTCCGTAATCAGTTTGCGAATTTCCTGTTAAATCAGAGTCGGCGCATTTTAAAACGGAAAGCTTACAAAATCCGGTGCGGTATATTTTTCTACAGCATCATCAAATTTATTATTTATGACAATATGCAAGTCAAGAATTTTATTCATATTGATGGATACAGACGATATTGAAAATTCGTGCAAAATATGGTCATTTTTATTGAATTATTCATATTTTATTCGAATGTTCAAATAGTGGTTTACAATTTTAATTTGTATTATTATATTTAAATTTACCAGTGACGGAAAAAGGATGTTAAAAAACATATTATATATCGAAAATTAAATTACAGGTAAATATATGTTGTGCGAAAAGTGCAAAAACAGAGAGGCGACAATACATCTCACAGAGATAATAAAGGATGTTAAATCCGAGGTACACCTCTGTGAAATATGCGCAAGGGAAATAGGGCTCAATTCCAAGCTTTCAAATTTTTCAATTTCTGTCCCCGAGATGCTGTCCTTTCTTGATATAGAAGAACTGGATAATCTGAAGGACGAGAATATGTGCCAGAACTGCGGGTTCACTTATATGGATTACAACCGCTCTGGAAAGCTTGGTTGTCCGGATTGCTATGCTTATCTTGATGAGCATCTTCGTTCTGTGATTATCGGCTATCATGGATCGGACAAGCATGTCGGAAAGTCTCCGGGAAACCTGCTGTCGCCGCTTGAGTCAAAAGATTCCGCCTCCGTTAAAAATGATGAAAGTGCGGAAATGCTTCAGAGACAGCTCGAAAAGGCAGTGCTTGAGGAAAAATATGAAGAAGCAGCAATTTTAAGAGACAGGATAAATGATATTTTAGGCGGATGCGGTAGTAAAATTGGTTGAAGCAGCGCTCAAAATGCCGACTTTCTGGTCGTTGAACGGCCCGAAAAACGATGTGGTACTGTCCTCGCGGATCAGGCTCGCGAGAAACGTTAAATCCCTTTGCTTTCCGGGAAGATTCGACGAATCCGAGATTGAATACATACGAAATTCAATAAAAAGGTTTTCCGCTGAATCCATATTCAGCAAAAACATAACCCATATAGACCTTTCCGCGATGGACGGCAATGAAAAAAGGCTGTTAAGGGAACGGAACATAATAACCAGCGAGATGGAATCTTCGAACGAGTGTCTTCTTGCCGTGGATGAAACCGATGATTTCACCATACTTGTCAACGATGAAGACCATTTCAGGATACAGGTTATCAGGCCGGGTCTTCAATTCATGGAGGCTTACAGGTTTTCCGAAAAAATTGACGAGCAGATGAACAGATTCATTATGTTTGCATATGCCGACGACAGGGGCTATCTGACAGCCTGCCCTTCAAATCTCGGAACAGGGCTCAAGGCGTCGGCAATATTGCATCTGCCGGCCGTATCGATGCGCAACAAGATAAGCGAGTTCATTTCAGTGCTAAAAAAAGCCGGTGCCGAAATTAAAGGAACGGTGGGAGAGATCAAGAAAACCATCGGGTGCATGTATCAGATTTCAAACAGGATTTCCCTGGGAATCTCCGAGGTGGACATTATTGAGATCATGGACGGTCTAGTGAACAGGGCCGTCGAGATGGAGGACGGTGAAAGAGACGAAATGATGTCGTCCGACAGGATCGACCTTGAAGACAGGGTCTGGAAATCATACGGATTCCTGAAATATGCGAGAAAAATCAATTACGTGGATGCGATGGACGGACTTTCAAACGTAAGACTGGGCGTAATACTTGCAGTAATTAAAAATATGGACATCCTGAAGATAAACGACATCATGGTCAACATACAGTGGTCCCATCTGCAGAGGAACTCTGGCAGGATGTTTAAGAGCACCCTGGAGGGGGACGAATACAGGGCAGAATACATCAGGGACAACCTGGCATAAAACGGAGCCGGTAATGTTTGAGTTCACGAAAAGATCTAAGAAAATCATAGAAATAATGGCCCATTCGGAGGCGAAGCGGCTTAATTCCGATTTCGTCGAACCGGAGCATCTCCTTCTGGCCCTTCTCAAGGACGAAGACTCGGTTGCATCCAAAATTCTTAAAAATCTCGGAATAAATTTTGAAAAGCTGATATATGACATTGAACAGAATTCACAGAAATCATCAGCCATAATTCTTGGAAATATTCCGCTGAGCACCAAGTACAAGACCATAATCGAGATTTCCAAGGAGGAGGCGAAAAAACTCAAGAATTCCTATATCGGCACCGAGCATCTTCTTCTGGCCGTCTTCAGGGACGGCACATCCATCGGTCTGGACAATCTGATAAGGGGCGGCATAGATTATAACGTTATCAGGAATGAAATACTGCGGGTGCTGGGCGTGAAGGTTGGCACAGACAAGCAGGCCAGGGCCAAAGCGAACGTAAAACAACCGGCCCTTGAGGAATTCGCGCAGGACCTTACCAGGATGGCGTCCGAAAACTTGCTTGATCCGGTGATTGGAAGGGAGATGGAAATAAACAGGGTAATCAGAATTCTCTGCCGTAAAAGGAAGAACAACCCGATCCTCATAGGAGAGGCCGGCGTCGGAAAAACGGCCATCGTCGAGGGGCTGGCCCAGAGAATCGTTAAAAAAGAATTGCCCGAAATACTCCACAACTGCAGGGTACTTTCGCTGGACATGGCAGCCATTGTAGCCGGTACAAAATACAGGGGAGAGTTTGAGGAAAGGCTGAAAAGGATCGTGAAGGAAATCAGCGAAGATGATAATATAATAATCTTCATCGATGAGGTTCATACCATAATCGGCGCAGGCGCGGCCGAGGGCGCTATTGACGCGGCAAACATCCTCAAGCCGGCTCTTGCAAGGGGCGAACTCCAGTGCATCGGCGCGACAACCCTCAATGAATACAAAATGTATATAGAAAAGGACGTTGCCCTTGCCAGGAGGTTCCAGACGGTCTTTATAGACGAGCCGGATATAGATGAAACAATTGACATACTGTACGGGCTTAAAAGCAGATTCGAATCTCACCACAAGGTCGAATTTACCTACGATGCGCTCGAAAGGGCCGCGGTACTGGCGGAAAGGTTTATAACTGACAGATATCTGCCTGATAAGGCCATAGATCTCGTCGACGAGGCGGGGGCCATGGCACGCCTCCAGAATTATGAAAAACCGGATGAAATCGCCTCGCTCGAAATTGAAATTGAGGGGTTGAATGCGAAAAAGAACGATCTTGTTCTCGCGCAGGAATATGAACAGGCCGCAGCTGTCAGGGACCTGATACTGGAGAAAAAGGGCGCGCTGGCCGAAAAACTTGGAAACTGGCTGGAGAAGAAAAACGAATACGCCATCATCGTAACGCCGGAAATGATCGCCAGGGTAGTGGCGGAAAGCACAGGTATTCCTGTTGAAAACCTGGAAGAGAACGAGTCGGAAAGGCTTTTAAAGATGGAATCCGAACTTCACAAGAGGGTTATAGGACAGGAAGAGGCAATCTCGGTTATAAGCAGGGCGATCAGAAGATCAAGAACCGGACTCAGCAGCGCTTTCAGGCCGAACGGGGTTTTCATATTTCTCGGACCGTCGGGCGTCGGGAAGACGGAACTGGCTAAGGCCCTTACGGAATTTATTTTTGATGATGAAAAAAATCTTGTTCGTCTCGATATGTCGGAATACATGGAAAAGCACACCGTTTCCAGACTGGTCGGCGCTCCTCCGGGTTATATAGGTTATGAGGAAGGCGGACAGCTTACGGAAAAAATAAAAAGAAGGCCTTATTCCGTGATCCTGCTGGATGAAATAGAGAAGGCGCACCCTGACGTCTTCAATATACTTCTCCAGGTTTTCGAAGAGGGTGAACTCACGGACGGTTCCGGCAATACAGTTAGTTTCAGGGACTGTATTATAATAATGACCTCGAATATCGGGAACAGGGAATTTAATAAAATAGGGAAAATGGGCTTTAAGAGATATGATGCCGATGATGACGGTGCTACTGAAAAAGTATCCGAAGAGCTCAAGAGGGTTTTCAGTCTGGAATTTTTGAACAGGGTTGATGAAGTAGTCTTTTTTCACAAGCTTGAAAAAAATCACATAAGGAAGATAGTCGATCTTCTCCTTGACAGGTTCAATGAACGCCTTGCGGAAAGGGGAATTGAACTTATTTTTTCATCCAAGACGAAAAATTATCTTTGCGAAAAAGGCTTCGATGAAAACAGCGGCGCCAGAAACATAAGGCGTCTGATACAGAATAAAATTGAAGATTCCCTTGCGGACGAAATTCTAAAGGGAAGACTGACGGAAGGGGCCAGGGTCCATGTCTCGATTAAGGGAGATACAGTTAAATACAGGCTTGCTGACGGGAATGCGAAAGAGAATGGAGATAATTTTGACGATGTCGACCTTAAAAATGATAAAATTTTATCAAAACAGCATTGATTTTTTCCGCTGATTTTACGCTTCTGTACTGAACCGTGCTTGAATATTCAGGCTTTATTTTTCCAGTCAATTCAAGGAGAGTAGATTTATGGGAAAAACCATATCTGAAAAGATATTCGACGCTCATGTCATAGATGTGCCTTCTAAAGATATAAATGTCCTCAGGCTTGATGCGGTATTCTGCCATGAAATAACAACGCCTGCCGCCATAAATGATCTGATCGAACGCGGAAAGGACAGGGTTTTTGATCCAGACAAGATAAAGGCGGTTATAGACCATGTCACGCCTGCAAAAGACACGAAGACCGCCATACAGGGCAAGATTTTGAGGGACTGGGCGAAAAGGCACGCGATCAGGGATTTTTTTGATATTGGCCACAACGGAGTCTGCCATGCGATTTTTCCTGAAAAAGGATTCGTGAGACCGGGATATACGATTATCATGGGCGATTCGCATACCTGCACCCACGGGGCTTTCGGAGCCTTCGCAGCGGGCGTTGGGACGACCGACCTTGAGGTTGGAATACTGAAAGGCGTTTGCGCGTTTAAGATACCCAGGACCATGAAGATAAATATTAACGGCAGATTGAAAAAAGGCGTTTATGCCAAGGATGTGATCCTGTCAATCATCGGGATGATCGGCGTGGACGGTGCTACCAACATGGTTATTGAATTCGACGGTCCTGTAATTGCCGGAATGAGCATGGAGTCAAGGATGACGATGTGCAATATGGCGGTCGAGGCCGGCGCAACAAGCGGTATCTGCAGGCCAGATATGGCAACGGTTGAATACCTTTGGGAATTCATAGGAAAGGAATACAAAAGCAAAAAGGCGGCTCTCGATGATTATTCCAGGTGGCAGCCGGATGAGGATGCTGTTTATGAGAAAGTTATTGAATATGACGTCAGCACCCTTGAACCCATGCTTACAGTGGGATTCAAGCCTGACCAGGTAAAACCGGTCAGGGACCTTCTGGGTACAGGTGTTGACCAGATATATATCGGTTCCTGTACAAACGGCAGGCTGGAAGACCTGAGGATTGCGGCCGGTATATTAAAGGGGAACCGAATCAGCGATTCCGTTCGGGGGATAGTATCTCCTGCAACTCCCAAGATTTACAGTGATGCCTTGAAAGAGGGAATCATCCAGATATTCATCGATGCAGGATTCTGCGTAACAAATCCTACTTGCGGTGCCTGCCTCGGCATGAGCAACGGCGTTCTGGCGCCGGGTGAAAGCTGCGCTTCGACGACCAATAGAAATTTTAACGGAAGGATGGGTAAGGGCGGAATGGTCCATCTTATGAGTCCGGCAACGGCAGCGGCAACCGCCATTTCGGGAACGATAACGAACTCTGAATTTTTTACGGGTGAATAGGAGAATAACATGAAAGAATTTAAAGGTAACGTTCTCTTCCTCGACAGGTCCGATATAAATACGGACGAGATAATTCCCGCAAAGTATCTCACCGAAATAACGAAAGAGGCGCTCAAGCCCTATCTCCTCGAGGATCTTCATATCGATGGGTTTTCCCCCGCAAGGAATATACCTGGGAAAAGCGTAATTATAACCAGGGCCAATTTCGGTTGTGGTTCCTCGAGAGAACACGCGCCGTGGGCCCTGGAAGTGAACGGCATAAATCTCGTAATTGCGGAAAGCTTTGCCAGGATTTTCAGGCAGAACATGTATAACTGCGGAATGCTTGCCGTAGAGCTCCAGAAGGAAACGATAGACAGGCTTTTTGAAATTTGTTCTGGGCGTGACGTTGATATAACGACGGACATGGATAACTGTCAGTTCATAGTCAAGACGGGTAACGAGGAGGAGAGGATTTTTTTCGAAATTGCGGATTTCGACAAGGCGCTTATCAATTCGGGCGGATGGGTTGAGTACGCCGATTCGAAATATTGATCACATTTTTTTCATGCTTTTGGCGTTCGTAAGATCCCCGTTTATCACGAATGGAATGATGTACCAGCTGCCTTTCAGATACTTGTTAAGACCCAGCTTGACAGCAGGTGTCGGAATGTCCTGCAGGAAAATATTGTTGAATTCAAGTGAAAAATTCAAAGGTGTTGCAACAAGCTTTTTATCTATTACTCCTTTGACATTGAGGCGTATGTTTGGCGAGTTGAAAATGAATGAATTAATGATGATATTGTTTCCCCTTATGTCCATGTTCCCGTAAATTTTGTTGAATTCAAGATCGTTCAGCTTGTATTTGAGATCGGCAAGCCAGATTCCCAGTGATTTCTGCACCCCAGTATTTACGAGCTTCCCGTTGTCGATGTTGATTTCAGTTTTTCCGGATAGAGTACCGATAAAATTTTCACTGGCAATAAAATCGAGCTTTGCAAATCCGCTTGCAGTTCCGAAAAATCTTTTATCGAATTCCTTGTCGGATGAAAGAAGCTCCTGTACCTTCAATCCTTCAAACTTAATCTGGATTGAGGTTTTTGGGGCGCCCGGTTTTTCAAATGATACAGTTCCGTTGCCTGATATCCCGCCTCCGAAAAGCCTGCAGGAAATTGCATTAAAGATTATATTGCTGCCTGTGATACTGTAATCAGCATGCATATTTGATATCCTGTAGTTTTCTTTTATCAATTCCTTTATATCAAGCCTGCCGGATACTGCCACCGGCGGAGCGAACCGGTAATTTGTTCCGTCGTCCTTGAACAATCCGCTTTTGATTTCAAACTTTTCTGAAGATATGTTGAGGTATATTTTTTTTAAAGACGCTTCTGTTGATGCAAATGATACCTGGCAATTATTTCCAAGAATTTTCATCGGCACGTTGGCGTTCTTGAATGTATTACCGCTTATGTTTACAGTGGTATTGATATCGCTTACCAGTCTGCTTTTCTGATCATAACCGGCATCGCTGAATGTTATGGACCCGTTCATGATTCCCCTGTCGTATGTCAGGCCGCCTTTTACAAACCCGTATAATTTAACCGGGAGTATATCAGGAATGACGGGCCTTATGTGGGAAATGTTTGCATCGATGTTCGATGCCTTGAAATTCAACAGGTTGCCGGAAAAGGTGAAAATCAGCTGGTTCAGGATAAATTTTGATGACGATATCTTTCCGCCGACGTCAAAAATATGGACCGTTTTATTTTTTAAATCAACACGGCAGCTTCCGTCCACGATGACTATATCTGATGAGTTTTTCAGGGTTGATGACGCCTTTACAGAACCCTCGATGGATTTTTCAGTTATTTTTATATCGGTTACTTTCCCTGTAACCATGTTATAAGGAAGATTCGGATTACCCCACTGGTATACCCAGTTCAATGAAATCCTCTCGAGATCGGCTCTTCCGGTTATGGAAAAATCACCGCTTCTGGATAAGATCAAATTAGCCGTCAGTGAACCCCTTTCTTCTGGGAGTTTTAGATTGCAATCATCCAGTTCAAGCGTTTTTTCTTTAAAATAAATGTTGGTTGTGATTATATAATTGCCTGTTAACGGCTTTAAATATGCCGGCGGGTTCTTCAGATTAAATTTTACCTTATCAAGCCTTACACTTGAAACCGAGGTTGAAAAATTTGATTCTGGATCCTTCTGGATCTGCTCGATCAGCTTTTCTATATTGGATACGCCATCGGAGTCAAAAACGAGATTCAGCTCGCAGTTTCTGAATCCCGCGTATTTAAGATCAAGCTTTTTATTAGTTATCAACGGGATGATGGAAAACCGCATTACGAATTCGTCAGCCTTTGCAAGAAGAGGTGATTCATCATCCAAACCGTCATAAAGCTTGAAATCCCTTACTACCAGCCCGCTGAAACTCATGTTTATCTTGCCGAAACTTATCTTTCTGTTGAGGGTTTTTTTTAAATTTGCTATCAGTATCTGGGTGATTTTTTCCCTGGGGAAATAATAAACGTACGCTCCCGTCAGGAGCGTAAAAAGTACGATTGCAGATAATATTATGGTCAGGATTATTTTAAATAATTTTATTCTTGCTGGCTTCACGCTTCCTTTCCATCGCTGCCTTTTTCTTGAAGAACTGGACCGATTTTTCAAGTTCCTGCAGATCAGTACATATTATTTTCCCATTTTCAAGCATTATATGCTTGTCCTCAAGGAGCTGGACCATCATCATATCGCCTTTTTCCGGCGGCAATCCGACCATGTTGATTAATTCTCTGGTGCCGAATTCAAAATTATGCAATTGCTTCGATAAAATTTTAATTTTTTGTTTTTCCACCTGTATGAGCAGCGTGTCATAGATCCTTCCCTGGATGTCTCTTATCATGAGATTTTCAAGCTGCCTGTAAGCCGTCCATATTCTTTCGCTGAGAAGCTGTATCAGTTTTGTCGCGAGTTGGGGTTGGGCCTGAACCATGGATTCAAAGTTCGACTTGTTGATTGCAAGTACGCTGACTTCTCCGAATGTAATTGCGGAGGCGCTTCTTGGCTTGTTGTCGAGGATGGCCATTTCCCCGAAGATGTCCCCGGGTTTAAGCACCGCCAGAAGGACTTCATCGTTGACAATTTTTGTTATTTTGACTTTGCCTGATTGAATGATGAACAGCTCATACCCTGGTTCATACTCCGAGAATATCATCGTATTATCTTTGTATATCCTGTTCATGGAATCAGCCTGGGGATTTTCCGGGGTTTTAAACGGTGATTTCAGCATTTTCAGCCGTTCAAGGGATTTATCCCTGTTTTCACCGTCAGGGCAGTATTGCAGGTATTTCTGAAAGGCATATGACGCATGGTTATATGCCTTTTTTTTGACATAGTATTCACCAATATTGAAAAGGTGCGTTGGATCTTCCTGTATGCTGTTTTTAAATGTTAGATTGGTAATGGCCTGGTCAAAATCCCTCAACTTTCTGCTGAAGAATCTTATTATCTTCATCGCAACAGTCGGATTTTTCTGTATCAGGAGTCCGAACATGTCTTTTTCAACGGATATCAATGATACGTTTTCAAGGGCGATTGCTGTTTCAATTCTGGCGTGTCCGCTCATGCATGAAACGACGCCGAAAAAATCGCCGGGACCTAATATCGTGTAGGGTTCTTCTGCGACAACCGGGTTTTCCTTTGCTACCTTGACTTTGCCCTTTAGAATAATATAGAAATTATTGGCGTTCTTTTTTCCTTCGATCATAATAAAGGAGTTCGCCAGGTAATTTTCAACTTTAAACTGGATATCGGCCATTATTCCTCTTGTGAATTCCTAACACGAATATTTATTATCTCGGCTATTATAAGAATCGGCATAAAAAATATAATATTTAGTCACTATGGAACCGGATTAGTACATAATATGCCGGATACATGATTTTAATTCATTTTTCGGGAAAAGGTTGATTTCACTGCCTGATCATATGTTAAGTAATTTTAATTGATAAAGAAATTTAGTCAATTACAATTCATCATTTGGAATCAATCATTCAATTAATTTTTTTAACCTGTTCAATTCATTCAAGGCGTCTATCGGTGTCAGGGTGTCCGGATTTATATTTTTTATGGCCTGAATCACAAGGTGGTTGGATGCATTAAAAATTTCAAGCTGTTCGGCACTTGATGCTTCTTCTTCGTTTGACCTGATGGTCTTTTTTCCCTTTTCGAGTTTTTCAAGGATTTTTTCCGACCTTCCGATTATCTGCTTCGGTATGCCGGCAAGTTTTGCCACGTGTATGCCATAGGATTTGTCCGCGGCGCCGGGAACGACCTTGTGTAGAAAATCCACTCCGGTAAGATGTTCCTTTACGGAGACATTGTAATTTGCGATTCCTTCCTTGATGCCAAGCTGCGTCAATTCATGATAATGTGTTGCAAAAAGGGTTTTGGATTTAAGATATCTGAGGATGAATTCAACAACCGCCCATGCGATTGAAAGTCCGTCGTAGGTGCTGGTTCCCCTGCCGACTTCATCCATGATAATCAGGCTCTTATCGGTGGCATTGTTCAGAATGTTGGCGGTTTCGTTCATTTCCACGAGAAAGGTGGATTCTCCCCTGGATATGTTATCCGAGGCGCCTATCCTTGTGAATATCCTGTCGACTATGCATAGATCGGCCGCGGATGCGGGGACGAATGATCCAATCTGCGCCATCAATTGAATTATCGCGGCCATCCTTATGTATGTTGATTTGCCAGACATGTTGGGCCCGGTAATGATTTTAATTATATTTTCCCTTCCGTCCAGAAGCACGTCATTCGGAATGAAGACCTCTCTTGTGAAATACTTTTCAACTACCGGGTGTCTGCCGTCATTGATATGGATCCTGCCTTCTCCATTGAAAGACGGCCTTGCCATACTGTTTTCGATAGCGGCTGAAGCGAGAGACGAAAGAAAGTCTATTTCACCTATAGCCTCGGCCATCTCCTGCAGCTTTTTCTGGTTTTCAATGATGAACTGCTTGAGCCGGCTGATTTCTTCCTCCTCAATCTTTACTATTTTTTCAGATGCGTTGAGAATGTCGGATTCAAATTCCTGCAGTTTTTCTGTCGTGTACCTCTCTGATCCCACGAGGGTCTGTTTTCTGAGATATTCATCCGGCACGTTCGATGCCTGTAGCTTGCTGATTTCGATATAGTATCCGAGTATGCGGTTGTATCGGACTTTAAGCGTTGAAAGCGCCAGTCGCTTTTTTTCATTTTCCTCGTAGCTGAGGATCCAGTCTTTTGCGTTTGTCTTTAATTCATAAATCCTGTCAAGATCGGGGTTGAATCCTTTCCTTATGATCCTTCCCTGTTCCGGCGAATTGGCCGGATTGTCGTCGATTGTGCGTATGATAATCTGTTCAAGTTCGCTTAAATCGGGAATCCTGAAGGATATCTCATTAATCCTTTCATCCGGCTGTTTTTGCAGCAGATCCCCGATGCCGCGTGCCGACCGGATGGACGTTGATATCGCAAGGAAATTCTTTGGTATAAATTTTCCAACCACGAGCCTTGAAATAATCCTCTCGATGTCATATATCTCTTTCATGAATGTCCCGATTTGAGCAAGGAGATCCTGGTATTCACGCAGGTACTGTATGAAATCAAGGCGTTTTTCTATCTTGGATTCGTCGGTGAGCGGCTGGAGGATGTTTCTTTCGAGCATCCGCCTGCCCATCGGGGTCCTGGCGCTGTTCAGGAATGAAAAGAGTGTATGATTTTTCCCCCTGTCGAAAAGATTTGAAACAAGCTCAAGGTTGCTTATCGTCGCGTCATCAAGAATCATTCTGTCCGATGATAAAATTTTTTGAGGGGACTTGAGGTGCACGAAGGCTTTTCTGTGCGTTTCCCTGATGTACTGAAGGATGGCTCCGGCGCTCTTTATATCCATTTCCGAATTCAATCCGAATCCGGCTATCCCCGCGGTCCCGAATGCCTCGCAAATCATGGCCTTCATGTAGTCGGTATCATAAAGCCACCTGTTGATCCTGTAAACGGGTATGTCGCGGTTTCTAAGGAAATCCATGTAAGAAGAATCGTCAGGATTCTCGGTTTCAAGCATTACTATCTCCCTGGGGCTGAACCTTGCAATCTCGCCCCTGAAGAGATCCATCGATTTATCAATTGAAGAAACGAAAAAGTCACCCGTTGAAACGTCAACGAAAGAGAGACCTATAGCGTTTTTGTCGAGTATCACTGAACCGAGAAAATTATTATCATCGGTCTGCAGGAGATTTGATTCTACAAGCGTTCCAGGTGTAATGACGCGGACAACTTCCCGCCTGACGATGCCACCGGCCGAGGGAACCGGCTCCATCTGTTCGCAAATGGCCACTTTTTTCCCGGCCCTGATCAGTCTGGATATATAGCTCTCAGCGGCGTGATAAGGGATGCCGCACATCGGGACGTCGTTCTGCCGTGATGTCAGGGCGATGTCGAGTATTTTGGACGCAATAATGGCATCATCAAAAAACATCTCGTAAAAGTCGCCCAGCCTGAAAAAAAGAATTTCTTCACCGTGCTTTTTTTTGATATCAATGTATTGCTTCATCATAGGCGTCAGTAGGGGATCCATTCTATTCACCATAGATGTATTTCTTATTCTGATCGCCGGATATCCTTACGATCCTTCCATTGATTCCGAACTCTTCGGCCAGCCTGATTTTCGCCGTAAGAGCATCGTCAGCCCCGGTGATTCTGCCCACGATAAGCCTGAATCCGGTCCCGAGCTTTATTGATTTGGAGGGACCGAAATCAGACAGGAGCCTTTTCATTTCATCGCATTTTTTTTTTGACGAAAATGGTCCGATCATAATAGAGTAGTAATGTGGGCCGCTATCGTCGGTTAATTCGAGCTCCGGCCTGATGTCCAATGATTCAGAATCATTTATGATTTTTTTATTCGGAATGTAAAAGACGGTTTTCGGGTTCTGCTTTTCAAGGAGAAGCAACCTCTTCTGGGCCATGCCGGCTTCGGGCGATTTCGGATATTTCTCTACGAGATCCCTGTAGGCGGAATAAGCCTCATCGGTTTTATTTTTGTTTTCATAATATTCACCCAGAAGATAAACTGCCGATGGATAGGAATCCGTATTTGAAAATCCGGAAGCAAGGTCCCTGAGATTATTAGAATAGCTGCTTGAAAATCCTGATGTTTTTTTATTGATCATTGCCATGTAGAGGAGGGCGATCGAAATCGGTTTCTGTTCGTGAGTGGCGTCAAGCAGTTCCCCGAATGATTTTTTCGCTTCATTATATTTTTCCAGGTTTATTAAAGAGGCCGTTTTGAAAAGCATGGCCTTCTCCGTGTTTTGATTTTTTTCAGACCTGATCATGTCACCGGATTCCTTTTCCAGATTATGCCATGAAGACTGGAGAAAATAAATTTCACAGATTTTTTTTCTGGCATCACGCGCCAGTTTGCCGTTTTTCAGGTGGATTTTATACTTTTCAATCGCTTTGTTTATGTCTCTTTCCCGATCGGCAGAAATAATTAAAACATCATTCAAATGATGGCTTTCAGGATATTTTTTAATGAAGGAATCCGCAAGATCGCTGAGCGATCCGGAATCATTTACAGCGGATAATTTTTTTATTTTCCTGTAATCATCCTCTTCCCCCTGGGAAAATGCCGGCAGGAGTAAAGCGAAAACAAATAGGGCTGATGTGAAAATATTATGCAATTCTTACTCCCTTCAAAGTGGATCCGCTTATACCGTTTATTTTTATTTTTAATTTTTTACCGATGTCATCCTCGGATCCATCTATTACGACGGGATGGTTGAGAAAAGTTTTCCCCATAACGCTTTTCCCGGATTTTTTACTGATTCTTTCAATTATGGCTTCCTCCACCATGTCCACCCTTTCCTTGAGCTTCCCGAGGGATATGGACCGCTGCAGTTTTATCAGTTCATTGAGCCTGTCCATTTTTTCAATACGGGGAATGGTCTCCTTTTTATAAAAAGCAGGGGTGCCTTCCCTTGGGGAATAGGCATAGGTGAATGATTCATCGAATTTTATATCCCTGACGGCCTGGAGGGTTTTATTGAAGTCATCGGCGTCTTCAGCGGGGAATCCCACGATCAGGTCGGTTGAGATTGAGTGATCCGGGAGATGCTTCCTGATTGAATCCACTATTTGATGGTACCGAAGCATGTCGTATTTTCTGTTCATCGAACGAAGGACTCGGTCCGAACCGCTTTGGAGAGGCAGATGAATTGAACGTGATATATTGCAGCGGTCTGCTATCGTTTTAATTATATCTTCGCCGAAATCCATAGGGTGGGACGTGAGAAAATTTATCTTTTGGATGCCGCTGATCCCGGATGCGAGTTCGAGCAGCCTTGAGAATTTAATGTCGCCGGAATCCTGTCCGTACTGGTTCACGTTCTGGCCGAGGAGCGTGATTTCCGTGGTTCCCTTTTCGGCCAGTAGCCTGATATGACCTATGATTTCGGATGAAGGCATGGATATTAATTTTCCCCTTACAGAAGGGACAATGCAGTAGGCGCAGTTGTTTTCGCATCCGTGAGTTATCGTGACCCAGCTGTGCCAGCGATGCTGGCTGAAGTATGAATCGGCGTTGTTGATCCTTCCGCTGAAATCTTCAATGTCCAGGGACAAAAAAGTATCGCCTCCGCAGTCGTTGATGTATCGGGATACTATTTCTCCCATTTCAGGCGATTGATATGGACCGGTGATGATGTCTGCGAGCCGTTCGCCGATAAGGGACGCTCCAAGGCGCTGGGCCATGCATCCCGAGATTATTACGATCCCGCCCTTCTTTTTTATTTCAGCGGCATGGTTTTGTATTACCGCCAGCGCCCTTGATTCGGCGTGCTTTCTTACCGAACAGGTATTGAAAACGGCTATATCCGCTGATGTGACATCATCGGCTGGAACGTAACCCCGGTCTGCAAGGGATGCGGCGATGAGTTCAGAATCATTCTTGTTCATCTGGCAGCCGAAAGTTTGAATAAAGAATTTCATCGGCATTGTAGGTTTACATCAATCCTATTTTTCGGAACACGTGATCAACATTGCGCAGATAGCCCTCGAGATTGAATATTCCGTCAATTTCATTCTTGTTTAAAAGCTTTGATGCGGATCCATCCCTGAGACAGAGTTCTTTGAGGGTCCCTTCTTTTTTCCACACCCTCATCGCCATGTCCTGGACAAGGGCATATGAATCTTCCCTGCTAAGACCTTTTTCAATCAGCATCAGGAGAAGCGATTGGGAATAGAAAAGGCCCCCGGTTTTATCGATGTTCTCAAGCATGTTTTCCGGGTAGACATGTAGATTTTCCAGAATAAAAATCATCCTGTTGATAAGATAATCAAGCGCTATCGTTGAATCCGGAAAAATGACCCTTTCGGCGGATGAATGTGATATATCCCTTTCGTGCCAGAGAGTCATATTATCCAGTGCAACATTCATGTTCGCCTTGATCACTCTTGAAAGCCCTGAAACCCTTTCGCAAAGGATGGGGTTTCTCTTATGGGGCATGGCGGAAGAACCCTTCTGTCCCTTTTGAAAGGGCTCTTCAACCTCCCTGACTTCGGTCCTCTGCAGGTGCCTGATTTCAGTGGCCAATTGATCAAGGCTTCCGGCGGTAATCGCCAGAGCAGCCATGTATTCGGCATGCCGGTCTCTTTGTATTATCTGGGTTGAAATCGGATCCGGCTTCAAACCGAGTTTTTTGCAGACCATTATTTCGATTTCAGGGTCAATATTGCTGAACGTACCCACTGCGCCGGATAGTTTTCCATAGGATACGTTTTCAATGGCTTTTTTAATTCTATCCTTATTGCGCTTGAATTCCTCGTAGTAAAGGGCCATTTTAATTCCGAAGGTTGTCGGTTCGGCATGAACCCCATGCGATCTCCCCATGCACGGCGTGTTTTTATATTTGAGGGCGAGCGTCTTCAATGCGGATACCATCTTATCCAATTCCCTGACCAGTATTTCCCCGGATTGCATGAGCTGTATGGAAAGGGCAGTGTCTCCGATATCGCTGGATGTAAGACCATAATGGATGTACCGGCTTGAAGGTCCGACTTTTTCGCCGACTGCCGTGAGAAATGCAATAACATCATGATGCACCTGGTTTTCAATCTCCAGTATGCGGTCGACGCTGAAGCCGGATTTTTCCTTTATTATTTTAAGGTCTTCCGCCGGTATAAGTCCCTTTTCCGAGTGGGCCTCGCACGCAGCTATTTCAATATCAAGCCATATCCTGAACTTGTTTTCAAGATCCCATATTTGCGAAATTTCCTTCCGTGAATACCTGTCTATCATCGCATCACCCGCGTTAATTTTGATTGTGCTGAAATTTATTATAATATGATTATGAAAAGATCATAAGAAACCCGGTTTTTATCAAGTTTTTTTCTATAAGCTATTGACAGTTATTTAATGTCAAAATATAATCATGCTTTTAAAAGTAAAAGTAAATTCTTTTTTCTCCAGGGAGATTAAAGACGCATGGTGCCTCTGATGCGCCTTGATCCCAGCAGATGACCGGAGCATTCATGAAGCAAAAGACCGCGTTTTTTCTTATTTACCTGTCCGCCGCAGGCGCCGTTATGGCTGATTCAAGCGAGGACCTTTTCAACGCAATTATAAGGTCGGATTATAAGTCTGTAAAACAGCATATCGAGAATGGCGCCAGGATCAATTCAAAAAACGAAGATTCCGACACCCCGCTGCATGTCGCCGCATCAAAAGGTGATCTTTCCACGGTCGAGCTCCTGGTATCAAAGGGCGCTTCAATCAACTCTAAAAACACGGACGGCAATACCCCGCTTCACAGCGCGGTATATTACGGTGAAGTCGCGGTTGCCGATTTCCTGATATCGAAAGGGGCCAATCTTAACGCGAGAAGGGATGACGGCAACACCCCCCTGCATATTTGCGCGTCGAGGGGAGAACTCGGTGTTATGGAACTATTGCTTGCAAGAAGGGCGAACCCGAATTCAAAAAACAAAAGCGATGAAACGCCGCTTCACGTGGCTGTGCAGAACCTCAACCTGGCTTCAGTAATTTGCCTTATTGAAAAAGGAGCGGCGGTAAATTCAAGGAACGAAAACGGGGATACGCCACTTCACACGGCCTCGAACAGCAGCGATCAGGCGGTTGTAGAGTATCTCGTTAAACACGGCGGCGATATGTATTCAAAAAACAAGCAGGGAAATACCCCCCTTCATGAAGCAGCATCAAAGGGCAATCTTCCTGCGGTCAGGGTTCTTGTGAAAAAGGGTTCCGGAATTAATATCAGGGATAAAAACGGCAGAACCCCGCTTTTCACCGCGGCGAATGAAAAAAGGCTCGGCGTCATGATGCACCTGGTAAAAAAAGGCGCCGGTATAAACATTGCGGACGATAACGGCAGCACCCCCCTTTTTGAATCTGTTTCAAACGGCGATCTCGGTGCGGTAAGATTTTTGATAAAAAGCGGCGCCGGGATCAACATGAGGGACTCGGCCGGTAATATGCCTCTCCACATCGCTTCAAATGCGGGAGATTTTTCAATCGCTGAATTTCTCATTTTAAAAGGAGCCGATGTCAATTCCCTGAATTATAATGGAAATACTCCGCTTCACCTTTCTTCCGCGAAAGGTGAAACCGCCGTTATGAGGCTTCTTATTTCAAAGGGCGCCCGGTTGGGCCAGAAAAACAATGACGGTAAAATACCTGCGGATATTGGCGATGAAAGGGCCAGGGATCTTTTAAAATCCATATCAAAATAATAAAATTGGGAGGGTCCAGTGCCTGATACGAATCCTGCTGCGATAATGTCATACGGGTATCCCGAAAATCAGGCCTGCGGAATAAAAATATCCTTCAACGGCCTGCTCGGCAGGGATATAATCCTGATAAGCGCATCTGGAATGGACGATCTTACTGTTTCTGAAATTCTCGATTCCGCAGGCTCTTCGGCATACCATGACGTGATAGATAAAATTATTATGTTTATCGGATTCAGCGATGAAGAGATATCAAAATGCATTGAGGCCTTCCCCGGGGATATTCCGAGGCCGATTTTCTGCCTTCTTACCGAAGAAAATATCGCCTGGACCGCCGGGCGACTTCTTGAACATTTGAAAAAGGAGAGAGACCTGTGGAAAAATGGTAGAGAAACCTGATTCTCCGTTCATGGGTGCAGTATATAACCCTTGCTTTTTATCTCAATGTGATAATACTTTTCAAGGAAAAGGGATTGATGAAATATCAAATCCAGAATTTCCTCCCTGCAGAACCTGTCGAAGTTTATTTCCCCGTATTTATTTTTCAATGATGCAATGACAAAAGCCGATGTCCCTGCCGGAAGCACCGGTCCTTTATTTATGCAGTTTTTACATGCCGGCTTTAAATCGACGGCTGAGACGTGGAATTGGTTTATGCAATTTCTGCCGCAGTATTCACACTTCGAATAATCCGGGAGTATCCCTCCGATACGAAGAAGATGCAGTATGAAAAAAGAGGTCAGGTATTCAAGGTGTTCAGCAGACGATACTTTTTCAACAGCAGAAACGAGCATTGCATACAGCACCTGGTCTTTTATACCGAACCCTGTGGTTTTTTCAACTATCTCCAGAAGAAAAAAAAGGTGCATTATCCTGTTATAATCATTACGGATTTCCGCGAAAGACATCAGCTGGATGAATTCGTTTACTATTTGAAATTCCCTGTCCTCATGGTTATAATATAAAAGGTTTATTACTGAACCGGGTTCAACCGCGGCGATGGACCTTTTCCTGCTTTTTTTAAGTCCCTTGAATATGAATCGTTTTTTTCCGTAATCACTGGTCAGGATCACAGAGGTAATATCGGATTCTCCTGATGGTCGCGATTTGAGAATTATGCCGTCTGTCTTGCTTATTTCCAAAACGTTTCTTGTCTGCAGTGTCTATTTGCGTTTTTTCAGTGTCACAAGGATGCGGTTTATAACCGTTCCTTTTATATCCTTGATTTTAAAAATGAGATTATCGATGCCTATCTCTTCATCCTTATCCGGTATCTTTCCGAAAAGATCGAAAACGTAACCGCCGATTGTGTCAAAATCATCGGTTGATAACGAGAGACCGATTTTTTCATTGAATTCGGATAGAGGCATTCTGGGATCAACCTCATACATGTTCGTTCCTATTTTTTCAATATCCGGGAGTTCGTCTTCATCGAATTCATCTTTTATCTCGCCGACTATCTCCTCGAGTATATCCTCCATGGTAACCACTCCTCCTATGCCTCCGTATTCGTCCACAATCACGGCAATATGCTGTTTCCTGTGTTTGAATTCAAGGAGCAGTTCATCAAGAGGCATCGTTTCGGGAACAAAAAATGGATCGTGAAGAATTTTTTTAAGCTGGAATTTCCTTCTGGATTTTTCAGCAATGAGCCTTATCAGGTCCTTGACATACAGCATGCCAATGATATTGTCGATTGTTTCTTCATATACTGGGACTCGGGAATGGCCGGCGTCGCAGATTTTTTTTACGAGGGATTTGAGATCCGTATCGGATTCGATCGCAACAATATCTACACGGGGGATCATGATGTCCCGAGCATTTTTATCTGAGAGATTTAAAACGCCGCGGATCATGTCTCTCCTGGGAGTGTCCAGGCTGTTTATTGCATCGGAATCAAAGATGCCATTCTGATTCTTGCGGCCGGTTTTTTTAATTACGCCTGAAATAATGCGTCTGATGAGCCTGGGAATATTTAAATCTGTATCTGATGACATCAAGCGGATCGCTTTCCAATATTTATATTTTTATTTAAAATTAATTAAATACTTAAAATTGTCAAATGATTTATATGGAATAAAAAACAGGCATCACTCATGGGTTTTTTAACAATATTCAGGCTTTATTGCGAACTTAAATTATTAACTTGAATTTTTTAATAAAAATTATTTTATTGTCGTAGAATTTATTTTCGGGTTTAATTATGAAAAAATTTTTTTCTCCTGAACCGGTGATTTTTTCCGTCAACGGCGGAACACCTGAAGGAAAATCCGCAACGATTGCAAATTTCAAAAATGCTTTTTCTCTGGGCGCCGATGCGGTTTTCACCACAATTGGAATTACTTCCGATGGGAAACTCGTTGCCGGATCGGAATCCGACACGGGAGGATTCGACAGGGGGGTATCCGGCGGAATGACGCTGGCGGAATTGAAACAGAAATCGCCTGCATCGGATCTCTTTCCGGAATTAAATGTAATCCTTGAAGAATTCCCGGACGGCAGATTTTGCTTCAATCTCGCCGGCGATAACCAGCATGTGGCGGAGTTATTCTGCGATGCGGTAAAAAAAGCCGATGCAACTGATAGAATTATGATCGGTTTTGCCGGCGGAAAGATCATTGGAAGAATAAGAAGGACATTTCCCGGAATGGCGACCTCATTTTCGATTGCCGGTTTTCTCGGGTTCTACATGCTTTTCAGAAGCGGCCTTTTATATTTTTTCAGGAATTTTAAGGCGGACGCATTCATCACACCTGAGTCCATAGGCATTTCACATATAGGCAACCAGGGTTTGATAAAGCAGGCAAAGGAAAAGGGCATTCATGTTTTCATGCTGAATGTTAATGAAAAAAACCATGTGAAACGGCTTGTTGAGATCGGCGCGGACGGTTTTTTTACTGAAAATCTTTCGGTAGTCATGGAAGCTCTTTCCGATAAACATAAGACAATATGAATTCATACTTACAAAAAGGCCGGTGTGCATTACACACCGGCCTTCTATTATGCAGTGGCTTCAGGTTTCTTCCCGGATTCTATAAATCTGATTTCATTTCCCACTATCTTTATCCTCGATAGGGTTTTGCCTTCATCGTTTTCCCACCTGTCCTGCCTGAGCTCACCGATTACCATTACCCTTTTCCCTTTTAATATGCTTCCGGAGCATATCTCGGCGATTTTTTCCCATGTTTCCACGTCGATGAATGAAACCCTGGGTTCCGCGTCCGGCTTTGTATAGTGGTTGACGGCAAGGGAGAAGGTACAGACCGATTTGCCTGTTTTTGTTTTTTTGAAATTCGGATTTCCCGTCGCAAATCCTTCAATTGTTGCGTTCGCGTAGTTCTGCATTTGGATGACTCCTTATTTTGTCCTTTTAATTAATAAACGGACGGTGACATTGTTTTAGAAATTTTTTATGGGTTCCTATAAAAATCAGTGGTTTCTTTGATATTATAAATCACAATTCCAGGTTTTATCATGTGTTTTGTCTTACATGTATGTAAGCATTAATGGCGCGACTACACGGATGTAGAGGGGCGGCCACAATCGAACATCGGGAATGTAATTTAGGTAGGGGGTATTATTTTTTAAACTTGTCGAAGAGTTTCAGTAGAAGGTCGTAAAAATCCTTAAGCTGGTCACCGCTTCTTAAGGGCCTGATTACCGGGGTCATGCCGTTAAGTATTTCTGTGATATAATTGCTCATCACGTATATCGGTCCTGAAATTTTGTGGGTAAGCCTGATAAGTATAAGATAGAGGATTAAACCCTGTATTAAGATTATGCCTATTAATAAAATCAGAAGAATACGGTTGTATTGGATTATATTTTTGAGTGTCTGCATGTTGTTGGAATGGTTCCGGGAAATATTCTTCATCGCTGTTTTATACGCGTCGTCGTTGGGTGCTGTCGGACGCGATGTTAGAAAGCTTACGACGCTGTTTTCGATTTCATAAATGTTTTCAATTCTGTTATTATTATAAACAACGCTTATTGTAATAGCGGATAATATCGATGCGGTAATGACGGCAACAATGCCTATTATAAAAAAAGTGTGCCTGAATTGAAATTTTCTATCGATAATATATTTTTTTCTCTGCGACATGATGTGGCTCCCTTTTTATAATTGATTCATCATGTTATAAAAAGAATAAATAGTCAATATCTTTTCGGCAATCAGATTATTTCTCCAATAATTCCTGAAACGGAAAACATCCTGAAGATTAGCCTGAGGGGAAGACCTATGATGTTGGTAATTGAGCCTTCATATTTTTCAATAATACACCGGCCGTGTTCCTGCATCGCGTACGCTCCGGCCTTGTCAAGGTAATCAATCATTGAAAGATATTTTCTTATACCGGCATCGTTAAGTTTCTTGAATGTTACATGCGTTATGTCATGATCAACCCATGCCGTTTTATTCCCACCGGAATCGATGCGGTATAAAGCTACGCTTGTAATGACGCGGTGCGTCCTGCCGTTAAGCGACTTCAACATTTCAAATGCATTTTCCAGTGAAGATGGTTTCCCGAGAATTCTGCCGTTGATTACAACTATGGTATCAGAAGAAATAATAAGCGTTTTTACCGGTAGGGAGTACCTTTTAAAAAGCGAATCCGCTTTTTCAAGAGCCATTCTGCGCGAATATAGTACGGGATCTTCTCCCTGGAATCGGGTTTCGTCTATGTCAGGGATCAGTATTCTGAATGATTCGAGAATGCCCGACAGAATTTCCTTTCTTCTTGGAGATGCCGAACCGAGAATGACGTCCATGATTTATTTGAGCACCACCTTTTCATTGACCTTGTATGCATCTATGATGTTTTTTATCTTTTTTATTCTACCCAGTATATCCTTGAGGTGCTCGTTGTTTTTCACTTCCAGAATGAATTTGAATTCCGCGTCTGCGCTGGTGGCGGATGCTTCGGCTTTAATTATATTTGTCTTTGAAAGGGCTATTTCATCGGCAATATCCTTGAGGAGGTTTGGCCTGTCAAGCGCCCTTACTGCGATTTTTACCGGATAGAGCGATTTGCCGGAATCTTCCCATACGATATTGATGAATCTCTCTTTTTCCATCCTAAGCCTTTTTAATGACGGGCATTCCTTTTTATGGACGGTTATTCCTCTTCCCCTGGTAATAAAACCTATAACATCGTCGCCTGGGATCGGCTGGCAGCATTGCGAAAGCCTGATCATGACATTTGAAGCGCCTTCGATTGAAACGCCGATCCTGTTGTTTTTTGAAATCCTGCGCAATTTTGCCTGTTCATCGATCGGAATTGCAACCTCAATCCTTTTCTCTTCTCTGGATTTTTCAGACTCCTGCCGGGAATCGCCGGGAACGGGTTTCTCTGGATCAAGCTTTCTCTTGAACCAGTTCCGGATTTTATACTTGGCATTCGGAGAAATTACGAACTTTATCCATGCCTCGGACGGATGACCTGCCTTGCTGGTAAGGATCTCGACTATGTCTCCGCTTTCCAGCCTGGTTTTAAGCGGGACTATTATATTGTTCACCTTGGATCCGACCGTGTGGTTGCCGATTTCCGTGTGTATCGCGTAAGCGAAGTCAATCGGGGTGGCGCCCTCGGGAAGTTTTACGATTTTACCTTTCGGAGTGAATACGAATATCTCGTCCTTGTAAAGATCCATCTTGAGAGTCTGGAGGAATTCCTTGGAATCCTTCAGCTCGTTCTGCCAGATGGTAATATCCTGAAGAAGGCTGAGATCCTTGTAGTCCCTTTTTATCTTGGTCTTTTCCTTGTAAACCCAGTGGGCCGCTATTCCCATTTCCGCGGTGGCATGCATCTCCTCGGTCCTTATCTGCACCTCGAGTGGAAAGCCTTCAGGCCCCATAACGGTCGTGTGGAGCGACTGGTACATGTTCGATTTAGGTACGGCGATGTAATCCTTGAATCTCATCGCTATCGGCGACCAGAGGGTATGAATGATTCCAAGTATTCCATAGCAGTCTTTGATTTCATTAGTGATGATCCTTATCGCCCTGATGTCGTATATGTCGTCGAAGGTCTTGTTGTTTTCGTTCATTTTTGTATATATGGAAAAAAGGTGTTTGGCCCTGCTTGTGATTTCCGCGGTAATATCCAGTTCTAGGAATTTTTCATTGAGTATGGATCTTACATTATCGAGGTATTCCTCGAGCTCGGTTTTCCTCTTGGAAATCATTTTTTTGAGGTTAATGTATTCCACCCTGTGCAAAACATAGAAGGATGTGTCTTCAAGCTCCGCGCTGATTTTGGACATTCCCAGCCTTCTGGCAATCGGGGCATAAATATCCATGGTTTCATGGGCGATTTTATTTTTTTTCTCTTCGGGCTGGAACATAATCGTTCTCATGTTGTGAAGCTTGTCAGCCAGTTTTATTATAATCACCCGGATGTCTATTATGGTGGCAATCAGCATTTTTCGCAGGGTCTCGGCTTGAGCGGTGGTTTTTGATTTGTTTTTTATCGATGATATTTTAGTGACGCCGTCAACGAGCTGAACGATCTCGCTGCCGAATTCATTTTTAATCGCCTCCAGGGTGGTCCCGGTGTCCTCCACTGTATCATGAAGGAGCGCGGCGGTTATCGATTCTGTATCCATTCTGAGCCCGGCAAGGATGAGAGACACCTCGAGGGGGTGCGTTATATACGGTTCTCCGGATAGCCGCTTCTGGTCCCTGTGGGCGTTTTCGGCGAACCTGTAAGCCTTCTCAATCGTTGAAATGTCGACATCCAGGTTGCTGGCCTTGATGTATTCAACCAGGGTGCCGAAGTCTCTGCTTCTTATTTTTAATTCTAGTTCAGTCATGCCGGTTAATAATTCTGTATCATAAAAAAAATGATAATCTATAAGTCAATTACAATCTTTTGAGTGTATGATGCTGGATAATGTGAAATTGAATAACCTGCGTTCGGATTGTTTGCGGATCAGTATGGGGAAAAGTGATGACAGGCACTGGAATTTTTTGGAATGGATCAACAGCCATCGTAAATAAACCCTGATGTTGCCCCGAATGATCTCTGTGCGGATTGGTGCGATATGAACTGTAATATTACTATTATAACAGGCCCAAAAAAGGACATTATCTGCTGGTTGGGATCAAGGCGCCGGATCAGGTTTTAAGGCGTTAATGCCTCCATTTCAGAATTTTCATACGGGCGGAGCAGGGGAAGTAAAAGCTGTTCATTGTAATCAGAGCAGTCCAGCCAGAGTATCTGGTCTTTTTCCTTGATTATTACAGGCATCCGTTTTTTGTCGTGTATGGATGCGACAAGATCGTTGGCTTCTGTTGTGATGATGGTGCAGGTGCCGATAGTTTTTCCTTCAGGGGTTTTCCAGAAATCATATAACCCGGCGAAGGTGAAGGGTTCGCGGGATTTGAGTCTTATAAAAACTTTGGTTTTACCGGTGCCGGTTTTTTTCCATTCATAAAATCCCGTAGCAACTATCAGGCATCTCTGCCGCATGAACGGATTCCTGAAGCTCGGCTTGCTTTGCACGGATTCGGCCCTGGCATTAATCATTTTCTGCCCGATTTTCGGATCTTTTGCCCATGACGGAACCAGGCCCCATCCGAATTCTACAAGCTTTCTCCTGCCGTCGAGCACTATTGCGGCAACCCTGTCTGTTGGAAATATTTCAGGGCGTTCAGGAAGGTCCGTCAGATTTTCATCGATGTTGTAGAGTTCGACTATTTTTTTCGTGGGAATGGCCGATGCGAATCTGCCGCACATCATGATCTCCTTTCATCAAATGATATATCCCTTTCCATGAAGCAAACCGTAAAAGGAAGGTGGTCGTACTTTTTTTTATTTTTTTCGCAAAAACCCAGACCGGCATACCACTCCTTCAGCTTCCTGCTTTCATTTATAATCCCGATGGAAATTTTGCCCCCGCCCATATCGTTTATGACTTCGCAAGCATGCATTACAAGTTTTTGTCCGAAGCCCCTGTGTCTGAATTCCGGGAGAACCGCCAGCTTTTCAATATAGTATAAGCCGCCGCCGGCCTTTTCAAGGGCCATGAATCCTGCCTGGAGCCCGTCGACGAAACAGCCGAAAAATTTGACGTCACTCTCCGCCAATTTCTTTAAATTATTGAAGGTGATGAATGACGGGTGGGCAGGACAGTTTGTCCTGTTAAGCCTGAATTCTTCGGCGACAGTCCTGAAGGATTCCTGTATGATGGCCGTACTGCGTTTTAATTCCTCTTGAGTCGTGATTTCCTCGATTGTTATCTCTTCCATTCTGATCTTTTTTGTAAGGTTGTCGCAGATGGTCCTGTAGACTTCATTTAATTTTGCAATATTTTCAAGCCTCACCTTTGAATCTTCGAACCACATGCTGTCCTCGTGATCGGTCGCGACTTTTAAAAAGAACTCGTAGGATTTTTTATAATAACCGATCGATGAAATCGCAAGCTCCAGGAGTTTTTCATTGCTGATGCTTAACATCCTTCCTTTATATTTCACGCGATTGTTGAAGATATTGTGGCCCCTGACATAATTTTCTATTCCCTGCTTGTAATAGGTGTAAGCCGGGTCCTTCAGCTTGGCGAGGCTCCTTGATTCGTCGATTGAATAATCATCAGGCGCATCCGCATGAACATTTTTTTTATCGGAATTTGAAGCGGTCCCGAGGCTTTTCATGACGTACATGTAGGCCTCATTTATTTTTATCATTTTTAAATTCTGTTTCTGGCGCTCATTGCTCGGAAAGAGGTCCGGATGATTTTTTTTTATCAATTCCCTGTACCTTTTCTTGATGTCCTCGAGGGATGAACCCGGTTCGAGGTTCAGTTCTTTTAAATAATGTGTAAGCATTGCGCAGATTAAAAAAGATTATATAATGATATAAGTATTATTAAAAGATTAATTTTTGCAATCCTGAGGGACCCTGTACAGCTTTTCTGTTTCAAATCCCAGTTCTTTTGCATATTTAACAAGGCGTGCGTATGTCGCGTTGTCAATATCTGTTTTTCTGGATAATATCCACAGGTATTCCCTTGAATTGGTGCCGATCAGAGCATATTCGTAATTTTTTCCATCCAGCGATATTATCCAGTAATCACCGGTAAACGGCCAGAAAAATCTCACTTTCAATTTTCCTTCATCCTTTGGGTCCGGCAGCCAGGCGACGGCTGACGCGGTTTTTATGCGGTCCCGGTCGTTTTCCTTTCTCCCGGCATTGACGACATTTATCCTGCCGTCCGGCCGAAGAGTATAGTCAGCTGTGACGCATACAAGACCTTTTTCGAAGGAATGGTCGAATCTTGCTATCTCAAACCACCTGCCTGAATACTTTACGAGATCAACTTTCTTTACCGTTTTTATAACGGGAAATTTTTCGCCGCTTGAACATGACAGCATGACGGAAAATATAGTGAAGAAAATTAATAAAACATAATTTTTCATAAGCCGCTCCTATTATCTCCGGCGGATGTAAGCTCTATTGTTTTTTCAATTTTGAAATAAACAAGGAATCTTTCGCCGGTTGCATTTTTAACTTCCGATGAAGGCTTTTTTCTTCTCAGATTATCTATGAGGGCAGTGTCAGTATCCTCTTTTGTTTTTACCAGATAAAGTCGTTTGCCTTTATACCCCGGACCGTTCTCCTTGAATAAATATGCCGCCCGGGGATTGGTTGCAAGGTTTGCGTGGCTCAGCCTGTCAGCCATAATGAAGGCAATCGTATTTTCATCTATGAAATGAGGTTTGGCGTAAACGGCTATATTTACATTCCCATCCGAATCGGCTGTCGCCAGAACACCCAGTCCATCGGTTTTTTTAAAATAATCTGAAAGCATTCTGAAATCTCCTGTCGTTTTGTTTATATAAGGGAGGCTCTAATAATAAAATCATTATGTTCCCTTGTGGGTACTTTCAACGTATAAATTAATTTTTTCAGTGGTCTTATATTAATAATCTAATTTAAAAGGTGCCCATAATATAATCAATAATAATCAAGGTATCATCTGGATTCAATGATTTCCATTTCCTTTTTCCCGGAGCCTGGCCTTCCCATCGGTATAAAGGTTTTTCCATTTTCATCTATCAGCGTATAATTGATGAAAAAAACCGGAAGGGTAACGATCCAGTCCTTTGAATATACCGCAAAATGAAGGTGCGGTGAAGTTGAAGCCGAGTTGCCAAGTTCGGCCAGCTGCTTCCCGGCATTGATTTCGTCGTCTTTTTTAACCCTCAATGATTTCTGCTTGATATGATAAAAAACGAATATTCTTCCTTTCGGATCGCGTATGTAAAGGTAGTTGCCCCTGCCGAGCCTTTCCTGAAAGGGGCTGTTATCTGGGTTTGTATCTACCGCATCAAGGACCCTGCCGTTAACGGGCGAGAAGATGGGTCTCCCGTATCCAAGCCATTCCTTGAGGACGCTTCCGCGAGATTTTTTTGCGTCAATCATCTCACTGCCTTTTTCATCGCTGCCGGATATATCATAACAGTTACGGTTCAGGCCCATGTGTGTGATGTATTTATTGCTGTTTATATTCCCGGCATTGTATATGCCCCGCATGGGAAAGGATATTATAACCGGTTCAGAATAATTACCATTTTTTGCAATGTCGAGTTTCAATGCGTCATCATAAGCATTTGACAGCATAATTGCCGCATCTGATGTTTTTCCCTCCCTGTACAGGATATGACCAGACAGGCTTTTCATTATGAATCCTATCTCGGAGGGCAGGTCCTTCTTCAGCGATGCCAGGAGGCTGCTGGCTCGTGTTGATTCCTCAAGGGTGAATTTTTTCCAGTAAGGGCATATTTCTTCTATCATTTGATGCACGGATGTGCTGAACCTGCTGATCGCCAGGTGCCTGTAAGTCATGCCGGGCTCGTAATCCATTTTTAATTTTTCAGTCTGGATGTACAGCTTTTTCATGGATTCCACGGCCTCCTCGTATTTTTTATTCTCCCTGTACCATTCTGAGCTGTTGATAAGGAGCCAGAAACCGCTCAGGTTAATATCAATGCTGTCCGGGAATCTTGAAGATGCCGAGTTATGAAGATTTTCCGCCACGGTGAATTTTTTCAATTTTGTATAAATATTTACAAGGCTTGAATAGAGCCGGGGATTGTTCCTGTCGCCGTATTCCAGGGATTTTTCGGCGTAGGCTGAAAGACGCTCGGCGCCGAGATTGTCGAAATTATCAAATGAATATCTTAAATAAGCCCAGGCCAGGTTCTGGCTGAAATAATGGTTATCCGGATGATTTTTTATTCCTTCCTCCAGCAGGGTGATGGCAGGCCTGTATTTTTTCAGTTCGAGCAGCGTGCAGGCATAGCCGAGCTTTGAATCTCCGTCAGTGGGATATTTTTTCGCGGCTGTATAAAAATTTCGCAGGGCGCTTTCATAATTTTTTAAATTAAAAAAATACCAGCCGGAATTTACAAGAGCGCACCTGTATGAGTCGAGAACGTATTTATCGGACGGAAATTTATTAACGGAAGCCTCGCCGAGTTTTATCGCCCGGTCGAACTGTTTATAATTTATGAACCAGTAGACAAGGTTTGAATGGAATCCGGGTTCATTTGGAAATTCCTTTATCGCAGTTTCGAGTTTATTTATTCCAGAGCCGTAATCCTTCGACCTTTTGATATCGTCAACGACTCCATAATAATATTCAATGGTTTCCCCGAAAGTAAGCGCCTTAGCCGTAAAAAGGATTATTATGATGGGAAAGATTATTTTACACGCTTTCATTTATTTTTAATCTCGGATATGCAGGTATCGTTAAATTTCGTTCCCCTGAAAACGGATAATATTTCTATCGCAATGAACTGGATTTTATCGTTATCAGCGGGTTCGGGTATTGGGAGAGTCTGAAAACCATTCTGGTCCTTCAGTTCAGCCTCATGGATCCCAATTACCTTCAGGTCGAAAAAAAACATGCAGCATTGGGCTGCGGAGGTTCTACCGGGTTTTAACAGGTAAACCCTGATTTTTTTGGGCCGGTTGTTGGCTTTAAAAAGCTCTTCTGATTTTCCAAGCCCCGCCCATATCAAAACCGGTTTATTCGCGGAAACATTGGCGATGACTATTTCACCGATACCCTCGTCGCTGGCTCCCTCGACCCATGCAGTTGACGTATCATTATCCGTCAGGCTGAGGGCGGTATACATGCATGTCCATTTATCGTACCGGTATTTGGAATCGCGTATTTCATCATCTTTCTCCGGCAGAATAACAGGAGGTTTTCCCTCCCTTTTAAGATATGATGTGGACCATGCTTCATAATTGCAGGGTGTACCGTCAGCGATTTGAGGAATGAGGCCGTTTTTGATGTATTTTTTCAGCGCATAATTGGTCTTATTTCCGCACCCGTTACCGTGATAGACCTGTGAATAAAGTCTGCTTGCCGATAATAAGAACAAACATGCTGCGAATAATAAACAGGATGCTTTATTGCCCATCATGATCTCCTTTAAAATAGTTTACCATGAGATTTTTTATTTGCGAAAATTCCCGGCATGCGGATTCAGGATAGACGGTATGATATTCATCAGTGCATGCGGGCCATGATTCTATGAAGATGCTGAATTTTTCTGAATTATAATCAGGTATTTTTCGCATCATTCCGTCCAGGTGTTTTTTTTCACTTTCATATTGCCTTATACTGTATTTTTCTTCTGTAGTGGTTCCGGTAAAATACGCTCGCCCTTTCCTTGACAGCTGTTTATTATAAAGATTTCCGATTTTATATTTTTGCTCCAGACCGGCTGTCATTTCACGAATATTATTATTCTCTTTTTTTATTTCAGACAACCGTTCATCGTTCCATTTCTTTTCAATTTTAAATATGATTTTCATAGTGCTTTTTTTCCCAATAGCGGTGCGGGATTTTGTATTTTCCATATCGCTTCTATTGGGAGCATTTATTTTGTTTTCATAAACGATTAGAATTTTTCCGGTTCTTTCTAAAATAAACCTGTTGCCTTCACGGATGCCTGACCAGTTTTCAGGAATGGAATTAATGAATTTATCAAGTAGGCCGTCGCCGTTAGAGTCTGTCCCGGCTTCAGCGATGAATGATAACGGAATGAAAATTGAAATGATAAAAAACCGGATTTTATAACTTTTCATGTTATTGTTGCTATTATTATTAATAATTGCATGAAAGATAAAATATATTATAAATGTACTTAAAACAAGAATTTTTAATTATTTTTTATTAATCAAATAGTGAACAGTCTGACATCAATTTTGCGAAAAGATGAAAAAAAGTGATATAAATTGCGGACGGATGTTGAAATGCGGCGGTATGAAAAGTTAGTATTTATATGTATATTCAGGAGAGGGCTTTTGTTACGGCTTCCCTGAGCCTTTCTGGCGTAAAGGGTTTGACTACAAAATCCCTTACGCCGATTGCAATGGCCCTGCTTAACAGGTCCCTCTGGCCCATGGCCGTAACCATTATTATTCGTGCGTTCGGGTCCATTTTCAGGATTTCCTCTGCGGCGGATATGCCGTCCTTTTCCTTCATCGTTATGTCCATTGTAACTATGTCGGGTTTCTGGGATCTGTACATGGTTACAGCTTTAAATCCGTTTTCCGCCTCGCCGACAATTTCGTGACCGAGAGGCACGAGGGTCGTTATTACAAGCCTTCTCATGAAGTTAGCATCATCTACTACAAGTATCCGGGCCATTTATTTCCCTGTCGAAATCATAATTTTTTTAATATCAGATTAAAACAACTGCGTGTCAATAATTATTTATCATCAAGATCCATATTCCGGTGAAAGAAATTGTATATTTTAGCTGCTGTTCTGGAGCCGATCCCTTTTATGGCTTTTATGTCGTCAATAGAGGCGTTCCTGATTCCCTCAATGGACTTGTATTGGGAAAGAAGCCTGTTTTTCAGGTTTTTTCCTATACGGATATCATCAAGTATGGACGCTGTAAGGTTTTTATCCCTGATTTTTCTATGGTAGGAAACGGCGAATCTATGGGCCTCGTCCCTGACCCTCTGTAATATCCTGAGCGCGTTTGAATTTGCCGGCAATAAAAGGGGTTTTTCCCTAGGTGAATAGTATATTTCCTCAAAGCGTTTTGCGATGGATATTATCCTCGCACCCGGATAAAAATTTTCCGCTGCTTCGCGTGCGCGGGCAAGCTGGGTGATGCCGCCGTCAATAACGAAAAGGTCTGGCATTTCAATCCCTTCATTGGTCAGATACTGGATTCTCCTGGAGATGACTTCATGTATCATTCCGGGATCATTTGCGGAATCATATCCCCTTATCCTGTATCTCCTGTAGGATGATTTGTCGGGCGATCCCTCCCTGAAGCAGGCCATGGATGCCACGGCGTTTTTACCATTAAGATTTGAAATGTCGAAGCATTCTATAACGGACGGCGGCCTCTCGAGACCGAGGATTTCCTTCAGCTCAAGCATGCCCTTTTCACTGTTCCTGTAAAATTTACCGGCGCTGCGTTCGGCTGATATCACATCAATATTTTTAACAATCATTTTTATTATGCCCTGTTCATCTTTCGAAGAGGCCCCTTTCACCGTAATTTTTTTCATCGAGTGTTTTGACAGGAAATCCTCGATGATGTTCCCGTCTCTCACGTCAATGCCGGTGATGATCTTTTGCGGAATATCCGTTTTCCCGTAATGGTCGAGGATGAACATGGAAAGTATCTCGCCGGGGCTCGAGTGGGAGGCGTTTTCATAAACGGTAATCTTTCTGCCGAGGAGGAGGCCGTTCCTGAATTCGAAAATTATGATTATCGCCTCATCCTCCCTGACTGATATGCCTATAAAGTCCTGGTTGATGATGAAGGGTACGCTTACTTTCTGATATTCGGAAATTTTCCGTATATCTTCTATCATGTCCCTTATCTGCGCGGCTTTTTCGAATTCCATGCGGCCAGAAAAAGTTTTCATCTTATCCGAAAGCCCGTCGATTACCGGGCCGATGTTCCCCTCGAGGAATTCTATCGCGCTGTCAATTATGGACCTGTATTCCTCCTTCGTTATTTTACCCAGACAGACACCGCTGCATCTCTTCATCTGATAATTAAGGCACGGCCTATGACCATTCTTTAACGGGAGGGGCCTTCCGCATCTTTTTAATTTAAAAACAGAATTGATCATCTCAACGGTATTTTTTGCGGCCCTTGCGTCGGTATAGGGACCGAAATACCTGTTTTTCCCGACGCCTGTCTTGCGGGTGTAAACCACCCCGGGATAGTCGTCCTCAAGGGTGACGGCTATGTAGGGATATCGCTTGTCGTCTTTCAACCTTATATTGTATTTGGGTTTGTGTTTTTTTATAAGGTTGGATTCAAGAATAAGGGCTTCTATTTCCGAATCGGTGACTATGTATTCGATGTCGGATATATGCTTTACCAGAACGGCAGTTTTGGGATCCAGCCCGGTCTTCCTGAAATAAGAGGACACGCGTTTTTTTAACGATGAAGCCTTTCCAATATATATGATTGTGCCGGGTCCGTCCTTCATCATGTAGATGCCGGGGTCAGTCGGTATATTCGAGATCAAGAGCTTGATTTTATCCGGTTGTTTCATTTCCGGCAAGATTTGACCTAATCTTTTCAAGGTATCTTGATGTCAATTCATCCGACGGGTTGATCGCCGCGGCCTTTTCGAACATGGATGCCGAGCTGTGATAATCGCCGATTTTTGCGAAGCCGACCCCGAGGTTGAAATAGCTGCCGAAACTATCCGGCCTTGTGATAATCAAGGTCTTGAAAACCGATATGGAGTCCTCCACCCGGTTTTCTTTGAGGAGCTGGACACCGAGGTTGAACAGGCTTGACTCAGGGTCAACCGCGGCTTTTTCATTTTTATCTTTGAGCTCTTCCATGAGGCTATTAAACGACAGGGCGAGCTGGTTCAGCTCCTTGTCCCCGGACGATCCGAGATTTATATTCAGTTCGCCGTCAGCCGCCTTCTGCATGTAGGATGACAGGTTATTTATAAGCATGGAATAATTCTGGATAAAAATGCCTGCGAGTATCAATACTGCGATTACAAGCGCAATGGCCAGAACGACCATGAATATCCTTATGCCTTTAAGGGATTTTTCAAATCCTGCAACAACGAGGGCCGGACTTTCCGCTGACAGCATGAGCTGTATGACCGCATTTCCCTTTTTTAACCTGTAGGGCGCGTATATGCTCTGCCAGTACATGCCGTCCTTTTCATAGATTCTCGGCTCGGCAGTTTTACCCAGCAGGGCTTTTTTTAAAAAATTCGTGTCCTTGTTCTCTTTTACGGTTGTATTCAATTCAATCCCCAGGTCCGGTGCTTCGTCCATTTTAACGAAGTCAAGTATCCTGAAAAAATTTTCATCCTGGGTTTTTACATATATCACGGCGGCGACGATACCCTTCGAGAAATGGGATTTCAACATGGAAGCCTTTATCTCCCGGGCTGTGTCGGCCCTGTCAGATTCAAGCTGGGCGATAATCATGTCGGTTTTTTTCATCATCGCGTCGCCGTTTGTCTCGAGAAGCGAATCGATGAGTATGGAAGAGCATCTTTTCATGCTCAGATGAACAGATATTGACGCGGCCAGTATCAGGATGGAGAAAACGGCCGATATTGTAAAAATGAATTTTTTTGTCAGTGTCGTTGACTTTTTTGGTTTCATTGTTTTAAATTGTTATATATATTTTATTTGAATTATCGATGGATCGGTTTAATATCAATTTGTGAATATATCCAATTTCTTTTATAGTTTCAACTATTTTATTAAATGAATATAAAAACCCGTATGTTTATGAATAATGTTTTTCCATAATTACTGAATAAACAGAAACCAATCTTGACTCCATGGTTTGAACGGCGGCCGTATGTACAACAAGGATCTGGCGGATTTCATAAGGAGGGAGATCAGGTCGGTCCAGGACTGGATCGAAGATGCAGTTTTATCGCACACGGTGAATATGATCCCGGTTTACAACCTTGGATTTCTTCGGCTTCCCCTTTTTTTTAATGAGGCGCTCCTGAAAAAAATAATGACTGTATCGGTCGATTCGAATGTTCCTCTTCCTCCGATACTCAATATGTTGAAGGGGATCATGGATTTTATGGTAGAGGGAGTGACGGGGATAACTTATGGTGACGTATATTTCTACAGGGCTGAATACGGGAAAGACGAATCTCTTCATTTTCATGAAATAATCCATTCCATCCAGTGGTCCGGAATCGGGAAGAAACAATTCATACTCAGATATGCACTTGAACTCATCAGCAATGGATATATCGGAAATTTTTTCGAGGTCCAGGCATACGGCCACCAGCGGAGGTTTGAATCCGGTGGGGATCCATATGACGCGGAGCAAGCCGTTAAAGATGAGCTTTTTGAGTATATCAAAAAAAATTGATTACTGGTTTCGTGAAAGCTTCAATACGTATCCGTACCAGCCGTCGAGATGCGCAAAATCAAGGGCTTCAAGTCCGGCAAGGTTAAAATGTTTCCGTACTTCTTCGTTGCGGATCGCGCTTATCCCGCTGGCAATCATGATCCCATCGGGCTTCATAAGATCCGTTAAGTGTTTAAGATTTGGTATTATTACATCGGAAATAAGGTTTGCGAGCACCATGTCATAGGATGCATTCTTATCAAACGATGCGATGTCGGCCTGTCTCAGGCTAATTCCGCGGCAATCATTTATCGTGAAATTTTCGAACGCACTTTCCATGGATGCCGCGTTCAGGTCGATCGCCTCGATCAAGGATGCGCCCATTTTACTGGCAAGAATCGACAGTATGCCAGTTCCAGTCCCCACGTCGATGATTTTAACGCCTGCACGTTTTTCATCGTCGATCCTGCCGAGATATTCTGAAAGATAGCGCAAACATAATATCGTCGTGGGGTGTTTTCCGTCGCCGAAGGCATGGAGGGGATTGATATTGATGACAATTGGATAATGCCTGTCGGTACAGGGAGAGGATGAGTTGACCGGGTGCACGAAAATGCTGTCGTTTACCGGATAACCCTCGATATTATCGATAAAGATATATTCCCATATCTGGCTTCCCAGCGCCGCGATTTCTTCTGTTATGGCGGCATTTCCGCCGTATTGATCCATGAATCCGGAAAAGCCGGGTCCAAGATGGAGAAAATCGCTGTCGTTGTAATACTGTGAATGTTCAGAGCTGGATTCAAGGATGAAGGGTTCTTTCATGGACAGTTAATTAATATTTGATATTGTTATGATGTATATTAACAATAACATCAGTCAAACAGTGTCAACAAGTATATTCATCCGGCGGTGGCTTTATTGAACCATGATCTTGAAACGGCTTCAGAAATTTTAAAGCGTTCATGTCATTCAGTGTGCCTGACGGGAGCCGGGATATCCGTTGCCAGCGGCATTCCTGATTTCAGGGGGGAAGACGGTTTCTGGAAAAAATATGATCCGTCAAAATATGCAGGGATTGAATCCTTTATTAATGATCCGGCTGAAACCTGGAAGATGTTCTTCGATTTAATTAAAATGGGCGCATCGGCCCGGCCCAATGAAGTCCACAACGTCCTGTCTGCCATGGAGGACGCCGGGATAATTAAAGCCATTATTACCCAGAATATAGACGGGCTCCATCAGAAGGCCGGGAGCAGGCACGTGATAGAGCTGCATGGCAATCTCAACATCCTTGAATGCGGGAACTGCGGAAGGAATGCCGATGCCGAACCTTCTGGTGAAGGGAAGAGACCTCCCGTGTGTTCCACATGCGGAAGCGTTCTCAAGCCGGGCATAGTGATGTTCGGAGAACAGGTCCCCTTTGCGGCTTATGCTGAATCAAGACTGCTTGCGAGTTCTGCGGACGCAATGCTGATCGTCGGCACATCCGCATCCGTGGCACCGGCCAGCGATCTCCCGTATATTGCAAAGAAAAACAGGGCGAAGCTGATCGAGATTAATAAGAATCCCACGGGTCTGACCGGCTGGGTAACTGATGTATTCCTCCAGGGTGATGCGGCCGACATATTGCAATCACTATTCGAGAGTATAACGTCTTGATATAGTATCACCATGAAAATACTCATGGAATGCGGTCTTATTTTGTGAATAACAAAACCCGGGAATTAAAACACCTGCAATGGTATTCAGAATTTATACCACTAAACAAAAATTTAGTAAAATGCTTGAAAAAAAATATCGATTAGTATTAAAATATCATCTATGAAAAAAACAGGTTATGCAGATCTGCCCCTCCATTACGGATCCGTCCCAGGGTGGCTTTATGAAAGGATGTCGCGGCTTGGAGGGGCCATTATTGAAACAATAATTGCCGAACACGGTAAAACAGAAGTGCTCAGGAGACTCAGCGATCCGTTCTGGTTCCAGGCATTCGGCTGTGTTCTCGGTATGGACTGGCACTCGTCAGGAATCACCACCTCCGTCATGGGCGCTCTTAAAAAAGCCATTAATCCGTTATCAAGGGATCTCGGGATAACCATCTGCGGGGGAAAGGGACGGCATTCAAGAAAAACTCCGGGGGAGATTCTTTCAGTATCCGACTCGACAGGATTGGACGGGCAAGGCCTTGTGAGGGCGAGCAGGTTAACTGCAAAAGTTGATAACACCGCCCTGCAGGACGGATATCAGATATACCTTCATACGTTTATTATTACTGATGAGGGTGAATGGGCGGTCGTCCAGCAGGGGATGAACGAACAGACCGGTATGTCGAGGAGATACCACTGGCTCTCGTCAGGGATGAATTCTTTCGTCGATGATCCGCATGCGTTTATTTACGGCGTCAGCAGCGGCAGGATCCTCAATATGGTCGATACCCGTTCCGTTGATGCCAGGAGCGCATGCGTGGATTTTACAGGTATAAATCCGGATGAATCTCTCATGGAAATAAGAAAGATGACAATGCCGTCCCGTCACAACATTGTTGAGACAGATGTCGACTTGAAGAGGCTTGGCGCTGTTCTGGCACTTGCTTATGAAAGCGATATTAAAGACTTCGAAGCTCTTCTTCTCGTTAAAGGCCTGGGCCCCAGGACCCTGCAGTCGCTTGCGCTGGTCAGCGAGGTGATTTACGGAGCGCCGTGCAGGTTTGATGATCCGGCAAGGTTTTCATTCGCGCACGGCGGCAAGGACGGCCATCCATTTCCGGTACCGACCCGTATTTACGACGAGACGATTGAGTTCTTGAGAAAAAGCGTTGACGGAGCAAAGTTGGGACTGCATGATAAACGCGATGCCATGAAGAATATATCAAAGGCGGTCCGATGGATAGAACCGGGAATGAATCCTTCGGCGATGTTCAGGGAGACCGTCAGTAAAGAATGGAAGGATTCATGGAAAAACGGCGGCAGAACTGTATTCGGTAAGCCTCCACGTGAAAAGATTAAATCAAATGATCCGTGTCAGCTCGAACTTTTTTAATTGGTATCCGGGTTCCTGGTTTTATTAAAAGGGTCAGCAATTCATATGGCGCTGTTCATACGATTTTATAAACAATATCGTGTTCCCTGACCTTGTCGCTTACCTTTATGCCGATGCGGTCGCCTTTTTTCGCCTCCATTATTGTCGTGTTTTCAACCTGCATCGAATCGACGGACTGTTCGAAATCAGTTGTTGCGCCGTGGATCCTTATCCTGTCGCCGACATTTAATGTCCCATCGGTTATTTCCATTGCGGCAACTGAAGGTTTGGAGAAAAACTTTATAACAATACCGATTTTTATATTTTCCATGCCGAAACTCCTTACAAAGGGATTATTTTATTATTATATGCATTAGTAGTTTATGTCAATTACTAAACCTTTACATCGATTATTGGGAAAAGTAATGATCTCCAGGCAGTTATATTGCATGAATCATTTTACAAGCCGTGTTAAAATTGAAAAAAATAATTAAGACTGGAACTATTTATTGTTTACACGGGTCACCATTTAAGTAAATCTCGAATTATTATGTCTTTGATTCCGGAGTCACCTTTATGAATATCTATCGCGCCGGCATGTATTCGTTGCCGGTGTTTATTATACTGATGCTTCACTTGTTCTCCTCAAACGCATTCTCCGAAGAGTACATCACATGGGAGGAATGCGTTGCGAGGGCGGAGAGAAACCATCCCGACCTGAAATCCGCAAGGGAAAAAATCAGGCAGGCCGAAGCGACAAAGGGAAGCGTCAGGAGCGCTTACCTGCCGCAGATAACCGGCAGTGCGGGAATGTACGCAAACAGGACCATCCAGAACAACAGCTACATGGAAAACGCAAGGGCAGGTAAAATTTCCACCGGCTCGGCGACTTCCGTCCTGACAAGCCTCTACTCGATAAAAAAAACGCACGACGTAAAAGGTGAAGCATACAATTACGGCGTAAGCGCCAGGCAGCTTTTATTCGACGGTTTTAAAACGGTCTATGACATAAAATCCTCGGATAAAAAAATTGAAGCGGCCGAATATCAATACCTGGCCGTATCATCCGACGTTAGATTCAATCTCAGGGTCGCGTTCATCCAGCTTCTGGCTTCGCAGGAAGCCGTTGTATTACTCAAGGATATCGTCAAGAGACGGAAATCAAACCTGGACCTTGTACGAATGAAATACAGGGCGGGCAGGGAGCACAAGGGCTCACTGATGAACGCGGAGGCGAACCTCGCGCAGGCGGAATTCGAATACACACAGGCGACAAGGAGTCTTTCAACCTCACAGAGAGGCCTGCTCAAGGAAATGGGCCTTTCCATGCAGAAACCGGTCAATGTGAAAGGCGAACTCGGCATCCCGGATGGAGACAGGACAAGGCCGGATTTCATCATGCTGTCTGATTCAAATCCGCTTTTAAGGGCCGTGATAAAGCAGAGGGAATCGTATGATTACAACAAAAAGGCCAAGGTAACGGCTTTTTCCCCGACTATCAGTCTGACCGGCAGCGCCTTCAAGAATGAAACAAGGTATCCTGTAAACAAGCAGACTAATCTTACTGCCGGGATAGAGATCAATGTCCCCATATTCGAGGGAGGCAAGACCTATTACGACCTGGAAAAAGCGAACGCTGAACAGAAGCAGTTTATAGCGGATGAATCCAGCACAAGGGACAAGATAATCCTGACGCTCGAACAGAAATGGACGAACTGGCAGAACGGCATGGACCTTGTTTCTGTACAGAAAAAGTTTTTGAATGCAGCGGAGGAGAGGGCAAAAATTGCAGAGGGACAGTATTCCCTTGGATTGATTTTATTTGACATGTGGACCATAATAGAAGACGATCTCGTAAGGGTCAAAAAGAGCTATCTGGATGCGCAGTCAAACGCAATGGCGGCCGAGGCCGAATGGCTGCAGTCACAAGGAGTAACGGTTGAAAAAGATAAATAATAAAAAGGTAATAGTTATTTGCATCTTTGCGCTGCTGATCCTGGCCGCAATTTTTATTATAAAAAAAAGAAACGGTTCCGAACCGGACACAATCGAAAAAAGCATTCAACCCTCAAGGGGGCAGATAAAGTCCATTATCAGCACTACAGGCACCGTCCTCCCTCAAAACAGGCTTGAATTAAAGCCTCCGGTCAATGTCAGGGTGGAAAAAATCATGGTGCTGGAGGGACAGGGAGTACGAACAGGACAGATCCTTGCATGGATGAGTTCAACGGACAGGGCGGCGCTGATAGATGCGGCAAGAACCCAGGATTCGAAATCCCTCAAGTACTGGGAGGAGGTTTATAAACCGATACCGCTGGTATCTCCCATAAACGGAACGGTGATAGTCAGGTCCGTCGAACCAGGGCAGACCGTGCAGACCACGTCGCCCATACTGGTCCTTTCAGACAGGCTCATAGTAAAAGCGGACGTGGACGAAACAGACATTGGAAGGGTAAGGGAGGGCCAGGAAGTCGTCATAAGCCTGGACGCGTATCCGGACGTGAGGGAAAAGGGAAGGGTCGACCACATATACTATGAATCACAGCTGGTGAACAATGTCACCATATACAAGGTTGACATACTGCCCGTGAAGGTTCCGCGTGTATTCCGGTCCGGCATGAGCGCGAATATAGACATTGTCGAAAAGATGAAAAAGGACGCCCTGCTCGTGCCTTCGGAAGCCATCATCCTTGAAAATCAGAAAAATTATCTCCTCGTTAAAAAAAGGAATGGAGGAGCCGCAGAAAAAAGAGAGGTGCAGACCGGTCTTGTCGATGAACAGAACGCCGAGATCTTATCAGGAATAAAAGATGATGACACGGTAATCGTCGTTACGAAGAAGAGCCTCCAGCTGGACGCAAAAAAAACAGGGAACCCTTTCCTCCCTGCAAGAAAACGCTGATCGGTTTCCCGGTGCGGTCATATGATAGAACTCCATGAAATTTCAAAAGTATACGACACCGGGAAGGTCAAGATCACGGCCCTTGACAGGGTTAACCTGAAAATCGAAGAGGGGGAGTTCGTCGCTATCATGGGGCCCTCCGGCTCCGGGAAATCGACCCTTCTGAGCATACTGGGTTTCCTCGACAAGCCTGATACCGGGAAATACCTTCTTCTCGGCACGGATATCACCGGTCTCGGCGACGACGAGCTTTCGCATCTCAGGAACCACATAGCCGGCTTCGTATTCCAGCAATTCAATCTCCTTCCCAGGATGACGTCTTTACAGAACACCGAGCTCCCGCTGATATACGCCGGAAAAAGGGAATTGAAGGGGACCGCAAGGGACAAGGTGATGGCCGTGGGACTGTCGGAAAGGGAGCATCACTATCCCAACGAGATGTCGGGCGGCGAACAGCAGAGGGTGGCAATATCACGCGCCATAGTAAACGATCCGATGATAGTTTTCGCCGACGAACCGACCGGCAACCTTGACTCAAGAAGCGAAGAGGAGATAATGTCCATAATCAGCGGGCTCAACCGCGAGGGCAAAACCGTAATCATGGTGACCCACGACAACGAGGTTGCCGGGCATGCAAAACGCATCATCAGGATGAGGGACGGATTGATCGTATCCGATGAAAAAAAAGCCGGGAAAAGGGAAATCCGTCAGAAGGAAAATTGCCTTTCAATAAGGGAGATAATCGGCGAAAAATCAGTCACCTTCGGCAGCGCAGAGTTCGTCGATTACCTCAGGCAGGCGGTCGGCTCTATTTTTTCGCACAAGCTCAGGTCGATGCTTTCGATGCTGGGCATTCTGATAGGCGTCGCCGCGGTAATATCCATGATCGCGATCGGTGAGGGCGCAAAGGAGTCCATCACCCAGACCCTCAGTTCCCTTGGAACGAATCTCCTGACGATCAGGCCAGGATCGCGCAGGCAGATGGGGGTGGCCCTTGAATCCGGAAAAGTGACCCGTTTCACTTTTCAGGACGCCAGGGAAATTGCCGGCATCCGGGAGGTCAAAAGGGTATCACCTTCGGTAATTGGAAGGGCCCAGGCGGTTTACAACAACAAAAACTGGAACACGCAGGTATGGGGAACAGGGGTGGATTATCCTTTAATGAGGGCCGCCGTCCCGGTCAGCGGGAGGTTTTTTAACGAGGAGGATCTGAGAACGAGAAAAAAGGTAGCGGTAATCGGCGCGACTGTAATCAGGGAGCTTTTCAGCGGATCAAATCCGGTTGGTCAGACCATCAAGGTTAACCATATGAATTTCAAGGTAATAGGCGTTCTCCCGCCCAAGGGCGTCACCTTCTTCGCTGACCAGGATGATTCGATAGTAATACCGGTTACCACCGGCATGTACAGGCTGCTTGGCAAGGAATACATTGATTTCATTGACGTTGAAGTCGCAGACCAGGCGCTTATAGATCAGGCTAAATCGTCGTTAATGAAGCTCATAATGAAAAAGCACCGCCTGACTTCGGAGGATTCGTTTGAAATAAGAGACATGTCCGACATGAGAAACGCCATGTCCACTACGACAAAGACAATGAGCCTGCTTCTCGGGGTTGTCGCGGCAATCTCGCTGGTTGTCGGCGGAATAGGAATCATGAATATCATGCTTGTGTCGGTCAAGGAGAGAATCAAGGAGATCGGCCTCAGGAAGGCGATCGGCGCGCGGAAGAAAGATATCCTTGTCCAATTCCTGATAGAATCCGCGCTGCTGACCTTTTCCGGGGGCATAATCGGGATATTATTCGGATGCGGAATATCAATCCTCATATCCGTAATGGCAGATTGGGCGATCAAGTTATCCCCGTCGGCGATATTCCTGTCTTCAATATTTTCGATACTGATAGGAATAGGTTTCGGGCTCTGGCCGGCGATGCAGGCATCAAAGCTGAACCCTATAGAAGCGCTCAGGTATGAATAATATTAACCCGATTGACCTGCCGGTTGCGTGTGTGAAGGTATGATGAAATATTGGGCGATATTGGACTCGAACCAACGACCTCCTGCATGTGAGGCAGGCGCTCTAACCGACTGAGCTAATCGCCCATGCGATTCAAATAATATTAAATGAACTTCGTGTCAATAATAAAATATCATGGAAAATAATTCAGGATGCGGATCATCCGTGAATATCTGCAGGCCGGGGCGCGGCGCATCCTGCGCCCTGTGCTGCGGAAGCCATAATTACAGGGCTGACACTGAAGAACTTGACAGGATGTACGCCGCAAGGTCGTCACTGTTTAAAAATTTCAGCAGGGAATACCTGGTCCGCTGCATCCAGTCCGGCAGGAACAGCATGACCGGGTCTTACCTCTCCAACAGGACTGAAGCAATATACGAGTTCCAGTTAATCCGGCCTGAAGGGACGGCATGTCAATACCTGGGATATGCAGAAGATAAACGCCTCGGATGCCTCCTTAGCCGCGACCCGGGATTAAAGCAGGACTGCTTTTTCAATTACTACGGGAAGGATTTCTCCTGCCGGGCCGGTCGCGAACTGACCGTCAATGAAGTGTTGTTCGCGGCAGAATTATTCGGTGACTGGTATTATTACAGTCTGTCCATTTATGAAACCTCCATCCTTAAAATACTGCATAAAAAATTCAATCGTCCGGAAATGCTTGACTGCGATGCAATCGATGGTATAAAAAGAAAACTGGCATCACTTGTTATATCTGATCCAGTAATTCATTCGATTCATGCATATTTTGAATGAAAAGCGGGGGTGGTTCTGCCGCCAACCGTGTTGTCATTTTCATGAATATTCTATATTCGGAGCAGTTGAAATGGGAATAATTAATAAAATTTTTCAGAGAAAGATTATAATTCTGGTTCATGGGCTTGCAAACAAACCGTCCAGCAGGCTCCTTCAAAAATGGGCTAAAAAATCAATAAAAGAAGGGTTTTCATATGTAAATGCCCCTGTAAAATTTTTCAGGATGGAATCCTCATACTGGGCGGACCTGATGCATGAAAAACCCCAGAGCTTCGGCGAAAAAGACGAAAACAGCGAATGCTTTCTGGATGACCCGTATATAAAGGGCGACACATCTGCCTATAAGAACTTCAAGCCGAGCGGATTGAAAATGAAACTCTGGGACAAGCTTGAGGATAAAATCGACGAAATGTTTTTCAAGGAGAATGGCCTCATCAAGCTTGACTTCATATCCGATGTAGTGATCAGAAATCTTTTAAAGGACCTTGATCATTACTGGAGAAGGAAATGTCCTGTATTGAAATACTCCAACCTCGAGGCCAGGGACGCAATCAGGGACCGGCTTATTGCAATACTGAAAAAGCACAGGAACAAGAAAATAATGCTGATCGGACATTCAATGGGATCGATCATCGCGTATGACGTGATGGTAAAATCGCTCCCGGACATTGGAATACACACATTCATTACGATAGGATCCCCGCTTGGTCTGCCGATGATAATGAAGAAGAACATGGAAGAAATGGGAAAGGAATTCAGAAAGGGGGCAATGGTGCCGTCTCCGGAAAATATAACCGGCAGGTGGTACAATTTCGCGGACCTTAATGACCCGGTCGCGCTTAATTACAGTCTCGCCAATGATTATGAAAAAAACTCAAAGGGTCTCGGACCGGAAGATATTGTTGTTTACAATAATTACGAAAAGGACGGCAGGAGACACCCTCACAAGCTTTACGGATACCTCCGTGCTCCCGAGGTATCAAGGGTCATATATCAATTTTTAAAATTATGAGCCGATCGGAAGATTTTTAAAGGCCCAGCAGTCCGCTGATACCCTTCATCGATTCAAGGCAAATCTCTGCGAATCTTTCTATCGGGATGCCGATATTTTCACATTCCATGATGGTTTCCCTGTTGACGGAAGCTGCGAATGCTTTTTCTTTCATTCTTTTTGTAATGGATTTAACTTTTACGCTCTCAAGTCTTTTATCGGGGTAGACAAGCGCCGTGGCGGTTATCAGCCCCGTCATGGTTTCACCCGCGGCCAGAGCATGGTGGAAAACGGCGTATCTCTTAAGGCCGTGAGACGTTTCATTATGCATTTTTACTGCTTCAATTATCTCGATATCGAAACCGGCGGTTTTTAAAATATGTTCCGCTTCAAGCCCATGTCTTGAAAGATCATTATTGACGAGTTCTATGTCTATATCATGCAAAAGACCCGCAAGACCCCATTTTTCTTCATCCATGCCCAGCTCCACCGCGATTCCTTTCATAACCGCCTCTGATGCAAGGGAGTGTTTAAGCATATTTTCACTTTTTACGTATGTTTTTAATAGATTTATCGCCTGATCGCGTTTGTTTTCCATTAATAACCCCTTTATTTTAATATTTATGAATAAAGATATCTGTTTTATAAATATAAATTGATTGAAATTATTTATACTTTTTTTAATTATATATGTATAATACAAAATTTTCAAATAGAATGATCAATTCAATAAATAAAAGTCTCAACTACCGTAAGAGGATGCTCAACATGAGCATCAATGCCCTTATAGGATATATTATAGTCGGGTCCATAGCCTGCATCGCAAGGGCGCTTGAACTCTCCACGATTAAATATGTCGATATTTTAATACTCTCACTGGTGGTTAATATCGGGACCATCCTGTTTATTTTGTTCCTCAGGCGGGTCGGCAATGTTACTGAACGCATGGCCTCGATTATTTTTTTCCTTGAATTCGCGTTATACATATCCATGTATTCCATTGCAGTGATCAAGCTCGAAGAATTCAGGACGATCGCGCTTATTTTCGCACTTGTGGCAATAACGATAGAGCTGCCTTTTACCGATTACATTGAATCACTCATGATTTCAATAAGCTCCGCGCTTTCCCAGATATTGATGTCATACTATGCAATATACTATCTCGCACAGGGGGGATCATTTATACACGAGGTGTTTTACACGTTCTGTTTCCTGCCGGCCCTGATAATAATGGCCTATGTCGCCCGGCAGATTAATATCCAGAAAGAAAAAATAATTTCAGGACGGGTCCTTCTCGAGGATATGAATAAAAGGATTATCAATTACAACAAAGCACTTGAAAAGGTGAATGAATCCGCCGGTTACGAAATTGATTTCGCGGCCCAGGTCCAGAGGGCGTTTCTGCCCGCTCTCCCGGAAAAAATTGACGGATGGGACATCGCCCTTGATTTCAGGCCGAAGTATGGAGTGTCTGGCGATTTTTACGATTTTTATTTCGACAAGGAAAAACTGACCGGCATGACCCTTTTTGATGTTTCAGGCCATGGAGTCTCATCTGCCCTGCTCACGATGATCGTTAAGCCGATCATTTTCAGATACTACAGCAGGATGACAAAGAGCGGACTTAACGACGTACTGCTGGCGGTCGATGACAGCATTTCAAATGAAATTTCAGGGCTCGACAGTTATCTTTCATGCGTCCTGCTAAGGTTCAGCGAAGATAATATTGAATATATCAATGCCGGCCATCCGGAACTCATCATGAAAAAAGCTTCCAGCGGAGCAGCGGAGATAATAGAGATAGAGGGGAGGAATTACAGGGGCACTCCGCTTGGAGTAAACCTCTTTAAAAATACGGCCGAGGAACTGCGGTTTAAGATAAATCCAGGAGACGCTATGATTGTTTATACGGATTGCCTTCTGGAAAGCAAAAACCGCTATCTGGAATCCTTCGGAAAAAACAGGCTCATGTCTGCGATTGAGGATGCACCTTTCGGAAATTCAGAGGAGATATTGAAGTTCATCCTGGAAAGATTTGAATCGCATATCGATGAAGCCGAAATAAAGGACGATTTTACCCTCATAGTGATGATGAAAAAACAACCCGTGAGCGACTGAAGTTATAATGCATTAAACCCCAGACCGTACTGCCGGAAAATTTTGCATCACCATTCCAATCTTTCCCGATTTTTTTTAGCATGACATTGCGGTTTTATTTGTAATCGTTTAAAATTTTGTTGATAATATTTTCATTATCTTCGCATTTAGATATATCCAAATCAGTAATAAGAAGGCGGTATACGCTGGACCACCCGATCAGGATCATACTTGTTTGCTCGGCTGTTTTCATACTGAGTCTCGGGTCTTCGGTATTCATAAAAAAGACATTCTATCCGGAACCGAATTTCGGTGAATTCATAGTTGAAATAGAAACGCCCCCGGGCACAAGCCTGGAAGGCACGCTGGATACGGTAAAAAAAATTTATTGATTTAAAAACGAAAAAAAATAAACTGAAAAAAAATGATGTAATCTAAAAAGGATTTAATTATGCCAAAAGAAAGAATTCAATGGCTGGACGCAGCAAAAGCTTTCGGAATTATTTTAGTATTTTATGTACATCTGGTTCAGTGCTATAAAGTATTTTTTTATAATTCATTTGAACAGCAAAAATTTTTAGAAAACTGCATCATCCAATTCTTCTTTTTTATATCAGGTTTTATTTATAAATATAAAGATGATATAACAAAAAAAGAGCAGATAAAAATTCTGGCTTTATCCAGGCTTATTCCGGTCCTTTTTTTCAATTTTTTCAGTGCAGGCGTGGAGGCTGTTATCGGAAATATCAACGGCACGTTTGACGTAAAATATTTTTTCCTTAAAATCCTTGTTGTTTTTATAGGAATTCCCGCATTTAACAATCCGACATGGTTCCTGATCTGTCTGTTTTTAATTGAAGTGCTTCAGATTTTTATCTGGAAATACTTTGGCGATAAAGCATGGAAAATCGCCGTTGTAATTGTTCTTAGTTTTACAGTGGGACTGATACTTTCGACTCATTTTTATAATTTTATGTATATTATCAGACTAATGCTCGTTCCATATGGATTTTATCTGACTGGTTATTTGTTTAAGCAAGCATATGATCGAATCAATTTAGATGTTTCAAATATCAAATTTAAATTATTAATGGTTCCGGTATCCATCGCATTTTTCTTTATTATCTATTTCACATATGATTTAAATATGCCTTATAAAGAAGGCATCATAGTGATGCACGCTTCCATTTATGGGAACCCCTTTCTTTTTTTAATAACATCCTTTTCGGGAATATGCATGATGCTTTCAATTTCGATGATCATACCGAGATTTAGATTCGCTCTCTATATTGGAATTAATTCACTGACATATTTTTGTGTTAATGGAATAGAATATCATTTTATTGATCACAATCTCGCCGGATACACCAAAGATTTGATCTATGGAAATGAGTTCTATTACATCATTCCTGTCGTTGCCACGCTTGTAATAATTTCATTATTAGCGACAACGCCATTCGTTTATTTGTTAAATAAATATTTTCCTCAACTTATAGGAAAACCTTTTGTTAAGGGCCCGATTATAAACAGGACTTGAATTCTGATACAGGATTAAAATATTACTGATATTTCAAGGGCCTTTTTTTCAATTAAATGAGTTCAAAATAAATTTATTATTTTTTAATTAATCATTTTAAAATGTTCAACGGGAAAACGGATGAATAAAGAAAGAATAGCTTGGCTTGATATGGCAAAAGGAATCGGTATCTTTCTTGTTGCCTATGTTCACATGTCACAGTGGTTTGACAAACTGGATTTCACGGCTTCTCAATATCAGGTTAAATTCATATGTTCGTTTATTATTCAATTTTTCTTTTTTATTTCAGGGTTCATGTATAAATATAATGATACATTATCAAAAACCGGACAGATAAAGAAATTAATTTCATCGAGACTTCTCCCTGTTCTTTTTTTTAATGTAATAAACGCGTTAATTGAATTGGTTATTTCAAATTTGACCGGAACTTTCGATTTAAAAATTTTTGCATTAAAGTTTCTTTTTCTTTTTATAGGAATACCGACCTTCAACAATGTCACATGGTTTTTGATTTGCTTGTTTTTCATTGAAGTGATACAGTTATTGATATGGAAAAAAATAAAAGAGATATGGAAAATATTAATTATTATTTTATTATTTTTCGCGGGAGGTTTTTATCTTTCTGAGCATGTTATAGGAATTCTCTATATTCCAAGATTAATCCTTGTTCCTTACGGCTTCTATTTGTCCGGGTATCTTTTTAGAATGCTTTATAATTCATATGCGGATGTTGATTTTTCTGCCGCTAAAATTAAATTACTCTTTTTATCCTGCTCCTTGATCATGTTTGCGCTGGTTTATTTAACTTATGACTTGAATAACATCAGCCTCACAAAAGTCGTAACGATGTTCGCGTCGTTATACGGAAATCCCGGGTACTTTCTATTGACGTCATTTGCCGGCACAATAATGCTGATTTTTTTATCCTTAGCTCTTCCACAAATCAAATCTTTATTGTATCTTGGTGTGTTTTCCCTCACATTTTTCTGCCTGAACGGCATAGAATACCATTTTACCAATCTAGCGGTTATTAATGCAATTAAACCCTTTGTGGATATAGATAATAATTTTCAAATATTATTAAGTTCAACCATTCTAACCGCGATTTCATTGCTCGTTTTGTGGCCTTTTAATTATATACTAAACAAATATTTTCCTGTATTGGTTGGTAAATCTGTTTCTGTTTGATTAATTGTTAACTTATGGATTTGCAACAGGGTGCTGAATAAAATAATTTCCCGCGGATTTAATTTAATCCGATTTTTTTTCGCAGGATACTGTCCATGAAGAACCGTGGTAATTTCGCCAGCATCGGAATAAACATAGACCGGCGGCCCACTTTCAATATCTTCTGTGTTTTTTTCATTCATGGTTGGCGCGACTTTCTTTATCAAAGCCGGTGCCCCGAAGAGATTCGTATCAAATTGCTGTATCATATCTTCATGTGGGACATCTATCGCCTGTCCCATGAGGCCGTATCCGGCGATGTTTACAAGAACGTCGATTCCTGCCTGACTTTTTAATTCCATCACCGACGCATTTCCTGATTGATTCTCCCTTTGTGACATCAAGCAGGAGGATATCCATATTTGTGCCCTTTAGATCGTTAATCGCCTGCAGTTTTTTGCAGTGGCAAAAACGTGATAGAAATATCAAGCATTTTACATAAAACACCCGCTTTATTGACAATTAAATTCTTGAAAAATCCCACGTGCAGTGTTTATTTATATCATGATAACAATTTTTTGGCGGTAAAAAATGAAGATCGTGTTTGATGATAAATTTAACAACTCGGAATATTCTACTGATCCGGCCGCTGCAAAAGGCAGGCTGGACGGGATAATGGAAATCGTTAATAAGAATAAAAAATTGTATGAAGTCATTACGCCGGTGCCGGCAAAAGATGAAGATGTTCTCCGCGCGCATACCATCAGGCATCTTGAAAGAATCAGCATGGACGGTCTTCTGTTTGAACTTTCTGCCCTTGCGGCCGGGGCATCAATAACGGCTGCAGTGGAGGCTTATAAGGGTAATCCTTCATTTGCCGTGATAAGACCTCCCGGACACCATGCATCCTCGGATTCCTGCTGGGGTTTCTGCTTTTTCAATAACATCAGCATAAGCCTTCTGAGATTATTTTACGAAGGCAAGATTAAGTCGGCCTTCGTGCTTGATTTCGACCTCCATACCGGAGACGGAAACATTAATATTCTCGAAAAGAGAGGCGATGGATTCCGTGTATCAATACTGAATCCCCATTCGATCGGCAGATCTGATTATATCAGGGAGGTGAAAGCGTATATGGAATCCCTGAAGGATGCCGATATATTCGCGGCTTCCGCAGGCTTCGACCAGGGAATTGACGACTGGGGGAATCTCCTGTACCCTGAGGATTATACCGAGCTGGGCAGACTGATGAAGGTCTATTCTGAAAAAATATGCTCGGGAAGAAGATACGCCCTGCTGGAAGGGGGGTACAACCACGAGGCAGTCGCAATGAATTTCGATGCCTTCTGTCAGGGTTTTAATTGAATTACTTAAGCGGCGTATGAGACGAGTTGCGCGGCCGGATTGGATCAGGTCGTTTTTGACATGAACCATTTTATTATTCCAGGATTTTCCTCCCTCGGGTAGGCGTGTGAAAGGTCTTTTATGATTTTAAATTGAATATCCGCACCGGCAGACCTTAGAAGGGATGACTCCCTATCGGCCCTCCCGGCCTGGAACATCCAGTCCCATGCACCGTGTATCCAGTATATTTTTTTGCCGGATGCGGAACGCAGGTCTACCGGGGGCAGGGCTGATGAAACGCATGCCGTAGCGGCGAATGGAAGCCCTCCCTCTATTGCGCATTTCAGTGCGAAGGTTCCGCCGTCTGAAAATCCAGTCAAATAAATCCGGTTTACATCGGCATTATACTTCAAAGAAACCTCGCTGATGATGCTCGAAAGATTTTCGATTTCAAGGGCCGGATCATGGATCGACCAGGTGGGTCCGATCGAGGTGGGCGTCGTCAGGATGAACCCCATGCTTCTGGCCTCTCTGAGCCAGGTCCAAATGAAATCCCTGCCGTGGCTGAATCCGCCGTGCAGTGCAACCAGCATCGGTTTCCCCGCCTCGTTTGGAATCCCGGGACAATATACGGCCGACGCGCCTCTCGCATATTCTCCGGATCCAGAGACCGATGAAAAAACAATCGATTCGCCGGTTAAGTCCACTCCCGGTTTTGCCGGGTCACCGGTACGAAAACCATCCATAAGAAAATAATCATCGATTATAGAAATCGTTCTGGCCCTGAAAAGACTTTCCTGCGATTCCGAGAATTTATGGTAGGCCTTGAATACATCGATCAGGAGACTGTTGATCTCGGTGCTGCTGGCTGATATCATCAACCCGATGAATTTTTTCACGGCATCAAATGCCGTTGAAACATGTTCGGCATTATGGCGGTCGCAATCAGAGGATATTTTTTCAAAACCTTCATGCAGTATTTTTATTTTTTCATGAATCGGCTTCAGCTCCTCCCGGATCCTGTCAATAAGCGGGGGATGGAATATTCGCTGGATTTTTTCAATAATTTTCATTATGCGGATTAGTTCGTTGATGTATTTTTCACATGGCGTCATGAATTGTTTTTCATCCTTTTCTTTTTTTTATCAATAAATGATGGAGTGCATGCCATCAGCGGACCGGGAAATTACTTTGAACCCGTTCTCCTGATTTAAATTGGATTTTTTAATAAAGGCCTGCTGAAACGGATATCGCCAAGGCGGCTAAAATTAATAATATTCCATGCATTATTTAATAGAGAGGTCAAATTATAATAAATATATATCCGGTATCAGTAGATTTGTCAAATAAAATGCCTTTAAAAATAAAATATCATTATAACAGGCCGTATTTAATAAAAATGAATGCATGTCTATAAACAAATTGCTTGATTATATTTCATTTTATAATATATTATTCAGGTATAATTGCATAATACCTTAAAAATTAATAAATATTTTCTGATTCGGCTGTAACCACTTTATGTTTTGCGGTTCGAAAAACAGCAGCAGAAAATGAAGGACTTAATTTGATTTAAGGCATTGAGCCCAATTATAATTCCATTGTTTTTGATAAATTATATTTTAGGGAGATGGATATGGAAGATAAAAAGACTTTTTTAAAACTGATGGCAGACAAACTCAATGAGTGGGACGTTCAGATCGAGGAATTGAGAAAAAAGGGAAACGATACCGCGGCCGTCATGAACGAGGACCTGGGCAAACTGGTGGAAGACCTCAAGGTCAAAAAGAAAGAAGCGGAACTGAAGCTGAAAGAACTGAAATCGGCAGGCGGAGAAGGGCTTGATGAGCTTAAAAAAGGCGCTGATATCGCCATCAAGGAACTCTCAAGTTCAATTGAAAAGGCCCTTGATAAATTTAAAAAGAAGCAATAATTTATACGGAAAACGGATAGTTGCACGATAAAATTTCCACAGTAGCCGTTGTCAAATGCGGGAGCTATGATTACAACATGGTAAAAAATTCCGTTGCCCGCGGAATTGAGCTTGCCGTCGGTATTGATAATCTCATAATAAAAGGCCAGAAAGTGCTTCTGAAGCCGAATCTCCTGGTGGGAGATCCACCCGAGAAGTGCGTCAACACACATCCGTCAGTTTTCAGGGCAGCGGCAGAGATATTGATATCAGCCGGGGCAGTTCTGAGTTACGGTGATTCCCCCGCGGTGGGTGGAACTGAGTCTGCGTCCAGAAAAGCCGGGCTTTTCCAGGCCGTGCAGGATCTGAAAATAGCTGAAGCCGATTTTAAAACGCCGGTGGAAGTATATTTCGAAAAGGGCGTGCAGAATAAAAAATTCACAATTGCAAAGGGGGTGCTGGACACCGATATCATCATAAGTCTTCCAAAACTCAAGACGCACGCGTTCGAAAAATTTACGGGCTGCGTTAAAAATCAGTTCGGGTGCGTGCCGGGCGTGAGAAAGGGCGAATACCATATCAAGCTCCCGGATGCTGAAGATTTCGCCAGGATGCTTGTAGACCTCAACTTGCTTGTCAACCCGGCCCTGTACATAATGGACGGCATATGGGCCATGGAAGGGAACGGGCCCAGGGGCGGCATTCCCAGAAAAATGAATGTTATACTAGTTTCACGGGACCCGATCGCCCTTGACGCTACCGTCTGCAGGATGATTGGACTTGACCCGGGACTTGTGCCCACCATCAGGTACGGGAGCGAGGCCGGGATGGGGACCTTTCTTGAGGAAGAAATTAAACTGGCCGGGGATAAAATTGAAGATTTCATCTGCCCTGAATTCGACATAGACCGTTCACCGTTGAAGCCATTCAGGAAATCCGGCTTCATTAACTTTGCAAGAAACAGGCTCGTTCCAAGGCCCTCTATCATTGAAAAAAAATGCGTTTCATGCGGACTCTGCATATCCATATGCCCGACCGCCCCGAAATCAGTAAATTGGCGTGGAAAGGAAAATGAAAACCCTCCGGTTCACGATTATAAAAAATGCATCAGGTGTTATTGCTGCCAGGAAATATGCCCGGAGGGTGCGATTGAACTTAAAAAACCGCTTATAAGAAAAATATTATCAATATCAAAAGGATTGAGAATGGTTTAAATTTATTATCAGGCTGCCGTTCAGAGAATATCTGTATTGATATTATTCATTTTTCTAAAGGGAATCTTTCATGAAGATTATCGTCGCATGGAATGACAAAATGCAGTTCGAGGGTTCGGGTGAGACGGTTTCTATCTCCGCGAAAATGGACGTTACTGACAGGGAAATGGGCGGAGAGGGAAAGGGACAGACCCCCAAACAGCTTTTCCTCCAATCCATTGCCGGCTGCACCGGCATGGATGTCATTTTCATGTTGAACAGGATGAGGGCAGTCCTGCCTGAAAAATTTATTATTGAAGTCAACGCTTTCGAAAGAGACGAAGATCCTAAAGTTTTTACAAAAATTGATCTGACATACCGTGTTGAAGGCGACGTGGACAGGGGAAGGCTTATAAAAGCGGTAAGGCTTTCGCAGGACACCTATTGTTCAATCGGTGCGATGGTGAAGAAGGCATGTGAATTAAACTGGTCAGTTTTTCTGAATGGCGAAAAAATAGACTGAAATCACCCGGAGTTTATTATTGCTATCTCACCATGCGGTTTTCATGTGTTTTTATCCCCCTGCTTATTGCCGGTTTTTTTTCATCATTTCAATTTTGAATTTTTTCATAATGGAAAATCCCAGAACATACGGAACTCCTCCTTTCAGTGTCGCGGTAATTCACGGCGGTCCAGGGGCCTGCGGTGACATGATGCCGGTCGCAGAAGAGCTGTCGAAACATGCAGGAATTATCGAACCCATGCAAACCCTGGATACGATTGACGGCCTGCTGAAGGAAATGGCTCAAATTCTTGAAAACAATGCCGCAGTTCCCCTTCATCTGGTCGGACATTCCTGGGGCGCATGGCTTTCGATATTGTTTGCATCCATCCATCCGGGAATGGTTAAAAGTCTTATACTTGTCGGGACGCCGCCCATGGAAATCGGGCAGTCCATGACTGTCAACAGGACGAGAACCTCCCGTCTTTCGCCTGACGACAGGACCAGGCTGGAGGAACTTGGCCGCATGATCGATAAAAACGATGACCCGAACCTGATACTGGAAATGATGAATGATCTGACTGGAAAAACAGATTTTTACAGTAGAATATCCTGCGTAGCAACCGTGACGGACTTTAATGTGCTTAATTTCAGAAAAATCTCCGCCGAGTCCCTGCGTCTGAGAAGCAGTGGAGCGCTGCTGGAATCATGCAAAAAAATAAAATGCCCTGTAGTTGGAATTCACGGTGACCATGATCCTCATCCTTACGCGGCGATAAAATCCATCTTGAAGGGTATCATAAAGGATTTTACCTTCATACTTCTTGATAAATGCGGGCATTATCCCTGGAATGAGATGTACTCGAAGAACAGGTTTTTTTCAATTATACACGATTTGATCGTATAAAGCAGATCCGGGACAATACAAAACAATTCATATTTTTTGACATTTCCGTAATAATTAAATAATTTAATATAATTTAAACAATTAATAAGATAATTTAATGAACAAGTTAATGTATTTAAGATTAATTGCATAATTGAAAAGGAGTAAAATATGCCTGTAAAAAGAATAAATAAGAAAGCAGTGAATAATAAATCATCTTTAAAAAGAACCGCTGTAAATAAACCTGTTCCCAGTATTAATCCGGCAACAGGAAAAAAAATTGGTCTTGTTCCAGTTACGGATCTTTCAAAAATGGCTGAAATGATGAAGCAGGCCAGGAAAGCGCAATCCGAATGGTCATTGCTGTCATACAGGCAGAGAAAGGAACATATCCGAAAAATAAGAAACTATATTCTCAAGAATCCTGATGAAATCGCAACGGTAATAAGCGAGAGCTCCGGGAAAACGAGGGTGGACGCCATGGCCACCGAGGTAATACCGGCTGCGCTTTCTGCGGAATGGTATTCCCAAAATGCTGAAAAAATATTGAAAAGAGAAAAACTTCCAGTTGCGAGCGTTCTTTTTTTCAACAAGCGAAATGTAATTGAAAGATACCCGCTGAGGGTAGTGGGAATAATAAGCCCGTGGAACTATCCGTTATCAATTCCCTTCGGAGAAGTAGTCATGGGACTAATGGCAGGAAATGCCGTGATGCTGAAGGTTTCCACTTCCACGACGATGGTAGGTGTCGAGATAGATAAAATCATCAAATACGGCGATCTCCCTGACGGATTGTTCCGCCTCCTTGTCGGGCCGGGTGACAGGATAGTCGACGCTCTGATAGAAAACAATGCGGACAAGATTTTTTTTACAGGCTCGACTGAAACAGGGAGGGAGATAATGACCAAGGCGTCAAGACGGCTGATTCCGGTCTCGCTTGAACTCGGCGGTAAGGACGCTATGATTGTCCTTCCCGACGCCGATCTGGAAAGGGCGTCAAACGGAGCGGCATGGGCCGGATATCAGAATGCCGGGCAATCCTGCGGCAGTGTTGAGAGACTCTATGTGCACGACACGGTCTATGATAAAATGCTCGAACTGCTATCGAAAAAAACCAAGGCGCTGCGATTCGGTGAAGACAGGGATTTCAACGTGGATATCGGATCCATGACTACAGGGGAACAGTGGGAAAAGGTTGAAATGCAGGTTAATGACGCGTTGAAGAAAGGGGCGAAGATATCGGCCGTTTCCTCAAGGGGCGTCAAAAAAAGGGGATCATTTTATCCTCCGATATTAATGTACGATGTAAATCACGGTATGGATATAATGAAAAATGAAACATTCGGACCGGTAGTCCCGGTGATGAAATTCAATACCATAGACGAGGCCGTGAAACTGGCGAATGATTCCACGATGGGACTTACAGCTTCGGTATGGACACGAAATATTAAAAAAGGCATAGAACTTGCACGGAGGATCGAAGCCGGGGTTGTCACCATAAACGACCACCTTTATACGCACGGCCAGCCGGAAACTCCCTGGAGTGGATGGAAAAAATCAGGCATCGGATTCACGCATTCGAAACTGGGATTGCTTGAAATGACGCGCGCCAAGCTTATCAATTGGGATATAATCCGGTCGCGCCGGAACATGTGGTGGTTTCCCTACGACAGGAATGTTTATGAAAAACTCAGGTTGTCATTGAAGCTCGCCCTGCCATTGTCCGTAACCGATTATTTAAAGGGTGCGTTCAATGTCCCGTTTTTTTTAATTAAAAAAATGTTTTCTTCATGGAAAACTTGAATACATACGCCTGAATAATGGCGGATCATAATAGATTTACAGATTTTGACGGTATGGAATCAGAATTTGATAATTCATAGAATAATTGCCGAAAGCGTAATATCAAATCCTCACGTCACCTCTGAAAACATGGAATTCAAACCAATAATTTTATTTTGTGAAGATAATTTTAATTGAAGATAGATCAAAAAATCATTGAAACAGACAAGTTGAATTCAGTATTATTTATCAACAATTCACGGATTGATACAACATGGGAATAGCGGAAGATCTTGTTTTAATCGTCATTGCCGGATTCTTTTTCGGATTTATTGCGAATCGATTGAAAGTCCCTGCATTCGTCGGATATATCATCGCTGGGATTTTTATCGGTCCCCACACGGGAGGAATAACGGTCGGCGATACTGCACAGATTGAGCTTCTCGCTGAAATAGGCGTTGCCCTTCTTTTATTTTCCATTGGGCTCGATCTTTCATTAAAGGAATTATCTGGTGTGAAGCTGATCGCGTTGATCGGCACCCCGATCCAGCTGGTTCTCTCCATTGCTTGCGGCTTCTTTATCGGACGTCTTCTTGGATTCCGGGATACCCAATCGATCGTTTTAGGGGTGATAATTTCATTGTCAAGTACCATGATTGTTCTTAAATTTCTTTCCGGAAGGGGGCTGATAGGTGCGCTTTCGGCAAGGGTTATGATCGGGATGCTTATTGTCCAGGACCTTGCCGCCATTCCGCTTATGATTGTAATTCCATATCTTGGAAACATGAATTACGGTTTGAGTTTGATTCCGGTTGTAATTCTCAAGGCCTTCATCCTGATATTGATAACCCTGACTCTCGGTATGAAGGCGATCCCGTATGTACTCAGGCATGTTTCCAGGCTTAATTCACGTGAGCTTTTCCTCGTTTCGATCACGGCAATCTGTCTTGGAGTAGGCTACATATCTCATCTTTTCGGCCTGTCTATGGCGCTGGGCGCTTTCATGGCCGGCATGGCTATAAATCAGTCTGATTACAGCTACAGGTCCATCAGCGACATATCGCCGTTAAAGGATATTTTCGGCCTCATTTTTTTCACATCAATCGGCATGCTGCTTGATCCGTCTTATATTTTAAAGAATATAACCATGATTTCGATAATAGTGGCCCTCGTGATGTCCGGCAAGATGATTATTTTTTCGGGCATCGCTGTTCTATTCAAATACCGCAATATCGTACCTCTTGCACTGGCGCTGGGGCTCTCGCAGATAGGCGAGTTTTCATTCATTATTGCCAGGTCCGGCGTTAATTCCGGCATTATCGATAAGGAATTTTATACCCTTCTTTTGTCGGTAATAACAATAACCATGCTGATTTCACCGTTTCTGTCTACAGCTGTTGTGCCCCTGTACGCGCTAAAAAAAAGTTTTTTCAGGAAAGAGGCATTCAACAGCGTAAACATACCGGTCGTAGGCCTGGAGAACCATATTGTTATTGCGGGCGGCGGCAGGGTTGGGTATATTATTGGTGAAATACTTAACGATCTTGGTTTCAGTTTTATAATAATTGAGCAGGATTACAGGAGGTTTGAGGCGGCCAAAAACTCCGGCTTCCCGGCCATATACGGGGATGCATCATCGGAGCCGGTATTAAATGCATCATGTTTGATGGATTCGATTCTCCTGATAATAACAGTTCCTTCTTCATGGATTGCCATTGAAATCGCATCAGCATCAAAAAAAATAAATAACAGACTCGTGATCATAGCGAGATCCGGGAGCGAGGACGGGGCGCGCGGTCTTGAAAAGACGGGTGTAAATGAAGTTATTCAGCCGGAATTTGAGGGCGGTCTTGAGATGTTGCGAAAATCCCTGCTTCACCTCGGAATTTCCGCCGGGTCAATACAGCGTATCTCTGACGACATAAGGAGAAAGAATTACGGTCTGTTTATAAATGACAGAATTGACAAGGAATTACTGTTAAAGATGAAGGATTCTTCGCTTTTCCTGGAAACTGGCTGGTATGTATTGGATAAAAATAGCAGTGCGGCAGGGAAAGCCATAGGCGATTTAAAAATCCGGACCAGTACTGGAGCGTCAATCGTTGCTGTTTTAAGGGATGGGAATGTAATCCCGAATCCGGAAACATCTTTCATTGTCATGCCGGATGATTATCTGGCCGTCATAGGGGACAGTGAAAGCAGGAAAAAGTTTGAACAGTTTATTAAATCAATTTAATTTCACGGGAAGGAAGGGATAAAATGCTAAAATTTAAAATTGCTGTTTTATTATCCGCGTTTATTTTATTGATGCCCCATAACGTTTTTACAAAAAGTGCGGGGAAAGTGAAATCGGGGATTGTTTATGTTCCGGTGTATTCATCAATTTATCACGGTGATAAAAATAGAGAATTCGATCTGGCGGTTACGCTGAGCATCCGCAACATAGACATGAAACAGGCCATAACGATCATGTCAGTAGATTATCACGACACATCGGGGAAACTGGTAAGAAGCTATGCAAAGGAACGGCGTTATATTAAACCGATTGAAGCCCTGACTTTTGTCATCAGGGAATCAGATCTGACCGGAGGACCGGGTGCCAGTTTTATCGTGAGATGGTCAGCGGAAAATGCAGTAAATGAACCGATAATCGAGTCGATTATGATAGGAACCAAGGGACAGCAGGGTATATCCTTCAGCTCCCGCGGGAAAAGGATACTCGATTGATCGATCAAAAAAAATTTTTACCATCAAAATTTTTTGAAGTATTTTATCCCTGCGGGAAAATCGATTTCAGCAGATTTAATAAGGAAATAATGAAATAACCCATGCTGAAGAGCCCAATTAGAATATTGTAGATATTTACAGGCGGCTGGAAAACGAGCATGAGCCTCATAGGGATGATCCCGGAGAAAAAAAGATAAACCATGAGGCCTGCCGCTGAAACGCTCTCATTTCTTTTAAGTGCGGGTGTGATTTTTCCCCAGATATATATTTCATCCCACAGGCACAGGAGAGTTATTATTATGAAAGGGAGGATGTATCTTTTTGAAAATTTTCGGAATTTATCCGGAAAAATTGAGCCGTTCTTGGCCAGGGCCTTTTTCTCCAGGAAATGAAAAACCGCGAATCCTGATCCGGTAAGGACTGCCCATAAAACTATACCGGGAAGTATTTTTTTGAAATGAATTGTTTCAAGAATGTAGTATGCCAGGTAAATATTCATGGCCCAGAGCCCGAAAGGAAACAGTTTTTTAAGGGCGTTGAATCTGGCCGCGGATATGTTTTTTTTCCGTGAAAATTCAGTGAAGGCGAAAATCATTCCGCCGCAGATTCCTATCATAACAAGCATGTATCCGAATATCCAGAGGCTGATCATGTCGGGTTCGAAGATATCCGTTGAGTTGATTCCGATGCCGAAATGGAGCGAGACCAGTATCCAGATTGCCGCGATTCCCGTCAGGATCTTCAACCATATTTTATCGGGGAAAGCCCAGTAACTTTTTAAAACGATTCCAAGGTACCAAATTATAAAAAAATCTATGAATACCCCTGCCAGTAAAAAGGCATTGAGCCCCATCAGTTCAACAAACCAGCGTCCCCCGGTAATTATTCCGTAAAGAAAAAATTCAGAATAAACAATTAATACAAAATCAAATAAAATTTCATTAATGTTGATTGATTTAATTTGGGTTATTAAAAATTTATTTGCCATCTTTAAAGTTTTTTCAATGATACACGTGAGGAGAAAAATTTTATACCTGAATTTTCAAGATAGTCTAAAATAACTGGATTATCCGATTCAATTGAAGTTTTCAAGTGCAACTCTTGCTTGTTTTTCGATTACAATACAGAATCATCATACAGATGTCTATAAATAATGCAAATTAAAATAATTAATTTATCTAATAACAAACTTGCACGAAAAAGATATAATAGTAATATTGGCATGAATACTCATGCGGGGAACAATATGCAATTTTCTTCCAGACCATACATCGATTACAGATTCCTGGGGATTAAATCATTTATTTCCGCACTACATGAAACTGCCAGCGAATACAGAATTTTTGAAGCAGACGATTATTCAATTCTGTATGACGACAGGGGCGGGATGCTGAAAAGCGGAGAGGATACCGTGATGTCTGGCGTTTTATTGAAAGACGGCGGAAGCGTTTATTTCACTGAATTCGGAATGAAAATAACAAAAAGCCACCGCGCATACTTCGTTTTCATATTCGATCACCATCCGTTCCCGGCCGACCTTAAACTAATATCAGATGGCCTTGAAGATCTGGTATTGAAAAACCTTGAGGGTGTTGATATAACCGATCTGGCTGAAAATATAAGAAAAAACATCTGCGATGAGGAAAAAACACATTAAAACCAGTTATTAACGTGACAGGTAATGTGCATTATTTTCATGGACCAGTGGGCTCATTTCGAGAGTGTTTTTTCGATTAACCGTACACAGTCCCTTCCTGAATTTTTTGCTTCATACATGGCCTGGTCGGCCCTGTTAACCAGATCGTCAATAGTGAGATCGATATTCTCGATAAGGACCGATACGCCTATGCTTATGGTTATGGGCAGGGATACCCTGGATGTGGGGATCGGGGATTTTTTTACCTCCTCCCTCAGCCTTTCGGCGACAACCGAGGCTGTTTTTATGTCCGCGCCGGGCATCAGGATCACGAATTCCTCGCCGCCGTAACGTGCGAGGATGTCCGAATCGCGGAGGCATTTTTTCAATCTGACGACTATTCCTGTCAGGACCTGGTCCCCGATCGCATGACCGTATTTATCGTTCACATCCTTGAAATGATCCGCGTCTATCATTAAAACTGAAAGATTCAGGCTGTTGAGAAGCGCGTTTTTAAACTCCTTGCTTGAAAGTTCAAAAAAGCGCCTCCGGTTGAATATTCCCGTAAGGGGATCCGACGTCGCGAGTTCAATGAGGGCGCGCTCCGAGCGTTTTCTTTCGGTAATGTCCCTTATTATTACGGCAAGCGCGATGCTTTCGCCGGTTTCCTTTTCGGTGATCGAAAATGCGTTCATTTCGACGGGAATTGATTTGTTAATGGAAAAATTTTTAATCCTGAATTCGATGTTGCATCCGTTTTTTTCAAGGCTGTTGGCGCTGATATCGCTAATGACCCTTTCAGAGTCTTCCGGGATTATAAAGTCGGACATGGTGATGGCCGGGACCATGTCCGGGGAATCCAGCCCGAGCATCCGCTTACCGGCTTCGTTGATATAGAGCATTTTTCCGGCCAGATCGGCGATGCCTATCAGGTCCGAACTGGTTTCAATTATCGCAGTAAGCTTCCCCTGTTCGGCCTCGGCGTTTTTCCGGTCTGTTATGTCGGTAATGGTGCCCTGAAGCCCCTTCACTTTGCCGTTGATCATGTCCGGATGGCTTGAAATTCTTATCCAGATTTTATCACCGGACTTGCTTTTTATCCGGTATTCTGATGTGGAGTCCTTTCCTGACATGACCGACTTGATATGCGAATCGGCAACAGGCCGGTCCGGTTGATGAACAATCTCAATAAAATTTTTTCCAATGATTTCAGAGGTGCTGTACCCGGATATGGATTCTATGGGCGGAGAAATGTAAGAGATCCTTCCTTCATCATCAAGTGAAAAAATAACGTCCGGGATGTTGCTGAGAAGGTGCCTGTATCTATGCTCGCTTTCCTTCAGTGCTTCCTCTATCCTTTTTCTTCTAATAATTTTCCATGTTTCGTTAGCAGACAGCTGTAGCTGCCTTACATCCGTGTTGGTGTAGTCCAAATTTTTGTTGCCGACGCCCATTATGACGCGGACCCTGTCGTCTTCAATGACGGGTACGCTGAGGTGCCTGCCGACTTCTGAGTGGCCCCTGGGCAGGCCGCGTTTTTCAGGGAGATTATTATAATTGTTATGGATCACGGGCATTTTCATTCTGGCGCTGTCCGCCCAGACTCCTGCCGAGGAAAGGGGATAATGTTTTTCCGGCGCGGCAGTACATTCCTTCAGTGTTTCCCTGGACCAGCAGACGAGTTCAATCGTTTCCTGGTCTTCGTTTACAAAGTGGCAATAACCTATTTTGCTGCCAGTCAGAATGACAGCTTCCTCAAGGGCCGATTGTATGATGTCTTTTTCGCTCAACCTGTATGATTTCTGGGAAAGGGACAGGAGAGAATAGAGTCTCAGCTCTTCCGCTTTAAGCATCTCTTCTGTTTTTTTTCTTTCTGTTATGTCTGTAAGCATCGCGAAAGATCCGGCATATTCCCTTTTGATGTCCATTATGGGTACTGCCGATATGATGAACCATTTTTCATTTCCATTCTTGCATTTAAATCGTCTTTCATAAATATCAGAAAGATTTTTCTTTCTGTTTTCCATTTTTATTTTATGGTCTGGAAGATCGTTTTCAAAAAGAAGGAGTTCAATATTTATTCCAAGAAGTTCCTTCATTGAATATCCGAGCAATTCAGATATCCGTTTATTTACGTATGTAATCCTGTGTTCGCCGTCCATCCGGAGGATACCCTCCATCGCCGTGTCTATTATTCTGCGGTTCAGCGCCTCGCTCTTTATCAATTCGGATTCAGTTTTTTTGCGCTGGCTGATGTCCCTTGTTATGCCGATGAAACCGACAAGGACGCCATGCTCATTTCTCAGGCCGGAAAAAGTAGTCTCCGTCCAGATAGTGCTTCCGTCCTTGCATCTCTGTTCAAGCTCCAGGACCCTCGTGCGGTGAGGGTCTGCATTTCCAGCCGCTTCCTTTTCAAGTTCATCATGAAGGGCTCTGGCCCCGTTGATCATTGACTCCGGCGTCAGCGCATCCCGAGCGGTCTGGGCAAGGGCTTCCTCGACCGTAAAACCCCTCAGCCTGACGACGGAGGGGCTTATGTATTTGAATCGAAGTTCCAGATCAACGGTGAATATGATATCGCTCGCATTGTCCGCGAGGAGCCTGTATTTTTCCTCGTTTTCCCGGAGGGTCTTTTCGGTAAGCTCCCTGGTTTTGATTTCACTTTCCGCCCGTTCCAGGGACCGTTTGTTTATCAGGAAGATATTATATCCGACAATCGAAGCTCCGATCATCGAAATAATGTTTCCGGATATGTGATCAACCAGCACATACAGCGGAAGGTTGAGCTCGCTGTTGAAATAATACATGTATCCTGCCAGCGCCGCTATGTTGGCCCCCGGATAGATAAAGATGGGATATTTTTTATCCTTGATGACGAGGGTTATCAATGAAACCAGCGCTATGGCATAGGATATAGTATTGAGCCTCGAAAGGATATGCGTCTTGTCGACTATCATAACGAGCCACACGCAGGTATAACCGGTTATAAGCATCAGGTGGGTGCCTGTGTAGTAATATCCCTTGAGAATGATGAAAATGCTTATAAGAATTAAAATAAGGCTGCATAAAATCGCCAGCTGTATGAAAAGATACTCGCTTTTAATGTCAATGGACTGCATGTAGAGAGTGTACAGGCTGGATGCGATTATTAGAACTACCAGGAAGAAACCGAGAATGAGCATGAACCTCGATTTCAGCTTCATGTCGAAGCTTTCATTCTGATATTTTTTCAATAAATTGTTAATAAATCTGTCCATACAAATACTGCTGTTTCAATGTGCGGGTATATTTACGAAATGATAATACGGTGACATAATTGGAGGTTAATATAATATGAACTAAATGTCCAGTTTTTTTCATCGTATGATAAATTCATTATAAATCATTCAAAGTCTATGTCAGTTATCCCGGTTAATATTGATCAAATATTAAATAATTTAACAAAATATTCAATTGTTCTTGAAATTATAAAAGCCGGGATAAAATAAGCATCAACATTCTGATATGAATCAATCGATCCATGAAGTTCGAAGATAAATTTTTTTTAAAAAAATACGGACCCTGCGCCATTGTTACAGGATGCGCCTGCGGGATAGGAGCTGAATTCGCCGTACAGCTCGCCCGGGCAGGATTTGATTTAATAATGGTCGATAAAAAGAAAAAAGAGTTGATAGAGCTTTCAAGGCGGCTTTCACGCCTTTACGGTATATCAGCAAACCCGGTTGAAGAGGATCTCTCGGGACCTGATTTTCTGAAATCAGTGAAAAAAGCGGTTGCCGGCCGTGATGTGGGACTCCTCGTAAACAACGCCGGGACCGGGCCTGTCGGTGAATTTCTCAATGCCTCCGTAAATGAACTTCTCAATACGTTGTATGTCAACTGCCGTGCCCCGCTGCTGCTCACAAGAGAATTCGCGGGACTGATGAAGTCCCGCGGCAGGGGAGGCGTTATATTCCTTTCTTCAATGTCCGCATATCAGGGGACCCCGATTGTAGCGAATTATGCCGCGACAAAGGCATATAATCTCGTTCTCGGAGAATCCCTCTGGGATGAATTAAAATCCGCTGGAATCGACGTATTGTCAGTATCGCCGGGTCCGACGGACACCCCGGCATGGCGGGAAGGAAATCCGGACGTGGAATCCGTTCCGGGTATAATTATCATGAAGACCGGTCCTGTTGTCAGGGAGGCCCTCGGCAGTCTCGGTAAAAGGCCCAGCGTCGTGCCCGGTAAAATAAACAGTGCGATACAGTCAGTTACATCCATTGTCATGGCCAGGAGATTTGCAATAATCCTTTTCGGAAAAAACATACGCAAACTCTATCGATCTAAAATTCAGGGATTAAATACATGAAGAAGGCCTTAAAAAAAAATAAACTCGGCAGGTGCCTCGTGACGGGCGGGTCCGGCATGCTCGGGACTGCCGCTGTAAAACTCCTTGCGGACGAGGGATATCCAATCAGGGTGCTTGACATAAAACCTTTTCCCGGCTGCGCGGCGATTGAATATCTGAAGGGGGACGTCAGAAACAGGCACGATGTGGACAGGGCCTGCGACGGGGTCGATACCGTTTTCCACATGGCCGCCGAGGTCTGGAACCCGCGGGTGCCTGCGGCCAGATTTGATGAAGTAAATATACATGGAACCAGAAATATAATAGCAGCCTGCATAAAAAACGGAGTAACGCGTCTGGTCAATACCAGCTCGATTGACGTGGTGATACACGGAATGAAGCCTATCGTATATGGGGATGAATCCCTGCCTTATCCTGAAAATGGCCATAGCGATCATTATTCAAGGACAAAGATGGAGTCGGAAATCGAGGTGATATCGTCAAACGGCAAAAACGGGATTTCGACATGCTCCCTCAGGCCCGCGGGAATATACGGCCCGGGCGACAGATACCACCTGCCGGGCCTCGTAGAGGCTGCCAGGTCCGGGTTCAATATAAGGCTCGGGGACGGATCGGCCTGCTTCAGCCATGTTTACAGCGGGAATGCCGCGCACGCGCATGTCATGGCCGCTAAAAACCTGTATCCCGGTTCCCCTGTCGCTGGACAGTGTTATTTCATAACGGACCATTATCCCGCATCGAACTTTTTCACTTTTCTTGAACCATTTCTGGCATGCCTTGAAATTCCGCCCGCCAGGAAATCAATTCCCTTTAAGCTCGCGTATGCCATGGCCTGGATCGCAGAGAGGATCTATCCACGGTCCACCTTCTGCACCTTCGCGGTGATGCAGACCTGCGTCGACCATACCTTCATACATGAAAAAGCGAAGAGGGATTTCGGATACGAACCGATTTATTCACTTGATGACGCGTTCAGGGAGACCGTGGAGTGGCTTGTCAGGAATTATTCAGGGGACGCGATCGTCCCGGTATCTTAAAATAAACCAAATCGAAATAAAGGAGAGCGGTCATGTCCAATGATTCAATCGAACGGCTGATGAGTGGAGCGGTATGGAGCGATTTCTGCGAGACGCTCAAGATGGCCGGCCAGAACATACTGAGAGAATCCTCTCCGAAGGATCCGCTGGACCGCGCGGAGGGCTACAGGTATCTGAGCAGGATTACAAGGGCCATTGTCGAGGCGTTTGTTGAAAACTCCGATCCGAAAACTCCGGTGCTTTTCAGGCCGATCCATGAAACCGCCAAGATGGGGGCGGACAATCCGGACAACTATTACCAGTATGCGAGCATTAGCGGCGAATACGAATACAGGATTACCGGTACGAGGGGCACCATACATCATATAGCTTTTGGAACTTACAAGGGCAATTATGGAATCGGGGGTGCGCAGGGTGAGACCGGGTATCTTGACGGGAAGGACATGATTACAGGAAATGACGGGACAGTTGATATCATTCTGAGCCGTTCGGAGAAAAAAGGAAACTGGCTGCCGATGAAGTCCGAGACGTCATCCCTCATAATCCGGCAGACGTTCGCCGACAGGAAGAGCGAAAAAATAGCCGATCTCCGGATAGAGAGACTAGGCGGTGACGGAAAGCCATCCCCGATGACCGCGGAAAAAATCGAGCAGAACCTGACAATCGCATCTAAAATAGTCCTTGGAGCCGCGACACTGTTCACCAACTGGGCGGAGGGATTCAGCAAACATGAAAACGAACTCCCAAAATTCGATCCCTCGACATCGCTCGCGGCGATGGGCGATCCGAATATCTGCTATTACCACGGATACTGGCGGCTTGAAGACGATGAGGCTCTTGTCATAGACGTGGTCCCGCCGGTATGCGAATGCTGGAACTTCCAGCTCAACAACCACTGGATGGAATCCCTTGATTACAGGTATTTCCCTGTATGGGTCAATCAGTATACGGCAAAATACGGCGACGGCGGATCCGTAAGAATTGTGGTTTCAAAAACAGACCCGGGGACAGGAAACTGGATTGACACGGTCGGCCACAGGCATGGAACGATGCTCCTCAGGTGGGTGAAGGCCGAACATCACCCGCAGCCGGCGACCAGGGTTGTTAAAATAAACGAAGTCAAACACCTGAAATAACGTCAAGGATGGATTGAATGAATTCTCCGATTAAAACTACATCGACTGAATACCGGAAGCCTCACAGGCCAGCTGTTATTTCCTTAATTAACTTAATCGGCGGATTTTTCAGAAAAAAACGTTTTGATGCAAGAGATTTCATCAGGACCGCATCAAAAAAAACCGGTCTTGATGATTTCGGCAACAGGTCTTTCCTGGAAAGAATGGAACTTTTGCTCGATTCGATAGACCTTGAGGCCAGGCTGCATCCATTCGGCAGATTCATGATAAAACAGAACCTTGTCCGTTTTCTTTCCAACAGGCTTAAAATCGAAGAAGCTTTTAAAAAAAAACCTGAAATTCTGGCTGTGAAGATGGAAGACCCGGTTTTTATCATAGGGCTGCAGAGGACCGGGACAACAATGCTGCACCGCCTGATCGCGTCCGATGAAAAAAACTTCCGCTTCCTGGCCTCATGGGAAGCGATAAATCCGGCGCCATTGAAAGAAAAAAAGAAGGGCCGTGAGGATCCGAGGGTCAGAATGGCGCTTACCGCGCAGTACGCCCTGAAATTTATGGCTCCGGACTTTTTCGCGATACACCCCATAGACGCGAGAGGCCCCGAGGAGGATTGCCTCCTGTTTGATTTCGACTTCTGGAGCACGGTACCGGAGGCCACGATGAGGGTGCCATCCTTCTCAAACTGGCTCGAAGGACAGGACCATACCGGCGCCTATGAATATTATAAAAAGGTTCTGCAGTATCTTCAGTGGCAGAATCCCGGTGGAAGGTGGATACTTAAGACCCCGCAGCACATGGAGCATTTTGACGAAATATTCAAAGTGTTCCCGGGGGCTAAAATAATACAGACCCACAGGGACCCGTCCAGGGTGGTGGCCTCTTTCTGCAGCATGGTTTCCCATGCGTACGGCGTTTTCAGCGACGACATTGATCCTTCGGAAATCGGAAGGCACTGGAGCAGGAAAGCATTGAAGATGGTCCGTCATTCAATGGATATAAGGGATAAGCACGGCGCGGATAATTTCATGGATGTTTATTATTCAGACTTGATGAAGAATCCAGAAACAGTTATGAGTGACATTTATGGATTTCTGAAGATTCCTTTCAACCGGGAAGATGCGGACAGGGTAGACAGATGGACGGAAAGGAACCCGCAGCACAAGCACGGTAAGCACAGGTACAGGCTTGAAGATTTCGGTCTCGAAAAGGTGATAATAAAAGAAGGCTTCAATGCCTACATGAAGAGATTCAGCATACCGGAGGAAAAGACCGATGAACGCTGAGGAAAAAATGGATTTAAGCGGCAGAAGGTGCCTTGTTACAGGCGCGACAAGCGGTCATGGGAAGGCCGTGGCGCGTATACTGGCAGGCATGGGCGCGGATGTGATGATATTGGGGCGGAATCCCGGAAAGTGCCGCAGTGCCGCCGATGAAATATCCTCGTCGACCGGAAGAAAAACAGAAATGTTATTGTGCGACTTTTCATCCCAGAAGGACATACGCAGGGCGGCTTCAGAATTCATGTCGTTAAAAAAACCACTGCACATACTCGTCAACAACGCCGGCCAGGTAAACCGCGGTTTCAGTAAAACCGAGGACGGCTATGAATCGACTTTCGCCGTAAATTACCTTGCAATGTTTCAGTTCACCATTCTCATTATGCGCAGCCTGGTCAGCGGATCCCCGTCGCGGATAATAAATGTTTCTTCCGATACTCACAGGATTGTTCGGTTGAATCCGGACGACCTTGAGGGACGAAAGGGGAGTTTTTCATTGATGGGCTCCTACGGCAGATCAAAGCTCGCGATCGTCCATTTCACTCTGGAGCTTGCCGAAAGGCTTCACGGGACAGGCGTTACCGTCAATGCGGTCGACCCGGGGCCGGTGGCTTCCGGTATCGCTGATAAACCCGGAATAATACCCCAGATGGCGGATGCCATCATCCAGCTGACTTTCCCGAAACCTGAAAAAGCCGCCAGGACCGCCATATATCTTGCGACTTCTCCTGAAATGGAAGGCCTGACCGGAGGGTATTACAGGTTCATGAAAAAAAAGACGCCCAGACTTTCCCCTGACCCGGATTTCGGAAAATTACTGTGGAAGAAAAGCCTTGCCATGACCGGGACGGGCGATATCGACATTGAGCGGCTTAACTGATGACGCCGTTTACATATTCCTTTGTTACATCTTTTTCGGGATTTTCGAGCACTTTTGACGCTGGACCGTGCTCGATCACACGCCCGTAATACATGAATATTACATAATCAGCGATTCTTTTCGCCTGTCTCAGGATATGTGTTACGGCGATGATGGTGTAGCTCTTTTTGAGTTTTATAAAAGTTTTTTCTATCCTTGCTGTTGAAAGCGGATCCAGCGCGGACGTAGGTTCATCCGCAAGGATTATTTCCGGTTCAACGGCCAGCCCCCTGGCAAGGCACAGCCTCTGCTGCTGTCCCAGGGACAGATTGCCGGCGGGAGCGTGAAGCCTTCCTTTCACTTCGTCCCAGAGGCTTGCTTCTTTGAGATAATGTTCAACTAATCCGTCAAGATCCCCGCCTTTCTTCAACCCGTGAATCCTGGGACCGTATGCGACGTTGTCGTATATCGACATGGGAAGGGGATATGGCTTTTGAAGAAGAAGCCCCATTTTTTTCCTTATAGAACATAAATCAGCGTTCCGGGAAAAAACATCCTCACCGTCGATTAAAATCCTTCCGTCGGTCTTCACATTATCCTGCAAATCAATCAACCTGTTGAATGATTTTAACAGTGTCGTCTTTCCGCATCCCGAGGGTCCTATTATCACGGTAATCTGTTTATCCGGAATTGAAACATCAATATCCTTCAGAATATGATCATTTCCGAAATAGAGATTGAATTTATTCACTTTAACATGCGGCATTGTTTATTTCATTTAACCACTTTTTTTTTCATTTTCGAGGCGATTATCCTTACAGAGAGGCTTATTGAAAGAATCACCGCTGTAAGAATGAGAGCCGAGGCGTAGGCCCTGTTTTGAACCTCCGCCACTGGCGAATTTATCTGGAAAAATATTGAAAGCGGAAGCGTGGCGGCCGGCTGTAAAAGTGAAAGCGGCATTTCATCGGTAAAACCGGCTGTAAAAAGGACCGATGCGGCGTCCCCGATCGCCCGGCCGAATGAAATCATTATGGCCGTCAATATTCCAGGAAGGATCTGCCTCAGCGAAACTTTTATGACGTCGTATCTGGTTGCCCCCAGGGCATGGACTGACTCAGGCAGCTCTTCCGGTACCAGCCTCGCGACCTCGTCAACGGCCCGGCACATGACCGGGAGGACAAGCATGGCGACCGTTATCATTCCGCCGAGCAGCGAGGCCTTAATCCCGAGAATTATCATGATCGAGAATCCGAAAACACCGAAAATGATTGATGGAACGCCGCTCAGGACGTCTATTGAAAACCGTGTGGCGGTATTCAGCAGGGAGCCTTTTGATGAATAGTGGTTTATGTACATCACGATCGGTATTGAAAGAACAAGAGAGATGAAGACCGCCCCTCCGGCAAGGAAAAACGACCCGAGAATGGCATTAAGCACCCCTCCTTTTTTCCCCAGATAAAATCCGCCGGAAGGAGCTTCCGTGACCATGGCAAGGTCCAGGGCCGGTGCGCCCTTGAAGATCACCGAGCCTATCAGCAGGATAAGCGACGCAAAAATAGCAAGCGACGAGAAGGCCATCAGGAGCGTGAATATTTTTTCCTCAATAATCCTTCCTTTCATGAAGTCTGACCGCCGTATCGCGCTGTTTTTTTAAAGATATGCAGACCGATGTTGAAAACAAGCACCATCGCCAGAAGCACCAGCGCGGAGAACATGAGGGCGGAGTCGTACAACGGTATTGAAAGCATCTCGCCGTAATTGTTAGCAATGAGGGCCGGGAGCGGGTAGACCGGTTCGAACACTGACGATGGGACGGCCGGTACGTTTCCCGCCACCATGAGAACGGCCATGGTTTCACCGATGGCGCGGGATATGCCCAGGGCCACGGCTGAAAGAATGCCGGGATATGCCATGCGCATGACAACATGTTTGACGGTCTGCCATCTCGTTGCGCCGAGCGCAAGGGAGGATTCCCGCAGCTCGTTCGGTATGCCATCCAGGACCTCAATCACCATCAGCATGATGACGGGAACTATCATTATGGAAAGAACCAGACCGCAGGAAAGAAGGCAGTAACCGGTCGTATTAATTCCAAAGGCAGGTGCGATGTGGTTCCTGACTAGCGGTACGACCGTAATAATCCCCCACAGGCCGAATACCACGGACGGTATCCCGGCAAGAAGGTCAATAAGCGTCCTGCCGGCCGTCATGATTTTTTTTGACGCGTATTCATGAAGATATATGGCGGAAAGAATGGCCGGAGGCGCTGCCAGTATTACCGCAAGGAGAGTGGAAAGAACGGTGCCGATAATGAATGAAAACATTCCGAATCCGCCCCTGGCGGGAAACCAGACCTGTGAAAGAAGAAGCCCCGGGATGGATTTTTCGACCCATACCGGGGCGGATTTCACAGTCAGCCATATAATGATCGATAAGAGAATGAAGTTTATAAACAGCGCGGCAATTAAAAAAAGGGTCCTTGCGGAGATGTTCTTAAATTTTCCGGCAGACAGACCCTTGAAAGGGATAAATGATGGGAGCGGCATATTCAGGTCACAACCTTTTTAATTCATTTCTTGAATCTTTTTCCGGGATATTTATATAACCCGTTTCATCCACAAAGCTCCTTCCATGAGTAAGCACCCACCTGATGAATTCCTTTAATTCCTTTTTTGCCGGTTTGCCCTTTGTCACAAAATAAAGGCGCCTGGCCGGGGGGAAGGGGAACTTTCCTGAGGAAATGGCCGACATCAGCTCATCGCGTGAATTGTAAAAATTTTCATTTTTATCTATGATGCCGTTCCCATTGAAATCAACAGGCACCACGAATATGCCGGCTACGGGCCTTTTAGTCGAAGCATCGTATGCGAAATTGACATTATTATATCCCATGCCGGACGGGTCTTTTTTTACGGCCTCAACTATTCCGGGATCCCCGTAAACGCCTGTCCCCTTGAGGTCTTCCTGTTTATTTAAAATGAAACCTGCCCAGGTTTCCGCCGCCCCGCAGGAGTCTGATCTTGTATACAGATTGATTGCGGTATTGTCCGATGTGCCCGCAAGACCGCCCCAGGTTTTCGGATTGCCGGTTATCCATAAACTTCTAATTTGTTCACGTTTAATTCCTTTTTTTAGCAATGCAGAGATGACGGGATTGGCCGAGTTTGCGGTTGGAATTACGGCATCAATCGCCACGGGGAAATGACAGGCTCCCCTGTTCTTTTCATCTGGATATATTTCCCTCGATACGGCGGCAATGTCCACTATCCCGGAAAGCACGTCAGCCATTCCCTTGCCGGCGCCGCCTGCCATGACATTTATTTTGATTCCCTTGCGGATTTTTTTATATTCCTCCGCCCATTTAACGGTCAGCGGATAAAGTGCCCAGGCGCCTGATATTGTTATTGCTTCTTTTACATCCTGTGCCTGCGGCGCGCAGGATGCCAGGCCGAGCAATGCCGTGACAAGGTATATTGAAATGCGTTTCATAATTCAACCCCTGTGATAAAAAAATCCTTTGTTTGATAAATTGTAAATGAAAAAAATTTGATCCTTTATAAAATAGAGTACAAATTGAACAAATATATTAAATGTTTAATGTTTTTCTTAATTGTTTTGCTTTAAGAATGAATTTCCATATGGTTAAAAAATAAAATAATATATATGAATTATATTATCTTGACAAACCCCATCAGCTTCTCTGAAATCATCTGACATCGATTTATGGAAATGGATTTACAGGACAAACAGCCGTCGTCATTCGTCGTATGGTTCACGGGTTTATCGGGATCCGGTAAGACTACGCTCGCAGTCATGTTAAACGATCATTTCAAAAAAAACGGGGAAAGGGTTGAACTGCTGGATGGTGATACTTTGAGGGCCATATTCCCGAATACCGGTTTCAGCAGGGAAGATAGAAACAGCCATATAAAAAGAACGGCATACATAGCGTCTCTTCTCGAGAGAAACGGCGTGATAGCGATTACATCCCTGATTTCACCTTACGTTGAATCAAGGGAGCATGCGCGGGGCCTCTGCAAAAAGTTTATCGAGGTCTACGTGTCTACACCTCTGAATGAGTGCGAAAAAAGGGACGTCAAGGGGCTCTATGGAAAGGCAAGATCCGGGGAATTAAAAAATTTTACCGGGATTGACGATCCGTATGAACCGCCGGTAAATCCTGAAATAACGATAAATACCGCCGGCAATAGTTTAGAAGAGTCCTTCGCGTATTTATTGTCGAAGCTGGAAGGATACATCCACGGATGAAACAAAATGGACCATCTTGACCGACTGGAAAACATAGGAGTTCACATAATACGCGAGGCGTATGCGAATTTCAAGAACCTCTGCATGCTCTGGTCCATAGGCAAGGACTCGACGGTTCTTCTCTGGCTGACGAGGAAGGCCTTTTTCGGCCATGTTCCCATACCCCTTGTCCACATAGACACTCTCTATAAAATTCCTGAAATGATTGAATATCGCGACAGGCTGACCCGTGAATGGAACCTTACCATGATCTACGGAGTTAACGACGAGGCCATCGCGGCAAAGAAGACCTATCCTGACGGTACCGTGGACAGGATAACCTGCTGCAGGAACCTTAAAACAACGGCCCTTGTGAACACGCTGAACGGAAAGGGCAGGCGCTTTAAATTCGATCACAGGGCCGGGGAATACGCTGTAGACACCAACAAGGAACCCTTTACAGGAGTTATCGTAGGCGTAAGGGCCGACGAAGAGGGCTCGCGATCGAAGGAAAGATATTTTTCACCGAGGGACAGGCAGAGCGAATGGAACATCGGGGACCAGCCGCCGGAATTCTGGAACCAGTACAAGACGGATTTCGCGCCCGGGACCCATGTGAGGATCCACCCGCTTCTCGACTGGACCGAACTCAACATCTGGGAATACATCAGGAGAGAGGGCATACCCACTGTTTCGCTATATTACAACAAGGGCGATAAAAAAAGATACAGGTCTCTCGGCTGCTGGCCGTGTACCATGCCGATAGAATCGGAATCCGCTTCGGTTGATGAAGTTATCGAAGAACTGAAAAGCGGGAAACTTAAAAACATCGCCGAAAGGTCCGGCAGGGCCCAGGACAAAGACGACGGCGGGGGACTTGAAACCCTCAGACGCGACGGATACATGTGACATGGGACTCCGCGAAAAACTAAACCTCGTGTTCGTGGGGCACGTCGATCACGGTAAAAGCACCATAGTGGGCAGGCTCCTTGCGGATACCGACTCCCTTCCCGAGGGCAAGCTTGAGCAGGTTAAAAACAACTGCGAAATCAATTCAAAGCCATTCGAATACGCTTTCCTGATCGACGCACTGAAGGATGAACAATCACAGGGCATAACAATCGACGCCGCAAGGGTTTTCTTCAAGACCGTCAAACGCGATTTTATCATCATAGACGCGCCGGGACATATCGAATTCTTGAAAAACATGATTACCGGCGCTTCAAGGGCAGAAGCCGCGCTCCTCGTCATTGATGCTGAAGAGGGAATCAGGGAAAATTCCAGGCGACACGGCTTCCTTCTTTCCATGCTGGGGGTCAGGCAAATAGCCGTCCTCGTGAACAAGATGGACCTCGTCGGATACGAAAAATCCGTTTATGACGGCATCGTGTCGGAATACGGGAATTTTCTCAGGGGGCTCAAAGTCGAGCCGAAGCTTTTCATACCTGTGAGCGGCAGAAACGGGGACAACATAACCCCGGGAAACAATTCAATGGGATGGTACTCGGGAAAAAGCGTACTTGAACTGCTCGATGATTTCATCCCGTACGAAAGCCCGGTGTTGAAGCCGTTCAGAATGCCGGTACAGGACGTATACAAGTTTACTAAATTCGGCGACGGAAGGAGGATCGTGGCCGGAACTATAGATGCCGGATCCATAAATATCGGTGACGGTATAGTATTCTACCCATCCGGAAAAAAAAGCAGGGTGAAAAGCATAGAATCATTCAATTCCGCGCCAGGCGAAATGATGGCCGCTCCGTCCACGACAGGCTTAACCCTGGATGAGCAGATATTCATAAAAAGGGGCGAGCTTGCCGCTAAAGCCGGGGAGAAACAGCCGACGGTTTCTTCGATGATGAGGGTCAGCCTTTTCTGGCTCGGTAAGATGCCGCTTATGAAAAAAAAGGAATACATTCTTAAAACCGGGACTTTCAAGGTGCCGATGAAGCTTGATTCAATATTAAGGATGATCGACGCTGAAAGCCTTGATGATTGCACCGGGAAAGACCAGGTTGACAGGCATGACGTCGCAGAGTGCATCCTTAACCTGTCCAAGGCCGCGGCATTCGACCTCGCTGAAGACAATCCCCTGACCAGCAGGTTCGTCATCGTGGATGATTTTGAAATAGCAGGCGGAGGAATAATAATTGAATCGCTTGACGACAGGCAATCATGGGTAAGGGACATGGTCCTGCTCAGAAACTACAAATGGGAACGAAGCGCGATCCCCTTAGACAAAAGGTACGAAAGATACAACCAGAAATCCATGCTGATTCTTATAACCGGGGGTAAGGATGTCGGCAAGAAAACCCTTGCAAGGGCCCTTGAAAAAAGCCTGTTTGATGAAGGGAAATTCGTTTATTTCCTTGGGATCGGCAACGTGCTTTACGGCGTCGATGCCGACATCAAAGTCAGGGACAGAAAGGAAAATGCGGAGGAGCACATCAGGAGGCTTTCAGAGGTGTCCAATATACTCCTGGATGCCGGTATTATCCTGATAGTCACAGCCATCGACCTCACCCAGTATGATCTTGAAATAATCAAAACGACCGTAAACCCAGAGTCAATTGAAGCCGTATGGGTAGGCGACGAGGGTTCGACGGACATGAAATACGATCTCTACATCCCCACGATAGAAAACCTTGATGAGGCTGTCGGGATGATCAAGGAGGATCTCCAGAATAAAGGAGTGATATTCCGGATCTGGTGATCATAAAGCTTCCATAAAATTCTGATATTTCCTCCGAATAAACCGACGATATATTATATATATACAATTACCTGACTAGAGAAAACTTGCCATTGAAGGACCTTATTCAAAAATTAAAACACGGAAAATCGACCATCATGGGGAATCTTACCGGCGGATTCGCAGCCATGCTCGTGGCTTTGCCTTCAGCGATAGCATACGGTCTGATAATATTCGCGCCGCTGGGACAGCAATTCACCGCAAAAGGTGCGGTTGCGGGGATAATAGGCTCGGTGGTCCTGGGTATCATCGCCCCGATTTTCGGCGGAACCAAGCGCCTCGTATCTTCCCCCTGCGCTCCTGCGGCTGCAGTACTTTCAGTTTTTGCGATCGAAACCGTATCTGCCGGTAACACTGCCATTGAACTGATTCCTCTTTATATTTATCTCATAGCTTTCGGTGCAGGCCTGATCCAGCTGGTCATCGGTTTTATTAAGGGCGGGACTTTCATAAAATACATACCATATCCGGTAGTGGCCGGATACCTGAGCAGCGTCGGGATATTGATATTCATAGGACAGTTCCCAAGGCTCCTGGGCATTCCCAAGGATACGTCTGTTTTATCCGGAGTTATATCCCCGGGGCTGTGGAGATGGGAAAGCATACTCGTGGGAATGGTTACAATCATAATTATGCTTATAACGCCAAAAGTGATGAAACAAATACCGGCCTCAATAGCCGCGCTCGCTGCCGGCATCTGCTGCTATTTTATCCTGGCCTTTTTTAACGAAAACCTCCTGCTGGTCCGCGACAACAGTTTAATAATAGGTAGTATTAACGTTTCACCGGCGGATATTTATTCATCCGTGGCGTACAATTTATCCACTTTCCCGTCATTGACCTTTTCCAGCATGACAAGGTTCCTTGTCCCGACTCTCACGCTCGGGGTCCTGCTTTCCATAGACACATTAAAAACCTGCGTCGTCCTTGACGTCATTACCGGCACAAGGCATGATTCGAACAGGGAACTAGTAGGGCAGGGAGTGGCGAACATGGCTTCCGCATTTTTCGGCGGCAGTCCGGGCTCGGGCACGATGGGAGGGACACTTGTCAACATCTACAGCGGAGGAATAACCAGGGCATCCGGCATAATCGCAGGCATCAGCTCCCTCATCGTCCTTGTGCTTTTTGTAAAATATATCGCATGGATTCCTCTCGCATCTCTGGCAGGGGTCCTGCTGGTGGTGGGCGTGAGAATGGTTGACAGGAAAAGTTTACAGCTTCTGCGTCACAGGTCGACCATATTCGATTTTATCGTAATTCTAGCCGTTGTAATAGCCGCGCTGAGCATGAGCCTGATTGCGGCAGCGGCTGTCGGGATAAGCCTCGCCATCGCCCTGTTTCTCAGGGAACAGCTTCGGTTCCCTGTTGTCAGAAGAATAGCTCTCGGGAACCAGATATACTCCAAAAAAAGCCGGCTTTCATCCGAACTGGAGATACTTGAAATCAAGGGGAAGGAAACCCTGATACTGGAACTGCAGGGACAGCTTTTTTTCGGAACGACCGACCAGCTTTACACCCGGATTGAGCCATATATCGGAATTTGCAGGTATTTCATACTGGACATGCGGCGGGTCCTGTCGGTTGATTTCACCGCAGCCAATATGCTCACCCAGATAAAATCGAAAATAACTGAAAACGGCGGTCTGCTCATCTTCGCCTCCGTGCCTCAAAGCGTACCCACCGGGCAGAACGTACGCCGTTATCTGGAGACGCTGGGATTCCTGCCGGAAGACCAGGTGGTAATTTTTTTCCACGAGCTTGATAACGCCCTTGAATGGGTGGAGGACGAATTACTCATTGAATATTCGGACAGGTCGCTCCAGAAAAAATCCCTGAACCTTTCGGAGTTTGAATTCTTCAAAGGCGCGTCCGATAAGGCCCTTTCCACTCTATCAGGCAGGATACAGGAAAAAGTTTTCACGGATGGGGAAAAAATTTTCACCTTCGGCGATGCCGGCGGAGAGATATATTTTATAAAAAAAGGCGGCATTAGAATAGAACTCCCCCTTGTTAACGGAACGACCCATCATCTGGCTTCTTTCGGCCGCGGAGATTTTTTCGGCGACATGTCGTTTTTAAATCTTGAAAACCGATCAGCCGATGCGATGGCGATCGGGGATGTAGAGCTTTATGTAATGAAGCGTGAAAACTTCGACGTGATAACCGCGGAATACCCCGAAATCGCGGGAATTTTTTATTACCGGCTCGCCTGCGAGATTGCAAGAAGGCTGAGGCTGAACCTTATCGAGCTTAAAACCCTTGAAGAAAATTGATCCCGGACTTGATATCCAGTCTTGATTTAAACCCGAATGATGATCAGCCGATAAGACCTGTACCAATCCTCAATTCATGCCTGTCAACAAGTCATGCCATGTTTAACAGTTTTCAATTAATTCAATATTAAACAACAAAATTATCTTGATAAATATCATCGGTATATTAATCAAATGATTAATTTCATCTTTTATATTAAAAATTATGTAATTATACAGTTATTTTTTATATTGGAAAAAATGATAAAATCAATATGAACATGATTAAACCGACTTTATTTATAAATAAGTCTTCCGTATATAGGGAATCAAGATGAGGATGATCGGATTCATTATGGTCATTGTCTTTACGGCATGTATTCTCCATGCAGATGAAATACATTTGAAGAACGGTAGAATGCTTGAAGGTGAAATAATACGGATAACCAAAAAAAAGATTGAATACAAACCCGCGGGCTTTTCACTCTTCGGCGAAGAGGATCTTGAAAAAGTATCAAAAATAATATATAAAAACGGTCAGCAGATCCTTTTCCTGAAAAATATACATGACAGTATTTACCTCAGGGAAGGCGGAATCATCGACTGCAGAATCAATCAGATCACGGCAACCTCGATAGCATACACGCTCCCGGACGCGAAAAAATCTGAAATCAGGCGGGATTCAGTCGAAAGGGTTTTTCTGGGAGAAACGGGCAATACAATAAATTTCGCGAATGATTCGAAAAAATCCGGAAAGCCGGACGGTACCGGAACGGTTGAATCGAATTTATCTTCAGGTACCGTATCCGGCGGATTCATGGATTCCTTCATGAGAATATCTGTTGCCGTTGCTTTTGGGGAGATGTACGGTGAATTGTTGAAAAAAGAGAACAGGGCGTTCAAGCTGAAACAGCCCCTGATGGTCGCGACTTATGGTTTTTTAGAATACGAGCTTACAAGCTATGTTTTCAACTGGTCCGCGGATCTCGACCTGATGCTGCCGGCCATAAAATTTGCGCGCAAGAAAAGCGTTGATTTAACGGGTATTAAATTCGGTGTAAAGGCAAGGTACGGCAACTCTGATATCACCAGCAGCATAAGGCACGGCAATTTCGCAAAAAAAATCCAGCATTCAGCCGACGTGAAAACTATGACGAAGGGCAGGCTCCTTACGTACAAATACTGGGGAACAGGACCGGTAATTGATTTTATCATCAGCCCGCCTGGAGATAATTTTAGTTTTTTATTGAATCTATACGCGGCCTTTGGTACCATAATAGACGGCAGACTTGCATCTGCAGTGGCCACCAGAAAAACCGGCCTGTTTTACCTGGATCTATTGGGGATCGGGGACAACCATATTTATCCCTTCAACTATGTGAACTATTCGACAAAAGTTGGCGGATATACCATGCGTTTCGGAATCGGTCCACATATGAGTTTCAATAAATGGGCGCCGGTAACCATCGGCGCAAACGCGATTTATTCAAGTTCGGTATTGAAATTACGAAGGGGAATCACCTCGTACTATGACTGGAAGAAAACAATGCCGGTCGGGGAATTCGGGTTAGAACTCTCGCTCGGGCTGTATATTTGACGGTATTATATGTGTAATGAATATCAATCGAAGCGCGCTGAAGTGAAATACGGATTGATCAGCAATAGTTTACTGCCAAATGGTATTATTCCATGTTTTTAAAACGGATAAGAAAATTCTTTTTTTTATTTCCCCTGTCTGTTTTGATCATGTTTTCAACCTCATCATCTTTTGCCGATGAAAACAGGGAGAGAAGCATCAAGCCTCATTTGCTTTATAATGAAGACACGCGCACTTTGAATTATGATTTTTTTCCTATCACTTATTACCTTAACCTGGCCTTCGATACAGTTCAGGAACCCAAAGCATTCAATCAGTATCAGTATCTAAGAAAACATTCAAAAATAATAAACCAGGTTTCTCATCCCATCAAGACGATAAGACGCTCAGGCGGAGTCAGAAAGCTGATAACAAACGAATTATTCGGAGTGCCGGGTCTTCCGAACTGGTCCCTGCATCTGGTCGGCGGCGCGTATGATTTCCGGACCATGGCAGAATACTATGATTATCAGGGATTTTTTCTTCCATATATTTTTGCATTCATAACGGTTTACGCAACCCGTCTTGGAAATGAAGCCGTCGAGGAAACGCCGAACAAACTTTACGCCATAGACCATATAGCGGATTTTTATTTTTTCGATTTTCTAGCCTGTTTTCTTTTTTTGAACGATTCGATAACAAAATTTTTCTACAACAACCTGCAGATGAGGGCATGGTACGGTCAACCCATCATGGACTTGAAGAGCCTTCAGATAAACAATGCCAGCGGCAGCTATGTGTTCCGACCGTATGTTTTCGGAAAGAAGGTAAGGCCTTTTATCATCATGGGAATGCACTACATGTTCGGCGTGAGCATCAATACGACAGGAAACGACTATATAAGCATCAGCTCCGGCGTCGCGGTGGTAAATCCATTCCGTCATGGAACCACGCTTACAGATACGGCCCACCAGACCAAGCTCGCCGCCGGCATATATTATGACAGGAACAATGCCCTGCTGTGGTCGCTTATATTTCACGGCACGCAGGATTATCTCGTGCGCCTTAACGTTTATCCGCCGGCAATTAGAATCGAAGATATGGACATAGGTTTGTTTTTTGCCATCAACGGCAAGAAGAGACCGGTATTCGGTATGAATATCAACATGCCTTTCGGTTTCGGATGGCACATTTAATGGGAAGCCCATACTATTGCATATGAAACTCGGAATAAAAAAAACAATTTTTTCGCTTTCAATGGTCTTAATTCCTTTCCTGGCGTTTCCAGATGAAATTTTACTGAACAGCGGTAAAATAATAACCGGAAAGATTGACAAGGTGACTGATAATTCCGTTATTTATGTTAACGCAGACGGGAAAAGAGAGGTCATTCGCCGCGACATGGTAAAAGATATATTCTTTGACGGCCCGGCAAAGATAAAAATAAATGAAAAAAAGAAACAGGATACAGACCCGGCTTACAATGCCCCGCTGGCAGGTTTCCATGATTCATTTCTCTGGATCGGGATATCCGCAGGTTATTCCACGATTACGGGTGAACTTGCAAAGAAGGAAAAAAAAGCTTATGATATAAAAAATCCGTCCCTTGTCGCAACATACGGCTATTTCGATTTTCGAATGCTCAACTATTCCGTAAACTGGTCCGTAAACCTTGATCTAATGGCGCCATCAATTAAATTTCCGCAAAAGAGGTGGCTTGATTTCACCGGCATCAAGTTCGGTGTAAGGGGCAGATATGGCTACGAAGTTGTTTTCACGGATATTATACACGGCATGTTTCTGGAAAAAATCGAAAGGGCGATGGATCCAACGAAGGTGTTTACAAGCGGCCGCCTGATGACATTCAAGTACTGGTCAGCGGGGCCGGTTATTAACTGGATTTTCAATACCAATAACAGGAATTTAAGCTTTTATATCAATACCTACGCGCTCTTCGGAACATTGATCGACGGAAGACTTTCAACCGCTCCGGCATTGAGAAAAACCGGCATTTTCTACCTGGACCTGATGAAAATTGGAGACAACCATATTTATCCCTTGAATTATATCAATTACTCTTCAAGGGTGACTGGGTACACCATGCGCTTCGGTCTGGGGCCGCATGTATCCCTGGACAGGTGGGCGCCGCTGACCTTCGGTTTCAATGCCATTTACTGCCTGACGAGTGTTAACCTTAAGCGCGGGGTAACGACATATTATGATTGGAGCAAATCAATATCCTTCAGCGAGCTTGGAGTCGAATTTTCTTTAGGATTTCATATTTGAATTCTTGAGACAGATTGAATTATTTTGCACAATAAATCTTAATGAAATATTTATTTACAATTATATCAGACTTCATAAGAGAACCGGAACGATGCGGGTTTGACCGGATGCGGCTGCTTAAAACTTTTATTCTCTTGATAGTTATTTCAACTCCATTTGAAATCCTTGCAAATGAGAAAAGCCTTTTCTGTCCAACTTATGGATTTTATACAGGAAAGGATTACGGATCGGAATACCGCTTTAATCCGCTCAACATGATGCTGAACGGCGGTTTTGATATTTTCCAGGGCCGGCCAGGAAACGACCACAACATTTTCAGGATTCCTTACATGGGAAGCCATGCAACTATTTGGAAAAACATCAGTCATCCGGTTGACGCGGTAAAATATACCGGTGGCTGGAAAAATTTCCTCGAGACCGAAGTCTTTCCCATGACCATTGATAAAAGGGCGAAGTGGCCCCCGAACTACAGTCTCCACCTCATCGGGGGCGGGATTATTTACGGGTCTCTCGTGGATTATTTCAATTATTATAATATTCCGGCACCTCATTTTTTCGCTTTTACTACCTATTACGCATATCACTGGCTGAACGAAGTGGTTGAAAACGGTTATTACAAGGGACGAACTATCGACCCGGTTGCGGACCTCTGGATTTTCGATCTTCTGGCGCCGTTCCTTGTAAGCATCGAACCTGTAAAGAATCTATACAAATCGCTTAACATGGCGAACTGGGACATGCAGCCGACCTTCATGTTTCCCGACAAATCGCTCGAAAACGTCGGTCAGTATTTTTCATTAAAATGGAAATTCCCGTTTTTCGACAACAGGCACTATCATTTATTCGTATACTGGGGCATGAACGAAATATTCGGCCTATCATACAAATGGGACAACGGTATGGCTCTGTCTTTCGGTTTCGGCACAAGGACCAAAAGGCTGGTCGTGGTTAATCTGGTGGGGGCCGGGAAAACGGTAAGCATGGTTTACAGCGGCGGTATATTTCTGGATAAATACAATTCCCTCCTCGCCTCAATGATCGTCAACTTCAACTATGACCAGCTGCTCCAGTTTAATTTTTATCCCGGCTGGATGAAAATTGAGGAGGTTTCACCGGGTCTGTGGGTGTCGGTTTCACCCAGGGGCAGGATAATGGCCGGGATCGTAATCAACTGGCTGCCGGGCATTGGATACAAGGACCCAAAATTTTATAGAACTGATTATACCCACAACATCAAGAAGCTGCAGTAAAATTATCGTTTCTGCGATTCATGCAATAGGCGCTACGATTGTACAATTATCAATGCATTTATCCATATTATTACATTTCCCGGTTTATATGCGCACATATATTATGCCTTGCTCTAATTTCATAAAGCCGGATTTGCATCCCTGTTTTAACGTTTCATGCCCGCAGTATTGATTTAACCTGTCAAACTTGACATTTAACCGGCAAAGACCTAATTTATAAACAGGAATAACGCAACTGGATTTCAATTTTTAAGATAAAACAAATTCATTATCATCTTCACAGGCATGGTATATTAATTTTGTTATATCAAGTTTAATTGAGTAAACAGAATGATTTCATCGCACAGGAGTGATCAATGAAAAAGAATATAACGATATACCGTGATGAGAATGGCATTCCTCACATAGAGGCGGAAAATAAAGCCGACGTGTATTACGGGATGGGATATATGCATGCCAGGGACAGGGGCATGCAGATGATCCTTATGCGGATACTGGGCGAAGGAAGGCTTAGCGAACTTCTTGATTCCAGCGATACTTCTCTTCAAATCGATACCTTCTTCAGAAAAATGAACTGGCGCGGAAACACGGAAAGATACATCGCTGGTATCGGCGATCTCGAGAAACAGGTCCTCGATTCGTACGTTCAGGGGGTGAATGACGCTTTTAATGAAAGCATCCCCGGTGAATTCAAATTATTGGGCTACCGACCTGAAGCATGGAAGGCCGAGCACACCATCATTATCGCGCGGATGGCAGGTTATTTGACACTTTCGCAATCCCAGGATGAAATGGAGCGCATGTTCGTCGAAATGGTCCAGAATAATGTCCCGGTCCCGTTGCTCGAAGAACTATTTCCAGGGAATCTTAAGGGGCTGGACGTCGGACTCCTGAAAAAAGTCAAACTTCAGGAAAAGGTCGTACCGCCGGAAACCCTCTGGGGGAAAGCCGTTCCGAGGATGATGGCATCCAACAACTGGGTCATCTCGGGAAAGAAGACCGCGTCGGGAAAGCCGATCCTGTCAAACGATCCTCACCTCGAGGTGAACAGGCTGCCGAACGTCTGGTATGAGATGGCGGCGGATATCGGGGGACGATACATTATCGGTGCAACAATGGCAGGCGCGCCGGCATTTATCATCGGGCGCAGCAACGATCTGTCCTGGGGCGTTACATATGCCTTCATTGACTGCATCGATTCCTGGATTGAAGAATGTAAAAACGGCCGGTACCGGTATGACGGGAAATGGAAGGACTTCGAGGTCCGAAAGGAGTTTATCCTCCGGAAAAAGAAAACTCCAGTCGAGCTGACCTTTTATGAAAATGATCACGGAGTACTTAACGGCGATCCGTCAGAAAACGGCTATTATCTTTCTAGCAGATGGACTGCGGCCGAATCCGGTTTGCAGTCAATGAAGTACTTTCTCAAACTCTGGGACGCGCGGAACGTGAGGGAGGGCATGGACGCCCTTGGCCAGATTGAAGCGTTCTGGAACTGGGTGCTTGCTGACAGGCACGGCAACATCGGCTTCCAGATGTCGGGACTTGTCCCAAAAAGGCGTCCGGGTGTTAGCGGATTCATACCGCTCCCGGGATGGGATAAAAAAAATAACTGGAAAGGTCTTGTAAACTACCGCGATCTGCCCAGGGCGTATAATCCCGTTAAAGGCTTTTTCGCAACGGCAAATCATGATTTGAATAAATACGGTAAAGTGAAGCCCATAAACATGCCCATGGGATCATACCGTGCAGACAGGATCAATGATATCCTTGAAAAGGGTGATTCTTTCACTCCCGAAGATGTTTTCAAAATGCATTATGACGTATATTCGCTGCAGGCCGAGCTTTTCATGAAAATCATAAGACCCCTGCTCCCCGATACCGAGCAGGGCAGAGTCCTGAGGGATTGGAATTGTGAATATTCACTTGATTCAAAAGCCGCCTATCTTTTCGAGGAATTATACCGGGGGCTTTTTCTCGAGGTTTTTGGTAAAAATGGCATGGGTGAAGGAGCGGTTGATTTTTTCGGAAAGGAAACAGGCCTGTTTGTCGATTTTTACCAGAACTTCGACAGGATACTTCTCGCGAAAAAGTCCGCATGGTTCGGCGGAAAATCCCGCGATGAAATCTATACCGGCGCGATTGAAAAATATCTCGGCGTTAAACCCATTCCCTGGGGAAAAACGCACGGTGTGCTTTTTAAGAATATTCTTTTTGACGGCAAACTGCCGAGGATTCTCGGCTTTGACAGGGGACCATATCCGCTTCCGGGGGGAAGGGCGACAATCCACCAGGGACAGATCTACCGTGCGGCGGGACGCCTCACGACATTTTTCCCGTCATTTCGTTTTGTAACTGATTTTTCAAAGGATGAGGCCCATACCAATATCGCCGGCGGTCCGAGCGACAGGAGATTCTCGAAGTGGTATATTTCTGACCTGAAAAACTGGATGAAGAAGCGGTATAAAAAAATTACGCCGAAAAGCGCCAATAAAATGAAAATATAAACTTCATCGATTTATTTTTTAATCAAATTATAGATTTTTGAAAAAGATAAGGGCTTCACTACCGTGAAACCCTTATCCAAGGCTCCTTCTTTTATAGGCGAGGAGCGGGCCTTATGCTCCCCCGGTAGGACTCGAACCTACGACCAATTGGTTAACAGCCAACTGCTCTACCGACTGAGCTACAGGGGAATATTGATCGGTAATTGTTTTGCGTCTGCCCGGCAAACCGCACCGAGCATATTGTGTTACAATTATTCTCAGCACCCGCAAGTGTCAATAATTTTTTTTTGTAAAAAATTCATGGGCGTTCAATTTTATCTTGATATATTGACCATGAACGGTAAATTCATCGTTATTATAAAGTGTATTTGTTAATGTTTATTATCAGGGTTAAGACGGCAAATGAATATATTTGATGAAATAAAAGACCTTGCGAAACAAAAAAATGCCGTAATAATGGCCCACAATTACCAGAATCCAGAAATACAGGATATTGCCGATTATACCGGCGACTCGCTTGAACTTGCCAGGATCGCCTCGCAGACAAAGGCCTCCATCATAGTTTTCTGCGGCGTACATTTCATGGCAGAATCCGCATCAATCCTTTCTCCCGACAAAAAGGTCCTTCTTCCCGACCTGTCTGCAGGCTGTCCCATGGCTGACATGATAGACGCCGAAAAGGTAAGGGTGCTTAAAAGAAAGCATCCGGGCGCCAGGGTCGTTACATATATTAATTCCACCGCCGAGGTTAAGACGGTTTCAAACGTCATATGCACATCATCAAACGCCAGAAAGATTGTCGACCGGATCGATTCGAATGAAATAATATTCGTTCCCGACAAGAATCTGGGAAGTTACGTCCAGCGGTTCACCTCGAAAAAAATCATACTGAGCGATGGATTTTGTCCGACACATGAAAAGTTTACCGTTGAAATGCTGCGCGAGGTAAAAGCATCCCACCCGGACGCCTATGTAATCGTCCATCCGGAATGCAGACCCGAGGTTATAGAGCTTGCCGATGCTGCGCTTTCAACGGGCGAAATGGTGAAATTCGCGGCTTCGACCGACAAAAAAAGGATTATTGTGGGCACCGAGTCCGCCCTCATCCACAAGCTGAAAAAGGTAAATGGCAATATTGAATTCATCCCCGCGGGTGATTCATTCATATGTCCCAACATGAAAAAAATCGACCTGTCTAAACTTTTACAATCTCTTAGGGAGGAGCTGTACGAAGTGAAGGTTGACGATGAAACAGCGGCCCTTGCGAAAATTCCACTCGACCGCATGCTTGAGCTTTCTTATTGAAAGAGGAACGGGTTGGACGAGGAAATTAATATAAATATTCCGGATGATGAAAAAAAGACTCCCGATTCAATCCGAAGCGGAGAGGGAATTAATATCATCAGGCAGAAAACATTCAACGCCGAATTGCAAAGTCTCGTAAACAGGATAAAGCAAAACGAGGGACCGGCCATTCCGGGACAGCCTGAAGAACAAATCAAACCGGCCGATGCATTGCGAAAACTGCATGAGCTTTTCTACATGACAAAGAACCTTCTTAACCTCGACGCGTCTATCAGCAAAAACATCGATCCCCGTGAAATATACAAATCATCGCCCGTTATTGACTTCCATGTTCTCCGGGATGCCGTAAAAAAAGCGATGGCGGCATCCGGTCTCCATGGATTTGCATACATGCTGTTCGAACCAGAGGAAAAATGCTACCGTCCATCAATTACGGATTTACCGGATGACGAATCCGCAGACCTGCTGATCGGCCGGATGGATCCCATCCTGGATGAAATATTCGAATCCGAGAAGGGTATTATCCTTGAAAGATCCAGGATTAAAGGCGATGAATTCCTGTCCAGGAAGTTCAATCCCGGGAAATCTGACTATACTGGAGTTTATCTTGTATGTTCCGAAAGAATTTCATCGGCCGCTTACCGGGATATATCCGGATCGGCCAATGACCCGAGATTGTATCCCCCGCCTCCGGTTCTTGCCGTGAAAATATTATTGCATAACGAAATCGAAATAATATACGGAATTATCAGGAAGAACCTTTCATTATTATTATTACTGATGGAAAAATTCATTTATTCCGGAAGTCTTTTAAAACATGCCGGGCTTTTGGAAAAATACCGCGTTATCGACTATATTATCAGCACGTTCGACAAAAAAGACGAAATACGCTGCCTGAGAATAAAAACGGTTTCTTCGAAAATAAACGAATCATCGTTTATAGTAAATTATCTCCTGTCAAAGCTGACGGAAATATTACGGGAATCTTCCGCCGTAATCCATGTTTCCAGCACCTCGATCATTATTTTTTCCGGACCTGAAGATTTTGACATTCTTACACGCGAGATAAACAAGCTTAATTATGAATTCGGCGATATTCTTTTAACAGAAATGATCAAACGTCCCGTAGACAGCAACTCCATAATAAAATTATTGTTGCATAAATAGTTTTTCCGCTGATAACGTGCTTAAATATATCTCCTTTTTTTCTTTCGGATCAATGTGAATGTTGAAAGTAATAAAACTAATAGCATCATCCATAATTATTTTATCGAATACTTGCCTTTTTGCGGCCGGGTCCGTCGGCACCTCCAGTGCTGAATTTCTTGAGCTTGGCGTGGGGAGCAGGTCCCTCGGTATGGGCGAGGCCTATACAGCTGAAACCAATGACATCAATACGCTGTACTACAATCCTGCCGGTCTTGGCACCCTTAAATACCCTGTCCTGTCATTGTTCCACCAGGAGCTTATTGAAGACTCCAGGCTGGAGAACATAGGAATCGCGTTTCCGATGCTCGGCGGTAACATCGGTATAATCAATACGTTATTCTGGGTCCCCTCGTTCGATAAAATCGATGCGAACGGCATCAAAACCGGCGAGGTCACTTATTATACCGGCAACACTACCGTAGGTTATGGATATGATTTTGAACTTTTTTACCTCGGCCTTTCCGCGAAGTACATATACCAGAGGGTGAACACGCTTTTTCTCAATTCTTTCGCGGTGGATTTCGGATTCCTGAAGGGATTCAACATGTACTCCCCGTTTGACGCTCCGGTGAAAAATTTCCACATAGGCATATCCATACTGAATCTCGGGACCAGGGTGAAAAATGACCCTCTTCCGAGAATGCTCCGTCTCGGGATGTCTTACAAACTGACCAAATGGTTCGGATTCAACCTCGACGCCACTGAAAACCTTATAAATGTATCGGATATATACGATTTCACGCACGGTTTCAATGAAAGCTTCAGACTGAATATGGGCGCGGAGATATCCTATCTTGAAATTATATCGCTCAGGGGCGGCTACCAGTTCAACAACGGAAATACTTACTCCCTGGGACTGGGCTTCAATTTTGTCATAAAAAACGTTACATTTACAATTGATTCTTCATTCTCCGAAAACAAGGTTTTCGGACCGGTATATTCATTCAATGTAACCTTCAAGCTCATCCCCAAGGTGGTTACGGTTGATGACATAAAGGACGCCGATTATCATTATAATAAAGGGATAAAATCATACGTTGCTGATGACATGGAATCCGCGCTGAAGGAATTTAAAACAACCAGGGATTACAATCCTTACCATAAAAAAATCGACAGGAAAATAAAGGATATCGAAGAGATAATGAAGTTGAGGAAGGAGAACGAGTGGGATGAAAGAAAAAAGGAGCCGGAGGATAAAAGGAAAGGCGTTAAAAAAATCGATAATGACTGATTAAACCCCGAATAATGCTGAAAAAAATCCCTCAGATACCGATAAATATCATAGCTTTTAATCCACACCTAGGGTCGCGACATGAAAAAGCATTTATTGATATTCGTCGGTTTATTGCTGATATCTTCAGGGGCGTATGCCCAGACAAAACGGCCAAACGTCATCGACACCCCGACCGCCTTCACCATCGGAAGGGGAACATATGAATTTAATTTTCTGGGATATGACAACGGGGGGGTGAACTTCAAGACATTTGTCGGCCTTCACGATGCTATGTTCCTTGGCGCATCGACGGATATTCAAAACCTGATAGGCAAAGACAAGCCCAGGTTCAATATACCCGGAGTCGTTACAAAGATAAAATTCACCGACGGGACGGAAAACTTTCCCATTGGAATCGCGATCGGTTATGATTCATTTTATATCGGAAAAGACGGAAAGGTATATGACACCATAGACAAAAAGAAGGGCTTCCTTTTCCCGCCTTATTATGGGTATAAGTATTTAAGAAAAAAATACAGCAGCAAATCAAAAAATCAACTGGACAGAACAATATACGGCCCTTATGCTGTAATAACAAATACCATATACCTGTTCGATTCGGAACAGTATATAAGCTACGGCGCAAGGGTCCCGACCCAGCCGGATTTTATTCCCAAGGACTCATCGTATTTTCTCGGGATTGACGTTCCGCTGGGCGAGTATTTCAGAATCAAAGCAGAAACCGAAAGGGTTTACTGGAATCTCGGCAGAACAAAAAAATGGCTTGTTAATTTCGGCGTTAGATACACATATCTGGAACAGCTCAGCATAGAATTCGACCTTCTTCTCCAGACGAACAGGACGCTGAACAGGGTGCTCAGAATAGAATATCATGGTGAATTTTAAAAACACAGCGCTTTTATTATTTTTCATAGCCGCGCCATGTGTTTTTGCTTCGCCTGATGAAGGTTTAAAACGCCTCGATGCCTATCCAACCTGCAGAATAACCATTATTAATTCCGTTGGGAAAAAAGTTTTTCTCAAGGCCTATGTTGCAGATACGGACGACAGAAGACACTACGGGCTGATGTTCATAAACAGGCTTCCTGAAGATGAAGGAATGCTGTTTGTCTTTACCTCTGAATCGAAACAGAATTTCTGGATGAAAAATACCTTTATCCCCCTCAGCATCGCATATGCCGCTAAAAATTTTACCATTAACGAAATACACGACATGAGACCGCTCGATATTTCCGCAACTTATCCTTCCCGGAAACCTGCCATGTACGCACTGGAGGTCAACAGGGGCTGGTTTGATAAAAATAAAATAAAACCCGGCTGTATAATCACGCAATATGGATGCCTCGGTAAATAGAATTTCTTCTTCCATCGACGAGAAGGCCTTTATAATTGGAATTAAAATGAAGGGTGCCGATCCGGAACCTGTTCGGTATTCCCTTGACGAGCTTGAAATGCTCGTCAGGACGGCAGGCGCAGTAGTCGAGGAAAAAAGAATAATTACAAGGGAAAAAATAGATCCAGCATATATAATCGGAAAAGGATTCATCGAAGAGATGATCGAGTTGATAAATCAAAAAAAATTACGGCTGATTGTTTTTGATTTGAACAATATCAGGCCCGCCCCTGTCAGGAACCTTGAAGAAAGATTGAAATGCAGGGTCGTGGGAAGGACTGAAATTATAATGGATATTTTCGCGATGCGGGCAAGGAGCGCAGAGGCGAAAATCCAGGTCGAGCTGGCCCAGCTAAAATATATACTCCCGAGATTAAAGGGATTGGGAGGCGTGCTCTCAAGGCTCGGCGGCGGGATTGGTACCCGCGGACCGGGAGAAAAAATGCTCGAAACAGACAGGCGGCATGTCCTGCACCGGATAACCCTGCTTTCAAAAAAACTTGAAGGAATAAAAAAGCACAGGAATGTAGCAAGGAAGGGAAGACGCGGAGAGTTCATTCTGGCCGTTGTCGGCTATACCAACGCGGGTAAATCGACACTGATAAATAAATTTGCCAGGGATGATCTATTCGTCGAGAACAGGCTCTTCGCAACGCTGGATTCGTATACCAGGAAGGCTTACATGGGGAACGGGAAATCGGTGCTCTTTACAGATACAGTGGGATTCATACGCAATCTTCCCGCCAATCTCATAGATTCATTCAGGTCTACGCTCGAAGAGATAAGGTTTGCCGATGCAATCCTTCATGTCGTGGATATTTCCGCCCCGGACATCGAATCCAATCTGAATACAGTGAATTCGGAGATTTCAAGGCTCGGGTGCTCCGACAAACCGGTCATTATGTTTTTCAATAAAACCGATCTTGTATCAGATAACGGCATCGGGCGAATACCTGCTTTTTATTCCGGATCGCTTTCGGGATCAATTTTATCTGAAAATGGAATTGAAGAACTTAAAATCAAGATTTTTGAACTTTCCCAAAAAGTACAATCATCCAAATGATTATTTGTGATTGACTTATAACATTTTGTTAAATAATTGTACATATTTATTTTTTCCCGGAATCCGGGCGGTACCGTGCGCCGTCGGCAATTTTTTTATAATCTTACAGGAAGATATCATGATTGACCAGATTTTCAGCTTTTTTTTCGGAACAAAGCATGACAGGGACATTAAAAAGCTTATTCCGATAGTTCAGAAAATAAATTCCTTCGAACCAGAAATAAAAAAACTATCTACGGACGAACTCAAGGAAAAAACCTCCGAGTTCAGGATGAGGATCGACAGGGGCGAAGAACTTGACTCGCTTCTCCCGGAGGCCTTCGCGGTGGTCCGAGAGGGATCAGTGAGAACCCTCGGCATGAGGCACTTTGATGTCCAGATGATGGGAGGGATCGTTCTTCACCAGGGCAGAATTTCAGAAATGAAAACCGGGGAGGGCAAAACGCTGGTGGCCACGCTTCCCGTATATCTCAACGCGCTGACGGGAAGGGGGGTGCATGTCGTAACGGTCAATGACTATCTCGCCAAACGCGACTCGATGTGGATGGGCACAATATATAATTTCCTGGGCCTTGACGTCGGTGTAATACTTCATGATCTTGATCACCAGGAAAGACAGGCCGCTTACAGGTGCGACATCACATACGGCACGAACAATGAATTCGGCTTCGACTACCTGCGCGACAACATGGTCGAGCACAAGAGCCTGAGGGTCCACAAGGAGCTTAATTACGCGATTGTTGACGAAGTGGACTCCATCCTGATAGACGAGGCAAGAACCCCGCTGATCATATCCGGATCAACTGAGGAGTCCACGAAAAAGTATTATCTTATCAACAAGATCATCCCAAGCCTGAGGGACGGAGAGGATTTCGAGGTCAACGAGAAGGACAGGATCGTCACGCTGACGGAGGGCGGCGTGAGGCACGTCGAAAAGCTTTTAAAAATAGACAACCTTTATGACAACAGAAACATTGAGATCGTACATCATGTCAACCAGGCCCTGAAGGCCCATACAATTTTCAACAAGGACATTGATTACATAGTAAACGAAGGACAGGTTGTCATAGTCGACGAGTTCACCGGACGCCTGATGCCGGGAAGGAGGTACTCCGACGGGTTGCACCAGGCCCTCGAAGCCAAGGAGAACGTCACTATCGCGAGGGAAACCCAGACGCTTGCAACCGTCACCTTCCAGAATTTTTTCAGGATGTATAAAAAGCTCGCTGGTATGACCGGTACCGCTGACACCGAGGCCGTTGAGTTCAAGAAGATCTACAATCTCGATGTTGCCGTCATACCGACCAACATGCCGATGGTGAGGCAGGATCATTCTGACAGGATATACAGGACAGAAAAGGAAAAATACAACGCGATCGTGAACGAGATAATAGAGCTTTCAACCGCGGGGAGACCGTTACTTGTCGGAACGATTTCAATTGAAAAATCCGAAAAACTGTCAAAACTCCTTCAATCAAAAGGAATTTTCCACAACGTATTGAACGCCAAGTATCACCAGAAAGAGGCCCAGATTATTGCCGAAGCCGGCAGTCCTTCGTCCGTGACGATCGCTACGAACATGGCGGGCCGCGGAACGGACATTGTACTGGGCGGAAAAAGAACATATGTCGATGAAATGGACGAACACATCCCGGTGCACGATATAAAAGCCTGGGATGAATTCAAGCTTTTGATATTAACCTCGAACTTTAAAAAGGCAGAAGAAATTTCTGATAAGATGCAGGGCCAGGACAGGCACAAGGCCAAGAATATTATCCGGGGCGGACTGGAATGGAATGAGAACCACGAAAAGGTCGTAAAGGCCGGCGGACTGCACATTCTTGGAACGGAGAGGCACGAGGCGCGGCGCATCGACAACCAGCTCAGGGGAAGGTCGGGACGACAGGGCGACTCCGGTTCTTCGAGATTTTACCTGTCATTGGAAGACGACCTCATGAGGCTTTTCGGATCCGAAAGGATCAGCTCGGTGATGCAGAGACTTGGAATGGAAGAAGGTCAGGAAATTGAAAGCCCGATGGTTTCCAAGGCCATAGCCAGCGCACAGAAAAGGGTTGAGGGAAGAAACTTTGAAATCAGGAAGCACCTTCTCGAATACGATGATGTAATGAGCTCGCAGAGGGAATTTATTTATAAGGAGAGGAATGAAATTCTGGACGGAGAGGACATATCCATGAAACTCTCGTCTTATATCAACGACATCTGCAAATACAACCTTGACCGGTTTACCGGAGAAGGACGCCATCCCGAAGAATGGGACATGAACGGTATTAAAAATTGGGCAAAATATAAATATACGATAGAAATAAATTTCGATGAATTAAATCCCTATGAGATTTCATATGATGAATTTGCGGAAAAATTCAGCTCCAAGTTCATCGGCAGGTATAAAAACAGGGAGGAACAGCTTGGTTCCTCAAACATGAGAACCCTTGAAAGACTCATAACACTGCAGGTTATCGACAGCAAGTGGAGGGAACACCTGCTTGCGATGGACGAGCTTCGCGACGGCATATGGACCCTTGGATACGGTGAAAAAAATCCCCTCGTCGAATATAAGATCGAGGGTTTCCATAAATTCAACGAAATGCTGACCGCCATGAAAGAGGAAATAATAGAATACATGATGAAGGTCCAGGTTGACCAGATCGTCGAGGAAGAAAATCGGGAGTTCCAGGTTATAGGTGATGAATATCATGCCGAGCTCGAGCAATTCGGCGCCGGCGGCATACCTGTTTCAACAGGCTCTACGCCTAGAAGGCCAGGATCAAGATCATCGGACATCGATTCCGAAATCGAGGGCGGTGTAAAAAGGAAAAAGACCAGGAGAAGCCGGAAGGGCTGATATGCGCTCTAATCTCATGAAGAGCGTTTCCGGCATAAGGGGTGTAATCGGCGAAACCTTCACCCCGGATCTTGTTGTTCAAACGGCAGGGGCGTTTGCAAAGTATACCAGCCGCGGCAAGATCGTGCTCGGCAGGGATACGAGGCCTACCGGAAGCGCCGTATCCGGCATCCTGGCGAACAGCCTTTCAATGTTCGGCTGCGAGGTGATAGACGTCGGAATAGTTCCGACACCCACGGTCCAGGTAATGGTTGAAGAACTTGGCACCGACGGCGGAATAATAGTTTCAGCATCTCACAATCCAGTCGAATGGAACGCCTTCAAGCTCGTATCTTCCACTGGTTCGTTCCTCAATGAAAAGCAGATGAAAAAATTCCTCCGGTTTCTGGGATCTGATTATACCGGGGAAAAATGGAATTCCTTCGGCCGGATTTACAGGATGGAAGATAAATCCAGCGAGATTCATATAGCGAAGGTCCTTTCAGCCGTCAATATCGAAAAAATAAAAAAATTCTCCTTCAAAGTAGTTCTTGATTCTGTCAACGGTGCGGGATCCGCCATAACCATTAAAATGCTGGAAATGCTCGGCTGCAGGGTCACTTCAATAAACTGTTCGCTGAACGGTGATTTTTCACGGGGAGCCGAACCTGTCCCGGAAAACCTTACAGAACTTAAAAAAACTGTTCTTTCAGAAAATGCGGATATCGGGTTCGCGCAGGATCCTGACGCGGACAGGCTTGCCGTTGTCGACAATGAAGGCAATCCAATCGGCGAGGAATATACAATCACGCTTGTCTCCGAACATCTTCTTTCAAAAAAAGTCGGCCCCGTCGTTGTAAATCTTTCAACGACCAGGGCCGTTGAAGATGTCGCAAGATCGCATGGCGCCGAATTTTACCGGGCAAAAGTCGGCGAAATAAACGTTGTTGAAAAAATGAGGCATGTCAGGGCCAGGATAGGCGGTGAGGGCAACGGCGGAGTGATTTCCCCTGAAATACATTTCGGCAGGGACAGCCTGGCGGGAATAGCTTATATACTTGAAATGATGGCTGCGAGAAAAACTACCATCGCCAAAATCCGTTCGGAAATACCTTCCTATCATATCATCAAAGGCAAAGCCAGAATCAATGACAAAAATATTGAACGCAGAATAGGCAAATTAAAAAATATTTATAAAGGTGAGAAGCAGAACTATTCAGACGGATTCAGGATTGATTTCATCAGAGATAAATCATTTTCCGGGGGATGGGTCCATATCAGAAAATCAAATACTGAACCATTGATGAGGATAATCGCTGAGGGTAAAACACCGGAACAGGCATCTCTCATTTACAGATCCTTCAGTCAGTTTATTAAAATGTAATTATTGCGCCAATAAACAGTTTTTTTCTGTATAAATTATTTTCAGATTAAAATCTTTCATTAACGGCCTCTTTTTTTTAAGCTTGACAAAGAACAGTTAAAAATCTACCAACCCAAATTGATGTATCGGATATCTTGATTAAGTATAAACGATATATGATATAAAAGCATGGCCTGGATGGATCAAAATGTACAGTAGCAGAAGTTATTGTGGCGAAGTGAAAAAAACCGACAGCGGCAAAAATGTCCTGCTGACGGGATGGGTTGAGACAAAAAGGGATCTTGGCGGAATAATATTCATTGAAATGAGGGATATTTCAGGACTATTGCAGATCGTATTTGACTCATCCACATCACCGCAAAATCTTGAAACTGCTGAAAAATTAAAATCCGAATACGTGATAATCGTCACGGGGAAGGTAAGGGAAAGGTCAAAAGAAACTATTAATCCGAACCTTCCAACCGGCGATATAGAGATAGAGGCCGAAACGGTCAAAATCCTGAATACATCCGTTCCACCTCCTTTTCCTATAGATACGAGGGACACCCTGAACGAAGAGACAAGGCTGAAATACAGGTTCCTGGACCTCAGGCGTGAATACATGAAAGATGCCATTGTCAAACGGCATATTCTCATGCAGTCCAGCCGAAAATTCCTTTCTGAAAACAGGTTTTTGGAAATTGAAACACCCATGCTGAATAAATCAACACCGGAAGGCGCCAGGGATTTTCTTGTCCCCAGCAGGATAAACAAAGGCGAATTTTACGCCCTGCCGCAATCACCCCAGCTTTTTAAACAGATCCTTATGATATCGGGTTATGACAGGTATTTCCAGATAGTGAAGTGCTTCAGGGATGAAGACCTCAGGAATGACAGACAGCCTGAATTCACTCAGATAGATCTCGAGCTTTCTTTCGTAACCCCGGACATGGTAATGGAAATAATTGAAGGGCTCCTCCATGTCATCGTGAAGGATGTTTCCGGAAGGGACATACAGACGCCATTTCCAAGAATGACATATGACGAGGTCATGAGCAAATACGGAACCGACGCTCCAGACACAAGGTTCGGCCTGGAGATCGTTGACTGTACGGATGTATTCAAAAATTCTGAATTCAACGTGTTTTCGAACGCGCTTCAATCCGGAGGGGTAATAAAGGGCGTATGCGTTCCCGATGACGGCAGGATATCCAGGAAGATCATAGATGATTATTCAGAGCACGTGAAAATATACGGAGCAAAGGGTTTCCCGATGTTTAAATTCAACAACGGGAACATAGAGGGCGGCATATCAAAATTCATAACCCAGCAGGAAAAACAGGGAATAATTAATAAATTTTCCCTTAAGGATCCGTCAATCTTGTTTTTTGCGGTCGACAGGCAAAAGGTGGTAAATGACACGTTGTCAAAAATGAGAATTAAAATCGCCAGGGATCTTCAGATGATAGACGACAACAAGCTGAATTTTCTCTGGGTCACCGATTTCCCTCTCCTTGAATACGACGATGAGGAAAAAAGATTCCAGGCAAAACACCATCCCTTCACTTCGCCGGTGCCGGAACATATCGGCATGCTTGACGGTCTGAGGCCTGAGGATGTGGATAAAGTCAAGGCGTATGCCTATGATGTCGTGCTAAACGGCTCCGAAATTGGGGGCGGATCCATAAGGATAAACAATACCGAGCTTCAGAGCAAAATGTTTTCTGTTCTCGGGATTTCTGAGGAAGAAGCGAAAATCAAGTTTTCCTTTCTTCTCGACGCGCTGAAATACGGAGCCCCGCCCCACGGCGGCATCGCGCTGGGTCTCGACAGGGTGCTCATGATTCTGCTGAACAGAAATTCCATACGGGACGTTATCGCCTTTCCAAAAACACAGAAAGGACAGTGCCTTATGAGCGATGCCCCCTCTCCCGTTTCGGATAAGCAGCTGAGGGAGCTTTCCATAAAGGTTGTTGAGAGATAGAATGGTAGAAACCGATTTTGAAATCGACGATATATCAATTTACAAACGCCTGTGCGGTCCTAATGACATCAACATAAGAAAAATTGAGGAGTATACCGGCGTCGAAATAATACCGAGAGGCAACAAGCTTATACTGAAATCCGTCAGGGATAAAATCGATTCCGCGTTGAAACTCCTTCATGTAATGACCGACCTGCTTTATCTCAAGGGTGATACTTATGAATTTGACGATTTCGATCTTAAATATCTGTCCTCCTCGATCATAGCCGGACACGACCTCAAGCCCGACACGATAAACAAGCTCAAGATCACAATCCCTGACTCGGGGAAAGTTGTGGTTCCCCGGACAATCAATCAGGCCAACTACATGACCTCTATTTTTAACAAGCCGATTACTTTTGCCACGGGCCCCGCGGGAACCGGGAAAACATACCTTGCGGTTACAGTCGGGATACACATGCTTCTGAATGCGAAAGTGGAACGCATAGTTCTCACGCGTCCGGCAGTCGAAGCCGGAGAAAATCTCGGATATCTTCCCGGCGACCTCATAGAAAAAATCAATCCGTATCTCAGGCCGCTGTATGATGCACTGTTTATTCTTATGCCCTTTGAACGTATATCCAAATACATGGAGAATAAGGTTATCGAGGTAGCGCCGCTTGCTTACATGAGGGGCAGGACTCTCAGCAATTCGTTTATAATTCTCGATGAGGCCCAGAACACCACTATCGCCCAGATGAAGATGTTTCTTACCAGGATGGGCAATAATTCAAGAATTGTAATTTCCGGAGACGATACGCAGATAGATCTGGAGCATCCGAAATCATCCGGGTTGCTGCACGCGAAAAAAATTTTGAAAGGCATCGATGATATCTCTTTCATACAATTCAACAAACAGGATATTTCACGCCACCCGGTAGTAGAAAAAATAGTTGAAGCCTATGAAAAAGAAGAGTAGAATGACAGGCATTTATGAGATCCAGATATAAAATCTCATTCCAGCTGCTCGATATTATCAAAAACAGCCCGCCTGCAAGGTTATCCCTTTACAGTGTAGCGGCCATTATCCTTTTATCCACCCTGTATCTCTCGCTGAATATCCTCGGTTCGACCTATGATTATACGATCGGTGAGACTGCAAGGGAGGATGTACGGGTCCCAAGGGATATAAATTATAAAAACGAATCAGAGACATTCATGAAGATGAAGAGGGCCTCTGAAGAGGTTCCGCTGGTCTTCGATAAAGATGCCGGAATATTGACTGACAGGCTTAATATCATAAACCAGCTTATCAACAATGTCGCCAATACCCTGGAAGAAAATCCTCCTCTGGGCACAGAAGACCTGACGTTTCAGTTGATGTCATTAAAAGCAAGGACGCCGCAATATCTTCAATTCAACGACAGGATACTTCTCGAACTGCTGAAGTACAACAATCCACAGCAATTGAAGAAGCTTCTTTCAAACATAATGATATACATATACGATGATGACGACATGGGCGTTCTTGATTCCCCATATATTAATCCCATCAATCTTCCCAACAAGAATGTAAAAATTCGCACGATAAACACGCAGACTGATTTTGATGAAGTCTCCAGGAATATTACCGACATGAAGAGCATCAACGATGTGCGTGAAAGGGTCTATAATATATGCTATTCAATTGCACCAAACCTTCCCCAGGGCACGTTATCCGCGGTGGTGGATATTGTTAAAAATACCCTAAGGCCGAATATCAGATTCAATCCCGAGGAATCAAAAAGGAGGATAAGGGAGGCGGCGAAAGCCATCAAACCCGTTATGGGGTCGCTTCAAAAAGGGCAGACGATCGTAAGAAGAGGAGACACTATAACCGCGGAACACATGCATAACATCAAGATCCTTAACGACAGCACGAGAACGTATCATATACGTTATATAACCGGGATTCTGCTGATGCAGGTACTTTTCTTTATCGTTTTCGGATACTTTATAATCAGGTACAGCAGGTCCCTCATCCCCGACAGGAAATCGACGATAATTACATTTACCCTCATGGCTTTTTTTATTACTTACGCATTTTTCATTTCGCGATCTGAAAACATAATGACCTCCAAATTCATTTTCGTTTTATTGCTTCCAATACCGTTCGTTACAATGATAGTGGCCATTCTTTATAATATTTACCTTGCTCTTATCGTCGGGATGAACGTGATTTTTATCACCGTGATGCTGAGCGGCGGAGAAATGTCCACCATCATGCTGTCATTCAGTTCGGCCCTGCTTGGAGTTGTGGTAAATGAAAACGTTGACAAGCGGACTGACTTTCTGAAGGGCGGACTCATCGTGGGATTGATAAATTCCCTGCTGATGATAGCAATATCTCTCATAGAGGAGATCCCGCTGATCAACACGTTCAAAATGCTCCATTTCAGCCTCGGAAACGGATTGATAAATTCCATTCTGGTTCTCGGTATCCTCCCGCTTTATGAAAACGTTTTCAGCATCACGACAAAATTCAAACTGCTCGAGCTTTCAGACCTTAACGCGGACATATTCAAAACAATGCTTCTTAACGCGCCCGGTACGTATCATCACTCACTTATCGTATCCACCATGTCCGAGGCCGCCTGTAAGGACCTGAACGCCAATTATATGCTGGCGCGGGTAGGCGCTTTCTATCATGATATCGGTAAAATAAATGATGCTAATCTTTTCATCGAGAACGGGGTTACCGATCCCAGGGCGAGAACACTCAGCCCCAGACAGTATTCCCAGCTGATAATTTCACATGTACAAAAGGGCGTCGAGATCGCCCGGGAGAACGATATACCGGAACAGGTTATAGATTTCATCAGGGAGCATCACGGAGAATCCATAATGAGTTATTTCTACCATCAGGCTCTTGAGACCATTGATTCTAACGGCGCAAGCGAATCTATAGCAAAAACCGATTTCCAGTATCCCGGTCCGAGACCAAGTAAAAAAGAAACTGCGGTAGTAATGCTGGCGGACGTCATCGAGGCTGCGTCAAGATCGCTTAAAAATCCCAACAAAGCGCAGCTTGAAGGCCTTGTCCGGAGGATTGTCTACAACAAGCTCAACGAAGGCGAGCTTGATTATTCGGATTTATCCATGGCTGAACTCAACATAGTGCAGCAATCCTTTTTAAAAATACTGAACGGTCTTTACCACAGCAGAATAGAATATCCGGACAGGGAAGATGTAAAAAATCTGGAGGAGAAGTTGGCCAAACATGTCGTGTGACATTAGCGTTTTTGCGGAAGATATTGATCTCCCATTCTACGGGATCACGAAAAAAAGCACGCAGCTGATCGCAAAAAAGGCGGCTGATTACCTGAAAATGCGCGATTCAAGTTTTTCCATAATACTGACCGGAAATACATATATTAAGACAATAAACCGCAAATTCAGGAAAAAAAATCGACCGACCGACGTCATATCATTTGCCTACGGCGAAGGTGAAAAGATTTGTCTTCCTGACGGGAAAAAACATCTCGGGGATATTTTCATATCCATAGAAAAGGCTCTCGAGCAATCTTCAGGATCAGAAATTAGGGAAGAATTAAAAAGACTGGTTGTCCATGGAATTCTTCACCTGCTCGGATACGATCATGAACGAAATGAAACTGATGCCGATATAATGCTTGATAAGGAAAACGAGTTGCTTTCAATAATCTGATTCACCCGATTTTTTTCAAAAGGTCGTTCTTGAATTCCTCAAGCTTTATCTTTATCCCCTCCTTGCCTTCCGGCAGATTTTCCGGCCGGGCCTTATCCCTCACGCTGAAATAGAATTTTATCTTCGGCTCTGTTCCGGACGGCCTGAGAGTGATCTTTGATCCGTCTATAAGAAAAAATTGAAGAACATCTGACGGTGGAAGACCGCTGATGGGCTCTGATTTTCCCGTTGTCATGTCAATCGAGATAAGTGATTTCAGGTCCCATATTTTGCCTACCTTTATCCCCGAAAATTCCCCGGGCGGATTATCCCTGAATTTTTTCATTATACCGACGATCTTTTCATTGCCGTCTATACCCTTGAGGGTAAGAGAATGCAGTGACTCAAGATAGAGCGAATACTTCAAATAGATTTCATCGAGAAATCGGGAAAGAGAAGAGCCCCTGGCGTCAAGCCAGTCCGCCATTTCCGCGAAGAAATAACAGGAACTTACCGCGTCTTTATCCCTTACGAAATCAACCGGCAAATACCCATAGCTTTCCTCTCCTCCAAAAATGAATTCAGGCGACCCGTCCTCGTCGTATTTTTTCATCCTGGATGCGATCCATTTGAATCCCGTCAGCACGTCGTCGATCCTGCAACCGAAGTCCATGGCGATTTCTTTTTGAAGATCCGATGTTACAATGGTTTTAACAACTGCTGGTTCGGACGGCATTCTTGACGATTCTTTAAGGCGGTTCAGAATATAGTATTCAAGCATACAGCCTATCTGGTTGCCGTTTATCAGGATATATTTCCCGTTTGAATCCTTGAAACCTACGCCCATTCTGTCTGCGTCAGGATCGGTTGCCAGCAGCAGATCAGCATCTTTTTTTGCAGCGAGGCTTATTACGGCCTCCATGGTTTCCCTTTCTTCAGGATTGGGATATTTTACCGTTGGAAAATTTCCATCCGGTACGGACTGCTGTTCCACGATAAAAATATTTTCAAAGCCGAAAGATTTGAACATTTCCGGAACAATCCTGTAGCCGGTACCGTGTATCGGGCTGTAAGCAATCTTCAGATTGGATTTCCCCTTCGTTCTGAAAGAGGCTTTTTCAAGACGTTTCAAATAAGAATCAGTAATTTCCCTGTCAATGATCTTGATGATACCAGAATTTACAGCCTTGTCGAAGGCCGTTTTTTTTATCATTTCGATGCTGCTAACGGCATTGACCCTCTCAATGATGTTTTTATCGTGAGGGGGAACGATTTGTCCGCCGTCTTCCCAGTATACCTTGTACCCGTTATATTCGGACGGATTGTGGCTGGCGGTGATGACTATTCCCGATACCGCATTCAGTTCCCTTATCGCGTAAGAGGCAAAGGGGGTGGGGGTTATATCATTGAAATAAAAGACCCTGATCCCGTTCCCGGCAAGAATTGAAGCGGCCTCCCGCGCGAACTCATCTGACATCCTCCTGGAATCCCTTGCGATTACAACGCCGTTTAATTCTTTCCTGGTCTCTTTTATATAATTGGACAGGCCCTGAGTGGCCATGCCCACCGTATATACATTCATGCGGTTCGTACCCGCGCCGATGATGCCCCTTAATCCCCCGGTTCCGAATTCCAGCCTTGAATGAAACCTCTCCAGAAGTTCGCTTTCATTTGAAGAATCAAGCAGATCGGCGATCTCTCGTATGGTTTCCTTGTCATATGGCGGTTTAGTCCACTCGACTATTAGTTTCTTGATATTATCTTCCATCATTCCTCTTTTTGTCATTTTTTTATATTAAATTAAATCATTCAGGCAATAATATCAAGAAAATTATTTAAACATGGTTTGTTGATTTCATGAATGAACAAAATCCTGTTTCAAACGAATTTATCTTTCAAGGAATTAATTATTTACATAAAGAGGTAGGGATAATATGTGTAATATTTAGGATTACCATGGATTTATTCTTTAATAAAATACATGATTATATTTTAAATCATAATCTTGTCACGGCAGGCGACAGTATTCTGATGTCCATTTCCGCCGGCAAGGACTCAATGGCCCTGTTTCATGTCCTGCTGGCCCTTGCGGCTGATTTAAAACTCGATCTTGGCGCCTTTCATCTCAACCACATGATGCGCGGTGCTGAATCCGATTCCGACGAGTTATTTTTAACGGAATTGTGCGACAGGCACTCTATCAGACTGTTTCTCGAACGTCATGATTTCAAAAAAAATAAATTGAAAAAAATGTCTTTTGAAGAACAAGCAAGGAACCATCGTTATTCCAGCCTTGAAAAGATCCGGAATGAAGGGCACTATGATAAGATCACCATGGCTCATTCCAGGAGCGATAATGTAGAAACTATTCTCATGAGAATTTTTACCGGCACGGGACTGTACGGCCTGCGCGGGGTCAGACCTGAAAGAAATCATATAATCAGGCCGCTCCTGTGCGTATCCTCACGTGAAATATACGGATACTTGAATGACAACAGTATACCATGGAGGGAGGATTCCAGTAATTCACTTGAAGAACACCGGAGGAATTATATCCGGAATAAAATAATACCCGGCATAGAGTACAGGTTCCCGATGATTGAGGAATCCATAATTTCAATTGCGGATTATGCAAATGAGAATGAAAAATTGCTTGAATCTCTCACCTGTGAATTTATGGAAAAAACCGTTGAAAAACGGGTTGACGGTATTTATTTAAGATGCGGCGATCTTAAAGGTAATCTGCGGCTTATGAGATTTTTGATTCAAAAGATATTAAGAGATGAATTCTGCATTTCCATAGAAAAACATGCCTATGAACAAATTTTTAAGAATATTTTTCCAGTTAAAAAAAGAAAATCGCTTTATAAAAAAACCGGCATTGAAATAGAAGTACAACTCATCAATGGTATTGAATTTTTAAAAATCAATAACCATCCCACCATGAAAAAAATGAATTCAGGTTGGGAATATATTATTGACCTGGGTTCGTCAGATCCTTGTGAAGTATACATGAAGGAACCGGGTATTACCATAACCGTAATGTCAGTAGATTACGAATATTTTAAAATCCATAAAAATGAAAATTCAGCTGTTTTCATAGAACTCGAAGCAAAAACAAGTATTTCAATAAGAAACTGGAAGCCCGGTGACAGAATGGAAACGGAAGCCGGGACAAAAAAAATTAAAAAGATTATGAATGAAAAGAAACTTGACATGGATTTTAAAAATGACGTTCCTCTACTGGTGTTCAACAATAAAATCGCCGCCTTCATGCCGGGGATTATTAATGGCCGCTCAAACAGGGTAGGTCGAGATTTTATTGTAACCGGAGGCGGAAAAAAAATTATTGCTATATTCAGGAAATTTGATTAAATTTATTTCTCATCCGCCGCAGATTTAACTTGAAAAAATTTTTCCGTGTGTGAGAGCCATAAATTTCAGGAGACTATGATGAATAAAACCGTAAAACAAATCGCACTTTTCATGATGATAGCCGTATTGCTGGTCGCTATTTTTCAGTTAAACCAGTCTGATACCGAAACCAAATATCTCACATACAGCGATTTCATTCAAAAAATTAATAACAAGGAAATATCAAGGGTCACCATTGAAAATAATAAAAAGATTTTCGTTTATCTCAAGGATAAAAAACAGATAGAACAAAAAAAACCCATCATAAAAGGATTATCCGACAAAGAGAAATATGATTTTATTACTTCGATCCCTTATGAAGACCAGGACCTGATGAGATTATTGATAGCGAGCGGGATCAAGGTCGAAGGCAAATTCGACGATGACAATATATTTTTGAAGGGTCTGCTCAACTTCCTTCCATGGCTGTTATTTTTCGGTTTCATATGGTTTATCATGATCCGCCAGCTTCAATCGACCGGCAACAAGGCGCTTTCTTTCGGCAAAAGCAAGGCAAGGTTATATCCGGATACGAAAAACAGGGTAACATTTGAAGACGTAGCCGGTGTGGACGAGGCCAAGGAAGAGCTGAACGAGGTCGTGGAATTTTTAAAAGAACCGAAAAAATTCATAAATATCGGCGCGAAAATTCCAAAGGGAGTACTTTTGATGGGCCCTCCGGGAACCGGTAAAACACTGCTGGCAAGGGCGATAGCCGGGGAGGCCGGTGTTCCGTTTTTTTCAATCAGCGGATCAGATTTCGTCGAAATGTTCGTCGGCGTCGGCGCATCGAGGGTCAGGGATCTTTTCGACCAGGGCAAAAAAAGCGCACCATGCATAATATTCATCGATGAAATTGATGCCGTCGGCAGGCTCAGGGGCGCCGGCCTTGGAGGCGGTCACGATGAAAGAGAACAGACTCTCAACCAGCTTCTTGTTGAAATGGACGGGTTTGAAATGAACGAAGGCGTAATTATCATAGCGGCGACAAACAGGCCCGACGTTCTCGACCCGGCGCTATTAAGACCCGGTAGATTTGACAGGCAGGTTGTCGTGGATATTCCCGACATAAAGGGCCGGGAAAAAATACTGGCGGTACATTCAAAAAAAATACCATTATCCAGGGAGGTCGATCTCAAAATAATCGCCAGAGGAACGCCGGGTTTCACCGGAGCGGATCTGGCCAATCTTGTCAATGAGGCAGCCCTGCTTGCCGCCAGAAGAAATAAAAAACGTGTTTCAATGCCTGACATGGAGGATGCAAAGGACAAGGTGTTGATGGGGCCGGAAAGAAGGTCCATACTTATTTCCGACAAGGAAAAAGAAATAATCGCCTATCATGAAGGCGGTCACGCAATTCTCGGTGTTCTGACGGGTTCCGATCCGGTCCACAAGGTCACAATAATTCCCAGGGGCAGGGCTCTGGGGCTTACCATGCAGCTCCCTGAAGAGGACAAGCACCTTCACTCGAAGGGATACTGGCTGAACCAGATAAAAATTCTTTTTGGGGGACACATTGTTGAGGAGATAAAATTCAACGAAGTCACGACGGGTTCGAGCAATGACCTTGAACGTGCGTCTGACATCGCAAGGCGCATGGTGTGTGAATGGGGAATGAGCGAAAAACTGGGCCTGCTCACATTCGGTAAAAGAAACGAACAAATTTTCCTTGGCAGAGAAATATCTCAGCACAGGGACTACAGCGAAGCGACAGCCCAGATCATCGATGAGGAGGTCAATGCTATAATAGATAACTGCAGGAACGATGCGAGAAAAATTCTGAAAAAATACTGGCAGAAACTTGACAGCCTTGCAAAAAATCTTATCGAACGCGAAACACTCAACACAGAAGAAATAAAAATAATAATGGAAGGCGGTGAACTTCCTCCACTTCAAAACGGAGGCACGGGAAAAAATAAAAACGATCATAGAAAGGAAGATAAAGAAGAAAGAGAAAACCAATCCGAACCTGATTGAGGATATTAATGGATGAAATCGATCAAATTTTATCTGATATTGAAAATCCGGATCTCGATAATATTTCAGAAACTGATGAAATTGACGTAGAAGATTTACTGGGAGACGAAGCCGGAACGGCTATCGGAAACTTAGAAAAGTCAGATGAAAAAAAACCGTTAAAAATTGAATCAGCGCCCGCTGATGATTATAAATTAAACAGAAAACCGGAACAGATAAAGATATCCGATAAAGATCAATTTCATTTTACGGTAAAGGGAACCAAGTCATGGAATACTAAAGAACCGTATATAATCGATCTGGATTTCACGCTCTTTGAAAACGAAAAAAAAGATCTGAATGCGTCATTTTATTTTACAGAAAAGACCATAACCGCCGAAATGATAAATTTAAATGTAAAAAAAATGTTAATTAATTTCATTAGAAAACCATCTCTGAACGTCAGCAATGAATACGATGCTTTTATTTATAAAATAATCATAGACGAAATTGAAAACATAAAAAAATATTTCAACATTGAAGAATCAAAAAAGCAGCTGTTTATTTATCACCTCGGACCTCTGAGTTTATTTAAAATTATTATGGTTCGTTTTGAAACTCAGAAATTCGGCTTTTGCTATAAATATTCCAAGGGGAATATGGCTGTTAAGTTTTATCCTCATGAATTTATAAAAATGAAGATTTTAATATGGTTTGAGCAGAACATCAATGCCCTGGATATCAGTTTTGACAGTATTCAGGCATATGAAGAATTCAAGGACATCATCGAAAAAAGATATTCAATAGAATTAAAAAATTTCAATGCAAGATATAATGATATTATCTCCAGGATGCCTCCAGAGAAAACCATATCCCGGGAAAAGCTGTTGAAGATTAAAGGAGCTGATTGGTTCGGTTTATCCAACATGGTGGTTTATAAACGATTCATTGAAAGAACAATATTCGGATGAATCTATGAAATTATTGTCTGAATATTTTCGCGGTATAATAAGTCAAGTATCCTTCTGTACCTTGTTTTTTTTATGATGTCAATATAACGACCGGGATTATCGGAATTTACAGCAGCAATTGCGTCACTTCTTGCCTTCATTATCATTTCTGAATCCTTTGATAAATCGGTAAATTCAAATAATTCGTCGTACCCGTGCTGTTTCGAGCCAATCAGTTCACCTGAACCGCGCATGACAAGGTCCTGCTCGGATATTTCAAAGCCGTCATCTGTTTCCTTGATGATGTTTATCCTTTTGAGTGAATCTTCAGATATGTTATCCTGGTAGAGAAGTATGCAGAATGACTGATGGATGCCTCTACCGACCCTGCCTCTTAACTGGTGCAGCTGGGACAGCCCGAATCTGTCAGAGTGCTCGATAATGATTACACTCGCGTTCGGAACGTCGACGCCGACTTCGATTACAGTTGTCGAAACCAGCATGTCTATTTCACCAGAGGCAAATTTTTTCATTGTAACATCTTTTTCCTGCTGTTTCATCCTCCCGTGAAGCAATTCGACCCTTCTGTGCCTGAAAATATTATTTTTAAGATTCTCATATTCCGACATGACGGATTTGAGTTCGGTCTTTTCGGAATCGTCGATTATCGGAAGAACATAATAAATCTGGCGGCCCTGGCTGATATAATTTTCAATAGAATTGTAAACCCCCCTGCGCCTGGACGAGGGGAAGGCAAGAGTTTTTACCGGTATCCTGTTTGATGGTCTGGTTTTTATCTGTGAAATATCAAGGTCACCGTACAGGGTCAATGAAAGTGATCTCGGTATCGGCGTGGCAGTCATTACGAGAAGATCGGCATCAACGCCCTTTTTCCGCAGTTCAGATCTCTGCTCCACCCCGAACCGGTGCTGTTCGTCGATGACTATCAGTCCGAGTTTATTGAATTTTAATTCAGGCTGGAGCAGGGCGTGTGTCCCGATGATTATATCTGTTTTACCGGAGGCCAGAGATTCATATATGGTTTTCCTGTCTGACCGGGAAGTGCCTCCTGTAAGCAGATCAATGTGCATTCCGATGCCTGAAAGAAATTTATTAAAAGTAGAATAATGCTGTGATGCCAGAATTTCAGTGGGAGCCATCAGGGCGGTCTGTCGACCTGTTCCGGCTGCAATAAGGGAAGCAGCTATTGAAACTGCGGTCTTTCCGGAGCCAACGTCGCCCTGCAGCAGCCTGTTCATCGGATATCCGGAGAGAATATCTTTTTTTATTTCTTCAATGGATAATGCCTGGTCGGGAGTAAGCTGGAACGGCAGGCTTGATATGAACGCATCAAATTTTGAGAGATCCGTATGGACTGTTATTTTTGATGTCGTTTCCCTTGATTTCTTTTTTATGAAAAGAAAAAGGAAAAGTATAAAAAAAATTTCATCGTACACCAGCCTGTCTCTTGCATCCGATGCCTGACTGAAAGATTCAGGGAAGTGCAGGGCTGATATTGCATCCCGTATGCCCGGGAGTCCGTTTTTTGATATGATCGATGAATCATGAATTTCCGACATATCATTCAAATAAAGGTCTATTGCGCTTCGTATTATTCTCCGGAACCCCCTGGAATCGAACCCGGCAGCACGGAGTTTTTCAGTCGATCTGTAAAGGGGTACGATCCTTCCTGTGTTGATTGATTGTATCGATGATGATTCATCAAGGAAATCAAAATCAGGATGAACCATTTGCTTTTTACCGAAAAAAGAAATCTTCCCTGCCAGTATTATCTGATCTCCGGGATTGAAAATTTTTTTAAAATAATTCAATCCGCCGAAAAAAACAGCGGTCAAAGAGTCTGACCCGTCGTCAATAATTACATCGAGATGTTTTTTTTTATAACCTGTAACAGCAGATTCTATAATTGTCCCTGAAATTGTTGCAATTTCATTTTCAAAGCAATCCTTGATTTTTTTAAACGATGACCTGTCAAGGTATCGTCGCGGGAGATAATAAAGAAGATCACCGACTGAGCCTATACCGGCCTCTTTTTTTATCAGACTTGCTTTTTGCGGACCTATCCCTTTTAGTGTCTGGATGCCGGATTCAAGCAATTTATTCCTCTTCGGCTATGTACCACACCGAATCCGGTATCTGGACATACTTGTTGTCTTTTGTATAAAAATAAGTGTAATTTCTTTCCCCGGTATTTTCTCTTATCCGTCCTGAACTTATTTTTTTAATATTAATCCATCGTTTGATGATTCTGCCGTCGAACCCGAAAACGGTAACGGTAAGATTTTGACCGGTTATGGTATCGACCTTCCTCAGCAGGATATTTTTTTGTTCATAAGTGAAGTAGTACCTGAAATATAAATACCCGGTTATCCCAAGAATGATGACGCTGAATAATCCGATGATTTTTACTTTTGTGCTCATTGACTCCTCCTGTCAATTTTTCCGCATATCTTGCAATTCGGGTTCCTGAACAGATTTATCGATTCAAAACGATTGTTTTTACCGTCAAAAATAAGGAGCCTGTTTTTCAGGTTCACCCCTGTTCCCGTGATATATTTAATTACTTCCATGGCCTGGATGGAACCTATAATACCTGCGGTTGCACCCACGATACTGAAGCCTCTTTTACTTTTTTTAGGCATAAAGCATTCCAGACAGGCGGTTTCAGGCGGACAAATGAAAGTAACCTGCCCATTCATCTCGGCCACTCCGGCATGAACCATCGGTATTCTTTTTTTTACTGATACTTCATTAATGATAAATCTTGTATGAAAATTATCAAGGCAGTCAACAATTATATCAGCTCCGGATACCAGGTTTATTGAATTGTTTGTTGTGATTTTTTCATTGTATAATTTGATTTCAATGTAGGGATTTAATTCTTTAAGCCGGTCGGATGCGGAATCTGTTTTGAACCGTTTAATATCGTTGAATCCATGGAGGATCTGACGGTTGAGATTGGAATGCTCAACCCTGTCATTATCACAGATGATCAATTTTCCTATTCCAGCAGCAGCAAGATATAAAGATACCGGGCTCCCGAGACCGCCGGCACCGGCAATGAAAACGGATGTTTCTTTGATTTTATCCTGGATTTGTTTTCCCCACCCATTTATACCCAGCTGCTTTTTATATAATTTCATTTCATGGCTGGAAATCATACAGGTTTACCTGTGACACGAAAAATTTTTTTGGGAAAAAAGAGGTTATGGAATTGATGAAATTTTCTTTGGTGAGGGGAGGATTCGAACCTCCGAAGGCATCGCCGGCAGATTTACAGTCTGCTCCCTTTAGCCACTCGGGAACCTCACCGTGAGCTGGCGAGAGGAATTGAACCCCCAACATGCTGATTACAAATCAGCTGCTCTGCCGATTGAGCTACGCCAGCGGCATACTAGACTAACCCTTTTAAACAGGGACATGCTACTGTCAATAATTTTTTATTGGATTCATAATTATTGTTAAATTGGTAACAATAGCATTTTTTTATTTTCAAAATTAATATTATATTCTGAATTATAAAAAAATTGAGGAATAATTAAATTAAATTAATTTTTGATGTATATTTAAGAATAATAATAAAACTACTCAAAGCGAGATATTTTGTTGACAGACTTCATTAAATCAATTTAAAATGATCAAATCTATAAAAACATCATTTTTAGCTTTTTTTAAGCAACAGGATCAATAATGAGATATGTTTGTTCGATCATAGTGTTTTTTTTAATTGTTTATTCTGTCTCAGCTCAGGAAAATCCACAAAATCAAAAAAATATTTCCAGGCAGATAACACTTCCTGAATGCATTAATATCGCCATGCAAAATCATCCGGACATTTTTGTTGCAAAGGAAGACAAGGAAAGGGCGTATGCTGAATACAGGTATTATAAAGGTCTGGGCGGGTTGAGTATAAACGGTGAACTTAAAACATATGAATATATGAAATCCAGTTCAACTCCCAATGCCTCTTTTCTTGTTTCTGGAGTTGATACAACGTTCGGTCTTTTTGCAGGCTTAACGGCAGCTTATCCGATTTATAATGCCAAATATCAGAATTATCAAGAATCCGCCAGAACATCAATGGACCTCTCCAGGATCCAATCTCAAAAAGTAATGAATGACGTTGTATACAACGTTAAAAATTCATATTACCTTTATCAGATGTCCCAGCAGAACCTTGCCGCAAGGGAAAAAATATTGGAAAAGAACAAGGAAAAATTAAGTATTGCAAAAAGACTTTTCAACAGCGGCCAGAGGCCACTCCTTGACGTATCAAAGGCCGAGATTGGTTTCAATGAAGCTCAGCTCGAATTTGAAAAAGCGAAAAACAATGAACGACAGATTAGAAACAATCTTTATACAGCCATGGGACTGACCGATACCGGCAGGACTCTGACGATGATCCCGATTGAAGAAGTACCTGAAATAAAATTCACACTGGAAGATCTTCATAAGCTCGGCGAATCCTATTTCCCTGAAATAAGGATCATAAAAATCCATAAGCGTATTTCTAAAATTAAAATTGATATTGAAAAGGCCGGGCACAAACCGGAAGTTGACGTCATGTTTTCCCTGGGATTCAGAAACGGCGGCATTTCGGATCCAAGTACATTCACTGATGTTTTTATACCTAAAAAATGGGAGCCGAAGTTTGATGCCGCTATTCGTGCACGAATATCCATTTATAGCAGCGGCGCCGTACAGGCAAAGGTTGATGCGGCCAAAAACGAGTATAATAAAATTATCTACAAAGAACGCGACATCCAGATGAATATGAAAAACATGCTCCGCAACCTTTTTAATAACCTGAATGAATTCAGCCAGCAGATAAACACCGCTAAACTCATTATCAAAAATGCTGAAAAAAACATGCTTCTGGCCAGGAAAAGTTATGAAAACGGAATCGTTTCACAGCTGGAGCTCCAGGACGCCGAAGTGTCACTGATCAATGCCCAGCTGGGATACAATTCAGCCATATATAATTACATGAATACTATCGCAAAGATTTCCACGATTGTCGGTTTAGGAGAAGAGGCTTTATGCAAAAAAAAATAACAAAGAAAAAAATCATAATACTGGCAGTATTGGCCGTTTCAATTCTTGTAATTTTCTCGCTGGTGAAAAGCTGTGGAAACAAGGGAAAAAAGAAATTAGATTTCGAAAAAATAACGAAGGGTGAAGTAAGAAAAACCATTTCCGTATCAGGAAGCCTCGAAGTACTTGATTCTTACAAGATTCTAAGCAAAATCCCGGGAGTTGTCAGCAGGGTATATGCCGATTTTAATTCCAACGTTTCAAAAGGCCAGCTTCTTGCCGAATTGAATTCAATTGATTTTGATCAGCAGCTGTTGAAAATAAGCGCGCAGCAGGACAGTGTAAAACTTGAGCTGCAGGTTGCAAAAGAAGAACTTGAAGCGAAAAAAAACATGTACAAGGACAATCTGATCTCCAAAAAGGGCATGCAGGAATCGGAATTCAGGTTGAAATCAGTTCAGCTGAAAATGAAAGCCATACAGGTTGACTATCAGCACGCCCTAAACCAGCGCAACAATACAAGGATACACTCGCCGATTTCAGGTATAGTTATTTCCAGGAGAGTGGAGGAGAATCTTCCTGTAGTCATAAATCTCCCGCTTTTTGAAATAGCCCCGAATCTAAAAAGAATGCGCCTGATAATTAATATCGACGAATCAGACATCGGCAACATAAAAAAAGACCAGAAAGTCCAGTTTACCGTCAGCGCCTTTCCAGAAAAAACCTTCTACGGTAAAATCAACCAGGTGCGAATAAACCCGGTTCCAAAGGCTGGATTGATTACCTACGAATCAGTAGTGGTTTGTGATAATGATGAGTTGCTCCTGAAACCCGGAATGACCGTTACCGCTACAGTAATAATTAATCAAAAAGAAAAGGTATTGAGGGTGCCCAATCAGGCCTTTATAGCCAATCCGGATGATTCAGTCGATTACGGAAGTGGAAAAAAATTCATATGGATCAGAAGCAATGCCCTGGTCGGAAAAACCCCTTTAAAAAGAGTAGAAGTCAAGGTGGGACTTGTCGGTGATACATATACTGAAATATTAAAAAATGTAAAAGAGGATGACGAGGTTCTGATCAAGGTAACTAAAACCGATAAATCCGGAAAATAACATGGATCATAAAATAATTCAGGTAATTGATCTCGTTAAAACGTTCAAGCTCAGCGATGAGGTGAGCGTAAAGGCCATAAAAGGTATTTCACTCGATATAAAACGGGGCGAATACGTATCTATAATGGGAAGTTCAGGATCCGGCAAATCAACCTTCATGAATATCATAGGTTTTCTGGATACACCTACTTCAGGCACATATATTCTTGACGGCATAGAAGGCGGTTCTCTCAGCAAAGACAGCAAGGCTGAGATAAGAAATAGAAAAATCGGGTTTGTTTTCCAGGGATTCAACCTGCTTTCGAGGACATCTGCTTTGGAAAATGTTGAATTGCCCCTGTTTTATAAAGGCGGGATGTCCTCAAAAGAATTAACCACGAAATCAAAAGAACTATTAAGCCTTGTCGGGCTCTCAGGCAGGGAAGCGCATCATCCCAATAGCCTATCCGGCGGAGAACAGCAAAGGGTTGCTATCGCAAGAGCGCTTATTAATAATCCTGCAATTATTCTTGCTGATGAACCAACTGGAAATCTAGATTCCTTTAATACGACAGAGATCATGAATTTGTTCACAAAATTAAATAAAGAATTGGGAATAACAATAATCATGGTTACTCATGAACCGGATGTGGCTGCCTATACAAGAAGAAAAGTTGTTTTCAAGGATGGATTGATAATCGAAGATACAGCTGTTAAGAAATCAAAAAAAAATAATCCAAAAAAGCTAAACAAATTCAAAAAAACATCATGAAAATTTAATTATCATTCAATTCTTTGTAATAATTATATTTTTTATAAAAATTCTTCAAATTTTTTTCATTTTATCCCCCAGTATTTTAAGACATAATCAAACATTACCGATAAAATAAGTGTATATAATACACTTATTTTTTTAAACATACCTGGCAAATATATATCATATTTAGTTATAGGAGTGGTTAAACCACTTTAGGGGTAGTGAAGTGAAAGAAATTCAGGCGATAAAGAGGTTCAAAAAATTTTTACAGGTGGAGAAGGGCCTTTCACCTAACTCTGTTTATTCTTATACTTATGATCTTAAAAAATTCAGCGATTTTTTAACAACAAAAAACAAAGGCATTTTTAATGCCACACAGGATGATATTCAGCAATTCCTGCGGTATGAAAAAAACAAGAAAAAGAATTCATCAAGAACCCAGGCAAGATCTCTTGCGGCTATCCGACAATTCTATAATTTCATATCCGATAAATTTGAAGAAATAGAAAACCCGACAAATAAAATTGAATCGCCTCATGTTGAAAAATCACTCCCGGATTTTCTCACATCTTCTGAAATCGACAGCCTCTTCGGATCAATATCCGAGGGCGATATTTATGAACTCAGGGATAAGACAATGTTCGAACTTTTATATTCTTGCGGTTTGAGAATATCCGAAGCTGTTGAGATTAAAATCGGAGATGTGGATTTTGAAAAGGCGTATATAAATGTTATTGGGAAGGGGAATAAGGAGCGCATGGTTCCAATGGGAGAGGAAGCGATAAGATTATTAAAAAAATATAGCAATGAATCAAGGTCGGTTATTCTCGGATCGAGGGATTCCATGTTCCTGTTTATCAGCAAGAAAGGTTCAAAATTGAACAGGAAATCCGTGTGGAGACTCCTTAAAAATTACGTCAAGAGAACCAGCATAATTAAAAATATTACGCCTCATACCCTGAGGCATTCATTTGCAACCCACATGATTGAAAATGGCGCGGACGTAAGATCTGTTCAGGAACTTCTCGGGCATATGGACATATCAACAACCCAGATATACACTCATCTTGCAAAAAAGAAACTGCAAGAAATACATAAAAAATTCCATCCGAAAGCCTGAGCTTCAACACATGAAAAGATGGGGTGTATTAATAATCTGTTTCCTGGCGGTATTTTTTTCCTGCACCCCGTCTTCAAAATATTTACTGAAAAAAAATTACAAACTTTCCATCGACAAGGAATATATAAGAGTCCTGCTTCTCAAGACCGTTGATTCAGTTGAAATAAAATCAGATTCCGAGATGAAGATTACCGATAAAAAAACCGGCAAAATCGTCTCTGAAAAAAAAGACCGGTTAATGATGAATCCGGACAATGTAAATAATCCAATTTTTCTGGAATCAAAAAATGCGCAGATTTCATTGAATGGAAACAGCTACAGGGGCATGCTGGAAATCCACAATGTAATGGGAAAGCTCTGGGTGATAAACAAGCTCAGAATTGATGAATATCTCCTCAGCGTAGTGCCTGCAGAAATACCGAGTTCATGGAACATTGAGGCGCTCAAAGCGCAGGCCGTTGCCGCCAGGACTTACACATATTATCACCTTGCGCGAAACAAACAGGCTCTTTACGATCTTGATTCATCAAACAAATCTCAAATGTACAGGGGTATCGCTGTTGAAAATAATGCATCCAGTGACGCCGTATTGAAAACTTCCGGCGAAGTAATAACCTTTAACAATGATCCCATTCTCAGTTATTTCCATTCAACCTGCGGCGGTAAAACCATTGATGATAAGTATGTATGGAAAAAGAGTGATCTTGAATATTTAAAATCAAAGAAATGCGATTTCTGCAAAGAATCAACAAAGTATTCGTGGGAAACACATCTGTCATTATCTGATATGAAAAAATATCTCTCAAAAAAATTCCACGGTATAGGCAAAATCAAGAAAATTTCATTCAACAAGGAATCAGGAAGGATTACAGATGTTACCATCATACATTCAAATGGAATGCTGAACATAACAGGAAACGATTTCAGACTCGCATTTCCAGAAACGGTCATCAGGAGTACCTTCTTTAATGCAAAAAAAAATAAGGACGGCTTCTTGCTTTCAGGAAAAGGCTGGGGACACGGGGTAGGTATGTGCCAGTGGGGAGCAAAAGGAATGGCTGAAAAAGGCTATAACTATAAATCCATATTAAAAAATTATTATTCAAACATAGAAATTATCAAAATCAATGATAAAATTGTTGCGACAAAAGTTAAAAAAACAGAATCCATACAATAGTTCCTTGCGAAAAACAATAATATATCCGGCTTTCCGATACGATGTTAAAAAAAGAATACAATCTCGATGATTTTTTTTTTAATCTGCCTGATGAACTGATCGCACAGAATCCGCTACCGGAAAGAGACTTATCCAGATTATTCGTCATCAATAAATCAACAGGTGAATTCCTGCATGGATCGTTCAGGAATTTCCAGGATTTTATTAATCAAGGCGACGTGCTTGTCTTTAACGACACAAAAGTTTTGAATTCAAGGATATATTGTAAAAGAAAAACAGGAGGAAAAATCGAACTTGTTCTTATAAAGCCCATTGATGACTATAGATGGCTGGCCGTATCAAACCGTCACAGGCGTTTAATCATCGGGGAAAAATTATACCCTTTGAAATGTGATTCGCTTGCATTTGAAGTTGTTGAAAAAAATGAAGATACCATTACAATTAATACCGGCACACATCTTAATGCTGAATCATTAAAAGGGATTGGAGATGTTCCATTGCCTCCCTATATTAAAAGAAACCCGGAAAAATCAGATTTTGAAAGATATCAGACTGTATATGCCAGTCATTTTGGCGCTGTTGCATCCCCCACTGCCGGGCTTCATTTTACAGACGATATGCTGAAAAAAATTACAAATAAAGGAGCCGTCATCACATTTTTAACGCTTCATGTCTCATGGGGTACTTTCATGCCGGTAAGAACAAAGAATCTCGTCAATCACAGAATGCATTCTGAAAAGTTCATTCTTCCGGAATCTACAGCCGTAACGATCAATAATGCAAGAAAAGCAGGGAGCAGAATCATTGCCATAGGAACGACATCATTGAGGGTCTTAGAATCTACCTATAATGGTAATGAAAACATACCTGGAACAGGGGAGACAGACATATTCATTTTTCCTCCAAGGGATATCAATTCAGTAAATGCTCTGCTTACAAATTTTCATACTCCATATTCAACGTTATTAATGCTTGTTTCAGCTTTTGCCGGGTATGAAACAATAATGAGCGCATATAAAAATGCTGTCGAAAACCGTTACAGGTTTTTTTCATACGGCGATTCAATGCTGATTATTTAATTCTTCTATTTACCTCATTTATTAAAAAATAATATTGTATGCTTGACAAAATTTACATAACAATGATTTCTAAATATGCCCGGCAAATCGTTAATTATAATGAATACAGATATTAAAATCATGATTGAACTGCAGGAATTCTGGAACAAAATCTTGGAATTCCAGAAATCGATCGGTAGATTAAAAAAATCCAGTTTGTTCTGGGAAAAAGAATTATCAGATTTCAAAAAAAAAATCGCTTCATTATCCGATAATATAACCTTCAACAAGATGGAACTAAAAAAGTTTGAACTGGAACTGGCCGCAACAGATGATAAATTAAAAAAATTTCATCTCAGGAAAGACGAAGTTAAAAACGAGCGTGAGATCAAAGCGCTTGAAATGGAAATAGATGAGGCTGAAAACTCAAAGGATGCTCTTGAAGATAAAATTTTAAGTAAAATAGATGAAATCGAACATCTTGAAAAAAATTCAATATCAGTAAGTGATGAATTAATTATAAAAGAAAAACAGGTTTCCGATGATTTATTAAAAATCAATGAAGAGATTGAGATAATGAATCAAAAAATTATGAAAAACAAATCCGAGTTTGATTCATTGTATGGATCTCTATCCGCCGCGGTCTCGTTGAAATTCATGAAATTATTGAATTCTAAAGAAGGGAGGGCAATATCTTTAATAAACGGTGAAATATGCACTGGATGTAATTTTAAACTGCCGCCATCCGTTTCCATGGATGCAATGAACAAGGAAAAACTCGTCAGTTGCACCAATTGCGGCAGATTCATCTATTCCAATTAAATCGGAGTCAATATGCTTCTCAGTATAGACAGGGTGCTTCAACTTATAACAGAAGACAAATCCCTAGATAAAATCGCCGAAATGGCGGAATGCTCGAAGAGTGACGTAATTGCTGTTCTCGAAAATGCGAGAAATTTGTTGAGCAAGCATGAGAAGGCTGTTACCAAAAGGAAAGTCATCATAAAAAAAATCGATACTGGAAGTTTTGATTCGCCGGCAGATGAAACGAGGGATATTTTCAGGGACGCAGATCTTACAGCGGTTCCTGTAGATTCATCCCTCACAATTTATACCGATGGCGCTTCAAAAGGAAATCCAGGACCTGCCGGGATAGGAATTGTAATATACGATACGGATGACAGGCAGGTTGGCAAGGTCTCTTCGTATATCGGTAAAAGAACGAATAATTTTGCGGAATATACAGCTCTTATCCGGGCATTGAAAATCGCCGTTTATTTTAATACGAAAAATCTTAAACTCAGAACCGATTCGGAGCTGATTGTCAAACAAATCAACGGTGATTATAAAGTTAAAAATGAAACCATCAAAACCCTTTATGAAGAAGCTATCGGTTATATCAGGCAGATCAAGAACTTTAAAATTGAACATGTAACAAGAAATCTGAACGAAAAAGCCGATTATTATGCAAATAAAGGAATAGCTTCAGTTTCATAATGAAGCAGAACTGGCAAGTAAGAAGTTATAATCTTGATGAAATTTTATTAAATCAAGATCTCTTCCGTATTCCACGGCATGTATCACATATAATCAATGCCCGCGGTTACCGGACCAAATCCGAAATACACATATATTTGAATGCGCCCATACACAGGCTTTACAGCCCTTATTCAATGCAGGGGATGCATGACGCTGTATCAAGATTAAAAAAATCGCTGGCAACAGGCGAAAATATCGGCATATTTGCCGATTCCGATTTGGACGGCATAACCTCTCTTGCGGTTTTATACACCCTTTTGGAAAAATTCAAAAAACCTCACATCAGATATACTCATGGCGAAGAAACATATGGTTTGACCATGGAGATCATAGATGAATTTAATGATAACAACGTTAATTTAATTATTACAGTTGATTCTGGCATAAAGGACCGTGAGCAAATCGAATATGCCAGGAGCCTTGGGATTGATGTTATCATAACTGACCATCATGAACAGGATGACTGCCTTCCTGATGCGATAATAATAAATCCCAAACTGGATGAATGCGGTTATCCATTCAAACAACTGTCCGGGGTAGGGGTTGCATTCAAGCTGACCCATGCTTTTCTTATGTCATTCCTGCCGGTACACGATAAAGTAATCACGCTTATAATAAAAGAGAAAGAATCGTTTCATCTTCTGCAGATACTCAATGGGATAATCCTGCAAAAAAAGACTATCGATGATCCCCAAACACTGATTGAGCTAGTCAAAAATTATTCAGGTAATGGATTTATCGTCCATCACGGATTCAAAAAAGACAATGATTTTAATGATGTCTTCATCAATTGCACATCATACAGCTTTGATGATTTCTCAAGGATGCTAACAGGCGACAGGTTGAGTAATATAGAAAAAGTCATTAAAAAATATAATATTGATGATATGGTTTTTTCAGGCATCGATTTGTTTTTAGAGATCCTTCTGACTCTGGCATTTGAGGGTTCGCCAAAAATAAAAAATTTTATTGAATCGGTAATCGGTTTCGTGGCGCTGGGCAGTATTGCCGATATTGTGCCTTTAATAGACGAGAACAGAATTCTTGTCAAAAATGGAATTCTTGCGCTGAATAAAAAAAAATTATATCCGTCTCTGGCATTACTGGCCGGTGAAGATGAAATCAATTCAAAAAAAATTGCCTGGGAGATTTCTCCATTTTTAAATGCACCGGGAAGAATAGGGAAGACTGAATGGGCGGTAAATTTTTTTCTTGAACACAATAATACCAGGATGAAAGACATAATCAGCCAGATAGATAAAATGAATTTCGACCGGAAGGAAACTATATCCCGGTTATGCAGTGAAATATTGATAAACATTGAAACCGGGAGCATTGCATCAAGCGAAAAAATAATCCACGTTCATTTAACCGATACTCCTGACGGTTTTACAGGATTGATAGCGAACAGAATTTCGGAACAAACAGGAAAACCGGTAATTGTAACCACAGTTATCGGTGATGG
>JALOTL010000032.1 GCA_025457915.1 Spirochaetota bacterium | reverse complement strand
CTCCGTGAACGGAATCAAGCCCGCGCCTTTCCAGGGGGTATATTCTGTGACCAAGGCCGGAGTAATCGCAATGACGAAATCATTCGCGAAGGAGCTTGCAAGGTACGGCATACGGGTCAACGCTCTTCTGCCGGGACTGACGGATACGAAGTTTTCTTCGGCCCTCACGAATAATGAAAATATTCTTAAAATGGTCCTGTCGTCGATTCCACTGGGAAGGATAGCCAGGCCTGAGGAGATGGCTGGGGTGGCAGTGTTTCTTCTTTCCGACCACGCCTCTTACGTTACCGGCAGCACCTATGTCGTCGACGGGGGGATGCTGGCATAAATATATAATCCCTCCCGTATCCGGTACGGGAGGGATTATATAAGATATCTTTCTGCATATTCCCATTCAATTATCCATACCGCTTGATTTCGGCAAACCCCGCCGGGCAGGCAGATCATTCCACCGCCGTTGCGATCACCCCTTCTGGTGGATTTATGAAACAGACGGACCCGAACGCGTTAGCCGCTTTTCCGGTTATGGTATTTCCTGACAGCGACGATACTGGCTTCCCTCCCCCTTTTATCGAGCCGACTACGTCCCTGCCCGTATAATCGGGATTGTACGCGAACAGTATTGCGGCAAGCCCTGAAACGTGAGGGGCGGCCATGGATGTACCGTGAACCGTGTTGTACCCGGTATTATTGTATGTGTCGCATATGAGGTTGAAATAGGTCACGGCAACGCCCCTGTAGGCGCTGACGCTGTCGGAAAACAGCTTAAACCCGACCGTGCAGGCGTTTGAACCCGCGCAATGAGACAGATCGTACTCGAATAAATAAAAATTATCGCCGGGGGTTTTTCCCGTCCACATGTCGAGCACGTGTTCCGGATAACCCGATTTGTTGTCGAAACATATCTCGAAATAATCGTAACCCGACTCGACCTCGAACTTGGACGCGAACTGGAGCTTGACCGCGTTCTCCGTCCCGGCAAGGGCGAATGTCTTGTATGCCATCGAATCGAGATTGCTTTGATAAATTGACCAGTACCAGTCAAAAGAAAAAGGATTAGCCAGGCAGTCCATGCCCATGTGCCTTACGTATCCCCATTCAAGCGGGGCGCCGGAAATCCAGTCAAAAGCGCCGGAATCATTGAAATCATCGGTTATGGTCCTGGTGGTAGCGAACCATTCGCTCACTATATTGGTCCCCGGGGCGCCCAGGTCCACGCTTTCGGTACCGTAATTGGTAAACGAGGCCATTGAGAAATTCTGGTCGAGGGCCGCAACGCAGATTAAATTGTCAAGCCCGGACTTCTTTACCCATTTACCGGAAATAAAAAACTGGTTGGCCATCTTGAAATCGCAGGGAACGGTTTTTACCGAGTCGTTGTCCCTGCCTTCATTTCCGGCTGCCGCAACAGCGACCGCGCCCGCGGCCTTCGATCTCTCAAGGGCCTCATACAGGTTTAAATCCCCCGGTGAAAGAGGATCAAGCGGTCCGCCGAGGCTGAGGTTTATCACCCTGGCGCCGTTTTGCACAGCAAAGTCTATGCCCCTCGATATCGTCGCGCTGTCGGTATATCCCAGGGCATCGGTCACCCTGACCGCCATGATCTTTACATTCCAGCATATGCCGGCAGTACCGGTACCGTTGTTGCCGACGGCGCCTATCGTTCCGGAAACATGGGTGCCGTGTCCGTTCTGGTCCTCAGGGTCCCTGGTGCCGCTGAAAAAATTATATCCGTGGATGCACCCGCCCAGCGGATTCCCTTTTTCATCTTTGCAGGCCGATCCGTCCCACATGTTTGCGGCAAGATCGTCATGGTTGTAGTTTATCCCGGTATCGACAACCGCCACGGTTACGCCGCTGCAGTCGGTTATTTCATCCCAGGCCTTCATCGCGTCCATATCCGAACCGGCGGTGCCGGGATTGTGCGCTGAATAACTGCCGGTATTTATTTTCTGACCGGTATTGCCGAGCCCCCAGAGCTGGCCGAATTCCGGATCATTCGGCGCCGCCATTATCCTGTAAATGTAATTGGGCTGGACGTACTCCACGTCCGGGTCGTTTCTCAACGACTCAATGACGTCACCTACCTTCTTTTTCCCGTCAAGTTTTATCAGGAAGTGCCCGCTTTTCCTCAGTTCCCTGAAAGACCTTCCGATGGAATACGCCCTGTTTCTTGCGTTAACCGCGGATGCCTTTTTACTGAACTTTACAATCACCTCGTCCTTTTTATATTGATCGCGTTTCATACGCTCAAAATTGGCCGTCCTCAATGAAGATTTGAGAGAAACCGCTAAAGCCCCCACCAGGGCGATTGTGATGATTATTATTTTAATTGGAACGAGTTTGATGATTCCGTTCATGATATTTCTCCATGTTTCAATTTGACGGGGCACTCTCGGATCCGCCGTTAAGGGATGAATAGGCCGTCACCTTTATGTAACAGGTGTCCTTCCCGGGATCGATGTCCGCAAAGATCGGAGCAAGAGGCCCCGTAACGTAAGGCACTTCCTTCATTGAAACGTCTGATTCAGTAATTTTAAATGACTGCCTCTTGCAGTAATAGACCCTGTATCCTCCTCCAGACGAGTTTACAGCCTTTTCCCTGTTTGGGCTCCACTGCACCCTGCACTTTCCCCTGCAGACAGTTAAATTTGAGGGCGCGGCCTGCATGCAGGCATTTAAAACGAAGGCTATGATAATGCATAGCGTTGCGTTTAATAGCTTTATCATTTAAATGGTCTCCCTTGATGATCGCTTTAATGAATACTTCAAACATCTGTAAAATTCATGAAAAATATATCAGTTAATCATAAGCGTCGAAAAACCGCTAAAACTGACAAAAAATTTTAATATTTTTTTTATTTTACACGTTTTCACGAAAAGCAGGATGCCCGGGCTTTTTCCGGTATATTTTCATTCCCCAAAACATATCCGGCAGTTTGCAGAATTATAATTTGACAGATCCCAAAAACCCCATGAAACAATGGATTAATATCGGAGGGGCCGAATGACTGCGGATTTTACGGCGCTTGAATACAACAGGGACGGAACGTTTTCCGAAGCCCTTTATTCCTACGAGGGCGGAACCGGGACGGGTTGGACCGTTAAAAGGAACGGTGCCTTATACCTTGAAACGGGTCCCGGATACAGGCTGATGAAGACCGTATATTGCGGCATATGCTCGACCGACCTTTCAAGAAACCGTCTCCCCTTCCCCCTACCACAGGTGCTGGGACACGAGGTCGCGGCGGAAGAACCGGGATCGCCCGGCAGGTATTTCGTCGTAGAGATTAACGACTCCCACGCGGCAAGGGGAGATAAAAACCATGACGCATTCTGCGCTTCGGGGCTTCAGAACCACTGCCCGGAAAGGATGGTGCTCGGCATAGACAGGCTGCCCGGGGGCTTCGGCGGGTATTTTCTCGCGCCTGTAAACGCCGTCATATTAGCGGACGGCATCGACCCGGAGACAGCGGTGCTCATCGAACCCTTCGCGGCTGCGCTTCACGCCCTGGATTCATCCCGGCCGGCTAAGGGCGGCTCGGTGGCCGTGCTCGGCACCGGAAGGCTCGGGCTGCTGATAATCGCGGCTCTCGCGTTTCACAGGAACTCTGCCGGCGTCGACTTCCGGATCACGGCCATCGGAAGACACGGCCGTCTCCTCGACCTCTCCATGAAGCTCGGCGCGGACGCGGCGATCGACATCAGGCGCGAAAAACCCGGGGCTTATTCCGGCGCATTCGACACCGTCTTCGACGCCAGCGGAACCGCTGACGGGCTCGATGCGGCGATCAGACTCGCACCGGCCGAAATCCATCTCAAATCGACGAACGGCCTGCCCTTTCACGGGCTGTCGAACCTGACCGGTCTTGTAGTGGACGAACTGTCCATTCTGCCGCTCGATGAAAAATATTTTGAAGCATCACTATTTGATATCAGCAGGCGTGAAAGGCTGATTTTCGATCCATCGAACCCTATTCCGGCGGCCGGAAAAGCCGGGCCCGGGACATTCAGCGGGGATTTCAGCGAAGCCGCGGCCTTCCTGCGGTCCGATGCGATGAAAGGGAGGCTCCCGAGGTTCGACGCCTGCATAGCGCGTTCGCCGGCGGAAATAGATATGTGCATAAGACCGGAAAAAAACAATGAAAACTCCCTGGCAAGGCCCTGCGGCACGATATTCTTCAGGGGAGAAACCTCCGGCAACCCGCTCCTTGACTACATAAATTCCGGCGGAAGGCTGAAATCCTCCAGGTGCGGTGATTTCAGGAAAACTATAGGATTTATAAAGGAAAACAGCGGCCTTTTTTCTTCGCTAAAAGACTCGATTATAACACATGAATTCCCGGTCACTTCCCTGCCCGAAGCGTTCAGGACCGCGGGGGATTCTTCTTCAATCAAAGTAGTCATCAGACATAATTAATCAAAAACTGAATATTTAAACAGATTATTATAATAGTAGAAATCTTAATTCAAATTAAAATAAACTATATTTCAAATAGTGTTTATTAAAAAAACCGTCCAGACGGAATTTTTTTTATTGACTTAATTCACTCTTTTGTTAAATTTTCTTCAATATATAAAGAGAAAGATAGAGGAGGGTTTATGAAAAAAGTTCTGGTGACTTCTGCGTGTATTATTTTAGCCCTGATGATAAGCCTCCCTGTTTTCGCGGGCGGCTCAAGTAAAATTAATGTCAAATATCCGATAATCCTGATCCACGGCTGGGCCGGATCAGACGCCTTTCTCGGCGCAATACCGTATTTCTGGGGCATTGAAAGCAACCTCGAAAGCAAAGTCAAGGTCGGCAGCCTGAATGACGGCATCTTCGTCGCCAATACGGTCAACGCGTTCAACACGGACGACCAGAGGGGCCCGCAGTTGAGACAGTTCGTCCTCCAGGTGCTGGCCGTTACCGGCGCGCAGAAGGTCAACATCATAGGCCACTCCATGGGCGGAACGACTTCCAGGTACATGGTATCCTGCTTTGCGGACATGAAGCTGAAAGTCGCATCGATAACTTCAGTCGCGACGCCGCACCGCGGAACTTCAGCGGCCCAACTCATACTCAAGATAAACGCCGGGACCATGGGCGCCCTTCAGTGGGTGATGGATAATTTCTGGGGCAAGCTCGTAAGCGGCGACGCCAAGAGCAGGTTCATAGCGGCGACCAAGCAGCTCACCCCAGAGAACATGGTCGTCTTCAACCAGTACATAACCAACGTAGCCGGCATAAGGTACTTCAGCTATGCCGACAAGTATTATGGAGTATCCCCCGCGCCGTTCAACAACATCCTCTACCCCTTCTACGCGTGGATGAAGGACAGGGAAGGCGACAATGACGGCGTCGTTCCCGTATCCAGCATGATCTGGGGGGAATACAGGGGATGCGAAACCGGCCTGTTCGGATGCGACCACGGCATGATAATCAACCATCTTATGGGTCTCACTCCCGGCTTCGATGCCAAGGCATTCTATGTAAAAATCGCGAAGCTTCTGAGTTCAAGTTCATTATAAGCCACTCCATATTTCATATCCTGGAAAAAAGCCGCCTCATGGCGGCTTTTTTTCGTCAGAGCCATGCGTAGCATCCATGATAATACCGTTCCCGGAATGTTTTCTTTTTCATTAATAACTGTATTTTTTTCAATTTATTATTTATTTATTTTACGCCATCCTGTATTACGATAAAAAACCGCGTTCCGTTCAAAAAGGAATGCCGGACCTGAAATCATGGCTGAAACCGGCGACAGAAAAAAAATACTGGTCATAGCGGACATTGAAGGAAGCACCGGGTGCTGGAGCAAATCCGATTCTGAATTCATGGACCCGGGATGGCCCGGCGCCTGCGCCGGCATGTCCCTCGACGTCGACGCGGTTGTCCGGGCGCTTTTCGAATGCGGTGCCGAATCGGTCACGGTGAAGGACTTCCACAGGACCGGATACAACCTGCTCCCGGAGCTGATCGACCGCAGGGCCGCGGTAATCCACGGATACAGGAACGGGCCCGTCCCGGGAATCGGCGATCCCGGCGGGGCCGGGGTATTGATGATGACCGGCATGCACGCGGCGTCCGGCACGGACGGGTTCCTCGCCCACACGCTGACGTCCAGGATTTCCCTGCTCGAGGTCAACGGAAAGCCGGTTTCCGAGGCGGAGCTCTTCTCATCGTCGCTGGCACCGTTCGGCGCGGCGCCGTTGTTTTTCTCCGGGTGCCCGGAAGCATGCAGACATGCGGAAAGACGTCTCGATGGAATAATAACATTCCCGATCGACAAGACCGCCGGCAGGGAGGGATTCGATCCCCGCGCCTGGAGGGAGAAACTGGCGGCATCAGCGGCAAAGGCATTCCTCAACGCCGGCGCCATCCCCTACCTGCCCGCTGGACCGTTCAGCGCGAGGGTGGTGATGAGGGACGGTCCCGGAGAAGCCGAAAGGATATGCTCAAGGTGGAATTTCAAAAGGCGGGGCGCAGAGATCTACATCATGGCCGAAGACATGGCCGGGCTGTACCGCTCGCTGATAAGGCTCGCCTACCTGACCCCTCTCACGGAAAAAATCCTCCCCGCCGGACTGGGGCTGTACAACCTGTACGGCAGGTCCGGGCTGGCCTGGGTGAGGCGCAACGCGCGTGACCTGATAAGACGCGAGCAGGCGGCAGGCAGGCGGCAGGTCACATCTTCATCTTAAACTGGAATGAACATTTTCCGCCTGTATGCATCAGGCAGCGGGTGAAGTCCGGGGCCAGATCGTAGCCGATCCCGAGTCCCTCGAACCAGGACTTGAGCCTCATCACCACCGCGCATTCGTAATCATCCAGTACCCCGAGCTGCTTCACTCCTTCGTGAGCCCAGCACCTCGAAAAATCGATGCGCAGCACGTCATTCTCCGGAAAGGAGAACTCGAACTCCATGAACCCCGGCCTCACGAAATCCATCGCGCTCGCAAGGAATGTCCTGAGATCTTCGTAACCCGAAAAGAACCCGGAGCCTCCGTTGAACATCTTCACGAGCCGCCTGATCTCCGCCGCGGCCATGACCCTGATGCCGTTCGTGTTGATCCCGTTGGTTTTTTCAATGCCGATCTCCTTGAGGCACTGTGCGAACCAGATGCCGTCATGCGACATCCAGTCCCTGCAGAAAAAATCCCTTATGTCTTTTTTGTCGATCGAATCAAGAGCATCCTTCATGTCCTCGCCCTCATCTATTCATTTATTGTCTTTATTCCTGTCCAGGAAATCCCGCACCAGGCCGATCGTTTCACCCGGACTGTCGAGATAGGCTATGTGGCCCGCTCCCTTTATCAGCGCGGTCCTGACGTTACCTATGCCTTTCCGGTATGTATCCATGCATGACGCGTCTATCACCCTGTCCCTGTCCCCGAATATGACCAGAACCGGCGCCTTGATCCTGTTCAGGTGCGGCCTGAGCATGTCCCATCCCCCGGAGTCGATTTCATCCCTGAAGGCATCGATGTAGAAATCGTATTTCTTCGACTGGACGCCGGCTATGTATGATTTGAAGCGGTCCGGCACGGCGTCCGGCCTGCTTCTCCCGTACGACACGGCGACGTCGAAACCTGAAACGTCCTTCAGGACGAGCGGGTTTTCACCCTTCGCGTAAGCCTTCTGGAAATCGCTCAAAGCGTCAGACCTTACGCCGAAGGGACCTATCATGACGAGGGACTTCACCTTCCCCGGGTGTTCCGCGGAATAATATCCGGCTATGGCCCCGCCCATGGAAAGGCCGACCAGGTGAAACGACTTCAGCCCGATTTTATTCACGAATTCGTCCAGCCGCGCCGCCTGCCTCTTCACCGTGTAATGTTCGCCCAGGACCGGCGCGGTTTCACCGAAGCCGGGCAGGTCCGGCACTAAAATCCTGTTGGATTTTACAAGTGCCGGAAGCATCGCACCCCACTGGTCCTTGCTCAGGCCGAAGCCGTGCACGAAAACAATCGCTTTCCCTTTGCCTCCCTCAAGGTAGACCCAGTTGTGGCCGGCGGCCCGCACCTCATGTCTTTTCAGACCGGCGGAAAACCTGGCCAGGTCCGTCGAAAGTCCGAGCACCGTCCCGGGCAGGAGATAATAGACCGAAACCGCTGACACGGACAGGACCGCGAGAAAGGCCGCGGTCCCGGCAAGCAGTTTTTTCAATTGCATGAATGGCCTCCCAATTACTATCCGGATATAAAATGAAATCATTTAAAGGAGAGCAGTCAAGGATAAAAATGACGGCGCCCGATGTCTTTTCCGTTTTACAGGTGAGACGGAAAACCGGGGCAGGCACCATGCCGTGAGCCTGCCGGGGATTTTCTTTTCCAGTCTCCGCAAATCGTAAATTTTTTTCCCTCATCCGTATCCCCGGACGCACGGCCTGCGTCTATATTGTATCAAAACAAAAAAAGAGGGAGAAATGTTATGACGACAAAAGACTCTGGCTGCTGCGGCGGTAAAAAAATTCCTGACGCTTTCATGGAATTCATGAAAAAGTGCAACGCGAAGGACATTGATTTCATGAAGCTCAAGGAGAAATACATGAGCGGCGGCAAGTGCGACTGCGGGGCGATTTTCGAAAAGATGACCTGCAAGAGCGGGGAACAGGAAAAGAAATAATCCCACCCGCCTCTACAACTCCGGGGCAGGCCCGCAAAGGGCCCTGCCCCGGTTCAAAAAAAGAAACAAAACATCAAGGTATATCATGGAAACTCGCATGAGCGATAACGATAAAAATACCGCGCCTGCCGGATCAGCGGGATGCGGCTGCGGGTACGCGCCGAAGCCCGGATACAACCGGGCTGAAACGCCGCACTGGGCCGATGGAACGGTCGATACCCCGGCCGGACCGGTGATAAGGGCGTCCGGGAAATGGACGCGGGCGGATGAATTCAACAGGGACAAGATCCATCTCGAGATGTTTTGAATGACGTACCTTGCTTTGTCAAACCTTTGGGGTTAAAGCCAAGGACGGCTTAGTGCTGCATGCCGACAGAATGTCGAAAAAACGTGCAGCGAGTGGATTGCCGCTGAACAGCGACCGGGTACATATGCCCATTTCTTTTGCACGCTCCAAAAGAAATGGGCGAAACTCGTCGAATCCGCTTCGCGGAGTTCGACTTCATACATATCGCCCAATCAGTATCCGCCTTCGGCGGATATTTTAAAAATTTATCCATTATGGCTTTCTACGCGCAGAACAGGATATTCTGCACAGACTTTATTACAGCATCCTGCCATATGTCTGCAGGCGAACTTCCTGTTCGCTCTATCGACGTTGTGCATGATGTGTAAAAAAAAATCGCCTCATATAGAGCACGACGAAACCCTATACCTGGGAAGTGGAAATAAATTGACGACATCATCACCGTCAAACCCACCCTGTTCAGGGTTCAAATCTAATTTAATAAAGGAAAAAATCCGCCGTCATCCATAGACCCCCCGGCAGTCGTCAAGCATCTCCCTCATGAGACTGACGGCCTCCGGCGGGCCGAGGATCTTCACCCTGCTCCCGTAAAAAAACAGCTGCTTGCATACCGACCTTATGTCGGTCGCCTCGAACCTGACCGTATGCCTGCCGGCCTCGTCTTCCGGGTTTACCGGCGCGCACGCAGGCCTGAGGCCGCCGAAAACGTTCATCAGCGTGTTCGTCACGGACCTTTCCGCGTCGAGCTCGAAGGAATAGAGCCTGTCGCCCACGAAGGCGCTGAAGGAATGCATGTAGTGGTCCTCCACCGACGCCGGCTCCTCGCCGAAAAAATCGGGAAGGGTCCTTACGCCGGCGATCTTGCTCACCACGAACGACCTCACGGCCTCGCTCCCCTCCTTCCTGCAGATCAGGTACAGCTCCGTGTCCTTGATCGCCAGGTGGTACGGCCGCACCCTGTATTCGGTCGGCCTGCCGGTCCCGTCCTTGTCGTATTCAATGACGGCCTTCCTCTTCTCCACGGAGGCGAAGTAGAGCCTTGCCAGTATTCCCATCGCGTGGAGCGGATTTTTGCCGGCGAGCGTCCCGGTGATGATCTCCCTGGAATAGTCGATCGAGATGAAGTCGAGGTACAGGCCCATCAGCTTCCTGAGGAGGCCGTCCTCTATCGGCGTCCTCATCTCCCACCTGGGCACGCCGCGCGAGATCCCTATGTCGAGGCCGAGCTTTTCCATAAGGTAGCTCTTCGAATACCTGGAAACGGACTTCCCCTGAAGGGGCTCGCCCTCCTCGTCGAGCGAGAGTATGTCCGCGAGCACCTGGGCGTTTATCCTTCCCTCGCCGGACGGCTCCTGAAGAAGCGCTATTATGTGGAGACACCGCCGTATGACGGCATAGGTGGCCTCCGGGTCGATTATCCTTTCCTTTTCAGGTTTATGCATATCGCTACCGCCTTTAATGGAAAAATCAGGTTGAATTATAACGCCGTCCAACGGGCGGTGTCAAGGCAATAAAGGCCCGCCCGGATTCTCGCGCGGTACCACGTTGAAGCGGATGTCGTAAAGAATGTCCACTGCCGGCTTCCCCGCGATAGTGCGCGCGAAGTTGCCGATCTTCCACCAGGTCCCCCATATCAACCCCGCCCATTTACAGATGAATGAAAACCTGCATATCATCTTTCCGCTATGCCCGTTGATGAACGGGAAAAACCGCACGGACTCTTCCATCAGATGAAACCTTCTTCGGAATTTCTTCTTTTCAAAAATCGCCATGGTGGACTTTTCCACCTGCGCCTGCATCTCCCCGTGCGTCCATGTCCCGGACAGGGTATACTCGAGGTCCATTTTATAATCCACCCGGTACTCTATGAATCCGTTCAACATGGCCTGCCTCCGTTAATAAGCCACCATACCGCAGATTCATAATCGCGCCAAAAATACATGAACCAGTCGCTGTGCGCCAGCAATACGCCGAACACTCCCCCATTAATAACGTATTTGACGAGTCTTTTCAGCATACCGGGCCTCCTTCATTTAAAAGCTCGATGGCCGCTTCCATGTCGTTCCAGTAATACATGAACCAGCCGGTGTTGGCTGGAAAACAGCAAATAGCAGACATCATATTGCCGCCTCCTGTTTGAATTCTTCGCGGGGGTACCCGCTATAAATGCCCGGCTTCATCGCGTTTCCGGTGCCTTTATTTCGCGGGCGCGCGCGAAACCCTCCAGGTTAAGGATAACCGGCGATGCCGGAAAAACATACCCCGCGGGCGTCCATGTTTTAAAAAATTTCAGGATGTGCATGCCACCGCAGGTATATAAACATGAAGGTGCGTTTTACGGAATTCAGCGTAACGGGACAGGCAGGAGCGCTAGCGCATTTTCGACCCCAGAAACGACGCGCATTCGTCGACGGCCGAATCGGCGTCCGGTAAAAGCCGGTCCATGCTGATGAAGCCGTGTATCATGCCTGGATAGTTGCTGAGCAGAACGGGCACCCCGGCCCCCTTCAATTTCTCCGCGTAGGCCGCGCCGTCGTCCCTGAAGGGATCGAACCCCGCAGTGACCACCAGCGCGGGCGGGAGGTCCCTGAAATTCGTCGCGAGCAGGGGGGACACCCTGGGGTCGGTCCATTTCGACCTGTCAGGAACGTAATACTCCCGGAACTTTTCGATGTAGCGCCTGGTCAGGTAATAGCCCTTCGCGAAGCTGACGTGCGATCCGGTTTCGAGAGACGAAAGGTCCAGGCCGGGATATATCAGGACCTGCGCCGCCAGTTTCAGCCCGCGGTCCCTTGCCATGTGCGAGAGCGCGGCGGAAAGGTTGGCGCCCGCGCTGTCACCCGCGACCGCGATCCGTTCCGGGTCCCGGCGCATCGGCCCGGCGCTGCCCAGCACCCACTGGAGCGAGGCTAAGGCGTCGTCCAGGGCCGCGGGAAAAGCGTGCTCCGGCGCAAGACGGTACTGCACCGATACGACGACCGCGGGCGTTTTCCGGGACAGCTTCCTGCAGATATTGTCGTGCGTGTCCAGGTCGCCGATTACATATCCCCCTCCATGGAAAAAAAGGACCACGGGGAACGGGGGTTCGCCTTCCGGGACGTAAATCCGCACAGGGATCTTTCCGGCCGGCCCGGGAATCTCCGTATTTTCGACTTTCCGCACGCCTGCCGGTCCGGACATGACCAGCCCTCCGCCGTGTTTCGAGAACTCACGGACCTGCCCGATGGAGCGGCCCTTTTCAAACAGGTCGATTTTCCTGATCTCGACGTATTTCAGAAGAATCGCGGCCCGCGGATCGAGCCTGCCGTACGGCGTGAGCGTCCAGGAGCGCACCATGAAAATCGATACGACAATCACGACAAGCAGCGCTGTGATGACAGGCAAAACGGCCGTGACAGCGACTGGTGTTTTTTTATGGAACATCGGCATGGTTTTATAATTATTTTTTCAGCCGCTTTTTGCGGCTCTTTATGACCCAGATAATATTTCTGCAATACTTGCATTCCGTCCAATAAACATATTTTGTTCCATCGTAGTATTGAAAATTTCCGGATGTGCCCCACACCTCCCCCGCTCCCTGGACAGTATCGATCAGATGTAGCCTGCCTTTGGGAAAAAATCGTCCGCATTCAGGACAACGCAACAACTTGATGACGAATGGAATGATTATCATCAGCCAGATAATTCCGGAAACGATTAAAAAAGGATTTAAATAATCTTTTTTAAAAATTGCCAGCAATGAACCGCCGATGAGCTGGGAAAAAAACAACATCATAAAAATCACTAAAAATTTGAACTGTTTCCGGTCCCTTACTGACTTTTTTTCCATGGCCCTTTGATACATTTCATACGTAACTTTTTTATTGTTTTCTTTCATAAATTTCCCTCATTGCCCCGCATTAATTCTCAAATAAGGCATCAGCATCTCGTATCAACTGTTCCTTGTACAATAATAATTATATATGGGCCCCCAGACTGACGAGGCGCATTACTCACGGCCGCACCTCTATCCCCCTGCCCTTCAGGTATTCCTTTACCTGTTTTACCGTGAAGGTCCTGAAATGGAACACGGACGCGGCCAGCAGGATGGAAGCCCTTCCCTCGACGGCGCCTTCGTAAAAGTGCTCGAGGGTCCCCGCTCCGCCGGAAGCGACCACCGGTACTTTAACCGCGTCAGCTATGGCCCGGGTAAACGGGATATCGTATCCGGCAAGCGTACCGTCCCCGTCCATGCTCGTGGGGAGGACCACGCCCGCGCCGAGTTTTTCGCACCTGCCCGCCCACTCCACCGCGTCCTTGCCCACGGGTTTCGTGCCGCCGGAGACAACCAGCTCGAACCCGGACGGCATCGCGCTGTTCCGCCTCGCGTCAACGGCGACGGTTATTTTTTCCGTGCCGAAGCGCTTCGCGGCCTTCTCAACCAGGGAGGGATCGCTCACGGCCGCGCTGTTCATGGAAACTTTGTCAGCGCCCGCCTCCAGGACGAGTTCGATGTCCTCAAGGCTTGAAATTCCTCCGCCCACGGTGAGGGGTATGTCTATCGCCGCGGACACGTTTTTCACCCATTCTATCCTTGTCTTGCGGTTTTCAACGGTAGCGGCTATGTCGAGCATCGCCAGCTCGTCCGCGCCCTCTTCCTGGTAGTGGCGCGCGTTTTCTACCGGGTCGCCCGCGTCGCGGATATTCACGAAATTCACGCCCTTGACGACCCTTCCGTCTTTCATGTCAAGGCAGGGCATTATCAGTACCATAAAGTTCAACCTCCGGTTTTCTATCTGGCCTCAATTATCGTTAATGTTGTACGGGACATTGCGGATGATGCAAGCCTTTTTCATCGCGGGACGTGTTTCACGCGGTGAAAGCAGTATTAAAACATACAATCCGGTCAATGCAAGATATCTGCAATGATATTATCGAAAATTTCTCCTCCCTGAGAAATTTTTCCGCCGGAATATCCGACATTGCCCCCCGGAAAAAATAAATCCCGCTTGATTATTTCCGCCCAGCCTCGTATAAAATCCATGTACCGATCATTGCCGTATGATAGCATTAACTATGTCGCGAGAAAGCTCATAGACGGGAACGAAACCGGCGGGAAAAAAGAAAGTGGCGACGAAAGACGGTCCCTCGCGGCGAAGGCATACGGGGAGGCGGTCAAAATAAACCGGGAACGCGAGCCCATCCTGCACGCCTATACGATAATGAAATCGCCGGTATTGACCGTCGGTCCCGGCATCGACATGCATGAAGCGCTGGATTTATTCAGGAAGGAGGGCGTCAGCCATATGCCCGTACTGTCCGAAGATAAAAAAATCATCGGGATCGTTTCCGACAGGGACCTGCTGAAGCGCATGGTCATTGCCGGCGACGTGAGCGGGAAACCGGCCGCAGTGACCGTAGGTGAAATCATGACGAAAAAAGTCATCACTGCGGACAGGCTGACCGACCTGAGGAGGATAGCGAAGGCGATGTTCGAACAGCACATCGGGAGCATGCCGATTGTCGACGAAAAGGGCGGGCTCCTGGGAATAATAACAAGGAGCGACATCCTGTACGCGCTGATCCACTACCCGCCCCTCAGTTTATGGGCGTGAATGAATGATAAAAATAAGGGAAATTTTTAACTAATTCCTCCAGGCGAATCGACCCCGGGCAGGGTCAATCCCCCGGCGGGATGGAATATTTAACCTGTCAGCTGTTAATGAACCCGGCCATCCCGGAAGAAACGACCGGCCCCCGAAAAATGACTTGATATAATTCAAAACCCGTGCATCCATTATACCGCTCCGGGGGATGAAAAGTCTGAAAATCCCGTTCAACAAACATAAAGGGTACGGCAATGAACAAAAAACTCATAACAGGAATTATCGCCTTCTTCGGTATTTACGTGATCATTTCTCTCGCGTCCGACTTCTACACCGACTTCGAGTGGTTCAGGATATACGGCGGGGAAAACATATTCTGGACGCTCTTCACGACGAAATTCAAGGTCCACGCCATATTCGGGTCGCTCTTCGTGTTCCTGTTCTCGCTCAACTTCCTGCTTATCAGGCTGCTCGGCGGCAAGGGCAGGATCTTCACGAGCAACATCATGAACAGGCTCCAGGTGCCGTTTTTCGGCTCGCCGAAAAAGGCCTTGTTCGTGGTCCTGGCCGCCGCGATAATAGCGGTCGGGTTCATAATGGGTGGGGCGGCCTCGGCCTACTGGAAGGAATACCTGATGTTCTTCAACGGGGTGCCCTTCGACGGCGCGCCGCACGACCCGATTTTCGACAGGGACATCGGCTTCTATATCTTCACCCTGCCCTTCCTGCAGTTCCTATACGGGTGGGCCATGGCCATGCTGGTGCTGAGCTCCCTCTTTTCCATAGTCTTCCACGTGCTTAACGGCGGGATTTTCATGGGCAAGGGAAGGATTGAGCTCTCGCTCTTCGCGAGGGCGCATATATCAACGCTGCTGGCCGGGGTCGTTTTCCTCTTCGGGCTCGGGTACAGGCTCTCGGCGTACGAGCTCCTGTTCGCTAAAACAGGGAAGTTCTACGGGGCCGGCTATACCGCGGTCAACGCCAACCTCATGGCGTACAACGTCTGCATGGTCATATCCATCGCGGCTGCGGCCCTGCTCCTGTTCAACATCTTCAAGAGGAGCTTCAAGCTGCCGATACTGGTGCTCGTGGCCCTTATGCCGGTCTATTTCATCCTCGGGGTCCTTTACCCGGCCGTTCAGCAGAGGTTCGTCGTGGTCCCCAACGAGCTCGAGAAGGAAAAGCCGTACATAGAAAACAATATAAAATTCACCAGGCTGGCCTACGACGTCCAGAGGGCCAGGGAGATGCCCTTTTCCAACAGGACATCCATCTCGAACGCCGACCTCCAGAAAAACAGGGACACGCTTGAAAACATCAGGCTCTGGGACTGGAGGCCGCTGAAGCAGACCTACAAGCAGATACAGGAGCTCAAGCCCTACTACAGCTTCAACGACGTTGACGTGGACAGGTACCTCATCAGGAACAGGAAGACCGCGGTGAACATATCCGCGAGGGAGCTCGATATAAGCAGGCTCGGGCAGACCAGCCAGACATGGCAGAACAGGCACCTGATATACACCCACGGCTACGGCGCGGTCATGAGCAGGGTCGACAGGATAACGTCCGAGGGCCTGCCGGAGCTCATCATACAGAACATCCCGCCGGTAACCCCGCCCGAGATGAAGATCGACAGGCCGGAGATATACTACGGCGAGCACGGCAACCCGTACGTTATCACCGGGACATCCATCAAACCGGGAGAGTTCGACTACCCCGCTGGGGACGTCAATAAATACACCACCTATAACGGAAAGGGCGGCTCGAAGCTCGATTCCTTTTTCAAGAGGCTCCTGTTCGCGGCCGCCTTCAGGGACATGAACATCCTGATATCAGGAAACATATCAGCGGACAGCAGGATACTCTACCGGAGGAACATCGCGGAGATGCTGAAGAGCTTCGCGCCGTTCCTTGATTTCGACGACGACCCCTACCTGGTGATATCGAAGGGCAGGCTGTACTGGATGGTGGACGCCTATACCACGGCGGAAGACTTCCCGTATTCCACGCCCGTCAGGTTCGCGGACAGGAAGATCAACTACATCAGGAACTCGGTCAAGGTTGTCATCGACGCCTACGACGGGTCCATGGATTTCTACGTCAGCGACGCGAATGACCCGATCATCCGGACGTACATTAAAATCTTCCCCGGCGTGTTCAAGGACTTCAATAAGATGCCGGCCGAGATCGCGGCCCACGTGAGATACCCGGAGGACCTGTTCAATATCCAGGCCAGGGTCCTTCTCCGGTACCACATGACCAACACCAACGTCTTCTACAACAACGAGGACGCGTGGGAAGTTGCCAAGCAGGTGATAGAGACCGGGGAGGAGCCGCTCCAGAGCTATTACTTCGTGACCAGGCTGCCTGACGAAAAGGAGAGCGGGTTCATCCTGCTCCTCCCGTTCACCCCGTACAAGAAGAACAACATGATAGGCTTCCTGGCGGCAAAGTGCGACATGCCGGGCTACGGCGAGCTGAAGCTCTACACCCTTCCGAAGGACAAGCTCAGCTACGGTCCCCTGCAGATAGAGGCCAGGATCAACCAGGACTCGGAGATATCCAAGCTCTTCACCCTCTGGAACCAGAAGGGCTCCAAGGTCATCAAGGGCAACCTCCTCACCGTCCCAGTGGAGGACTCCATCCTCTACGTCCAGCCGATCTACCTCAAGGCGGAATCCAGCGAGATGCCGGAGCTAAAGAGGGTCATAGTCTCCTTCGCCGACAGGATCATAATAGAAAACGACCTGCCCGCCGCGCTCGAGAAGCTCTTCAGCAGGGGCGGGTTCATGGGAAGGGACATCAGGGCCGGGGAGGCGCCGGAGGCGGTGCTCAGGGAGCTCGCCGTGTCCGCCTATTCGTACTATACGAGGGCGGAGCAGAGCATGAGGGCCGGCGACTGGAACAGGTACGGCGAGGAGCTCAGGAACCTGAGGGACGTGCTCGTAAGAATGCAGAACGTGGGGAAGTAAAGTGGAAATTGAAAGATCAAGCGGGGTCCTCCTCCATATAACCAGCCTGCCCGGCAGGCTGGGAATCGGCACCCTCGGGGCCGAGGCCGAGGAGTTCGCCTCGGCGCTCAAAAAGGCCGGGTTCAGGTACTGGCAGATACTCCCGATCGGGCCCGTCGAGGGCGCGTTCGGGTTCTCGCCCTATGCCTCGACCTCGACCTTCGCCGGCAACATCCTCTTCATCAGCCTGGAAAAAATGGCCGGCAGGCCGTGGTTCCCCGAGTTTTTCGACAGGCAGAAGTTCGAAGAAGCGCCGATGGTACGTTTCGAAAAAGTCATGGAGCACAGGGTCGGCGTCCTTAAAACCGCCGCAGCGAACTTCTTCCGGCTTGCCACCGGAAAGGAGACCGCGGACTACGAGAGGTTCTGCAGTGAATCGAAGGCCTGGCTGGACGATTACGCCCTCTTCTCCGCTGTCGCGGGCGCCTACGGCACCAACAACTGGCTCAAGTGGGACGCGAGGATATCCATGCGGGAGCCCGCGGCGATAAAGGAATGGGCGGAAAAGCTGGAGACCGAGGTAAGGTTCCACCGGTTCTGCCAGTATGTATTTTTCCGCCAGTGGGACTCGTTCAGGAGGACGTGCGCGTCGAACGGCGTCAGGATAATAGGCGACATCCCCATCTACATAAACCTCGAGAGCGCCGACGCCTGGGCAAACCCCGGCATGCTCCATCTGGACAGGAAGAACGGCAGGCCCGTATCCGTGGCCGGCGTGCCGCCCGACTACTTCAGCGAGACCGGCCAGAGATGGGGCAATCCCCTGTACGTCTGGGAGGACGACAAGGGGTTCCTCAACGAGGACACCTTCAAATGGTGGCGCGGCAGGATATCCCACCTCTCGGGCCTGTTCGACATAATAAGGATAGACCACTTCAGGGGGTTCGCGGGCTACTGGTCCATTCCCGCGGAGGAGAAGACCGCGGTGAACGGGGAGTGGATAAAGGGCCCGGGGATGGAATTCTTCCACAGGCTGAAAAAGGAGCTGGGAGACCTTCCCCTGATAGCCGAGGACCTTGGAGTGATCACGCCCGACGTAGAGGAGCTCAGGGACGGGCTGGGGCTGCCGGGGATGAAGATCCTGCAGTTCGCCTTCGACTTCAACAATAAAAATTACTACCTCCCGCACAACATAACCGAACAGAACTGCGTCCTCTACACGGGCACGCACGACAACAACACAACCAACGGGTGGTTCTACGGGGACGAGATAGACGACGCCGCGCGCAGGTACGTTCTCGAGTACATAGGCGCGGACGGATTCAGCGACCTCCACTGGAAGCTCATCAGGCAGGCATACAGGACCACGGCAAGACTGGTCATCGTTCCGGCGCAGGACCTCCTGGGATACGGAAAGGAATTCAGGATGAACACCCCAGGCACGATTGACGGCAACTGGGCCTGGAAGCTCACGGCCGGCGCGATCACGGACGAGATCATCTCGAAGCTGAGAAAAATGGGAGAAATGTACGACAGGATAAGGGAGGATAAAACCGTTGAAAATGACGGCTAGGCTTTTATCCCTGGTTTCGGCCTCTTTCATCGCGCTTTCAGGATGCGCCGGTCCGGCCTATATACGGATGGATGACGTTAAAAACGCCGGCAGTTACGAGGGCAGAGGGATATCATTCAGCGGAAAAAAATCAAACATCCAGTGGCAGCATATCATCATGTACTTTAAAACGCATCCGCATGTGAGCTACATCGATACGGGAGGCACCCAGTTCGTCGTGTATTCCAGGGAAGAGATAAACTGCGGGGGTACGGTCACCGTTAAGGGCAGGGTCTTCACCGCTGAAAACAAACCGGTAAAGGACGAAAACGTCAAATGCCTGCGTGAATACCAGGTAATGGCCGACGAATTTTCCTGTGAACAATGATGCCCGGCTTCACCTTTCATTGATTTCGGAAACTATGCCGGCGCCGAAAGCCACGAGGGCCTTTATGCCTTCTATTTCCTTGGAAAACTGGGTCTTGATCACCACCCCGCTTTCGTCGGCATACATGGATATGAATCCCGGGTTCTTTTCCAAGCTGAAATCGATTATAGAATCGTCTATTTCCTCTATCAGCTTCGCCGTCGCGGGCTTTTTCAATCCGTAAACGTAAAAATCCTTCCTTAATTCCTCGATCCCGTATTTCAATTCCCTGAGGTTTTTCTTTTTAACCGCCTGGTCGCCGTTATCCGCATGGATGACGTTCCTGGCCGAAATGAACAACGGCAGCGACCTGGCGTCCCGGCACCTCCACACGAGTACCGAACCGGCCTCCTTTCCGCCGGCCGGCCTGGGGGAGTTCACCGCCTCGATCCTCCATTGCACCCCGTTTTCGGCGCCGGAAATTTCGAATATCACGTCCCTCCTGTCCGATGGAGTGAATTTCCAGCCGCAATCCTTGACCGAGTTTTCCAGGTCCCTGTACGGGACCATGCTTCTCTGCATGAAAAAAGCCGCCACGAGCGTCGTGAATATGAGAATGACCGATATGATTATCGCGGTGTTTCTGCTGTTTCCTTTTGTATCCGACATTTTTTCCCGCGGGTTAAGAATTCTTCAGACAGCGGACGAAAAGCCTGTTCCCGTCGGCCGCCATTTCGGCCCATCCGATCGTGAAAGGCTCCTTCCCCTCGTCAAGATAATACTTGCACATGACCATCTTCCGTCTGGCCCCGTTTTCCTCAACGGTTTTTTCCCTCTCGAAGTGCCTGCATTCCCTGCAGATCTGAATGTCGATATACCTGTCGTCGATACCCATAAACACCTCCGGTGGAACTGCCCGAAGGGAAAAGTAATAAAAAGGCCGCGGATTCGTCAATTGAAATAAGGCCCGGTCCCGTATTTTAATTCCTGTCCCGGGTGCCGTAAAAAGCGGGTGACAAATTCAGGAATTTGTGCAGACGCTCCAAAATGATCGTTCTTCACCGGCCGCCGTCATCCCTTATGGAGCCGGGAATAATAATTGACATTGCCGTTCGTACCGGAAATACTGAAGCCTCGTAAAATTTCAATACGGAGGAACCCATGGCCTTTAAAAGATCAATAGTGGTCAGCGCGTCAGAGGACAGGCTGGAGTCGTTAATCGAGGAAAGGCTCAAGCCGGGCGCCGATAAAAAAATGATAGACGAAAGGATATGGGACCTGTTCGGGGAGGAGTGGTGCGTGATGTTCACGGACCTGTCCGGCTTTTCGCGCGGGGTCGCCAAATTCGGAATAATCCACTTCCTGCAGACCATCCACGAGTCGCAGAGGATATTGATACCTGAAATCGAGGAGCACGACGGCTTCCTCCTGAAGATCGAGGGGGACAGCTTCCTTGTCCTGTTCAGGAACGCGAACAAGGCCATACAGTGCTCGGTACACATGCAGAGGACGCTGAAAGAATACAACGTCGGCAGACCCGACGAGGAAAAGGTACTGCTCTGCGTCGGCCTGGGCTTTGGCAAAATGCTGAGGATAGGGGATTCGGACGTCTTCGGCGCGGAGGTGAACGCCGCGAGCAAGCTCGGCGAGGACACGGCCGAGGCCTGGGAGATACTGGTCACCGACGCGGTGAAGCAGAAGGCAACGGGTCTTGAAGAAATTTCCTTCGAAGAGCTGGACGAGGCCCCTCCGGGGGCGGACGGTGCGTACAGGGTGAAATACAGGATCTGACAGCGGACCGGCGGTTATTTCTTCGACACCGAGTCAAGGAGCCAGTCGCTGTTCACCTTCTGGAGCGCCTTGCCGCAGTAGCCGCATTCAAGCGCGTCGGTCTCTGGCAGCGGCGCGCCGCACGAATCGCAGCTGTGGTCGGCCAGTCCGTAGGGATTCTTCATGTCGAGCGGCATCTTCAGCGTGAAGATATGCTCGCAGTGTCCGGGCTCCGAGCCCTTCGATGAAGCCGCGCTCCACAGCACCAGCACGTCCGCGAACGCGGAGCCTTCCTCCTGCCTGCACCCTGCAAGGTCGACCGCGCCCACGGCCGGCTCGAAAAAAGGAGCGCCCCTGCCCTCTTGGCCGAAGCCTTTCAGAAAGCTTCCAGTGGCGTCCCTCGAGAGGACCGCGGCTTTGCCCCTCGCCCTGGCGTCGAGCCATCTCCAGAAAAGGAACGATGCCCTGTCCTCTATCACCTCCCGGTTGACCGAAAGGTTCTTTTCCTCCAGCGCCTTCAGTCCATCGACGGTATCCGCCGAACCGCCTTTCCACTCCTCCTCCTGCGTGATCTCCGACAGCACCCAGTCGAACTCGCCGGAGTTGTACACTCCGCCGCAGCTCCCGCATTTGTTCACCTCGCCGAAGTTGTCGGGAACATACCCGCAGTTCGGGCAGACGCCCTTGAGGATGTCCTTCGACGGATCGGTCTTCGCCCCCCTCTTTCTCGTGAAGGAATGGATCTCGCCGAAGGACGACACCTCGGCGGCGCCAAGCGCTTTTTTCACTTCATCATCCGGCGCATCCTTCGGGACCGTGACGTCCCTGATGGTAGCGCGCAGCTTCACGTGGAGGGTCTGGTAGTTCTTCGAATCGCTGATCCCGGTAATTTCAAGGCCCGCCGGGTGGTAGTCCGCGGAAACGTTCCTGACGCCCTCGTCCCTGGCCATCATCTCAAGCTGGAGACGGAACCTGTTGTACACGCCCTGCGAGACGAAGTTGCGCACCGGCTTCATGTCGCCGGCGGACCAGGCGGCCTGTATCATCGATGATATGGCCCCCGCCCTTTCCATAAATTTCGCGGGATCGAATGCCGGGTCCGCGGACCTGACCGCATCCACAGCGGGACCGCCGGTTTTAACTTCCGGGGGCGTCTTCAGCATTCTTTCATATGACTGGTCCCTTCTCCTGCCCTTCAACACGCTGACAAGAACGACGGCGCCCGCGGTCGCGAGAACTATCCCGAACAAAAGGTAATTGAGGTACCAGGTCGGGTCGAAATTCATCCTGCTCCTGACCCCCATGATGTAACGCCTCAGGAAAAACGGGTTGTGGAACCCCTTTTCTGGGATGAACACCCGTACCTTGAGGAACTGTTCGTCGAAGAGTCCGGCGCCGTATTCAATTTTCAGGGTATTTCCGTCCCATGACGTCGCGGCGGCAACCGGCCTCAGGAGAAACTCGCCGGTGAAATACCGCTTTTCAAGCAGGGCCTCGGCCCTGACCTTCGAACTGTCCACGAATTCCGGGAGCTTCAGTTCGAAGACTATCCTCCCGCTCTTTTTGCACCTGTATTCCGGCAGCCTGAAATCGAAAAAATGGGCCCCGTCGTCGTAGAAGTTGCCCCAGAGGGTGTATCCTATTCCAACCCTGCTCACCCCGCGCCCGATCCTGTCCGCGAGGCATATCCCGAACATATTCGAATAGTTGCCGCCAAGCTCCTTCGTGGCGCAGTCCGTCTTTTTGAAATCGTAATAATAAACGGCCCTGTAGAAATCCTTCAACCGGGCCTTCATGGGTTCGTCTATCGGGTCATCCAGCATGAATTGCAGAGGCGCGTTCATCCTGCACACGGAGGACCCTTCCGGGGATTCCAGCTCGAAATCTCCCTTCATGTCCACGGTCCTGTCGGGATTCAGGACCGCCCGAAACCTTGACTCGCGGAGGTTTGCCCTCTCGTATTTGAGAGCGGTTTCTGAAAAAAGGGCGCGCAGAAGGTTCATGTCGAACGCGGATTCAGGGAAAACCACGTAGGCCTCGAAGGACTCATCCGGGTTCATCCTGCGTGTCATGACGGCCGTAACGGCCCCGGGCAGCGCCGAGGCCGCAACCGCGTCCTTCCCGCGGACCCTGTGGGGCTCGCCCGGCACGACGCGGAAATCGGCAAGCACCGGAGGGGCCCCCGCGGGGAATTCCACCCTGACGGACCCGCCGCCGACGCTTTTATCGAGGCAGGACCTCCATGCCAGCGCCGGCTGTCCGGTGAAAGGCACAACCGCCCCGGTCAGCTTGTAGCTTATCTCGAATTCCTGGACGCCCGAAACCTTCTTTTTCGGGTAGCCGGCATCTATGTAGTTCATCCCGTTGTAAACGGCCAGACCCTGCGGGCTCTTGACCTCGGAGACGGTCCACGGCGCATACTGCTTTTGCAAAATCAGGCTGCGGTGGATCCCGTTGTGCCAGCCGGACATGACGGCCTTGATCTTTTCAGTCACGCTGACCGTACCGTCCCTGTTCACCCTGAGGACCGCGCTGTAGGAATCTATACTGTAGCCATAATCATAGTCCGGCACCGGCGAAGAGGGTCCGGATGTGTAAGTCCCGGTTGATGAGGAGGTTGACGATGACGATTTGTACGAGGACGTGGAGCCGTAAGACGGGGATGACGGTTTATACGATGAAGACGATGAGGATGATGATGAAGACCTGTAGCTTGAAGACGATGAAGAAGACCTGGAGCTCGATGATGAACTTGAGCTGGACCTGTAGCTCTGGCCCCTGCCCGCCCTGGGATAAAGTGGATTACTGTCAAAAAAGGATTCCGCCGCCAGGGTCCCAGCGAAAAACATGAGGATCATTATCTTTCTTTTATTAATGGATCTCATATTATCTCCGTATAAAGCCGTTTATTTACCTTATCATAGGGCATTATTTAATAAAAAGTCAATAAAAAGGGGAAATCCCCCTTGATTTTTTATTATGAATTAATAATATAAGTAAAAAATTTAATTTAAATTAATTAAAGGAATTATAAATGAAAGAAGAAAAGAAGAACGATGAATCCGGTTTTAAAATTAACGGCATAAGGATAATAATTTCACTGGTCCTGTTCATTTCCCTGCTGATAATCGCGAAATACGTGTTAAAGTTATAAACCGCGGAAAAAAGGCCCGCGGGAGGCGTCTGCATGACGGAAGGCGGCGAATTGAATTTTATTATTGATAATAATTCTTTATCCCGGAATAATGGCGGATCGAATGCGGATAAAAATATGGAAATCGGCTCACACCTGAAAAACATCAGGCTCGCAAAAAAACTCACGCTGAACAACATCGCACTGAAGCTCAACATCACCGCAAGCCTTCTTTCCCAGATCGAGAACGGCAAGATAACCCCTTCTCTCCAGACGCTCACCCAGCTCCTCAGATACTACGCCATAAACCTGTCGGATTTTTTCAAACAGGTCGAGCAGGTAAGGTATATTTTACAGAAAAAAGAGGGTTCCGAAACATACGAAAACGGCGAGCTGGGCCTGAAGGTCACACTGCTTGCCTCGAAACTGCAGAACAACGCCCTTGAATCCTATATAATTGAGATGAAAAAGGACGCATGGCTCCAATCGGCGAAACTCGGGAAGGAAATAAACGGCGAAAGAATCATCTACGTGCTTTCAGGCGAAATCGAAACGGTCATGGACGGCAATGAAAAATTCAGCCTCCGCGAGGGGGATTCGTTAAATTACAAGTCCTACGTGGAATGCAGGATCACCAATCCCTCCGGCGGAATGGCTTCCATCCTGATCTCCGGGATACCGCCGGTGCTCATTTAGGGGCCGGGATCGGCCTGTCGTCGAAGGACCTGAATGTGTTTACAAACATCCTGTGGGAATAAAAAACCGGTATGTCGATTTTAACGATATACCCGCCGTGGCTCAGCACTGATATGTCCCCCGCCTTTTTGAAATACAGCTTTATCTCAAGGCTTTTCACCCCGAAGGGGTAATCGGCTACAGTGCCCTCAATGTAGTACAGGTCGAGCCCGTTTACCGTGAAATAGGCTTTTCCTGAAAGGTGCCTCTTCGTTTTCTTCTTCGGAACGATCTCCAGCTCGTAGCACTCCCTGCCGCCGATGACTCTTTTACCGGTTACCGTTACCCGGTAGTTCTCGTCGTTATTCCTGTCCAGGGGGGGGAAAACCGGATCCACGGTCCTGAAATTGTATTTTTTGGGGGGAAGCTCCTTTCCATCCTTGAAAAACTGCAATACGGTATATTCCGCCTTTTTATAAAAATACTCCTTCCTGATAACGACCGCCCTGTAGGACGTCCTCAGCTCGAAGTTGCGGGAATCATACTGCTTGGATTCTATCTCCCTTCTCGCCTCAACGCCTATGTACCTGTCGTACATGACCGTCACCTTTTCCCTTATCCGGGAAAGGACCGTCTCCGGGTCTTCACCCCGCGGTGCCGCAGATCCCGGCGCCGGCAGGGCCAGGACCATGACGGCCATCATGGGGCCCGCGAGGAGCGCGATTTTTACGTTTTTCCGGCATTCATTTGCCGATAACAGGAAATTAACCATCGGATCCCCATTATTCTAAAGCTGGTCATTATTTTTGTTTACAAATTAGAAGGCGATACTACCATATTGAATAAAATATAAAAAACATTACAATCTAAAATTGCTCCGCCAGTTTTTTTCAGCCGGGGCCGTTTCAATTCTCGCATTATTTTTTAGCGCCGATCTTTAATATTTCCATTCATGGACTGGCTTCCGTAACCGTCCATGAAAAAATGACACCGACAGAGGATCCTATGGAAATCAACCTGCCCTGGGGCAAAGAAAAGCTCAGTCTGAACGTTCCGGACACCTGGACGCTTCATTTCCCCAAAAGAGAAAGCACCCTTTATTTCACCGAAAAAAACAAAACGCAGGAAAACGACACAGTCAGGGAATCGCTCTCAAGGCCGGTAAAATCCCTCCCAATATCAAGGTACAACCTGAAAAGCAGGCGGATACTCATCGTCATCGACGACAATACCAGGCCCACTCCCGTCCACAGGTTCATGAAACTCGTGCTGGACGAGCTCAGGAGGGGCGGAGCGGATTACAAGAACATAACCGTCATACCCGCCCTAGGGATCCACACCAGGATGACCAAGGACCAGATGGCGCGCAAAATAGGCGAAAAGAACTACGAGAAGGTCAGGTGCGTGAACCATGACCCGAATGACGTGGTGAAGCTGCAGTACATAGGAATTACATCGAGGGGCACCAGGATAGTCGTCAACAGGCGGGTCCCGGAGTCGGATTTCATAGTGTGCATAGGGCTCATCGAGCCCCACCTCTGGGCCGGATTCGGGGGCGGGATGAAGAACATTTTCCCGGGCCTCGGTTCATCGGAGAGCATCGGGAAGCACCATTCAATCATATCCGAGCCCCCGTACTCGTTCAACAGGGTCGGGATGTCGCCGGAAAAAAACTCCTTCAGGCTGGACCTCGAGGAGACGAGGGGGATGATAGAGGCACCGATATTCTGCGTGAACGTCGTGCTGAACCTTTACGGCCAGGTGATCGGCGCCTTTTCAGGCGACCCGGTCGCGGCGCACAGGACAGGGGTGGCATTCTGCAACAAGATTTCAGGGCTGAAGCTGCAGCAGAGGGTCGACGCGGTCATCGTCAATTCCAGTCCGATGGACATAAACTTCAAGCAGAGCATGAAGGGCGTCGGCAACTCGCTGCCCGCGCTCAGGCCGGGCGGAACCATCATGGGATTTCTCAGGGCTGAACGCGGCCTTGACGACATCAGGCCGCCGGAGGACTCCAAGCCCCTGTGGCTTGTCAGGGGAATCCTCAGGGCCCTCGGGCCTTCCAGGGTGATGACATTCCTGAACCTGGTTAAGAGGGGGCTCAACGTCGAGGACAAATTCCTGATATACTACTCGATGCAGCTGATAAGGGAATACGACCTTTATTTCTACGTCCCCACGGTCTCGGACGAGGAAGCCAGGAGGCTCGGTTTCTTTCATTCCTTCGGCGACCCGCAATCCGTCATAAACGAGGCCGCCAGGAAGCTGCCTCCGGACGCCTCCGTGGCCGTCTTTACCGAGGCCGGCGCAACTTATCCCCTCATCCCCGGCGCATGACCGGTAACGGACCGCGGCGCGTCAGAACTTGAAGGCGACTCCCGCGTTCAGATATCCGAGCCCGAAACCCATCTCCAGGAAAATACCCACCTTCTCCGTGACGTAGTAGCGTACGCCGCCGTTGAGGCCTATCAGGAAATAACCGTCATCATCCGGCGCTCCCGCTATGAAAACGTTGCGGCCGGAAATCTTTACCCCCAGCCACCTCCCGCTGCCGCCCACGGCCACGCCACCGAGAAGGACCCCCGCGTACAGGTCTACATTTTTCAAATCAAGCAGCCCGTTGAAATAAAACGCCGACTTCAGGCCGAAAGCGTAATAATTATAATAGGCCTTCATCCAGCTCTTCCCGAACTCCGTCCTCGCGTATCCGAATGCGCCGCCGACTGAAACAGGCACCTTCGGGGACGCGTTGAACCTGTATTCGCCGGACAGATTCAGGGTGGGCACCACGGCGGAGCCCTTCGCGCTGAAAAGTCTGTACCCGATACCGGTCTGGATTATGAAATTTTTCCCGCCCTGGGACGCGGCCTGCGCCGGCTTATCCTTCGCTTCCCCGTCTTCAGCGCGGAGGGAACCGCAATATAACATGCCTGCGGCCGTGATCGAGATTACCAGAAATTTCTTCATGCCATGACCCCTGTCAAAATTTTTATTGAAAATAAAAAATCTTTCCGGACGGCGGTGTCAATGAATTTTTAAAACCAGGTAAATAATATCCGGAAGGCCTGAAAGCCGGGAGAAAAAAAATTGACAGGACTGGATTTAATCTATTTATAATAAGGGAATCTCTAATAATTAAAAAAGATTTTCCCTTGTGTGCATTTTCAATGTATAAATTAGATTTTTCCAGCGGTTTACTAATGAAAAATCAAATTTATAGAGGTACCCATAAATATGCTTTCAGAAAAAGAACGGCACAGGATACTTTCAAGATTTAGGTACGTCCCATATGTCACGTTTCTATTGCCGAACATTCTGGTTGGTTCGGTGTTCTTCATTTACTACTGGTATCTCGACATCCATATGACGCTAGATAAAATCAGGGATTATCCTCCGATTTTATTCATATCAAGCGTAATGATTATATCCTCTCAATATTTCATTACCTTCGCGTTTTTTTACGTTAAAATGAAACGGATCTCGAGTAATATCCATGAGCATCTATCTGGAAAATTGGATGAAAAAGAAACCTGGAAACTTAAAAAAAATCTGCTGAATCTTAACTTCTTCATTGTGTCAGCAACCTTTCTCGGCTGGACCATTACTGGTTTGCTGATCCTGCCATGCGCTATTTTCATGGGAGTGCCGGCAATGCACATTACCAGAATATTTTTGATAAACACGTTCCTTGGAGGGACTGTAGCTGCAACCGTGGCTTTATTTCTGCACGACACCTATATAAAAAAATCGATCCCGGAAATTTTTCCAGACGGCGACTTTTCAGATTTGAAGGGATTAATGAACATCAGGATCAATCACAAGATTTCTGCCGCCCTCTGGCTGAGTGGCGTTGTGCCTCTGATTTCAATGTATTTCATATCGCATAACTACCTCGAGATAATCGACGGAGGAATGGACGGTCAACATGTGAGATGGCAGTATGAAACCCTGACGGCCGTAATCGCCGCATCCGGGATTTTCGCGGCGGCGGTCACGGTTTTCTATTTCGTCCGCAACACCGGCCAGCCGCTGCTCAGGCTCAAATCCGTGATGAAAGAAATCGGGAAGGGAAATCTTGAAGTCAGGCTGTCAGTCGCCCATACAGACGAAGTCGGGGTGCTGTATCAAGGAATAAACGGAATGATATCCGGCCTCCGCAAGGCAATGGATGACAGGGAGGAACTCATCCTACTCGACCAGGAGCTTTCAATAGCCAAGCAGGTCCAGCAGAGCGTGCTGACAGGTGCGGATAAAATCAGCGACGACGGACATCTGGAATGCGAGATTCTGTATCTGCCGAAGAACGGCAGGGTCGGCGGCGATTACTATAATATTACGCGGATGGAGGACGGCACCGTGAGTTTCATGCTGGCAGACGCGACCGGACACGGTATCCAGGCCGCGCTCTCGACGATGCAGATAGATAATCTCAACAGGCAGAGCCTTGAGCTCCGAGATCCAGACAGGAGGCTGTCCTTTATAAACTCCGAATACATAAACAAAATCCACGGAAAAAATATTTTTTCGGCTTTCATACTCAATGCCCGCTCCGATTCTGTCTGCTATTCCAACGCGGCCCATCCTGCACAGTTCATTTTAAAAAAAACCGGCGCCGTCGAGGAACTGAAGGCAAGGGGAAGGCTTATCGGGCTGATGCAGGATACTGGTTTCGAATGCCTCTCAGGTACGCTTGAAGAAGGCGACATCATCGTTCTTTTCACGGACGGAGCATACGAGGAATTCAACGGGAAGGGAGAGATTTTCGGGATCGAAAGATTCAGGACGCTTCTGATCGAGGCGTCCGTGGAATTCCGTAACGGGACCCTCCGTGATATTAACGCGCGCGTTAAATCCGCGATCGAGGAATTTCTTTCAGGGGAGCCCTGGTTCGACGATATGACCGTCATACTCGCCAGAAAAAAATAATCCGTCGTTCCGCGCCCTGAAGGGTTCAATGAACGCCGGAAGGCTTCATGATCACAACGCCATTATAAATATTTACGCCCCCCGTTGACAAATCACCTCGCAGGATATGAGAACCTGCCGATGAAAAGAATCGATCCCGTGACGCCGTCAAATACCGCGTAAAGAAAGGGGTGGTCGGCCCGGAAGACCTTCCTCCCGCCGCCGTTTTTTTTCATGTACACGAGCCCGGTAGCGGAGGACGCCTCGGTGCCCTTTTCGTCCACGGAGATGCACGCCCTGTGCAGGGCATCTCCGATATACAGGTCGCGCGCCATCCCTGAAAAATCGGCCTTCATGCCGAAGGCGGCCGCCATGCCCATCTTCACGAGCGGGCGCTTCAGCGACGCGGAGAAATCCGACCTGAACCTCGGCAGATACAGATCGGCATCCTTCCGCTCGAACCCGTCGATCATTCCGCGCCACGTTGCGGCGGAGAGTTTTTTCTCTACCGCGGCGAGGCCCGCCTTTTTTTTCGGAAGGATTACGACCATGGAAAGCCCCTCGCCTTTGTACGGAATGGACACGGCCGTGAAATCCGCGGCCTCGTAATAACCGACATGCCCCCTCCTGTTCATCATGTCGACCATGCCGCTTTTCGATGGAGTGATCCAGAAACGGGCCCTTGTGGTCCTGCCGGGATCGAACCGGTCCGCCCATTCCCCGCTGAAATATACCGCGCTGGCAACCACCATGCGAGTCCCCTTCCTGACGGATCCCGGCGCGAGAAAACCGCGTATCATCCCCCCGGTCCTCCCTGCCACCCATTCGTTGATCTTCTCCCTGGAGCCTTCCGGGTCGGAAGCGAAGTCGGCGTTATCAACCGCCGCCCGGCCCTCATTTTTTACCGTGGAAACGAAGCCGGGGTCCAGGACTGTCACCGAATCAATCCATATGCCGTCGGCCGTGCTGAATTTGAATGCCCCGCTCCTTCCGCGGGCCTCAATGGAAGCCGGCGTACCCTGGAACCAGTCTTTTAAAACCCTTTCGCGGCCTCCGAAACCGAAGACCCTGCCGATTTCAATTTCCGTGGCGCCTCTTGCCCCGTAATAGCTTACCGCGAAGGGGCCGGTGATGCAGAAAGGCGAAATTAATACGTTCCCGCCTTCGGCGGCCATTTTTTTATAAATGCCTAAAGCGAAATCCGTCCCGCCGGGGATGATCTGCGCGTTTCCGGCAAAAAGGACTGAATTGTATACGGATAACATAGCCGTTAGAATAACCGCTCCGTAAATAATCTTACTGATTTTTTCCGCAATAGATTTCATAAGTTTTCCCCGGTTTTATTAAACATTATCCCATAATATACGTATTATCAATATTTTTTTATATCGCCCGGCTGGAAAGTGCACCGCATGATTCAAAATGAAAAAAATACATGACGGCTCTTTTTCATAATTTCTGCCGTTTTTTTTTGCACTTTATTCAATACGCCGGGTAAAACCTTCAAACAGATCACGGGGTGTTTTATGAAAAAATACAGCTATTTTGCCTTTATAATCGCGATTTTCATGGCCTTCGGATGCAACGGCCTGATCCAGTTCGGGAAAAACGGCAGCGGCGGCACCGGCAATGAATCCGGCTCAACAGGGAACAGCGGAAACACTGGTTCTTCGGATAATTCCGGCAGCGGTTCCAGGTTCATGGTAACGGGAGTATCGCCGGTCGACGGGGCCACAAACGCGTCGCTTGACGGCAGCATAGTCGTTACCTTCAACAGGGAACTTGATACTAACGTTACGTCCAACCTCGCGATTACCCTGAACCCGGTTCTGCCAAACACCATGTTCGACTGGGGAGCAGGGGCGGGCGGAAATATATCCGTTGAAGGAAACAAACTGATACTCAAACCCCGCGGCCTCCTGAAAGACATGTCATACCACGCGTCGGTCATGCCGATTTATTTTAAAAGCAAAGACGGCGAAATCCTTGACAACATCTACAGCTGGCACTTCAGCACGGGCGAGGAGCCTTATTTCAGCAACATAGCCGACGTGTCCCCGGAAAACGGGTACGGTTACTGCCAGGGAAGAAAAATCGAGCTGGACTATACCGGCGGACAGTGGTACTGGCAGCCGGACAGCGTTTTTGACGATAGAGGAATGCCTACCGGCGGAATATATACATACTGGCAGCACCAGCCCCTTGTTATAAGGGTGAAGAACAACTGCACTGCCGGCATGTACGCGATGAGGATATGGATCAAAAACATTGAGGGCCCGCTGCCCTCGTTCTACAGGTATTTCAACGTCACTCTGAGGGACGCGAACAGATACTGGGGATGCTTCGTGGTCGAGGCAAGCGACTACATCGAAAAACCTGCACTGATTTCGGTTTACCTCCCGGCCGGCGATTCAGAGTTTTACCTCGACTGGCTCAACGACGCGTACAGGCAGGGCGAATATGACGCGAACCTCAACATTTCCATCATTGATTTCCCGATGGAAAAGAACGTGAGGGTACCGGCCGGCGAATACAGGCGTCATTACCAGTTCTGCGAACTGTCCGGCGACTGGCTGTTCGACCAGGAATGCGCCTATACCGCGTCAGGCAATGCCGCGATCGGGTTCGCTTACGACGAAATGATCCCCGGACAGCACGTTCTCACGGTAAGGGCGAAGGGGTACGGCACCATGCCGGATGGCTATTCATATCAGCTCGAGGCGAAGGTTAACGGAGTCTCGTACGACCTTTCACTGCCGGCCGACGCTGCACATTTCCAGAGCGCTTCGGTACCGGTCGAGGTTTCAAACGACAAACCGGTAGTAAACATTAAATGGAAGAACGCGCCGTGCGGTGAAACAGGCCTCAAGCTCGAATGGGTGAGGCTTGAAAAAATCTGAGCGGCTGATAGTGATGACTTGATGATGAAACGGGCCTTGACCGGCCCGTTTTTTATTTCACGCGCGCTTAATCGCCTCGCGCTGGTCCTCGGTCAATATGAAGCATCCCCTGACGCAATCCTCGTCGCATACACGCTCGCATGGCTCCACGTGTATCACCACCCTCGCTTCCGGAAAATGGTTCTTGATCTTCGCGACGATCGAATCCCCCATGTCGTGCGACTCCTTCACGCTGAGCCCCCCGGGCACCATCAGGTGGAACTCGAAAAACCTGTAGGGCCCGGATTTCCTCGTCCTGAGGTGATGGTAGCCGCATACGTCCGGGATCCTTTCGCGGACGTATTTTTCGACAAGGGCCTCCTCCTCTTCCGGGAGCCTGGCGTCTATCAGGTCCTTCGCCGATTCCCTGGTCAGCTCGTACGCGGCCTTGATGATCAGCACCGCCACGAGGATCGCGGCCACCGGGTCGATCCATAGAATATCAGTCCCCGGAAACAACAGCTTCACGAGCCAGTAAATCAGCAGTCCCGCCATGACGCCGAGTGACGTATAGACGTCCGTCCTGAGGTGCATCCCGTCCGCCTTGAGCGCGATTGAGTCGGTTTTTACCCCGACCTTGAAAAGCATCCTCGAAACGAAAAAGTTCGCGACGGCGGAGCCGGTCATGACCGCGACCCCCCAGCCCACGTCTTCCATGGGCTCCGGGCTGATGATCTTGCGGACAGATTCATATATTATCCAGGCCGCCGCCAGGAAAATCAGGATCGCCTCTACCGTCCCGGCTATGTTCTCTATCTTCCCGTGGCCGTAGGAATGCGACCCGTCCGCGGGCTTGCCGGACCTCCTGACCGCCATCATCGCTATGACCGCGGCCACCAGGTCAACGCCGGAATGAATCGCCTCGGAGATCACGGAAACCGATCCTATGGAAAGGCCTATGACCAGCTTCAGCGCGACCAGCACGGAATTCGAGGTCACAGAAAGCGCCGCGACCGATGTCTTCATTTTCTGTTTGTCCATTCATCCTCCGGGAAATGCGCGTAAATAATCGCGGCCATCATAAACAGATTATCTGCAATCCGAGGCGATAAAATATGAGGCCCCCGCTTTTTTTCAACGCTTTTATCTGAAATCGACCCTGGCGAATGTCCTCTTTATTGCCCTTTTATATTTCACCCTGGGATGCCCGAATATGACCATGACGCCCTGCCTGTTTTTACCCGGGATCCCGTATTTCTTCCGCATCCGGGAGCTGTACTTGACGATGAACGCGATCGTTCCTATCATGCAGCTCCCCAGGCCCAGCGACTCGGCCGCGAGCATCGCGTAGGTCGCGGGAATGACCGGGTCGACCGGGTCAGAATAGGGGGACGAATGGAAATACATGGCAAGGGGCGCCCCGTACAGTAGCCAGTCCTCCCCGCTGTTCCTCCTGTCCGTGATGAAATCGATAACGGGCCGCAGGAAGGTGCGGGAAGAATCATAATCCTCCCTGCTCATGAAAGGCCTCATCAGCAGCAGCATTGCCGGAGAAAACAGCCATTTTATTTTCCTCATGAAATCCACCGCGCAGCCGGCGAATTCCCTCACGCTGTCCCTTCCCTCCAGTACCAGCACCTCCACGTCGGACGGCGGCAGGCCCATGGGCGAGGTCGATGCGGCGGCTATGATCTTTTCCGTCAGACCCCTGTCTACCGCGTCATCCCTGAAGTCCCGGACGCTCCTCCTCGAGATCATCAGGTTCCTGAGCTGATCGTATCCGGCCCTTCTCTCCTTCGGCGGCATGGGGACCATGTCGCCGGGAGCCAGCGACCGTCCGGTCACGTAAATGCATTCCCTGGGGCAGACCGCCATGCACTGGCCGCAGCCGATGCAGCCGAAAATCCTGGACTGGTCTATGCCTATCCCGTCCCCGTCCCTGTACAGGGGCATGCCCTTGCACACGGTAAGACAGAGGCCGCACGCGTTGCACCTGTCCCGGTCTATCCTCACATCGGCCGTTCCGTCGGCCCTTCCGGTCTTCAAAGCCATATTCCGCCTCCCATATTAAAATCCAGACTCAACAATAATAAATACGCCATTTCGCGTTATTCTTCAAGAAATAATTGACTGCTGTCCATAAAATGATGTATACTCGGACCAGTGCTCGATAAGGACGGTAAAAATGGAAACTCACCTGAAGGTTCTGCTCCTGGATGCGTCATCCGGATACTATAAAATGGAAAGGTTCAGGCTGGGGGATTTTTTCGGCCCGGTCGACCTCGGCCTGCACCTCTCCGGAAGGTACGGCAGCCTGAACATCGGGACAGGGCTCCTTGCCGGCTCTATCATACCGGGCTCCAACAGGCTTGTCTTTACCGGCTACTCGCCATGCTGGGGCGGATTTTACATATCGTCGATGGGCGGCGCCGGCCTGGTGTTCGACAACCTGGGAATCAACATGCTCTCCATCATGGGGAAATCTCCTTCGCCTTCAGTCCTGTGCCTCAACAGGTCCCACGGGGAGGAGATAGAGGTAAGGATGGTCCCGGTCGACATGAACGGCATCTGGTCGGGAGGAAGGGGCGGTTTCTATTCGATGATCGATCACGTCTACGGTACTTTCTCCGGCGACTACGCGGACAGTCCCAGGGTCCTGGCCGTTGGACAGGCCTCTCTATCTACGGATTTCGGCGCGATCGGGTCCGTGCACCTGACGGAAGGCAGGCTCTCCAACGTCGACACCTGGGCCGGGAGGGGCGGCCTTGGAACGAAGATGCTCAGGGAGCACGGGATCTGCGCGGTGATATACGGCGGGACATTCATCGACGAGGACTTCAGGGACAGGACCGTTGCCGACTCCTGGTTCCAGGACAGGTACGACAAGAAGCTCGCGGCGAAGGACCTGGAGGCGACCACCAAGTACAGGTACGACGAGAAGTTCAGCACGGGCGGCACGTTCGGCGTGAACTTCGCTTCCCTGGCGGGTAGGATGATGGCCTTCAACTATAAAAGCATCTATATGGATGAGTCCGAGAGAATAGACATACACGAAAAATTCATCGTCGGCCACTACCTGAAGCAGTTCAACGAGGAAACGATAGCGCCGCGCCGCCAGAAGACCTGCGGCGAGCCGTGCGCGGCCGTGTGCAAGAAGATGGCGGGCGAATTCAAGAAGGACTACGAGCCGTACCAGACCATGGGACCGCTTTGCGGGATATTCGACCAGAGGGCCGCGGAGATGATCAACCACAGGGCGGACACGTACGGGTTCGACGCCATATCGGCCGGCGGCGTCGTCTCCTGGCTGATGGAGTGCCTGCACGAAGGCCTGCTCTCGGAGGCCGACCTGGGAGTGGAAGGAAAGCCGGTGTTCTCCCATAAAGAATTCAGCGTGGAGACCGATTCCATGACAAACGCGAAGATCGGGACCGGGATCCTGGATTCCATCATAAACGGCCGGGGCGTGCTGAACCTGGACGAGGGGGCCAGGAAGCTCGCGCGGAGGCTCGCCAGGGAAAAGGACAGGAGGATACTGGACTCCTTCGTTTTCAACTCGAACGCCCGCAGGGGATGGATGGTGCCCAACCAGTACTGGACCCCCGGGGTGCTTTCCCCCATGCCCATCGCGGGAAAGTATTACATGAACTACGGAGCGGAATTCATTCCGCCGAGGGAGCTCGGCAGGAAAAACGCGGAGAGGCTCAGGAAGGAGCTGGTAATGGACAACCTGGGGCTGTGCAGGTTCCACAGGGGCTGGGCCGAGGAGATGCTGCCGGAAATCGTTTCAAAGCTTTTCGGCATGAAGGACGGGTTCTCCGCGTGCACGGACATGACCGCCAGCAGGATAAACAGCAGGAACTCGTCGGTATTCTGGGAATCGGAACGGAACTTCGACTACGTGCATTCCTTCCTCAAGAGGAGGAGGACCGTGGACAACGACGGTTCCCCGGAGCTCGCGTCCTGGATCGATGCCTTCGAAAAGGACAAGAAGGAGGCCGCGCTGAATTTCTGGTACGAGGTCCACAAGGGAACGCACGAGTCCCTAAGGGAATTCTGAACCCGGGTCAATTTTTACCCGTTACGCAGACCGCGGAGACGGGCTTCATGTTCCTGAAATGAACGCCGACGTCCCTGAAACCGGCCTCCTCCAGCATCCTGGAAAATTCCATTCCGGCGGCTGCGGCGTCTTCATCAGTGGCGCCCGGTTTCCTGGGCTGGTGGACCAGCGCTATCAGCCCTCCCTTCGTCATTACCCTTCTTATCCTGCACAGGTCCCTGACCGGGTCCTCCCAGAACTGGAACGAATTTATGTCCAGTACCCTGTCGAAGGGCTCGTCGAAATCAGGCATGTCGGATACCGGTCCCAGGACCAGCCTCACCCTTCCGGATTCGACGGCCGTGCGGTTCCTCTTTGTCGCCTGCCTGACCATAACCCCTGAATGATCGATGCCGCAGATGAAGCCCCGCGGCACCGTCCCGCTCATGCGCTCTATCGCGACACCCGGGCCGAATCCCGTTTCAAGCACGCGGCTGTCCGGCCCCGGGCCGAGGATGCCCACCGCCCAGTCGATCCTTTCAATATTTGATTTCCTGGACGCCATTATCCTTCCGGCAATCCCGCCGAGAATTCCCTCTGGCCTGCCGAATTGAGCCGCAATTCTATTCCAGATTCCCATGCTTAATCCCCTTTTAATGCAATCTTTCTTTACCGTAATATTTAATGCAATCCGATTCCTGAAACTAACCGCGTAAAAAATACATAAAAAAAAGGAGGTATAAAAAAAAGGAGGTCTTCCGGCCTCCTTCTGTGCTTGATCTTCCTGTTGTAAACGCTTTTCGGCGTTTCGGTTTTAGGCGGTTTTGTCTTCAGCCTGATGCCGCGCCTTATTGTCAGGAGCACGTCCCTGACGGTTTTTTTCGATGCCATGGGCTTCCTCCCCGCGGGTAAATTTGTTTCCCGTGCCGCTGATTAATATAATAACCGGGCGCGTCAAGGTCAAGAATATTTGCCGCCTTTCCGGAATATTGGTTTGACACGTGCGGCAGCCTGTCCATCCTTGATGTCTGTCCGGCGGGAGCATTTTATGAGATATGAAGGAAACATATTCCGGCCTTTCAGCGAGGCCTCGAGTTATATTCTGCAGTGCACGATAGGTTGTTCCCACAACTCGTGCACCTTCTGCGGCATGTACAGGGACAAAAAGTACCGCGTGCGCGGACTTGACGAGATAAAGCAGGACATCAGCATGGCGGCTGATGCCTTCCCCGGCGTTGAAAAGGTCTTTCTATGCGACGGCGACGCCATTGCCATCGACACCGGGACCCTGCTGGAGATCCTCTCTGAGCTTAAAAAGGCCTTCCCGCGGTTAAGGCACGTGGCAAGCTACGTCGGCCCGGCGAGCACCCTCTCGAAAACGCCCGGCGAGCTCAGGGAACTCAGGGAGGCGGGACTCGTCAAGGCATACCTGGGGGTTGAATCCGGCAGCGGAGAGGTCCTCGAAAAAATAAGAAAGGGCGTCGACCGCCAGATGATGCTCGAAGCCGGCCTGCGCCTGATCGGCTCCGGCATGAACCTCTCCGTCATGGTCCTTCTCGGGATAGCCGGGACCGGCGGGGATTCAGAAAGGCACGCGCTGGAGACCGCCAGGATATGCGACGAGATGAAGCCGCATTATCTCGCCGCGCTCACCGTGACCCCTGTGCCGGGCACGCCCCTTTACCGCGATATCGTTTCAGGGAAATTCGCTCTCCCGGACCCTTTCGGGACCCTGGAGGAGATGAAGCTCATGCTCGAGGGAATTACATCGGACGGGATCAAGTTCGTGGGAACGCACGCCTCAAACTATCTCCCCATCACGGGAAAACTGCAGCAGGACAAAAAGAAAATGATCGAAACGATCGACCTGGTGCTCTCTGAAAGGGACCCCGCCCTCCTGCGCGGCGAGAACATGAGGGGACTATAATCGCGGAAACGTCTCCAGGCCATGGCAGACGGCATACCGGCAAATATAATCATCATCTCAATTCTGATTTTCCAGAAGGGCATGAAGGTCATGCCCTGATTAATTTTCCATTTCTGAGCAGCAAATCAAACGCTATCAGGCAATAAAGGAAACGGCCGGGAAAAACCCGGCCGTTTCCTTTATCATGCAAGCAGAAGTTATTTCTTTGGCGGCTTAACAAGCACAATCGCGAGAAGCAGTCCCAGTACTGCCAGTCCCGCGGTCGGATAGAACGCGAACTTGAAGGAACCGAAAACGTCCTTCGCCTGTCCGGATATAAACCTACCCGGCATGGCGCCGATGCCGTACGCGAAAAACACGAGACCGTAATTCCTTGCGTAGTTCTTCATGCCGAAAAATGTCGCGGTGGCGGTTGGAGCTTTCGCCAGCCGTCCGCCGAGGCAGAGCCGGAATCCCGCGAAGACGACCACGTAAAGGACCAGGCTTCAAAACGCCCGCCCATTTCGGTGTGATCTTGTCGGTCAGGTCGCCGAAGAGCGGACGTCCGACGGCGTTGAATATCGCG
>JALOTL010000031.1 GCA_025457915.1 Spirochaetota bacterium | reverse complement strand
CTGGACTTCGCCAGGGAGACCAAGCTCGAGAAGCAGCACATGAGCCTCAACAAGATAATAGAGGACACCCTCTCCATCCTCGAAAAGCACTTCAACTTCCAGAACGTCGTCATGGTAAGGAGCCTCTCGCCCTCCATGCCGGACGTGAACATGGACATCAACCAGATGAAGTCCGTCATCAACAACCTGGCGGTGAACGCCGCGGACGCGATGCCTTCCGGCGGCAAAATAGAGATATCTACCTTCTACAACAAGGAGAAGGGCAGCGTCGTGATGGAGTTTTCGGACTCCGGGGTGGGAATATCCCCCGAGAACCTGGGCAAGATATTCGACCCGTTCTTCACCACCAAGGAGACGGGGAAGGGGACCGGTCTCGGGCTGGCGGTCACCTTCGGGATAATAGAGAGGCACAACGGTACCATAAGCGTTAAAAGCGAGCCGGGCAGGGGCACCACCTTCACTATTGAGCTCCCGGTTGACTAGGCCCCTGTGGATTTATGGTTGCATATTAATTATATTGTTTAAGAGTGTGGACATGGAGAAAAAACCCAGGCTTCTGATAATAGACGACGAGGACATAGTCCTCAAGAGCTGCAAAAGGATCCTCATAAAGGAGCCGTATGAGGTGGAGACCGCCTATTCAGCGGAGCACGGGCTCGAAAAGCTCGAGAAGGGCGGATACGACGTGGTCATCACGGACCTCATGATGCCCGGCATGGGCGGGATGGAGCTCCTCAGGACTATCAAGCAGAGGAACATGGACGTCACCGTCATCATATTCACAGGCTTCGCGACGGCGGAGACCGCGCGCGAGGCCCTCAAGATGGGGGCTTTCGACTACATCCCCAAGCCCTTCACTCCGGAAGAGTTCAGGGACGTGGTGGGCAACGCGGTAAAGACCAGGGAGGAGAATTCCGACGCGAAGATGCTCGACCTCATGGCGATCGTGTCCCACGACCTCAAGAGCCCTATATCCGTGGTGCAGACGAACGCCGAGACCCTGTACAGGGGCTACTTCGGCGACCTGGCGCCTGACCAGAAAAAGACGATCGAGGCGATACTGAGGAACTGCCAGTACCTGGAGGACATCATACGCACCTACATCGACCTGTCCAAGATGGGACTGGACGGCATGGGCTTCATGAAGCAGGAGATCAACCTTGTGGAGGACGTCGTTCGGCCGATACTGGAACAGCCGGAGAACCAGAACAACATAAAGGGAATAAAGATAAACGCTGAATTCAGGGAAAGGCCGGTTGTGAGCGCGGACCCTAACCTCCTGAAGATAGTGGTTACGAACCTGCTCAACAACGCTATCAAGTACGGCACCGCCGGCAGCGAGATTAAAATCGGAGTGGAGAAGCGGGACGGCGGGCACGTGTTCTCGATTTACAACGAGGGCGTGGGCCTCAGCAAAGAAGACATCGAATCCAGGCTTTTCAAGAAATACAGCAGGGTCAAGCAGAAGGGTACGGAGGGGATCAAGGGCACGGGCCTGGGGCTCTACATCTGCAAAACCATTATGGACAAGCACGGCGGAAGGATCTGGGCCGAGTCGGAGCAGGGCAAATGGATCAGGTTTTTCTTTTCAATTCCGTGATTCGTTAACGGGCTCAGATATAAGCCGGGATCAGTGTGTAAACCGGTATATTATTGATGAAAGAAGCGCATCATGATGATTTCTTTTTAACATGCCTTTAAAACATCTGTGAAAAAATCATTGACTTTTCATTGCTTTGGGCTTAATCAGTCAGGGTTCAATTTTCAGTGACATTAAGATTTATGAATCGGAATTTTACGAATAACAAAATGACAGGCCGCTTCAAGGCATATGTCATTATTTATCTTCTTTCCCTGTCGGCGCTTACAGCGCTGAATATGTTTGCGGTCTGTCACTTTCACGATAATCCTGTTTCCAGTCATGACGATTGCTCACTATGTCAGTTCATGTTAGCGGACCAATCCCACGATACATCCTTTTTTTTGTTAGACTTCTGCACGGCATATACAGAACTTGAGCCCATCATAGATATCCAGTGCGGAAAACTGCCGCTTTTATTCCTTGCTTCGCTTCTCCCTCACGCGCCTCCGTCGCTTTCTTGATAAATCATACATTATATCCGGTTTAACTGACCGGTAAAAAGTATTTATCATGGAGGCATAATACATGAAAAACATATGTATCTTTGTCATGTCTGTTATTGTCTGTTTTTGCTCCTCGCTTGGATACGGAGCAGATGCCGATAAATCCGTTGTGGAAAATGCGTCGGCGCAGACAAACTACGGCAAGTTTATTCCTGACATTTCATTGATTATTGATTTCGGATATTTATACAGGAACATGGATAACGGTTCGTTTCGGAACACGGTGATACCCGGGACGGTTTACAGCAGCAGGGCGCTACTCGACAGGTCGATTTATTTCCCGGAACAGGGCGCCGGGCATGAAAACGGGAATTCGGCTGTGCGGGGATTTAATTTCAATTACGGCGAACTCGCACTATCGTCGGCGGTCGATCCGTATTTTGATTTATTTGCGATTTTTCACCTTCAAAGGGACGGGTTCGAAGTCGAGGAGGCATACGCGACAACCTCTTCGCTCCCGCTCGGCTTACAGGTTAAAGCCGGAAAATTTTTAAGTTCTTTCGGCCGCATCAATGAACAGCATGGGCATGTCTGGAGTTTTTTTGATAGGCCTCTCATCAGCATGTTGATATTCGGCGACGAGGGTTTGAATGAGCTTGGAGCAAGGCTGACCTGGCTCGCACCGCTTGATTTTTACCTGTTGTTCGGGGGAGAGGTCCTGAACGGCGAGAATGAACAGAGCTTCGGACGTGAAGGGCTGAAGGTGCTCGATGCGTATACGCTGGTCAGGGAACAGAGCGGACCGGCCCTTTACACCGGATACATGAAGACTTCATTCGACGCTGGAGGCTGGGTTTTTCTGGCCGGTGCCTCTTTTGCGCGCGGCGAAACAAGGAAGGAGTATTCCGTGAACGAGGCGCAGATGACAGGTTTTATATCCGCCGCCACAATGGTGTTCGGAGGGGACCTGACTGCAAAGTACATGTTTGATTCATACAGATACATTGCCATCCAGGGCGAATACATCTGGAGCGTGTCGAAGGGAAGGAGGTACAGCGCGGCCCTGGATCTCGATCTTACGCACCTTTTTACGGTGATAGAGTCCCCGGGGTGCTTGCTGGAACAGCACGTAAGGCGGATCAATTCAGGCTTGTACGCGCAGCTGGTTGCCCATTTTGCACGAATGTGGGGAGCGGGGGTCAGATACGACGTCCTTCTGCAGACGGGATTGAAGAAATACGGCCGCCTGCCGCGTTATTCGGCGATGATCGAATTCACGCCGACAGAGTTTTCACGCCTGAGGCTGCAGTACAATCATGACCGTTCGCTGGTACGACAGTACAATGAGATGTATTCATCGAGGAGGATAAACAATGAAGTCATACTCGAGGCGACAATGGCAATAGGCGCGCATGCCGCGCATTCTTTTTAATAGGAGGTGAACATGAATAAAATTATATTGATTTTTTTATTTTTTTTGGTTCCGGTTTCCGTCTGTGCGAAATTGAAGGTTGTAGCGTCCTACCAGTATATCGCCAGCCTGACAAGGGAGATCGGAGGCGACCTGGTAGACGTCGTCGCTCTATCTCAGGGGAATATGGATCCTCATACAGTCATGCCCAGGCCGTCGTTCATAGCAAAGGCCGCACGTGCGGATCTGTTGATTGTGAATGGGGCTTCGCTCGATGAAGCCTGGATATCTCCCATAATCACCCAGGCAGGCAATCCCGCTATCCGGAAGGGCGGTACCGGCTATCTTGACCTGTCACTCTGTGTCAGGCTGTTTGAAGTGCCCGCAAGTCTTTCAAGGGCATACGGCGATGTCCATCCGGAGGGGAATCCGCACTTCCATCTCGATCCGGATAATGTCCCGGCAATAGCAAGGGCGATACGGGAAAGGCTTTCAAAACTTGATCCTCCGCACTCCGGGATATACACCGATCATGAAAGTGGCTTTAAGGCCAGATGGATGAAAAAAAGCTCCGAATGGTCGGCTGCAATGAAAATCATTGCCGGAAGAAAAATCATACAGTACCATTCTCTTTATTATTATTTTTTCAGACGGTACGGCATTGAAACTGCCGGGTTTATCGAACCGCTTCCCGGCATACCGCCTTCTTCGAAACATCTTTCTTTGCTTGTCGGGACGATCAGGTCAGAAAAGGTGGACCTGATCGTCCAGGACGTCTACCATCCCGACGATGCGGCAAGGTATCTTTCACGTGAAACCGGGGCGCGTATTGTCAAGATCCCGCATGATGTGGGAGCTGTTGAAAATGCCAAGGACATATATTTGCTTTTCGACGAGATAATATTGAGGCTGACGAAATGATTGAGATAATGCTGCCGGCGTTCCTGCTTTCCGTGGTGCTTCTCGGGATCCATTCTTATTATGGGCTGGAGATCATCAGGAGGGGCATTATTTTCACCGACCTGGCGATCGGCCAGGCGGCGGCGCTTGGTGCGGCTGCATCGCTTGTTTTTTTTCCGGGGGTCCCGCTTTATCCGATGTCCCTTTTCCTGGCCCTGTCCTGCGGCGCTCTCATAGCTTTTGCCTCGCGCAGGATGCCGCACCTCGAGGCGTTTATAGGACTGCTTTACGCGGCCGGCATTGCCGGGGTTTTTCTTGTCCTTTCTCGACACCCTCACGGCATGGAGAATTTTCAAAACCTGATGGCCTCCGATATAATTTTTACGCCGATGGATGAAATACTGAAGGCTGCCGGATTATACGCCATAATCGGGCTTGTGCTGATTTTGCTTTATCCGAGGATCAGAGGCGTTTTCAGGGATTTTATTTTTTTCTGCACATTCGCCCTTACGGTAACAAGCTCTGTACGTCTTGCCGGAGTGCTTGTAGTATTCGCCCTTCTGGTTTCCCCGGCCGTCATTTCGCTTGGTCTTTCTTTAGGCCGCCCACTTATCTCGGCCTGGGTTATCGGGGTTGTTATTAACGTTCTCTCGCTTTTAATATCATACTGGCTTGATCTGCCGGCGGGTTATGTGCTGGTGTTTTTTCATTCGGTTTTCGCGTTGTGCATCTCGATTGTTCGGGGTTTGTTGAAGACTGATTCCGGGAATTCCGCTGTTCTGTGAATTACTGCAACGGCGGTTTTTCCAACGAGCAGATACGTTAATTTTCCCTTGCTCTGATACTGATATAAGGGAACCTCTCCGCAATCACGGGCGCCGGTTTGTACCGGCGCCTTTTTCGTTTGTCAGCGCTTATTCCCAGGAAAATATTTAACGCTTATATAGCTGAACAGGGTCCTTGCGGTCGTGATTTTCGACATGTCGGCGTACACTTTCCCGTCCTTTCCCATTGGATGCCCGTGTCCCGCTATCTTCGGCGTGTATTCCTTCTCGCCGCCGCCGAGCGTTATCCTCGAGAGCCATACCACGGAAGGCTGTCCGTTAACGCCGTTGAACGCGGGATCGTTTTCCGGCAGGCCCTTTTTATAGAAATCGTTGTAATCGAAGGAGATATTCGCTTCAATGTAAAGCTCCACCGCCTTTCCCCTGAATCCTTCAGGCGCCTGCCAGAGTATCTCGCAGGTTTCGCCCGACGGCGTCGCGCCGGTCACCGCGTCTATGCCGCTTTCCATGACGGCTTTCTTTTCGTCCCTGGCGGCCGCGTACCACACCGGCATGGCGTCCGGCCTGGTCGAGGCTCCGAACCATTTGTCGCGCGCGCCCTTTTCCGTGACGAAAACGGTCTTCACGGACCCCGATCCGTCCCTGATCCAGACGGCTATCTGGGGGTATATAGTCTTCGCGAAGAACCTGCTGTACGATTCCGGGTTGAACGCCAGCCTGACGGCGATGTGCGGCCTGGCCGGGTCAACCGCCGGTTTTTCGGGCCCGGACGTCGAACAGGCGAGTATCGCGATAACGACAGGAAGCAATACGGTTATTTTTTTCATGGATTTCTCCGTTTGAAATAGTCCAAGCCGGGCAGGGTCACTTCACAGCGCCTCCCATGGCGAAATAAACAGCGACCCCTATCAGCTGTATCGGCGACGTGGCGACGTCGAAGAGAGCGGTGAAAACGTATCCCGCCCTCGATAACACGTAAACGGCCCTGCTCCTTTTTCCCCACCCGACCTCGATGTTCGAGTAGGGCTGTTCCAGGCTTGAGTTCCATCTGTACGAAGCGCCGGCCGCGCCGGTCTCCCATACCGTGTAGATGACGCTGTATTGAAAGACGTTGGAGAAGCTGAGCTTGCAGAAGATGACCGGGAGGTCCGCGGCCGAAACGCTCCTGCCGAACTTGTTTTTCACGTAATTGAACAGGAGTGATGGATTTTTCTCGGTCTCGCGCATCGGGATGGGGTCGAAGAGCTCCCTGTAATTGTCCGCGCAGCAGGAGCGCTCGATTATCAGGAACGATATTTTTTTACCATCGAGCTTTTTGTCGGTCTCCAGGATTGCCGCGTCTGCCTGTCCGTCCCGTGGAAGATAGATCTCGAGGTACCTGCCGTTTCCTTCAAGCACGCCCTCGAACTGGATGTGGTAGCATTCCTTCCCCCTGTACGCGGCATTTTCGGAAACCAGAGTCCCGGTGTAAAGCCTGTTATTTTCCGCGAAGTCCCGGAACTCCCTGGTCGGTTCATAGCTCGTTCCCATGTACCTGTGGTAGGATATGGTGGCGCAACCGCACTGGAAAACGAGCACGGCCAGCATGACGGAAATCACGGTCCTGAGTATCATGTGACGCTTCACTTCGCGTTGATTTTGAGAACGAACTTCCAGGAATCTTTTTCGCCGCCCTTCCATGGCTGGCCGTATTTTACTTCCACCGTGGAAGTCCCGGCTTTAAGCGTCTCGAAGGTCCACCAGGCCGTGCCCGGCGCGCCGGCCTTCATCTCCGCGGGCGGGACGAATCCCCTCCCGGTCTGCTTCAATGAGGCGGGATCTGATACGGTTGCCTCGCCCCAGGCATACCCCGTGGACGGGTTTGAACAGAGCTCCACGCGGACGGTCTTCCCGACCTCTACGCTCGCTTCTCGTTCTATGGATTTTTTCGACAGGAATTCGTCGCAGGTCACGCTTACCATGTTCCCTCCGCACCCCGCGGCGATGAGCGCCAGGGCTGTAATCATGAAGATTTTTATCGCGTCCGTAAAACGATGGATATTCATCCGGTCCTCCCGACCAGGAGTTGCCTGGTGCAATCCGTTCATGTTGTTTCATGCGCGTTATACATTAAAATGTTTGCGGACGGATTTCAACTCATTTTTATTCCTTTTGATTATGGAAGGCATCTAGATGTTTAAATTTTTTATAAAATACTTAAATTTTTTTTCTACAAGTTGCCGCTTTTTTGTATTTTATATTATATTAATATCAGGATAATTGCGTATGAAGCGGATAGTATGTTTATCGCTTGTATTTATCACAGGGGCAGTAATGGCCTGTGATGGAAAAAAGAAAAGCCTCGCTGGTCCGGCCTTGATGGCCATGGCGATGTTCAGGCCGGTAATGGTTGTAACGGTTGCTGGAACGGGCGCGCCGGGCCTTGTCAATGGATCTTCCGCAACGGCCCAATTCAACAGCCCCGACGGGGTCACGATCCACCCCAACGGCACCATCTACATAGGCGACACGGGAAACAACGCGATACGCATGATAGATACCGCGGGGACAGTGAGTACCATGGCGGGGAACGTCGTACCGGGATTTGTTGACGACCAGGGGAGTTCCGCCCGCTTCAACAATCCGGACGGCGTTGCGGTGGATAGCGCGGGCAACGTTTACGTTGCCGATACGGGAAACAACGCGATCCGTAAAATAGATCCGGCCGGCAACGTCACCACCGTGGCCGGGCAGGGTCCCGGGTCCCCGGGAAGCACGGACGGTGCCCTGGGAGCTGCTACGTTCACAAATCCCACGGGAATAACCATTGATTCCACCGGTACAAAGCTCTACGTGGCCGATGAGGGAAGCAACAAGATACGGGAGATTGATCTCGTCATGAGCCAGGTCGGCACCCTGGCAGGGAGCGGTGCCCCGGGAGATACGGACGGAACGGGCAACGGGGCGGTGCTGGACGGGCCCCACGCCATCACATTCAACGCGTCCACCGGAGGCCTCGTTTTTACGGACCGGAACAATGACAAGGTTAAAACCGTAACGGATACTGGCGCGGTGGACACCCTCGCCGGTTCCGGTACCTCGGGATTCGCCAACGGCACGGGAACCGTGGCTGAATTCGACAAGCCGCACGGGATCGGACTGGACTCGGCGGGCAATGCCTATACGGGCGACGAGCTGAACAACATGGTCCGGTTTATAACCCCTAGCGGCGTGGTTCAGACCTACGCTGGCAACCAAACGGCCGGCAGCAGCGACGGTACGGCCTCGAGCGCCACTTTTAACCAGCCGCGAGGCATTGCGCTGGACACCTCGGGAAACATCTACGTCTGCGATTACGCTAACAACAAGATACGCAAGATAATTGTGCATTAAATCTTAAGACTGCAGAGCTCACGGAATAAAAAGATAATTGTTTGGAATTCTGAATTGTTCGTTTTTTTATTTTTCAGGTGACTGTCGGGCGAATACCGCCACTGCTCCTCTGATATTTATTTCCCATACGGGCATGCGTATAAACACATTCCACATGCGGCATATTTTCTGTTTTCCTTTAATTCATCAAAATAATTCTGGCATTTAATAAAATCAAATCGTTCCTCTCGTGCTTCACCCATTATATAGTTTTTTCCTTTTATCGCTTTTACGGGACATGCTTTCAGGCATTCATCGCATTCATTGCATTGCTGAACGAGCGGATTATCAATTGTTTTCAGCGGCGCATCGGTCAATATTGAAATGAATCTGACCCGGGGGCCATGTTTTTTTGTAACCAATAAACAATTCTTGCCGATCCAGCCGAGACCGGCAATGTGCGCTATCATCTTGTGCGATACGGTGGGAATGGCATTTTCTTCGTCTGTCCTTGCCGCCGCGGCAATCGGGAGGGTCCTGTGATTATTCTGGTTTAAATATGACGACAACATGGACGCGATGAAATTTAAACGATGGTTTATTATATCATATCCATGGGTTTTATATTCGCAGGAAATATTCATGTCATTGCGCCGGGGCAGATGGTCTACGATGGAATCGGGAATGGCTATTCCGATACTGATCGCGCTTTTGTAATTATTGACTATATCGCCGCCGTATCTAATCAGATCATTTTGATATGGTTCGATATCCGCAAATCCGATATAATCAACGTAATAAGGTTTAAGTATTTTAATGATTTTATTGTTTAATCGCATAAGTTGTTCCCGACCCGGCGCGATTTCGCGTGACGAAGCTGCCATTCCTTGCATTGCGATGCGCCGCATTTTATTTTATCTTGATGAATTCACCATATATCCACACCCCGTTATTTTCCCCCACGCTGATCAGATACCAGTAGTTGTTCCATTTTTCAACTTTGTCTTTTTCCTTTGTTCTTGCGATAATCGTTATTTTTTTGCCTTTGGGTACGAAATCATAAGTTTTTGCGGTTTGATTTATAAAATTTATCCCGTCAATATATTTTATTGATTCGGAATTAATGCCCGGAGATTGTCTGATTTTAACATTGGAGGTAGTTACGCCGGTTGAACCTATTAATACAATTACTTTAATTTCTCCATGTACTCTTTCCTCTCCAGGTTTAACTTTAAATTCAGGCATTGGAAATATAATTTCCAATGATTTAAAACCGGATACATTTTTATTATATGATATGCATTTAAGGAATTTTGTGAAAAATAATGATTCATTATCATTAATTACAGTGCATTCTCCACTGCCGAATGTCTCATCACATGGCATATTATCCCTGTTCTCTTTAAATTCTTTACAGACACCTGCTTCAAGATAGACTTTATTATTTTTAATATTATATTTTCCTTTATCATGCCAGTTTAAACCCGGTGCTGCGTGATTTGATTCATATGTATTATCTTTTTTAAATTCAATATACCCATTTGAGTCATAATATTTTTTGCCGATAACAGACGCAATATCATCCGCATATGCCATTGCTGCTGAAATGGCGAGACCAATAACAAGAAATGATTTTTTTAACATAATTTTACCTTATGAAGATATTTGATACGGCATTTCGGCTGATAACGCTCTGAATAAGATGTTTTCACGGCACGCGTTCAAGATTGTCCGGGATGACACGAAACCCCGCAAGTATACGAGCAGAACAATCTTCAGTAGTATGGCCGGACTGCAGGCAGGTGCTCCGGTTGTATCGTTTTGATATCTCTTTTCAATTTCCGATACGTGGATTTTATTATCCACTATCCAGTGTATGCAATATTCAAATGTGCAGGGAACGATTTGTCTTGAAAAATCCACCGGAATCATAATCCCCTGATCACAGGAGTATCCTTTATATCGTGCCATGGCTCCTCTGATGATTTAGCACAGCATAACGCCGGTTATATAGCAAGTAATTATTAGCTTTTTCTACGCGCTCGTTTTATGAAGCGGCATGCCCTCCGGCAACCGGGCGGGCGAATACAGGACGCGTGAGACAGTTGAATGAATGAAGTTGTAAGTATAAAGCTTTCATATATACTTATAGTTTTAATAATCAATATAATCATCCACCATGAATTATTGGAAAAAGAATTGACAATTATAATTATCATATAAAAATTATAAAATATTTTTATATGAGGTAATTTATGTTAACAAAAAGTGGAAAACAACTTGAGGCTGTTATTAAAAAAGCCATTGAAGATCATGTAATCACACAAGCTGAATATGAGGAAATCATCCATCTCGCTCACGATGATGGAAATATCGATGCTCATGAAAAAGTCCTTTTAAAGGAGCTGAAAAAAATGATAGTGGAAAAAATCGTAAAACGCGTGCCCTGATGACCCGGAAAATAAATATAAGGCCGGATGCCTTCATGATCATCCAGCCTTTTTAATATTATTTCGTCGCATCGCTCCTCGTATTGATTTTTCTATCCCCACAATAAAATATATCGACAGCGAACAGATCATTATGTATCCCCAGTGAAAAAGACTGATCGGGGCGCTATGGAAAAGAGTATTCATTGCGGGTATATAGGTGAATCCTATCTGGAAAAGTATCATGGCGCTAACGCCCGCAAATAATGGCAAATTCGAGAAAAGCCCCAGCCTGAACATCGACACGGTAAGCGACCGGCAGTTAAAGAGATACATCAGTTCGCCCATTACAAATAAATTGACCGCTATCGTGCGTGCGAGCGCCAGATTGCCGCTCTGCGCGAGCTCAACATTAAAAAGAACAAATGCCCCGGCCATTAATAACGACCCCACCAAAATAATTCGGAAAACCAGCTCGCCGGTAATAATCTGCGCTTCTGGATTGCGCGGTGGACGCGTCATAAGGCCGGGCTCCCCGGGCTCGAAGGCAAGCATCAGGCCAAGTAATACAGCGGTAGTCATATTTATCCACAGTATCTGCACCGGAAGTATGGGCATCACCATTCCGGCTACTATTGCAAACAGGATCACCAGGCCTTCGCCAATGTTTGTCGGCAGTGTCCAGACAATAAATTTTGTGAGGTTGTCGAAAACCCCGCGGCCCTCCTCGACTGCCGCCACTATGGTGGCAAAATTGTCGTCGGTGAGGATCATGTCAGAGGCATCACGAGCCACCTCGGTACCTGCCACACCCATAGCGATACCGATATCTGCTGTCTTCAGGGCGGGTCCATCATTCACCCCGTCACCGGTCATGGCGACGATATGTCCGCGGGATTGAAGCGCGTTGACCAGGCGTAGTTTTTGTTCCGGCGTTATCCGCCCGAACACGCTGGTGTGGGCCACGCATTCGGTAAGTTCGCTATCTCCCAACCTGTCGATATCAGAACCAGACATCGCGTCCGGCCAGGGGCCGGGTTTTCCAGCACCGACGATAATTCCCAGACGTGCGGCTATGGAACGTGCAGTCGTGAGGTGGTCGCCTGTAATCATTTTTATGGATATACCTGCTTTCTGGCAGGCGTTTATGGCGTCAATCGCCTCGGGCCGCGGGGGGTCAATCATCCCCTGCAGACCGAGAAAGGTCATGCTGTTCAATTCTTTTGACGATACCGCTCCTGTGTTATCTGCCTTTTTTTTAGCGAACGCAATGACTCTCAGACCGCGCTCCGCCATGACCTCTGCGTTGTGAATAATTGATGATGGAACAAGTTTTCCTGTTGTTCCGTCATTCATGAGCATGTCACTGCAGAACCCAAGAATGACTTCAATTGCGCCCTTGGCATAAATTACATGGTTTTCGTCATCCGTTTTATGCAGGGTTGCCATGTACTGATTCTGGGATTCAAAGGGGATGACATCAACCCGCGGCAAACTTTTTTTTATTGACTCAGATTCAATCCCACCTTTAACGGCCGAGGTGATAAGGGCAACTTCAGTCGGATCGCCCTGCATGGACCAGACATCATCCTTTTTTTTCAATTCGCTTTCATTGCAAAGCAGTCCCGACTGGAGACATTCAAAAAGTGCCGCGTCCCCCGTAGTACCTGCTGGAGTACTATTGCTGACAATTAAACCATCGGGATTGTACCCTGTGCCGGTAACCTCATAAGTGGATTCTCCCGCAGTAATGGCCTGGACCGTCATCTGGTTTTGCGTCAGGGTGCCGGTTTTATCCGAGCAGATTATGGTCGTACTCCCCAGGGTTTCCACGGCAGGTAAATTCCGTATAACTGCCCTGCGACGCGCCATGCGGGAAACACCGATAGCAAGGGTGATGGTGAGGGCGGCGGGGAGTCCCTCCGGAATAGCGCCTACTGCAAGAGCAACAGCTGCCATGAACATCTCGACGGCCGGCTCTCCCCGTAAAACACCAATACCGAACGTTGCGCCGGCAAGACCCAGGATAAGATAGAGGAGCAGCTTGCTGAAACGTGCAATTTTTTTTGTCAGGGGAGTCTGGAGATCGGGGGCAGTCGCGATTAGTTCGGAAATTTTTCCAAGTTCGGTCCGGTCACCGGTAGCAATGGTAAAACCAGTGGCCTGTCCGTAGGTAATGAGCGATGACGCGTATAGCATGTTTCGGCGGTCGGCAAGTACAGTTTCGGGCAAGAGGGTTTCCGAAGTTTTTTCGACAGGGAGAGATTCTCCGGTAAGCGCTGATTCGTCGGCCCTGAGGTCCTTGACGGTAATAAGGCGTAGATCGGCCGGGACCTTGTCTCCGGATTGCAGCAGTACCAGATCGCCCGGAACGATTTCCGATGCATTAATACGTTCCCGATTCCCGGCCCGTACAACAGTCGCTTCGGTCTTGACTGAGCCCGCGAGTGCTTCTATTGCCGAAACTGCTTTCGATTCCTGTAAGAATCCAATTATTGCATTTACGAGCACGACACCGATAATGACGCTTGAGTCGACCCATTCCCCCAGAACACCGGTAATAACACCGGCAGTGATAAGTATATAAATAAGCGGCTGATTAAATTGAAGAAAAAAGCGTATAAGCGGTCCTTTCCCTTTTTTTGGCGTGATGATATTTGGCCCAAAGTGGTCCATGCGGCGTTTGTGCTCGTATATGTCAAGCCCGCGTAATGGATCCGTATTTAGAAGGATTGTTGCCTCTTTGATGTCTATATGGTGCCAGTGTTTGCCTATAAGTGTTTCCAATAGTTACTCCAGAAATGATTATTATAAACAAAGAAATAGTATATTTTAAACCTGCATGCCGCGCACGGACGCGAAGTTTATTCTAAAAAAAGTCGGGCACGCCGTTTCATATAACCTTTTCGGGACAGGCGACGTGGCCAGAGGCCATTTGACGACTTGCGCTGAGCCTGTCGAAGCAAGCCCGAGGAGGGCAGCTACAAGCGATTGCCCCGTGTTATATTGCTTTACCGTGCCTTCCGGCAACCAGGCGCCGGAGACCACGGACGGCGTATGCGGATGCAATACACTAAATGTCTGTCTGGTTACATTGTACATCCGGATATATTTTATATTTAATATTGTTTTTACTTTCTTTCTTAACTTGATACATGAGCTCATCAGCAATTTTTATCATTTCGTCAATCACAAGAGTGGTTTCTTTGAAAATCACAACGCCTATACTTAAAGTAATAGGCCATTTATTATTAATTGCAATATTCAATACTTCACTTTGAAGTCTTTTAACAGCTGTCTTTGCATTTTCAATATCTGTTTCAGGTAGTAACAATGTAAATTCATCCCCGCCAAGGCGAGCAAATACATCCATTGGACGAATTATTTTTAATATCCTGCTTGTTATTGTTTGTAATAAAATATCACCCGTTGAATGTCCATAGTTGTCGTTAATAAATTTAAAATTATCAATATCAAAATAAACAAGAGATAGCGGTAATTTTGTTCTTTTTGATTTATCAATTTCATGTTGAAATTGTATTTGAAACGATCTGGAATTATTAATTTTTGTCAGGGGATCAATTAATGATAGCTCTCTTGATTTTTGATACAGGTATAATAATTTAGAAAGCAATAAAGTGTGTACGATGTAATAAAAAAGTCTGAATGTATTATTTATTATTGGGTATATAACACTGGTATATTGTTGAGAATATGATAAATCAACCGATAGACCAACAAAAGCAGCAAGAAGCGAAATAATAATGCTTAATGTAATATTTGTAAAAACGACAGAAATTGAAATGATAACAAGATAAAAAATTGAAAAAATTATTTCATGACCGTTATAAAAATCTATAAAACCAAGAATGAATACCAGAATAATGTTTACAGCAAATATTAATAATCTATTTTTATTGCGGTAGTGTTCAATTAGATTTAAGACATCAATCATTCGATTTTCCTTGAGCATTCATTCAGGTGAAAAAACACGATGTTTATCTCAATTAAATGTGTTATTCCATATTCTTTCCTTTATAATAAATCGAAGAAAATATTATATATAACATTTCTGCTTGATTGGCAATGGTTTCAATCATATTTTTTTGGTCGTTATTAATTTTTGCAGGAAAGATGAAGTAAGAATCTATTCTAAAAGTATCATTAGTAGATGATATCGCGGAAAGATTATCAAAAGGAACGTTGTTTATTAGATTCTTGTTTGAAATTCTCTCGGAAAATATTTGATCTTTGTTTCGAGAAATATATACTTCCATCAGCGTTTTTAGTTTTTTTACATCCACAATCCGGTAAAGAACCCATTCGGAATTTGCGATAAGTAAAATTTTTTCAGTAAAGAATGTTAGAATGTTTTTTATTTCCTGTTTTGTTTCAGGATATTTATTGATTTTATTAAAAATTAAATTTAATTCTTCTAATTGAACATTTATGCTGCCGATGTGCTTATAAGCACTTTCAATTCGTTCTTTATAAGTTTTACTATCTTTTTTCAGAAGATTAATTTCTTGTTCATATAATTTAGATTCCTTTTTATAAAAATGATTTGCACAAAATCCTAATACCAACAATAAAAATAAAACAATAAATTCTGCGAATTCTGCGTTTTCAAAGTGAAAATATTTAACCATGAAAGGGCTTGCGAGAACAAGTATATAGATTGCAATTATAATTGATAAATAAAAATTTTTATAAAATAACTTTGTTTTTCCCATATTAAAATATTCCGTTTCAATTATTATAATAAAGCATAATAATGATTAATTAATATATACACCGCTCGCTGGTGTTCCGTAGAATTATTGGCATAGATAAAAAATTCTATTAATTTCCGCTACTCATGTTTACAATGAATTTGCCAACCACTGAAAATATCAGGAGTTACGGGAGATTAATAGCATGATGAAAATTAACACGGTAATGCGGCAGATGCAAGCATTATTTGTACAGTGACTGTCAGGCGAATTCCGTCACTGTACATATTATCCACTATCCAGTGTATTCAATATTCAAATGTGCTGGAAACGATTTGTCTCGAAAAATCTACCGGAATCATAATCCCCTGATCACAGGAGTATCCTTTATATCGTGTCATGGCTCCTCCGATGATTCATCGGAGCATAACGCCGGTTATATAGCAATTAATTATTAGCTTTTTCTACAGCCTTGTTATATGAAGCGGCGTGCGCACCCACAATCAAGCGGGCGAATACAGGACGTATGAGCCCTGTTGCAATAAAAATATTGAAAATATTATTTCTTTAATATTTGTTGTTGTAAATTAAATACATATTATCACACAATAGCCTGGTTATTCGGAGGTTCGCATGACAACTATTTATATCATCTTGGTGGCTGCAGGGTTTTTTATATTTTTTTGCATCCTCATTGTGAACGGCCTGATAGCAAAAAAAAATCAGGTCCGTAACGCGGAAGGAAGCATCGACGCGCTCCTAAAAAAACGCTTCGATCTCATCCCCAACCTCGTGGAAACCGTTAAAAAGTACATGAAGCACGAGCGTGAAACCCTCAGCGCGGTCACGGGAATGCGGACCAAAACATTGAGCCCGGGCCTCACTGCCGATGAAAGGGACAAGATCAATGCCCAGCTGGAACGGGCGCTCGGCTCGATCATGCTTACCGCAGAGCAGTATCCAGATCTCAAGGCCAGCTCGAACTTTATCCAGCTTCAGGCGGCCCTGAACGAGACCGAGGAACAGATCTCGGCGGCGCGCCGGGCCTTCAACGCCTCGGTCACCGATTACAACAACGCCCTGGAGATGTTCCCCTCGAACGTGTTCGCCGCCCTGCTGCGCTACAAACACAAGGAGGTCTTTACCGCCGCAGAAGAGGAGAAGGAAAACGTAAGCGTTAAAAAGCTGTTCGAATCATGAAAACGCTCGCCGAACTGGAAGCCTTCCACGAAAGCGACCTTCGTCCTGACCTGCAGGACCTGGAATCATTGCGGCTTAAAAAAAGGGAAAAAATCAGGAAACTTCGTTTTATCATGATTTCACTCTTTTTCATTCCCGTGGGCCCGGCGAGTTATTTCCTTGCTCCTTTCGGAGAAGGAGATACGGACGGTGAAAAAATATTTTTTATGATTCTTTTCCAATCCATTTACATTCTTATTATCTTCTGCATCTTTGCCGTGAAAAGAACCAACACGCGTCTTTCTTATGAAAAGGCGCCCGAATTCAAGTCCCTGATTATTGAGCGTATTGTAAAATTCATCGATCCTGAATTGACGTATGAACCAAAAAAACGCATATCGATAGATGACTACCTGAACAGCAGGATTTTTTATTTTGATAAAAATACCGAACTCAGGGGAGACGATATGGTTACGGGCTCGATCGGGAAGACTGACTTTGCCTTTTCGGAGATCAATACTTACAATATATGGACAGACAGTAAAGGAAATACCATTACCTGTGATATTTTTCACGGTCTGTTTTTCTTTGCTAATTTCAATAAAAATTTCAAGGGTACGACTTTTGTTTTTCCCAGGAAAAGAAAAAAGAATTTCGGAAGGATTCGTGGAATACTTATTAACTTCTGTTTTATATGCCCTGTACTTATTACAAGAATGAAGAAAAACTACGGCGCGCCCATCAAACTGGAAGATCCTCGCTTTAAAAAAGAGTTCGTTGTATACGGCAGCGACCAGATCGAGGCCCGATACATTCTTTCTACCGCGCTGATGAAGCGGATCTGCGACTATCGGGAAAAAACCGGGAAATATATTGGAATTTCATTCGTCGAAAATCGGGTGCACGTGGCAATAGCGTATCCGTATGGCCTGTTCGAGGTGGACATTGATGAGTCCATACTTGATTTCAGAATCGTCCGGGAATTCTATGAGGACATGCAGCATGCCACCGGCATCGTGGATGATCTCAATCTGAATACCCGGATCTGGAATTAAGGAGTGATCGCGATTTATATTTGTCCGTAATACAGGAGTTCGGATCATGAAAACGCTCGACGAACTGAAAGCCTTTTTCGAAAGCGACCTCCGCCCGGACCTGCAGGATCTGGAATCATTGCGGCTCAAAAAAATAAAAAAGACCAGGACTCTTCGTATTATCATGCTCCCCCTTATTTTCATCCCTGTAGGCCTTCTTGGCATTGGACATATGACCGGCGAAGATATATTCAATGTGATCATCTTTCAATTCCTGTACATCGTCGCTATCGTCATCACCTGGGCTTTGATGCATAGCAGAATATTTAATTCCTACAGGCCGCCTGAATTCAAGACCGTGATAATGTCACGGATTGTAAAATTCATCAATCCTGAATTGAAGTATGATCCGCAAAAACACATATCAATAAAGGACTACCTGGATAGCAGGATTTTCTATCATGGCAGGTCGACATACGATACTGGTGACGATCTGGTTACAGGATCGATCGGGAAGACAAACTTTGCCTTTTCGGAGATCAAATCTTATGAAAAATGGACTAACAGCAAAGGAAACGAGTGTGAGACAACTTTTTTTCACGGTCTGTTTTTCTTTGCCGATTTCAATAAACGTTTCAAGGGAATGACTTTTATTCTGCCCAGCACTAAAGTAAGGAGGTACGGCAAGGTGCTTGGAAACTACTTCCATTCCAGGAAAAAAAACTACGGCGAGCTCGTCAAACTGGAGGATCCCCGCTTTGAAAAAGAGTTCGTGGTATACAGCGGCGACCAGATTGAAGCGCGTTATATCCTTTCTACCGATCTGATAAAGCGAATCTGCGACTATCGTAAAAAGACCCAAAAAGATATTCATATTTCATTCGTCAACAATCGAGTGCATGTGGCGGTCAGTTATTCATATAACCTATTCGAAATAAACCTCAATATGTCCTTACTTGATTTCCGTATCATTCAGGGATACTTTGAAGACATGTTACATGCCATCGGCATCGTGGAGGATCTCAATCTGAATACCCGGATCTGGAATTAGCTGGATGATGATAGACTGACCGTGAGTTTGTCGCATGAAAGGAGCCTGTTTATGAAATACTTGCCTTCAATGTAGTTTTATATTTTCCTCCAGGAAATTCCTGAAGAATAACTGATAAGAAGCAGTATGTTTCATTGAAGGAGACCTCGCGTGAAATACCGGCTTGCTGTTTTAAGCCGAATCATTTCGCTACCTCCCGTCGCGCTTCGGCACTCGGTCATCCTGGCCGGCGCAATCTTCGGTGTCAGTTTTAGTCTTTTCCACGAGGAAATTCCTGAAAAACAAAAACTAACGCTATATGTTTATCTTTCCAAGAAACTGCATATAAAAACAGAGAGTTTTCCACAGTTCCTGTTTCCAATAAGGCATTATAAAGCTTCTCGGAAGTCAAAAGCACCATAATACTTTTTGACAATCAGTCTGCTGAAGGGAATGTTTGATTAAATTTGATTGCACTACATATGGCTGAGAACAGAATTCTGCACTCAGCCAGTGTCTGTATTTATCAGTATTTTTTGTTTTTTGATGCTGCATATTGCGAAATTTTTTGACCCGAACTCATTTAAAAACATTTTTCCCCTCTGAAATGTGTTTGAAAAGTTTGTCCTTATCAAGTTCTTTGCCTTTTTTTGTAAAGACATCTGGTATGAAAATATCCATAAGTTCTTTGTCTGTATTGGAGTATTTGTAGTACTTGACATCAAGTTTGCCATTCACTTCTATACAGTGGTCGTCCTCAATGAGAACCGGGGACTTCAATCCGCCGCCAACAGAAAGAGACTCGTCATTATAGGTGCCCCAGATTACATCGTCAACACGTACATCACCTCCCACAATAACTTCGCCGTCAGTATCAAGTCCGCGTGCAGAGAGATTACCTGCAACAGCAAGTAATGAATCCGGGCCGCAGTCATTTATTACTCCGCTAACTGTAAGGTTTCCTGTAACAAGCAGAGGAACTGAAAGGTTAAGGTCTCCTTCTATACGGAGGTCTCCTGAAATTGTACTTGCAGTATCATTAAATTTTATAACCAGTTCACCTGCAGGCACAGCCTGGCGTAAGAGCTCAGTTGCAGCCCAGGCAATCCATGGAACTTCACCGTCACATGCAGAAGCGAGCTGGTTCCATGATTCAAATTTTTGAAAAGTCAGGGAGTCCAGAATTTCTTCAAGGCGTTTTACAGAATCATCCTGAAAGAGAGATGAATTAAGGATTTCTTTTTTTGATTTTTTTAGCTGTTCCTTCAATTTATAAAATGGCGAATTAGTATCAGGCGCTCCGCCTTTAAGCAGGGCTGCAATTTTCCCGTTGTTATATTCAAGCGCTTCACCGAGCGGAGTTACCCCGTCTTTCCTTTTGGCATTAGGATCTGCACCCCGAGCAAGAAGCTCCATAGCAACATCAAACGCACCCATGCGGGCTGCAAGGTGCAGAGGTGTACCATAACCATCATTTACATTGGGGTCGGCGCCTGCTTCAACCAGAGCAGCAATGCAATCCCTGTTGGTGGTAGTTTCAAAGAGCGGAGTCCGCGAATCTTCGCCCCTTGCGTTCGGATCAGCTTTTAAGGAGAGCAGTCTTTTTACAATCTCTGTCCGGCCCATTTCAACAGCGTCCCGGAGCGGGGTGTGCCCTTCGTCATCCCTGGCGTCAATTGCTGCTCCCTCATCAATAAGCAGATTCAGAGCATCAATATCTCCAACCCGCGCTGCCCAGTGGAGGGGAGTTTTATCATCGCTGACAGCTTCAATCTTTGCTCCTGCCTGAAGCAGACAGAGGAGTCTTCCAACACGTCCCTTGTGCTGATCGTCTTCCATCTGATTATTATTAGATGCATAGGCCTTTTTGCCTGCCGCATCGCAAAGAGCGTTGTTTAAATAGTCAGGATGCACATTTTTCGGCGTCCGCTTATCAAGCTTACGCACCCACTCAATAAATCCGGGATCGTCGAGTACAGGCTGAAGGCCATCGAGGTCAGTATATTCGACTGAAGGATCTGCTGCTATGGCTCTCACCGTCTCAAAAGCTTCATCGAATTTTCCGGTATTTGCAAGAATTAAAGTTTTTGCAGCCAGAGCTTTACGCATAGTAAGTCTTGTGAAATCCTCATCGCGATATTTTACTGCTTCTATTGCATCCTGATAAAGCAACTCTGCTTCTTTGATATTGGTTACTTTAAGGAGCCCGCCAATTATCTTTTGCACGAGCGCGAGCGCTCGTGCTTTTTGCGGAAATTGCGGATTTCCAGGAATCGGTTTGATTGATTTTGTCTTCTCAAGAATTAGTTCATTTAATTTTTTTTGCTCAGGCTGGATTTCTTCAAAATTATAAGTTTCTTCGGGTCCTTTGTCCAGGTGCTGTATTAAAATCCAGTTGAGATAGTGCAGCCCTTTTAAATTGTCCGGCTCTAATTTCAGGGCGCTGCGGACTTTTTTTTCACCTGCATAAATATCATTGTCCAGCATGGCATCTGCCTCATCAAGAAGACTATCTGCAGTGATTATTTTTTTTGCTTTGGGTTTTGGATTTTTTTTAGTATTAGTAATTATAATTTCTTTTTTAGCAGAAGTTTTTTTTGTTTTTTTCAAAACAGCTTTAGCCTTACCAGCTTCAGTATATCCTTTTTTCAGCTTTTCAGCTATAAGTCTATCCGCCTCTTTTTTACATTTGTCTTCACTGTCGAATTCTTTTGTCTGTGTCTTGCCGCCAGTTCCAGCCTTTCCATATGTGACAGTAAAATTTTTACCCTTTGTTTCAATTTTCCAGAATTTGTTTGATCTATCGTTCTGATATGCGAGTTCTTTTTTCATTGAAACTTCTCCATTCAATAATTTTTTATGTATACTGCCAGAAAGCAATTGCATCTTTTTCTTTGGGACAAAAATATATTATAAAATTTATCTTTTTTTTCCAAGAAACTGCGATATTAAAAACAGAGAGTTTTCCACAGTTCCTGTTTCCAATCATCTCAATTGATAGATGACCACGTCCTTGTCCCTTCCTTTAATAGGTACAGGTCCATGATTTATGGCCATTTCCAATTCCTTCACGCTTGCCCCTGCGCTCCTAAAGACATCTTCTGATACAAGAACGCAGGACTGGTACTGCTTATTGAGCTGCTCGATCCTGGATGCTATATTGACGACATCGCCTATTACAGTATATTCTTTACGGTATTTCGAACCTATATTGCCTGTAATGGCTTTACCGCAATGCAGGCCTATTCCAATCATTGTTGGCAAAATCACTCCAGACGCTGAATCTTTTTGTATCCGGTCAATGATCTGCATGGATGCGTTGATTGCGTTTTTCACGTCATTGCCTTTTGATATTGGCGCACCGAAAACAGCCATGAAGCCGTCACCCAGAAACTTGTTGATCATACCATCATTCTGGTTGATGCTATCAATCATGAAATCAAAAATAGAATTCAAATAATCAACAACCTCTTCCGGTTTTCTGTTCTGTGAAAAAGCGGTAAAATTACGTATATCCAGAAACATCACACACACATTACGAATTTCATTGATAATTTCGGTTTTCCCACTGGTAAGTTTTTCCATAACAGTATGGGAAACGTGTTGACCGAATATAGCTGCTATCTTATTTTTTTCCTCCCTGGACTTAATTAAATTTACAAGTCTCTGATTAATCTGATAGGCCACAAATCCGGAGGCAATACCAGCGAATATAAAAAGAAAGCTCCTTGCAAAATATGTAGATGGAACTGAAAGAGGCGAATTATAAATAGCAGCAGGATTCATAAGCCCTAAATAATTTGCAAGAAAAAGGTATTGAATGGCAGCAAATATTCCGCTGAAAACAGTCAGCACCATATCCAGACGCAAAACAGATAACGCAATAACAATCAGGTATACAGAAGCCGGAGGCATTGACAAGGCCTCGTAAGCTTGATAGGATTGTGTAGTGGAATATAACAAAAGAGTGGGGAAAGCCAATTCAATAAATGCATTCAGATAACGCGGCAGCTTCGGGAACATCAGCCCTTTTCTCATATAGATTCCAACTAATCTTGAATAGGCAAATTCAAATATGGCAAGAAAATATGCTATAGGAACAAAAAACCAGGGATTGTAATCCATCTTGAAATCGATCCGCGACATTTTCGGACCAATTGAAGCATAGCCGAAAAAACCAGTGGCCAATATGACAAATATAGTGAATATAATCAACGACCTGATCCTGTCGCTTTTCATAATCTCTATCTCAATATCTCTCTCTAAATCATCCTTGAAACCAGCGATCCCGCCTTTGAATTTATTTACCGGGTCATGCCATCCCATGCTTCCCACCTTCATTCAAATATTTTAAAATCAAAATACTATCATCTATCTCACATTGAGTTTTTTACCCATCTACTCAGAAAAAATATTTATCCGATAGTCAACGATTTTCCTTATCCTTCAGCAGAACAAGTATAGAAAAGTAAACGATAAAAGCTCCCTGGATTAAAGTAAAAAATGGATACCACCATATGTTTCCGGTACAGGGTTTTCCCATGATGATATGATAAATTACCGGTTGTATCACCAGTATGCCCCCTGAAATAAAAGCCAGTATCAAACCCCATCTTGACCGCATAATCAACAATATCGCAGCTAAAATAGCGATTGATGCCAGCAGAGCTGACGGTATCACACCTTTCATTCCACCATCACCGTACTCAAGAAATCCGACAACCATTTCCCGGACAAACTTCTGCCCTGTATGTACTAGGAGAAACGCGCTGGCAGCATAGAGATAGTAAGACGGGGATCTTAACCCATTACCGGTTTTCTGTTCAGGCAATGACTGACGGTCAAGATTTCTGTAA
>JALOTL010000030.1 GCA_025457915.1 Spirochaetota bacterium | reverse complement strand
GCAAGCTCCTTCGCGAATGATTTCGTCATTGCGATTACTCCGGCCTTGGTCACAGAATATACCCCCTGGAAAGGCGCGGGCTTGATTCCGTTCACGGAGGCCACGTTGACGATGGCGCCCCCCTTTTCCTTCATCATTTTCGCGGCCTTCTGCGCGGTAAAAAAGTATCCCTTCAGGTTTACCGACACGGTTTTTTCCCACGCGGCATCGTCCACGTCGAGCACCTCTCCGAAGAACGGATTGGTGGCCGCGTTGTTTACCAGGAAATCGAGTTTCCCGAAGCGTTTATTGATTTCAGCGAACATCGCGTCTATCTGGGATATCTCGCCGGTATGGCAGGCTATCGATGCGGCCTTCCCGCCGTTTTTTATTATTTCTTCCTCGACTTGTTTAAGGGCGTCAATTTTTCTGCTCGCCAGTATGACAGTGGCGCCGTGCGAAGCGAGCGACAAAGCCACCGATTCCCCTATCCCCCTGCTTGCGCCCGTGACCAGCGCGATTTTTCCTTCAAAATTGAAATCTATCCTGCTCATGTTTTCCTCCCCTGTTTGTAGTAGGCGCGGTTACGATCCCGCAATTTAATTACATGTTCCGTCTTTCAGCTTCCCTCGACGAAGCTTTTTGCCGAGTATTCGGGGCCGGGATATTTATAAAATCCCTCGCCTGTTTTAGCGCCCAGCTTCCCGCCGGTCACATAAGGCTTGAGTTTTTCCGCGTTGGCCATGCCCTGCCTGTTGTCGGTTTTTTTCGCCCAGTATTCAGTGAGCTTATGGACGGTATCTATACCGATCTGGTCCATGAGACCGAAAGGACCAATCGGGGTGTGCATGACGCCCATCCATGACCTGTCTATGTCCTGTATGCTCGCGACGTCCCTTGTCCAGAGGGTCAGCGCCGAGGCGAGGAGGTTCATGAACATTGCGTTGAAGATGTACCCGTGGTTTTCCTTGTTGAGGCGGACCGGTATCTGGCCTATCCTCCTGGCGAAGCCGCTTACTGTCTCGGTTATTTCAGGTGACGTGCCCTTGTGCGGCATCACGTCGACTATCCTTGTAACCCTCACGTCGTGAAAGTGCAGGGCGGCGAACCTGTCCGGGCGTCCGGTTTTGTCGGCGATCATCGATGGAAGGAGCGATGATGTGTTCGTCGTGAAGATCGCGCGTCCGGGGCAGATACCGTTGAACTGCGTAAAGATTTTTTCCTTGAGTGACGGGTCTTCCGGGACGGACTCGCTGACGAAATCGACGTCCGAGGCTTCGTTCGGATCGGTCGTCGGGATGATCCTGCCGGCGGATTTCGGGTCCCTGCCGTAAATCTGCGCCAGCTTGGGCACCAGCTTTTCCGTCCGCGCGGCGCCGTTCTTGAGCGCGTCCGCGGAGACATCGTAAAGGACGACGTCGAGCCCGTGCACCGCGCATACGGCCCCGATCTGCTGTCCCATCGTTCCGGAACCTATTATCAGAACCTTTTTGATGTCTTCAATATTCATATGGAACCTCACATTTTTGATTTTTCTATGACTTTTTTCGCTGTGTCTTCCAGTATTTTGACCGCGAATACAAGCGTCTTGAAGCGCTGGTCCTTTGTCTGGCCGTGAAAATACCTGTAGTATATCTGCTGTGCTATGACCGCGAGCCTGAAAAGACCGAAGCAGTAATAATAATCGAAGCCTTTAATGTCGATGCCCGTCTTATCGGAATACCTTTCCACCAGCTCGTCCCTCGTGAGCGCCCCGTCTATGTTTGTCGGGAGCATCCTTATGAGCTGCATCTGTTCCGGGTCGTTTTTTTCGACCCAGTATGCCATGGAATTGCCAAGGTCCATCAGGGGATCGCCGATCGTGGCCATCTCCCAGTCGAGTATGCCCACGATTTTCAGGGGGTTGTCCGGGTCGAGGACTACATTGTCGAATTTGTAGTCGTTGTGTATCAGGCAGGGCCTGTCGGAATCTGCCGGCTTTTTATCGGCGAGCCAGGCCATCACGGTTTCGAAATCCGGCGCGTCCGGCGTTCTCGCGTCCCTGTATCTTCCGCTCCACCCGGTAACCTGGCGTCCGGTGTATCCCTCCGGCCGGCCGAAGCTTTCGAGCCCGATTTTTTTATAGTCCACCGAATGGAGGGCGCACAGCAGGTCCAGCAGGTTTCCGCAGAGCTTCCCCGCGTCACCCGGCGCGAGGTTCATCCCCTCCGGCAGGTTCTTCCTGAGGATTATCCCCTTTATCCTCTCCATTACGTAAAATGTCGAGCCGATGACTGATTCGTCCTCTGAATAGGCGAGAGGCTTCGGGCAATAGGGAAAGACCGGGTAAAGGGCGGAAAGCATCCTGTATTCCCTTCCCATGTCATGGGCCGTTTTGGCCTTTTTTCCCGCCGGAGGCCGCCGCAGTATCATCTCGGACTTTCCGAATTTTACCAGGTACGTCAGGTTGGAAAATCCGCTCGGGAACTGCTTGATCTCGAGCTCCCCCTCGAGGCCGGGGATCGAGTCCGCCAGGTATTCCCTTATCCTCGGCTGGTCGATTTCCTCCCCCTCCCTTGTGCTTGCCGGTTTGTCGATGTAGTCTTTCATTGTACCACCTTACATGATTGAAGATCTTATGAAGGATATCAGAAAATCGGCGAACTGGTCCGGACCGATTTTTCTTTTCCTGTATTTCCACCTTTTCAGGTACCAGTCCTGGAGCATTGCCTTTATGAGGGAGGCCGTCATTACCGGGTCGTGGTCCCCGGGTTTTTTTCCAGACACGGCCGACTCGATTATGTCCGAGAAGATCTTTTCCGTGAAAAGCTCGCCCTCTATCGCCCTTTTCTGGGCCGGCCTGTCCATGTTCTTGGCCTCCATGTATGAGAAATAAAACCAGGGCTGCATGTATTCAGTGATGTACACATGGGTCCTTATGGCCCTCTCGAGCTTTTTGGAGCTATCGGTCTCCTTCTTGATCGAATCCGTGAGTATCACTGACACCATTGCCAGGGAATATCCCTGGATCATTTCAAGGAGCTCGTCCTTGCTGGAAAAATATGAATACAGTGCGCCCAGGCTGAGCGACGCCTTGCTGCTGAGGTCCCTCATGCTCATGGCCTGGAACCCCTTTTCGTTCGCGAGCTCTATGGTCGCGTCGAAGATCCTGGAAAGATTCTCGGACAGCTTCTTTTCCTTCTTGATCTTGATGCTCCCCTTGTTGGATTCAACCGCGTTCCTGAATGCCGCGGCCTTTTCCATTTCGATCTCCTTGCAGAACTCGGCGTAATTCATGGCGCTCTACCTGACCTTCCTGCCCTCGTATCCCTTGAGTATTGTCCTGGCGACGTTCACCTTGTGCACCTCGTCTGCGCCGTCGTATATCCTGGCGGCCCTTTCGTGCCTGAAGAAGAAGGCCAGGATCGTGTCGTCCGTCATGCCTAGACCGCCGTGCGCCTGCAGCGCCCTGTCGATCACGCTCTGCATCACCCCGGCCACGAAGAACTTGATGAGGGATATATCTATCCGCGCCTCCTTCGCACCGAGATTGTCTATCCTCCATGCAGCGTGGAGCGTCATGAGCCTGGCCGCCTGGATCTCGGCCGCGCTTTCGGCTATCCATGCCTGCACTATCTGCTTCGTGGACAGGGTCTTCCCGTCCGGGCTTATCGGCCTCGCGAGCGACCTGGAGCAGAGGAGGTCGAACGCCCTGTTGCATATGCCGATCCACCTCATGCAGTGGTGTATCCTTCCCGGTCCGAGGCGCTCCTGCGCTATGATGAATCCCTGGCCTTCCGGCCCGAGTAGGTTTTCCTGCGGGACCCTGCACGACTGGAACAGTACTTCGCCGTGGCTGAAGTAGTCGCTTCCGGAATGGCCCATCACGGAAATGTTCCTCACCAGGTTGAATCCAGGGTTGCTGGTCGGGACTATTATCATGCTGGCCCTCAGGTGGGGCGGCGCCTCGGGATTGGTGATCGCCATGGCTATCGAGAATTCCGCGCCGTCAGCCGCGGTGGAATACCATTTCTGGCCGTTTATGACGTAATCCCCGCCGTCCTTTACCGCTGTGGCGTTCATCATTACCGGGTTTGACCCGGGCAGCTCGACCTCGGTCATGGAGAAGCAGCTCCTGATTTTGCCCTCCACGAGCGGGCGGAGATATTTTTCCTTCTGTTCCGGCGTGCCGTACTTGTGCAGGATCTCTATGTTGCCCGCGTCCGGGGCCTGGCAGTTGAAGACGTAGTGGCCCAGGGGCGATCTGCCGAGCGATTCGGATACCAGGCCGTGCTCGAGCAGGTTCAGTCCCATGCCGCCGTATTCCTTCGGATGGTTCGGGGCCCAGAGCTCCATCTTTTTCACCATTTTTCTTTTTTCTTCAAGCACCGGCAGGAGCTCCCTGAATTCCCTGGTGAGAAATTCGGGCTCAAGCGGTATGAGTTCCCTGTCAACGAACTCGTTTATCATTCCGGTAATGGCCTTCATTTTGTCGGATATTTCGAAATCCATATTTTTCCTCCTTATTTTACGTTTCTACCTGTATGTTATAAAATCCCGGCGGTCTTTACGCTCGAGATGAGAATAGCAGTTGAAGGAGCCCAGGGTGAGCCTTCCGCCGCCGAACCTGAGTCTTGTCACGGACGTGTTTGGCATCTGCCACACCAGGTTCATCGTCTCCTCGCCCGACATCCCGGCCGCGAGCCCGGCGGCCGCGCCGATGGATCCCCCGGATGCGAAGACGGCGATTTTTTTACCGCGCCCGTTTTCACTGACGACCCTTTTTACCGCGTTCATGACCCTGCCCAGGAAGCCTTCCCAGGTTTCGATGCCTTCGGGGTGCCTTTTCCCTATCCAACGCTTCATCGATTCCTCGAGGATCCTCTGGAAGGACCTTCTCTCGCTGAATATTTTTTTAAAATCTTCTTCGAAAGTCGGGTCGTCCCTTACGATTTCACCCATCATGGATCGGATGATCTCCTTTGTATCGTATTCGTTGAAACCGGGATCGATTACGGGTTCAGGGGAGCCCAGTCCGGCTTCGTTCAGCCGCGTGAGTATTATCGCGGCGGTTTTTTTCTGGCGCTCGAGCGTCCCCGTGTATGCTGAATCGAAGGATATCCCCGAGTCCGCGAGGTGCGAGCCGAGGATATCGGATTGCCTGATTCCGGTCTCCGACAGGACGTCATAATCGCCTTCCCCGAAGGACGCCTGGCCGTGTCTTATGAGGTATATTTCGCTCATATCGTTTATCCGTATGCAATATAGCCGCGGCATATCAGGCTGTCAATAAAAAAAATCGAACGTTCGTTATATTTTTTTGTTGCAACTTTCGGCTGCCGCTGTTATTATTGATACATGGACGGAAAAAAACCGCAGGGCCGGGCGGCCGGCAGAATAAAGGTGCTTGTCTGCATAAAACAGGTGAGGGACCCCGAAGCTCCCCTGGTTTTAAGGGAAGACGGGTCCGTCGACCTTGAATCGGGGGCGTCCCGCTTCATGAACAGGTTCGACGAATTCGCCATCGAGGAGGCCCTGGGAATGAAGGACGCCGGCCTTGCGGAGTGCGTACATGCCGTCACGGTAGGACCAGAAAGAAGCGGGCAGGCCATAAGACGAGCGATGGAGATGGGCGCGGACTCCGGTACGAGGATTGACTTTCCCGGAGACTTTTCATCCGGTCCCTGGCCCGTCTCCGGGCTCCTTGCCGGTTTCGCGCGGAAGGGTTCGTACGACCTCATCCTGACCGGCGTCATATCCGAGGACGATATGCAGGGTGCGGTCGGGCAGATGACCGCTGAAATCCTCGGCATACCCTGCGCTGCATCGGTGGTCCTTGCGGAACTGGATCCCGGCAAAGGCACCTTGTACGTGGAGAGGGAGATAGAGTCCGGAAGGAGGGAATGCCTCGAGCTCGCACTGCCGGCATTGATCGCGGTCCAGTCAGGCATAAACAGGCCCAGGTACCCGTCTCTTTCAAACGTGCTCCGGGCCGGGAAGGAAAAGATAAACACGGCGGACCCGGAAGAGTTCGGGATCATTCCCGCGCGCGAAATCCTGGTTGGAATGAACCGGCCCGGATCGACCAGGGACCCGGTTTTTCTCGATGGCCGGACCCGGGAGAAGGCGGCAAGGCTGTGGGATATCCTCCATGAGAGGTCGCTGATATGAAAACCGGAGGAATAATCGCCGTCGTGGCCGAACACGAGGATGGAAAAATAAACAGGCACACGCTGGAGGTGACGGCGTTCGCCCTGATGGCTGGCGCGTCGTCAGGGATGCGGACCGTCGTTATCATACCGGGAAACGGCATGACGGAAGCAGGCCGCTTGATTTCGGAGGAAAGCGGCGCGGACGTGGTCCTTCTTGAAAGCCCGCACCTGGAAAACTACACCAGCGAGGGATACAAGGCCGCTCTGCATGAATTCCTGATGGAATACGTATCCGGCATCGTCATGGTCCCCCATACCCAGCGGGGTTCTGAATATGCCCCAGGGCTTGCCGTCAGGCTGGGCGCGGCGTGCATAACCGGAGTGAACGGTATGAAGTCCGGCAACGGTATGGTTTTTACCAGGCAGGCCTTCAATGGAAAACTGGAGATGCAATTTCGACCGGCGGCGGATTTCGCGGTAATTACCGTCATGCCCGGGGCGGCAAAACCCGAGTTCTGTTCCAGCGGTCCCGGGAGCGTCGCTGCCGTCAGTTCTGACATCGAACTTAAGGCTACAAGGTATCTCGGCGTGAAGAAATCCGGCGCCGAAGACTCCGGGATAGAAAATGCGGACGTCATCGTGTCCGCCGGAAGGGGAATCGGGGGCGTTGAAAATATCGGGCTCATCACCGGCCTTGCCGGGCTTTTCGACAGGTCGGCCGTCGGGTGCTCGAGGATAGTCTGCGACAGGGGATGGATGGAATACGGGCGGCAGATCGGGATTACCGGGAAAACGGTGAGTCCGAAACTGTACATCGCCTGCGGGATATCAGGTGCGGTCCAGCACCTTGCAGGAATGTCCGGGTCTGGTTTCATCGTGGCCGTTAACAGGGACCCGGAGGCGCCGATCTTCAAACATTCTGACGTATGCGTGGTGGAGGACCTGAACGGGTTTCTGCCGGAATTCATCGAGGAAATCCGGAAAAGAAGGGCCGGATGAACCATTATTCAAAGCGGCCTTGAAATGCGGTTTTCATCCGGCCGTCTGTTTTCATGAGCAAGATTTTATCAATCGCAATACAATTTCCAGTACAAGAGGGTTATTATCATGGAAGAATACAGGGGACTTTTTTCGCGGGGGGCAATAGGCGGTCTTGAAATTCAAAACAGGATCGTGATGCCGGCCATGGGAACAGCGCTGGGAGGGTTCGACGGCAGGGTCACTGACGACATGATAGAGTACTACAGGGCCAGGGCGATGTCCGGACCGGGCATTATAGTAGTCGAGGTCGCGTGCGTGGACGCGCCTGCAGGCAGGGCGCTGCTCAACCAGATAAGGATAGACCACCAGAGGTATCTCTCCGGGCTGTCAAGGCTTGCCGAAGCCTTAAAGAGCGGCGGTTCGCGGGCCTTCATACAGCTCCATCATGCCGGCAGGCAGACGAACACGCTAATAACGGACGGCATTCAGCCTGTCGCCCCTTCGGCGCTGCCCTGCAGGGTCTCCGGGTCAAAACCCAGGGAAGCAACAGCCGAGGACATAGAGGATATTAAGAAGAAATTCATAATGGCGGGCGTATTCGCAAAACAGGCGGGCTTCGACGGCGTTGAGATCCATGCCGCCCACGGCTACCTCCTGAGCGGGTTCCTTTCGCCTTTTACCAACAGGAGGACCGACGGTTACGGGGGAAGCACCGGGAACAGGGCCAGGATAGTCGTTGAGATCATCGGCGGGATCAGGTCGTGGTGCGGGGGCGGACTGGTCATCGGGATAAGGTTCAATATGAAGGATTTTCTGACGGGAGGAATTGAGGAGGACGAGGGCGAGGCGATAGCGGGGATCCTTGAAAAGGCCGGCGCCGACTACCTCAGCGTTTCATCGGGCATGTACGAATCCGGACACGTGTCGATCGAGCCGCAGTCCTTCGGCGAGGGCTGGAGGCTCGGACTGGCTGAGAGGGTCAAGAAATCAGCCGGGATACCGGTGTTCGGGGGCGGAGTGATCAGGCACCCTGATTTCGCGGAAAAGGCGATCGCCGGCGGAAAGGCGGATTTCCTGTTCGTCGGCAGGAACCAGATAGCCGACGAAAAATGGGCTGAAAAGGCCCGAAAGGGACAGGCGGATAAAATCAGGCCGTGCCTTTCATGCAATCACTGCCTGGACAGGACGACAAAGTCGCTGCATATCGGCTGCGCGGTCAATCCCCATGCCGGAAGGGAGCTGAGGCTCGGGAAGCTGCTCAGGGCGGATTATCCCGGGAGGATACTGGTGGTCGGGGGCGGCCCGGGCGGGGCCGCCCCACAAGGAGCGTATAGGGGAGTTCAGGGAATACCTGGTCGGGCGGTTGAGGGAATCCGGCACACGGGTCCTGCTTGATACCGTGCTTGACGGGAAGCTCATAAAAGAACTGTCGCCGCACGCGGCCGTAATCGCGACAGGCGGAAGACCCAGGACCCTGCCGGTACTCAGCGGCGCGTCGCGCGTGATAGACTCCGCGGACCTTCTCATGGACGGGGAGACCGTCACCGGGAGGACGGCCGTTGTAATCGGCGGCGGGAGCACCGGATGCGAGGCCGCCGCATACCTGGCAAAGCTCGGCAACGAGGTCCACCTTCTCGAGGTTGCGGAGGATCTTGCCGCCGGAATGGAAATATTGAACAGGATGTCCCTTGTCCTTTCACTCCGCAAGGCCGGGGTTAAAATATACACCGGCGCGGTGATATCCGGCGCGGAGGGGTACGAAATCCGGTTTAAGAACAAATCTGGCGACGCGGAAAAAATCACTGCCGATATCATCGTGTCGTCCCTGGGAATCGAGCCCGACCGGTCTGCGGCTGATCTTGCTGAAGGGTCCGTCAAAAACGTGTTCGTGATCGGTGACGCCGGCAGACCGGGCAGCATAGCCGCGGCCCTCTATGATGCTGAGATTGCCGCGAGGAGGATACAGGCGGTTGAATTTTAATCTTGACACGGCCGGCGGCGGCGGTAAACATTCAAGAAAAAAACAGCAGAGGCGCTGATGATTTCCAACAGGGTCGCGGACGTTAAATCGTTTCTCGTCATGGACGTGATGGCCAGGGCAGAGGAGATGGAAAAGGCCGGGGAAAAGGTGATCCACCTCGAGGTCGGCGAACCTGATTTCCAGACCCCTGAGGTTGTAAGGGAGGCTGCCGTTGAGGCCATCAGGTCGGGCAATACCCATTATACCCATGCGATGGGCATGCTGGGCCTCAGGGAGGCCATATGCGAGCACTATCACAATGAGTACGGCGTTTCCATAACGCCCGACAGGGTCCTGGTATCATCCGGCACTTCACCCGTCATGCTTTTCATGATGCTGGCCATACTGGAGAACGGTGACGAGGTGATCATATCCGACCCGCATTACGCCTGCTACACGAATTTCATCCAGGCCGCCGGGGGAAAATCAGTCCAGGTAAGGACCCTTCCGGAGGACGGCTTCCAGTACAGGCCGGAGGAAATAAAAAAAGCCCTGACCCATAAAAGCAGGGCCATCATGATCAACTCCCCTTCAAACCCGACAGGCATGGTTATGAGCGAAAAGAACATGGAGGAGATCGCCTCCTTTGACAGGCAGATGATACTCTCCGACGAGATATATCACGGGCTGGTTTACGGGGGCAGGGCGAGGTCCATACTCGAGTTTACTGAAAGGGCATTCGTCGTGAACGGATTTTCAAAGCTTTACGCGATGACCGGGTGGAGGCTCGGATACCTGATATTCCCTTCGGAATTTTCTTCCATCATGGAAAGGCTGCACCAGAATTTCATGATCTCCGCGAACAGCTTCGTACAGGCCGCTGGAATAGCGGCCCTGAAAAGCGCCGGGGACGAGGTCGAAAAGATGAAGGCAATCTATAACGAGAGAAGAATATTCATGATTAAAAGGCTCAGGGAAATCGGGTTCAGGATCCACCTGGAACCCACAGGGGCTTTTTACGTTTTCGCGGACGCAAGGGATTTTTGCAGGAATTCCTACCAGGAGGCTTTCAATATACTGGAAAAGGTCAAGGTGGGAGTGACGCCGGGCATAGATTTCGGTTCAGGTGGCGAAGGATTCCTGCGTTTTTCCTATGCGAACTCGATGGACAATATCAGGGAAGGCCTTTCTAGGATAGATGCCTATATCAGGGAGTCATCCGGGAAGAAGGATTAAAAAAGTGAGTTTATAACCTGTATGGCTTTCCTCATTAATAATGACCTGAGAAAGATCAAATCCTGATCATCTGATCCTCGGAATATTTTTTTAATCAAATCCCTTTAACAATTCCCCGGTTTATTAAAAAATCATGAAAACCCGGGTACTTTTCAAGGCCGTTATCAAGCTTAATGGGTGATCATGTTTTTAATAAGATCGCTTCTTTCAGTATCCGGCTCGATGAATTCACAGCCGCACTTGAAGCTATCAAGGCTTTTCCTTATAAAACGTACGTTTAATCTGTCATTTCTGAATTTTGTGCCGATTTTGTACAGGACCTTGACCTCATCGCCCTCGGTAATGTCCGTTTTTTTTGTATCAAAAGAAAGCCCGCCTGCTGAGATATTGGTAAACCAGCATTCGCTGCTTGCCGGCGCCCTGTTTTCGGCCATGACCAGATAATAAGACGACTGGAAGAAGTCGACGCGCTTGTGCTGTCTCTTGTTGGAATCCTTGGAACCGTCTTTTTTAAACCCGAACATAATAATCTCCCCCTGATGCTGTTTATATTCAATTAATAAGCGTTATATACTAATACTTTATTACGAAAAATTTTTAAAAAAGTGCAAAAAAAAATTTTTAATTTGTTAAAAAAACGGCAGGCCTTTGTTTTTTTAATCATAAATGGACATAAGTTTAATTATTGCCAACAATAAAATTCTTTACAAAATCCCGCAGTATTATTATTTTTTGCAAACAATTGACCGGGCGAAACACTTCCTGATAATCCATCCTGATTTGGTTTCCGGGGGCTCTGTCATCATATAAGTCGTTTTTGGAGGTTTTCTATGGTAAAGGAATACAAAACCGAGCAGATAAGAAATGTGGCCATTATCGGACACGGAGGTACCGGCAAATCCACCCTTTTTGACGCCATGCTCTTTGTCGGCGGAAAAATCGACAAGATCGGCAGCCCCGACAGCGGCACCCTGACTTCAGACTTCGACGAGGAGGAAAAGGAGAGAAAAATTTCCATCAGGAGCTCGCTCGGTTTCGTTGAAATAGATGATGTGAAAATCAACATACTCGATACGCCGGGCACGGCCGATTTTATCGGCGAGACAAGGGCCGCGGTCCAGGCGTCGGAGGCCGTCATACTCGTGGTGGATTCCGTCGACGGCGTGCAGATAGAGACGGAAAAGGCCTGGAGGTATCTGACCGAGCATAACATACCCAGAATCATATTCGTCAACAAGATGGACAAGGAGAGGGCGGGGTTTTCAAAGATAATAGAGTCCCTTCAGGCCGGGCTGAAGGCCAATACCGCGTCAGTCTGCCTGCCCATGGGAGAGGGCGACAAGATTTCCGGCGTTATCGACACGATGGACATGAAGCTGGCCACGCCTAAAGGCAACGGCAAGGAGGTGACCCTGGCCGATATACCCGCGGACATGAAGGAGGCCGCCGATTCGGAAAGGACGAGGATCGAGGAGCTGGCCGCGGAGGGCGACGACGCCCTGATAGAAAAATTTCTTGAGGGCGAAAAACTCACAGAGGAGGAGATGAAGAAGGGGCTCAGGGCGCAGATCGAGAAGGCCAAGGTGCATCCGGTCGTCTGCGGATCGTCGTCCAGGCTCATCGGCATAAAGAACCTTCTGAACTTGATAAAAAATTACTGCCCGTCGCCTGCCATGAAAAAGGAATACAGGGGTACAAACCCCAATGATAAAAAAGAAATTTCAGTCAAGGCCTCTTCAGGCGAGCCCTTTTCGGCCGTAGTCTGGAAGACCTATATCGACCAGTTCGCCGGAAGATCCAATTACCTGAAAATCACTTCCGGATGCCTGGGGCCAGACACCGAGGTCCTGAACTCCTCTGAAAACGCGAAGGAAAGGATAACCAAGCTTTACACCATGATAGGAAACAAGCAGGAGGAAGTACCCAGACTCAACTGCGGCGATATAGGCGTTGTCGTGAAGCTCGACAGGACCTGCACCGGCGAAACGCTTTGCGATTCGAAGAACCCGGTGCTGCTGCCGGTAATCAATTTTCCGCAGCCGGTTTTCTCGTATGCGATCTCTGCCGTAAACAAGGCCGACGAGGACAAGGTGGGCCAGTACTTCTCCAGGATAACCGATGAGAACCCGACCATAACATATTCATTCAATTCCGAAACGAGGGAGTCCGTGCTGTCCGGCATGGGAGAGCTCCAGCTCGGAGTAATACTCAAGACATTGAAGGAAAAGAATAAGATAGACGTAAACACGAAGGTGCCGAGGGTGGCCTACAGGGAGACCATTACGAAAAAGGCCGAGGCCCAGTACAAGCACAAGAAACAGTCAGGGGGACACGGACAGTACGGCGAGGTTTTCCTGAGGGTCGCTCCCCTCGCCAGGGGAGGCGGGTACGAATTCAAGGACAGCATAGTCGGCGGGGTCGTGCCGAAGCAGTATATCCCCGGGGTGCAGAAGGGAGTTGTTGAGGGCATGGAGGAAGGCGTTCTTGCCAAATTCCCGGTCGTGGACCTCTGGGTCGAGCTCTATTACGGTTCGTATCACGACGTTGACTCATCCGAGATGTCATTCAAGATCGCGGCAAGGTCCGCTCTTAAAAAGGGCATGGAGACCGCGGGGCCGCAGCTGCTTGAGCCGATCATGGAGGTCAGCATCTACGTGGAAAAGGATTTCGTCGGCGACATACTGAATGATATAACAAGCAGGAGGGGAAGGGTACTTGGAATGGACAACACCGAGGGCGGCGGAAGCAACATAACCGTCGTCAAGGCGAACGTTCCCCTGGCCGAGATGCTTAGATATACGATCGATCTCAGGGCCATGACAAGCGGAAAGGCGACTTTCGAAATGAAATTTTCCCATTATGATCCCATTTCCGGCAAGGAGGCCGAGAAGGTGATTTCCGAGAGAAACAAGCAGCTCGAGGAAGAGGCGAACAAATAGATCCCGATGGTTTCGCGGGAGCATCCGGATGAATATCATCATATTTGAAGACGGTTCGGCGGACGGTTTCTATCCTGTCTCGCTTACCAGGCCGCTCTGGGAAATAAGGTCGGGGGCCTTTTCTTTCAGGGAGAGGATGGAAAATTTTGCGTCGTCGAATTTTCCAGGATCAAAAATATACCTCCATACGAGGGATTACCTCGCACCGTACTTCAGGGAAAAATATCCCGGGCTGAAAATAAACGAGTATCCAGCAGACGGGGAGACCCTGCTCGTTTCATCAACGGTTTATCCCGGGACCGACATCGCCGGACTCGAGCCCGGTTCATCGATCCGGATCGGCGGCAGGACGGTGGCTGTGAACGTGCCCCCCGGGATGATATCTTCTGACTTCGGTAAAATCATAAACGACGGATCCGTAAGGAGGATGGGGCCCGGTGAAACCGGAAGCCCCTCGTCGATCGTCGGATTCATATGGGACCTTGTCGGAGGAAACAGCCTGAGGATTTCAGGCGACTTTGATTTTTTTGGAAACAGGACCTCCTTCATCCCGGATAATGTAACTATTCTCGGGGAGCGTGGTCATCTATATATCGAGGAAGGAGCCATCGTAGACCAGCAGGTCGTCATCGATCTTCGTGGCGGTCCGGTGATCATCAGGGGCGGGACGAAAATATACCCTTTTACATACCTGCAGGGTCCGTGCTACGTTGGAAGAAATTGCGTCCTGTCCGGCGCAAGGGTGAGGGAGGGCGTGAGCATCGGCGATTGTTGTAGAATCGGCGGGGAGGTCGAGGATTCGATATTTCACGGCTTTTCCAACAAGTATCACGACGGATTTATCGGACATTCCTACGTTGGCGAGTGGGTAAACCTGGGCGCCATGACCTCGAACAGCGATCTTAAAAACAACTATTCGAACGTCAGCGTGCATTTGCCCGGCGGCAGAGTGGATACCGGCCAGAAAAAAGTCGGCTGTTTCGTGGGTGATTTCGTTAAAGCGAGCATAGGCACCCTCATCAACACCGGATCGGTGCTCGGTACCGGCGCGATGCTGGTGCATTCCGGCGCTCTTACCCCGGCGCACGTACCGCCTTTCAGGTGGTTCATCGGGTCGTCTGTTGAGAACAGGGACTGGTTTCAGGGATTCATCAAAACGGCAGCGGAAATGATGTCAAGAAGGGGGATGGAATTTTCCGACTCTCTCGGGGCAGTGCTTGATTATCTTTACAGGAATCAATAAATTATTAATGCTGGAACGGGCAAACGGTAGCAAGCCATGCATGCCATAGACAAGATAAAAACCAACGAGGACCTGAAGATATCCCTTTCCCTCCTGATTTCATTTTTTTTCCATGTTGTTGTTTTCATCGCTATCATAATCCCAAACATACAGTATGTTCTAGACCCGGAGAGGCTTTCATTTGGAAAGGAAAACCGGATATCGGGAAGGGACATCATCGTCAACATAAACCAGGACGATAAAAGGGTGATAAACGACAAGACGCTGCTCTCCGACCGCGATTCAAGCGCGAAGGGTTTTTTAACGAAGGAAAAGGGAGACAGGTGGCTGAATAATTCCCGCGATTTCCAGCTCCTGACCGGCGGCAGGATGGCAGGGCAGTCCGGCGGCATACCGGTCAGCGGATCGAAGGAAAAGATCCTTCTCGGCGACAATTCCGAAGTGGCGATAATGTTTTCCAAATCCTCGAGGATGACCGGATCAACCGGGTCCGGGGGATTTCACGACAGGGTCCTCATTCCCGACAAGAAAGGCGTCACGAAGTATAACGCCATATTCTATTCAAACACCGGGATGTTTTCTTTCAACACGGCCAGGTTCAAGAATTTTCTCTACTTCAAGAAGATGAAGGATAAAATTGCCTCCAACTGGTATCCGCCCATCATGGCAAACGCCGCATACAGCAGTTATAACCCGGTCAGCGGCGGGTATGCGCCCGGCCGGACCAGGATCATGGCGATCCCGAGCCAGGAGGTAAAGCTCTATTTCATAATGAACAGGAACGGCGACGTGGTCGAGGTCAAGATACTGGATTCCCTCGGCAACACGCCGCTCGACGCCTCGTGCCTGGACTCGATACGTCTCTCCAGGTCGTTCGGGAAAATCCCGGAGGACATCAAGGGAGAGTTCGTCCTCATACCGTTTATCTTCGGGTATTACGTCGACTGAACCTCCGCTACATCAGGTCCCTGAGCGTCATGGTGCCGATCACCCTGGTCCCGCTTTTCTCGATGGATGCCAGAAGTTTGGACATCGACGACCTGAGCTCTGTTTTTTTCGCCGAGTCCGGGATGTCATAGCTGATCCTCTGGATGCTGCTTATCACTTCAGATATGCTTACTTTTTCCGGCACCGTTGCAGGCATGTATTCATCATTCTCCTTCTGGACTATGAGGCCTTTTTTAATAAACAGATCGATATAGATCCTGTTTTCATCAGGCATCGACACGATGCCTGACAGTTCCTTCATGCCCGAGGCTCCTTTACCTGCCTGGAATTTGGCATAAACATGATGCAGAAGCGCCACACCGTTGTATATGTAGATGTCCTTTCTTTCCTCGAAGGCTTTTTTCAGGCTCCTGTACGTTTCAGGGTGCATGGTCGTATATGCGACCTCGGCGCCGTAAAGGATTATCACCGATGACGCGTAAAGCATGAGCAGGAAGAGGGGTATCGCGGCCAGCGCTCCGTAAACCGCGAACGTCCCCCTTGCGAATGATCTTATGTATACTATGAAAAGGAGTATGAATATGACCCATACCGTGCCGGTGAAGGCCGCGCCTATGGCCGCGTTCTTGAAGGGCACCCTGGTGTTGGGCAGTGAAATGTACGACAGCAGGAACAGGAGCCAGATTATCGCGAAGGGCGCTATAAAGTTCAGGAGAATCGCAATTATGCTTCCTCCCTCGCGTCCCTGCCAGGTTTCCCCGCCGTCCCTGGATGTCATTATCAAACCGTTGTCGCCCGCAGCTATGATCCTGTCCCCCTCGGCGGCAAGCCTGTTTATCCTGTAGGTCGGAAATTCATTTTCACGCCAGTTTTTTCCCCCGTTGGCTGTCGATATAAGCATTCCCCTGCCGCCGGCGGCGAAGCCGTTTTTCGCGTCCTTGAAGAAAAGAGTGTAATAGCTTGCGTCCTGGTATTTGTTCGGCTGCCAGGTCGTTCCCCCGTCCACGCTCTTCAGGAGCAGGCCGTCGTCGCACGCTATCCAAACGTTGTTTTCATCGATGAAGAAGGAGCTGTTCAGGTTGACGTATTTGTCCAGCCTTTTTGCTTCCGGTATGGTCCGCGCGTCCCATGTTTTTCCGGAATTGTAAGTAACAAGCGCAACGCCCCTGCTTCCCGTGATTATTCCCTTTTCCCCCCTGAAGGCTATATGGTTGAAGTTTGAATTTATTCCATGGAATTCCCTGGGGTTCCACGTTCGGCCCCCGTTCTGGGTTTCAAGGATCAGGCCGCTGTTTGAGGCTATGAATCCCCTGTTTGCGCTCACCATGTGTATGTCGTTCAGGTTCATTGATCCGTATTTCGAGATTTCCCAGCTGTTGCCCCCGTCGCCGGTGGAGAGTATTAATCCGTCTTCTCCCACGATCCATCCCTTTTCCCCCATGAACTGGACCCCGTAGAATTTCTTTTTCTTGAATTCAATCTTGTCTATCCGGGAATCCTGCTCCTCGTATTTTTTCCTGGCGGGGTCGTATGAAAACACGCGCTGGTTATCGAGGTCTATCCTTTCTGAAGGAAGTTTCCTGAACCTGTTGTCGTTTTTATCCCAGTACATGATCCTCGATTTGCTTCCGACCACCCAGATTTTATCCGTGGCGGACACCGAGTTGTAGTTCGGTGCGGAAAAAAATTCAGTCATGGTCGTGGCGACTGTCATTCCGGCTATAAGCATCAGCGGGCCGAGGGTCAGGGCCGCCCAGTAATAAATTATCTTCATCAGGATAGGCCTGCTTTTGAAAACCTTCCAGATGTCGTTGAAGGACTTTTCCATGGATCTAAGCATGGCGGTGGCCGAAAAAACCATGACCGCCGCGCCGATCCCTCCTATGGAGGCCGCGTTGTCTATCAGTCCGGATATCGCCGCGAATATCGGATCTATGTTGATCTTGATGTTGTGGTCGATCATGAATTGCGATATCACCGCGAACAGCTCGTCCTTTTTTCCTTCGGCGCCGGTGAAAATGGAGTAAAAGGTGAGGATGACCGTCAGCGTCGGGATTAGTGAAACTATGACCGTATAGGCTATTGACGAAGCCTTGGTAAGGCAGTCGTCACCCATGAATTTGCGCGTGGAGACCGCGATTATTTTCAATGCGTTTACTATTTTATCAACGGTCTTTCCGTATACCCTGTGGCCGTGATATATTCCAAGCAGGTGCTCCCTGATGATCCCGGCCCTCTCTTTCATCCAGATTTTTAATCCGGAGCCTTTACCTGAAACTGAAGGTTTTACTGGCATATCGAGTCTCCTCTGTTGATTAGTTGTTGTTGAAGATCTTTTCTTTTTTGATCGTGAACCGGCGGATTCTACCGGCCCTTTTTACCTTTATATCAAGGACGGCGGCCGAACCGTCGTCCATCATGGTTTTCAATACCGTAAAGTCCAGCACTGCCGCCTGCCTTCCGTTAATTTCCATCACCAGGTCGCCGATTGCGATTCCGCTTTTGTGGGCCGGGGAATTTTCCATAAACCCGCATATGACGGTCTCACCGTTGTTTTTTCTTGAGATCTTCAGGCCGGTGGATATCGCGTTTTGGTTCAGCGTCATTACTCCGTCCCGCGGGCGCAGGTGGATCGTGTAATTGGGGTAATCGATCGAGACCGTGAATCCCGATAGGAAGCCGTATCCCAGGAGCGGCGTCTCTATGGCCGGTTCAGCCACAAGCACGGGCATATTTTTCCATTCCCTGGTGCCGATCTTAAAAACCGGAAGCACCGCCTCGTGGTGGGCCGCGGTCATTTCAAAGGCCCCGCCTCCCGAGGACCCTGTGCATTTACGCAGGGCGTCTTCCCCGGGACCCTTTATGTCCCGGTAAAGTGACATCGGCATCATGATATTGCCGCCGAATCCCGTGTCCAGCACAAGGAGGGTTTTCCTTCCGTTAAGAAGGCATTCGATTTCCGGCGCGAAGGCATGGGAGAGGCCGGATTCAAATTCCATCCTGATGCAGTCCATGCAGTCTGCGGTTTTCAACGGGGCTTTAACCAGTGTTATCGTCCTTTTATCGTATTCAATTATAACGGTGAAAAACCTGAGAAAGTTCGATCCTATTATACCGTCTATGTTTCTTTTTACGAGCCTGATATTTGAAAAGTCGAAGACGGCGGCGGAAACTTTCCTGACGGAGGCGCCCCCCAGTTCGATTTTTTCAAGGCGGGCCATGCCGATCTTGCGTCTGGCGCCTGTGGAGTCCATGGCGTCGACTTCGATTTCAGGCGTAATGCCGAGTTCGCCCGCTACCGAGCTGTCCAGGGCCGTCATAGCGGCAGTATCGACGATGAAATTATACTGCCTTTTCCCGCCGTTTACACGGGCCTTCACCATCATCAGGTGCAGGGCCCTCTCGAAGCTGACCCTTACCGCGTTCACTGTCGGATCGGCTTCGCCGCTTCCCGCAAGTCGTGCCGCTCTTATGCTGGTGCAGGATACGGACGAAAGGACTAAAAGCGTTATGAAGGCGTGCCGGTACATCATTAATGTTTCCGAAAAAGGACTTTTTCCATGCGTTTAACGGATTCCTGTTTTATACTATCGGGAAGGGGGACGGTCAATCAAATTTTTATATGCACTTCCGCCGTTTAATCGCGCTGCCGGCCTGTTTTATATTGAAAATTTTACATTGACAAATATTACCACAGTACATAGGATGACTGAAAATTTTTAAGGATGTGATTTGTATGACCGTACCTTTGGAAGTGGAAGTAAACGGAGATATTGAAAAAGCTTTCAAAAATTTGAAGAAAAAGATGGCCTTCGAGGGGATCTTCAAGGAACTCAAACGAAGAAGATATTATGAAAAGCCCAGCGAGGAGAAAAAGAGAAAAAGGGAAGAGGCCGAACGAAGAAGGCTTAAAAAAATAAGAAGAATGTCCTCCCCGCAGATAAGGACGAAAAAAACCGGGAAAGAGGCCCCTGGCAGGGGTTTTCAGTCCGGTGAAAAAGCGGTTGAATGATATTATAAAATCAGACGCATCGTTGAAAAAATCCGGCATGACCGGATTTTTTCATTTTCATGCAATAATATTGCTGTCGCTGCCGGGGAACCGGTTCAATTAATTATTGGCACCTCAAAAATTAGATTTTTAATTGTAAAACCGCTGAAAAAATTTAATGGGTGATCACAAAAACTACCGTTTTTGTGCCTGCCATAGGGCGCCAGTATTGAAAAAACCGGTTTTTTGTTTGCTTTAAAATGAAAAGGCTGGTTTTTCTGACTTCCCTGATTTAAACATTGAAAGTGCCACAAGGGAACATCCTGATTTGAATATTAGCGGTTCCCTTATACAGAACATATGTTTAACACCGAGTTTAATAAATCAAACACTGCCGGATACGCCTCCGGAAAATGACAGGGAATCATCATGCCCCTCGCCGATAACCACATACCGCTTGCTGAAAGGTGCAGACCGCTCGTACTTGGGGACTTCGTAGGGCAGGAACACCTCATGTCGGAGAAAAAAATCCTCAGGACCATCATTGACGGCGGCAAGGCCTTTTCCCTGATCCTCTGGGGAGAGCCCGGAACCGGGAAGACAACCATTGCCAGGCTCATAGCCTCATACTGTAAAATGGCCGCTCATTTCCTGAGCGCCGTATCGGCCGGGGTCGCGGATGTCAGGAAGGTCATAGAAAAAGCGGTAGATAATGAAAGAAACGGCGTCCAGACCCTTCTTTTCCTTGACGAGATCCACCGCTTCAACAAGGCGCAGCAGGATTCCGTCCTCAGCGCGGTCGAGTCCGGGATCATCGTATTGATCGGCGCGACGACGGAAAACCCTTCGTTCAGCGTCATATCGCCTTTGCTTTCGAGGACCAGGGTGGTCAAGCTGAACGCCCTCGGGGATCCCGACCTGAGAAGAATACTCGACAACGCCCTCGAAAAGGACGGGATTCTCAGGGAAGGCGGCATTGGTATTGCCGACGCCGTGAAGGACAGGCTCGTCGCCATATCCAACGGCGACGCGAGGAGAATGCTGAACATCGTCGAGACGGCTTTTTCGATTTCCGAAAACGGCCAGATCACCGAGGCCGTGCTTGGCGAGGCGGTAAGAAACTCGATGCTTTATTACGACAGGGCCGGGGACAGGCATTATGATACGATATCCGCCTTCATAAAATCGCTGCGCGGATCCGATCCGGATGCCGCGGTTTATTATCTCGCCAGGATGATCGTTTCCGGCGAGGACCCTGAATTCATCGCGAGAAGGATGGTGATTTTCGCCTCCGAGGACATCGGTAACGCTTCCCCCACGGCGCTTACGCTGGCCGTATCGACTCTCACGGCGGTCAAGAACATCGGAATGCCTGAATCCGACATCATACTCTCCCAGTGCGCAACCTTCCTGGCATCGTCGCCGAAAAGCAATTCGTCTCTTCTCGCGATAAGGGGCGCCGAATCCGCGGCATCCGAAAAGGATTACCCCGTGCCCCTGCATCTCAGGAACGCACCCACCGGGCTGATGAAGAAAATGGGATACGGGAAGGACTACAGGTACCCGCATGATCATGAAGAGCATTTTGTATCCGAGACGTATCTGCCGGAGGAGATCAAAACCCGGGTCTTTTACAGGCCGACCCTCCAGGGCACGGAAAAGGCGATATATGAAAGACTGGTGCGATTATGGCCGGACAGATATAAATAACCGCGGGTTCCCGGCGGACCGGATTGGTCACATGCCTTCATGCAAGGTAAATCTTGTCGTACTGGCTCTCGCTCAGTATCTTGAAGAACCTGTCAAGCTTTGCGTTAATGAAAAGCGACATCACCATCTGTGAGGGTTCGACGAACACAAGTTCAAAGTCAAGGCTCTTGGATGTGTTGACCAGCTTTACAAACAGTCCGATCCCGGATGAATCGATGTATGTCAGGTTTTTGCAGTTCAACCCAATGGCCCCGGGCTTTTTCATGGCCTGCCCGTGGAAATCCCTTTCGAGAATCTTCACGTTTTCAATTGTAAGGCCGCCTTCGATCGTTATGGTAATGGTATCCCCTGTCTGTTGCGAGCCGATTTTAAGCATTGTTTCCTGCCGTTTTTTGGGGTTAAACCGCATGGTTGATGGCGGATTAGTATTAAGACATATATTTTCTCTGATACTGCTTTTTTTCCATGATTTTGAAGAAGTTCATGAGCCTGGCCGCCTTGAAGAGTTTCAGCGCGTATTCGCTCAGATCGATGAAGATCAGTTCTATTTTGAGATTTATGGAATTATTGAAGATTTTTACAAGAAGTCCGAGGGCGGACGAATCTATTGAAGTTACCCCACTGAAATCTATCGCTACCACCCTGGGGCCGATTAACTTCAATCTGTCCCAGGTCTCTTCGACGAACTTCAGGTTGTCCAGAAAAAACTCTCCCTCCAGACGGATGATTTTCTGGTCGGCTGTTTCATCAATTTCTATTTTCATTGAACGCACAGCTAAAATAATAGAACTATTAAAAAAAAAATCAATAAAAAATTATCAGAAGGCGATAAATTTCGGTCTCCGGTGTTAAAAAAGCACCGATTCACTTTTTATTGTTGAAAAAATGATCGGAATCATGCTGAATGTAACCATCCGGAGCTTCTGATGAACAAACCGTGTGAAGCCATTATTAGATAACGAGAGTCAATTTATGGAAGGTAATAAAAAGGAACTTTTCGATATTCTTTACGCCAGGTCTTTCATGTACAGGGAGGACCCCCCCTTTAAGCTTGTTTCCGGCAGGGAGAGCTTCTATTATTTCGATTGCAAATCAACCACGCTTCACCCCGTGGGCGTCTCCCTTGTCGGGAGGGTAATGTTCGAGGCACTCGCCGAGTCGATAAAGTCCGGTGATGTAAGGGCCGTTGGGGGTCTTACCCTCGGCGCCGACCCTATATCCATATCGACATCGATTGCCGCCCTGGGAAACGGGACAAGGCTTTCACCGCTGATTGTGAGGAAGGAACCTAAAAAACACGGCACCCAGAAATGGATAGAGGGGGACCTTGACGGAGTGAAAAAGGTCATAGTGATCGACGACGTTATCACCACCGGCGGGTCCACCATCACGGCAATAGAGAGAATGCGGGAATCAGGACTGGAAGTCGTCAGGGCGGCGGTAATAATAGACAGGGAGGAGGGAGGCAGGGAAAATATTGAAAAAGAAGGCATCAGCGTGATTTCCCTGTTCACCAGGTCCGATTTCGACAAAAGAAGGCTGGGCAGATAATCCATGAAGCAATCAGGGGAAATAATAAAACTGATGGCGGCCGTTTTTTTGTCCGTCATTCTTTTTTCCTGCGGCACCGCGCAGAAACAGTCCGCATTATACGAAAAGAACGCGGAAAGTGACGAGGAAGCGATCGGAGGCAGCAGGGCGGACGGAAAACCCTCGCCTGCGCCATATATGAAGAGAAAGTCCGCGGCTGCTGAAAAAAAGGAATCCTTTTCCATGGACAAGGCCGGCAAGAAGGATGAATCCAGGCCTGACACGGGCAGGATAATAATATACCAGGCAAATTACATCATCGATGTCGAAAGCGTTTCAAGGTCCGTGAAGGACGCGGGCTCTCTGGCCGCGAGATACGACGGTTTCATCGAATCGGCGGCGACCTCGGATTCATACAGATACGCCAGGATAATAATCAGGGTGCCGGTGAGATCCTTCGAGACGGCGCTGAAGGACCTGGAATCCATGGGGACTGTCATATCAAAAGAGGTTTCCGCATCGGACGTGACCATGGAATACAACGACGTCCGCATGAGGATGGAGACCGCGAAAAAAGTCAGGGACAGAATGTACGAGCTCCTTAAAAGGTCTAAGGACGTCAAGGAGAGGGTCAAGATACTGAGGGAGATCGAGAGGCTTACGTCGATAATAGATTCGCTCTCTTCAAGGATCCAGTTCATGAAAAACAGGGCGGATTATTCCACGATTGTCGTCGAGCTCAGGGCCAGGGTCAGGGAGGTTTCCAGCACGTACCTTCCTTCGCCTTTCATGTGGATAGCCTCGCTCAATCCGGACAGGAGATCGATATTTAAAAACAGCCGTTCCATTGAACACGGGAAACCCGAGGGGTTCTACCACCTCGAGAAGGAATACAGGGCCCGCACCCAGGAGTTCCTTTTCGCCACGCCCGGCGAAACGGCCGGCATCCGTGCCGGAGTCGTGGAAAATTATCCACCGGGCGACCTGGAGTTCTGGGAGGAATCCTTTAAGATTGAATTCGACAACAGGAGATTCAAAACCGTTTCAAGAAAGGAGATCGGATCCGGACCGCTCCGCTTCATAAGGCATGATTTCGAACCTTACGCCGGTACCGTTTATTCCATAGCTTTCGCCGTCAGCGGGGAAAACATAATCGTCGTGGAGGCGAGGCTTAAGGCGGGCGATGATTATGAAAAAAACAGCTCGAGGCTCGACGAGTTTATCAGGAGCGTAATATGCGATTGAAGCTAGCGGTTGTCTTTATGCTTTCAGCTCTCTCCGCGGCGCAGGTTTCGGCCGAGGATACGAGGATTTTCAGGTACGAGTACTTTCTCCTCACCGAAAGCCCGGACAGGGCGGTCGAAAGCCTGAGGAAATCGGTTGCCGGCATGGGCGGATACGTGAAATATTTTTCTTCGTCGAGGATTTCTGTGAGGGTGCCGGACAAATCCTTCCAGGCCCTGAAGGAAGGCATAGGAAGGCTGGGTTATATCTTCGACGAACAGCTTTTCAGGAGCGATGTCGCCGAGACGGTGAACGATCTCAGGACCAGGCTTGCCGTCAAGGAGAAGCTCATGTCCGACCTGTACAGGCTGTTCAACGAGTCCAAACTGCACCAGACCATAGAGATCGAGGAGGAGATCGGCAAGGTTGTCATGGAAATAGAGAAGATCAAGGGAGAGCTTGCCTATTATTCCGATAAGACGTCGCTGTACGAGGTCAATGTGCACATGAATGTTAAGCCGGGCGAAGCCAGGACATCCGGCGGGCCTTCGAAATGGCAATGGATAAACGGGCTCGGCATCGAGGGGATGATGAGATCATGGTAAAACCGGGAATAATTTTTTCACTGTCTGTCATCGCGGCCCTCCTGGCCGGCTGCGGTTCAATGAACTTCAGCATTTCAGAGCCCAAGGGCTTTGCAAGATACAAAAAAGACACGGCCGTATTCAGGGCGATATCCTCGTCTGGCATACGGATGAAGGCCTGCAGGGTCAAAAACGACCCCTACGGTGACGCCGATATGTGGTCGCGCTCGGTGGAGCTTCACCTGAAGGGGCTCGGGTACCACGAAATTTCCAGGTCGGGACTGTCTGCCGCCAGCGGTCAGAAGGGCGAGCTGCGTGAATACGCATACAGGTTTAACGGTGAAAACTACGTTTATTCCCTGGCGCTTTTCGTGACGAAAAAGGAGATATTCATAATAGAGGCGGCGGGCATCGAGGCTGAATTTAAAAAAAGGAGGGCGGATATCCGCAAGTCGATTGACGGATTCGCCATCTCGGACTGATGACGCTCAGGGCCTGTCCCTGAACGCGATCCCGCAGTCGGCGCTTGCCTTTATCGAATAATCGTACCGGTCCGGCGTGAATGTCGTGAACCTTATCCTGTAGACCGCCGGATCAAGCTTTTTTATGGGATCCGTTTCGGATGAGCAGATCGTCAGCCGTCTTTTTACCTGCCAGTCGGCGTTGTAGTTCCTGCCGATTTCCGAGAAGGCCCTTTTATTCCTGGAAATTTCCAGCATCTTTTCCACGATGAAATATGATTTCAGCGTCCTCATTTTATCGGGGGAGGCGTCCGGAGTTCTTGAAAACACCTCGATCCTTATGCAGTCCGCCTTCCCGTCAAGTTTGAAGAATGCTTCCGCCGTATCGCCCCTGTCGATCCGTTCCGCTGATTTTTGCTGGCCGGCGCTTGTCCCGTTTTTTACGGCCGTGTTTTTGTAAACCCTTGATTTCTTCGGGGAAGAGCAAGAGACGATTATTGCGATGATGATGATAAAAACCGTGCTTTTCATTTAATTTTTTAATATTGCTGTTTCCAGCCGGCAGGGCATGGATTAATATTTTTATAAAAAAATAAAAATCTTCTTGCCACGATATTGTTTAATCGATTTATTTACAATCCATATTATTTGTTTTGACTCCATTTTTTAAAGAATCAAACATATCCGGTCCGGCTTATCGAACGGTTTTTTTAATAATAACGGGTCCTGCTGGTCGATCGCGGAGAGTCTCCGGAAAACCGGCAGGAATAACATGACGCCCGGAATATAACGCGATGATAAATAAATACTGCTGTTACATTGATCAAATATTCAACCCGGGGTCCGGATGTTCCTGAAATCAATGGAAATCTTCGGGTTCAAGTCTTTTGCCGACCGTATCCAGCTGGAATACGAGCCGGGCATAACCGCGATAGTCGGTCCGAACGGATGCGGAAAATCCAATATAGTCGACGCCGTCAAGTGGGTCCTCGGCGAAAAGCAGGCGAAAAACATACGCGGTGAAAGGATGGAGGACATCATCTTCTCCGGCACCGAACAGCGGAAGCAGCTGTCCCTTTCCGAGGTTTCATTGACCATCGACAATTCGGACAGGGTCCTCGAAATCGATTCCGATTCCATCACCGTGACCAGGAGGGTCTTCCGTGACGGCGAGTCGGAGTACCTTATCAACAAATCCCCGGTCAGGCTCAAGGACATTGAAAAGCTGTTCATGGATACCGGCATAGGGAAATCCGCCTACTCCGTGCTAGAACAGGGCAGGATGGACCTGATACTGTCCTCCAGCGCGGAGGACAGGAGATATATTTTTGAAGAGGCCGCTGGAATATCCAGGTACAAGCTCCAGAAAAGGGAGTCGCTAAAAAAGCTCACTGAAACCGGCGCGAATATCGAGCGGATCAACGACGTCATCAGGGAGATCGAGAGGGAAAAGGACCTCAAGTCCAGGCAGGCGGAGAAAACCAGGGAATACCTTTCGTTCAAGTCCAGGCTCATGGAGCTTGACGTAAAAATCAATATCATCAAATACAGGGAAATCCTGAAAAGGCGCGACAAAATACAGACCGATATTGAAAGGCTCAGGAAGGAAAGGGAATCCATATCCGCCAGGGTCTCATCCATTTCCTCGGAGAACGAAAAGGATGAAAAGAGAAAGAACGACATACAGCACCAGCTCTTCGATCTTGAGAAAAAGCTCCACGGTTACAAGATCAGGGTGGACGACATAGACGATAAAACGGACAAAAACAGGGACTTCATCAAGGAACAGCAGTCCCGTGTCAACGCAACCGAAAAAAAGATCAAAGAAAGGTCGGAGACCAGGACGCGTCTAATCTCGGAAAAGGAAAAGGCGGAAGTCTCAAGGGTGGATATAGGCAGGAAAATCGAAGACGACAGGGAAAAGCTGAAGGGCTTTTTTGAGTCCAGGAAAAGGAAGATCGATTCCATACATAAATCGAGAGACAGGATAGAAGACAACAAGGGCAGGATCAAGGACTCTGAGGGCAAACTCAAAAAGTACAGGGACGAACTCGAGGATGTCATAAGGAAACTGATAGACGCCATAGAAAGAAAGAAGGCCGAGCTGGCCGGGTCCGAGTCCGAAAGGCTGGAGGTCAGGGAGAGAATAAATGAAAGGATAATCTCCATGGAATCCCTTCTATCCAGAACGGTTTCCCAGATTGAATCGGGACTCGCGGAAGAGGCATCGGCTTCGCTTGGGTCCATGGACCTCCAGGGCCTGAGGGAGGACATAAATAAATTCGAACAATTCGAGGACGGCTTCAGGGCCATCCTTTTCGACAAGACCGGCATATACGCGGAGAAGGAGGGGCTGGATAACAAGATAGGGGCCGAAGTCAGGTCCGTTGAAGAACTCAGGTCCGACATTGCGGCCACCGAGGAGCATATCCAGAACGAACAGAAGGGGCTGGAGGACATCAACGAAATGATCACGAGGGTCGAGAAGGACCTCTCCAGGAACGAAAATGAAAGCAACTGGATTGAAAAGCACATCCAGTCGCTTTTCGTCCAGATCAAGGACGTTGAAAAGCAGATCGAGAACCACCTTGAGGACACCAGGCGCTCCGAGGAGATCATCGGCAATCTTTCGAGGGAAATAGACGAATGGGAGCACAAACTCGTAGAGTTCAGCGAGAAAAGCCAGTCGCTGATGAAAAGCATATCCGAGTTCACGGAGAAAAGGCGCGAAATAGATGAGTGCATAGTCAGCAGGAAGAGCATGAGCAGAAAGGACGAGGATGAGCTCGGAAAGCTGGTGGAAAGAATAGGGACCCTGGACAAAAGCCAGGTTGAGCTGATTTTCAAGAAGAACAGCATAGAGGAGTATCTCTGGCTGGAATACGAGAAAAAAGCCTCCGATTTTTCGGACATCCATGTGAACGACGCCCAGCAGGCCGAGATACAGGAGGGGATCCAGAAGATCAAGAAGGAGATACAGGATCTCGGCCCCATAAACAATCTCGCCATTGAGGAATACAAGGATTTAAAGAAAAGGTTCGAATACTACATCGGTCAGAAAAAGGACATAGAAAAAGCCAGGACGGACATCCTGTCCGTTATAGAGGACATAAACAGGACATCGGTGGAGATGTTCACCGACACCTTTAAGGACATACAGAAGAATTTTTCGGAAATATTCAGGCGCCTTTTCGAGGGAGGCGATGCGGCCATTGAACTGGCTGACGAGGAAAATGTCCTTGAATCCGGCATAGAGATAATGGTAAGGCCTCCGGGGAAAAAGCCTAAAAACATCAACCTTCTCTCCGGCGGCGAGAGGGCGCTTACGGCAATAGCCCTCCTCTTCGCGACCTATATGACAAAGTCGTCGCCTTTTTGTTTTCTAGATGAAATCGACGCGCCGCTCGACGAGCAAAACATCGGCAGGTTCGTCAAAATGCTCAAAGAATTCGCGAGGGGCACCCAGTTTGTCATAGTAACGCACAACAAGAAAACCATGAGCATCTGCGAATCCATATACGGGGTAACCATGGAGGAGCCGGGCATATCAAAGGTCGTATCCCTCAAGCTGGAGAGAAGAGACGCAAGGGGTGCTGCTGTCATATAATCTAAAAAAACTTGACAAATTGACAGGTGCCGGTTATATTTCTTATGTTGCGCTATATTTGCGCAACGACTGCCCAACCGGTTACTTAACCGGAAATACACAATGGAGGGTGTAAAATGAAGGTTTCCATTGACGGAATTTTGGGATCTGCAAGGAGGTTGAGCGGCCAGAAGCAGGTTGATGATGACGTCACCGACAAAAAAAAAGAAGAGATCAAGGGTGACTCACTGACTCTCGGCGGCAGAATCAATTCCCGCCTTGATTCCATCGACAGGGAATTCAGGGAAATTCAATCGTCCCTTACAAAAAATCAGATCATTAAAAGCGGCATCGAACAACTGTTGGATTCCTCCGCGAGTTCGAACGACAGGCAGAAGATTCTCGATAATGCCAGGTTCGAAGGAAAACCCGTGCTTCAGGAATTCGTCGGCAGCGAGTCTTCAGGAGACGGCCTGAAGAAGCTCCTGGGCAAAAGCGCGGGCCTTGTAGACACGGACATTGAGAGACTGAAAAAGCTCAATGTGGAGCTCGACAACATTGCCGCTTCCAATCTGGCCGGCCCTGACAGGACTGCCGGGATTGCCAGCGGGATTGAGTCCCTGATTTCCAGCATCGGCCAGCCCGGTATTGAATCGATATCGAAGCTTAGGCCTGATACGGTCATGAGGCTGATAAAATAATCAGCCGCTTCATATCATGATGACTGACAACAAATTACGGGTGCCGAAAAAGCCGCTGATAATGATCTGCGGCTTTATTTTATTCCTTCAAACCGGCCTGGTTTCAAAGGATATCCAGCCTGAAATTCACGTTTTTCATGCCGGTATGAAAAACTTCGGGGAACATTTTATCAACTGGAAGCCTTTTGTGTCCGAGAAGGACCTGTACAACTGGGCGATTTCCAATGGCCTGAAACTGCTGGAGGACCAGAAACCGATAATCGGCAGAAAAGCGCTTATAATCTCAAAATACGGATCCAGGATATTCGTTTCCGGACTTGAAAGGGACAGGCGCTACAGGATGTGGATAGATTTCGTGCTTTTCAGGAATACATCCAGGATATATCCGGGTGCCAGGCTCGAGATCGGAATTTTCAATAAAAAAAACGGGATCAAGCAGCTCGGGGATTTTATCATTGATGATTTGACCGGTTCCCCTGAAAAGATAGATATACCGCACACTTACAGCCGGGACGGCTCTTTTGATATTATATTCAGGGAATATTCAGCGGAAAGAGGCATCTGGGGAGTCTGGGACGTCATTATCAGCGATGGAGATGAAATTCCTGAAAGACGCCTGGTCGAAGACCAGAGTGGAAATATGGGCATAAAAGAAAAAATTGTCGAATAAAATTACAGCTGTTCCGCCGTTTAAACCGCCAATAAAACGCTTTTATTTTTCATTTTTAACGAAAATTTTTTGACAAAAAAAAACCTGTAATTTTTTGTAAACCCGTAAAAAGATTTTAAAATTATATTATATTTAATTCAATAAGCTTTTCATCGAAATCACGGCAGGGACATGAATCACCTCCGCGGGAGACCCATAATAAAAATTCAGGGTGTGAATATGGCGAAAGATCATTACGAAAAAGACTACGACGACGAGGTGTACGAAGACGATTATTACGATAAAAATTACGACGAAGAGGAACTGGGCGAAGAGCACGATCTGATCGAGGATGAGGCCAGGGAATTCGTCAACGATCAAGAGGAAGAAGAAGCCGTGGAAGAAGAGTTTGAAGATGATTTAATAGATGAAGAAGAATCCTCCGACTGGGAAAGCGAAAAGAAAATAGCCGTAAGCTTCGCCTGTGAAGACTGCGATTACAGATGGGACGATCTCATAGTTAAAAAAGACGGTGAACTGGAGGAGGAGACCGAGGAGATCGACGTCATCTGCCCCATGTGCGGTTCCATGAACATAACGCAGATATGAGCAACCGCCACATCGTCATCAAGGGAGCCAGGGAACACAACCTGAAAAATATTTCCCTGGAAATCCCGAGAGACAGGATTATCGTTATAACCGGGCTTTCCGGCTCCGGGAAGTCTTCCCTTGCCTTCGACACAATATACGCCGAGGGGCAAAGGAGATACGTGGAGTCCCTTTCCTCATACGCGAGGCAGTTCCTGGGCCTCATGGAAAAACCCGACGTCGATTACATCGACGGGCTGTCGCCGGCCATATCAATCGAACAGAAAACCACCCACAGGAACCCGAGATCCACTGTAGGAACCGTTACCGAGATTTACGATTATTTCAGGCTTCTTTTCGCCAGGATCGGGGTGCCGTACTGTCCAAATTGCGGTAAGAGGATAACCTCGCAGTCCATCGACCAGATAGTGGAGTCGCTGCTGACGGCGGGAAGCGGCACTAAAATGATGATACTTTCCCCGCTGGTGAGGGGGAGAAAGGGCGAGCACGATGAAAAATTCGATCACGCCAGAAAGAACGGATTTACAAGGTTCAGGGTGGACGGGAGGATCATCGAACCGGATGAAACCGTTAAGCTCGACAAGAACAGGAAGCACACGATCGAGATCGTGGTCGACAGGATTGTCATAAAAGATGGGATAAGGGGACGATTGGCGGATTCGGTCGAAACGGCGATGGAGATGGCCGATGGGCTTGTCACCATTATCATGGACGGCGGGGAGAGGATCTATTCTTCGAAGCTTTCCTGTCCGGACTGCGGGCTGTCGATACCGGAACTTTCGCCGAGGATGTTTTCCTTCAACAGTCCTTACGGGGCATGCCAGAAATGCAGCGGCCTCGGGTACATCATGCAGTTCGATCAGGAGATGATCATCTCCGATCCGGAAAAATCGCTTTACGAGGGCGTACTCGAGGTCTGGGGAAAAAGCACAAGCTACTGGTACATCGAGCAGATAAAGTCCCTTGAAAAAAACTTCAAGTTCGATGCCGGCCTTCCATGGAAGAAGCTTCCCGCAAGGATAAAGAAAATCGTGCTGTACGGATCGGGAAACGAGAAGCTCGATTTCGAGGTCAAGAGGGACGACCTCGAGTTCAGGTATTCCAGGAGGTTTGAGGGGGTTATCCCGAACCTCCAGAGGCGGTACATGGAGACCAAGTCCGAGGACATGCGCATCTGGATGGAAAGCTACATGACCAACAAGGTCTGCGACGAATGCGGAGGAAAAAGGCTCAAGAAGGAGAGCCTATCCGTGAAGGTGGCCGATAAAAGCATAGACCAGATCACGGCCCTGTCCATCAAGGAATCCCACGGTTTTTTCGAAGGGATAAAGCTCGGCAGCACGGAGGAGAAGATTTCCGAGCAGATCCTCAAGGAGATCAGGACAAGGCTGCGGTTCCTCAACGACGTGGGAATCGATTACCTGACCCTCGACAGGCCGGCAGGGACCCTTTCCGGCGGCGAATCCCAGAGGATCCGGCTCGCCACGCAGATAGGCTCTAGCCTCACGGGGGTCCTTTACATTCTGGACGAGCCGAGCATCGGCCTGCACCAGAGGGACAACCAGCGCCTGATCGACACCCTCAAGAGGCTGCGCGATCTGGGCAACACCGTCATAGTCGTCGAGCACGACGAGGACACGATAAGGCAGGCTGATTACGTTGTGGACCTGGGGCCTGGCGCCGGCCTTGACGGAGGGTACGTGATCGCCACCGGCACACCGCAGGAAATTGCGGCAAACCCCGAATCCCTGACCGGCAAATACCTTTCCGGATCGGAGTTCATCCATGTGCCCGGAAAAAGAAAGAAGTCCGCGGGCGAGCTCGAGGTGTTCGGGGCGAGGGAAAACAACCTCAAGGGCATAAACGTCAAGTTCCCCCTGGGCGTCCTGACCGCGGTTACGGGCGTTTCCGGCTCGGGCAAATCCACCCTCGTGATCGACATTCTGTACAGGGCCCTTTCATCCACCCTGATGAGATCCAAGGAGTATCCCGGAAAATTTGACAGGCTTTCCGGCATTGAAATG
>JALOTL010000029.1 GCA_025457915.1 Spirochaetota bacterium | reverse complement strand
TCAATAATTATTTTTCTCTCAAAGCAGATGAAATCCACGATAAATTCCCCAACGGGTTGCTGGCGCCGGAATTTAAGGCCCATGAATTGCTTCGACCTGGGCTTTTTCCAGAGATGTCTTTCTGCTTCAGTGGATTTTTTTCTTAAATTTCGTGCGAAATGAATTTTATTCATGGATTTTTCACCCCCACCCATCCACCCCCATCAAGGGGGAGGGGTGATCCTTGATCCAGCCCCTGATATATTAACGATCATTTCATTTTTTTTATGACCTCAACCTCTCCCGTTTAGGATCCAGTGGGGAATTACCGTATTATTATACCGGTATTGAAGATCACACGCAGGACAATCAGGGAGCTTGATATGAAGAGAATAATACTGGAGCAGGATGATCGACCTCAAGGATGGGAATGGGAGGCCGCGTCTTCCCGCATTGAACTCCTCCTCGAGGCGGCGTCCGGTTTCGGAAAGGGGATGGAGGAGGGCATCTTCATCGCCTTCTGGATGTTCTTGATTTTCATGATCATGCTCTTCATCTTTCTTTAGGGGGAGGAAATGAATAAAGAAGCAAAGGGCTTCCTGGAAAGCCTCGGGGTCTTGGTCCCGGTGCTTTTTGCCGCATGGGTAATGGCCGGGATAACGGCGTTTATTTTCATCATAAAAGCCGTTTCAAAATACATCCTGAAATGACGGGGAGGACAACATGGCCGCGGTTGATTATTATGATAAGGTCGCAAGGAATTTCATTGATTCCGCGAAGACAAGGAAGAGGGCAACCGGGATTGATGTAATCGCCGAGACGGAAGAGGACTCCGCCCCCCGCAGGGAAAAGAGGGGATTCAACAGGGGCACGGTCCTTGTCCTGGCCTTTTTCGGATATTTCATCGGATACCTGGGGGGCATTTACCTGGTGATCAGGTTCATAGGGAGCTTCCTGAAATAGGAAGGAGGGGAATACAATGCTGAAGGAAGCGGCAAAATTCTTCATCAAGGGGACTATAGCTTTTCTCGTGTTCGATTATATTATGGATGCGATAGGGAAAGGGTTCTCCGGTCTCTTTGGATACTTCAGGGATTCTTCAATGGGCCGGGAAGAAAGGGAAAGGAAAGCGATAGACCTGGCCGTAAAGTATTACAGGATATGGGGAAAGCAGTGTCCCGAATGCCTCCAATGGGTGCCGGACAACAGTGTGTGCGCTTACTGCGGGGCCCTTGATAATGAATCAAATCCCGTACTCCAGCATTTACTGGAGAAGTCTAAAGGAAGCGAATGGATGTGAGGTGGAATCGTTATTCTTTGCATTTGCCGGGGCATTTTATTTTAATAATTCTTATGTGATGGAAAAGTTTTATATATTTTATAGTTATGCTTTTTTCGGACGAAGTGGATTTTCATCGACTGCATTTTTTAAATATAAATTTATATCAACAGGTAAATATAATTCATCCTTCCGTGATTTTAGGATATAGTGTTCCGGATTTTTTACGGCATCCTTATTGAATAAAATTATTTTATAATCCGCTTTTTCATCTCTCCTGAGTTTTTTAAGAGAGCTGGATTTTTTATTTTGAAAAAATGTTTTGGATACATTAAAGGCTTCACCAATCAGTTTTATATTATTATTAGCCGCCTGTATGTCATAACCGTTTGTGACCCCAAGCGCTGCGGTATATTCATCAAAAGGAAGTTGAATGCGGTTTATTTGATTTTCTTTTAATAAATTATAAATGCCTATTAAGATAATTAGATCTGACATTATCCTGTTGGCGCTTTCAAATAAGCTTGTATTCGGATAAGGTCCGCTGTTAAGTTCATCCCGCTTTATTTGTAAAATGAAATCAATTGATGATTTCTTTTTGATGAAAGAAATTTCATCTATTTTTGATAAATATTTTTCAATTTCTTCGCTTATATTGTTTTTATTTAAATCAATAGATGAATACATGTGTGTATTAATTAATAATGATTTTTATACTTGATTGATAGTAAATAATATTATTTGTTCTGTTTTCCTTCATAAAGGATTTTTTCGGGTGTCGAGCAATATTTTTTCTGGTAGCCCAATACTGGTTTCGGCAACGTATTTTATAACAGCCTGGCTCCAGATTTTTAACCTGCTTGGGTTTCCTGTCTTTAAGACTGTAAATATCAATAAGGGAATGGAGTGTCCCGTAAATTTGCAATCATTAATCAATATATGTTATTGACTGTTAAACATCCAGCAGTTTCATGAAAAGCTTCGCTGTCAATACCGCGTCCTTCAGGGCCTGGTGACGCGGAAATTCATTTATCCCGAAGTGGTCGAGCGCGGCATCGAGATTAGATATGTCTTCCTTGAATACGCCCTTCAAATGCAGGAACCTTAATATCGATGACGTGTCCACTATCCTGTGCGAAAAAACATCCGAATATTCATGACCGGTAAATTTAAACAGGCGCTTTAAAAATTCGATGTCGAATATCACGTTGTGGCCGAAGAGTATGATTTTTTCCCTGTCCGACAGGAGGTCCGGCCATTTCCCCGCGAAGGCCAGTATTTTTTCAACCGCGGTTGACGGGTCGGTGGCGATCTTTACATGTTCGTCCAGGTTAATCCTGTTGATCTTCAGCGCCTTTTCCGTGACGGATAATTCCGGCTCCATGACCGCGATTTCAAGCTCGCCTTCCAGGCCGCTGCTGGATATTACGGCAAGGCCAACGGACAGGATGCTGTTTCTTTCCGCGTCGGTCCCGCCTGTTTCAGTGTCGATGAACAGGAACTTCAAGATCACTCCTTTTCATAAAAACAGTAGAGGAAATATTTTGCTCGCGTGGCGCCGATATAAAAAAGCCTCGCGAGCTCCCCGTCCTTTTTAACCAGGGACTTTTTTGGGACATCCACCAGGAGAACGGCAGGCGCCTCCAGCCCCTTCGACGTGCGCACGGTGTAATAAAGGACCTGGTTCTCTTTCAATTCGTCCAGCATCGTGCAGTCGATTCTTCCGTCCACCAGGAGGTCGTCTCCGATTTTATTTTCCAGGAACGAATCCTCAAGGTGCCTGAATGATATGACCATTATTTCCTTTTTATTTATTTTTTTACTATGCAGGTCGCGCATGGCTTCAGAAACAAGCCTGTTGTGTTCATCCCGGCCGGAATGGAAGAACTCCCGGACTTCCCCGCCCTCGATGTAACTGCGGTGGAGAATGTAATCATCCGGCAGGACTGTCCCGGTGTATTCGTTTATCTCCCGGGAAACACGGTATGATCCGTCGATGTGGTGTTCCCTTTCGATGTATTTCTTATACAGCCCCTCGGTTTTTTCACCCTTGAAGAATATGTTCTGCACCGGGTCCAGGAGGACAATGAAGGGTTTTGTTTCTATGCCCGGGAAATAATCAACCAGGGCATTCAGCATGTCAATGTTGAAGTCCTGTCCTTCATCCATGATCACAGCGTCGGGACGCCATGGGTCGCCCTGTTCCGCATTTATGTTTTTGCGGAACAGGTCAGGAAGATCATGGTGATAATATTGCGTGATTTCGTCAATTCCGGTCCCTGGTACGGGTAAGCGGGGATCGATCCTTCGGACAAATTCATCCATGTATTCGCACCAGGCGCCGACAATGATGTTTTCATGCCTGGCGCACTTCCCCAGCTGTTTCGCCAGGGCCCTGTTATAGCATAGTAGAAGGACCCTGTGTCCCGCATCCGCAAGCTGGTCCGCCTTCGCGGCGGCAAGTATGGACTTTCCCGTGCCGGGACCGCCGTATACAATGGCCCTGTCAAGTTTATCGTTCAGTATAAAAACCTGTTTTTCCGTTAATTCGACCATTTCCGATTCAACGGCGTTCAACATGGGGCGCAAGTTCGGATTTGAATGGACCTCCCCGGCAAGGTATTTTTTCGCGAGCTCAAGGTCTTCCCTGTCGATATTCGCGAGTTTATTCCCTGGAGCAAGGGCGTCGACCGCCTCCATCAGCCTGGATTCAAGTGAACCGTCCATGTGGCCGGCATTCATGTACTTGTTCCTGAACCGCATATCGCCGTTGAATTCGCAGTGGGGAAACACCGCCAGCGAGCAATAGGGGAAGCGCAGATAGTCCCTGCTTTTTCTGCCGGAGGCAATGGCAAGGAGATCCATTACATCGAACATGTGCCTCTCCGCCTCCTCGAACGGGTTCTCGCGCCCGAATTCCTCGCGGTCTTTTTTCCCATTTTCACCCTCGCGGTAGAACCCCCTGTCGTCGATGCACACGGTTCCGCCCTTCACCTCGAGAAAGACGATGCCGATAGTTTCATTGATTATTATGAAATCCACTTCCCCGTATTTTTTCCATGGTTCACCGGGTTTTTTGAATTCATAGGTGTAATTCTGTACCACTGAGAAAGAATCATCCAGGTAGCGCCTCAGGCAGTGCAGGACTGTTTTTTCGCCTATGTTCCTGGGAGGGATGTCCGGGTGGAATTTTGCCATGGTTTATATTGTATATCCCAGGTGGATTTTATCAAAACATTTTTCATGAAGTGAATTTATTTATTCAGAAGCAAACGGATACAGAAAAAGATGATAAAATAAGTCATTATATCCATGAAAAATATTTTATAATTGATTGATATTACAAAATATAATAATATTTTTATATATAACAATGTACTACTTAAGCCCATCGCGTATCGCACGGTATTTTTATCATGAATGCGACCGCTATCTGAGATACCATTCCACACCTAAAGAAAGTAGAGAGGCCGAAGGCGTACCCGGTATAGATTTTGATGCCAGTCCGGTTACCGCTGCGATGCTGAAAGCCGGGTACAGATGGGAAGAAGATGTTATTCAAAATCTTCTGAGAGGCAGGGTCAGAATCGCAGAAAGCAGAGGCAGTGGCAGCTTGAGCGAACGTTCCCATACCTTTGAAGAGACCCTTGTTTTACTGGACCGCCTAAAGCCTGGAGAAGCAATCTATCAGGCAACACTTAAAGTGCCGGACGCCTTTTATCAGAAATACAACATCGACCCTGATCTCTGCAATTTCCCCCAGTGCCGGCCTGACCTGATATTGATGGAAAATGTGAATGATTCACCCAGAATTCGGGTGATTGACATAAAAGCAAGCAAGGCCCTCAAAGTAAGCCACCGCATACAGGCGACGCTTTATTCTATCATGATTGATGAAATATTAAATAAACATGGTATAAGTGCACAGCTCGATACTGATACGGCCGGGATATGGCTTTACGGCGCAAAGGATCCCGAGTGGTTTGAACAGAGAATCAGCACAGGCATAATAACACAATTCCTCAACAATAAATTAAAGGAAATTCTCACCCTTCCAATAGATGACGTTCAGTGGCATCTTTTTTTCCGTTGCGAATGGTGCGAATTTTATGAAAAGTGCCGGCAGGATGCCGAAAAGTCCAAATCAATATCCCTGATTCCGTATTTATCTGTTGGCGGACACAAATTTCTTCGTGAACATGTTGATGATCCAGTAAAATCTATGGAGGAATTGATTTCATTTCTCGACAGGGATGACGCAGAATCCCGTCTCGGGTGCTGCGGCTCTCTCCGCGGCAAGCATGAGAGGCTGGAAAATTCCGCAATGTCTTTGAAAAACGGGAACGTTATTCCCCATGGAGGCTCCTCTCTCGCCTTTCCCAGATGGGAAGATATTAATATCACAATAACCCTGCAAAGCGACCCTGTGTCCGGCCTTATCTATACCGCAGGATTCCGCAGGCTCAAGGGAAAGGATGTTTATGGAAGCGGTTCGAATAATGTAATCTTTATAGCGAAAAATCCCGAGGATTGCGGTCGGGTAAAATATGAATTCATTAAAGCTCTTCACGCTGAATTAAGCATACTCGACATGTATAACCGGGACCGTGACTGGCAAGAGCAGAAATCGGTGCAGGCCTATGTATATGACGGCTATGAGCTTTCGCTTTTTAATGATATGCTCATCCAAGCGGTCAGAGACCCGGATCTGGCTGAACTCGCGCTCAAATTATTATTCCATTTTCAGGATACGGTTTTATCTGAATCCGATGAACACCCGACTGATACGGTCCCGTTTCCGATAATCATCATTGTAAATGTAATCCGTGATCTTCTCGCGCTGCCGATACCGATATCCTTCCGTCTGCCGGATGTCTTCAACATTCTTAAACCGAAAGAGATGACATATACCTTCAAACCGAGAGACCTGTTCTGGTTCAATCTCAGCAATACCCTGAAAAGCGATTCCATTTTTTTTGTATGGCATAAAGAGCGCGATGATGCGCTGGAATGGATTGAAAGTGAAATTAAACTCCGCCTCGCCGCCGCCCAGACCGTAATAGAAGGCATCAGAAACCAGGTGGGCGGAAGGCTCTTCGCTTATCCTCATAAATTTCAGTTTCCCCGGTCCTTCGCATTCAGGAATCCCGAGCTTTCTCGGCTGGCATTCATTGTTCATTATGAATCCTTCATGAGCGCCCTTGAGGTGAGGGCGGGGCGCACAAGGCCGGCGGTTGAAAGGATCGCCGAAGGCATCTGTGTGCCCCTTAAATTGGTCGGTACGGAACCGGAAAAATGGGAGGTTCTTTCACCGCTTGACCGATATGACCTGGAGGGTAATGATTTTTTTAATTTCATACTGGTTCCCTCGGGAGATGAAGGCGAACGCGCGCAGATGGCTTATGATGATTATGCAAACCGTGAAAGACTCTGGGTGAGTTCAAAAAGCCCGGTAAGGCTTGCAATGGTAACGGATTACTCTGCCGATAAAAAAACCGGGCAGGTTGAATATATCGATTTTGAATTCAAATCCAGCAGTGGAGCCGTTCCAATTCATATCGGAGACACTGCTTTCCTTTATCCGCGGTTTACGGATTACAACTCCAAAAGGATTATTAACCGTCTTCGGGAACTGGACGAGGATGAAAAAAATGATTTTCTGTCATTGATCAGGGACCCGTGCGGATTTGCGGTTTCGATTGCTGATTCAAAAAAAATAGAAACCTGTAATTCAATCGCCGATAAATATGCGCATTTCACTCCAAGTCAGAATAACGCGTACGAGCACGCGATAACCAGCAGATTGACGCTGGTGTGGGGGCCTCCCGGCACTGGCAAGACCAGTTTTCTGGCCGGATACGTTCTGTGTCTCGTCAGAGCCGCGATGGAAGATGATCATCCTCTTCATATTGCAATAACGGCGTTCACTCACGCGGCCATAGAAAATCTTCTCGAAGATATCAGAAGCAATCTGTCAAATTTCGGCCTGTCTCAGGAATTTCCAATTCATAAGTTGAAGTATTTAAGCACACAGCGAGGAGCAAAACTTTCCGAATTGAGAGAAGAAGATCTTTCTACCCTTCTGATGGATAATATTCTTATTACCGGAGGCACGGTATACAGTTACTTTAAATCCAAAGTCAAAAAGCATTTTCCAATACTCATAGTGGATGAGGCGTCGCAGATGAAATTCGGCGAGCTGGCGATGGCCATGTCAATTCTCGAACCAGGCGGCAGACTGATACTGGCGGGCGACGATCTTCAGCTTCCTCCAATCATTAATGCCTTGTATCCGGATCCGGAAGACGGCCTGCCCGGTCTTCATGAATCCATATTCTCTTATCTCAGGGCACGCGACGACGAAAACTCTCCTTTTACGTGCCAGCTTTTTGAAAACTGGCGAATGAACCAGACTCTTTGCGATTTTGCGGCCGAAACGCTATACGGGGAAAAGTATCAGCCGGCTAATGAAATAATTAAAAACAGGAAGATAAACCTCGGACCGTCAAATGGCAATGATGACGCCGGGTCATTCTGCGATTGGCTTGCGGACCCTGAACGCCCTCTTGTCGTAGCGATCCTTGAAGATGTCCAGGCGACGGTGGAAAACGAAGTGGAGGCTCAACTGACGGCTCTGATGGCCGAGTATTTTCGCGATAACCTGCTGCAGTCAAACGGTGAATTATATCCCGACACTTCCGAAGGAGACGATGGGTTCTGGAGAAACGGACTTTTCATAGTAAGCCCGCACCACGCGCAGATTGCCGTCATCCGACGCAACCTGGCTCAAATGCGGGACTGGCATGCTCCGGTCTTCGTCGACACCGTAGACAAGATGCAGGGCCAGCAATGCCGCGCCGTCATCGTGAGCTACGGAGTCAGCGACAATGAAACAGCGCTGGCGGAAGCCCATTTCATCTACAGTTTGAACAGGCTGAACGTGTCGGTCACCCGCGCGGAGTCCAAGAGCATCGTTTTTCTTCCTCGGCCGCTGCTTAACGCTTCATTCGCGGTGCTCGAAAATCACGGGGCGGCAGAGGGACTCAACCATATGCTGGCGCTTGTTGATTATTGCCGAAGGAAAGGGGATGAAAAGACTTTTAATCTTGAATTTATAGGGTCCGGCGGTAGAATTACTGTAATGAGGGCTGGGTGAAATATATACATTAAAAATATAATTATAATGTAATAATAAACTCACCGATAATTTTTATTCTCTCTTCAAAATCTTCATCGCCTTTCTCATATATTAAATCTTTACAATCATGATTAATGGATTTTAAAGTTATTTTTTCTACCATGCCATCAATATTGCGATCACCTTCGCGTAAATATTGTTTGATAGTATATGCAGCTCCGTTTTCGGGATCGGTATGTCTTACAAGCTGGAAAAGATAAATTTTTCCTTGTTTTGATCCGGCAGATACCGGTTTGAAAACACATAAATCACCATGTGGAATTTTAGGTTCCATTGAACTGCCAATTGCCTTAATGACAAACCAGCCCTCTCCCATTCCTTTTCTTGGATGTACCGCAACCCAGCCCTCCGGTTCTACCAACCGGCCATCCCCGAATTTTCCACATGCTGCTTCCAATGAATAAACCGGTAGAGCATCTATATATTCATGACCCCTATAATCATCCAGGTAAACAATCTTGCGTGAATCTGGTATTGATAACTGTTTCTCCTTCTGTTCTATCTTTTTTCCTAATATGCCATAAAAAAGTTTTTTTAAATATTCCTGATTAGCGTTATCATCCCTCATAAAAAGAACATTCATTTTTTCAATCGCTTCTTTTTCCAAATGCCAAATATTATTTACATCCTTATATTCAGTAGCTGATAAAATGAAGGAATTGAGAATTACATCTGTATCTCCAATTTCTTTTTCTATTTCCTTTATTGTTTTATAAAAATGTACTTTTTTATCGTTCGCGGTTGAGTGAGCGAGACCATGCGGTTCAATAAATGTTATATATTGTTTCTTTTCTATGAGCAACCATAGAATAAAATCAGGATAAAAGTTTTCTGCTTCAAAGAAACCAAACCCTCTTCCTCTACTGAGATTTCGCAATAAAAACAATTCTGATTTTTTAAAGAATTCCTTGTTGTTTGTGTAATATGTTTTGAGATCTTTAACAAAATTAGCTTCACTATCCTGCAATGCCACAGGTGCAACAGTAATTGATTTATCTTTTAAATATATAAGGGGCTTATAAAGATGTTGAGAAAATACGAGAGGCTCTAAATTTGAAAAATTCTTGATATCATCGAGTTTCCCCTTTTCGATTACAGATCCAAGATCTTTTATATATTTAATTAATTCCGTTTCACTTTCTTTAACCTCAACATCGTAATGATTAATAATATTTCCGGAATTATAGTTACTGTCCTTTTCTTTAAACCTGCCTATGGTTTTATGTAATTCTTCTTCATATTCATACAGCGAAACATATTTTCTCTTATCCTTCTCGTAGTCCCCTCTTTTAAAACTATAATAACGTTCACAATATTTTTTAAGAAGCAGAGTCGCAATCTCCTGCCATTTTTTAACCTTTTTAAAATCATCGAACACCATCTCAGGGGCGGGGATATATAACGTATACCAGGAATCATCTAATATTAAATTTCTCAGTATTGATTTATCAATTACAAGATTATACCATCTCCTTTCACTTTTAAACTTATTTAGTTCAAAGAATATCTCTTCAAAATTCATAAATGCCACATGAGCTTCACTGAACTTTCCTATTGATAAAATTGCCTCTTGTGATGTTGAGAAAATAATTTCACTTTGTACAGATTGTATTTTGGGATACCAATTAAGAACTATATTTCTGTTTTTTATTGCTTCAGGCGGTATATCAAGAATTGCGAAAGGGGCCTTTTCTTTGAAATTTGCATCTCTTCGCAATTGCATAATTTTCAATTTCTTAGTATCGATATCCCTGATAACAGGCAATTCAATGGTTATCGTCTTGGATCTATCAGGCACACCTTCTTCTTCAAGGTATTCCTTGAATTTTTGGATGTAGTTGGCTCTTACTCCAAAAATATGAAGTGTTTCCATCACATCTATATGTATCGGTGGATTAATATCCTCAAGAAGGGATGGATGCACCTCGTTACTCCTTTTAAGGGACATCTTAAATCCCTTGAGACGAACACCCCTTCCAAATAACTGGATAATCTGTGTCCCTTCTTTGGTCCCAATATTTATAAGCCCCATAGTACTTACTCGCCAGCTGTTCCACCCCTCGCTGAATTTTTTTGAACCGATCAGTATATTGATTTTCGAATTAAGCGAATTAATACTGTGAAATAACGATTCAGCAAAATCACGCTCGCCGGTAGCCACGCCATACTGCTCACATATCTTTATGAAGCTGGTATCTTCTCCAATGTTAATAACACCAAAATAATCGTTATCTCCCACCCTAATTCCCACTTCTCCGGGAATTCCCTTGAGATTCTCCACATGAAGAATAGCGCCAGAAGCAGAGCAACCAAAAATAGTTTGCAGCATACCTTGATATATTTTATCTTCTTCCAAATCTATTGTTTTTAAATATCTAAAACCTGAAGCAAAAATGTCATTATTGTGGTTGTCAAGCAGGCCGGTTTTACCACTCAACAGCAGTTTTATTCTTTTTACTGATTGAGCCTTATCCTTCACAAAATCCGATAAAAAGGCAATGACTTCCCCAACATCTGAAATTGTTGTTTTCTCAGCGCCGGTAAGAGAACCTTCACTTTTTCTTCCAATGACACTGCTACCCACAAAAACCATAAGTGGGTTTTCAATGAGAAAAGGTGAAAGTGTATCTTCGCTATCAAGATAAAATCTCTTTTGCTGGTAAAATGCAAGAAGAGCGGCGGTTAGATAATACTTTTTCTTGTCAGGATCATCATCCGGAAGGTTGAGAACCTGATAATCCTTGCCATAGCCGTCTTTATAGAAAAACCTGTAGGAATAATCAAAAATTATGCATTTTGCATAAAGCTGATACAAGTCTGCTTTATTCTTTGAGCTGGCTGATTCAATTGCCTGGCCAAAAGTGGCTGAATACTCAAAGGAAAAACCGGTTTCACAGAGACGGTTCCTCATATCAAGCCATTTATCTCCAGAGGCGCCACGGTGACCTTCATCCACAAGAACCAGGTTGTTGCCTTCAAGTGATTCAACAGCGATTGTTGTTTTTCCTGTTTCCTCTTCCAGCTTGAAAATATCGAGGATTTCCACGCTGTCACCTGCGGAAATGGTACGAGAAGTATTCTTATCAAAAAATTCAGCATGTATCGATGATAAGGCAAATTCTTTCCTGTGCTGTTCTGATAAACCTGCATTGGGTGTAAGAAGTATTATTCTGGCAAGTTTGTCTCTACTATGCTTTCTGAAATAATAAAGATATTGCATTATATTGAGATGCATAATCAGGGTCTTCCCTGATCCGGTTGCATTCCAGAAGGACAGCTTGTTCAAATCACTTGGTTCATAAGGTTTAATGCGCTCCTTTTCCGGTATTTCAGTATTAAATTCATCAAGGAATGCATTAAGGTCTTGAAGAAGCTTCTCTTGATCGGTAAAATACCTCTCAAGATAGATTTCTGTAAACAGCAATGATAGATATTGAAAGTATTTCCATTGAACCGGATTTTCTCGCTTTTTGCTTATTGCTACCGTATATTGATAAATATTTGTGTCATATTGTACAAGCATGTCCCGGGTTATCGGTCCAGATACCGGAAGTTTTGAAGCCAGCAGGGGAACATATTTTGCAACAAAGTCATCATCATACCCTTCATACCGATGATCTTTTAATTCTTTGGTGAGGTCATTAAAATCAGTTGCTCCGAAAAGATTGATAAACCACTCTGCGAGGACCAGACGATCGGCAAAATAGCTTCTCTGTTGACTGGTCTGTGCTCCCTTTACTTTAATCGCTGTTGCCATGGATGCACCACCTACACATCACGCACATCAAACATGAGGCGTTTGAAATGCTCTTCAATGAGATAGGCTCCCGGCAGGGTATGCTCGCCATTCACATACACATGATCGAAGGACTTCCCACTCCAATATTTATGATAATAATGCAATAATGCCGTATTGTTTTTTTCATCGTCATCCCCAAGAATGCGCCAGATGACCAGGATGGATTCCCCATCTCGGTTCTCCCCCTCCAAGGCGATAAAAGTAAATGATTCCTTTGATGATTTGTCTTCTTTTGCTATCAGGCGTTTATCTTCATTACGTTCAAAAGCAAGTGGGATATCAACTGGTGCATGTCTTTTTTTCAGATAAAGTCCAATGAGATAGTTGAAGGTCTCAACAAGATCGACCTTCTCCTCCATCATTTCATTATCTCTGGTTATTTTTAGCGTATAATTGAAAGGATTCTTCAATTTATCGATATTGAGAAGAGAATCGCTCTCCCTGGTCTCAACATCCAGCATGTAATGAAGAGTATAATCTTCTTTTGCCTGCTTTGGTAATGCATCCAGGGTGCCCTGGATGTCTTCATGTTTGACTTGCAGGTTATTGAGGCAGTCTTCGTATGATTCAAGCCGCATATACTTGAACATGTGAGATGATCCCTTGCGGGAAACGGGCTTACCGTTTTTCCAGTCTTTGGAATATATTACTTTTTGAATGCGAGGTTTTAATACACTGTTAAAGTATTCTCCCATTTCAACAAGGATGTATTTGCGCTTACCTTTATCATCACGATTTAAATTAATAACTGCATGAGCTGTGGTGCCGGAACCTGCAAAGTAGTCAAGTATATGATCATATCTATTAGAAACAGCAAAAATACAGTCTTTAACAGTATATATGGATTTGGGAAAATCGAAAGAGCCATTATTGAAACCCATTTTAGTTAAAATTTTTGTTCCATAATCTCCTGCATTATATTTTTTATTATACCATGCTGTTTTAAAATGTTTATCAGTTTTTGCGATTTCAATAGTATATTTACCAGATTTTTCTTTTTTTATTCTTAATTTATTTTTTATATCTTCTATTGTATCTTGTGCATATCTCCATTTTCTTTCTACACCTTTCTGATCAATAGGATATATTGCTGTTTGGCCATTTTTTATTAAAATATTGGATGATAAGGGATGGTAATTCTCATCACATACATTTCCAAATGAAATAATTTTTTCATCTTTAATAAATATTGGATAGAAACAATTTTTAGCATCTGATCTTAAGCTTTCACCGCCCCAATTTCTTAAATTGGTCCATTCCCAATCTTCAAAATTCATATCAATTCGATTTAATTCTTTTAAAGTATAGGGTATTGAAAAAACCGCATATTCACTGGAAGATGAAAAATGATCACCTTGTACGCCCTTCTTATTATGTTCAATCGTTATTGAAATATTATCATTCCCTATAAAGCTGTCAGAAACCAAACTAAATAAACCATTAATTTCATTATCATCAATAGCAATAATATAACTACAATCGAATGACATGAATGATTTAGATAATAATAATCTATTCTCAATTAATGTTATCCAAGATGAATGCTTATAATTATTTTTATAAATAATTTCACTCGATGGGGAATTATATGGCGGGTCAATATAAATACATTTTATTTTCTTTTTGTATTTTTCCTTAAGCAATCCTAATGCTTGAAAATTTTCACTGTTGATTAAAAGCCCATCACACTTCTCATCTATATCATCTATTGATGAGACAATCCGCCATTTCAATTTATCACTAAAAAATTTTGTATCAAGCACCAAATAAGGATTTGCCTTCAAAAATTCTACAGTAAGCTGTTCAGTATATGGTATAAAAGGACGTTCGTTATTTTCTTCACGATCAGAACCCTCGGCATTATTATGTTCAGCATCTTTACTTTCTTCATCAAGAATATCTTCGGCATCTGTTTCATCTTCTTCATCAATTGATTCTTCTTCCAGCTTCTTTTTAATTTTTTCAGGATCCGGCCGCTCGGTGAGTTCGTCAATCGCATACAATCGCTTCCATTCTTCTATCTGCCCTCTGTTATTTATTATTTCCGGATAAAATTCCTCTGGAATTCGATCGAGTGTAATACAATAATCACATTGTATAATATATTTCTTTTTCAGCCAAAGTTTCTTCTGAAAGCTTTCTAATTGCTCAAGGAAAGAAATGATCTTGTTTCCAATTCGTTTTATGACCTTGATTTTTGACATGTATTGCTGAACTTCCATCTCTTTCCCGGTGTCAAGATCGTCTATGTGCATCACTTCGTTCTTGATATAAAAATCCAGCTCCCGGCGCAGAAATCCGCCCAGGTCTTTATGTATAAAATAATCGAAGGTATTGCGGGCGGTGTAATCATTGAGATTTTTTTCAAGTATAGTCAGGTTGGGAATTGAGCTTTCAGAATAAATCCCTTTTAATTCTGAAAAGCTGTCTTGTATTTCTTTAACATCCAAGAGTTCTTTAGCAATAGAAACATTTATATATTTGCCAAAATCCGCAGGCTTCGTGCTGGTTTTTCTAACCTGGTTTCTGTCATCTTTAATATATTTAAAAAATATTGTTAATTCCTTACCGATGATTTCATATTTTTTATCGTTATTTAATATAAAACGTCTGTTTTTATCATCATCGCTCTTGGTATTGTCCCTATTTTGTTCTCCTTCAACAATTTTGAAATGTACCTTTTTATCCCCGATTTTGAATATATAGTTTTTAAAGTATTCATTAGTTTTAATATAATACTGATCATGATTTGCCCAATAAAGTTTTACTTCCTCTCCCTCATAGGGTATTGCATACACCCCTTCTTTATAACGGCGTTTTGATATAAAGTCTCCTTTATCATAATATCTTCCGAAGAAACTTGTAAGATGGGAGAATATTTCTCCTTCGATGGAGGCCACATCTGATGACTCTTTAAGCCGTTGTTTTAATTCAACGACACGTTTTATTTTATCAGGATTTTCACCAAGATCTTCCGCATGTTTTATTGCTTCTGTAAGCTCCTGTTTCAATTTCTCTACTTCTTTATTTTCATGTTTGGAAAGTTCTTCCCGCACCTGGGGGAGAAGTTCTTTGTCCATGAAGTTATTTATATCGTCTCGTTTTTGATTTAAAATTCTGTAAATGCCGAAATCCAGATCAGCTTTATCCATTTCAAAGATTTGCTTGAGAACATCTTTAAATCTATCTAATTGGTCAGCCATGGTAGCCTCGTTATTTTATTCCGAAATTTTGCTTTATATCTGTATGCAAGCAAATATGACTCATATAGCATGATTTGCATCTCTCTTTGATGCACTTTTTTTCAAGTTTGTCACTTCTGATGTTATTCGCGGCTGATACTATTTTTTCGCTTGTTTTCTGCAAGTCATCGGCGTTCAGTCTTTTCCTGTCCTGTTCGTTCGTATCGAGGTTGTAAAATTCCATGTAATCCGCGTCTTCTCCGGAAAGCTTTTTGTACCCAAGAGCGTAAATCTTTAGCTGTTCCTCGGAAATGTTCAGGTACATGGGCCTCTCGGCTGTTTTAAAGTCCACAATGAAGGTGCGCTCGCCGTCCATTTCCATTCGTTTAACCAAGTCAATACGCCCATTCACCCGTATGCCGTTGCCGAAGTCCAATTCAATTTCTTTCTCGGAGAATACTATTTTATTAAAGTCAGCATAGTTGTCATCATAATATTGATCGACTGATTTAACCGCTTTTTCTTTAAGTTCTTTATTGATCACCTTGTCAGCATAGGGCAGATAAAAATTCCTGTCTATCATGGCGGACAATAGTTCTTTAGGCACATCCCCGGCATCAGTATACCCTCGATGCAGATCCATTACTATATCATGCAGTGAGCGGCCGTATCCAAGACGGGGAGAAAGAGGTTGCACAAATCCATAAAAGTAGGTGAGCTTAAAATGATATAAACAATGATAATAATCCTGCAAGACGCTGAAATTAAGTATAATTTCCGCGTCTCCCCTGTCATCTCCCTGCAGTTTTTTTCTTTTTGTATAATTTATCCTGCTGTCATATTCAAGAATGAAGGGCGATTTTTTCGCTTCGACCAGAAATGTTGATATATATTTCGCCTGCTTGTTGTATTCCGCCCGGCTTAAGAAAAGAAACTTTTTGGCTCTTGTAACGGCAACGTAGAACAGCCGGCGCTCATCCTCGACATCTCCGGATTCGTAGCGTTCCTGGTTTTTTATCATATTTTTATCCAGGTAATGCCACACCGAAGGGCCGCCGTGCTTCTTCTGGGGGAATTTGTTTTTCGTTAATGTTGGAATGAATACGACGGGAAATTCAAGCCCTTTTGCCTGATGAATAGTCATGATTCTCACGGCTTCGGGCTTGATGTATACATTCTGGAGATGTCCTTCAGGATAGTAATTCTGGGCAGTGTATTTCAAGAAATTGCAAAATTGTTTTAAACGAGTCTTTGGGCGGGTTGTATAGTAAATTGATTCAAAATCATCAATGACCTGGCTAAATTTCCCCATGTTATAGAGAATGACTTCAAGCTTGTTGTTTCTTCCACCTTCTTCTTCTTTAAGATTGATCAGATCAATGAAATCATGGAATATTTTTTGCAAATTAAACGATGAGTAATATCCGTCTTCTTTAACTTCAATTTTTTCAAGATATAAAATTCCTTTCTTTAAATCCTTCTCATTTAGTTTATACTGAATAGTTTGCCATTTTGTAATCAGCTCATTTTCGTCCATTTCTTCGTGCAAATACTCATATATGGCAGATGCCGCAATTGCTTCGTCGGTAAGAAACAATTCATTGACGCCTTCAACGATAAAATCAATGTTGTTATTCTTTAAGACTTCAATCAAAGGCCCTCCTACGTTTTTTATTCGAAGGAGAATCGCAATATCTGAATACTTCAACCCGGCCTGATGCAGATCCTTTATTCTATCAGCAATAAACTGATACTCATCGTTTTCGCAAGTAAACTCCTTGTATAGGATGTCTCCTTCTTCATATGTATACTGGCTTTGATAGACAATATCTTTTATCATTCTTTTCGAATTGTTTGCTATGACCCTCTTCGCCACATCAACGATGCCATTGCTGCTCCTAAAATTATCAACAAGATAGACCGGCTCTTTAATTTTATAACGATCTTTAAAAGTGAGAATGTTTGTCACATCACTGCCGCGCCATTGATATATTGTCTGATCATCATCTCCGACAACACAGAGATTCGCTCCCAGCTGGTAAAGAAGTCGTATGAGCTTTTCCTGGATGGGATTGATATCCTGATATTCGTCAACGGTAAGGAATTTAAGCCTGGTAGAGACTTTTTTTCTTAACAATTCATCATCCTCAAGATGATGAATTGCCCGCTCCATGATCATGGTGAAATCAAAATAGCTGTGACTCTCGAACAATTGATTATATTTATCCAGCGTATCCTGTAATTCCGGGGCTAATTCCCGATCTTCAAGCTCGCTTTCCCGGAGAATGCTTATCATAGCCATATAGAGGTTCGTGTCAAGGTATGGCCTCATGAACTTCCCGGTTGTGCTGGGGATCCTGTGTATACCCAGATTATAAGCATTCTTATCTATGAATATCTTTGTTTTTACTTCATCCAGTACGACAAATTTATTATATTGCGAATAGGTATCTCTAAGAAGTTTTAGGCAATAGCTATGTATGGTGCCAATATACATATCAGCCATGCCGTTTATATCACCAAGTTCCTCTTTTACACGTTTGTATATACGGGTTTTTAATTCACCTGCGGCTTTTTCGGTATAGGTGAAGGCAACGATGTTTTTGGGTTTTATATCTTTTTTTGTTTTAAGGATTTTTACTACACGTTCGGTAACGACACCGGTTTTCCCTGAACCTGCACAGGCAATGATCTGCAAATTCTGTTCTATTGTGTTGATAGCTTCGAATTGTTTTTCTGTAAAGTTCATAGGTTTAATTAAGATGGGTTTTCATTATTTTTTTTTAATTAATATAATTTCACTATTCTCAAACCATTCACTATGGTTTTTATTTTGCAGTTGGACCCGAGCTATTGAGAGCGGCGGCAAAATTGAATCGAATCTCAAATCACTTGCCGGATAATTTAATTCTTTTTTATAGAATATTGGTTTATTTTTATCATTATTTGTTTTATTATTATTAATTACTTTGAATAAATGATTATTTATCAAATCATAATATCCAATTGTGGAATATTTCAAGTAAAATAGATAAGTAAACATAAAACATATCATTATCATGAAGAAAATAAATTTATTATTAAAGAAATAAAAAGCTTCTGATAAATAATAGAATATTACAAGTGCCGCTATAAAGAGGATACTGAATAAAAACCAAAAATTAAAATATGGTGAAAGGACATAGCCGGAGAATAATAAAAGCGATGAGGCGATAATTATAATCTTTTTATTATTTTTTAATATTGTTTTAACTTCTGTTTTTTCTTTTTTTTTGTTATCTTTTGTTAATTCTTGAATACATTGTTTAATTTTTTTTTGTATGTCTGGATTATTATAATCCAGATGATCGGGTTTATTTGGTAAATCAGCGATGAGTTTATTGACCCATTTGTTCAGATAGCCAAAAAACATGCTTATTCTTTCTTTATGTTGGCCTTCATGTTTTTCTTTTTTATAAAAATACTCTGAAATTATATCCTCATATTTACCCTCTATTTTTATTTTTTGTTCTTCAGCCCAATTTATTAAAGTAGAATATTTTCCTTTTCCCATACCCGGCAAGTTATCGGGATTTAATTTATTTATAATATCATTTGCTGTAAATATGTTATTATCATGGAGTAAATTCAAGAGTCCTTTGCCGATGCCGTATAATTTTGAATAATAATCTTTAATTTTAATAGATTCTAATTCTTCACTAATAAGCTCTGATTTGATCTCTTCCAGTTCGCCTTTTATAAATAATTGATAATTAGTTATGTTTTTTTCTGTTAATGCATTTCGTAAATTCGTATTTCCAATATATTTTAATTCCAGTGTGGTGTTTTCTAACATGTGCTTGATATAACTGTTGATGATTTTTTCTGATTCTAGTTTGTAAACATCTTTTGCTGAAAATATATTAAGCGACTTTAAATATTTAATATATTCTTCATTCTTTGGGGTTGATATGTCATCTATTGGGTGGTTGTTTAAGCATTCAGAAATATAATTATTTTGTATTTCTGATAGTACTTTCGCCTCGGCATCTTTTAATATTTTTTTTCTCGTCATGAACATGAATTACTTATTTAATCTGAATATTGATCATCAGTTATATTATCTTTCGAGTGCGGTAATGTTTAAGGTTTCGATTCTTCATCATAATCATCATATGATGATATGGAACCGTATTTACCTGAGTCTCTTTCTAAATATCCGATATTTATTGAACCGTCGAGATGATGGCCATTGTCTTTTACTGAATTTTTTTTCAACAGCAAGCTGTCTTTCCCTGATTTAGATTCAGTTGGATATTTAAATTCATCTACAAGTTCTGCATTATGATATTTGCGTATATTAATATTACCGTTAATACTATAGAATTTAGCTTCTCCGTGAAGTTTGTTGTTAACCCAATTCCCTTCTATTCTATTTCCGAATTTGTCAATAAATACCCCCTTTCCATTTTTTTTGCCTTCAAGCCATTCTCCTTCATAAAATTCGCCGTTTTCCCATTTGATATTGCCTATGCCATGGGGGATATTGTTAACTGTATCACCTTGATAAATGCCGTTCTGGTAAGTTATGCTGTTTGTTTTCATTATTTATAATAAATTTAATTATATTTAATTCTGTTTTATGAGAAACAGTCATTGAAATCCAACATCCATTCACTCCCCGTCCTCATCCGGTAAAACATCCAACGGCAGCTGCTTGCTCGCCTTGGCCCCCATTTCCTTCATCTTCTCAGCAAGGCTTATGGCATTCCCGCGGCCGGATGAAAGCTTTTTTAAAGCTTCATTGTAATTGCCTTTGGCGGTATCTATGCATCGCCCTATTTGAATGAGGTCTTCTGTGAAATTATGAAGCTTGTCGTACAGTTTTCCGCCTGTAACGGCGATTGTCAGGGCATTCTTGTTCTGGCTCTCCTGCCGCCAGATGTTGTGTATGATCTTCAACGTCGGTATGAGGGTCGTCGGCGATATGATCGCTATGTTTTTTTTCCACGCATGGCCGAAGAGGTCCCTGTCTCGTTCAAGCGCGATCACCAGGGCTGGTTCAATCGGAATGAACATCAGGATGAAATCCGGGGGGTTGACTCCCAGCGCCTTCTGGTATTCCTTGGAGCTGAGGTTGTTGACATGCGTATAAATTGAGTCTATGTGGCGTTTTAAATAATCGTCCCTTTCCGCGCCCTCTTCTGCGTTACAGCACTTCTCGTAGGCGACGAGAGAGACCTTCGAGTCGATGATGATATGCTTGTTTTCCGGCAGGTGTATGATAACGTCCGGCTGTAGACGGTTATTTTCCTCGTCCTTGAGGGATGTCTGCACCGTGTAATGCTCATTTTTTATGAGACCGGAGCTCTCGAGTATTTTTTCCAGGATCATTTCCCCCCAGTTGCCGCGGGTCTTGCTTTCATTCTTCAGCGCATTGGTGAGGTTTCTGGCTTCATCGGAAAGCGTAACGTTAAGTGTGCTCAACTGGTTTATCTGTGATTTGAGGCTGGTGCTCTCTTCAATCTGTTTTGTGCGCGAATCGTCGATCTTCTTTTCGAATTTCTCTATCTGGTCTTTAAACGGCGATAATACATCCCTGAGCTTCTCCGCGGTCTGCCTGTTGAATTCGCCGGAGTTGCTCAGGAGGACCTGGTTCGCTATATTCTTGAATTCTTCATTGAATTTACTGTTTAACTGCTCGATTTCTGTCTTATTCTTTTCCATCAATTCTTTTAAATTAATGATTTTCTGGTCCCTCGATGCCAGGTCTGCATTCAGCAATTTAACGCTGTCGCGCTCGGCTGTAATTTCACCGTCGATTTTTTCGATATATTTGTTCTTTTCATCGAGCTGTGCCTGCAGGGACGCCGTGGTCTGCTTCGCCGAATTCAGGTCGTCAATTGTCGCGACGTTCTTGTTGATGACTTTTCTTGACAGGAAATACCCGACAATAACTCCGATCGTTAAAAGGGAAAAAGATGAAATGATTATTTCTATAAAAGTTACTGTCATTAATTTCTCCTCTGCTGCTAGTCAGACATATAATTACAACATTAAGGTTTATCCATATTCGGTATTTTAATAACGAAAATCTACCGGAATGTATTTAAAGTGTGGATCTTCTTCTTTTACAGTAATTATTTCTCCATTTCTATTTATATAATGTTTCTTGTCATTAATCTGTACTTTCGACCGGTTGCTGCGAAAATCTTCGATGATCACATCGAAATTGAATTTCAGCTTTATTTCACCTTTTATGTCTATAAAACCCCATTTTGAGTTTTTTTTTACTCCGGCGAGTCCCTGGCTGAATTGTCTTGCGTCATCATAAATGCATTCAATTATGATATCCAGGTCGCTGTTGATGTATCCGAATTTTCCTGTATTCATTATTACAGCCGTGTTTTCAGGAAAAGGTATTTCATTTTCATGTTTTACGATATAAAGAAAGTTTTGAATCCGGGATGAGAATACTGTATGCTTTTTTTTATTGGCTATATCAATGGGGGATTCGCCGTTGTTGTTTTTTCTGTGTGGATTTGCACCGTGCATAAGAAGTACATGCACCATGTCGATTCTATTGTTGTAGCTTGCAATATGAAGCGGCGTATTGCCTTTGTTATATGCAATATCAACATTTCCGATTTTATTTACAAGCTGGATGTAATTATTTGCCTGATCTCCATTTTGGCAGATATAGATAAGCTTTTTCAATAATATGTCTTTTTCTGTATTCATGGAAACGTTCACCATTTAAACACCATCAACCCTTGACCCTTTTCCAGTTCTCGCCCCTTTGCCGGAATTCCATGAGTGACAGCCTGATGTCGACAGGCATGTTTGAGATTACGCCAAGAAGTTGACACATATTACGATTTCCGCCGTTTCCGGAAGTGCCGGTCCTGCCCCGCGTCGATATTCGATCCGCTTGTCCGTGTGAAAATATTTTTAATCATTGAATAGTTAAAGTCAAGATAAAAACCGTCCCATCGGACCGTGTAATAAATGAGGGGATTTCAATCAAGAGGGCATGACGTTTTTTAACGCCCTCTTTCATGCTTCACCTCGAAATCATTGCCGGATGCATGGGAAATATTTTAAATTTATTTAAAATCACCCCTCGAAGATAGACCCCTGGTGTCTACCTTTGGAAAAAAATATATTATTGGCACGGAATCCCGGGAATTGAAGAATACACGGCCCGTGATGCTTCTTTTCCTCTCCCTTTCCCCTCCCTTACATCTCCCTTCCGGCTTATTTATTTCTTCTATATAACATTGTAAATGTTTTCATACCGGGCATGCCCGTTCGTTAATAAATAGATACCCCGGAAGGGGAAATATTTTCCGTGGTAAGGGAGGGATGTATGGCCAGGGTCCGGTTGAACCCGGTGTTGAGTTCCATCGACAGCAGCCTGGGAGACCTTGTTTTTTATACAAGGAGGGGGGTGCAGTGCGTGAGGAAAAGGGTCGTGCCCGCGAATCCGGACACGGAAAAACAGCGGGAGACCAGGAACAATTTTACCCTGGCCGTGGACCTCTGGAAAGGGGTCGGGGGTATAATGCGCAGGTGCTGGAACGGGCATGCGGGCGGCGGAAGGCTTACCGGGTATGCCGTCTTCATGGGCGTGAACATCAAAAGGCTGTCCGCAGGGCTGGGCGCGGAGCTCTTCAGGGAATTTGGCGAGGCGCCGCTATCGTTTTTATCATGCTCGCCGGGAAACGGGCCGGGGGAGATTGAATGCTTTTTTAATGTCCCGCAAGGAACCGGGAGCAGGCATGTGACCCTGTTCATACACGGGAGGCCTTCCGGTCGGCCATTTGCCGTGGCGCGGCATGACCTCGGCGCCGCCCCGTCGCCGCCGTACACGGTCAGGGGGCTGGACCCGGGCGGCCTGTATTCCATATATGGGATAATCACGGACGGGCCGTATCGGGAAGCGGAGACCTGTTCCATGTCGCTTTATTCCGAATCAACGGCCGTGTAAACCGCGGTCGGCTAAATATCATCCTTTTCCGGATTTTATTCGCAACCTCGACCTCCGGGGTGCATATCCCGGCCCCTGGATTTCTTATATTATTGTAATTTGGCTGGATTGAATGCCGCCGGGAAACACATGGGAGAGGGAAAATGATCGGTCTGAGGAATAAGCCGGGAAGGGAAGGCGCTGTGGTCAGGTACCGCGGGGCGGTCGACCGCCTGCTGGAAAAGCATGCGGGGTTGTTGTCAGGCCGCTGCAGGGTGCTGTTATATATGTCAGTGGACCTGGTCAACATGTACGATAATCCACGGGCCGCGGTGCGTTTCGCTTTAATGCTTTCAGGGTTTTTCGACAGGCATGGCTGGATGATTAAAAAGAGGCCCGACCTTGCATCGAGGCTGATGGCGGGCGTATATGAAACGTCAGTGTCCGCGAAGAGCCTTCCCGACCGCGTTTTGCGAAAAGTCGAAGGCCTGCTGGGGCGAAATAACGAAGACCGTGAGCGCAGGGCCGCGTCCGTGACAGTAGTCCTGTTTGATGCCTGCGGCTGGGAGCACCTGGTGGACGGGAACATGCCTCGAATCGCCGACCGGGCGGTATCTTGCGCGCTGGGACTCGGGTTCCTGTCCGCACGCAGGCTTTCGAAGAAAATGAGACGACTGTACTCCCTGGCTTGCGGATCGGCGGGCGGCGGTAATGATGCGGCTGCGGCCTTCCTTTTTCTTGCCTGCGTCTACGCGGCGCTGGGGTGCCCGGCATTTTTTCATGGGAAAAAATAAGCTCGATAATCCTGGAGGGCTGGAGGCCGGGGCGATGGAAGGACTGCTTCCTGGCCGCGGGATGGATTTTCGGAAGGCCGTTCTGGGGCTGGAAGCATTTTTCCTTCATCAGGATGCCAGGCGCCTGCGTCGAGCTGGACGAAATCGAGCGTATGTACCGGGCCTTCACGCCCGGAAGGAAGATGGCCGTCCGCGCTTCGATTTACAGGCTGGTCGTGTTTGCCCTGGATGCCGGGATGAAAGCCGGGATTGACCTGAAATATTTCCTCCGTCATTTCAGATGGCTCATCCAGGGTAAAAACCCGGATGGGAAACCTGTAAAGGTTGATATCGAACGGATAGCCGCCGCTGTTTCAGGACTTCTGTGCAGGGGACCGGGGAACAGCATTGAACAAACGACGGGGCTGGTCTATAACCTCGCCGGATTGATTTAT
>JALOTL010000028.1 GCA_025457915.1 Spirochaetota bacterium | reverse complement strand
TTCATCGACGAGAACACACTGCCCGAATACATAATCGCCGAAGGCCATTGCCATGACCTGATCATTCTCGCCTATGCCCTCTCGCAATTTTCGTATATTGCCCGGTGCCTGGGAATATTCGGGGACGAGATCAAATACAAGAAGGAGAGCGACAGGCTTTCGGAAATTGTAAACAGGACGCTCATTTCAGATAAAAAGCCGTCATTCAACAACGATTTCAGTCTTTATAGCATGGTGGCCGTTCATCCCTTCAGGCTCGCCGGAATGACCGATGCCAATATAAGATTCTTAATTGACGGTTTATTGAAGAACCGCAACGAACTGCCGGTTTTCATGAGGCCTATCGGGTGGGACGTTTTTCTGAGCCTTCTTATCGCCAACAACCTGATGCTGATCGGCGATCCAGCCGGCGTATTGATGATTCAAAAATTATTAAACGCGGCCGGGGACAGGTATTCCCTCCCGGATTATATAAATCCGTCCACGGGAAGGGGGGTTTGGGGCCGGGGAGAATCAAAGATCGCAAGCGCCTTGGTGTTTTCCACAATTAGGAATATGATTTTCATTGATCATCCTGAAAGGCTTGAGCTTTTCCCGACATCGAATCAGTCATGGTTCGAGCCCGGTAGGGAGATTGTCGTTGAAAATGCGCCGTCAAGATTCGGAATGATATGTTTCAGGATGATTTCCCTGACGAATGAAATTCAGATCCAATTTGAAAAATTGCCCAAATTCGTCCCGCCCGATATAATGATAAACATGCCTGTAAAAGCAAAAATATTGCCCGGTGATGACTTCATAATGAAAAAGGAAGGTGAAAGATCCCAGGTAATAAACGGCTGGCCGTCAGTTGTAAGGTTTATAAGGAAGTAAGACCGATAATAACAATATCGGTCTGGTTTTATCCTGACCTTTGTATTATGCGGTTTAATGCATAATACGGGTTATTAGCGTCATTTGTAGGTCTAAGCATGCTTTTGCCTTATCTTATAGCGATTTTTATCATTCTGGGAGTAGTCGTTATATATATCTATATACTGGCCCCCAAGATGAACCCTTATAACAGGGCCGATAATTACCTGGCCCAGGATATGGTGGACGAGGCCATCCTTGAATTCAAGAAGATACTTGATTTAAAGCCGAATGATTTTACCGTCCATTACAGGCTGGCCGAGATTTATCTGAAAAAAAATGAAATAGACCAGGCCGTTATCCACCTTGAAGATATTATCAGGATAAATAAATTCAATTATGAAGTGGAAAAATACAAGGTTCTTAAAAAACTCGGCGAGGCGTATCTTTCCAGGGGCGAAACCGAAAGGGCCTTCCTGAACTTTCTCAATGTATTGAAACAGTATCCCACGGACGTTGAATCGCTCTACCACGTGTCCTTCATTTCCCTCGGACAGGAATATTTTGATTTTTCCCAGAGGTATTTTGAAAGGCTGATCAACCTTTCAAGGAAAAATTTTGAGGTCAGTTTCGGGGCCGGCATCGCTTTTTACCAGAATCACAAGGCCAACGAGGCGGCGGCATGCTTCAAGGAGGCCCTCGCGCAGGAGCCTCACTCCGATATAGCGAACATCGCAATGGCGTTTACACAGCAGAGGAGAAGGGACTACAAGACCGCCGTAAACTACGTTAAGATGGTTGTGGACAACAGCAGGGATCCGGAAGCGGTATTCATCGCAAAAAGGATGCTGGGTCTGCTTTTCGTCCAGGCGAAAAATCCAAAGGCCGGTGTAAGGGTCTTCGAGGACCTGCTAGACCATGCCAGGAACAATGATCTTAACGAAGAAATACCCATGCTTCTATATGACACCGGCTTCGCGTTCATAAGGGCGGAAATGACGGACCAGGCATATGAATACTGGGACCAGCTGTACCAGATGGACAACGGCTACAAGGAAGTAAGGTCCCTGACGGCCGTGTTGAAAAGGGAGATGGAAATCGACCAGAAGTACGGGACCCCTGATATGGGGCAGTCCGTGCTTGATTATTATGATAACTGGATCAACGATTTTTTCCCGAAAAATTATCTGTGGGCCATATGCGGGCTCAAGAGCGAGAATCCGATCGATATAAAGGAAATTATTGAAAGATCCAAGACCACCGGATCAAGGGTATCCGGTGACGGTGTTGCCATTGAAGATGACGTTTACGCCGGAGATATCCTCGCGAGATTTTCGGAGCTCAACATCGAACAGTTCCGGATCGTCGCCAACAGGGTGGTTTCAAAGATGGGATACGCCGTCGACGAAATCCTCACTACATACAGGGAGGCCGACGGCGTGGATTTCCTTGCTCATTCCCTGGCTGAAAAGGAAAAAATCCTCATATGGGTAAGACGCTGGAAGGGAACAAACGTGGGAGAGATACCGCTGAGGAATTTTGCCCAGGCGATAAACGATATAAAGGCCAAAAATGGGCTTTTTATCACCGCGACCGACTTGACCCCTTCCGCGGAGGGCTCCATGAATATGCTGTCCAAGGTGACCGTTGTGTATCCGGACCAGCTGTCCGCCCTGCTGGCCGATCTTATCTGACAAACCTTTAAAAATTATTAATTTTACACATCGGGCTGTCCATTGAGGGGTAACGGCCGGTTCCATATCTGAAATATGATGTAATTGACGGGGTTGAAAATGTATAATTTCTATAATACCGAAGAAGTAAAGTGCATGGATGTCGATGCCGGGGATGAATATTTCAGGATCGGAAGAAAAATACCGGGCGATGATCTCCGGAGATCGGTTGAGCATTTCGGCCCTCTCGAGCCTCCCGTGCTGATAAGGAGCGGCGGCCGCTACAGGATCGTTTTCGGTTTCAACAGGATCGCAATCATTTCGGAACAGGGGAGGGAATCCTTCAGGGCGCTCGTTGTAGATTTTCTGGAGAGGGAAATTTTTCTTGATATGGCCGTCCTGAAATGTTTCAGGAACGAAGTCGGGCCGGTCGGCAAGATGAGGCTCATCAGGATATTGAGGGAACACTTTGGAGCGAATGACGATGAAATACGTCCGGTTGCGGAGAGGGCCCTGGGCATGCCACCGGAGTTTATCGGGGCCGGGCTGGTCGATAAGACGCTGGATTTGCCGGAATCGATCAGGGATTACCTGGATCAGAGGAACGTGAATTTCAGGACGGTTAAAAATCTTCTAAGACTGCCGGATGAAGGCATAAAAATTATTGCCGGTTGGATCGATGCCGTCTGCATGCGGGTAAATATTTTCAGGCCGATCGTCGACATGATGCTCGATATATATTACAGGGACGGCTGCCTGGCGGCGATTTCAGGAATTGCGCCCGGACAGGCGCATGAGGCGGAGGATTTTTATCACAACCTCGTGTTGCGCGCGAGGTACCCGGAATACTGGAAAATGAAAAACGAGGCTTCCGACATCATCAATCTTTTCAGGTCCAGGGGTGTGGATGTCGACATTCCGATGCATTTCGAGGGTGATTCCTTAAGGATCTCATTTGCGGCTGGAAGACGCCAGGGTATTAATGGATTGAGGAATGTAATTTCTTTCCTTGATGGACCGGAAATGATCGGCCTGCTCGATCTGCTTGGATAGCATCAATGAAGGGTGTCGGGGTTTTTTTCCTTTTCGGAGTTTTCTGACGAATCCGCAAGGCACAATACCGCGCTGTTGAAGAGAAAGCCGGTAACAATGAATTTTGAAAGCTCCTCATTTTTTTTGGAGAGTTCGAATATCTGATGAGTAACGAGTATGCAGTTGTCCATCAGCTCTTTAAGGAACAGGTCCCTCGCTGATTCGCCGTCCTGTGTTTCGGATTTTTTTTCAGCGGACTTTTTAGATTCATTAATTACTGAATCCAGGAGTTTTTTGAAAAAAGCGTCGAAGTCTTCGTCATATTCAACTTCGAATCCGTTTTTCAATGTAATCATCTTTTCCGCTATTTGTTCAGATTCTGTTTAATTTTATCGAACTGGTCCTTGAACATCGAACCGAGGCTTGATTCTCCTGTCACGACGCCCTTGCCGGCGAATTTCTGGAATTCCTCGAGTTCCTCCTGCTTCAGTGCGCCCCTTTCGCTCAAAATCATGTTCCTGTCTTTCTTGTCGAGCCTGATGACCGCCACCTTGAGTTCTTTGCCGGATTCATATTTTTTAAGGTCTGAAGAGAGGAGTTCTTCCCTGGGGGCGTAGCCCAGCATTCCGTTTTCCAGTCTGATGTTCAATCCCGATGGTTTTACGGTCTCGATAATCCCGCCCTGTACTGTATTGATCAGAGCGTCTCCGTATACCTCCCAGGGATTGTTTTCACCGGTTACCAGCTCGAGATTTATTTTCCTTTCCTTCCGGTCAATTCCGGAGACCTTTACCGTTATATTGTCGCCGATATTAATCGCGTCCTCCGGTCTCGAGATTTTTTTTGTGACGCTCATCTTCGAGATATGAAGAAACCCTTCAAAACCCGGCGTGATTTCAACGAAGGCGCCGCTCTTGATGAGATTGACAACCCTGCCGGGAACGGTTTGTCCGAACTCGTATTTGTCCGAATCGTCCCATGGATCGGGAAGCGTTTTCTTGATGCTGAGCGTGATTTTTTTTCTGTCCCAGTCTATATCCAGGACCGCGGCTTTTATGGATGTCCCGATTTCAAAATCGGACATGTCAGAGTATCTGCTGTAGGATATTTCAGATCTCGGCACCAGCCCTTCCACGCCGCCCAGGTCAAGAAAAACGCCGAAGTTTTTTATCGACATGACGCGTCCCTCGACGATATCGCCCGCATGCAGGGTTTCCCTCAGACTTTCTTCCTTTATTTTTCGCTCTTCTTCCAGCAGTGCCCTTCTTGAGAGCACTATGTTCCTTCCTCGTTCGCCGAATTGTATTATCCTGAATGAAAATGTTTTACCGATCATGTCGTTTTCATTCGCTGGCGGCTTGATATCGATCTGTGAAAACGGGCAGAAACACTTGATCCCGGAAATGGAAATGGAGTACCCGCCCTTGACTATGCCGGAAACGCTGCCGCTGACCGGAACGCCGTTTGCGTGGGCGATTTCTATCATTTCAGGGCTTGTATATCCGAGCCCGATGTTTTTTGTCAGCTTGATTTCCCCTCCCGCGGTCGATATGATATAGGCCTCCAGCACGTCTTCCTTTTTTACGGTCAGGTTGCCGTCCCTGTCCCTGAATTCGGCGGCATCAATCACCGCCTCGCTTTTTCCCGATATGTCTATGAATACGTATTCCCGGTTAATGCTGATTACCCTGCCGGCGACCTTCTCGCCTTTTTCGAAATTGTCCTTCCGCTCCAGGGACCCCTTGAGCATTTCCTCGAAACTTTCGCCGACGGTATCATTGTTGTTGAAATCAGTTGCCATATTTATACCTGAAATGTTTTTTAACCGACATAAATCAATCAGCCGGCATTGTAAATAAATTAATTTTCTTCAGCATTAAAATGTGAATCACCGACCGGATTGATAAATATCAGGGCGGCAATGATACGTTCAGAAAATAATTGACATTATTCAGCTTGTATGATTAATAACCATTCAGGGATTCTTTGTGTTGGTAATACTTGGGATCCCCGGGGGAACGCCTTTAAACATGGAATTTTTCCCTGATATGCTTCAATAATCAAACTATTCCAAAGGAGCTCAGTATGAAAAGAATATTTCTGGCAATAATAATACTATTATCTGCGGGAATTATAATAAACGCACAGGAGCAGGAGGCCAAAAAGGAGAAATCCAAGGCCGATTTCATAGCGGACCTGGCATCCGACAGGGATGAAAAGACCATTGGACAAGCCGCGGACTGGGTGGGAAAAGAAAAAGATAAGGACGCCATCCCCAACCTCATAAATCTTCTTACCGACCGGCGCGAAAGCGTCAGGGTAGACGCGGCAGCGGCGCTCGGATATATCGGCGAAGAAAGCGCGGTTGACGCACTGAACAAGACCCTTCTCAACGACGAAAGCCCGGTTGTAAGATATGCCGCCGTGCTGGCCTCTGTAAGGATCGGATCGAAAAAATCCGTCGACGCGTTCAAGCAGTCTTATGAACAGGAAACGGACCCTTTCATCAAGGACTTCATGCAGAAATATTACGAAAAGGTAAAGAACCAGTAATAATAAAATCAATAAAGAAAAAAAAGGCATGCCCGCGAATGGCATGCCTTTTTTTTGCGGAGAAGGCACATGACGGTTAAAAGTGAGGATGTGAAATACCTTGTATTTGATGTTGAATCCGTTCCGGATGGAAAGCTGATCCGGATGGTGAAATATCAGGGGGAGGAAATCGATGAGGCAGGGGCCATTAACAGGTTCCAGAAGGAGATTATGGAGGCCACCGGTGGCGTCTCGGAATTCATTCCGGTCACTTTCCAGTACCCAGTCTCAGTATGCGTTGCGAAGGTAGGGGGTGACTTCAGCCTGCTCGACGTGTCCTGCCTGGACGATTCCCGCTTCGATCCCGGGGAAATGACTAGGCTTTTCTGGCAGGGGGTGGAGGAGCAGTATTCCAACGCTTCGTTTGTTACCTTCAACGGAAGGGGATTCGATATCCCGCTTCTCGAACTCATGGCTTACAGGTACGGGTATACGGCCAAAAGGCACTTCAAGGACAAATTCGCTGGCAGGTTCAGGTTTGGAACAAAACACATTGACCTGCAGGACTGGCTATCGAACTTCGGCGCCATCAGGATGAACGGAGGGCTTAATCTGCTGGCCAAGGTTATCGGCAAGCCGGGTAAAACCAGGACGACTGGGAACGAGGTTTACGGACTTTTCCTGCAGGGAAAGCTTAGGGACATCAACGATTACTGTATCCATGATGTCCTGGATACGTATTTTGTTTTCCTCCGCACCAGGGTCATGATAGGCGAGCTGTCGGTCTCCAGGGAGCAGGATATCGTGAAGGCCGCGAAGAATTTTCTCGAGTCTGGGCAGAACCGCGTACCGGCATTTCGCGGCTATTTGGAAAACTGGGGTGACTGGGACCCGTGGCCCTGATTGAGGCCGTCCCGGTTCAGTCTGAAGATCTTACCATTTCAGGATTTTTCAGGGAAACGCTTTTTACCGCGTCAATTGAAAGAAGGATGACCCTGTCTTTTTTCAACCCTTCCATGTTTATGAATATTTCATTTGGGCCCTTTTTAAGCATGATTGAAAAATTATTATAATCGTCCTGCTGGGATCCTTCCGGCCTGGAAACAGCAAGGTTTGCGTCAGAGGGCGAATCTATTATGACCCTGAATATCCCGGGTACGGTTATACTTTTCGGGGTCTCTATTTTAAAAGATACTTTTTTTTCTGCGGATTTCAGGATCATATCCGGTCCCTTCGCTTCAATGGAAGTTTTCCCCTCGGGTTTTATGCTTCGGGAAAAATCACTTCCGGTTTTGGCAGCGGTCTCGTGCAGTGCCGATTTTTTATATAGCCACCTGAGATATGCCTGTCTTACCGGGACCGTGTTTTCGTTCAGCCTTTTGATGAATCTCTCTCCCTGCTCCGTTATCACGAGGTCGGGTTTGTCATATTCCACCATCGTGTCCTCGAAATTGTGACTGAGATAATCCCAGATGTAAACCGTCTTTCTGAAATGTTCGGAAACGAAAGGCTTGAGATTTATCATCATGGAGTCGTTGAATATAAGGCATTTCAGGAGTGTCGGATTGTTGACCTTTGTTATGAGCAGTGGCCTGCTGAGTGTTTTTTTAGCCATATAGAAGGGTTCCGTGTCTGCGTCGTAATACCCTGGTATGTATTTCGGCCTGAATTTCGGCTCCAGTTCAGTGTATTTGTTTTCTGCGGAAAGAAACACCGGCATGTCTCCGCCCGTCTTGGGCACATATTCGATGTTGTAGTCGCTGAACTTGAATGGCTTCATCTGGGGAAACCATTCCGTTATTTTTTTCATCATGGCCTGATAACCTATGAATGCCCCGTATGAATTCCAGTGCGTGTCGTTCTTATAATAAAGGGCGGCCTGTCTCTTGGCTGAAAAGAGATACGGCCTGAGATCCATGAATGGTATTTCAGGGTCGTCTTTGATGAATGTTGTCAACTGGTCGAGATATGATTCATTTGAAGCCTTGGTGATCCATTCCGGCATGTATTCCGGATATATGGACGTCTTGTTCGGCGACACGACGAACAGATACTTTATCCCCCTCTCCCTGCAGAAAATCACCCTCTCCTTGAGAATGCGCCTGTATCTCCGAAGCTCGTCGACGGTGAACGGACTGATGGCCCTGTACTGGTCGAGCTCCTTGTCGCCCGCCCAGAACAGCCAGCCGTCCTTTCCGAACAGGACGCTTTTCTTGTCTATGTTGCCGAAATAATCCGCCATTATCACGGTATGGAGATTGATAAGAAGGGCCCTGAACCCGTATGTCCTTTCAAAATATTCTCCAAGGGCTATCGGGAATTTTATTATGGATTTGAGATCAGGCCCCACTTCTGGAAATCTGGCGGGGATCCTCTGTTCCTTCAGCACCATTTTGGGCTCGATATTGAATACCATGCCGACGAACGGCAGCAGCAGGACTATCGAGAAAATAATGATGATTGCTATGTCTGTTGGCTTGTTTGATTTCATGTTTCCCCGGTCAGAACCTGAAATATATGAACGGATTGTAAGATCCGGCCGATAGCTTGATTATTGACAGGGCGAAAACAAACAGGAGCAGGAGCAGCCTGACTGTCGGGTAGGATGATCCTACTATGGCGTTCAGCCGTCCCGGTTTTCCCGTGAATTCGTTGATTTTTTTCTCTACATATGGAAAAATCGGGGCGCTTCCGATAAATCCCAGAATCATCGCGAGAAGGGTGTCCAACTGCACGTAAAAATAAACGTGATGGCCTGCGCCCGTACCCTGGGCGAAGCCGTACATGGCCTTGATGTAGGTTATAGCGTAGGATATCGTATCTGACCTGAACATCGCGTAACCCGGGATCAGCGCCAGGAACATGTAAAGCCATCTCAAGATGCTGAACCTGAGTCTTTCAATGTTGATGAAGTTCCTTTCGAGTATCATGAAGAGGCCGTTATACAGCCCCCATATAACGTATGTCCAGGACGCGCCGTGCCATATCCCCGTGATGAAAAAGATAGCAAGAAGGTTGAAATAGGTCCTTGCCTCGGAAATCCTGTTGCCGCCCAGCGGGAAATAAACGTAGTCCCTTATCCAACTGGTAAGGGAAATGTGCCACCTTTCCCAGTATTCCCTGACCGAACGGGAGATGTTCGGATAATTGAAGTTTTCCTTGAAAGTAAACCCGAGCATGTGCCCCAGTCCTATGGCCATGTCTGAATACCCTGAAAAATCGAAATAGATCTGGAGCCAGAAACAGAAAACACCGATCCAGGAGATCCCCGTCGTCAGCTGGGCCCCCGGTATCGAGAATATCTGGTCCGTGGCAAGGGCGACCGTGTTGGCTATCAGCACCTTTTTGCCTAGGCCGATAATGAACCTTCTCACGCCGTAGGCGAATTTTTCCCTGTTGACGAACCTTTTTGCCAGCTGGGTCGCCACGTCCTTGTAGCGGACTATCGGTCCGGCTATCAGCTGCGGGAAGAGCGATTTGTATACGGCAAAATCCAGAAAGCTCTTTGCCCCCTTTACGTCGTTCCGATAGACGTCAATAACGTAAGAGAGCGCCTGGAAGGTGAAAAAGGATATGCCTATCGGCAGGTGAACCTTTGAAACCTTGAATCCTTCAATGCTTGCCAGGCCGATGATCTGGTTGAAATTGTCCACTAGGAAGTTGGTATATTTATAAAACCCGAGGAGCCCGACGTTGAATAAAACGGCAATGGTGATATATAATTTTTTCCTGTTGTTTTCGGCAGGCCTGGCTTTTTCGTTCTCGATGAGTACGCCGAATACATAGTTTGCAACAACGCAGATCACCATTACAAGGACGAACGCCCCTTCACCCCATGCATAAAAGACCAGGTTGGCGAAAAGAAGGAATATGTTTTTTAATCTGGCCGGCAGAAGGAAATAGATTATCAGCACCAGGGGCAGAAACATGAAAAGAAATATTATAGAACTGAAAACCATTATTTAAACCTTCTAAATCAATTCCCTTTTATGAATACCTTGGCATTGCGCCTATTAAAATATGAAATAAATTTCACAAGCATCTTTTCCAGCAGGAATTTGTCAATAAAAATAACCGCTTGAAATGCATGCGTCAAGCGGATAGATTCCGGTAAAACCGGGTTATTTCAATAAAATAATCTGAAATAACGACGGATTCATCACCTGGTTGCCGTTCCGGAGGCGTTTTTTACGGATTCCGGGTTTTTCTTGATTTCATTGAAAATTCTTTCTCCGACCTCAGTTATGACTATGTCGGGTTTTTCATGTTCAATTATATCCAGTGCGAAGTCGAAATCATCGGTCTTGGATACGTACCAGAAATAAACGCTTCTTCTGAAATGTTCCGCTAGAAACGGTATGAGTGAATTCGAAAAGGAGTCCCTGAATACCACCGCTTTGGGAAGTGACGGGTTTTTGACCTCCATGGCGAATATTCCTATCTGGCTGACCGGATCGGATTTTTTTTCGCTTTTCTTGGGATATTTTTCCAGGTAAAACCCGTCCAGTTCAACAATCCTGGCGCTTCTCGGTTTTTTCGGCTGAAGGCTTGTCGATTCGATAGAATACTGCTCGGATATCCCAGCGTAAATAGCTAGATCGCCTCCCTTGATCGTTAATTTTTTCTGATCGAAATCAGACAATTTCATGGCCCTGATGCCGGGATGCGATTCGTTTATATTTTTCATTATAGAGCTGTATCCCACGAACGCCCCGAGGTCGTTCCAGTGGGTGTCGGTCTGATAATAAACCAGGCTGTTCTTTTTTTCTCTTACGAGGTCGTCCCTGATGTCCAGGAATTTGAACGTCGATTTTTTATCCATGTAGGATTTGAACTGGTCCAGGTAGGAAGTTTCATTGGCCTTGACCATCCAGTCGGGAAGGTGTTCCGGATATATGGTGTCCTTGTCGGGTACTACCATGAAGATATATTTTATCCCGTTCCTGCGGCAGTACTCCTGCCTTTCTTCAAGGGTTTTTTTCATGGATGCCAGGTCGTCTTCCCTGAGGGGTTTTATCGCCCGGTAGAGAGAGAGGGAATTTTCACCGGTCCAGTAAAGCCAGTTGTTCTTTCCAAAAAGGACCTTGTCCTTGGAAATGCTCTTGATGTATTTAGTCACTACCACGTTGTAGGACTTTATCAGGAATTTTCTGAAGCCGTAATTGTCTCCGTAGAAATCCATCAGGGCCTGGGGATACTTGGATATGCTATTCCAGTCAGTGCCGATTTCGGGAAGCTTTGCCATTTTTCTTTTTTCTTCCATGGAGCCGCCGGCCTGGAAGTTGAAAACCATGGCTATATTCGGGAGCCAGATGACTGCAATCGATACTATTATCAAGAAGTATTCAGAGATCTTGTTTGTATTCATGCCCCTTTCCTAAAACCGGAAATATATGAAAGGATTGTAGGTGCCGGCTGATATTTTTAATATTGAGAGTCCCAGGATCATGAACAGCAGGCATACCTTGATAAACGGGTATATATTCCTGAAAAAAACGGTTGCCGGCTTTTCATCCCTGTCAAGTGCCGTTGTAATTATCTCGTTGATGTACGGGCAGACGGGACCGGAACCGATGGCGCCGAGCGCAAGGGCCAGTATCGTATCTGTCTGCAGATAAAAGAAGACATGGTGACCGATCCCGCTTCCCTTCGCGAAACCGAACAGGGCAGCGATGAAGTCGAGGGCGAAAGACATTGAATCCGACCTGAAAAAGACGTATCCTATGAGGATGACTATAGTGGCGTAAAACCATTTGACGATCGTAAACCTGAATTTTTCGACCTTTATGATTTTCAGCCTTTCAAGAACCAGGAACATGCCGTTATAGAGGCCCCAGACCAGGTAATGCCATTCCGCGCCGTGCCAGAATCCGCAAAGCACGAAAACTATGATGAGATTAATATAGTTTCTCGCCTGGGAAACCCTGTTCCCGCCCAGCGATATATAAAGGTAGTCCCTGAACCAGTTCGTCAATGAAATGTGCCACCTTGTCCAGTGCTCCCTTATCGACAGCGATATGAACGGATAATTGAAGTTTTCGAGGAAAGTGAAGCCGAACATGTGCGCAAGGCCTATGGCCATGTCGGAATACCCGGAGAAGTCGTAGTAAAGCTGTATCGCGTAGCACAGGAGACCGATCCAGGCGAGCGGCGTCGTCAGCTCCATGGTCGAGATCGCGAATATTTTATCGGCGGTAAGAGCCGCCGTGTTCGCGATAAGCACCTTTTTGCCGAGCCCTATTATAAACCGCTGGAACCCGAGCGCGAATTTTTCCCTGGTTATATACCTTTCAATCAGCTGGCTTGCCACGTCATGGTAACGTATAATCGGTCCCGCGATGAGCTGTGGAAAGAGCGAAATGTAAAGGGCGATGTTCGTAAACCTTTTCTGTACGTTCACCTCGCCCCTGTAGACGTCGATCAGGTAAGAAAGGGAGTGAAAGGTGAAGAATGATATTCCGATGGGGAGATGAACCTTGTCGTATTCTACCGGGAGGGCTCCGAAGAGTGCCCTCATCTGGTTAACGTTGTCGATGAAGAAGTTGAAGTATTTGAAAAAACCCAGCAGCCCGAGGTTTACCAGTACCGCTACAATCATTGCCTTTTTCGGGGATATCCACCTGTTGCCCTTGACGACGAGCAGGCCGAGGAAATAGTTAACGATGACGGAAATGATCATTATGGCGCTGTAAACGCCCTCTCCCCAGACATAAAAAAGTATGCTCATCAGCATGAGGAAGAGGTTCCTGAACCTCTTTGGTATGATGAAGTATACTGTTAATACGACCGGGAAGTAAAAAAATAAAAAATGTACGGAACTGAAGACCATTATTATAATACCGGTTTAAAAAAATCGAAAGATTACAAATATCCGATTATTCGGGCTTTTGTCAAATAAAAAACCCGGCGGCGGGCGCCCGGAACGGGAGGCAATAATAATGAAGGGTTTGTTAACTGATCCGGGCTCTATTTCGGCGCTGAAATAGCGGTTTGCACTGACGGGACGTAATGGCCGTTTTCGCCATGTTTTTGATTTATCGGACCGGACTATTCCGGGCCGGGTTCAAAACCGCGCGGAACCGCGGCTTTTTCACTTTTCATCCGGAAGTTTTCTTACGGCTCCCCTGTCGGCGGAAGAAGCGAGAAGTGCGTAAATCTCAAGCGCCCTTGATATTTTTCTGTCGCGGCCCGAGGGCTTGAATGCCTCTTCGCCCCTGACAATCTCCCGGTCCCTTCTTTTTTTAAGTTCCGCTTCTGAAATCTTCACGTTTATTTTCCTTGCGGATATGTTTATTTCGATCACGTCTCCGTCATCGATCAGCGCGATGTTGCCCCCGGCCGCGGCCTCCGGAGACACGTGTCCGATTGAAAGACCGGAAGTCCCTCCTGAGAATCTGCCGTCGGTAATCAGCGCGCATTCCTTTCCGAGGTGCATGGATTTTATATACGAGGTGGGATAAAGCATCTCCTGCATGCCGGGTCCCCCCTTCGGGCCCTCGTACCGGATTATAATCACGTCCCCGGCCCTGATTTTTCCGCCGAGGATCGCCTCGGACGCGGCCTCCTGAGAGAAGAAGATTTTTGCCGGACCGCTGAAGCTGTATATCGACGGGTCGACGCCGGCCGTTTTGACTATGCAGCCGTTTTCAGCGATGTTCCCGAACAGAACCGCCAGCCCTCCTTCCGGACTGTAGCAATGGGCCAGGTCCCTTATGCATCCCATGGTCCTGTCCGTGTCGTGTTCGCCGTAATAGTTTTCCTGCGAGGCCAGCACCAGGTTTCTCCCGGCCTGCGCCGGCGCGCTCAGGTAAAGATTTTTCGCCTCGTCCGCGACTGTTTTTCTCATGATGTCGTATGAATCCATGGCCTCGCCCAGGGAGGAAAAATCGACCCTTGATGCGCCGCGGTCTATGAGCTTTGCCCTGTCAAGCTCGCCCATGATCGACAGGATCCCGCCGGCGCGGTTTACGTCCTCGAGGTGAAAGCTCGAGCTCGGGGCCACCTTGCACAGGTTTGGAACCTTCCGAGAGAGCGAGTCTATGTCCTTCATCGAAAAGTCAACGCCCGCCTCCTGCGCGAGGGCGAGGAGATGGAGCACGGTGTTGGTGGAGCCTCCCATGGCTATGTCCAGGGACATGGCGTTCATGAAGGCGGCCCTGGTGGCGATGGATTTTGGAAGCACGGACCCATCGCCCCTGTCGTAATACATCCCGGCCATTTCAACGATCCGCTCCGCCGCCTTTTCGAAAATCCTCATCCTGTTTTTATGGGTGGCGATGACGGTGCCGTTCCCGGGAAGGGCGAGGCCTATGGCCTCCGCGAGGCAGTTCATCGAGTTGGCGGTGAACATCCCCGAACAGGAGCCGCATGTCGGGCACGCCATCATTTCTATCTCGCTTATAACATCATCATTAACCGACGGGTCGGCGCTCATTACCATCGCGTCGATCAGGTCGTATTTTTTTCCTTTAATAAGGCCGGCCTCCATCGGCCCGCCGGATACGAATATGGACGGTATGTTGAGGCGCATGGCGGCCATCATCATTCCCGGCGTTATCTTGTCGCAGTTCGAAATGCATATCATGGCATCGACCCTGTGGGCGTTGCACATGTATTCCACGCTGTCCGCTATCAGTTCCCTCGACGGAAGTGAATACAGCATGCCGTCATGTCCCATGGCTATGCCGTCGTCGATGGCTATCGTATTGAATTCCGCGGCGAAACACCCGCGCTTTCTTATCATGGACACGATGTGCTGGCCGATTTCGTGAAGGTGCACGTGTCCCGGCACGAACTGCGTGAAAGAGTTCACGACGGCGATGATAGGCCTGCCGAACTCCTCCTCTTTCATGCCGTTTGCGCGCCAGAGGGCCCTCGCGCCGGCCATTTTTCTCCCGGATGTGCTGATTTCGCTGCGAAGTGGATTAGCCATTTTTCCCTCTCAATACTGGAAATATTTCCTGATAAAGCCTTGCCTTTTTATATGAATTAAGTGATTCTATCCATGACACATGGGGCCGTCTTAAGGCATTTTCAAGGCTTGTCGGATTGCGTATTTTAAGGCAGGCCCGTATGTTTGTAAAAATCTTTTCATTTAAAGGGGTTGTCAAGACGATTTTAATAAGAGGCCGGTTAAAAAGTCTAAATACTTTTTGCCGGCCGGATGGAAAAAAATGAAGACAGTGCGTTTCAAAAAAAGTTTTTTTATATCTGTCCCGGCGGTCATGGTTTTTATGGCATGCCAGCTGTTTCTTTACGGTCAGGCCGAAAGGGTCCTTGTCCGCGACATCAAACTCTCCATATCTCAGTACAGGGGTAAAACGCTGACGCTTGTACTCAAACTAAAGTTCGTGGACAGGGTATTTGAAAAAATCACTTTTTACGATTCAAAGAACATCGATATAGAATTCGATATTTCCGCAAAGGAAAAGAAAAAGCTGCTGGCCGAAGACATGCGGACCCTGCACGAGGGCATGGATTACGCGGTCACATTTACCATAAGGGACCTGCGCAACCAGGAGTGGATCGATGCAGACCTGGTCGGATTCAAGCCGCTTGTTTTAACCATTATACCGGAAAAGGAAGCGGCCGCTGGCAAATAACGCGCACGGATAAAAAGAAGGCAGAATAGCTGGGCGGCTATTCTGCCTTCTCGCAAAAGCAGTGCCAAGTTTGCAATATGGTAAAATCGGGAGGGAATTACCATATCTATACTTGTATCTTTACGATCGGCATATCTTTACCGCATCTTTAGTTTTTTTATTATTGAAAAAAAAATTTTTTTATAATCACTGGGATACAGGCTCCATTGAAGCGTGCCGGGTTTAAACCGGATACCGGGGGGCCGGGGATGGATACAGTCAATGTTGGGTCTGGTGACCAAGGCCATGGGGCGTTTTTATACGGTTTTTTCTGAAACGGGCTTCCGGAATTGCGGCCTGAGGGGGCGTCTCAGGCTTGACGAGGGACCGAGGAGATTCACAAATCCGGTCGCTGTCGGGGACATGGTCGATTTTGAAATCGGTGAGGGAGAAAGCGGAACGATCAAGTCGGTCCGCGAAAGAAAGAACGTTTTTTCAAGAATGGAGAGCTCGACGGGCAAGGAGGACATTATCGCGGCCAACCTGGACCAGATCGTGGTGGTGCAGTCCTTCAGGAGCCCCAAATTGAACCTGCGGTTCGTTGACCGCATTCTCGTGAGAAGCGAGAAGGAGGGGATCAGGCTGGTCCTTTGCGTAAACAAGCTTGACCTTGCCGGGGAGGGTGAGCTTGATTACATAAAAAAATATTACCGCGGTTCCGGCGCGGTACTCGTTGCGACAAGCGCCGTTACCGGGGAAGGAATGGATCTTGTCGGGAAAGAGATGGGGGACAGGCTGTCTCTTCTCGTCGGAAGCTCCGGGGTCGGGAAATCCAGCATTCTGAACAGGATATATCCGGGACTGAACCTCAGGATATCAGAAATATCCGAGAGCACGGGTAAGGGGAGGCATACGACCACCAACGTGGAGATGATCATGGCCGGCGACGGCACGAGAATCATAGATACACCCGGATTGAAGGAATTCGGCCTGAACGACATCAATCCGCCGGATCTCGGATGCTATTTCAGTGATTTTGATGTGTACTCGGGTGAATGCGGTTTCAGACCGTGCACCCACGACCATGAACCGGGATGCGAGGTGAAAAAAATGGTTGAAAATGGAACCATCCACCCCGACAGGTACGTTTCGTATCTGAATATCCTTTATTCACTGAAGGAACACCATGACAGAAAATACAGATAGCGTGATAATCGTCAATGGTCTGCGTCTTGTTTTTGACGGCAGGGCCGTGATCGACGGTATTGACCTGGCCGTGGGGCGCGGCGAAACGCTTGCGATACTCGGGAAGAACGGATCCGGCAAGACGGTGATCCTTAAAGCCCTGGCCGGCCTTATAAATGAATACGAGGGCGAGGTGATCATAGGCGGCACGGATTTGCGGAAACTCCGGACGGGGGATGCGGGCGGCCGTCCCAGGCTCGCGTACGTATTCCAGAAGGGCGGCCTTTTCGATTCGATGAATCTTTTCGACAACGTGGCGTTCGGCCTGAGGAGGATCGGGATGGACGAGGCTGCGGTAGGGACGGCCGTAAGCGCTTCAATCGGCAGGGTGGGACTCAGGGGGAGCGAGGGCAAGCTGCCGTCGGAGCTCTCGGGCGGCATGCAGAAAAGGGCCGGGCTTGCCAGGGCCGTATGCATGAATCCCGAGATAATCCTTTTCGACGATCCGACCGCCGGGCTGGACCCGATACTTTCTGATTCCATCGCGGACCTGATAATTGAGATCCGGGAAACTATGAAGACCACCTGCATCCTCGTGACGCAGAACCTGGAGGTCGCAGTGAAGGTCGCAGACAGGGTAGCGCTTCTTTACGAAGGAAGGATCGTGTTCCAGGGCGGGGTTAAGGATTTTTTTTCTGGGAACGATCCATTCGCAAAGCAGTTCATCGGGGGCGAGATGGACGGCCCCATAGATATTTTTTAAGGAGACAAAAAGGATGAAGATACTCGTCACCGGTACGGCCGGCTTTATTGGATACCACCTTGTGAAAAGGCTTGTCTCCAGGGGCGACGAGGTTGTGGGAATCGACAGCATCAACAGCTATTATGACATAAATCTTAAATACGGCAGGCTGTCGGATACCGGGATTTCCGATAAAAAAATAGAATACGGGAAACCGGTCGTCGGCCTGAAGGGATACAGGTTCGTAAAGCTGGACATATGCGACGCCGAAGGGCTTGACCGCCTGTTCGAGTCCGAGAACTTCGGGGCGGTCTGCCACCTTGCGGCGCAGGCCGGGGTAAGATATTCCATAACCAGCCCTTCCGCTTATATACAATCCAATATCATCGGCTTCTTCAATATGCTTGAATGCTGCAGGAAGCACGGCACCGGGCACCTGGTTTACGCAAGCAGTTCGTCGGTGTACGGCCTGAACGAGAAGACCCCCTTCAGTGTTTCCGACAACGTCGACCATCCCATCAGCCTGTACGCGGCCAGCAAGAAATCCAACGAGCTGATGGCGCATACCTACAGCCACCTGTACGGAATCCCGTCCACCGGGCTCCGGTTTTTCACGGTATATGGGCCGTGGGGAAGGCCTGATATGGCCTATTTCAAGTTCACTGAATCGATTCTCAACGGGAGACCGATCGATGTATACAACAACGGGGAGATGATGAGGGATTTTACTTATATCAGCGATATAATAGAAGGGGTAACGAGGGTGATTGACAGGGTGCCGTCGCCGGACCCGGGCTGGAGCGGCAGAAATCCGGACCCCGGGACATCGAGGGCCCCCTACAGGATTTACAATATCGGGAACAGCTCTCCCGTGGGCCTTCTGGAATTCATAGGCGGCATCGAGTCCGTGCTCGGGATAAAAGCCGAAAAAAAAATGCTTCCGATCCAGCCTGGAGACGTTCCCGTCACTTTCGCGGACGTGAGAGACCTGGCGGACGATATCGGTTACAGTCCTTCTACTAAATTCGAGGACGGTATCAGGAAGTTCATTGAATGGTATTTGGATTACCATGGAATTAATAACAAGTGATCCCACCTAAATAACTTGACATATACCGCACGGATATAATATTCTAAGAAGACAAAGTCTGCAGGGCAATATAATATGGAAAAAAAGAGCAAGATATACGTCGCGGGGCACCAGGGGCTCGTGGGTTCGTCCATACACAGGGGACTGGAGGCCAAGGGATACGGGAACCTTGTCGTCGTTCCGCACACGGAACTCGACCTGAGAAGACAGTCCGATGTCGAGACGTTTTTTAAAAAGGAAAAGCCCGAATATGTATTCCTCGCCGCAGCCAAGGTCGGCGGGATAGTGGCCAACAACACATACAAGGCCGAATTCATATACGACAACATCATGATCGCCATCAATATAATAGAGGCGGCCTATAAAAACGGCGTCAGGAAGCTTCTCAATCTCGGGTCCTCGTGCATCTATCCGAAACTCGCCCCACAGCCCCTTACCGAGGATCACCTTCTCAGCGGGCCGCTTGAGCCGACCAATGAGGCTTATGCCGTTGCGAAGATTTCCGCGATAAAGCTCTGCAGGTATTACAACGAACAGTATGGGACCAATTTCATTTCCGTAATGCCGACCAACCTTTACGGCATTAATGACAATTTCAACCTCGAAACCGCCCATGTCCTTCCGGCGCTGATAAGGAAATTCCATCTCGCCAGGCTTCTGAGGGAGGGAAATTACGACATGATCCGCAGGGACCTGTCAAGGCACAGGCTGGGTTTCGGGCTCGATGAAAAAATTGACCCGCAAAGCAGGGAGTCGGTCGACTCCGCCCTTAGGGGCCTCGGGATAACCGGCGAATATGTTCTTCTCTGGGGAACCGGCGAGCCGTTCAGGGAATTCCTTTTCGTGGACGACCTGGCCGATGCGTGTATTTTCCTCATGGAAAAGTACGATTATAAGGAGATCGGCGAGTTCATCAATATCGGCAGCGGTATCGACCTTAAGATCAAGGACATGGCGATGATAGTCAGGAAGATCGTCGGTTTCGGGGGCGAGATACGACATGATACGACGAAACCGGACGGCACCCCGAGAAAGCTGATGGACAACTCGAAGATAACGGCCCTTGGATGGAAGCAGAAAATCGGATTTGAAGATGGCATAAAAAGGGAATACGAATGGTATTTGCAGTGACCCGCAAACCCTGCAGCTTTTTCCAGCCATATTAATTAATAAGCCTGTCGCGCATTCTGAGCAAATGAATAATAAACCATGAAATTGAATAAATTATTATTGATCTTCGAGGAATTCATTTTCAGAATTCTTGTCAGGATCCTGAACTGCTTTATAGGTTCCGACAGACTGTCGGAAAGATCGCTGAATTTCATCAGAAACACTCTGTTCACCTTTATTTACAGGGTGATGGCCATTTTAATTGCCTTTATAACCGTCCCGTTTAACCTTAAATATCTTGGGAACGTCAAGTTCGGTGTATGGACGACGATATATTCCATTCTTGCATGGGTAGTGTTCTTCGATCTGGGCATCGGCAACGGCATGAAAAACAAGGTCGCCGAGGCCATAGCCCTGAAGGACCGGAATCTCGCGAGGACATATATCTCGAATTCATATTTCGCCCTTGGAATATTCTGTCTTGCCGCTCTCGTGGTGGCAATGATAGGCGGCTCGTTTTTGAATCTGCAGGCCGTATTCAATATAGATACTATCTCCAATGATGATTTGAGAAATGTTTTTTACGCCACCTCCATTTTTCTCATTTTGAACTTTTTCATGTCGCTGATCCTGCAGATTTTTTTTGCGGACCAGAAGGCCTCGCTCGTGGCGCTGATGCAGTTGATGAACAATATGGTGGGCCTTGGTGTCGTGCTTGTCCTGTTGCTGTTCGTCAGGGAAGACATGTTTTATCTGATATTTTTTTCCGGGCTTTTCGGCACCCTGGTGAGTATGGCGTTCACCTTTTATTATTTCCACGCCAACAGGGACCTCATGCCTTCGTTCAGGCTTATTGCGAAAGATAAGATCAAGCCGGTGATCAGCCTCGGGGCTAAATTTTTTATTTTGCAGATAACCAATCTTGTCATATACTCAACTGATAATATCATCATTGCCCAGATTCTCGGACCTGCGGAGGTCACATCCTATCAAATCGTATACAAGCTCTTCTCGCCGATCAGCATTGGACTGAGCATCATTTCAATGCCTCTCTGGACGGCCTATATAGATGCGTACGCAAAAAACGATATGCAATGGATAAAGAGCATAATAAAAAAGATAAATCTCATGATTATACCCATCAGTCTGATAACGCTGCTAATGGTGATATTCGGTCAGGACATAATAAGACTCTGGGTCGGCGAGACCGTCAGGGTCGACAATCTTCTGATAATTCTGATGGGTGTTTATTCCGTACAGCAGATCTGGAACACGAATTACGGAACGATGCTCGCGGGAACAGGCAAGATCAACCTGTCGCTTGTTCTGTCGGTGATAATAACGATTGCGAACATACCTCTCTGTATTTATCTGGCGAAAATTTTTTCTTCGGCTGGCGTGATACTCGCGACGATCATCTGCATATCAATGGGTACTATATTTTCACCCCTGCAATTTTTTATGATTACAAGCGGAAAATTGAAGAAAGGCGGGATGCTGGAAAAAATTTTCAATTGATGTTTAATTATGCAGTGGATTGAAGATTTTCCATTCATGACATGTGGAAATTTATCATATAATAGATATATCCTTCGGTTCTGAAAATCGCAATATATTCAATTGTAAAACGATGATTTTTATCCGGATAAAAGATTTTACCACGTCTGTTGTGACATTAGATTTTTATGCAATAGGGTTTATTGAAAAATTTGCCCGTTCGATATTTAGCGGAAATAATAACTGCAGCTGTATTTTATTTAAGAATGTTTTTAAAGATGTTATGGAATCGGTGCCTGGACGGATTGGCGATTTTTTATTGAATAAAAGATTATCAAAACTACTTATAATTTATGAAACTGTTTTTGCATCAGGAACATAATAAGCATATCAAACATCATATCCTGCATGAACTCCGGACCTGTGGTCTTGCCCGGCGGTTTAACTTATTTATTAATACAGGGAGTTTTTTTAATAACGCCCGTAGTAAGCTGGATTGTTATGAATATCGAAATATTTATAACGTGTTTAGCGACGGTATTCGCCTGACACTTTCCTATGAAAGACTTGATTTTCAGGCTACACTATTCATCTCCATTGTTTCATTTTCTATAGGATTAATCCCTTCGACAAATGCCTGATGCGGCGTTCTGCAATCCATATTGCGTCACTGGTGAGGCCTCTCATTATTGTAATGTTTCAAGTATCCGTCAAATGTAATGCTCCCCTCTTGTCAAGCCACTTGACATGATTGTTGTTCTCTATATTCTCTCGGACTCATATAGCCCAATGACTGATGAGGACGTCCTGAATTGCTACGATGAGAGAGGACTCTTTATTTTGAAATCAACGATGCTTCCCATTATCCGGTCAAATTAAGAAGAGACGCTGTCATGAACTTTTTTTGCAAAGGGGGTGATTTTTTACTTCACATACGCTCTCTTCTGTCTCATATGTTTAGCGCAATGTCCTATATACTTAATTCAACACTTTTATTTTAAAGTGATCGGGCAATTCCTCCCGGGTATTTATTTTAGCATCAAGGAATGTTCTCTCGCCGGTACATGTCTCCTCCGGACATAAAAATGAATATCGAAAGCTTCTGGCCCGAAAAAAGAACTTCCCCGGAATAAAATTATTGTAAAAAGGCCTTCTTAAATTTAATAAACTTAAATTTCATCGAACTCAACTCCGATCACTGTTATCGGGTCCATTCTCCCCCGAATTTTTACACGGCCTATTGTTTTACAGTTATATTTATCTCGCTCCTTGATGTTGTTGAAAACGTCTTTGCTGATAATAATATTATAGTCAATTTTTTTTGTCAGACTTTCAAGTCTGGATGCGATGTTAACGGCGTCGGATATGACCGTGGTGTCAATCCTGTGGGATTCTCCAATGGTTCCCAGCATTAAGTCTCCTATGTGGATTCCAATTCCGATCTGAATGGGATCTTTTCCTGTCAGAGTGCGAATGTTGTTAAATTTACTCACCTGTTTCTGCATGTCGATCGCTGTGCGTACCGCATCTTCAGCTGATTCTGGGAATAAGGCCATGATCGCATCACCGATATATTTATCTATGAATCCGTTGTTTTTTCGTATAATAGGGCCGATGCCTGTAAGGTATGAGTTAAGAAAGTCTATATTTTCCTGCGGCGATAGTTTTTCCGAAATGCTGGTGAATGAGCGTATATCTGAAAAAAGAATGGTCATCTTCTGTATAACCTGATCGCCAAGATCTACGTCAACGATGCTCGCCCGATTAAGAAACTGTAAGAATTCTTTCGGCACAAAACGAGAAAACGATTCTGTCATCCTGGTCTGGGCGGCCAAGGCCTCTTGCTGGATTTTTTCGTTTTGGCTTTTCATCATATTTATGCGGTCCCCCAGACCAAGCGAGAGAAGAATAACCTCCACAACTGAACCAACCTGCATCGCATATGATGTTAAAACATTATTTGGAAGAAATGCACTTACTTTAAAAGCAAAAACTATTCCGCCAATAATTAAGGACGTCCAGGCAAAGACAAAATATTTTGCTGGCCGATACCCTTTAAACATAATAATAATACCGGTTGTAAATATGGCTATTAGAATTAGAGAAGCCATAATCGATTCCAGTTGAATAAAAAATGGATAGCTGATAAACGGAATAAATAATATTAAAACCAGTTGCGTATATTTTAAAGCCGACAAAAAGACATTAATTTTTTGGGTATTAACTTTTGTATTTAAAAAAGACTGAGAAAAATGAATCACGATGAACAATAAAAATACTGTTGCAAAAGGGATATAATGATTAAACTTGCTCAAAAATTCGGGCAAGAAGTATTCATAAACTAATCCATTTTGAGTTAATTGAAAAAATCCAAACCCCAGGATGTAGAGAACATAATATAAATAAGTTCGATCCTTTATTGAAAAAAACAAGAATAAGTTATATAAAAACATTACAAAAATTATCCCGAGATAAATTCCAAAAATATACTGCTCTGTACGATTTTTTTCCTGAAAGGATGTTGCGGACCATAAGGTTAAAGGAATTTCCATTCTGTCTGCGTTTTCAAATCGTAAATAATACGTCTTTTTTTCTCCATTTTGGATATCCAGTTTAAACACAAAGTTCCTGTGCCGGATATCCCTTTGCGCGAAGGGCATTGAATAACCGTACCTTTTCTCGGTGTATTCGCCGTTGGGGTTGGGGACAAACAGGCTGATCTTGTCCATCAAAGGGAAGTCGAGCTCCATGAGCCAATAAGAATGTTTAATTGATTTTGAACGCAGGGTGAATCGTATCCAGAAAACCGAGTCGGTGAAACCATAACTGGGCGACACCTTGTCGCTTTTTTTAAATCTGTCCGAAAATGTTTTCGAAGTAACATCCTGAAACCTCAATTTATTTCCAGTGTCCTCGAGAATAGAAGTATTGAGTCCGATGGGATATTTTTCAATACTGTCGTCAAGAATTACAGGCTCTTGTGCTTCGAGTTTGCCGTTCACCAGAACAAAAATGAATATAATAAATATAAATGCAACGAGTCGATATTTCATATTAAATTCCTTAAAGACAGCTGGAATGAAATTAAAAAGAGACGCTGTCATGAACTTTTTTTTAAAAAGAGGGTGATTTTTTTTACTTCTCATACGCTCTCTTCTATCTCATATACTTAGCGTAATGTCCTATATACTGTTATCGAATTTTTGTGGACATCCATCCCAACGTATGCAATCTTTTTGTTCATGGGTGTGATCCTCCTTTAATGATTTGGTTACTATGAAATTATCATAGTATGTGTCCCTGGCCAGCTTATTGCCGGTTAGCACACGAAAATTTCGAGGGTCACCCCCATACAATCTATTTTTTAATAATATAGAATTTATTTTCATTGGAGAGGAACGTTGACCACCTTTATTTTTCAGGTGACTATCAGGCGGATACCGTCATCTATGATAAAAGTCAAGCCGCACAAGTAAATAATCCGTATTTCCTTAGTAATTTTAACTTACTCATGTAATTCTT
>JALOTL010000005.1 GCA_025457915.1 Spirochaetota bacterium | reverse complement strand
CACGCTTAAATAAGCGTTCTTCGCGTCCCTGTCGAACATCATGTTGTGTTTTAGAATATTTATGATATTTTGCTGTTCCTGGAAAAAAAAATTCACACGTCCATGCGGATACTGTCTGTTTTCATTATAATATGACAATAATACCTTTCTTTTATGATGCACATCAATCCACCCGCCGGGAAAACATGCCTTGATGCTGTCCATGTTTACCACAACCCGCATCGGCGTGACGCTTTTATCGAAGGTTGCCGTCTGTTCAAGGAGCTTCGGATCGAGGCTTTTGCATGATAATGGAATGACCGCGATCGTAAATGCCAGTACTACCGATACCGTTTTCTTTATTGTATCCAACATGCTTCACCTCCGGAATTCATTGATCGCCTCACTTATCATCCCGATATCTATCTTATCAGTTTATTTATGTTTTCCCTGTCTGCCTCGATCTGCTTGCGGAGGTCCGCGCAGCCGGTGATCAGCGCGTTCATATAGGCCGGGATGTCCGGATTAAAATAACCCCAGTAAAAAGCGACGTATTCTGTATCAATGCCTTTCGCCTTATAAACCTCCATGTCAATTGACAGGGTAAACGCCTCGGCCGGCATTCCCATTAAACATGGAATGAAGATCATAACACCGCTCAGAATCAACCATGTTATACTTCTTCGCCATTCCACGTTACGCACAAGAACGCTCAGATAGGCGTTCCTCGAATCCCTGTCGAACATCAGGTTGTTCCTTATGATTCTCACAGCGGACTCCTGTTCTGGAAATGAACAGCAGATATGCCATTTTATACCGGGATAGTCCTTTCTATAACCATGATTATGCTTTATCAATTCCGAACCCCACTCTTTCTTATCTCTCCAGCCTCCGGGAAAACATGCCTTTATGCTGTCGGTGTTTACCACCACCCGCATCGGTGTTACGCTTTTATCGAAGGCTGCGGTCTGTTCAAGAAGTTTCGGATCGAGGCTCTTGCAGGAAAAAGAAATACAGGAAAGTGAAACGCTCAGGGCAAGGGAGAGCATACTTTTCATCATGTCATGCACATTCCGCCTCCGTGAAAAATATTATTTTCCAGCGGGTATGGAAAAGGCCCGCGTTATATTGCATCGGCAACCTGTCACCACCGCGTAATGAAGCTGCGGCCGCGTTTCCAGCGGCCGGGAATATCGTTAAGTTTAACCAACGATAGGCATGAAAATCGACGGAAGTCAAGCGTTTTATAAGCGCATATAAAATCGAAAATGCGCCGGTTCTACGGCTTGAAGGCCTCCACGAGGCCGTCCATCCGCCCGCCGGTCCGGATCAGGTTGATTTTCACGAAGCCCGCGGATTCCAGCGGGCCTTTTATTTCTTCGAAGGTACAGGTGCCGCCCCCGGGGGTCCCGACGAGCATGTTCACCGCGCAAACCGCGCCCGCGGCCGGACTGGTGCGGTCCGGCTCCATGACGCGGCCGTGTATCAGCTATACCCATGATATATTGTTCATAATGTTAAGTTTAAAGCAAAAAATATCCGGACCGGATAAATCGATTCCGGTAGATGAAAGGCGGGTAGAATCCCGTTAATTCCGCTAAAAAAACGGTTATTATCCGTCAATCAGCTGCAATAAAAAATATTTACTTGAAAAAAATCCTAAATTCCCTTAAAATCCATCATGATCCACCATGGCGGAGGCCGGATATGAACGCCCTATTAACCGAAAAAATTATAAACCGGACAAGGTTCGTATTCATCATCTTCATATCGCTCGCGGGCTTGTCGGCATATAACTCGGGCTCGGTGCCCGCCGTTTACCTGTCCATATTCATAGCGACCAGCATATACCTCGCGCTGACGATAGTGAACCTGGTGCTTATAAGGACCGAAAAGATCAACGATACCGTGATCTGGGTCTCCCTTACGATCGAGGTGCTCCTAATCTTCGTCGTCAAGTACGTCTTCGGCTTCGACGAATACAACGGCTTCGGAATGACATTGAAGGAACCGGCCACTTTCCTTGTGTACTTCCTCTTCGGGATAAACTCGGCCCTCAGGTACAATAAAAAGCTGAACATCTATTTCGGGATACTCGCGGTATCGTCGTACGCCGTCCTCATCATCCTTGGCGTCACCATCGGCGGAATGTACTTCACGACGGACCAGAAGGAAGTCTTCACGCCGAAGGCGCTCAAGTTCTCTCACGAGATTTCGAAGCTCCTCTTCCTGGGGGTATTCACGTACTTCCTCTACCTGATGGCGGACTTCACGAACAAGAACATCAAAAAGACCGAGGACGCGAAGAACGATGCCGGCAAAAACCTCGAAAGGGTGGAAAGCCTTCTCGACACGCTCAAGGACGCGTCGCAGGACCTTTCGGTGAGCAGCATGGAAATGTCCGGCTCCACGAACGACATAGGAAAAATCATAGACGAGACGAACAGGCTCATCAAGGAGATCACGAGCATCACTCAGTCCTTCTCGAAGAGCATCGGCGAGTTCAGGAAGAAGATAAACCTCCAGAGCGAGTCCATCGAACAGAACTTCCAGAAGATCAGCCAGATCTCCAACTCCATGGAGGTCATCAACAACGACTGCGTCACGCAGAAGAGCATGGCCGACAGGGCGCTCGAGCTGGCCGAGGTGAACGAAAGGAACATGAAGAGGAGCACCGAGGTCATAAGGGAGATGCAGGAAAAGTCCAAGAAGATCGAGGAGATCACGAAGACCATCAACGAGATTGCGGACAAGACGAACCTCCTTTCGCTGAACGCCGCCATCGAATCGGCCAGGGCCGGCGAATACGGCAAGGGGTTCGCGGTCGTATCGGACGAGATATCCAAGCTGGCGAGCGTCAGCCTCGATTCATCCAAGGAGATCTCGATGATAATAAAGGACACGGTCCAGAACATCGACGAGGTCTACCAGTCCTCCGAGAACATGTCGAGCGGCCTCAACTACATCATCGATTTCGTGAAAAAGGACTCGGAGTTCATCATGAACCTGAGCGCCAGGACTGAGAACGAGTCCAAAGAGAGCAGGATCCTCCACTCGTCCAACACGGAAATAGAAAAGACCACGAAGGACCTGATCGAGCACTTCAACACGCAGACCGAGCTGATACTTCAGATCCTGGAGTGGATGGAGAAGATGACCAGCATGACGGAGCAGACGTCGCTGAACCTGAACAGCCTCATGATACTGTCGCACAGGCTCGAGAGCAGGTCGGTCGAGATGACCGACCTCCTGGAAAAGGCGTAGCAACCGCACCCGTAACTGCACTTCATGTAACCGGTAATTCATGAATTACCGCTACACCGGTACACCGCTATCCGGCGTACCTGCAATCGGCCATCACGACGGAGGTCTCCACCTGTCTTGCCGGGAGCCTCCAGTATTTTTGCAGCAGCCCGTCCTTTTCGTCCCCGGTGATGATCCTGAACCCGTTTTTGAGGTAAAAGGCCACGGCCCACGAGGCGTCGGCCCAGGTGCCGATCAGGACCGGCCTGTCGGTCATGGCGTACAGGCGCTTCAAAAGGGCGGTCCCGATCCCCCTCCCCCTCATCGCGGTAAGCACGTAAGCGTGCCTGAAAAGGACCACCTCCCCCAGGTCCTGGATGCCCATCACGCCGAGCAGCTTCCCGGATTCGTAAAATCCCCAGAAAACCACGCCGGATCCAATTTCACCCGCAAGGTATTCCCCGGACATGTACGGGCTCGTCCAGAGGTCGGCCGGTATGACGCCCTCGTAGGCTGACGCGGAATCGTTTATGACTTCCAGTATGGTCCCGGATTCATCTTTTTCGCATTTTCTTATCATATAAATATCCGTTAATCGGCTAATGAAAAACAACATCCCAGTTGAAAATCCGGCAAGTATTTTTTCAGACCCGGGTGCTTTTCATGAAAACACCGTCCCGGTCATAAAATTTTACTTGATCTCGACAGGCCCCCCGTTAACTTTACGCGCATCATAAATTGAGGGTTACAGCCATGCTGAAAGAACAGATCGAAGACAACATAGTGATAGCGACATTTGAAAAAGGAAAAAATAACTCGCTCGACGTCGAGACGCTCCAGTCCCTCAAGGCGCTGGTGAAAAAGGCGAATGAAGACCCGGCCATCAAGGGGATCGTCTTTACGGGCGCGGGCAGGACTTTCTGCTCCGGGTTCGACCTTCCCCTTTTCCTCTCCTTCAAGGACCACCCGGAGGTCATCAAGTTCTTCACCGAGGTGGAGGACATATTCATTGATTTATTCATGTGCAAAAAGCCGGTCGTGGCCGCGATAAACGGCGCCGCGGTCGCGGGGGGCCTGATCCTCTCCATGGCCTGCGACTACAGGATCATCAAGAACCACCCGAAGATAAAGGTCGGGATGAGCGAGATAAAGATAGGCCTGGGGCTTTCAGTCGTGCAGACCGAGATAATGAAGTTCGGGCTGGACGGCAACAAGAAGTTCAGGGACGTCATGTATTTCGGCCAGCTCCACGACGTGGCCGCGGCCAGGGAAATGGCGCTGGTGGACGAGGTCGTAGAGGAAGCCGAGCTCATGACCAGGGCCAAACAGGTCGTTTTATCATGGGCGGACAACCCGGGAGGCGCGTTCAAGATGCTCAAGACCTCCTTCAGAACGCCTACGGCCGACCTCATGAGAAAGAGATTGAAGGACGAGGACTGGCAGGAGGGATTCAAGTGCTTCTTCGATCCGGCGACGAGGAAGACCCTGGAGATGGTCAGCGCGATGATGGGACAGTAGGGACGCGCGCTCATCCATGGGGCCGGGCGGTCCCTGCGCGGCGCCCGGCCAAAAAAGGCTTGACTTTGAACAAAAAAAGCTGGTTGAATATCAAAAATTTATAACGCGCGGGACGCGTTAAATTCACCGAAACCGCGGGGAAAAAAATGAAATTGTTAGAAGGCAAACTCGACGCTACCGGGCTGAAAGTGGCGATCATCGTTTCCAGGTTCAATGAATTCATCACGAACAAGCTCCTGTCCGGCGCGATGGACTGCCTCAAGAGGAACAATGCCGCGGAGGACGACGTCACCGTGGCATGGGTGCCGGGATCGTTCGAGATACCGGCCGCCGCGAAGCTCCTGTCGGAATCCAAGAAATACGACGCCGTCATCTGCCTCGGGGCGGTGATAAGGGGCGCGACCCCGCACTTCGACTACGTCGCGGCCGAGGTTTCCAAGGGCGTCGCACAGGTGGGGCTCGATTCAAAGGTGCCGGTCATCTACGGGGTCCTTACCACCGACACGATCGAGCAGGCCATCGAGAGGGCCGGGACGAAATCCGGCAACAAGGGTTTTGATGCGGCCCTTTCCGCCATCGAGATGGCCAATCTGTACAAACAGATAGGCTGATGGGTCACAGGAGGAGATCAAGGGAATACGCCCTGCAGGGACTGTATATGTATGAGCTCTCCAGGCCCCCGATCGTCGAGGTCCTCTCGCTCGGATGGGTCGACAGGGACATTCCACCGGACATCAGGGATTTTGCGGAGGACCTTATCAGGGGCGCCGTGGACAACATCGAAAAGATTGACGAACTCATCGTCAGGCATTCAAAAAACTGGAAATTCGAGAGGCTCAGCGTCGTTGACAAATCCATCCTGCGCCTGTCGATCTACGCTCTTCTTTACCACCCTGAAATCCCCGCTCCGGTGACGATCAACGAGGCGATAGAGCTCGGCAAGATATACGGAGGAGAAGGCTCGGGCCAGTTCATAAACGGCATCCTGGACGCCGTCAGAAAATCCGAGATCAAGGAGCATGAACAGTGTTAGGCAGAAGAGACCCCATGAATACGGGCGATGACCCCTTCGAGGTCAAGCACGGCAGGATCAGCGGCCTTGAACAGGAGGGAAAGCCTGCGAGAAACTTCCCGCTGAAACAGATAATCATACTCACGTCCGTAGCCGCCGTACTGATCGGCGGCATAATAATCGCCACCAGGTTCGTCTACATAAGGCCGGAGATATTCACCCCCAACAAAAACGCCATGCAGCCGATCGACGGGGTCGTGAAGGAGATGGGCGCCGATTCCGACAACATCCACATCAAGCGCGGCAGGGAAAGCTACGCCAAACAATACTACAACGACGCCGTCTCGGAATTCAACGAGGTGGTGGAGTCCGGGTCCAGCGACAGGGACAAGGGTATAGCGCTGGCCTTCCTCGGAATGATCGCCGACGACAGGAACGAATACGACAAGGCCGTGGAATACTACACCAGGGCCATGAAATACGACAGCAAAAACGCGGACATATACAAGAACCTCTCCATAGCATACAGGCACAAGAAGGACTACGACAGGGCGGCGGACACAGCGAAGGAATCCATCTCGCTGAACGCGAAGGACGTCAATTCGAAGATACTCCTTGGAAACATCTACTTCGACCAGGGCAAATTCAAGGACGCGGCCGAACAGTACGGTGACGCGCTGAAGGAAAACCCCGACAACGCGGCAGTCATGTACAACCTCGGCATGTCGATGCTCAAGACCGGGGACGAATTCGCCGCGATGGAATACCTCAGGAAGGCGGCCGCGGCCGACAGGATAGGCGAAGTCGCGCACAGGGCCTATTCCAGGCTCGGGGTCATGTACACCGAAAGGAAGAACTTCGAGATGGCGGAAAAATACCTGAAGGAGGCGGTCTCCATCAGGCCTTCCGACGCGCTGAACAGGTACAACCTCGGAATAGCCTACATGCGCCAGAATAAGAAGGAGGAGGCGGCGGAGGAATTCAAAAAGGCCGAAGAGCTCGGCGAGAGGGACTCCGAGATGCTGGAAAACCTCGGCGACGCGTACCTCGCCATGCGCGACTACAACAGGAGCCAGTCAGTCTACGAAAGGCTGCTGAACATAAACTCGAGGAACGTGAGGATACTCTCGAGACTTGGAGAGATATACTACGAAAAGGGCGAGCTCGACAGGGCCTACGATACGTACAAGAAAATCACGTCCATAGAGCCCGCGACTGAAAACGCCAGGATCGCGTTCCTGAACATGGGAAACATCCTGGACGACGCGCAGAGGTTCGACGAGGCCGTGGAGGCATACAGCAAGGCCCTGGCCATAAGCCCGAAGGACGACACCGCGCTCTACAATCTCGGCATAGCGTACAAGCACGCCGGGAAGCCGGAGCTCGCGGTCGACGCCTGGAGAAAGGCGGCGGACCTCAACGTCAACGACCCCAAGCCGCTCCTGTCGATGGCCGACCTCTACTACGAGAGGGGATTCGCGGACCTCGCCGAAAAGGAATACGAGAAGGTGGCCAGGAGATGGCCGAACATACAGGAGGGCCATTTCAAGCTGGCCACGATCTACTACAAGAGGAACCAGCTCGAATACGCGCAGAGGGCCTACCAGCGCGTGATCGAGATCAACGAAAACAGCGAGCTCTCGCGCAAGGCGTACATCAACCTCGGCCTGATACAGGCGAAGACGGGCGCCACCGAGGAGTCGATGGAAAAGTCCATGCAGCAGATCCAGAAGGCCCTGCTGATAAAGCCGGGCGACCCGGAGGCGCTTAATTCGCTGGGAATCATCTACTCGAAAAAGCAGATGTACGACAGGGCGATAGACGCGTTCTACCAGGTGGTGAAGGCCTCCAACGATTCAAAGATGGTCTCCGAGGCCTACAACAACATCGGCAAGGCATACTACAAGAAGAAGCAGTACGGTAAGGCACTGAAGGCCTTCACCAGGGGGATCGAGGAAGACCCGTCAAGCGAAGAGATCCGGATGAACAGGAAGACCGCGATGCAGGCATACGAGGCCGAGATCTCCAGGGAAAGATGATACCGGCCGACAGAAAATACCTCGAGGAGATCGAGGAAATGGGCATCGCTCCATGGGCGGCCAGGTCCTCCCGCACCAGGGGCCGCGTCCACCCGGAAGACCCCCACCCGTACAGGACCGAGTTCCAGAGGGACAGGGAAAGGATAATCCACTCCAGGGCCTTCAGGCGCCTTGAATACAAGACCCAGGTGTTCATCAACCACGAGGGAGACCACTACAGGACGCGGCTCACCCACACCATGGAGGTGGCGCAGATTTCGAGGACGATCGCCAGGACCCTCAGGCTGAACGAGGACCTGGCTGAAAGCATCGCCCTCGCCCACGACCTCGGCCACACGCCGTTCGGGCACGCCGGCGAAAAGGAGCTCAACAGGCTCCTTAAAGACCACGGGGGTTTCGAGCACAACAGGCAGAGCCTCAGGGTCGTGGATGAGATAGAGATCGCCTACCCCGGCTTCATGGGCCTGAACCTCACCTGGGAGACCAGGGAGGGCATAATCAAGCACTCATCGCAGTACGACCGCGCGGTCTTCACGGATTTCCTGCCGGAGGAACAGCCGACCCTCGAGGCGCAGATAATCGACATCGCCGACGAGATAGCCTACAACAACCACGACCTTGACGACGGCCTTTCCTCGGGACTCATAAAAATGGAGGACATAAAAAGGCTCGCCATCTACTCGATGGTTGAGGACCGCATGGGGGACTCCGGGTCCGACGGCAGGATAGGCGCCAGGACCATGATCAGGGCGATAATCAACCTCCTCGTGTCCGACCTCATCAAACACACCGTCGGCAACCTTGAAAAAAAATCGGTAAAGAACCTGGACGACGTCAGGAAAGCCGGCGAAAAGCTGACGGGATTCAACGACCCCGTCAAATCGGCAAACGGCGAGCTGAAGAAGTTCCTCAGGGAAAGGCTTTACCAGCACTACAGGGTCGCGAGGATGTCCATGAAGGCGCAGAAGGTGATGATCGACCTGTTCCGGATTTACACGGTGCATCCGGACACCCTGCCGGACGACTACCAGACGAGGATAGAGTCAGAGGGCGTGTTCAAGACAACCGCGGACTTCATAGCCGGGATGACCGACAGGTACGCGCTCGAGGAGCACAGGAAGCTCACCGATCCAATGATAAGGGTATAGATATGGAAGCCTGCCCTGAACTTCCGGAATACCTGAGGGAGCTGCTGATTTCGGGAAGGCTCGACGACCGGATATTCCTCGACAGGGAGGGAAACTGGTTCCACAACGGGCAGCCGTTTTTAAACAAAAACATTATAGATTTCTTCAATAAATCGATCGGCGTGACGTCCGACGGAATATACGTGATACATTACGGAGACTACGTTTACCCGGTCAGTGTCGAGGACGCGCCGGTGTTCGTCACCGGGGTGACTTTCGAGGGGTTCGGCGAGTTCGAAAAGGCCGTCCTGAACCTGTCAACCGGCGCTGCGGAGGAGCTTGACCCGGCCACCCTTTCGGTGGGGGAAAACAACGCGCTGTACTGCATGGTGTCGGGCGGGAGGCTGACCGCGAAATTCAGGCGCTCCCCCTCCTTCCACGTGCTTGAAAGGCTTGACGAAACCGACGGGGAGTTTTATCTCGTTATCTGCGGAAAGAGAATACATTTAAAAAGGAAGCTGCCATGAAAAAATACATTTACGCGCTTATCGCGCTTTCAATCGCCGGCGCGGCCGTGTCCGGGATACTTTTTTTCCAGCACTACTATCCGGACTCACAGCTGCCCGTCATATCATGCGGCGACGCGCTTGAAAACCCGTGCCTCGCGCTCGGACAATCCAGGTATTCGGTCATTTTCGGACTGCCCCTTGCCGCATACGGGCTCCTTTTTTATCTCTTCACGCTTTTTACCGTGCTGATCGCCGATTACGCGGAGGGCGAGCTTTACGGATACGCCGTGGCAATTCTGCTCCCGCTCTCGGCGCTTTCCCTGGCCGCCGACCTGGCGCTCGGGATCATCCTGATAGTGATAAGCACCTTCTGCCCGCTTTGCTTCGCGACCTACATCATCAGCATCCTCATATTCGCGGCGCTTTTCATGCTATGCAGGATCGAAAAGGGCTGGGGCATGGCGGACCTTGCCGGCAACCTCAGGGGGATCATCAGCATCGGCGCCGGAGACCATTTCAAGAAGGCGTTCATCTCGGCCTTCATGCTCTTCGCGGTCCTTCTGGCCTTCGCGGTTTTTTCCGCTTCGTTCAACCTGAGGCTCAAGACGGAGGACATGCACGCGTCCGACGCGGAGGTGTCTTCATTCATAAAGGACTTCTATAATTATGCCGTCGAGAAGCCCGACCTGCCCGACAGCAAAATGATCATAGGAAACCCGGACGCGCCCGTGACCGTAACGGTCTTCACGGACTTCCTCTGCAGCCACTGCTACGAACTGTTCAAGATGGAAAAGTTCCTCCTCTCCAAATACAGGGGCAGGATAAAATTCGTCTACTACATCTATCCGCTCGACAAGGAGTGCAACCCGGGCGTCTCGAGGACGGTTTACAAAAATTCCTGCCTCGCATCGAGGGCCATAATCGCGGCCTCGGACAAGGGCCTTTTCAGGGAATACCTCGTGGCGCACTTTTCCGCATACGAAAAGTATTCAAGGGGATATGAAAAAACCGACATGATGGAAAACTACAGGCTGGCCGCCGGGAAGGCCGGCCTGGCGCCTGACGAAAGCGGGTTCTCCGCGCTGATCGATTCCGAAACCGTCAGCGACAGGCTTTTCGGCGGCATAGCCGCGGGCGAAAAGCTTAAAATCAGGGGGACCCCGGCGATATTCATCGCCGGCAGAAGGCTCGGCGGGCTGGTGCCCCGGGAGATACTTGAAGGGATCATTGACCGGGAACTGGCCGGCAGGTGATCCGGCCCCCGGCCTGGGCGGGCCTTACGCCCTGCCGCACATGCGGTCGTAGAGCCTCATGAGCGAATTGACGTAGCCGAACTCGTTGTCATACCAGAAATTCAGGTCGACCATCGTGTAATACTGCTCGCCCCTCTTCGAAGTCCTCCTGTGCGTGAACAGCGAATCGTATATCGTCGAGTAGGTGCTGCCTATGACGTCCGAGCTTACCAGCTGTTCCGTCGAGAACTTCATTATCCCCGGGTTCTTCTCGGAGTAGGTCCTGAATATATCATGAATATGCGCGTTGTCGTATTCCCCCATCAGTGATATGTCGAGTATGACGATCGAACCGGTGCTGGTCGGGACCCTTATCGACGACGCCTGCGAGCCTATTCCCAGGTCCCTGATCTCCGGCACCACCTCTATGACCGCGTTTGCCGCGCCGGTCGACGTCGGTATCATGTTGTTGAGTATGCTCCTCCTCTTCCTGGTGTCGCTGTCCCCGTCTTTAGGAAGCACGTCAAGCACGCTCTGCGAATTCGTTACCGCGTGCACCGTGGTGAGCGAATACGATATGAACCTTTCCCCGAAGTGGTCGACGAGGGCCTTGATCGGTGGCGCCACGCAGTTCGTGGTGCATGAGGCGTTGGACACGATCCTGTGCCTTTCGGGATCGTATCTGTCGAAATTCACTCCGCCGACGACGGTCACGGAGTCGTCCGGCACGGGTGTCCCCTTGTTTTTCGCCTTGAAGGGCGCGGTAAGCACCACCTTCCTGGCGTGGTTGAGGTGTCCCCTCAGGGAGTTGTCGTCGTTCGCCGCCGGGTCGAGCATTTTACCGGTCGTGTCGAACACCAGCTCTACGCCGTGTTCAGACCACGGGATGGTCCCCGGGACCCTGTGTTTGGGATCGTTGAGCCAGATGACCCTGACGCCGTTCATGTAGACGCTCCCGTCGATTATCTCTATCGCGCTGTCAGTCCTGTACCCGTGGACGAACCTCGCGTACTTGCCGTAAGTGGAGTCCCAGGCCAGGTACGTGGCCAGGTCCTCGATCCTCTTCCCGGTGCCCCTCCCGGTGGAGATGACGATCTCCTTCTGCTCCTTCCTCGCGGATAAAACCCACGCCAGCAGCTTTCCTATCCTGCCGATCCCGGAAATCCCGACCGGCGAGCCCGTCGATATGCTTCCCATTTCCAACCTCCCGTCTTCCGTTATTGGGTAATCTTTTTTTTCGTCTTATGATATCCGAGATATACGTTCCCGGTATTCCCGTCTATGGTTATGTAGTCCCCCTCGTTGATCACCACGTGGTCTTTTTCGAAAAACTCCTTCCTGACCGTGGCGCTGTTCCTTGATTCGTCTATCTTCATCGCGGAAAAATCGCTCACGCCGGACTTCTCGAACCGCCTCATCTGTAAAACGGCGTGCGACGTCATGCCGCCGACGCAGGTAAGAATGCCGTCCGACTTCTTGATGCCGATGACCTCCTCCGGCGTGGTCTCGGGCCTCACCAGCACGATCTTTTCGTCCCTGAACCTTTCCCTGAAGAAATCTATCCTCCCGATGCCGAAGACGGCCCTGCCGGACACCACTCCGCCCGAGGCGGCGAGGCCCTGCCCGAGCAGGCAGTAATGAAGCTCGTCCCTGTTTGATTCCAGCTCCTCTATTTCGAAGGTGTGCCTGGTCATTCCCCTGATCTGGAGTATGTAGAGATTGTTGTTTTCAATCGTGAACTCGATCTCCACGTCGTTCCTCCACCCCTCCCTTATCCTCCTGACGGCGTCGTAAAGCGCCGAATAAAGGCCGGGAAAATTCTTCTCCATGGACGGAAACGCCCTGGATTTGGCGTAGACCCTCTTCTGCTCCTCGCTGACCGGGAACACCCTGGCGACGCCGCTTACTATGTCGTGCCCCTGGGCCCTGGTCTTGTATTCTCCGAAGAGGCCGATGTTTTCGTTGCCGAGGTTCTGGCTGTATACGACCCCGGTTATGTCGGAAGGAGAGTAATTTCCGAATATCATCCTCTGGACTATGACCGCAGTCCCCCACTCGCCGGATATGTTGACGAAATCCCTGAAATTCCTGGCGATAGGCGATTCCCATGACCTGTACACGGACAGTATCGCCTCGAAGAGCTGTTCGTACGGGTCCTCCGGCACGGAGAAACCGTGGGAGTTTATGGCGTAGCGGTACTTCCTTGTCAGTATCTCCATCTGGCCGGAGGTCAGCTCCTCCTTGAGTGCGACGCCCGCCTCTTCCTTGGCCTGGCTCATGAGCTTCTCGAAAATCGATCTGTCCATCCCGTAGGATGAAATTGCCAGGTCCTGGATCAGCCTCCTGTAGCAGTCATACGCGAACCACGGGTCCCTCTCCGCGTAGAAATCGATTATGTCCTTCGTTATCCCAACGTTCGTTATGGTGTCCATCACGCCGGGCATGGAGAACACCGCGCCGCTCCTGACCGAGAGAAGGACCGGATTGTCCATGTTGCCGAACCTGTTGCCGGTAAAAAGCGGGATCTCCTTCCTGAGGAGCCCCATCATGCGCTCCCTGAACCTTGGGTTCTTCAGGTTGCCGTCCTTTACCCTCTTGTAAAGCCCTGATGAAAGTATGAAACCCTCCGGGATCCTGATGCCTTCTATTTCGGACGCAAAGAGGAGCCCGTACGCCTTCCCGCCTGTCTCCCACACCGGCGCGGCAACCCCCGCGGCCGGGGTCTTTCCTATCCGGAAGGCTATCCCGCCCCTTGCCGGGGGACCTGAAACCGGGTTGAGACAGACGCCGTCCCCCCTCATCGCCAGCTCGGTCGCGAGGCGCTCCTTGAGCCTTATCAGCAGGTTGTCGAAAAGCTGGAGGAGGGGCGTCTGCATTATCTGGTCCCTGAGGAACCTGTCGACGACCACGTCGACGCTGCTCTCGCTTTCGTCGGGCAGGAACCTCCTGGAAATCCTTTCGATGCCTATGTTTTTTATGGCCTCGCGGCAGACGTCCTTGAAGGTCTCGTTGAACCTGTCGGATATCTCCCCGTGTATTCCGAGCAGGTGGTTGACGATGTCCCTGAACTGGGAAATCCTGAGGTTCGGCGTCTCCAGCAGGCTTATGACCGTGACCATTTCCTGGTTCATGAGCCCGTCGATCAGGAACTTCCTGAAAAACAGCCGGATGAACCCGGCGGTCTCGGCGTAATCCACCGGGCCGCCCTTCATGATGCCGAGCGAGGCGTATGACCTCTCGAAAAGGCCCACGATTATCAGGTTGGTGTGAAAAAAAACCTTGAGGGTGTCGAACTTTTTCTCCTTGTATGAACCGTACATGGAAGGGATGCCGAACGCTATGTGCCTCTTGAACTCGATGGTATCGAGCGGCTCGAAGGTCTTCCCGCCCAGCAGCACGCCGGACTTCAGCGAGTCCTGTAGCGACAGGAGCGCGTCGAGGGATTCGAACGCGCCGCCCTTCCTCAGGGCTTCGAAAAAACCCGCGCCCGGTTCGAAGAGGTTTTCCGCGGCGTATGATTCAAGCTTCTCGACGCCCCTCACCTCGGAGAAATTATACTTGTCGAAGAGCATCCTGTACACGTGCAGGAAGGTGATGAATTTTTCAACGTTGACCCTGGAAAACTCTTCGCCCTTTACGTCCTCGAAAAGGCCCCTGAACTCGTCGTCCGGTATCTCGTAAAGGCGCTTCCACATATCCCTGCCTGACGCGTCGATGCCGAACCTGTTTTTCATGCAGGCCAGCATCTTGGTCATCTCCGCCGGGTTCCGCGATTCGAAGTACCCGGCGAAATGCCGCAGCGCCCTTTCCTTTTCGCCGGGACCTATGCCGGCCGGCTCCAGGCGCCGGGCCGCTTCCAGGAAGGCGCCGCCGTCGACCCTGTCCAGGAAATCCCAGAAACTCAGCCCGGAGAGTTCTTCGAAAACGCTCCTGGCGCCGTCGAGGACGGCGCGGGCGGCCGGGTCCGAGTCGAGATTCATCATTTCAAAAAAACCGTCGAGCCTTTCGAAGACCTCCTGCGGCACCATTCCCTCCAGCAGGCCGCTGTCGCCGGTCAGCCAGAATTCCATCACCCGCTGGAAAAGGTAGACTGTCCTGCTCGAGGACTCGACGTGCACCTGCTTGCGCAGGAAATGGATCAGGTCGTCCATTTTATGGTTCGTGTCTATCCTTTCGGTGTAGGACCTGATGTCGCCGGTGGCCCCGATGTCGTGATAGAAGGCCGGAAAAACAGCGGCAAGCGATATCACCAGGTAGAAGACGTCAGAGTAATCGCTGTTCAGGAGCCTCGACACGTCCCTCTGGAAAACGTCGGTGTCCTTCAGGAAAACGCCGCCGAGCTTCAGGTTGACTATGAGGCTGGACGCCAGCCTCTTCATGAGCGTCGGGTTGAGCTCGATGAGCTTCATCCATGTCCTGATGTTTTCCAGGTGGCTCGAGTTCACTATCACGGACCAGTCCTGGGCGATCCCGGAAAACTCCGGGAAGCAGAACTTAGACTTCACGAGAAAGTCTACGAAATAGTCGATTATCGTTTTCTTGCCGGAACCGACCACGGTCTTGCCGATGTTGTATATGGTGGAAAACGCGGAAAAATAATTCCCGCCCCTGTCTATTTCCGCGAGAAGCGCGGGCATTACCAGGTCAATTATACCCCTGAGAACGTCGGTATTGGAGGAGAATATCGAGCAGGCGGCAGCTGCCGTCCTGGATATGTGCATCTGGAGGTCCCTGTCGCCGCCCTCGTTCGACTTCCTAACGAGGTACGAGAGTATCCCCATGATCACCGGGTCTCCTGATATATTTCCTTCTTCGAAGGCCTTCCTCACATACGCGCAGGCCCTTTCCCAGCACCTCGCATTGTGCGAAAAATCAACCAGCCCCGAGGCCGCGGCGAAAAAATCTCCCCGCCCTGCATCCGCGAGCGCCCTGATCTCCCTGAGCCTTCCGGAATATGATTCGGCGGAAACGTCCGACAGCAGGCCCGTCAGTTCCGGCGTTCCACCGAGTTCCCGCAGTTCGCTTTCCGTCGTAATTATCGATCTTCCGATATAAAGTTCATACTGCGATATCAGCAGGGATACCAGTTTGCCGTATTCGTCCCTCCCGGACAATCCCGAGCGTTCGTAGAGGGATCCTGTATCCATCAGCCTCCCGTTCACCCCGCTCAAATAAAGGCCCTTGCCGGACTCGGCCGTAAGCAGGTCGAGATAACCGGGAAAATGGGCGCTGAAAGCCAGGCCGAGATTCGGAAAACCCGTCTCCCTGAGGACGAAGGAGTACCTGTCCAGATAAGTATCGCAAGCGCGCAGGGAGGAAGACCTGCCCCGGGCCGTGGCATCTTCAAGGAAATGCAGAAGTATGGGAATCACCCTGTCAGAGTAGGGTTCGATGTCATGGAAAAAATCGAAAAGGTAGGAGCGGATTCCGTCGACGGCATACTTCCAGTCGATATTCGGGTGGTTCAATTCGGCGATCAGATTATTAGCCTTCTGAAGAGCGCCGATTCTATCGCCGAGAGGCAGGAGCAGATCATTGAAATCCCTCCCGGCTTCTTTTTCGACTGAAGCGTTCATTAAAGGCCTTGCCAGAAAAATTTGACGGTTTTTATTAAATTTTTTATACTTAAAATTTAATTATAAAACCGCTCGTTGATTAACATTTTTTAGCAAAGGCCTTCCGTGTCAAGACAATAATATATATTTATGGACGCTCCAGGCAAACATCCAGCCTGTTTGTTCAGGTGATGAAATTCATCGATACAATAAACCGGGGACCTCTAACAATTATTGACACATTCGTCCCTGGCCGCCTGGCAGGCCTCCTCCTTTGCCGTATCCTTCACCCCGGCCTCGAGTTCGCCCTGTTTCTCCCTGTCCACCACCCTGGCGGCTCTTTCCATGCACCTGGAACAGGTTTCATTGCAGGCTTTTTCGCGGTCCTGACGCCGGCGGTCTACATGATTTCATAGGGGTCCATGTCGATTTCCAGGTACAGGTCCCTGAACGTCATCGACCCTCTCGAACGCGTGATTACGCTCTTCAGGTCGTCGGTGTTTTTAGATTTGAGTATGATGTGATGACGGTAGTTCCCGCCGATCTTCGTGAACGGGGCCGACGAGGGCCCCAGCATCTTCACGTCCGCGCCGGAAGTCCCGGCCGCTTCCCTGACTGCTTCGGCCAGCCTGGAAATACCCTCGGAAACCCTGGCATCGTCCCTGCCCCTGACGAGCAACCTTGCCATCCTTACGAAGGGAGGGTATTCCATCGCCCTCCTGAGTTCAAGCTCGTGCCGGTAAAAGCCGTAATAATCGTGGTCCCTTATGAACCTGAAGATTTCCTGGTCGTCGTTCATCGTCTGTATAATGACCCGTCCCGGGCTTTCCCTCCTGCCCGACCTCCCGGCCACCTGCATGAGAAGCGCGAACACCCTTTCCGAGGAACGGAAATCCGGCATCTTCAACCCGATATCCGCCATGATAACGCCCACGACCGTAACGTTGCCGAAATCGAAGCCCTTCGCCACCATCTGGGTCCCCAGCAGTATGTCTATCTCGCCTTCCTTCATTTTTTCGATGAGATCCGGGACCGAGCCCTTTTTCCTGGAGCTGTCCTGGTCGAGCCTGAACGACCTCACCCCCGGAAAATTCATGTCGAGGAGGTCCTCCATCCTCTGCGTGCCGGTCCCGATCCTGTGCATCTCCCGGGACCCGCATTTGTCGCAGACGCGCGGGAACGGGCGCCTGAGCCCGCAGTAGTGGCAGAGCATTCCGTCCCTGTGCAGGTTCATGCTTATGCTGCAGTTGGGGCATGAAACGGCCTCCCTGCAGTCCCCGCAAAGCACGAGCGGGGAAAAACCGCGCCGGTTGAGAAGGTAAATGGCCTGCTTGCCGTTTTCCATCGCCTTTTTCGTGGCGAGCTTCAGGGTCGGGGTGATGAGGTCCGAAGGCCGTGAAGATTTCATCTTAACGACCTCTATCTCCGGAAGCCTGGCCCCCCCATAACGCCCGGTGAGCCTGTGGAGCCTGAAGACCCCGCTCTCCGCCGAGTGCAGCGTTTCTATGGACGGGGTGGCGGATCCCATGACCAGCGCCGCACCCTCGTCCCTGCACCTGTAGACCGCGACGCGCCTGGCGTTGTATCTCGGGGTGCTGTGTTCCTTGTACGACCCGTCGTTTTCCTCGTCGATGATAACGAGCCCGAGGTCCGGGCACTGCAGGAAAACCGCGGATCTAGTACCGACCGCTATCTTCGCCTCGCCGGAATAAAACCTCATCCAGCTCCCGAGCCTCTGGTTGGGCGTGAGATGGCTGTGGTACACAAGTAGCTGGCTCCCGAAAACCCTGCCCAGCCTCTCGAAAATCTGGGAGGAGATGGAAATCTCCGGGACCAGGTATATGACTGATTTCCCCGCGGCAATGACGCTCCTGGCGAGCTCCATGTAGACCTCGGTCTTTCCGCTCCCGGTTATCCCGAATATCAGGTGATACGGATCGCCACCGGAGACGCCGCGCATTATGGCGCCGTAAACAGCGGACTGTTCTTCGTTCAGGATTATCCCCGGGCCGGACGGGTCGGGAAGCGTTTTAAACCTGAACGAGGGTTTGAGCCCGGACGGAAGGGCCATTGACAGCGCCTCCCCGACGGAAGAAAGATAGTCGGATGATATCCGCCCGCAGAGGTCAAGCAGGCGCGTGTCGAATATGGGCGCGGGGTCCACGGCCTCCACCAGGTCCTTCGGATCGAAGTCCGCGGGAGTTTCACCGTGCACCCTGCGCACGAAGGCGGTCATCGCCCTTCCGGAAAAATCCACCCTCACCCTCATTCCCGGGGAAACATGCATTCCCTCAGGGACCCGGTAAGTGAAGCATTCATCCAGCGGGATGCCCACGTATACGTCAGCGAATGACACCGGATGATTTCATCTCCCCGTATTTTTCCATCGCGAGCTTCAGGGTGCCCCAGGCCCTTTTTTTCAGCTCGGGATTTTTCAAAAGGGTTATCGGATGGTCGATGTTGAACCAGTGGATGTCAACGCTGTCCTTGATGATCTTCTGGAGGGGTATTATATCCCCGAAAACGAGTATGATTTTCGGCGAGTAGTATTCAATCTCCTTTTTCAATATGTACTCGCAGTTTTTGTAAAGCTGGCTCGGTCTCAGAGACGGGTCCCCTTTTTCGCATTTTATGAGGCTGGTCACATAGCAGTCGGCAATGTCAAGCTCTGCGGCCCTGACGATTTTCTGCAGAAGCCCGTCGGATTCGGGGCCGAGATATTTTTTCTCTATCCCCGCCACCATCGAAGGCATGTTCATTATAAGCATGACACCGTTCTTCCCTGTTCCGCGGCCGAAAGTCTTATCAAGTCCCGGACCGCACCTGGCGCAGTTCCTGACGATCTCATCCACATCGGCTTTTTCATCCTTTTTTTCGATGAACTCGTCAAACGACTGGCGTCCGCCGGAGAGAAACGCCCTGAGCGCCCCGGTCTCCCCCTCCCCCCTGCATATTATAAGGCGGTCCGATCTGAATTTATCCATGAGGATGCCGATGATGTCTTCGTATAATTTCCTATCCATGCCTGTATCCTTGAGAATACCGGGAAACGCCGGGTCAGGGGCGTTTCCCCCGGGTCATATCTTGTCCAGGTCGATATTGTAATTCTTGATTTTCCGGTGAAGGTTCGTCCTTTCTATGCCGAGGGCCCTGGACGCGAGGGTGATGTTCTTGTCGTTCATCTTGATTATCCTTATGATGTAGTCCCTCTCGAATTCGTCCCTCGCCTTTTTGAGAGTGGAAATGTCCCTGGAATAGCCGATGGCGTCCCTGGCGGATTCCAGGTGCTTGATGATGTCCGATTCGGATATGAAATCCCGCGGGACCATTATTGTCAGCCTCTCAATGGCGTTTTTAAGCTCCCTGACGTTGCCCGGCCAGTTGTGGTTCATGAGCGTCTCCATGACAGGCTCTGATATCTCCTTCGCGCCGAGTCCGTGCTCCTCGGAAAATTTTGTCAGGAAATAATTCACGAGGAGCGGAATGTCTCCCTTCCTTTCGGACAGGGGCGGCACGATTATCGGGATGACGTTCAGCCGGTAATACAGGTCTTCCCTGAAGTCCCCTTCCTCGATGGCCTTTTTTATGTCGATGTTGGTCGCGGCTATCACCCTGACGTCCACCGAAATGGTCTCGCTCCCGCCGACCCTCTCGAACTGCTGCTCCTGCAGCACCCTGAGGACCTTCGACTGGGCGGCCAGGCTCATATCGCAGATCTCGTCCAGAAAAATCGTGCCGTTGTTCGCAAGCTCGAATTTCCCGATCCTCCTGGTCACGGCGCCCGTGAACGCCCCCTTCTCGTGCCCGAAAAGCTCGCTTTCGATCAGTTCGTTGGGTATGGCGGCGCAGTTGACCTTGATGAACGGCTTGTCGAACCTTTTAGACTTGTGATATATCGCCTTCGCGACGAGCTCCTTCCCGGTCCCGCTTTCGCCGGTTACGAGGACCCTCGCGTTAGTGGCCGCGGCGGTCTCGATTATCTTTCTTATCTCGTTGATCTTCCGGGACTCGCCTATCATCTCGTCTTCGATATGGAATTCCCTTTTCAGCTTTATGTTTTCCCTTCTCAACCTCGACTGTTCCAGCGCGTTGGACACGGCCGTTATGACCCTCTCCATCGTCGGCGGTTTCTGTATGAAATCGAAGGCCCCGAGCTTTGTGGACTTGACCGCTATGTCGATCGACCCGTGCCCGGATATCATGATCACAGACGTGTCCGGGCTCAGCTTCTTCACCTGCTCGAGGATTTCTATCCCGTCGGTGTCCGGGAGCCAGACGTCCAGGACGACCAGGTCGATTTCGTTTTTCCTCATGAAATCCAGGGCCTCTTCGCCGGACCTTGCCGGGTAGACAATGTGGCCCTCGTCCTGAAGGATGGAGCTGAGGGTCTTGATAATGTTTATCTCGTCGTCGACCACGAGGATCTTAGCCATTTTCGCCTCCCTCCATGGGAAGTTCTATGATGAACTGCGTGCCGGCGCCGGGATTCGAAACGCAAGAAATCCTGCCGCCGTGCTCAAGGATGATCTTCTCCACGATCGCAAGCCCGAGGCCCGTGCCGGAAGGCTTGGTTGAGAACCCGGGATCGAATATCCTGTCTATGTCCTTTTCCTTTATGCCGGTCCCGTCGTCGATCACCCTGACCGTTACGGTTTTCACGTCCTCGGATTCGGAAATCTCAGACCTGATCTCCACCGTGCCCCTGTCCTCGATCGCATCCACGGCATTTTGTATCAGATTGGTGAGGGTCTGCCTCATCAGGACCTTGTCGACATAAATGTCCGGGATCCTCCCGTCGAGATTGGAGATGAAATTCACCTGTTCGTGTCCGGCAAAAAAAGCAAGCGAGTTTTCGATCAGCCTGTTTATGCTTGTCTTTACAGGTTTCATGTCCGGCAGCCTCGCGAACTTGGTGAATTCCTCGAGTATCTTCATCAGGACGTCGACCTCGTCGATGATGGTCTTGGTTCCGGACAGCACTATCTCCTCTATGTCGGGGTGCTTTTCAAGGAACCTCTTGTTCATTCTTTCCGCGGAAAGCCTGATGGGGGTCAGCGGATTCTTGATCTCATGCACGAGGCGCCTGGCCATTTCCCTCCAGGCCTCCAGCCTCTGCTTCTGGTACATGGTCTTCCTGTTCCTTTCAAGGTCGAAGGCCATCTGGTTGAAGGAATCGTAAAGCATCCCGAGCTCATCGTACGAGTCCCTGTGCATCCTGACGTTGAAATTGCCATGGGCGATCTCCCTGGCGGCGCGGGAAAGCTCGAGCACCGGGCTCGTGATGTTCTTGGACAGGTAAAGGCTTATCAGCACCGCGATGAATATAACCATGATGGAAAGGCCCAGGAGGAATATGCCGACCCTTCCCATGAAATAAGTCTTGATGTAATCGAGATTTTTATAGTCCTCGATGGCCGCATTGAAAAGATTCATCCTTTTTTTAGCGCCCTCGGGAAGCTTTTTGTAAACGGCCACCAGCCACCCGCCGCCCGACAGGGACCCGATGAAGTATTCCCTGCCTGAAAGGGTCACCCTGTCGGTCCGCATTCCGTCCGCGAGCTCGACCACCCTGAAAAATTCCCTCATGCCGCCGGGCAGGTCGTCGTGGGCGTCCATGCCGGCTATCCTGTTGTATCCGCCTTCCCGGACGCATGTAAAAAACGCGGCATCAAGATCCTTTATCTTCATCCCCTTGATCAGGACGCCGCGGTCCCTGGGGGAATACGGGTTGAAAAACCCGGACTTCATCATCTGGTCAAGGTTTCTGAGCTCCCTGTCGATGGAGTCTTTAACGCCGGATACGCTCTCGTCAGTCATGGTAACCGCTTCATTCAGTGCGCTGGAGGTCTTGCCGACGAAAAGGCTCGAAAGGGTCTGGCTGATAAGATAGTTCGAAGCGAGCACAATGGGAAGGGCCGGCACTACGGCCATGAAAATAAAAGCAAGGGCCATCTTCTTCCTTATGCTGTACCGTATGAAGGCTGAATCAAAATTGAGGTTCCTCCTGAATGACATTATTATGAAATAAATCGCCGCGATCGCAGGTATCGTCATCACGGCGTAAATGAAAAACTCCTTGTTGATCACGAGACCCATGCTCTGTCCCGGGAAGAGGCCGATGATGAGGATGGATATGAATACGAAGATGCCGAAAAGGAATATTACATCCTGTAGTCCGCTTTCGTCGGGCAGTGTGAATTTCTTTTTAATAATTCTTTTCATCAGCTGAAGGATGAAGCGATCAAAGCGCCGGCCGTGTCGTCAGTTCTTGTCCTTAAAGTTGTTTTCTATCATTGCGACTATGTTTTTAACGGCTTCCCTCTCGCCGTCGCCATCCGCCCTGACGGTAAGTTTGGAACCCGATACAATGGCCAGTCCCAGGACGGACATGATCGATTTGCAGTCGGCCTCGACGCCGCCCCTGATCAATGCCACGCTGCACCTGGCGTATTTCATCGCCTCCTTGACCAGCATCATTGCCGGTCTTGCGTGCACCCCGGCATCGCCCTTTACGATCACGACACTTTCGGTCATTTTTCGCTTTTCCCGGAGCCGATGAGATTCTTGAGGCTTTCATCAAGCTCCCGCGCGGAATGGGTGCCTAGTTTTTTTAATCGCTGGTTCAGCGCCGCGGTTTCCACTATTATGGGGATGTTCCTTCCTGGTCTTACCGGAATGGTTATGAATGGAACATCGATGTCAAGGATTTTATGCATGCTCTCTTCCAGACCGAGCCTGTCGTATATCTTTGTGGAGTCCCACTCCTCGAGCATGACGGCCAGCTCGATCCTTTTCCTGTTCCGCACGGACCTGATGCCGAATATGTCCTTGATGTTGATGATCCCGATCCCCCTTATCTCCATGTAGTGCAGAAGCAGCGGGTTCCCGCCTCCCATCAGAAGCGATTCGTCGATCCTTTTCACGACGACCATGTCGTCCGCAACGAACCTGTGCCCCCTTTCTATCAGCTCAAGCGCGCATTCGCTTTTCCCGACCCCGCTTTTACCCATCAGAAGCACGCCTATGCCGTAGACGTCAACCAGTGTCGAATGCAGCGTGACGGTCGGGGCGAACGCTTCGTCCAGGAGGTGCATGAGCGTGCTGATGAACCTCGTGGTCCCCTTGGATGTGACGAATACCGGCACGTTGTTCCTGTTGGCATATTCCATGAAAACACGGTCGGGACTCTCTTCGTGAGTAAAGATGCAGCAGAGAACGTCATAGGAAAAAAACCTGCCGTAAGTTTTTTCCTTCTGCTCGTCGGACATCTGGCGCATGAATGCCGTTTCACCCAGGCCGAATATCTGTATCCTGTCGAAGGCGAAAAAATCGTAAAAGCCCGCGAGCGTAAGTCCCGGCCTGTTTATATCCGGGACCGTTATGAGCTTGTTTACCCCCTTCTCGCCGGCAACAAGCCGGATCTTCAGGTCGATCCTTCCCGTATCGCCCAGAAAATCGGCGATGAATATTTTGGCTTCACATTCTTCCATATCGCGTTAAAATGCCGGGACCATGACTTCCAGGTTCTTTCCGTTCTTGTATATAACATTGAAGAAATGCGTGTCGGAGTTGAAAAATATGAGATGATCCATTTGGCCGTCCTTCATCAGCGACATCGCGTAATCCACAGTCATGGGCTTTACGTCTGTAGCGCCGCTCTTGGTGAATTTTATATCGGGCTTGGCCGGGGAATCGCTTATTACCTCAAGGCTGTACTCGTGGATAGAATCCGGCGAGAATTCCTGGCTCTTTATTTTATCATAGGGGATTTCGGCCATCTTCACGCTGTTTTTATCCTTGAAAATGACGGCATAATTCTTGTTCGAAAATCCGGTCTCCTTGTCGATCTCGGAAATATCCTGCTTGAACAGTATGAAATTTCCGTTATCGATCTTCATCTGTAGATACGCCTCGATCCTGTCTATCGGTTTGCTGCTGACCTGGTTAAGCCTCAGTTCTTCGCCCCTGCTTCCGGTATAACTTAAAGACACGGCTCCAATTTTATCCGGCCCCTTGTGCTGCTGGTGTCTTTCCTTGTACCTGGCTATCTGTTTTTCCATTTTTTCAAAAAGAAGGTCGATCGCCGAATACAGGTCCGCGGCCATCTCCCTGCCGTGGAACTGCACCCCGTCGCCGTTTATCACGACCTCGGCGCCGTTGTCCAGTTTTTCCCTGTAAAAAATAACATGGGCGTCCATCAGTTGCAAAAAGTAGGTTTCAAGCTTCTTGATTTTTTTTCCGGCATATTCTTTCAGGTTGTCCGAAACATTGAGATGCCTTCCCGTGATAGTGATGTTCATAGTATCTCCTCTGATTTGATCAAATTTATTTTTTTTCTCCTGTTCGATGACGGGATATTAAGGATACCCCTGTATTTTGCGATAGTTCTTCTTGCCGCGCTGACCCCGGCTTTTTCAAGCCTCTCCGCGATCTCCTCGTCGCTGAAAGGGCTTTCAGGGTTCTCGTATGCGATGATGTCCTTGATCAGGCTCATTGCCTGGTCCGAAGACCTGTCATCATCCGTGCCGCCTGATTTGAGCCTCGAAACGAAAAAATCCTTGAGTTCAAAGACGCCCCAGCCGGTCTGGACGTACTTGTTGGTTGTGACCCTGCTGACCGTCGATTCGTGCATGCCCACCTCCTGGGCTATCTCCAGGTGCGTGAGTGGATTGAGATTTCCAGGGCCCTTGACGAGAAACTGCATCTGGCGGTCCATGATCGCATAGACAACCTTCCTGATCGTGTTTCTTCGCGACGAGATGTTTTTGATAAGGTATCGGGCGGACTGCACTTTTTCCTGGATATATTTCCTGAGGTTTTTATCAATGCTTTTTTTTCTGAGCATGTTGGTGTAATACGCGTTGATCCTTATCTCCGGGAGCCATTCATCGTTCATGGTGATTACGATCTCGCCGTCCACGATTTTAACCTCCATGTCCGGCATCAGGTACCTCGTTTTTCTCGATGAATACTGCCTCCCGGGGAATGGGTCCAGGCCCTGTATCACCCTGCTCTTTTCGGAAACCACCGGAATCGGGATGCTGAGATCCCTGGCTATCTTTTCATAATTGAGCTTTTCGAGATCGACGAAATGATCGCCGAGAATTTTATGAAGCACCTCATCCTCCGGATAAAAATGACGCGCCTGCACCGTCAGGCTTTCCCTGATTCCCGTCACCGCACAGCCGACGGGATCGAAAAGCGTTATGGTTTCCTTGATCCCGTCAAATAATCCGGGGTTTTTGTCCCTCTTCTCCTTGAGGATCTCTGCATCTCGGGGGAGGAATCCGTTCTCATCGAGCGCGGTTATGATCGATTCGTATATTTCAAATTCATGCTCGTCTTTTGCCGTCATGCGCGCCTGCCAGATCAGATGATCGGCCAGCGTCTCCTGGTCCGCCACCACCTTTTCCAGCAGGTCAAGGTTTTTCCCGTCAGACACATCCCTTGAATATCCCTCCGGCTCATAACCGGATTCTTCTTTTGAATCATACCGGTCGGCGTCGATATCCTCGCCGTTCAGATTATTACCGAGCTGATCCGCTAATTCCATGTCCTCGGTATCGAAGGGCGAAGTGCTGCTCAGATCCTCTTCGAGAACGGGATTTTCAACCAGTTCCGCCGTGATCCTCTCGTATAAGTCCAGGGTTGAAAGCTGTAACAGCTCTATCGCCTGCCTGAGGGATTGCGTCATTGCTAGCTTTTGGGTCTGCTTTAAACCTACCTGAAGCGATATCCCCATGGCCGTACCGTATAAAATTTACCTGTATTAAATATATAAAAATCTGAAAAAAAAACTAATACTCTTTATGGGTACATTTAAAAAATCAGGAGTTTACCTGGTATTATAAATCATACCTCCTGATTTAATCAAGTATTATACCTGACGTGCACGGAAACACTAATGCCGCGTCTACATGGATATAGAGGAGCGGCCGCAAGGTAACATAAAAAATAATTTATAGAGGTTCCGTTATAATAACGGGGTTGTTCCTGCAACCCCGTTATTATAGATATTTATGATATATATAACAAAAAATACATAAATCAAGATAAAAAAACAATATTGTTTTTATCAATAATAATTTATTGGAATAACCTATGCCCGATAAGCATGCAAACTGATAAAAAATATAATTTTTGTTCAAAGAAATATATTTGACTTGAGTTGATAAATGAATATACTTGTTTATTATTTTGTAAAATAATGAAAAAACTAATTCTAATAATATTGATTTTATCCGCAGTGGGCGGGATTGAGGCGCTGGCAAGCTCCTATTCCACCGGAGGCGTGAAAAGCGTGATTCAGGACGGATCTCTTGATGTATTGAGAAATCCAGCGCTTATAAGCCTCCAGAAAGACAACAATTCGATCGGATTCCTTGCCAAATACATTCCCTATTATTCATACAGTGCCGATTTCAGGGTCCTGCCACTCAACAATAATATCAGCATGATGATCAATAGTATACTGACAGGGGCTGTCAAAAAAAAATCCTCGGTAAACCCCTCGCTGTATCTTTCATATGTCAGAAAGATAGGAGGCCTGACGCTGGGGATCGGGCTGAATTCAAAATCCAGCAACAGCCTGAGTATGGAAAAAACAGAATCCACGTACAACATGTTCATGCTTGATCCAAGCAGCTCCAATCTACAGCTTTCAGTGAACAAGCAAATGACCAGAGACAAAAAAGCGGACCTCGCCTGCGTAATATCAGCGGCCTTCGAAACCACTGAAAAAAGCCACCTTGGCCTGCAGATAACGACGTCAGGAGCATACAGCAATTCCGTCATGAACATGAAGACCTCGGAGGTCAAATACCTGGTGCCGGCAATGATTTTAAACGGGAACCAATTATCCACCGCCACAACAGGTACGATCTCCAGGCAGTATTCATCAGAGCTCGCCCTTGGCTACCTTTACGCTGACGGAAGCAACCAGGTCGGGATCATGATCAAATCCGGCAGGCTTTTCTGGCGCGATTCGGACACGAAATTGAGCTTTATCAGATACAGCAACACCATGACTGATTACATACCCGGGTTTAAGCTGAATGGAAGAAGGGATTTCAGCACCAGTTACGCAAGGGACATTTCCGTCACCGCGGGCGCAAGCAGCCAGGTCCTGGACTTTTTAAAGCTGGTTGTTGAAACCGAGCTCCAGACCTCGATGAGATTCAGGCTGAAGGATTATATAATGCCCCTGGGCGGCGATCCGGGCAACCTTGTAAAGACCAAGACCCTTATTACGTCCGATCCAGTTCTTGTTTTAAGGTTCGGCATGGAATTCAGCCTTTCATCATCGTTCGCAATTTCCGCCGGCGGCATGATGGTGAATTCAAGCATAAAAACCGGCCAGTATTCACAGGGTAAACTCTTCCAGGACATCACCAAGAGCTATAACACCACATACGGCTCCATGCTCGGATTCGACATATTCATGAGCGAGTCAAGCAGGCTGTTCCTGGGATCGGACATTTATTTTACTAAAGGAAAGACGGACCGGTTTTTTTCAAACTGCGATCTAAAGGAGAATACTTTCAACATTGTTCCCATCAGGGTGAAATCCACGGACATCAACCTCTACACATACATCGGGATGACGTCCTCTTTCTGACCCCGGATTTATTTTACCACGAGAACGCTGCACGTGGAATGATGCACCACCCTGTCCGATACCGACCCTATCAGGAACCTCTGGATGGCGTTGTGTCCCCTGCTCCCTATCACGACAAGATCATAATTTTCATCGCCTGCAATCCGGCAGATCATGTCGGCAGGATAGCCCTCCATGACCTTCCTGTCCCAGGCGACCCCCTCTTCATCCAGCATGGGATGGACGGCCTCGAACCGCTGTTCGGAAATCCACTTCACCCTGTCGGCCCCGGCAGGCGCCTCGCCGTAATAGCCGGGAAGAGGGCCGAACTCCTCTATGACCTCGAGTACTGTAAGCGATGCGACGGCGGACTTGGCGATCACTATCGCCATCTCCAGCGCTTTCTTTGACGGTTCGGATCCGTCAACCGGGCAAAGAATTTTTTTAATATACCTTTTCATATTCATTCTCCTCTGGCTTTTTTCCTGTAATCGATGGACGCCCTGATGAAATCCCTGAAAAGCGGATGGGGTCTCGTGGGCTTGGATTTAAATTCAGGGTGGAACTGTGTGCCGATGAACCAGGGATGGTCTTTCAATTCTATGGTTTCAACGAGCCCGCTCTCCGGATTGATGCCGCCGAAAACAAGGCCGTTTTTCTCGAAGAGATCCTTGTATTTGATGGTGAATTCCAGCCTGTGTCTGTGCCTCTCCATAACGCTGGTTTCACCGTATATCTTCCTGATCCGCGTCCCCTCGATGAGATCGCACTTGTAGGCGCCGAGCCTCATGGTTCCGCCCTTCTCCGTGATGACCTCCTGGTCGACGAGATAGGACACGACCGGGTATTCAGCCGTGGGGTCCATTTCCTTCGAATTGGCGTTTTTCAGCCCGCACACGTTCCTGGCGTATTCAACGACGGCGCACTGGAGGCCCAGGCAGATGCCGAAAAACGGGAGCCCCTCCTTTCTCGCGTAATTGATCGCCGCGATCTTGCCCTCGATCCCGCGATTGCCGAACCCACCCGGCACCAGAATGCCGTCGACATTTTTCAGCAGGGACTTCAATGAACCCTTCTTCGCCTCAATGTCCTCGGAGTCGATTTTCACAAGATCCAGCTTCGCCTCGTTGGCAACCGCCCCGTGAAGAAGGGCCTCGTATATTGACCTGTAGGAATCGTGCAGGGCTATATACTTTCCCACCAGCGCAATAGTGACCTTTTTCTTCGGGTTCTGGTAGGCCTTGATGAATTTATCCCATTCCGGCAGGCTGATATCGGCAACGGGAAGGCCGAAATGCTCCAGCACTATCGTGTCGTAAAGGTTCCTGTGGAGCATGTATGGTATTAAATAAATCGACTCTTTGATGTCTTCGGCCGATATCACGTTCCTGTCGCTCACGTTGCAGAAAAGTGCGATCTTGCTCTTGAGCTCCTCCGAGAGTGGATCGGCCGTTCTGCATAGAAGTATGTCGGGAAGGATCCCGAGCTCCATTAACTCCTTGACCGAATGCTGCGTCGGCTTGGTCTTCTGCTCCCCCGCGACGGTGATCGTGGGAACAAGCGTAAGGTGCACGTTCAGCACCCTCCTGGCGCCGAGCTCCTGCCTGATCTGCCTTATCGACTCGAGGAACGGGATCGATTCAATGTCGCCGACCGTTCCGCCGATCTCGACAAGGACGAAGTCGACCTCGTCGCTCGATGCGATATCGTATATCCTTTTCTTGATCTCGTTCGTGATATGCGGTATTACCTGCACGGTGCGCCCGAGGTAATCGCCCCTTCTCTCCCTCTGGATGACCGTATCGTATATCTGCCCGGTGGAAACAGAATTCTTTCGGGTCAATTTCGCGTTGGTGAACCTCTCGTAATATCCGAGATCGAGATCCGTCTCGGCCCCGTCTTCAGTCACGTAAACCTCGCCGTGCTGGAACGGACTCATCGTTCCCGGATCGATGTTGATATACGGGTCCATTTTTATGACCGAGATTTTATAGTTGTAACCCTCGAGCAGCAATCCGAGCGATGCCACGGAAATCCCCTTGCCCAGGGAAGAACATACGCCGCCTGTAACAAAAACAAACCTTGTCTTCTGACTTTCCATTTGAGCGCTTCCAGTATAGTGTAATTCAGTTTTATATTATGTCACAATAATACATAATGACACCGATGTAAACATAAAAAACTTAAAAAATTCCATGACACGGATAATTTAATCGCGATGTAACAATAATAACGGGAAACGCATCCTCTCATCCCGGACCTGGCGCCGCAATTACACCGGATACCGGCGCCCCTTGCGTATCACATGCACGGACGTCGCCTTGAAGGATGATGTTATTCTTTTTCCAACCGACAGTCGCAGCCTGGCGACGGATACCGGGGTCACAAAGGACTGAAGCCTTATTCCGCAATCCATGCGGATCCTGTAATAAGGCCCGGTCTGTATGATGTCAGTTATCGATCCGTCCAGTGAATTCCTGACGCTGCTCCCCTTCTTCTGCCTCACTGTGGACACTATCACGTTTTCGGGCCTGAGACAGATGACCACGTCCTCGCCGACCGCCGCGTCGGAAACCGCTTCCACCTCGATGCCGTTGACGCGCACGGTTATTGAGCCGCCGGTGCCGCGGATGACCTTCCCGGAATAAACGGCGTCCATCCCGGAAAACGAGGCCACGTATTCATCAACGGGATTGTTGAGGACGGTTTCCGTCGTCCCCATGTCGGTCAGCCTTCCGTCTTCCAGGACGGCCGTCCTGTCCGCAAGCTCGAGTATCTCCTCCCTGTCGTGGCTGACAATTACGGCCGAAATGCCGGCTTCCCTCATGTTCATCTTAAACAATGATATCAGCCCGTTTCTCGATGAAGCGTCAAGAGAGGAAAACGGTTCATCAAGGAATATAATTTCCGGCGAGGTCGCGAAGGCCCTTGCGAGACTCGTCCTCCTGGCCTCCCCCCCGGAGAGTTCACGGGACGGCCTGGAAGCAAGGCGGGACAGGTTGAACCTTTCCATCAATTCACCAGCGGTTTTTTTTATCTCCGCGCGTGGAATCCCCCTTATCCTGAGCCCCGAGGAAACGTTGTCCTCGACAGTCCCGCAGAAAAGAAGCGGATCCTGAAAAACCATAGCGCACCTTCTCCTGGCATGGAAGGCGTCTGAACGGGTCCCGACCTCGAATCCTCGGAAAAAAATCCTGCCCGATTCCGGCTTTTTCAAAAAAGACAGGGCATGAAGAAAGGTGGTTTTCCCCGAACCGTTCGGTCCTATCAGCGCGAGGGTTTCGCCGCTAAAAATCCGCACCCGCGGTATGTCAAGACGGAACGCGCCCCTCCTCGAGATCAGGTTCTCGGCTTCGATGATTATATCGCTCATCTTCTGCCTCCCCTCTGCTGGACGAGTGTCAGGACCGCGGTTACGATGAATGCCAGGATCAGCAGGATGATCCCGAGAGCGATGGCAAGCTCGAAGTTGCCCTTGCCGGTTTCCATGACCGTTGCCGTCGTCAGGACCCGCGAGTAACCCCTGATGTTGCCCCCGACCATGATCGAGGCGCCCACCTCGGATACCGCGCCTCCGAATCCGGCCATCACTCCTGCAAGAAGCGGCAGCCTGGCCTCCAGCATCAGCATCCATACCGTTCTCGGCCTGCTGGCGCCGAGCGAGAGTATCTGGAGCCGCAGGTTCTCGGGAAGGTTCTGCATGGCCGCTATCGTGATCCCGGCGATGATGGGTACGGCAATGATCGTCTGCGCGGCTATCATGGCAGCCGGGGTGTAAAGCATCCCGATAAACCCGAGCGGTCCGCTCCTCCAAAGCATTACGGACACGAACAGGCCCACGACAACCGGAGGCAGACCCATGCCGGTATTGATTACGCTTATTAATAATCTCTTGCCTGGAAAACTTGCCAGGGCTATGGCGGTACCTGACGCGATGCCGATTACCAGACCGAGAAGGGTCGCCGATCCGGATATGCGCAGAGAAAGAAGCGTGATCTCGGCGACCTCCGGATCGAGGTTTATAATAAGCCGGAAGGCCCTTATCACTCCGTCAGCAAGCAGATCCATGCCTTCATCTGCCTATGCTTTTTTCAGTCTTGCCGGCGTCCGGATAATAAAGCGGATGTCCGAATCTGGCTCTACCGAAATTATTTATTATCTTCTGCGCTGCCGGCGAAACGATGAAATCCGCAAAGGATTTTCCTCCGCGGGAATTTATTTTTGGAAACCTCGAAGAATCAAGTTCGATAACATGATATATATTGAGCAGGCTCCCGTCGCCCTCCATGAACGCCTTCACTCCCAGCCTGTCCTTCATCGACAGAAAGGTCGCCATGTCCGTCAGGCAGTATCCTTTTTTCTCTGCTGCGACGCTGAGAGTCTGCCCCATGCCCAGCCCTGTCTGCTGGTACCATTTACCGCCCTCGGGATTTATGCCGCACTTCTTCCATAATGCTTTTTCCCTTGCATGCGTCCCGGAATTGTCTCCCCTTGAAATAAAGAGACTCCCGCTCCCGGCAATCCTTTTAAAGGCCCCGGCAGCGTTTGCCGATTTCGCAATGCCGGCCGGGTCTTCAGGCGGACCGGAAATTATGAAATTGTTGTGCATGACCAGCCTTCTTGTTTTTCCATAGCCTTCCTTCATAAACTTCAGCTCGTCCTCCGGCGAATGAACAAGGAGAACGTCGGCCTCCCCCTTCTTCCCCATGGCCATGGCCTGCCCTGAACCGACCGCTATGGTTTTGATCCTGAAGCCTGTTTTTTTCTGAAACACCGGGAGAAGCTCATCCAGAAGGCCGGTATCCTGGGTGCTGGTGGTGGTCGCCAGTATTACATCCGTGGTCTCCGCGTGCACGCGGACGGATGATGCCTGTATGAATCCCTGAACGATAAAAACTGAAATGAGCATGCAGAAAACAGCCCTGTTAATCATGGCAAATCCTCCGTGTTAATTGTTAATAAAGTGTCCACGCCTATCGGGCGACCCATTTAAAATCATGACAGTTCATAAATCAGGACCGGCACGGGCGTATTGCGAACCGGCGGCGCTGCCGGCATCAGATATGCCGCTCCATTCAGGATATTCAAAGAATCAATCCGGAATCTTCATCCATGTCAAATTAATTATTTTTTAATGAGTTAAACTTTTTTAATCAACAAAATCCAAACAAGTCTTGACATATTGGATCAATACTTTTAAAACTATGGAATCAAAGATTAAAAACGGGGAGTGAAAATGTCCGACAAAAGAAGATACCCGCGATACGCATGCAAGATAAAAGTCAAGTTCGATTACTACGAAGGAAATCCGGACAACATCGACATAGACATTTCGGTGCCTCACAAGGCCAAGGGCCGTATTCTGGACATCAGCCGGGTCGGCGTATTCATGGTCTCGAACCAAAGGGTGGCCGTGAACATGCCAGTCAGAATTTTCTTTTCCACCAAAAAACAAAAATACTCGATACAGGGCAGGATAGTCAGGACAGGCAGGCTGGAAAACAATCCGACCGAGCTGGCGAAAAAGTTCCTGAAATTCTCGTCCAAGGGTGAAATTTACATAGCCGTTGAATTCAATGAACAGATCGATATATCCGAAAATGATATTAAATAGGGCCCGAAGGACAAATAAGGCGACACCGGATAAACCGGCAAGATGAAGGGAAAAATAATAAATATAAGCAAGATTTCGGATATCGACACTTCCAAGATATCGGTATATGACCTCAACAACAGGTACATAGATGCCCGTGGAAACATCTACGGTCTCAAGTACAACACCGGCTCGAAAAAAATCGACATAATCAAAATACTGAGAGCGACAGACAAGGAGGCAGCGGCCCTCAAGCAGTTCCTGGCCAGGAAAAAAATGGGGGTGATGGAATCCAACGGGGCCGATGAAATCACGTCGGCGGATACATCATCCCCCGAAGAGGAACCCCGTGAAATATTCGACGCGGACAGGTTCATCAGCACGACCATTTCAAACATGGGGACCCACAGGAACCGGATAAAGGGCGTGATAATGAGCATCAGGAACTCGAATATCATCATTCTGGAAGACAAGATGGAATCCAACGAACTCGAACAGATATTCAGGGATTACGAGATAGACATGGAGGCCATGTTCGACAAGGTCGACAACTACCAGAAAGAGCTAGTGAATTACCCGAGATCGATAACCTATTACCAGGCCAAGGTGGACGATAACGGAAGAAAAATAATAGAGGCCCTGGCCGGCAACACGGAAAGGATCATGAAGTTCGTATACCATTACGAGATGAGCAACACGATAAAGGAGGTCTACCTCCACCTGAAAGTCATTATGGGCAAGCTCAAGGATTTCATGATAAATAAAAACATCGAGGAAGTAAAAAACGCCACCCAGCACGACAAACAGCTCTTCCAGGACGCCAATACCTCCATAAACAATACGATGATGGAGATCGACCGTCTGCTTACCGATATCGAGCATCTTGAGAAATACCTTGCCGAACCCGACCATTACTGATCCCCGTGACCGGCCGCCGGTTCGCCGACGCGGAAGGCGGATACCGGGAATAAATTCTTGATAAAATAACGCCTTCATCTCCTTATGTCCGGACGGAGTAGACAATGCCCATCCTGAGTTCGGTAACAGATGCCTATTCAAAAACCGGGGAATTCAAAGCGCTGGAAAATCTTCTCGTAAAACCGGCCGGGCAGGTCCTTTCCATCGAAGGCGTTTCCCAATCCTCATTCCCGGTTATCGTGTCCTCCCTGTTCAACAGATTGAGGGGCCAGCTGGTAATCGTCACGGAAAATTCCCAGAAAATCAATGAATTCCAGCTGGACCTTTCCTGCTTCATTGACGAGAGCCTGATATACACGCTCCCGCCATGGGACACGCTCCCCTACGAATACGTATCCGCGACGGAAAAAACCGGGCGTGAAAGGATTACGGCCCTTTACAGGCTGATCAGCGGAAAACCGGCCGTGATCATAACGTCCGTGGAATCGCTGATACGCAAGCTCCCCGGCAGGGATTTCCTGATGAAGAGAGGCATGGAAATAATTACGGGGGAAGAATACCCGTTCGACGATCTCCTGTTGCTTCTGGTTTCTTACGGTTATACAAGGGAAGGAAGGGTCGAGGCGTTCGGACAGTTCGCCGTAAAGGGGGGGATAATTGACATCTTCCTCCCGTCGCGAGACAACCCGGTAAGGCTCGATTTCTTCGGGGACACCCTCGAATCCATAAGGGAGTTCGACGCTGAAACACAGGTCTCCCAGTCACCGCTGCCTTCCCTGACGATTTTCCCGAGAAGGGAGCTGCTGCTTTTTCAGAAAGAAAAAAACGCGCTCATCGACAGGCTGAAAATCGAGATGGAAAAGGGATCGGGTTTTCCGGACGAGATCGCCTCGCAGGTCAGCAGGGATGAAATTACCGGGATACCAGGGATCGAAGACATCTTCCCGATGGTCATCAAACCCGAAAGCCTGCAATCCTATTTCGGTGAAAAAACCAGGGTCGTTTTTCTGGAAGCGGCCGAACTGATGGCGAAAAAAAGCGCCGTTGAAAAAATATTCGCCGAGCTGTACAGGAAAAAAAAGAACGACACCCTGTGCCTGCCGCCAGATACCCTTCTGGACGCCGGGTCCTTCGACAGGATCGGGGATAATGCCATAAGGCTCCAGACCTTCACCACGTCCATGAATTCACTGCAGTGGCAGCTGAAAAGCATCCAGAACTTCCACGGCAAGATAACGAGGTTGAGGGAAGAGATCGCGAACAGGCTTTCCGACGGCTGGAAGCTGATAATAACCACCGGTTTCGAGGGACAGGCAAGGCGCCTGTTCGACCTGCTGTCCGAGTTCAGCCCTTCATCGGATTTCGATAAAACAGATCCGTCTTCCCCCCTGAGCATAATCGTGTGCGCGCTGAAGGAAGGCGTGGAAATCCACGAACCCGGGGTAATGATAATAACCGACCATGAGATCTTCGGCAAGAGCTACAGGAAAAAACGGCAGTTCAAAAGAAAAACCTCGCGCCCCATAGACACATTCCTCGACCTGAAACCCGGAGATTTCGTTGTGCACCTGAATCACGGGATCGGCATTTTCAGCAAAATCGAGAGAATGAAGGCCGGCGGGGTCGAAAGGGATTTCCTGATGATCGAATACGCTGACAGCGACAGGCTTTATGTTTCACTGGACCAGATAACGATGATCCAGAAATACATAGGTTTCGAGGGCAAAAAACCCAGGCTCGACTACCTGGGAAAAAAATCGGCGTGGAACAGGATAAAGGACAGGGTCAGGGAATCCATTGAAGAGATTGCGAAGGAACTGGTAAAGATTTATTCGGCCAGGAGCAGCATGAAGGGGTTCCAGCATCCGCCGGATACCCAGTGGCAGGAGGAATTCGAGTCGAAGTTTGAATTCGAGGAAACGCCGGACCAGATAACCGCGATCGAGGACGTCAAGGACGACATGGAAAGCCCGAAGCCTATGGACAGGCTGGTCTGCGGCGACGTAGGGTTCGGAAAAACCGAGGTGGCGATAAGGGCGGCCTTCAAATCCGTAATGGCCGGGAGACAGGTCGCGATACTCGTACCGACGACGGTGCTGGCCATGCAGCACTTCTCAACGTTCAAAAAGCGCTTCGCCGATTATCCCATAACCATAGAAATGCTGTCCAGGTTCAGGACCCAGGGCGAAATAAAAAAAATAAAGGGGAAGCTCTCGAAAGGGGAACTCGACATCATTATCGGGACCCACGCGCTTCTGTCAAGGGACGTATCGATAAAAAACCTCGGCCTCCTCGTGATCGACGAGGAGCAGAGGTTCGGCGTCAGGCACAAGGAGCAGCTGAAAAAAATGCGCGCGCTGGTCGACGTACTGACCCTGACCGCGACCCCCATACCGAGGACCCTGCACATGGCCCTGGCCGGCATACGGGACCTGTCGACGATAACCACGCCGCCGGAAAACAGGCAATCCATCGAAACATACGTCCTGGAGGACAATCCGGACATTTTAAGGATGGCGATCATCAATGAAATCGAAAGAAACGGCCAGGTGTTCTATGTCCATAACAGGGTACAGACCATCGAAGCGCAGTCCTCGCTCCTCAAAAAGCTGGTCCCGGAGGCGTCCATCTGCGTGGCGCACGGGCAGATGCACGAGCATGAGCTCGAGGACGTAATGATAGATTTCATGAACGAAAAGTACAACGTCATGTCAAGCACGACGATTATAGAATCCGGCCTGGACATGCCCAACGTGAACACGATCATCATAAACCGCGCGGACACCTTCGGCCTTTCACAGCTATACCAGCTCAAGGGACGCGTCGGAAGATCAGTCACCAAGGCATATGCGTACCTGTTTTACCCGAGGCATATGCCGCTGACCGAGGAGGCCCAGAAAAGACTGCAGGTGATATCCGAATATTCCGACCTGGGAAGCGGATTCAAAATAGCCATGAAGGACCTCGAGATAAGGGGGGCGGGAAACATACTCGGCAGGGAGCAGTCCGGGGATATTATGGAAGTCGGCTTCGAGCTTTACGTTCAGATGCTCGAGGACGCTGTAAAAAACCTGAAGGGCGAGAGGCCGGCGATGATTTACAGGACCCCGGTGTTCCTTAAATCGAATTTTTACATCCCGGACGGATACATCAGCGATGAAAGACAGAAGATAGAATTCTACAAAAGATTCGAATCCTGCGAAACGATTTCCGAAATCGATGACCTCGAAAAGGAAATGAAGGACAGGTTCGGCAATTATCCTGACGAGGTAAGCGTGCTGGTTGAGCTGGAGAGGATCAGGACCATCGCCTCCTCCCTCCTGATTGAAGAGATACTGGAAGACTCAAGGGCCATACGCATAAAAATGTCCGGGGAAACCAGGATAAACATGCAGAAGCTGATAAAAAACATCCAGACAGATAAAAGAATTTCACTCGACACGTCGGATAAATCGACGCTTATATTCAAACCGCTCGCCAGGGAGGGAGAAAAAAAGCTCCTGGAGATAAAAAAATGGTTGCAACTATTCATTTAATCTCATTTTAGTGCATGTCAAGCAAACCAACCAATTCTATTTATTAAGGATATTTAAAATGAGCACAAAAAAAATATTTATACTGCTGGTGGCGGTTTTGATTTCTTCATCAATTCTGTTTTCCTGCAAAAAGGACAACTGGGCCGCAAAAATAGATGACGACGTCATCAGCCTGGATGATTTCTACAATTATTATTACCTGCAGAACAAGCTTTTCCTGAACCTGGAAAAAAAGGACCTGGACAAACTCTCAGGCGATCCGACCATGATGAATCATCCGACCATAAACAAGGCAAGGTTTCTGGATTTTATAATAAGCAGAAAGATACTCTATAAAAAGGCCATGGATGATAAAAACATCAACAAGGACGATCTCAATACGATAGTCGAGCTCTCCAAGCTCCAGGCGGTATCCACCTTCTACATCATGGAAAGACTGAAAAACGAAATCAAAGTCACAGACCAGGAAGCGGAGCAGTTCTATAATTCCAACAAAAAACTCTTTAACAATGTTCCGATTGACGAAAACATAATCAACAGGATCAAGCAGCAGATTTTCATGCAGAAAATCGAAGAGAGATCCAATGAATTCATCATGGACATGATGGCCCAGTACAAAATAAACCGCGAGGGCCTGAAAAACCATTTAAAAGAAAAAAGCGCTGAAAAAGAAAAGAAAGAACAGGATAAGCCGGAAAAGGGCAAAAAGTAGACACTGAATTTTTAATTGACAGATTAATAAAACGCTGATTATATTAGGGATGCATATCATGCATCCCTTTTTATTGTCGATGCCGTTTAATTAAAAACGGATAGTTGAAACACTTCAACTATTTGATAGCTGGAAGTAAAAATTTTTTAGGGGCTTTAGAGCCAGGTGCCAATGATCAAAAAAAGACATCAGTTAACCCCGGCCTTCCTGACGGCGCTTCTGGCAGTTACTCTTTTCGCCTCCTGCTCCGCCGGGCAATCGATAAAATTCTCCAAAAGGCCGGTGCAGAACAATTCCAGGATAGCGGTGCTGATCGATGCGGACAGCACCATGAAAAACAGCGTTCTACAGAAACTGAAGTCATCCGGCTTCAGGGTGCAGGACGCGGAGGGAATATTCGCGAAGCTGGATACGGACAGGGAAAAAAACAAATTTCTCAGGCTCGAATCCAGCAACCTTCCGGTTTCAAAAAGAACAGTCAACAACCTGTTTAAAATGCTTATTTACAAAACCGAAATCCAGAAAGCGGAAAAACTCGGCGAAATGAGAAATAAATTCGATGTCCAGTACCTGGTGCTCATGACCTTCAGCGACTGGGAAAACACGAGCTGGGCGAGAGCGATAGACCTGAGGTCCAATGAACTGATCTGGGTCGACAATCATCCTACCGGTCCGGGCGACAATATCGAGACCGTTACGGAATACTTTATTTCAAGCATGACCGGTGGAAAATGAAAAAACGTACGGCATTAAAAATTGTTTTGATACTGCTCATCACGCTGGCGGCATATTCCGCGGAGGCGTCGCAAAAAATAGCGTTCGGTCATTTCACCAACGCATCGAAAGACCTCAACTATGATTACCTCGAAACCATGTTCCCGAATTCTTTCGCCAATTCCATCAAGAACACTTTCGGAATCAAAATCATAAAAAATAAAAAAGTCGAAAGCCTCCTTAAAAAAAAGAACCTCAAGCTTGAAAGAAGCTACAAATTCCAGGAACTGCCGGACCTGTGCGATAAAATCGGGTCAGACTTTTTCGTCTGGGGCAGCTTTTCCCCGCTTCCGGATAAAAACATCAAAATTGACATAAATTTCTACATGGCCGACAGCAAAAAGATATTCACCTTTTCAAACACCGGGAAACTGGAAGTTGAAATTTTCAAACTCGTGGACAGGATAACGCAGATACTGGCACTGTTCATGAGCGAGGATATGTTTTATAAATCAGCCTTCATCCCGAAGAACAGCAGGATAGCGGTCATGAGCAATCTCTCCGGTGATGAACTCAATTACATCTATATATCCCTGATGAACGCGGGATATGAAATCGCATCCACCAACGCCAATTCACTTTTAAGCGGCATAGACCGGCAGCTCATTGAAAGATGTCTGTACATAAGTTCGAAAGATAATTCTTATGATTTCATCCCGGATAAAAAATCATCGAGGGTCCTTGCGGAATCGCAGGAGGGGATCAAGGGCGATACGCCATTGATGTATGTCAACAGGCTTTATGACAATTTCGAAATACATTATTTTAAGACAAAAATGGACGTCATGGAAAGAATCGCGCGTTTCTATAACGCCGATCTTGTCCTTATAGTGGGATTGAATAAGGCAAAAAATAACGCGTGGGTAAGGTGCATCAACCTGAAAACCAGGGAATTGATCTGGATGCAGTCGAACATCACGGCCTCAAACCTGTCTCTGATCGGGAAAAAAATCGCGGACAACATGGGCAGCAAGACACTCGTTCCGGTTAAAGGTCAGTAATCCCCCTGCTTTTCAGCATATAGAGCCTCAATCCTCCCATCACGATAAACCCCCTTATATTACCGGCATAAGTCGCCGAACCGTATCCGAGATCCAGGAAAAAAGACAGGTGCTGGGTGACGCTGAAAAGCACACCGGTCTTGAACGCCACATCGAATCCGGAGGACCTTTCCCCGTACGCAAGCAAGGCCATCGGAAGGAAAGGAAGTCCACCATCACCGGGTACAAATGACAATTTTTTATTCTTGTATGCCCCGACAGTGACGGACTTTCCGGCCAGGAATGCGGCCCTGAGGAATATCCCGTACCTGGAAAGAGACGGGAGAACAGATCCCGGGAGAGTATACTCGAGTCCCCCGTTGTATTTTACCAGCCTGAATTCCCTTTCGAGAAGGCTTTTCCGGTCCGTTATCGATTTTGAATACGTGTAGTTGAAAATAAGGCTGGCATTCAGGGGCGTGTCTATGCCGACATTTGCTCCGTATCCGAGTTTGCCGCCGGCCTTTCCCGTGCCCATGTACCCGCCGATCCCGTCAAAATGCAGATTAAACGACTCGGAATAGACGACAGCCGGAACTATCATCAGGCAGGCAAAACAAAATACGATTTTTTTCAAAATAAAACACCCGTTACATTGCATTCTTTGCCAATAAAGAACATTAACTGATAAATCATATAAGTCAAGTAAAAAGCTGCCGCCCGGTCCGGGTTTAATCCTGGTTTTATCGATAAGCTATTTCAATCCCTGGAAAATTGATGATTGACATTAAAAACAATGCCAGATTATTATCCAAAATCAATTATCCAGGGTATGCCGGGTTTTTGCAGTACCATACCGACATCCGGCAGGCAATGATGGAGCATCAGATGAAGAAAACTATATTCATAATATTAATATCGGCCGCTTTCCTGGCCTCCTGCGAAAAGGAAAAAAAGCAGAACCTGGTCTGGGGATATAAGAACCCGGGAGCGTATCCCGATACATCGATTACCGATCCTGTCGAGCAGCTCCTTCCCGAACACCAGTTATTTTCCGCCCTGGCGATAAATGTGAACAAGGGGTATGCCTTCGGTGGTGTTGGCGGAGGCCAAACATGCGGCCCTGCCATAATCTGCAATACGGCCTACTTCGTCGGCTTTGCCGGAATGGACCAGTACCAGGCGGCCGCGGTAAACAATAGAACTTCCGGCGGGGCCAACAATTTTTCAGCGATTATTTTCAGACGCGTAACTATTGACACGAATTTTTTCATCAAGGTAGTTTATAACGGCGTGGGTTATACCGCAGTCATACCTGCAGCAGATCTTTCAATCACATACAACGCCGGAAACCAGGTTTATGACATCGTATATACCGGCGCAGGAATAGCGGTCGGGCCCTATACATTGAATGGCGGTGACAATATACACGCACCCGGGTTTTAATTATCAGAAAAGGAAATATAAGTATTAAAGGGTTTATAAGCCGGTTTATTTAGAATCTTCCAGCCGCTTTAGAATCTGATTGATATCCACGTCAAGCTTCTCAAAAATAACGTTCCGCGCCAGGTCCCTTCTTATCAGGCTGATGTTGTAATCAACCTGCGACTGCAGTTCCGCCTGCCTTGAATTTATGTAGCCGTCAAGCGCCAGCTTCAGCTGGAGCGCGTTGTACTTCCCCATCCTGAACTTGGCCAGGACATGGGTGTAGTAGTTCTGGGCGTTTTCCCTCACCTTCCTGGTCTGCTGGTAAATCTTGTAGTCGACTTCGCACTGCTTTACTATGGATACTATCTCGTCCCTTATGGCTTTTTCAAGCCTGCTCTTGTTGACGCTCTCGTTCTGGATGCCGAGCCTTGCCTGCCTGAGCCTGGCGTCTGCGGCCCTGTCTCCTATGGGATAAACGAGGTCCAGCCCTATGTTATATTCAGGATTTAACGTGTTGACCGATCCCGTAAACGAACGTGACGAATAATCCTTGTTCCCCACTCCGACCTTGAACCTCAGGGAAGGAAGAAGGTTGTTGTAGGCAGCCCGGTATTCCATCTCTGCGTTTTTCAGGGCTATGTTCTGGTTGTTCCAGTCCTCCCTCTTGATGAAGGCGTCCTTCATGGCCTCTTCGACGTTCACGTCCGGCGGATTGGACGTGAACGTGGCCCCGACCTCTATTTCAAAATCAGAGTCGAAGTTAAGGACCCGCAGGACCGCCAGCCTGGTGTCGAAAAGGAGCTTTTTCATCTTTTCATTGAAGTTGCTGCTCTGAAGGACCCTGACGTTCCAGTCAAGGATTTCCTCCCTTTCCGAGAGTCCTATGCCGGCCTTGTTGATAACGAGGTTCCTGATTTCCGTCGTGCTTTTAAGGTTCACCTCGCTGGTCTTGAGTCCCTCCTCCGCTATCGCGACGTTCCAGTACCCTATCAGGGCCTCCACCATCAGCCCGGAAAGCTTCATTCTGATCAGGCCGCGGTTCAGCCTGGCGCTGTTTGCGATCATGCTCTCCGTGAGCCTGTCCGAAATGCCGAAGCAGTTCTTCAGCAGTTCCTGGCTCAGCTGGACGGAAACCCCTGTCTGAAACCCGCTGGAGGCGAGCAGGGACCCGTTGACGTCCTGGTATTGTCCATTTATAAGACCGGCATCTATCCTGGTGCCGGTATTGAAGCTCTTGCTTAAACCCACCCAGTAATTGTCGTAATCAGTGCTCTTCCCGGCAAAAAGCTGCTGAGATTTGTTCGGGATCTGCGCCTTTCCGTGCATGTAACTGGAAGTCAGGTATGGGTCGAATTTACTGTTGAAATTCAGCAGACCGATCGAGGTCCCCTTGTATGCTATGAGAGCGGATTTTATATCATGGTTGTTGCTGATCAGGTATTCAATGACCTTTTTGACGGTAAGCCTGAGCTTTTTGTCCTTTTTCAGCTGGTCGGCAAGTTTCGTGTTTCCGTTTGTTTTTTCGCCGGCATCGCCTTTTTTATCAGACCCGGTTTTTTTATCCGCAGTTTTTTTTACGGCATCCTGTGAAAAAACAGCGCTGTTTATGGATATCGTCAAAATAAGGATTAGTAAGAGCCTTATGCCGGCACCTTGCATGGGTAAAACTCCTGCAAAAAGTTTTTAATTAATTGGTTAATTTATTAATGGATGGCGGATTGTCAATATTAATCTTGGATCGTCTTTATATATTCTATCATTTGCTGGACATTCTTTTCAAATTCCTGCTTCATTTGGCTATCCCCCTCGTCTGGATTAAATTATATTGTTAGATATTCCATATAAATGTTTACATGATTTTCATGTATTTAATAAAATTGCAACTTAACAAAATCACAGGGTTTTCAAACAAAAACCCGGGATATATTAATTCATGCTGTTTACCGGAACAAATAGATTCAATTCTTCATGGTTTGCCGCCCTGCTGATACCGGCATTCTTTCTTATTGAACCGGTCATATCCGACGCCAGGATATATAAAAAAATTTCAGGGGACGGTTCCGTGGAATATTACAATAAGAATGAAGAAGTGAAACCACGGAAACCGGTATCGATACAAAAAACCGTTTACGATGAAATGATCGACAGGATTTCAACAGAAGTCGGTCTTGATCCGTTTCTCGTGAAGTGCATAATAAAGATAGAATCCGATTTCAACCCGGATGCCGTATCGACATCGGGAGCCATGGGGCTGATGCAGCTGATGCAGGATACTGCAAAAATATACGGCGTCAGGGATCCCCTTGATCCAATTGAAAACTTAAAAGCGGGAACAAGGCATTTTAAAACCTTAATGAAATATTTCAAGGACGATATCCCCCTGGCCCTCGCCGCATATCATGCGGGCCTCGGAAGGGTGAGTAAAAATAATTCAATACCCCCCATCAAGGCGACGATCGATTACGTAAACGCAATTATGACGCTTTACGGCAGGGAAGGCAATTATACTCCCAGTATTAAAAAGCTGTACAAAAAAATCGAAAAGGACGGCTCCATACTTATATACAGCAGGTAAGAATTTCCTCATTTTCAACCTGTAATTATTTCTTGACATTTCCCAAAATCCTGATATCCAAATACTTTATTCATTTTAAGTGCCGCGGTATAAACGGATGTTCACACACTCACTCCGTTTAACAGGCCAGATAACCGTGATGAAAAGACAGATCGCGGAAATTATTTTATTTAACCCGGAGGAAATATGAGAAATTTGATCGTTCTCTTTGCAATAGCTGCAGTGATCGTAACCGGTTGTAAAAAAGGGGACAAGCAGAAAGAGGAATCACTGGCCAAGAAATATGCGAAATTCCAGGTCCTCGTATATAAGGACAAAAATTTAAAGGAAAGGCTTGCAGTGCTCTCCAAGGCCGAGTCCGTCGATCTGCTGGGTGAAGAAAAATTTATAAACGAAAAGAAAATGCAGGTAGAGCTGTCCAACATCAAGCTCTCCGACGATTCAACGGGTTATACCCTTTCAGCAAGCCTCGCCGATAAACCGATCGTTTTCACGGAAGACGCCAAGGTTCATGACAGGAACAATATAGGGAGCAGGGTATCAGCGACCGTCCCGAAGGGAACGATAGCATTCATAATAGAGGAAAAAGGCGGCTGGGTTAAAATATACGCCGGCAAAATCGGGGATCAATGGATCGCCGACAAGTGGGCAAAGGGAGGATTCAATTCCGACGAAAACCTGATACTGGACGCAAAGACCTACGAAGAAGCCGCCACTGCATTAAAAAAGGGTTCCGAGGGTAAAAAGGAATATGACGAGGCCCTCAATAAATTGAAAGAGCTGTCCAAATCATCGACATTATTCGGGAACCTGGCGAAGGAAAAGCTGGACGAGATCGAGGGCAAAAAAACCCCGCAGACTGAAGAAAAACAGCAGGACAGGCAGGCCCCGGAAGAAAACCCGGGCAACTGATAGACTTCAAGCGTATGCAATAAAAAGGCGGCAATGCCGCCTTTTTATATGGGCATCTTTATATGATTATTAGAGGTCCCCTCATGTCAGTTTGTTCACAGATCCGTGAAAGATCCCGTGATGACAGGTCCTGATTATCCGGGGATTTTATTCGACAATTTGATCGTCGGATTTTTTTATCGATATCAGGCCGTTATCATGCAGCATCCTAGCCACCGCGGTGATCCTGCTCCTGCAGTATTCCACATCGGAAATATGAACCGGGCCCATGGCTTTCATGTCATTCAGGATGTCAGTGGCCCTGTTCTGGCTCATGTTCCTCATGAACTTGAATCTTATATCGTCGCCGCCACCCTTGAGGGCCTTGGCGATAATCATGTCGTCGTTTATTTCGTCTATGAGTATCCTCGTCTCCCTGTTGGAAAGGTTGACGAGATTCTCGAAGGTAAATATGGCATCCTTGATTTTTTCCGAAACATCCGGCATGGTTTTTTCAAGGTTCGAGAGGAGTCCCCTTTCCGCGTCGCCTTCCATGTGCTGGAGTATGTTTATGAGGGAATCCATCCCGCCGGACGAAACGCCGTGAACGCTGGCCAGGTATTTCCTGTATTTTTCCTTGAGCGACACTGCCATCTTGGAAACGGCCTCGGGATTTATCTTCTTCATTTTTGCCATCCTGAGGGCGACGTCCTTTGCGTTTTCCTGTGACATCGCTTTTAAAACCGCGGCGGATTTCTGCGGCGTCAAAAAACTCAGGGTAACGGCAAGCATCTGGGGGTTTTCGTCCTTGAGGAATGAAACGAGTATGTCGTCGGAGGCCTCCTTCAGAAAATCAAACTCCCTTACGAGATCCCTCGCGGAAAATTTTTTCATTATGTCATCGGCCCTGTCGCTGCCGAAGGCATCGGTAAGAAGTTCCTTTGCCTTGTTTTCTCCCCCGGATATCCTTCTTGATTCCCTTCTGAGATCGATCATAAATTCGCCGATCAGGTCTTCCTTTTCAGCCGGGTCGAGCCTGTCGATCTTCGACATTTCCACCGTGAGACGCTCAATACTGTCCTCATCGAGGAACTTCAAAATATCCGCGGCTATCGAAGGACCGAGGGCGATTAGCAGGGCCGCGGCCCTTTCGACCCCCTTCATTTCGAAAACCGACTTCATGCGGGAACTTCCGAATTCTTCTTCAGGTATACCTTTGATTTCGTAATCGGGTGGATCACCGGCATCGGGCAAACCTCCACGCACTTCATGCAGTTTATGCATTTGTCATAATCGATCCTGGCGAGAAAATCCCTGACCTCGATCGCAGTATCCACGGTAGGTTCGTTAATAAAAACCTCCCTGCAGGCCTTTTCACATAATTTGCAGGCTATGCATCCGACCGGACAGCCGAGCTTCATCGTCGGGGCCTTTTCCCTGTTTCTGCATATGACGTGCACTTCGATAGCCTGTTTTTCAAGACTTATGATGTTCCTGGGACATGCCTTCACGCAAAATCCGCACCCAGTGCATTTTTCCCATCTTATCACCGGTAGGGAATCCCCGTCCATATACATAGCATCGAAAGGACACGCCCTGACGCAGTCGCCGAAACCGAGGCATCCGTATTCGCAGACCTTGAACCCGCCCATGACGCCCGAGGCCGCGCTGCATGACAGCGGGCCGTTGTATTCAAAACGGTTTTTAGTCAAGCTCCTGCCGCCCTGGCAGTGCACCCTGGCCTTCATGGAAACTGCCGCTCCATCGCCGAGATCAACCCCCATGATTGACGCGATTTTCTTAGCGGAATCCGCGCCGCCAACCGGGCACAGGTTTATATCGAACTTTTCCTCGACTATTCTGGTCGCATAAGCGGAGCATCCAGGCATTCCGCAGGCACCGCAGTTGGCGCCTGGAAGACAGTCTAGAACCTCCGCGATTTTGGGGTTTTTTTCGACATTGAGCTTGACTTTAATAAATGATAGCATCAGGCCGAAAATCGCCCCGAATGCGGTCAGACTCAATACGGCCCATATTGACGGAAATATCAGATCCAGCATTTCAGCTCCATTTTCAATTAAATTTTTTTCCAGATGATTTCGGCCGGGGTCTCACCAGCAACAGCTTAAACCATCTTTATATGCTCAAAAACTATTTTATACTTGAAAAAAATCAATAAATTAACAGATAATATACAATAAAATTAACCGGACCGTAGAATGATCAGACAGGAAACAGACAAAAACTTCCAGATGGAAGTCCTCACCGCCCTGAAAAACATGAGTAATATCGTTATTATATCATATTCATGCATAGAGGACACCGAGGAAAAAATAAAATTCGTTCTTGCAAAAATCCTCGAGATGCACCAGAAGGAGGAGATATTCACGCCGATATTATCGTGCATAAAGGAACTTATCGCAAACGCGACAAAGGCAAACGCAAAAAAAATAATGATCGAAGAGGGTAAAATTAAGGATCCCGAGGATATCATCGACGTCATCGCAAAGGTGAGATCCATACTCAACGAGGACGCGATACTGGAATACGGGTTAAAGGCGAAAGAGCACCACCTGCAGACCAGGATTTATTTCAAGCTCTATAATAAAAATCTGATTATAGAAGTGATCAACAACCTCCCTCTCTCTGACAAGGAAAAAAGAAAAATCAACGATAGGATCGAAAAATCCTCGAAATACGACAACATCGCCGAATTCTACATGGAGAATCCCGATCCCGAGGCCGAAGGAATGGGCCTGGGCATTTCAATGATCGTGGTTTTGCTGAAAAACATAAACATATCTCACAGGAATTTCATGATAACAACTGACGGGGAAAACAAAACCTACGCTAAAATCCTCGTTCCCCTGGGCTGAGTTTCAGGCCAGCCTGTAGAAAGATCCGGTCGGTGTATTTTCTACCTTCACGATTTTCTTATCATGCAATTCTTCAAGGATCCTCACCAGATCTTTACTGTTATAACCGGTATATTCCTGCAGGTCCTCAATCGTCATCGGCCTTCTCAACAGAGTCGCTTTTATCCCATCAACAGCCGCAACTGCATTTCCGTCATGCCGGTTCTTCTCGACGCTCTTCCCTATTATCTCGACGTTGAGCGGACTGAGATACTCCATGATGGAAATCATCCTGTCCTCGCCCGCCCGGACAACCCAGGATTCGGTTCCAGGCCTGTCGAGGCTGTTCAACTGTATTTTTTCCGGATTGATCTCAAGGCACGCCTTTTTTATCCTTCCCAGCTCCTCTTCCGAATCATTTATTCCGGGGAGTATGAATATTTCAATCACTAGCGAACCCTTGAATTCCTTCCTGAATTCCCTGATTCCTTCGACCACGATGCCCGGGGTGATGCCCTTCGCCGGCCTGAGTATCTTCCTGAAGGCGTCCTCTCCGACCGCGTCCAGGGACGGCATAACGATATCTGCCTTTTCAAGAGACCTCCTGACCTCGGGCTTCCATAAAAGGACGCCGTTGGTCAGTACCGCGATCCTGTATTCAGGATATTTTTCCTTCAGAAAGGATATCATCCGGCCTATGCCGGAATGAAGCGTCGGCTCCCCTCCGCCGGAAAAGGTCACCACGTCGAGATCAATACCCGCGTACAGGAAATCGTCGAGCTCGGCGACGACTTCCTCCGTGGGCACGTATTCCGATAATTCAGTGGTAAGCCGGGTCGTGGCGCCGCACTCGCAATAAACGCAGTTCAGGGGGCATGTCTTAAACGGAACAATATCGACGCCGAGCGATCTCCCGAGTCTCCTGGAATTTACAGGGCCGAAAAGATATTTATTCATCGCCAGTGCCCGTACCTGACCGTTTTGTCGCTGTTACCTGGCTTTTTTAATCTCGATCTCGATGTCGAGGGTCAGCAGCCTGCCTGATTTTTCTCCGATCAGAAAAACGTCACCTATGCTTTTCATGAATCCCCCCATTCCGGAATCCGGGGGGGCGAGCTGGAGCTCGGACACCGTGGAGCCGGCGTTCTTCACGAATGCGAGGAAAAACACCTTTTCATTGAATTTTTTCATGAAGGCATTCCTGGTCCTGGCCTTCTGGAGGTCCTCGGATTTTATCATGGTCTCCATCATAGCCCTGTCGTTGCCCAGATATATCCCCCGCCTGTCGGAACAGAGATACATCTTGTCGCCGGTTTCGTCAATGTACCAGAACATGTTCACACCGGAGACGGATTCCTTTCCGGATTTTTCCTTGAATTTCTTCTTTAAAAATTCCCCGCATTTTGAAACGACAGCTGCGGATCTTGAGGCATCTGTCATCGGAAGCATGGCCGCGAATCCTGCCTGCGGACGGCCCTCCTTGATTTCAGCTTTTTTTCCCGCAATAATATTGATAACGCCGGTGTAATACGGAACAAAATCCTTTGAAAAGTCTAATCCCATTTCCTGGGAAAGCTTCTGTTTGAATTCCTGGTAGCCGCTGCAGACGGGCCCCTTCTCGTTGCACATGTTCTCTATCGCGCTGAAATTCAGCGACAGGTAGATGTAGGATTTCATCTTTTCAGAAAAAACCGCCCTTCCGTCCATGCCGGTTCCTATGACATCGATCGAATTGCTAACCGACTGGTTGCTTTTATTCAGGCTGACTCCAAGGCTCCCCCTGAGCCTGCCTGATTCAACCTCCGCGCCGAGAGTGGCATAATCTATTTCTTCAAACGCGTATTCCTTTTTTGGCTGTTCAGCGCCTTTTTCATTCTGCGCCAGGGTTGTACCTTCGTGCGAAACGTATCTGACGGACGGATTCGAAGAGCTGGGCCCGACCGGGACATCCTGGTTTCCCTCCTTCCTTCCCTGCGAGGTCATCTCCTTCAGGAAATCCCTCTTGGCGAAAAAATTCAAATCATAATCCCGCCTCGCGTTTTTAACATATTCCAGGTAATACTTGTCGGAGGTTATATCGCCCTTCCCGGAAATCTTAATGTCAACCACTCCCTTTACGAGATCCGCATTGGAGGCTATGAGAAAATATCCGTCGAGCGAAACGCAGAAGACATCCTTCTGTATCTGGTAGAGACTGTATCCCTTGTAATCAGTTATCACTGGATACACGTCCAGTTCATTCCTGTCCTTGTTGAAATTTTTAATGATCTCCACGAACTTGAGCGGAAACCTTTTAACGTCGAGAACCGGAATATATACAATAACGTTCTCCTGCCCGGCGCTGCCCTTTTTGAAGTATGCAAGATTGATCGTGCCGTCGAGGTCAATCCCCGCCTGTTTCAGGGACTCCGGTCCCAGGAAGTCAATTCCGGTCTTCGTTTTGAATTCGTTTCTTTCCTTGTTGAAGCCGTCCCTCTGCTCCTTGCTCAGGAGATTATCTATCAGGTAGTTGACCGACCTCAACAGCTTCTTCACCCTTGAAGTCTTCATGTATAAAATAGCCGAGGATGGCGTGAGCGATTCCGCAGGATTGGGTTTTTCCTGTGCGTTCACCATGGAAAAAAACATGATGCTGATCAAAACCACGGATAATTTTTTCATGACTCTCTCCATAAATTTTTTTTAATATATACAGTTGCCTGTGCCCGGAAAAAACAGGAAACTCCCATTCAGTTCTTTCACCGGATTATTTTCTGAAATCAATCTTCATTTCTATTCATCCTTTTCGGATTCCCTGTCCTTTGGTTCGTAAGTGCCCTGGTCGATTACCTTTTCTTCCGACTTTTTTTCCATTTCGACCGGGAGATCGTCATCGGACGAGGCAACCCCGGCATACCCGTCATTTATAGGTATGGCCAGTCCGATGTTGATATATCCCTCGTATCCGTTGAGCCGTGAATCGTTTTTGACGTTTTTAACACCGAAATGGAATCCGTACCTGAATCCGCCCTCAAGAATGAAAGCGATATTCTTCGACAGCCTGACATTGGTACCGAAAGCGAGTCCGGCGTCAAAAACACCATCGATATAATTGACTGATTGCGCTGGCACATTATAATATGCCTGGGTGGATTGTGTGTCCTGTATCATCCTCAATCCTATCTGCGGGCCCGCCCAGAGCCTGATGCTTTCGGATCTGATTAACCCGAATCCAAGGGTGTTGAAAAAACCGTAGCTGAATACCCCGGCGTACGAACCGAAGTTTATTCCAAGCCTGTAATTTATCAGTCTGTCCTTGAAAAGGCATGAATCAAACATAAGACCGCCGCCTAAAATCGTAACGGATGTAACGTTAAGCTGCATTCCGGCGATTTCAGAACCGCCTTTTGATTTGTAGGATGCTTCTCCGAAATTGAAATAGGCTCCAAGTCCGTAAGCATAGCAGTCAGCCGCGGCAAACAACGCGGCAGCGACAGCTGCCAGGCGCACCGTCAGATGAATCTTTTTTTTAATTTTTATATTTTCAGACATCACATTCAAATCAACCTTGACCTGATCCGGATCTCATAAATCTATAGATGCCATTGAACCATGCGCTCCCCGGTGAAAAAAAACCGTTTCAGGATTATTCATGATAAAGACAGAAAACAGGTAACCAAAAATCAATACGGTGAGCCGTCATATTTTCTTTTTTCCTGGAGATTTCACGAATTATCCGGGGTAAAACAGTTTTAAAACACCGGCTGCCTGACTCCGCGGCGGTTATGCCGGCAAACCGGCTTTTTTAATAAAATAATTATTCAGGTTCCCCTTATATAAAAACCGCGCGATTAGTCAATAAATAAATAATGCATGCGAATCATCGGCTCAATCATCAGTCTTTAAAGCTTTTCAAGATGAACAAAACAAAAATTATCCCGCAAGACCCGGCGGGGGTTATATCAGGCTGAGATCAATATACACTGACGGCGTCCATTTCGGGCCTTTTATCCGGTATAAAACGGCGCGTGAGGATTATTATTTACTCCTTATAAAATAAGATTTTTACATGCTCGCTTTATTAAAAAAATGTTTGAATATATCCGTGATGGGATTATACCTGTCTTCTGATTTAAAGCCGGGGTGGTTAAACATGTCCGATTTCGAAATAAAAAAAAGCTACGATGAAATAAACAGGAAAATAAAAGACGGCAGGGCCGTTGTCGTTACAGCGGACGAAATGCCTAAAATTGTATCGGACGAGGGCGTCAAAAACGCTTTTAAAAAGGTGGACGTAGTCACGACAGGCACCTTCGGAATAATGTGCTCATCCGGCGCCTTTATCAATTTCGGTCATACAAGGCCCAAAATGAAGGCATCAAGGGTATGGCTTAATGACGTCGAGGCCTATGCGGGCATCGCCGCAGTGGATTGCTATATCGGAGCCACCCAGGTAAGGGAAAACGATCCCCTCAACATGGTCCATCCGGGAAAATTCACATACGGGGGAGGACACGTGATTGAAGACCTGATATCCGGCAGGGAGGTAAAGCTATACGCGACTTCATACGGAACCGATTGCTATCCCCTGAAGGAATTCGATAAGACAATAACCATGAAGGACCTCAGGGACGCCTTTTTATACAATCCCAGGAATTCATACCAGAACTATAACTGCGCCGTGAACATGTCGCAGAAAACCATATACACCTACATGGGCATATTGAGGCCCGAAATGGGAAATGCCACATATTCCTCGGCCGGAATGCTAAGCCCGCTCCTCAACGACCCGTATTACTGGACCATCGGCGTCGGGACCAAGATCTTTCTCGGCGGAGCCGTCGGCGCGGTTTCCTGGCAGGGAACACAGCATTCGCCAGATTCAACGAGGGGCGATAACGGGATACCCAGGGAGGGCTCCGGCACGATCGCCGTCACCGGCAACCTGAAGGAGATGAGCCATGAATACATCAGGGGCGCTTCAATCGCCGGATACGGCTGTTCGCTCATGGTCGGACTCGGCATACCGGTACCGATAATCAACGAGGAAATGGCGTATTTTACCGGTCAGTCCGACAGGGACATCTTCTGCCAGGTCATAGATTACGGCAGCGACTATCCGAACGGGGAACCCAGGAGGCTCGGCGAAGTCAGCTACGCAGAGCTTAAATCCGGAAAATTTGAATTAATGGGAAGGACGGTTCAGACCGCTCCGCTGTCCAGTTATCCGATGGCAAAAAAAATCGCCGCGGCGATAAAGGACTGGATAGTAAACGGCTTCACAATAGGAGAACCGCAGATTCAGTTCCCGACTGTACCGTTAAAAAAATGAACGCCAGATACAGGGAAAGACTTTACCGGGATTTCGAGGATACCGCGAGGTGGAAAACCTTCAGGGTGAAAATCGAAACAAGCGACCTGTATATCAGGTCCGGATGCGAAGTGGCCGAAAGGGCGGCGGCGATACTCTGTGAATTGAGGAAATCCATCAGGAGGCATATCAAAATCCAGCCTTCATTTCTGACATCGTTCGACCCGGTCGAAAGGACCGCTGAATATCCCGTGGTCGTCGGCATGATGTATGAAGCCTCCGAGAGAGCGGGAGTCGGACCGATGGCCTCGGTCGCGGGAGCTATCGCAAGGGCGCTGGGCGAATCGCTGCTTGATGAAACCCCGGAGATGATTATAGAAAACGGCGGGGACATATGGATGAGGCTTGCCGATCCCGCGGTCGTCTGCGTCTACAGCGGCGAGTTCTCATTCAAGGATATGATCGGAATTAAAATCACTCCGGACAAAACCCCCTGCGGGATCTGCACTTCTTCAGGAAAACTCGGCCACTCCTTCAGCTTCGGAAGGGCTGATGCGGCCGTGATAATCGCGGAAGACGCGGCCTTCGCCGACGCCCTTGCCACCGCGGCGTGCAACCTTGTAAAATCCGAGGAGATGGCAGAGGAAGCGGTTGCCTTCGCGATGAAAAACGGCGCGGACGGCGCAATCGTCATATGCAGGGACAGGATGGCCGTTCAGGGGAACGTTGAACTGATTGATTTAAAAAAAGGAGCCCGTGAATGAAATCGAAAAACATCCTTCTTATCTTCAACAAGAACATCATGTATAAACCGATAATATTCAGGCTGGCGAAGGATTTTGATGTAATATTCAATGTGCTCGAGGCCAAAATATTCCCCAAGCTGGAGGGAAGAATAATCCTTGAGCTGAGGGGCTCGGATGATGATATCGAAAAAAGCATAATATACCTGAAGAACGAGGGCGTGACCATCGAGGTGCTTGCGGACAGGATATACAGGGACGACGACAGGTGCGTCCACTGCGGGGCCTGCACTTCGGTCTGCAGGGTTGACGCGCTTTTCATCGACAGGAGCACGATGGAAGTCAATTTCTATCCGGAAAAATGCGTGGCCTGCGGGCTATGCAAGGTTGCGTGTCCCGTAAACGCCATGTCCGGGGCCTCCATAGACATTGAAAGCTGATCATCGCCGTATTTAAATTTCATTGATTTTTCCGTCTACACCGGTATAATATCCCGAAACAAAATACCCGGGGGTCGATATGAAAAAATCATCCTGCATCGCAGCGGCATTATTTTTTTCCTTACTGTTCTCGGTCGGTTATTACCCGGCCGATCAGACCGGTATAGCTCTTTTTGCCCAGGAATCATCCTACAAACCCGATACCGCCCTCTTTGACAAAAAGCAGAAAGACGTAATGGATTATTACCTGCTGATGCCCCGGGACTTTTTCAAATCGATATATAAAAAGCCGCACGAATTCACGTCCGTCCAGGAAAGCAGGATGAAAGCCGTCAGAATAAAAGATACGGAAAACGGTTATCTAAGGCTGGAAAATTTTCTGACCGATGATGCAGGATTTCTTGAAAGCTACGCGGAAATCAAGGTTTTCAAAAAAACCGGCGGCGGGGACATTATAGCCGTCTTTAACACCAATTGCGGACCGTCTGAATGCGGCAGGCTGTGCTCGACAAACCTCGCCTTCTATGAACTTAACGGAAAAACATGGAAAGACATCTCCAAAAACATGATCGGGGAGGTCCCGCAGGACAGGATAAAAAAGGAATACCTGAAAAAAATGAACAGGCAATTCTGCGGCGACACCTATCCGGTGGTTTATAAATTATCGCCGAAAGAAAACACGGTAAAACTTATTGTCGATCCGGGGCATAGCAACAGTTCTGAAGAAATCACCCTTTTTAAATATACATGGGTTAAAAACAGTTTCAGGCCGGAATGAAAAACCAATCGCGGGTTCCAGTTTCAAAAAAATTATAAAAGACCGGTTTTAAAAAAATAGCCCTGCCGTTTATTTACGGCAGGGCATTGTTTTCTGTATATTTCCCCCTCTATATATCTCTAAAGTTATGAATTAAAAGCCCATGGTCTTAAGTTCCCGCACCACCTTTACGTAAAACTGGGGCGCGTTGAACCACGGTGTTATGCCGAAAAAATGCCCTATCTCGTTGAAGTGCGTGACCCCCCCGCCCCATGCCGGGCCTTCAAGCGTTTCCCTGTACCTGCCCCATTTTGCGGCATTTACGCCGACGAGACAGTCATTCTCCCCTCCCATAAGGCTCTCGGGGACTGACTTTACGAAAAGCCAGAGGGGAACCGCAATCATGACATCAAGCGGAGCCAGAAGCGCGTTCCTTATCCTGCCCGCATAACTCTGTATATAAACCGGGCCGTTGACTGGAGTGGACGTATATCCAGACGGGCTGACGGCCGGATTGCCGGCGGGATAATTCTTGTTGAGCACGTTTACAACGTAATCGACGCTCATGGATCTGCATGCAGAAAGGCTGTCGGCGTTTTTATCATCGAAATAGAACAGCCAGCAGAAGGCGTTGATTGCCTCTGAAACCAGCAGTCTCTGGAAAGATCCTTCAGGTAAAAGCTTGAAAATGGCGTCTGCCACCGGACTCCCGTTGTTGACGCCGCTTATGGTGGTAAGTGAAGCGATCTTGATCTGTATGGCCTTTCCACCAATGATGCCTTTAATGCCGTCGTGTATGAGGATCCTGCTGTCCTGGGCGCCCTGTGAATGCGCGATAATGTTTATTTTTTCATATTTACCCCATTCCGGACAGGCGGCGAACAGGTAAAGAAGCTCCGCCCTGTCGGATTCGGCCCTTTTCAGTGCGTGGTTGAAAGTGCTGTTCGAAGTTGTCTGATATACCTGCGCCCCCTCGCTGCTGAGCGCGCCTGGAATCCCCCACCAGTAATCTATGCCCAGCAGATTATCAGATTTGAATAAAAATCCATGGATGAGTACGATTGGATATTTGGTCCTGCAGGGAGTGCTGTCCCCACCCGCCACAAGAGGCAGGGTAAAAATTAATACAATCAAGAGCATGCAAATAATTCCCATAAATCTCTTCATCCCCAATACCTCCCCAATACTGCAAATTGAATGACTGATAATAAAACGTCCGGACGGTCTTGTCTCGACAAATTCATATATACTACGAAATTGTCTTTATTAAGGTAGTTGTTTCACGAAGATCAGGGCGAATTTTAACTAAAATTGGATTTTGATTAAAAAAACCGGTTTGAAATATTAAGCAATATGAACAAAAATACATTATGTTCACTTTTATCAATTAAATTTTCCAATATAAAACCCGTGTGAAAATCTAATAAATACATCAAGTTGATCGAGATTAAAAAACAGAATTATGGGCAATTGAAAAATTGCGTCATATACTATCGGCGCTTTTTGCGGTCCTGTAATCGGAAGGGGTTACGTTCATAACCTTGAGAAAGGCCCTGTTGAAAGTCCTCAGGTTTTCGAAACCCACATTGTAGGCAATGTTAAGTATGTTCTCCCCGGATTCGCGAAGCATTCCCGCGGCCTCAATGACCCTGAGCTCGTTTATGTAATCGCTGATCTTTTTTCCGGTGTAGATTTTAAAAAGCCTGCTGAAATAATCCGTATTCATATCGCATTCAGCCGCAAGACCTTCGCGGGAAATCTCAGACCTGTAGTTCGAGTTGATGTATTCAATGGCCTTCTTTATCTTTTCCTCGGCGGGCGACGCCAAGGCATCAGAACGGGACAGTTTCTGCTTTCTTGAAAACCTTTCGATGTCCCTTATCATGACTCCGAGCTTGCTCGTGAGGCCGTAAGACAGCAGAACAACCTGTATAATCGACATAAGGGGTATCAGGGTCTGCTCGATAAGCGGCACGTTTATCATACCCCAGACATAGGAAAGATAAATGCTGTATCCGGCAAGAAACACGAATATTGAAGTAAGGAAATACCACAAGTGCCTTGCCCCATTAAGCGCTTTTATAAGCGAATAAACCGTGATCACTACGGCTGTTGTAAATGTCACGACATGCATGAAATCATAGAGCAGGGTTGAGGAAAAAAAGAACACCGCGGCCACGTTCAAGACCACGACTGCAGCAGTGAAATTAAAAAGAACGGATAAAGGCGAAAAAAACTTCCTGATGTCGAGATAATATTTTGAAAGGTAGAGCAGAATGATTCCAAGGTAGGAAGCCATTGTCGTATGAAGGATGTGGGTCCACCCGGTAGTCTCCGGCCATATCAGCTGCAGCCCTATGCCCTGCCATGCGATCATCTGAAGGGCATAACCGGCAGTAAGGAAAAATATGAACAGATGTTCCCTGTCCCTTATTGTTATATAACTGAGGATATTGTACAGGGCCAGTATCGACATGAGCCCGACATATATCCAGATCAGGGCAAGCTGGATAATCTCGTCGTGTTCGAAGGCTTTTTTTGACCAGAAAATCAATGGAAAATTGATATAGGTTTCGGCTTCTATTCTCAGGAAATATTCCATGACGTAAGGCCCGTCAGCCAGGTTGAATATTATCCTCCTGTGATCAACCTCCCTGTTTGAAAAAGGGTGGGCATCGCCTACATCGTTCCTTTCATATGCAAGCCTTCCCTTATCGATCCTGTAGAGACTGACGCTTTCAATTATGGGTTTTGGAACCTCAAGAAGGACCCCATCGGGGCAGTTTTTAAGGATCTCCATCCTAATCCAGACCACATGCGGAGTATGGCCGAATTTCAGAAATCCGCACTTAAGGGGTAGATAAACCTGTTTGCGGGCTTCTTCTATTTTAATGGAAGCGGTTTTATCAATGTAAAAACCGACCCCCCTGTCCGGATAGCTCTTGTCGCTTCCGCAGGGGCTGAAGGGTTCCGCCGCGCATGGCAGGGAAAATACGATTATGATCAAAACAATGAGGGGCTTTAACATCTCGACATCTACCCCGAAATGACGGGGGAATTCAAGTAAAACGGCTAAATGATGCCGAGATCCTTTCCCACCTTCGCAAAAACGTCAAGGGTTTTTTCAAGATCCTCCCGCGTGTGTGTGGCCATGACCCCCAGTCTTATCCTGGATTCTGCCGGCGGCACCGCCGGGTGGACTATCGGTGAGGCATAGACCCCCATTTCAAATATCTTCCTGTTAAAGAGCATCGTCTTGATCGTGTCCCTTATTATCAGCGGAACAACCGCGGTTTTCGAAGGCCCCGTATCGAATCCAAGGCCGGCGAGGCCGGAAAGAAAAAACTTGATGTTCTCCCAAAGCCTCTGACGCCATTCAGGTTCCTCATCGAGAAGGTCGAAAGATTTGAGAACCCCCGCGCAGATAAGTGGAGAGAGCGATGCCGAAAAAACATAAGGCGACGCAGTATGCTTCATGTAATCGATGAATTCATACGGTCCGGCCACGAATCCTCCTATCGCGCCGGCGAATTTTGAAAACGTACCGGAAATGATGTCCGGGGCATTCGGCATATCGAAATGCTCCGGGAGCCCGCGTCCCGTCTTGCCCAGGACTCCGAGGCTGTGCGCCTCGTCGATCATAATCAGCGCTCCGTGCTCCTTTTTCAGCCTGTAAAGCTCGGGGAGATTGGCCCAGTCGCCGTCCATGCTGTAAACCGAATCGACCATGATGAGCATCCTGCGGTATTTTTTCTTGAGCCTGTCAAGAAGGGATCCCAGGTCCTCGATGTCGTTATGGAGCCACATCCTCGTGTCGCATCCGGAAAGAATCACCCCGTCAAGAATGCTCCTGTGGACGAGCGCGTCGAGAACGGCAACGTCGCCCTTGCCCAGGGCCGTCTGGACCGAGCCGAGCATTGCCTGGTATCCGCTTGCGTACAGTACGCACGACTCCTGTCCGTAGACGGAGGCTATCCTGTTCATCAGCCTGTAGTGGATCTCGGTCGTTCCGCAGGCCAGTGGAGAGCCGCCGATCCCGAGACCGTATTTCTGGAGCGCGGTGGATACGGCCTCCAGCACGGCCGGATGCGTTGAGAACCCCAGGTAATTGTTGGATATGAAATTGATGCATTCCTTGCCGTTTACTGTTATATGGTTCTCGCAGGCGGAGCCCACCTCGAGACTGTAGGTGTATATGTTCTCCTTTTTCAGAAGCGTTACGAGTTCCGACTGTTTTTTTATGGTTTCATTGATTAAAGCCATTTTTCTATCCCACGATGAATTGTTTTAATCGAACCGCGCCTACGCCTGTTGATTGCCGGTAAAAAGGCGACGGGATCGTTTTTGCGGCCGATTTCTAGCTGGAAAGTTTTTTTTCGAGATAATCGATGATATCCTTCAAAATCTTGATGTCCGCGATCTCGTCAAGATCGGGTTCTATATCATAAAGTTCCGTTATCCTGGATATCGCTTCCATGCTCTTAAGACTGTCGAAACCCAGATCGTCCCTGAGATTTGTTTCAGGCTTGAGCTTGTCCGGCGAAGTGCCGGCAAGCCTGGCTATGATTTTAAAAAGTTCATTCTGTATCTTTTCCCTGAAATCCGCCATTAATAATCCCTCAGTATCGCTCAGTTTTCGTAAACATTGATCAGTCTGCCTATCTTTAAACGGAAAAGCTGAAGGTAGCTCATTATGATGGTCTTTAAAAGGATCACTGTATTCCATTTCCTGCTCTGTATGAGCCTGCCCTCAATGTAATTCCTCCTGCAAAGGACCCTCTGTATCTTCCCGCTGGATGTTTTCGGAATAGTCCCCTTCGGAACCAGGAGTATCGCATCAGGACTGATGCCTAGTCTCGCGACTATTTCCCTGCTGATGTTCCTCTCAAGCTCCTCGAGGTCCGCCCTGTCCTCATAAAGGCTTTCACAGACCATCACGAGGTCTTCCGTACCCTGGTTCTGGTTAGGCACGGCAAAAGCCGCACAGCACCCGAGCCTCACTCCCTTCACCGTCTGCGCTATCCTTTCAACGTCATAGGGATATATATTCTTGCCCCTTTTGATTATCAATTCCTTCATTCTTCCCGAGATGAAAAGCATTTCATCGATTATAAAACCCATGTCGCCCGTATACAGCCAGCCGTCCCTTATGGCATCCTGCGTAGCCTTTTCGTTTTTGTAATATCCTTTAGTCAGGCTCGGGCTCTTCACGAGTATCTGTCCAACTTCCCTCTCCTTCCTGGTGTTGCCGTGTTCATCGACGATCCTCACTTCCTGTCCCAGTAGCGGGTATCCCACTGCCGCCAGATCCACGTACACCCTTATGTCGTCGCTGTCCGTATCAATAGCCACGTGCTCTTCTTCGAGCGCGTCGCGAAGAAACCTTCTTACGACAGTAGGATTTTCCATCGCGGGAAATGTCGCCGCGAGGCTGTTTTCAGCCATCCCGTATACCGGCATGAAAATATCGTCTCTGAGGCCGCTTGATCTGAATTTATCGATGAACCGCATCAGGGTGACCCTGTCGATGGGTTCCGCCCCGTTAAGCGCTATCCGCCATGAACTCAGGTCAAGATCGCAGATGTCCTCGTCTGAAATCCTGGATACGCAGTAATGGTAGCCGAAATTCGGGGCCACTGCTATCGTGACCCTGTATTTGGTGATGTTCTCAAGCCACCACAGCGGCTTCAGCAGAAAGGCTTCGGGCATCATCAGGACAAGCTTGAGGCCCCAGTACATGCATGTGAACAGACCGCCTATCAATCCCATGTCATGATAAAGAGGCAGCCAGCTTATTCCCACGTAATCATCATTCATTCCGCTGGCAACGCCTATACCGTGTATGTTATGGATCAGGTTTTCATGGGTCAATACCACGCCCTTCGGCATGCCGGTGGTACCGGATGTATACTGTATCAGGGCGGTGTCGGTGCTTTTAAGCTCGGGGTAATCCCTGTAACTGCTTTTAGGTACCGGGTTTTCGAAGATGTCGCTTGTAAAAAGGAAGTTTCCCTTTATGCTTGATGAATCAACCATCCCGGCAATTATGGCCTTGATCTTGGTGTAGGTAATAAAAAATTTCGCTTCGCTGTTCGCGATAATATGTTTTAGATTATCAATATATTTTTCAAGATTATTCGTTCCCGCTGGCTGGCTTACCGGTACTGGAATACCGCCTGCCATGAGTATCCCGAAGTAAATATAAACAAAATCAGCGCTTGTCGGAAGCATGACCACGACCTTGTCGTCCTTCACGAGTCCTCTTGCCATGAGGAACTGGGCGACCGCCCTGGCCTCCTCGACTATAACCGGCACCGGTAAAGGATGTTCTCTGTTCCTGCTGTCCATCATATAAAGAAAATCCTGTTTCGATTCAAGACGGCTTTCCAGGGATTCAACCAGAGTTTTTGCCTTGAGGGTATAAGCCACGGTATTTTTCTGGTGAGCAAGTTTGCTGTCGATTAAAATTGAATTCATTTTTTTAAACCCTTTGTTAAAATTTGTATAATACCATTAAAAAACATACGGATTAAATTAACGGCTTGAAAAAAACAAGCCAAAATAAAATAAGAAAAGTTCAAAACAGAGCCAGGCTCCTGATTTCAGTTATATTATGCAATTATCATACCAAAAATATTTTTTATGATTCGTAACTCCTGTGATATCAGGGTAAAAAATTTTTTCGCTGCCGTTTTTTTATTTTTACAAAAATAGACTACAAAATTTATACTATGTATCATTTATGCAACATAAAAAATTAAACAACATGCCGAATCGTTAAAATTGTATTTTAAAAAACATCAATAAATTGTCAAATTATATTGACAAAAAAAATAAATTGCATATCTGCTGTGAGATTAAAAATATTATCACATTCCGCTTTAAATTGGGTTTGGATTACACAAGGGAATGCATCATAATAATAAAACCCCGGATTATAAATAAATTTTCATAAAAATCGAGGTCTGGATATGAACTTAAAAAAGACGTTCAATGGAAAAATGGCAATCGTCTGCGGCGGCTCAAGGGGCATAGGAAAAGCAGTCGCTATTGAAATAATAAAAAATGGCGGCAGCGTGTGCATCATAGCCAGGGATAAAAAAACATTAAAAAACGCCATGGAGGAGATCAATGATCACAGGCTGAAACATACCCAGACCGTCGATTTGATATCCTGCGATACATCCAGCATAAACAAGCTGAAACCGCTTCTTCAAAAATACATAAAAAAACACGGGGTGCCTGATTTTCTTATAAATTGCGTCGGATATGCATACCCGCAATATATTGAAAATCTGCATATGGAAGACTTTAAAAAAAACATGGATATTAACTATTACGGCCAGCTCGCGCCCATTCTTGTCCTGCTGCCGTACTTCATGAAAAAAGGAGGCGGTTACATAGTAAATTGCTCGTCGGTTTCAGGATACATGGGTCTTATGGGATATTCGACCTATACACCGACAAAATTCGCCATCGTGGGACTGTCCGAATCCCTCAGGCACGAGCTGAAACCATACAATATAGAATTTTCAGTATTGTATCCGCCCGACACCGATACCCCGGGCTTTGAAAATGAAAACAAGACGAAGCCTGAAGAGCTTTCCATAATGTCCGAGGGCGGCGGCCTGCTCCCCTCGGAAAAAGTAGCCAAAAAACTCCTGGCGGGCATTGCACGGAAAAAATTTTATATACTGCCGGGTCAAGCCGGCCTCTTGTGGAGAATAACACGATACCTTCCCGGGATCGCACATATGATAATGGACTCGGAATACAGGAAGGCCAGAAAAAAATCGGGGAAACCATGACAATAAAAAAAGCCCGGTTTTGCCGGGCTTTTTCATTATATCATCTTCTCAGGGATTACTTGTAATCATTGATCCTTTCCGCTCTCTTTTCATCCAGCTCCACTATCTCCTGGAGATGTTTGTACTGCGGAGATTCGATTCCGTACTTTATCTCAACGGCTGTCAGCATGGAGCTGTTCTTTTTGTTCCTGAAATCGTTGATCACATCCTCGTTCGCGTGCCTGTACTTGGCGAGGACCTTCTCCATGTAGCCATAACAGCTTGACATGTACTTGTACGCCCACATGTCTTTCTTGCTCTTGTCGCTGAGTGTGACATACCTTTCCAGAATGGGAATGCACGGCTTGAAATTCTGGAGGTCGTACTGCGTGGAAACATATACCTGGAAAAGCCTCGTCTGAAAATTTATGAATTTAGGCTCCTGTTTGACCTCAATATTCTGTATCTGGTCGAGATAATTGATGGCCTTGGTCAAGTATGTGACGGACTTCATTTTGGCCTCCTGCTTCTTCATCCATACCTGCCTGACCTCCTGGTTTTTCCTGTCGATCTCCTGCCAGTAAAACCTTTCATTGAGAAATTTCTTGCTCTTGTTGGCGGTCATCGCCTTCAATACATCATTTTCCATGTCCTCGAGTATGTCGATACCGGTCGAGTATTCATCTATTGCCAGCTTTAAAAGGTTATCCGAATATTCCTTGTTGAGTTTTTCAAGGTCCCTCAATGCCTGGATATAAGGTTTGAAATCCCTAACCCTCCAGCCAATATCCTCCGGCTCCATCATGCCTTCTTTTATAACCTTGTCGTCTTTCTTGGGCTCGGTCTTTTCCTGCGCGCCCGTCATCTGGGACAATCCAAAAAGGACAACCAGTGAAGTGCATACTATCCATACCAAATTTCTAGATTTCATAAGTACATCCCCTTAAATCATTATCTGGATTCGTCATGATAATTATCGGTTTTAAACCATTGAAAATTGATTTTTTTTCCTCCTTTATTTACTTTTTAATTATAATAAATATGTATTTTTCAAACAAATCTATATATACATAATAATATCAATGTCCATAAAAATGAAATAAAACATTATAAAAAGATGAAATTTATACCGGTTAATTTTAACAGTTATTATATTTTAAATGATTGACACAAGGGAACCTCTAATAATCAAATCTGGATGTTCACTTGTGGGCACTTTCAATTTATCAATTAGATTTTTTCAGCGGTTTTACAATGAAAAATCTAATTTATAGAGAAGCCAATAATAAATATTTCACCCAATTTAAAATCCTTCCATGAATGGTTCTTAACCTGATCCCATAAACAAAATGACTAAAAATAAAGAAGCGGTAAAATCAACATTCTGCATACATTGCGATAAAACGGGGATCATAAGAAACCCGTATTTCAACGAAATGGGCGAATCCGCCCTTACACCATGTCCGAAATGCGTCCTGGATAAGTGCCTTTGCGGAGGCGAGGAACCGTATTATTATTCCGAAAACGGCTCAATAAAAGAATGCTATTGCCGCGACATCAGGATGAGGATCGACAGGATAAATACCGTCTATTCAAAATCCGGCATAGAAAAAAAATTTCAATGGAAAAGCTTTAACGACTTCAGGGCCGAAAACAAACTTGCCAATGAGGCTAAAAACGCCGCGTATGAAATAGTGAACAACTTCCCGGATGTAAAAAAAGGCCTTTTCTTATGGGGCAACCCGGGAACCGGCAAGACGCTTCTCTCTTCCATCATCCTTACCGAGCTGATTATAAGGCACGCGGCCGAAGGACGATTTATAAAAATCTCGAGAACATTCTTCAACAGGCTGAAGGCCACCTTCGTTGAAGGGTCCGATACGTACGGGGAATCGAGCAAGATAGAAAAAGAGCTATCCGAGGTGGACATTCTGGTGGTCGATGATTTCGGAATCCAGAGGGACTCCGCGTGGGAACAGGAAACGCTGTACAATCTCGTCGATGCGAGATATGAAAGCGAGAGATTCACGATTTTTACATCCAATAACAACCCGCATAAGGCACTGGCGGAGCTTTCACAGGGCAGGATCCTGTCAAGGATCAAGGAGATGTGTAAAATAATCGAAATCAGCGGTGAGGATTACAGGAACAGGCTCTGATGGCCATCGCATTCGTCGGACTCGGATCCAATATAGGCGACAGGGCGCAAAACCTGTCCGAGGCGGAAAGATTGATACAGTCCGACTGGAGGTGCGTCATCATCAGTCGCAGCTCAACGGCCGACACGGAACCGGTGGACTATATTGATCAGCCCCGTTTTCTGAACCGGATAATTCGGCTGAGCACCATGCTGGCCCCGGCCGATCTTCTTGGATTCCTTAAAGGCATAGAAAAAAAAATGGGCAGGAAACCCTCCCTTCCGAAAGGACCGAGGCTGATCGACCTTGATATATTGCTGTATGAAAATATCGTCATGGAGACGGATGATCTCATCCTGCCGCATCCGGCCGTCAAAAACAGGCGGTTCATACTCGACCACCTGGTTGAGATCGAGCCTGAATTAGCTGATCCGAAAACAAAAAAAAAATACGCGGAGATAATCAGTCAAGGAGGCGGACATGCCATCGATAAAAAACATCAATGATTTCAAAAAGGCGAAAAACGAAAAAAAAACGATTTCCGTGATCACCTGCTACGACTACGCCTTCGCAAGGATTATTGAGGGGACGGAAACTGACGTCATTCTCGTCGGGGATTCGGTCGGCATGGTTTTTGCGGGATATTCAAGCACGCTTCCGGTAACAGTCGACCAGATGATCTATCATTCTGAAATTGTTAGACGCGGCGCGCCTTCCAAATTCATAATAGCCGACCTTCCCTTCATGAGCTATCAGGTTTCCGTCGAGGAAGCGCTGACAAATTCAGGAAGAATCATGAAGGAAAGCGGTGCCAATTCGGTCAAGCTCGAGGGAGGAAGGGAGTTCAGGGGCGTGGTTGAGGCGCTGGTAAGGGCATCGATCCCGGTCTGCGGTCACCTCGGACTGACTCCCCAGTCCATACATAAAATCGGGGGATACTCGGTCCAGGGAAGGGACGGGGACCAGAGAAAAAAAATTTTTGAGGACGCTAAAATTCTCGAGGAGGCGGGGGTTTTCGCCCTTGTACTTGAGATGGTGCCTGAACAGCTCGCTTGCGAGATAAGCGGCGCCCTGTCCATACCAACCATCGGCATCGGGGCGGGGAGATACTGCGACGGACAGGTGCTCGTGATAAACGACATGCTGGGCATGAATGAGGAATTCAATCCGAAATTTCTTAAAAAATACGCCAGCCTTCATGACGCGGTTAAAAACGCGATATCCGAATACGACAGGGAAGTAAAGGATGGCAGGTTTCCTGGAGAGAATAACGTTTTCAAATAATCTTTTCGTTACATGCCCGACGGACATCGCATTTACACTGAAACAGGCAAACTTGATTAAGGCATAATATGCTATCTGCCGATATTTATAACCGGGGATGTCCCCTTCAGCGGAAATGATAAAAAAACAGAAAAAAATCAGCATACCGAGCTCGAAGGAATTCACCGACGAGGAAGGTAAAAAGTGGATCCAGACCTCCACCAATGACCTCTTTTCCATCCGGGAGATCAATGAAATCCTTGAATCGATAGAGAAGGACAGCGAAAGGGACAAGGTAATCCTTGCAAGAATTGATTTCCAGAAAGTAAACCGGGAGTACTATGACGCCGCGCTGGCGCTTCAGTCCAGGGTCGCCAGACTTTCCGAACTTCTCAAAATGGTCATAACCGATTCAAGGGCCAAGATAGAAAGAAAAAACAGCAAGCTCAAAGAACTTATTGAATATATAAAAAAACTGCACTCCTACATCTCGTTTCTCGGCAGCCAGGGCACTGTCTCCGGGATGCATGCTCCACCAGAAATCCTTGAGGCTTTAAAATCCGAACAGGATGCCGATACTGGCCGGCCGTATGAAGATGTTGAGGAAATGATAATTACGCCGGAAACCGCCAAGGAAAAACTATCACCGAAAAAACAGCGCAGCGGAAAAAATCAGCGGGCCTGATCCCACCAAAAAGTGTTTGACAACGGGACCCGGTGCTAATGTCCTACGCTCAGGTATTGAAATATGGCGCTGAGAATCCACAACACCCTTTCGGGAACGGTCGAGGAAATCATACCGGGAGGAAAAAGAACGGTATGGACCGGGGACTACCCTCCCCTTACCATCTATTCCTGCGGTCCGACCGTATACAACTACGCCCATATAGGAAATTTCAGGACATACGTATTCAACGACCTCCTCAGGCGTTATTTTAAATTCCGCGGGTTCCGCGTCGAACATGCGATGAACATAACAGACGTTGACGACAAGACGATTGCGGGAGCGAACTCAGAAAAAATCACGCTCGAAGAATATACAAAAAGATACACCGACATATTCTTTGAGGACCTCGCTACACTGAATATAGAACCGGTCGAGTACAATCCCAGGGCCACGGAATCAATCGACGCCATGATTGACATCATAAACCGCCTCAATGAAAAAGGGATCGTTTATGAAAGGGACGGGTCTCTGTATTTCAGCATTTCCAGGTTTGAAGGATACGGAAAACTGAGCCGGCTTGATTCCAGGGAAATAAAAAGCGGACTCAGGTATGACACTGATGAATATGAAAAAGACGATGTAAGGGACTTCGCCCTCTGGAAGGCGGCAAAGCCCGGGGAGACAAGCTGGGACACTCCTTTCGGCAGGGGAAGGCCCGGCTGGCATATAGAATGTTCGGCGATGATAAGAAAGATATTCGGCAGGACGATAGATATTCACACGGGCGGGGTGGATCTTATATTTCCACACCACGAAAACGAGATAGCGCAGAGCGAAGCGGCGTACGGCGAAACCTTCGTGAGACACTGGATACATATCGAGCACCTGCTGGTGGACGGATCCAAGATGTCCAAATCAAAGGGAAATTTCTACACCCTGAGGGACCTTACCGGAAAAGGTTATTCTCCCAGGTCCATCAGGTACCTTCTCATATCAGCCCATTATAGAAAACAGCTCAATTTCACCTTTGACGGCCTTAAACAGGCGGAGCAGGCGCTGTCAAGGATAGACAATCTCCTGGTGAGACTTGATGACCTCAAGTCGAACGGCACCGCATCAGGAGAAACTGAATCTCTGTGCGGCCGGTTCCTCCATGAATTCACCGAATCCCTTGATGACGATCTGAACATATCCAGGGCGCTCGGCGCGATGTTCGATTTCATACATTCAGTCAACAGCATGATTAACGATGAATCCCTGAACGTTTCGGACAGGGAAATGATCATTTCCGCCATGAAAAAGACAGACTCGGTACTCGCCTTCATTTTCCCGGAACGCGGCGACGATGCGGGCCCTGATGCGGGCAGGATAGAATCGCTCATAGGCGAAAGGGCAGCGGCCAAGAAAGCCAGGGACTTTAACAGGGCGGATGAAATAAGGCGTATTCTCCTGGATAAAGGAATTATCCTGGAGGATACCAAAGACGGGACAAGGTGGAAGAAAAAACAATAGTCACTGGCCGCAATCCGGTTTATGAATACCTCAGGGAATCCCGCCCTGGCAGCGGACTGGTTCTGTACATATCAGAAGGCGCCCACGGTAAAATAATCGATGAAATAATCAGTGAGGCCGGCAAAAAGAAGGCCCGCATCATCAGGAAACAAAAGGAATATTTCTCGTCCCATCACCCGTCCTCAACGCACCAGGGCGTAATTCTGGAGATAACCGGAGACACGGTCCGCCTGTCCCAGGAGGGGTTTCTCAGACAGACGGCCGGGAAAAAAGGCCTGCTCGTCCTGCTTGACCACCTCACGGATCCGCACAATGTAGGCTCCATCATAAGAAGCTCCGAGGCCCTGGGGGCGGACGGTGTTGTCATTCCAAGATCCGGATCGGCCGGCATAACCGAAACCGTCATAAAGACCTCCGCCGGTGCGACAGCTTACCTGGAAATACTCCAGGCGGCAAACACAGCCGCATTTATAGACGCCGCGAAGGAGGCCGGTTTCTGGGTGATAGGCACATCCGACAGGGGTGAAAAGGATATTTCGGACGTCAGGCCATACAGACCGGCTTTGATCGTAATAGGAAGCGAGGGCGAAGGGATGAGGCGGCTCACTGCGGAAAAATGCGATTTCCTTGTTAAGATTCCGCTGAGGGGAAAAATACCGTCCCTGAACGCTTCAGTTGCAGCCGCGATAATCATCTACGAAATGATGAAGGAATGACCTGATGTTTTACAAACTCTCCCGAAAAAATCCTTGCCTTATGGCGATATTGTATTTTCTTAGCTCAAACCGGTAAAAAACATGGACCTCAAACATATAAGAAATTTCTCCATCATAGCCCATATCGACCATGGTAAATCCACCCTTGCTGACAGGATCATAGAAAAATGCAAGCTGGTCAGTTCCAGGGACCTGGTCGATCAAATGCTGGACAACATGGACATAGAAAGGGAGCGTGGCATAACCATTAAATCGAACGCCGTGACCCTTAATTACAAGTCAAGAAGCGGCGAGGATTACATATTCAACCTGATAGATACTCCTGGACACGTGGACTTCACATATGAGGTCTCCAGGGCGCTGGCCGCCTGCGACGGAGTCATCCTGGTAGTGGACGCATCGCAGGGCGTCGAGGCCCAGACTATAGCCAATCTCTATCTGGCGCTCGAGAACAATCTCGAAATACTTCCGGTCATCAACAAGATAGACATGCCCACCGCCGACATAGAAGGCACAAGGGAGAGCATAAAAAAGATACTCGGGCTGGACCCCTCTTCCGCGGTTCCTGTTTCAGCCAGGGAGGGCACCGGGATAGACGATCTCATGGAAAAAATCATTGAAACCATACCGTGCCCCGAGGGGAAACAAGACGGACCCCTGAAGGCCCTGATCTTCGATTCATTCTTCGACAAGTATCTGGGGGCCATTATAAAGGTCAGGATATTCGACGGTACGGTAAAAAAAGACGACCAGATAATGCTTTTTTCTACGGGAAAAAAATACACAGTCACGGAGGTAGGCATATTCAGGCTCAATCTTGAAAAAAAGCCGATCCTGGAGCCGGGCGACGTCGGATACATAGTTGCCGGGATAAAAACAGTCGTTGACACCAAGATCGGCGACACCGTCACGGGAGGACTGTTGCCTGCGGATAAACCGCTGCAGGGATTCAAAGACGTGAAATCAATGGTATTCTCCGGTCTATATCCCATGTACAGCGATGATTATGAAAACCTGAAGGACGCTCTTTACAAGCTCAGATTAAATGACGCATCTTTGATGTTCGAACCGGACAATTCATACGCACTTGGTTTCGGCTTCAGATGCGGGTATCTCGGACTTCTTCACATGGAGATTGTCCAGGAGAGGCTGGAGAGGGAATTCGATCTCTCCCTTGTTACTACCGCCCCGAGCGTCGAATACAAGGTATATCTCGTAAACGGCGAAAAGCTTACAATCGACAATCCCGTTAAGCTGCCGGACCCCGGCATGATCGAACGAATAGAAGAACCGATCGTCGATGCCTCGATAATCACCCCGTCGGAGTACGTGGGAAACATAATGTCCCTGGTTACGGATTGCAGGGGCCTGCATAAAGGCATGGAATACATAGACCAGAACAGGGTCCAGCTCAATTACGAGCTTCCGCTGGCAGAGATTGTATTCAATTTCTACGACAAGCTTAAATCCTATTCCAAGGGTTATGCATCCTTCGATTATGAATTCAGGGACTTCAGGCCGGCAAAAATGGTAAAGGTTGACATACTGGTAAATGCAGAACCGGTCGACGCGCTTTCTTTCGTCGTCCATGAAGACAAGGCTTACCAGAGGGGCAAGGACATAATTGAGAAGCTGAAGAACATCATACCAAGACACCAGTTCAAGATACCACTCCAGGCCGCAGTCGGACAAAAAATCATCGCCAGGGAGAACATCTCTCCCCTGCGGAAGAACGTCACAGCCAAGTGCTACGGCGGCGATATAACCCGGAAAAGGAAGCTCCTGGAGAAGCAGAAAGAAGGCAAAAAAAGAATGAAGCAGATTGGATCCGTCGAGGTGCCGCAGGAGGCATTCCTGACGGTCCTTAAAATCAACTGACGCCGGATCCTGCCAGCCGATCGCCAGCATAATGAGCCCCGAAGAAAAAATAATCAGAGAATCGATGGATTATGCCAGGCGCATGATGAAAGGCATCCATTCCAGCCATGGATGGGACCACGTAATGAGGGTGCTCAATATAGCTGAAAGAATAGCGCAAACCGAAGCGGGATCCGATATTTTCATAGTCAGGGTCGCCGCTATACTCCATGATATTGCCAGAAAGCTCGAGGATTCCGACGGAGGGAAAACCTGCCATGCCGAGGCCGGGAGCATAATGGCAAGGGAATTTCTTCTTGAATGCGGACTCGACGGCGGTAAAACCGACAGGATATGCAGCTGCATCCTGACCCACAGGTTCAGGGACGACAGGATGCCTGCATCCATCGAGGGCAGGATCATTTTCGATGCCGACAAGCTTGATTCAATAGGAGCGGTCGGAATCGGCAGGGCATTCCTTTTTTCCGGAGAAATTGGCGCCAGGCTGCACAACACCGGTGACGCCGCCGAAACGGCCGAGGCCTACAGCGAGGAAGACACGGCTTACAGGGAATACGCCGTTAAGCTGAGGTTCGTGAAAGACAGGATGCTGACGGCGGAAGGAAAAAGGCTTGCCCGGGAAAGACATTCCTTCATGATCGATTTCTTCGACAGGCTTGAAAAAGAGGCTGGGGGCGACCTGTAGATCTACAGGTCGAACGAATACTCGGCTGACATCTGGATCCCCTGCGTCAGGTCGCTCCTGTGTGATGCGTAACTGCTGCCGGTCATTGCTTTGATCATAAGAATCTGCGCCCTGTACCCCAGGACGAAGGTCGTCTTAATATCAGCCCAGTGATAGGCCAGCGAAAGGCTGGTATTGAACCCGTAATACATCAGTGTCGATTTTGGAACTCTTACAAAACTCGATCCCTCGTAATTATTCCCCCAGAGCATGACCCATGAAATCTTCGGCAGCAGGTAAAGGTCTTTCATCAATGGCACGTCGAATCCGACACCTATGGACGGTCCCGCCGTATTACTGGAAATAATGTGCCTGGCATCAACAGGCAAAAGGTAATAGCTGAACTTCACTATCAAAGATCTTTTTTCATTCATGCTGAAGCCCATGTATCTGATTCCACCGATTATTTTCATGTATTTATTAAGAAGATATCCCAGGTACAGATTGTAATCATATTTGTTTACATAGCCGTTGTAACTATAAAAGGTCGGCAGATTGTCTACCATGATCAGGTTCTCATAGACTGCGACATTATTTCCTTTTGTTTCATAGCTTCCGTACCTGAAGGATGTTGTCAACGTCCACCTGTCAAATACCGCAGTCAGCATCGGTCCGTAATGCGTCGCAGAATCCATGCTGCTTTTCTTTTTGCCTTTATTCATTTCCAATCCGCCCTCGGTCCAGTAAGGCTGCCACCAGAGTATGTTAACCGACATTCCGACGCCATAGGTCACGGCAAAAGAAGGGGTCGCTATCATAAAAATAAACAAAGCCGATAATAGAAGTTTACATGCTTTCATTCAATGAATCTCCTGCATCCAGTAGATCTTGAGATCTGGATCGAATTTCCTTACGAGATTGGAGTTATGGGGTATGATTCGGGCAGTGAAACCGAATTGACCCGATCTCAGGCACAGAATCCGCCCCTCATAAATATGTGTACCGTCCATTGATTCCCTTAAATTCATGGGCAATGCAACGCCCTCAATTATGTTTCCAGTGCTGTCAAGGGCCCCGAAATATAGCTCCACCAGGACATCTTCCGGTTTCAGGCCGCCAAGCCTTACTTCGGCTGAAACCGACACCTTCGTTCCGACGGTTATCTCCCCCTTGTGCTCAAAGGCCAGATTGATTATTTCAATATCCCCCCATTTCTGCATCACCCTTGATTTCCACTCGGAAATATCCTTTGAGTATTTGAAATCTTCTGTGGAAAATTTCAGATGGTTCCTGTGCGCCGGTTTGTAATATTTTTCGGTGTAGTCCTTCACCATCCTGTTTGTATTGAATTCGGAACAAATCGTTTTCATGGATTCCTTCATCTTCTTGACCCATTCCCTCGGGATTCCGTCAACACCCCTCGTGTAGAAAGCAGGTTTGACTTCCTGTTCTATGATGTTGTAAAGGAAAAGACTCTCAACTTCATCCTGGTAGGCCAGATCGGTATACTCCTCCCCCTTGCCTATCGCCCAGCCGTTCTCGCTGTTGTATGCCTCCACCCACCATCCATCCAGAACACTGATGTTCAATCCGCCGTTAGGAACGACTTTCATCCCGCTGGTACCGGATGCCTCCTTGGGCCTGATGGGATTATTCAGCCAGATATCGACACCCTGGACAAGGTACCTCGCAATATTTATATCATAATCCTCGAGAAATACTATCTTATCCTTGAACCTTTCATCATTCGTAATGTGAATTATCTGCCTGATGAGCTCTTTCCCCATGTTGTCCATTGGATGAGCCTTGCCGGCAAAAATTATTTGCAGCGGCCTGTCCTTATCGTGCAGAAGAGAGACAAGCTTTTCGATGCTTCGAAGCAGAAGCGTGGCCCTTTTGTATGTCGCGAACCTTCTTCCAAAACCTATGGTCAGGGCGTCCGGGTCAAGAACCGAATTCGCCTTTTCGGCTTCCTTGGGCGACACGCCGCGGGCGAGGAGCTGCTCCTTGAGTCTTTTTCTCGCGAAGGACACTAACCTTTCCCTCAGCCTTTCCCTGCTCCTCCAGAGCTCAGAATCCGGTATATCATCGATATTCTGCCAGATCGTTGTGTCGGCCGGATTGTCGATCCATCTCGGGCCCATGTACCGGTTGAAAAGCCTCATCATTTCATCCGAGGTCCATGACAGTGTCTGTATGCCGTTCGTTATGTGCCCGATCGGAATTTCATGCACCGGGAGAGTCGGCCACAGGTTTTTCCACATGTTTCTGGATACCTTGCCGTGAAGTTTTGACACTCCATTGCAGCCGGACGACATTTTAATAGCCAGAACGGTCATGCAAAAAGGCTCCTTTTTGTTTTCCGGATTTTCCCTTCCGAGCGACAGAAACCTGTCTCTTGAAATTCCCAGTCTGGAATAATAATTTGAAAGATACTTGTCGATCATCTCTGGCTCGAACCTGTCGTTTCCCGCGGGTACGGGAGTATGCGTCGTGAAAACATTGCTCGACATGACGTATTCAAACGCAACATGAAAAGGCGTCTTTTTTTCTTCTATCAGATTCACCGTCCTTTCAATGGCAAGAAAAGCCGGGTGGCCCTCGTTCATGTGGTAAACCGTAATATCAACTTGCATGGCCCTCAGGGCCCTCAGACCGCCTATCCCCAGAAGAATCTCCTGTTTTATCCTCATCTCGTTGTCGCCGCCGTAAAGCTGGTCAGTGAGAATCCTGTCATCAAGGCTGTTCATTTCAATATTCGTATCCAGGAGAAAAAGGGTCACCTTTCCGATGTTGATTTTCCAGATCTGGGCGTATACCTCCCTCCCGGGCATGGAAACGCTGATTATCATGGGTTTGCCGGAATCATCCCTTACGGGACTTGCGGGGATGTTATGGAAATCTATTTCAGGAAATTTTTCCTGCTGCCAGCCGTCAAGATTCAGATACTGCCTGAAATATCCGAGCCTGTACAGCAACCCGACGCCGTAAAGGGGGATCCCCAGTTCGCTTGCTGATTTGATATGGTCGCCGGCTAGCACGCCGAGTCCTCCCGAGTACATTGGAAGGCTTTCATGGATCCCGAACTCGGCTGAGAAGTAAGCGATTCCCGCATTATCAAAATTCACCTTGTTTTCATCGTACCATGATTTTCTTGTCATGTGCCAGTCGAGTTCCTTCTCGACCCTGTCCATATGGGCGAGAAAGCTCTCGGATTCCGCGGTTTCATCGAGGGTCTTTTGCGACAGGGAACCGAGAAGCTTGAGGGGATTGTGTTCAACCTCCCTCCACAGCTCGACATCGAGTCTCCTGAAAAGTTCTATCGCTTCGAAATTCCATACCCACCACATGTTGTTCGCTATTTTAAAAAGCGGCTTCAGCTTCTCTGGAAGGTAAGGTACAACCTTGAAAGTCTGAATCTTTGCCATCATTCCCCCGGATATTTAATGTCAACCACCAGCCGATTCGGATCTCCCCTGAAAATTCTGCGCAGTGCCCGTTTTGACATCGACATAAACTTCAAATAATGTAAATATTTACATCCTTGTCTATGGGGGCAACAATTATTTGTCGGGACGCGGAAAAATCGGCAAAGGTATTGATAATAATGCATGATTTTCAACAAATATGCAAGATAATAACTGCTGAAGCTGGAAATATTAAATTAATCCTGTCCCTTATATGCAGGGAGATAAATAAAAAACACGGACCCATTTCCGGGTGCGGACTCGACATCGATATATCCGTAATGCCGTTTAATAATAGCATAACTGGTCGCGAGTCCCAATCCGCTTGACATGTCCTTGGTCGTGAAGTAAGGGTCGAAAATTTTGTTGATATCGTCGGGTGTTATGCCGGGCCCGTTATCCCTGATCGAAATCATCAAATAATCCCCGGGTTCAAGCGTTATTTCATGGTGCGACTCCTCCCTGTCGACCTTGACATTTTCCACACTGACCACAATTTCCCCTCCTTCAGGAGCGGCCTCTTTCGAATTATCAATTATATTGACAAATACATGTCCGATCTGAAAATCATCCACCTCCACGTCCCAGAGACCCCCGGAGGAATTTATGATTATTCGGCCGGAATAATCCACAATCTCTCTTTCAACCGTTTCTTCAATCACTTTCAGGATGGAGCACTTCTTCTTGTTCGGCTTCCCGCCCCTGGCAAACGTACCGAGCCTTTTTGTCAGCTCCATTACGCGAAGCGACGCAGACTCGGCGTCATTGAGAATCTCCATCAGGGATTTATTGCCCTCCCCGATTTCAAGCTTGGCCAGGGTCAGATTGCCCAATATGGCTGTAAGGGCGTTGTTGTAATCGTGAGCGATGCCGCCGGCAAGTATCCCGACCGCTTCCAGTTTTCTGGCCTGGAGCAATTCGTTCTCGAGCTTCTTCTTTTCAGTTATATCCCTCACTATGCCCCTGAAGCCCACAGTCTTGCCGTCCGGTCCTTTGATTATGGATGCCGAGCCCTCCACCACCCTTTTTTTCCCGTCCTTCCTGATAGTAGTCCAGGCGGCAAGTTTTTTAGAAATTCCGGTCTTAAAAAGTTCCGTAAACGCCCTGGATATGATTCCAGCCGTTTCTTCCGTAAAAAAGGATTTATAGTTTTTCCCGAGCATCTCATCTTTATCATAACCTGCAATCTTGCAGAGGGATGTGTTCAAATAAACAAAGTTCCCGTGTGTGTCGACCTCGTAGTAACCGTCCTCAAGGCCGTTAAGCACGGACTCGCGCTTCTCCTCGCTTTCGGAGAGCGCGTATTCTGTTATTCTCTTTTGACTTATGTCCCTGGCGATTCCCTGCGTACCGTCGAAAACAAGGTTGCCGTTTTCATCTACATTATAAAGGCCTTCTGCATTGACGGAGAAAAGTCTGTATTCCTGCCCTGCAGAACTTTTCAAAAGAAGCCTCACCTCGAATGATTTTGTTCTTCTTTCCCCCGTTCTCCGCTCATTTAGCCTGTATACAGATTTATTTCTGTCATCCGGGTGTATCAGGCTGCATATGTTCAATCCCTTCAGTTCTTCTGGATTGTATCCATATTTTTGGATTTCATCGCTGATGAAGCTTATATTCGATTCCGGATTCAGCCTGTAGACTACATCCGGTATGTTATTGATGATTGAAATCAGGTTCTTTTCGGATTTTTCAAACTTCAATTCCAGATTCTTGAGACGGGTTATGTCGGTCACCGAGACAATCCTGTAATGCGGGCCATCGGATGAACCGATTCTGCATATATCGCATATGATCCACCTTGTTTCACCTGCTTTAGAACTGAAACTGATGTCCCTTGTAAAAAATCGATCCCCGGCGGAATCATTGAAAAGAACCGCGATTTCAGGCCTGATTTTGTCTATGGGTTTGCCCAGGTCACCCCCCCCTATCTCCAGCATCTTCGTTGCCTGAACGTTAACATAAACGAGTTCATTCCTGTCAGTGAAGATACAAATCCCACTCATGCATTTTTTACAGAAATCCGCAAGAAGTCTGTCCGCATGATCATCATTCAATTTTTCAAATTTAGAGCTCATATTATTGTTCCCGTTGCAGATCCCTTAATAATCAGGCTGGAGCCGTTACCGCCACCCTGAATCCGTAGTAAGGGCTTCTCGCGGTGGGACATCTCCTGAACCTGTATTCCATAGCACGCTGGTATGGTTCGCTTAAAACCGACCCCCCCCTGAGTACCTTGTAAACCTTTCCGAATTCCCTGTTTGCCGCACCCCCGGGATATGAATCAAACCAGTCGAGGGTCCATTCCCATAAAAGCCCTACTGGAGTTATTTCGCTCGACTCAACTGAATTTTTTATCCTGTCCAGATACTTGCATGAGTCGAGTTTATTTTCCGCCGCCGGCTCCAGAATGATATCCTCTATCCGCCTGCCTCCTGCAACGGTTGAAAAAATTTCCCATTCACTTTCCGAAGGGAGCCTGGCTCCGAGCCCATTTTTCTGTGCGAACCATTCGCAGTATTTTACAGCATCATTCCAGCTGGTCTGCAATACCGGAAATATTTCCCCGGATCCACGGTAAATCACGTCCGCATCATCACTGAATGGATTTTTCCATGAGACCCCGAGTATCTTCTCCCACTTTTTTTTCCATATCCACCCCCACCCCTCCATTTCGGCCTCAGTTACATAACCGGTATCGCCGATGAAAAAATCAAATTCCGAAAGGGTAACGTGTCTCCTGGAAATAAAAACCGGGTTGGCAAACCTGACAATGTGGCGGGGGATTGAATTGCTCAGATAGGACTTGTCAACCTTCGTTATTAACGCCTTTTCAACTGATTCCGCTTTCGCAGTATCAATACCGATTGAATGATCGCCTGCAGGCAATTCCATGAAAACGCTTTTTATGACCAACACGTCAAGCACTTAATAATTTATCAGTACCGATTCAAATTAAAACCGTGAATCACACGTCTCAATCGAGAGCATCGATAAGAGCATAAGGATCGTCACCGTCAGCCGGAAATTCCGATACCAGGTTGGTCACGAGCAGCTGTATCTCATCGCTGCTGTACTTTCCCGTAATTTCACTATGGATTGCGCTCGCGAAGGGTATCGCGTATTTCCTGTCCTTTCCCGGAAGCACGATCAGGAATTTATGCCTGTCGTATCTTATGCAGAAATCCACGTCAGAAAGCCTGGCCTTGATGATTGATTCAATATCATCCATCAAATCATTCGTCCTGTTGTAACCGAACAGTAAATTGTATCTTTTTAAATTCTTAATGGAAATGACGGCCAGCACAAGGGGGATGCCAAGGTTCCTGGCATTATTGATTTCCTTCTCGATTTTTTTTAAAACCAGGTCCATGCTGTCAAAAAATCTGCCGCTCTTGGCCCTGATTTCCATCAGGGTTTCCATGCTGGCAAAAACCGTCTCGGAAAGAGCAGTGATTTTTTTATCGATCTCATTCATATCCGCAAGTTCTGATATCCTGAAAACTATTATAAACCCCTTCAGGCTCCTTGAAATCTTATAGCTGTAGATGAGTGCGGTATTCATTTTTGAAATCCGGTTTGCCGTCAACGTCTCGTTTACGATATCAGAACTCCTGAAGTCGTCTATTTTAAGGGGGTTTTCTGAATTTATGATCCGGGTTACGAGCCCTGACGAAGAATCAATGGACAGGGGCGATTCCTTAAATCCCAAAAAATCTTCCTTTTCACAAACCACCGAATCAAAAAAATCTCCGCCTGCGTCCTTCAGGAATAGCGCGTAAGAATCCAGACCGATTTTTTTAAATTCATCCTGAAGTATACCGGTCAGACCATCAACGTCATCCTGCATGAGGATGGATTTCTTAATACCGTTGATCTCGCCCAGGAAGCTCTCATTCATCCTCAGTTCCTCAAGATTCCTGTAGACCTCTTCCCGTGAAATTATGCTCCCGTAAATATGAGCGGAGAAATCCGCTATGGACCTTATAAAATTAATTTCATCACCGGTGACTTCATCCGATACAAGCTTGTTCCCCGCCACGATTGCGCCTATGACATTCTCTTCATGGATCATCGGCACCAGCAGCCTTGCGTCAACGGATATGTAATTCAAATAATCGTCCCTGAATCCTTCTGAATTTTTATAGTCCTCGATATCTATGATATCCGAACACTTTACGAGCTCGCCGAGTATCCCGTCCTTCTTGTCGAACATCAGGTTTTCGTCGTCAATCGTAACACCCCTCGACTCGACAATCTTCCATTTCTCGCCGTCATTCGAAACCGGAATTAATATTGATGATGAAGTTACACCCAGCTGCCCCATCAGTGAAAACATTATTATGTCAAAAAGCTGCTCCTTGGTCTCGGCCCTCACCAGGTCCCTTCCTATTTCATAAAGCGTCATGTAATCCGAAGTATCTTCCCCCTGGGAGGTTATACCGGTTATCCTCCCGGGTCGTGTCACGGCCGAATCACCGCCTTGAGGCTGATTGATATCTTTTTTTTCCGGACGACCCGGAAAAGTTTTTTCAGCGGAAGGCTCCCGTGACATTTTCTGCGCATTTCCGCTTGTTGATGAAGGAGGGGTCTCATCCACGTCTGAAAGGAACTCATCTATCGCGAGATCGTCACTTGCCGGGTTTTTTGACATTACCCCGCCCGCATTGTCCGTTTCAACCTCGACCAGATCTGTTTTTTTAAGGTAAACAATACCGTTCTCCATTCCAGGTTCATCCCCGTTGGATTGAAATTCGTCATCGGCAAAACTCGTCTCGGCCGGACCCTTGATCCTGTCCATAATCGACGTCTTGCCTTCATTGTTCATTCTGTTCTTGTAGCTCAAGGCCTTTTCAAGCAAACCCATTTTTTATTCACCCAGATCATTCAGTACTTTTACATACAGATCGAAATATTCCGAATCAGTAAAATTTTTTATCGTGGTTTCCGGAAGCTTTTCAAAAAGACCGTCAAGATAACCCAGAAGTTTTTTTATGTCAGATTTTTTTTGTTCCGGATAAATGCTTATGAAACGCTCAACGTCATCGACATCTTCGAGTATGACGACCTTATCGGTTATATCGCATATTTTCTCGTCTTCCCTGGCATGTTCCGCCGCGGGGATGGACACTACAGATACGGGTCTGCCGAGAAGGGTCATGATCTTTTCAATGTCTTCTTCAAATATCAAGGCCCCGGACGAATCAACGTCGGTTTCTATTGAATTCCTCTCGTCATCATCCATTAAACGTAAGCCGGCATTCATATAGGTGATGTTCTTTTGTATGGGATAGGCCCTGTCTTTGCCGGCCGGTTCTTTTTTGAAAAAATCGAATATCTCGTAATTGCCCATATTTTCATATTCAACCGGGAACAGATTCTTTTCTATCCCCGATATCTCATCCGAGGTAAGACCGAGAATCTCAACCGCTGTTGATACGGCCTTTTTACCCTTTATCCCGTAGAATTCATCTATGTCCCTTATGTATTTACCGTAATCCTCTTCAACTATCTGCGCGTGGATGAAATCAAGCTCCCTGTCCCGGTAATCATATTCCTCTTCGAAATCTACAAGCATGCCCTCCATCGCCGCCGCAAAATCCATTGTTACATTCGCGATGCGCTTCCTGTCCTCGTCAACATCGGCCTCGTGAAGAACTGCAGATTTGCCCTCGTCTATCTGCAGGATATCCGATGTGAGCCTTTCAAGTTCATTGTATTCGAAAACGATTTTTGAATCAATTTCCGCCTTGTCCACGAGATCGTCGTCGATGAATAAAACATTTCCCGCAGACACGTCTTGCTGCTTGAATTCTTCCGGCAGCAATTCCTTCGGCCTTGGTGTCGTTTCCACCTTCGCCTGACGGAAAGACGTATGAGTATCACCGACAGCAACCGCGGGTTGTGTATATGGTTGAATGCCGCTAGATTCTATCCCGGAATCCAATTCCTCTTCCAGGACTGTAGGTATTTCAAGGGAAAGGGCATCGGGTCCTTTGCCTGATTTCATCTCGTATTGATCGACGATTTCATCACCATCAGACGATTCAGTAAGGTTTTCATCTAAATTCCCACCGCCCGGCATCGCAGCGTTTTCACGCTCAAGTTCATCAACAATAAAAACCGGCTCCGTGTTCTCATCTTGATTTTTTGACTCTTTTCCCGGGTTATTATCATGCTCATCGGACGCGATGTCCTTTGCGATTTTTTCAAGCGGAACCCACCCGCTGTATTCCTCCACAACATTTATTCCCGGTTTTTTTTCATGCTTTTCCATTAATTTATGGATGGGGACCCAGGTTTCCCCGGCCTTTTCTCCAGTCGGTTCATCCGGTTTTTCTCCGTTGATATTATGACTGTCCCCCTTCTCCAGATCGGACCCGGAAAAAGATGCAACCACTGCAGGTTTTGAACGTTTTGAAGGCGCGGATTTTATTTGACCTTTCTCCATTCCCGTGTAAAAATCGATATCATCGATTTCACTAAGCAGGTCTTCTTCTGTCAGGTTCAGGACATCTTCATTGGCTATTTCTTCAGCCTCTCTAAGATCGATTTTTCCGATATCATCGATCGAAAAGCCTTCCGGTAATCCATTTTTCACCTGACCGATTGATTTGACTTTATCTCTGGAATCCATATTGCCTGAAGTTAGTTAAAATTCCATATTAATATAATAATAAACAATATTCAAACGCAAGAATAAAAATCCCCTTATAATATCGGAATTTAAGTCTAAAATAAAAAATAAATAGCAAAATAATAGTAATGATACAAGGATTTTAAAACAAAACAGGCAATAATTCACAAAAAAAGGATGCTGACAGCAGCATCCTTTTTAATTTCAAATTTAATTGATACCGGGTGTTATTTCATGGCAACCTTGAGCCTTGCCTTAAACTTCTCCTGTTCAAGCTGAATGAGGTAACGCTCATTGGAAAATTTCGCGTATTCTTTATCCTTGAGCTCGGTAAGCTCCTTGAGCTTTGCTTCGATCTCCTGCGGATCCAATTCACTTTTCTTCATCGCGCTTTCAGCCAGGATGATGAGCCTGTTGTCTTTTATCTCAACCACTCCGCCTTCGACCACCAGGTATTCCGTGGACTTTCCTTCCCTCAACCTGATCTCGCCTACACCGAGTTCCGATATGAGGGGAGCATGGTTGATCAAAAAACCCATTTCACCGTTATGGGCCTGTACTATGACGAAATCTACATCCCCTTCAAACAGGGACCGCTCGGGGGTCAGTATGCTGCAGCTTATCTTGCGGCTCATCATGCACCAGCCTGGAGTTTCTGCGCCTTCTCGACAGCCTCTTCAATCGGGCCGACCATGTAAAAGGCCTGCTCTGGCAGGCTGTCATAATCGCCGTTTATCAGGGCCTTGAAGCTTTTGATCGTCTCTTCAAGTTTGACATATTTTCCCTTGTACCCGGTAAACTGTTCCGCTACAAAGAAGGGCTGTGAAAGGAAACGTTCGATTTTTCTCGCCCTCTGCACCAGGACCTTGTCGTCCTCTGCGAGTTCGTCCATGCCGAGAATCGCGATAATGTCCTGCAGGTCCTTGTATCTCTGGAGAATTCTTTTTACTTCCATTGCAACATTGTAATGCTCTTCACCGACCAGTTCCGGGGCCAGAAGCCTTGATGATGAATCTATAGGATCAACGGCCGGGTAAATACCCTTTTCAGCTATTCTTCTGGAAAGAACCGTCTGCGCGTCAAGATGTATGAAAGCCGTTGCAGGGGCCGGGTCGGTAAGGTCGTCAGCCGGAACATAAATGGCCTGAACCGATGTGATCGATCCATTCTTGGTCGATGTTATCCTTTCCTGGAGCTGACCCATTTCAGTGGCCAGTGTCGGCTGATATCCGACGGCTGATGGCATACGTCCCAGCAGAGCAGAAACCTCGGAACCGGCCTGGGAAAACCTGAATATATTATCGATGAAGAGAAGAACGTCTCTTCCGGACATGTCCCTGAAATATTCGCACATTGTCAACGCTGTCAGTGCGACCCTCAGCCTTGCTCCGGGAGGCTCGTTCATCTGGCCGTATACCAGACAGGCCTTGTCAATAACTCCCGACTGCCTCATTTCAAGCCAGAGGTCGTTTCCTTCCCTGGTCCTTTCACCAACGCCCGCGAACACGGAAAAACCGCCGTGCTGCTGCGCAACGTTGTTGATAAGCTCCATGATGACAACGGTCTTTCCAACTCCCGCACCTCCGAACAGCCCGGTTTTCCCTCCCTTGATATAAGGGGCGAGGAGGTCGATGACCTTTATTCCCGTTTCAAATATTTCGGCCTTCGGCACGAGCTGGTCGAACTTCGGCGCTTTCTGATGTATTGATCTTTTCTCTTTGGCCTTTAATTCCCCCTTCTTGTCAACCGTTTCCCCGAGCAGGTTAAAAATTCTTCCAAGGGTCTCTTCTCCAACCGGGACGGATATGGGAGCTCCTGTATCGACTATGGGGGTGCCCCTGCTGATACCGTCCGTGGATGCGAGGGCAATCGCCCTTATCCTGTTTCCGCCGAGGTGCTGCTGTACCTCGCAGACCAGTCTCATTTTCTGGCCCATCACATCTTTTTCAAGTATTAGAGCATTATAGATCTCCGGTAATTTACCCTCGCCGAATTCGGCATCCAGGGTGGATCCTATTACCTGTACAACTTTTCCGATGTTTTCACTCATAATCGACTCCTTATTATGCAAATATCATATGTTTTATTTCATATCTACTCGAGAGCGGCAGCACCGCCGACGATCTCCGCGATCTCGTTGGTTATCTTGGCCTGTCTTGCCCTGTTGTAAGAAATCGTCAGCTCCCTGATCATCTCACCAGATGCATCAGTCGCATTTTTCATAGCCACCCTTCTGGAAAACTGTTCCGAAAAGGCTGATTCAAGAAAACATGTAAAAATTCTCACCTTGATAAATAGGGGCAGAAGATAAGAGAAAATTCTTGCAGGGTTCGGCTCGAAAATATATTCGACATTCGATCTGCTGGTAGGATCCTTCAGTACCTCTTCATCAGGAGGTATGGGAAGAAGCCTGATTATCTCAGGTTTCTGGGATGACGAAGAAACCACCTTCGTGTATGCGATGTATACCTCATGAACTTCGCCGCTTATGAAAAGCTGTCTCAACTCATTCCCGATCTTTGTGGCAGTATCGAATGTAATCTTATCTTCCGGGTTCGGGGCAGATTTATACATTGGCTCCTTGATGAAGTTCATGAAATTTATGCCCTTTTTCCCGATCACGTAATTAAGCACCTCTTTCCCTTCTTCAACGAGCTTGTCCTTGAAATTGAGAGACTTTTCTATTATATTCGTGTTGAAGCTTCCGCATAATCCCCTGTTCCCGGCTATGGTGAGTATGAGTATCCTGGAAGGATCGGATACTTCCCTGAAATGCGGATCCATGAGAGTAGCCGAAACCCCGGTCGAAATCAGATTCGTTATTATCTCATTGACCTTGTTCTCATATGGCTTTGACTGCTCAAGACGGACCTGCATTTTTTTCATCTTCGCAGTAGACACCATTTCCATGGTGCTCGTGATCTTCTTGGTATTGGAGATCGACTTGATTCTGTTTCTTATATCCCGTTGATTAGCCACAATCTTTCCTCACAGATTCGAGATTCGTATACTAGTTTGCTCCTTGAGCTATCCCGCCAGATATGTTTCAATAAAGTCGGCAGCAACGCTTTTCAACTTTTCATCGCTCTTGAGCTCTCCTGTTTCGGTGATCTCGTTAAGCAGCTGAGAATGCGATTCCCTGAGGAATTTAACAAATTTAACTTCGAAATCCTTCATCTTATTAACCGGCACCTTGTCGCAGAGACCCTGGGTCCCGAGGTATATTATCGATACCTGCTCTGCTACATCCATCGGTACATACTGGTTTTGTTTGAGAATCTCGACGAGCCTGATTCCCCTGTCGAGCTGTTTCTGGGTCGCCGCATCAAGCTCGGTACCCATCTGTGCGAAAGCCTCAAGCTCCCTGAACTGGGCCAGATCCAATCGAAGGGATCCTGCATATTTTTTCATGGCCTTAGTCTGTGCGTTTCCTCCAACTCGCGAAACCGAGATGCCGACGTCTACCGCCGGACGCACACCGGATGCGAAAAGGTTGGGAAGAAGGTATATCTGTCCATCTGTAATCGATATGACGTTAGTTGGTATGTAAGCGGACACCTCCCCTTCCTGTGTTTCTATTATTGGAAGGGCAGTAAGGCTCCCGCCGCCCATTTCATCGGAAAGCTTAGCGGATCTTTCCAGCAGGCGGGAGTGGCAGTAAAAAATGTCGCCCGGATAGGCCTCACGTCCCGGAGGACGCCTGAGTAGCAGAGAGAGCTCCCTGTAGGAATTCGCCTGCTTGGAAAGGTCGTCATATACGCAGAGCGTATGCCCTCCCTTCTCGTACATGAAGTATTCAGCCATGGCGCAGCCAGCGTAAGGGGCGATATACTGAAGGGGAGCCGCATCGGATGCGTTGGCGGCGACGACGATGGTATATTCCATTGCATTGTGTTCTTCGAGCTTTTCAACTACGGCCGCAACGGTAGACGCCTTCTGTCCAATCGCGACATACACGCATATAACGCCCTTACCCTTCTGATTTATAATTGTATCTATTGCAATAACCGTTTTCCCGGTCTTTCTGTCACCGATGATCAGCTCCCGCTGTCCCCTTCCGATCGGGGTCATTGAGTCGATAGCTTTTATACCGGTCTGGAGCGGTTCTTTAACCGGCTGTCTGTCCGCAATACCCGGGGCGACGAATTCCAGCGGTCTGAATTTATTCGAGTTGATGGGACCCTTGTTATCCATGGGCTCGCCAAGCGGTGTAACGACCCTGCCGAGCAGAGCTTCACCGACCGGAACGGCAAGAACCCTGTTGAGTCTCTTTACAGTATCCCCTTCCTGGATCTTCAGGTAATCGCCGAGTATGGCGCATCCGATGGTTTCCTCTTCGAGGTTGAGAACCATTCCCTGGACGCCGTTTTCAAACTCCAGCATTTCACCGGCCATCGCGTTCTGGAGGCCGTGGATCCTGGCTATACCGTCTCCGACCTGTATGACGGTACCAACCTCGCTTACGTCAAGTTCGGATTTATATCCCTCGATTTCCTTCTTAATTAATGATTTGATTTCCTCTATCTTAATCTTCATACGCCGCTTCACTCCTGATCTTTCTATTTAATAGATTTTTTCTAATATTTTTTAGATCCTTGATCAAAGATCCGTCTATTACAAGATCACCGATTTTTATTATAATTCCGCCGAGGATGCCGTTATCGATTTCCTCTTTGATTTTTATTTCCTTTTTAAATTTTGATTTCAGCTCACCGGCAATTTTTTCCCTGATTGAATCGTCCAGTTTTTCACATGTAACGACCGTCACCCACTGCCTGTTGTTGACGACATCGATCATTTCAATCATGGCCTGGTACAGATCCGGGATGACCGTCTGTCGGTCGCTGTCGACCAGTATTTTCAATGTGCTATTTACTATTTCAGATAGATTATTACCAAAAACCTTATCTATGAAATTTTTCTTCGCTTCCCGCGAAAACCCCGGCGACACGATAAAATTTTTCATGTCGTGGTTTTCCTGAAACAGCTCTGAAATGAATTTCATTTCTTCCTCAATCTGCGGCAAAATATTCTGTTTCTGTCCAATTTCTATGAGGGAAGCCGCATATACCTTTGCTATTTCATTTACAGCCACTTTCTTTTACCTTTACCGCATAGATTTAAAAAACACAAAGGACAGTTCAGGTTTACTGAACTGTCCTTATTTTATTAAGTGCTTCATTAACAAGAGATTTCTGATCATCCGCGTTAATGTTCTTGTTGATTATCTTCGCTGCAATTTCAGTTGAAAGCATGACAACTTCCGCCTTGAGATCGGTAAGGGCTTTTTCCTTGACCATTTCAATTTCTTTTTTTGCCCTTTCTGCAATGGCCTTGGATTCAGAATTTGCCTTATCGACAATATCATTTTTGATCTTTTCGGCCTCTTCCCTTCCTTTAGATATTATCTGCGCGGACTCGCTCCTAGCATTCGCCATCATTTCCCTGTGCTGATTGAGAATTTTTTCAGCCTCCTGCCGGGATTTCTCCGCGTTTTCAATATCGCCCCTGATCTTTTCAGCCCTGGAGTCAAGAGCTTCAACTATTGGCTTCCAGGCGGCCTTCCACAGGATCAGCAATAAAATCAAAAAAGTTATTACCGTCCAGAGCAGAAGACCCGGATCAACCTTTAGCAAACCTTCCTTTATAAATTGCATTGCAACTAACCTATCGTATTAATTATTTTTTTTCTACAACTACTGGTGCCTCAGCTTTTTCAGCTGCTTTAGTTGGGAATTCTTTTGGAGCCTGTGTTGCAAGCATGAACGTAATAACCAGAGCAAAGAAGGTGAAACCTTCGATAAGAGCTGCCGCGATGATCATAGCAGTCCTCAAGTCACCACTCAATTCAGGCTGACGGGCCATGCCCTCGATGGCACCAGAAGCCAGTCTACCAATACCCAGTGCTGCTCCGATAACAACCAGACCTGCGCCCAGACCCGCTGCCAGATACGAAAGCCCTAAATATTCCATTTAATCCTCCTAAGATTTGTTTTTACAAATTTATTTATTCTTCTCTTCAATTACAGAGAAAAATATTTCCTTAGTGTGCGTGCATCGATGATCCGATGAACATTGCCGACAGGGTTGCGAAAATATACGCCTGGATGAAAGCGACCAATAACTCCAGCATATATATCATCAGCGAACCCGCGATTGAACCGATTCCAACGAAATAATTCTGGAACATCATTACGAGATATATGAATATGATTATTACTATGTGCCCGGCGGTCATGTTCGCGAAAAGTCGGACGGTGAGGGCGAATGGCTTGATGATGAGTCCGGCTATCTCGATAGGCCACAGCAGGAAATACATGACGAAGGGAATACCGTGAGGAACTATTCCCGTGAATATCCAGAGCGGACCCTGCTTCACCATTCCCACCAGTATCATCAGAAGGAACGTAAATGATGCCATGCCCGCGGTGACGGCCAGGTTTCCGGTAGCCGTTGACAAGCCGGGTATCAGCCCCAGCAGGTTGCAGAAAAGAATGAAAAAGAAAACCGATGAAAAATAAGGCATCGCCTTTCTGATATACTTGTGATCGAAGTTCGGCTCTACTATTTCATCATGAACGAACCCGATGAGGGACTCCCACATGTTTATCCATCTCGACTTCGAACCCATGGTTGATTTCTTTATCGATCTTGCTACCGGGATAAAGATGATAACGCAGAGAAAGAGGGCCAGCCACATCATGAGAACCCATCTGGTGATCCGCATGTCGAATATGCCGAAAAGCTTTCCTCCGATGAGGCTTTCAATTTGAATATTTATTTTTCCGATGAAACCGGTTGTTATTGCATGGTCGGTAAGGTGATGCATAACCACATCATACATCGATTCTTCGCCTTTTTCACCGCCCGACTGTATAAGAGTATTGAAGACTTGAACTAAACGAATCATTACAATAACCTCATCGATGTTATTAAAGCAGGTGATTTCTACGGGTGATTTATGAAATCCTGTTTAATGGTTGTATGCCGTTTTTGAGATCTGCTATCAGTGTCAATCTAAAAAATTGTATTAAAAAATCAAGTAATTTTGTCACATCCACCGAATTCTTTTTTTATTCCTGTCCTCCTTCTCCTTGTGTGTTTCGTATGACAATTCCTTCATGAGATTATAAAACCCGATAACCATTCCGAGCATCGCGCCTATGGAAACAAACAATGGAGATTTATTCAGATACAAATCGAGCCTGTACCCGCCGTACACAAAAATGGAGACCGTGATTCCGAACTGCATGCCGACGGTAATATTAGCGAATACGGTTCTTTTTGACGATTTATCTTTCAATGCCCTCTGTACCTGAAAATCAAAAATAATTGGACAATTACCCCATATTTTGTCAAGTTTTTTTAAAAAATATATTCACCCGGTCAATTTCATGAAAGTCTGTTCATTGATATGATAACTAAAATAAATTATACGCATGATATCTAATTATTGAAGAATTAAGCCGGAAAATCAGCCCTTCAGTTTAATCATTACCACTCATCTTAAATATCAAGCAGATTTTACCCCGATCCGATAATTAATGAGTAACTCCATCGCAAAAGGGAATAAATAATGAAGATATCCGTGAAATTGATCAAGCAGGAAGACCAGATAATAGCAAATTGCCCGGAGCTCGAGATAAACTGTTATGGATCCAGCGAGGGTGAAGCGATACGAAGAATAAAAAGCGTGATTAATTTTTACGTTGAATCGGCAAAAGACCTCGGGCTGGACGTGGATACCTTCAATGAAATTACGATAGAGGGCGGTGCGACAGTAAACATGAGGGGGGCTTCACTCATAACCGCGAACGGCACTATAAATTAAGCCCCCTTTCATTACTGTATCTATTATTGAGGATTATCAATCACCCTCGAGTTTTGATTCGTTGATCTTGAACTTGTATTTGGACAGCAGCTCGTTTTCCCATTTCTCCTTCTCTGCCGAATATTTCTTGTTTATTAGCATGTATTGTATTCTTTCCCTTATCTCGTTAAAATTCATCGGCACCTTCACTCCTCCCCTGTCAGTCCTTGAATACATCCTGTCCCTGTTGATATTATATTCCTTTATAACATCATCAGGTGTGACCTTCACGAGTGGCATTATAGTCTCATTCTTATAGTAATTCCCGAGATTGTAATCCTTGAAGTATTCCAATTCCTTTAGAAATCCCTCGCTTTTATCCAGGCCGGTCTTTTTGGCCTCCCTGACCATCAGCTCTTCCTTGAAAAGCCTTTCGGTTATACCCTTCTTGTAGCTGTCGTTAATTAGATGGGCCTTCGGCCTGAAGCCGCTCGTCTTCTTTGTAATGAAATCGATCATTTTGTTGAGATCGGCCACCTTGAACTGTTCGTTCCCTATTTTAAACAAAACCGCGTCAGGTCCGGCGTTTATCCTTTCCATGTGGCTTTCAACGTCCGGAGCCTTGGCCAGTTTTTCCTGGACCTGCCTGGCATTCTTGCCGGAAAGCCTCGCCTTCATCTGGTTCCGCATGTTCTCATCCTTGATGTAGCCGTCAATATTCTTCTCCGTCAGCGTGACCTTCTTTTCAACCTTCAGAACCAGCACGCTGTCCATATCCCTGACAGGCTCTTTCGTGTACTGGCCTTCCTTCAATCCGAAAACCGACTTGCCGAAATTTTCTCCCCTCATGTCCATTGTTATAAATCCAATATCCCCGCCGCTGTTTTTTGTGTAATCCTCGGAATACTTGCCGGCAAGATCGCTGAATGATTTTCCTTCGTCGAGTTCCTTGATTATAGATTTTGCCTCGGCAATCCGTTTTTCAAATTCAACATCAGTCTCGGCTTTTCCAAGATCGACCCTTTTATTATTTTCTATCTTGTATGATTTTACTATCAGCCTTATCATGCTGACCCTGACGGCTTCCTCGCTGAAGGAACCGGATTCCCTCATGTTCTTCATATAATAACCAGCAATAAAGTCCCTCCTGGCGATTTCCATGAGATATTTATAATCTTCTCTTTTATCGAAGCCCGCCCTGGCTGCCTCCCTGGAAGAGATGATGTCGACTGCCAGCTGTCTGATCCTGTTCTTTTGATCGGACTTCTTCTTTAAAATCATGTCTCTGGGGAATTTTCGTATTTCGATCCATTCATAGAACTGTCCCCTTGTAATCTTACCGTCGGTAAAAACAGCAAGCTCGTCGCCCTTCATCTTGCATCCCGAGGCCATGGAAGATACTATCAGCAAGAATAAAATAAACGATCTCTTCATGTCATTTCTCCAGAATTGTTATTGTGAACACCTTTTCCGGTTATGGTTACAATAACCCGGCAGGATTTATGCTAAAATCGATTTCCGCAATATTCATTTAGATAAAATTAATGTCAAATGTAAAAAATTATCTTTTATCCCGGAGGTCCATTTCTATCTGAGCATAGGCAGAATGGTTATGGATGGATTCCATGTTTTCAGATTCGACTGAAAACCAGAGCACGCCTTCCATTTTCATGAGTTTTTCAGAGGCATTTCTCACCATGTCTTCCACAAACAGCGGATTTTCGTAAGATTTTTCCGTGATGTACTTCTCATCCTCCCTTTTAAGGATTGAATATATATCCGAACTGGCCGATTTTTCCGCTACCTCGATAAGGTTTTCTATCCAGATCTTATCCCTTGCTTTTATCCGTACCGACAAAAACGACCTCTGGTTGTGCCCTCCATACCTGCTGATCTCTTTGGAGCAGGGACAGAGAGAAAGGACAGGCACCCTGACCTCGAGCGTATAATAATCCTCGTTTGAATTGGCCACAAGGGTGCAGGTATATTCCATTTTCGCCTTCTCCTTCGAGACCGGCGCCTCCTTGGTAATAAAATAGGGGAACTCGATCTCAAAATGGGCGGTTTCAGAGTCGAGCTGCTTCTTCATCTCATCCAGGATATCCCTGATGTTCAGGGTGCTTATCCCGTCTCTGTATTTGTTGAGTATTTCGATGAACCTGCTCATATGGGTGCCGCGGAAATGGTGCGGGAGGTTGACATACATGTTTACCCTGGCAACCGTATGCTGTCTGCCCTCGGCCCTGTCCAGCACGACAACGGGATAGGAGATATCCTTGACGCCGACCTTGTTTATCGGGATATTCCTGTGATCCGGTTCGGATTGAACGTCTCTGAGTTTTTTGTTTTTCATTGCCTTCAGCTCATCCGGTTAATATTAGAGGCCCCTTCTCCGTTACCGCCACTGTATGTTCAAACTGGGCGGACAGTCCGCCGTCAACTGTTACCGCCGTCCATCCGTCATCAAGCGTTTTGACCTCGAACGTGCCCTCGTTGATCATTGGTTCAACGGCCAGCACAAGTCCCGGTTCGAGAGGCATACCGTTCCCTTTAATACCGTAATGGGGAACCACGGGCGGCTCATGGAGCGCATAACCGACACCGTGCCCCGTGTAATCCCTGACAACGCTGAAGCCCGCTGATTCAGCATGGCTCTGAATCGCCCACCCTATGTCGCCGATCCTTGCCCCGGGGGACATGACCTCGACGGCAAACCCGAGACATTCGGAAGCGGTTTTAACAAGCTTCCTGGCATTTTCACTGATATCGTCAACGCAAAAAGTACGGCACGCATCGCAGAAATATCCGTTAAGCACGACGCCCAGGTCGATCTTAATGATGTCGCCTGATTTTATCTTCTTTTTTTTAGCGGGAACCCCGTGGACCACTTCGCTGTTGATGGATAAGCATGACGCGGAATTATAGCCCACCACCGTTTTGAAAGCCGGCCTGGCCTTTTTTTTTAATATTATTCCCTCGATATGAAAATCAAGGTCCCAGGTGGATACGCCATTCAGTGACATTTTAGATATGTCCCTGAATATTCCGGAAATTATCCTTCCAGCCTCGCCGATTCTTTCGATATCATCGGGTGTCTTGAGCCTTATACTGGAGCGTCTCATCAAACAGCAGGAATCAGGCTTCTGCAGCCCTGGGCTCCCTGTCTTCCCTTGTTTCGCCTGGTTCCTGGATTCCGTTTTCAGGGCTGAGGCCCGCGGCCGCCTTGATCTTCAGCTCTATGGCGCCGGCGATCTGGGGATTATCCTTCAGGTACTGCTTCGCGTTTTCCCTGCCCTGCCCTATTCTTTCATCACCGTATGAATACCAGGTCCCTGATTTTTTAACGATTTCAAACTGGACCCCCAGATCCAGGATCCCGCCCGCCCTCGAGATGCCGGAATCGAACATGATGTCGAACTCGGCCTGTTTGAAGGGGGGAGCGACCTTGTTCTTCACGACCTTTACCCTGACCCTGTTCCCAAGGGCTTCCTCGCCGGACTTGATCGTCTCGATCCTCCTTATGTCTAGCCTTATGGATGAATAGAACTTAAGGGCATTGCCCCCCGTTGTGGTTTCCGGGGATCCGAACATGACTCCTATTTTGTGCCTTATCTGGTTTATAAAAATGACGCTCGTCTTGGATTTTGCTATGACGCCGGTCAGCTTCCTGAGGGCCTGGCTCATCAGCCTTGCCTGGAGCCCCATGTGCGCGTCTCCCATGTCTCCGTCTATCTCCGCCTTTGGCACCAGCGCCGCGACTGAGTCTATCACGATTACGTCTATGGCGCCGGATCTCACGAGCGCCTCCGCTATCTCAAGGGACTCCTCGCCCGTGTCGGGCTGCGAGACCAGCAGGTCCTCGGTCTTTACCCCGAGCTTGGCCGCGTAGCCCGGGTCAAGCGCGTGTTCAGCATCTATGAAGGCCGCGATTCCGCCGAGCTTCTGCGCCTCCGCTATTATGTGAAGCGATAGCGTTGTTTTTCCGGATGATTCAGGACCGTATATTTCTATAACCCTGCCCCGGGGAACACCGCCTATTCCTATCGCGATGTCAAGCTCGAGCGACCCGGTGGATATGGCCGGGATCTGGACCCTCGTGGATTCGTCTCCGAGCCTCATGATGGATCCCTTGCCGAATTGCTTTTCAATCTGCATAATCGCAGATTCAAGGGCCTGGTTTTTCTGATTGTTTTCCTTGTCTGACATCTTTTACCTCATTGAATTTTTTACGCCCGGGATGACCATCCCCGGTTCATATTTATTATACGAATTATTAAATAAAATGATCAACATTATGTCACTTCTATTACAACAATATCTAAATATCAAGCAAAAATCATCCAAACAGCTTAATTTTTGTTAAGTATGACGAATAATCATAAAACCCGCCCGTTTTTCTTCCGGTGGCTGAAAAAACGAGAACCGGTAACGCTCCTGGTTCATCTAATATTCAGAAAAACCAGGAGATACAATTATGAAAAACAAAATTCCTCAAATTATCATCCTGACGCTTATCCTCTGTACGGTGTTCTCCGCTGCAGATGCCGGGATAAAAGATGACGGGTACCGGGCTGTCGTCCAGAACACGGCATCGATGGTCGGGGATTCAAAGGCGCAGTCAATGGCCCAAAAGTTCGGACTGAACATCCTTAATGTCACATGGGAGGATACCGGCAGATACAAGGGTTCCAGCGTCGGTCCCAACATAAGCGATATGACCATACAGGTACAGCAGAAGGACCCGAAAACCGGGAAATACTTCCTTTCCTGCATGCCGGTCATAAGGCATCCAAACTTCAGTGATGAAAGCGCGGATATCAGCCCGGAACATTTCTATATTCTCGTCGGAAATGAAAAGGGAAAGAAACCGGCAAGGATCAGCCTCCGGGACTACCTCGAAAACATCAGGAAATACATGACCGATCCCTCCACATGGAAGGGCAGCGGAAAATCCCTGCTTGCGAAGAGGGATTCCCACGTGCTGGTCAGCGCCCAGGCGTGTTTTCTGCCGGTCCCCAAAAACGGGATCGCCGAGTTCAACCCGGTGATTTTCAATTACCAGTCCTACGGCGACGATCCGGCCGTTCTTACGATTCTCGCGACCAGAGAGGGCACGAGCGTCACGGTGATAGACAACAAGAGGGACGCATTCCAGGCCGGAATGACCTGGGGCCAGAGGCTGTTCTTCAACCAGAAGGGCGAAAGGGCGTCGCTGACGGGAAAAAGGCTCAGTGATTTTCTTGCGGACAATAAGAATTCAAAAAAAACCAAGTCCGGCAATTCTCACGAGGCCGCCAGCGAGAGCGGGATGAACATGGTCATGCTGATACAGGTGCCGCTGAAACAGAAGAGGGTCATGAGGTTCAAAATGGCATGCGAGGACTCGTCCAAGTACATGAAATCCGCACCTTCAGCCGCGAGGAGCGATGTCGAGGCAGCGGTCATCGGGCACGGCAAGGTTGAAGGCCCGTTCACCGAGATTGGCGGACTCGCGATCGAAAGGGACGACAGGTACCCGATACGGGTAACCGTGCAATTCTACAAGGCCACCTCCAACGGACAGGTTTCGGAGGCGGATGTAAAGGAAATATCAGAACAGATAAAAAGGGTATACAAACGCGCCGATTACGTCGGCAGCCTTGTCGTCAGCGGCAATACCGCCAGGCCGACCGAATACGACGGACCGAAATTCGAACCGCCTGACTGGTGGGATTCTTTCTGGAAAAGACACAAGGAGAATACCGGTTTGACGCCGGGCGAGACGATAAAAATGCTGAGGAAGCTCTACGGCCCTAACTGGAAGCCCGGGAACGAAAAAGAATTCGAAAAACAGGTGGACATGCTCAAGGGCGGCAGGAAAAAATCAATCTGAACTGATGAGGCGCGGGCTGCCGCCCGCGCCGTTTTTCTAAAGAGATACGTTTTGGGCATCCCCGTGGATGCCGTTGTATTTTTTGAGATATTCCAGCTTGTTGAGCGCATCAACGAAAGAAAGAATGCCGGCTATGGAAACGTCAACGCTCACACCGCTTCCGAAGACCTTCAATTCCTTCCCCCCGTAATTCTCGACGACCGTAACCGATACCTCCGAGAGGGCGTCGGACCCTCCGGTTATGGCGACAAGATTAAAGGATTTGATGAATGCCTCGGTGCCGGTAATCTTCTTCACTGCCTGTATGCCCGCATCCACTCCCCCGTTGCCGTGGGCGACCTCGAACACCTCCGCGTTGTTGTTATAGTGGTCCTTCAGGGTGACCATGGTCATCGGAGGGGAATACATACCGGTAGATATCTGGACGTTCTGGACCTTGAATCTCCTTTTTTCCTCGTCCCTGTATATCGCTTCGCTTATAAGGGCGATGAGGTCTTCGTCGAAAATCTCCTTTTTCTTGTCCGCCAGGGCCTTGAAGTATTTGAAAAACCTGTCCAGTTCGTCCTGGGACATCTCGAATCCGAGGTCCTTGAGCCTGTCAAGGACGGCGTGCCTTCCCGAATGCTTGCCCAGAACGAGCTTCGATTTTACGATACCCACGTCATCGGGCCTCATTATCTCGTACGTCATCTTGTTTTTCAGCATGCCGTCCTGATGTATGCCGGATTCATGGGCGAACGCGTTGTCTCCCACGATCGCCTTGTTCGGCTGGACCGAAACCCCCGTGATCCTGGAAAGAAGCTTCGAAGTCGTTATTATCTGCTTTGAATTGATGTCCGTTCTGGCATTGATGATATCGCTTCTCGTTTTTATCGCCATGACGAGCTCTTCCAACGCGGTATTGCCGGCCCTTTCGCCTATGCCGTTGATCGTGCACTCCACCTGCCTTGCGCCGGCCTCGACGGCCGCTATGGAATTGGCCACAGCAAGCCCGAGATCGTTATGGCAGTGTACCGAGATGACGGCCCTGTCTATGTTGTGGACATTTTCAAAAAGGTACCTGATTATCCTGCTGAACTCGGATGGTATGGTGTAGCCCACCGTGTCCGGTATATTGACGGTCGTGGCGCCGGCGTCGATTACCGATTCCACCATCCTGGCAAGAAACGAAAGGTCGCTCCTGGTAGCGTCCATGGGCGAGAATTCGACGTTCCCGGTATACCCCCTGGCCCTTTTAACGGCCGCTACCGCAAGATCAAGCACTTCGTCCCTTGTTTTTTTAAACTGGTGCTCTATATGTATATCCGAGCTGGATATGAATGTGTGTATCCTGGGATTCTCTGCATCCTTTAACGCCCCCCATGCGGAATCTATATCCTTCGAGTTTGCCCTGGCCAGTCCCACCACCTGGACCCCCTTCAGCCTTCTTGATATCTTCTGCACAGACTCGAAATCTCCGTCGGATATGACAGGAAAACCGGCCTCTATGGCATCCACGCCGAGCCTTACGAGCTGTTCGGCAAACAGCACCTTTTCCTCTATATTCATGCTGAATCCCGGAGATTGCTCGCCGTCCCTCAACGTAGTATCGAAAATATAAATCTTGTCATTGCCGCTCATTTTGATCCCCCGTGAAAAAAATTTTAAAACGTAAAATTCATTCAATCGAAAAAAAAGGCCGTCATTTTTCAGTGACGGCCTTTTATATTTTCCTTGTAATGCAATGAAACATCAAGAACCGCCACCGGGTATAATCTGGCATAGCAGGAGACCGAGGAGGGTGATGTTCTTGTATATCATATTTGATTCCTTGCAGCGCTTCTATTTAAATATTCATCCGCCGATCGTTTTTCAGTAATACTATCGGCATATACAAAATCCTGATTATTATAAATAATGTCAATATATTTTGGCGCTTTTCTATAAAAAAAGATTGCTAACACCGCTTTTCATTGAGATGCTGTCTAATCATACGGCCGCAATCAGATACATCGGCTTGAATTAAAAATGAAAATAACCGGATACATACAGACTTACAGCTTCAAGGCCAGGGACAAAATTATCGAGGCCGGCATGCAGTTCCTAAAGGCGGCCGGACTGGAGGCCCTTTCAAGCGAACTGTTTTCCTGCGTCGACGAACTTATAAAAAATGCCGTCAAAGCCAATTACAAATTCCTCATGATAAGAGACGGCATCTTTGATTCAATTCAAAACAACAACCCCGGCAAAAAGGACTCTGAAATCGAACTTGAAATCGGTGAAATAATAAAAGACCAAAAAAAATTCGATTCACTGGCGGCTGAAATCGTGAAAACTGAAGACGTATCCGCCATAGTACGGGAAATACTCAACCAGGAATCCAAACTGCTGACGATAAAAAACCGGGCTTATAAAGAAGGCAAACCTTTCACTGACGAAGATAAGGAAAAAATCGCCAGCCTCAGACTGATCACAATTATAAGAAATAAAATTAAGGAAAGGGGCATAAAAATAATCCTCAAGATCCAGGCCGACAAAGACTTCATATACATAGAGATAACGAATACCGCCCCGATTCTCACCGGAGACCTCCAGCGGATCTATAAAAAACGTGAAGAACACCAGAGATACAAGGATGAGGGAAGGGAGCATGAGTTCTTCATTGACAACCTTGATACCAGCGAATCAGGTTTCGGGCTGGGATATGCCAAAATCGACGTGATCCTTGCAAACTGGGGACTGGACGTCAACAGGGCTGTTACCATCATTTCCTCCATAAACACAACGGTCATGCTCACCCTTCCGGTGGAAGAACTAAGAAAAAAATCCGGGATTTAAAGGAACGGCTGCGTATGGAAATGTTTTTCCAGGGAGCGCTTTTCAGCGAGGAAACCATAAATATCCTGCACCCGGACCTCGGGCCATGGCTGGATCAAGCAATGAAGATCATATCCATGATGGGCGCCGAGCTTTTTTTTATATGCATTTTTTCCATAGTATACTGGTGCTGGGACAAAAAAACCGGGATCAAACTCGGCATAGTACTCCTCGTCTCCGCGGCCGTCAACGATATCGCGAAAGAAATATTCACCAGCCCGAGACCGGACACTGCAAAACTTGCGCATGAAATTAAATCCCTCAGGGATTCCTCTCACGTCGGCGGATACGGATTCCCGAGCGGGCACACCCAGAACACCTTCTCCTTCTGGCTGTCTTCAATTTATTACTTGAGGTCCATGCCAGTTATTATTACCGGCATCATCATGATGCTGATTGTACCGTTTTCCAGAATTTATCTGGGGGTCCATTACCCCGGCGACCTGGCCGGCGGCGCGATCCTTTCCATGATGATAATACCGGTCCTTGCTGCCGCTCTTTATTTTATCGAAAAAAACATGCAGAAAAAATGGAGCGTGGTCATACCATGCCTGGCGATCCTGGTTCCGGTTCTGGTTTTCAACTTTCTGCCGGGTTATCATCTTAACATGGTGATGGGCATGCTTTCCGGCATCTCCATCGGTCATCTGACAGCCGGTGGCAGATTCAATTTCGAACCGAGGGGATCTGTCGGATTCGCGGTGGCCAAGACCCTGATCGGCATCTCCGGGCTTGCGGCGATTCTGTTCGGACTTACCGAAGCACTGGCCGGCACGATCCTGAACGGATTCATTATAAACTGGCTGATGGGATTCTGGATAACATTCTTAGCACCGTATATTTTCGTAAAAATCAGCGTAAAGATATCAGCTGACAGTAATACCATTTAAGCATATTTCTTTTTCCATCCGCTTATAAATCTGCAGATCGAACTTTACAGGCAGATTCAGGCAGGTTTTTTTTATTCTAAAATTATATTATCCAAAATTGAATAATTTAAATTTTAATATCGACAGGGCCAAAAATCGTTATTTTAGAGTTGATTTTTCAACAGTGCGTTTTTAAATAAATATTACACCCTGATGCCGGAGAAAAAAATGAAAAACAAGTCATCATCCATGAATAAAAAAGCTGTTATATTTTTAATCATAGCCGTATTAATTACAGGCTTTAACTGCAAAAAAGGAGCCCCGGATACCGGTTTTATTATTATGACGCAGGGGACTGTTCTATTAAACGGTAAAACCGTAAAAACCGGTGAAGAAGTAAGGCCCTCCGATATAATAAAGACAGGTGATAATTCCATTGCTGTCATACAATTCGGGGATCTGGCCCTGGTGACCATTAAAAGCAATACAATATTGAAAATTGAAAATGTCGCTATCCAGGTTAATAAAATAGGCCTACGGCAGGAAAACGGCACATCTTTCAGCAAACTTGTTAAAAAAGGATCCGATTTCAGCATAAAAACACCGACCGTTGTTGCCTCGGTAAGGGGCACATCCTTTACACTATCGTTTGACAGGAATGCTGGTAAAACAAGCATCAGCGTACTCAGCGGGATTGTCACCCTTGCTAGGAGCGGTGAACCGGAGAGTAAATTGATAAAACTTGAAAATGATATCAGAATCAGGGGGGGTGAAAAGGCGGACATAACCCCTTCAACTGAAATCAAGCCAGTCGGTATAAAGGAGAAAGAGCTTTCCGAACTGAAACAAATGGATTCGGTTGATTTCAGGGAAACAAAACCTGATACCCGGATCAACAGCGATAAAAACACGGAACCTTCTGTAAAAAAAGAAACAACAGATTCGATTATTCCAAAAGAAGACGAAGCTGAAAAAACCTTCACGAAAAAGCTGCAGGAAATCAAAATAAAAAATAACGGGAAACTGGACCTGATCAAACTCAAGGACGGCAGACAGATCCACGGCATGATCATTGAAAGGGGCCAGAAGTACATGATACAGACCCCATCTGGAAATGTCACCGTGCAGAGGGAGGATATAGTTTCCCAGACGATTACATATTAATGGAGATTATTTCAAATGAAACAAAAATATATTTTTTTTATTTTCCTGTCAGTTGCATTACTCCCTCTTCCGGGATGTAAAACCACGTCCATTATCCAGAGCTACATGGATAAAAACAAGGTGCTTGTTAAAGCATATAAAGCCGGAAAACCCGTTGCCATAAAATTTTCCGATTCATCCGGATCTTTTATTATCAAGGAATATTCCGGAGATGAAGAATACGCCAGGCTGCTGATTTCGGACAAGTCGACCGGTAAAATTTATAAAAGAATTTCTGATTCAATCAGATTCGCATACCCGCTGGACGAGGAAGGAACGATCGTTAATTACAGCTTCAAGGGGACGAACCTGGTCATCAAGTGCAGGGTCAAAAGCATAGAAGGCGATACGATTCAAATCACATCCGAAAAAAAATTCGAGGTGAACATGCCTGATGATTCCGAGCTTTTCGGCATAATAACCGGCATAGAATTGATGACCGGGGATATTTATCTGACCAGCAAGATCATGACCTACAGGATTCCGGTAAATAAAATCATAAGGATCCGCGAATCAAGCAATGATGTGAAAGTGGTTTTAATAGACGGCACGCAGAGATCCGGCATTCTCGTTTCAGATTCGAACAATTTAATCGTCATCAAAACCATACTGGGAGAGGAAAAATACCCGCGAAATACAGTAAACAGGATAGAATATAAATAAGGGAACCTCTAATAATCAAATCAGGACGTTCCCTTGTCGGCACTTTCAATGTATAAATCAGGGCGGTTAAAAAAAACCAGCTTTTTTATTTTAATACTAACAAACAAGCTGGTTTTTTCAATACTATCGCCCTATGATAGGCACAAAAACGGTAGTTGTTATGATCACCCATCAGATTTTTTCTGCGGCTTTATAATGAAAAATCTAGTTCATTGAGGTGCCCATAATATAAATTCTTACGAGTAATCACTAAAATCCTGTTGTCCAAATAATGCACCGGCGATCAAATCCATTACCTTTAAATCCTATCTGACGATTTTTCAAATCCAGCTGACTTTAAAAAATTAAGACATGTTCCATGAAAAACAGACTTTGAGCGGGCCCGTTCAGTAAGTACATATTTCATTAATTCACTGCTGGTAAAGTTTTTTATTTGTATTGAACAGTTCCGCCCCCGATCGCCCACGGGTCCCTTTTCTTGTCCGGCTTAATGCATAAAAGATAAAAAATGATTTTCCACAACCTGCTGCCTGCCGAACGCACAATATAACTGTTTTAAAAATTATCATATTAAAAATTGACTGAAAATAAGTTTGTTCTTGCACAAAAAAATACAGTTACTACTATATGGCAAAAAAAATTCAAGCTACACTATTAATATCAACAATCCGGGCCGTTATGAACGAACGTAAAATGCTATTTGATGAAGGGTATTTCGAGCAGGGGGCGGGTCTTGTCAACAACAGGATCTATAATCTCGACAATACCTCCAAGTATTTGAACTCGATAGGAAATACCATTCACCAGGTACTAAATCCGTCCAATGAACTGGATATCGGATGCGCAAAGGGCTACCTTGTTGAAATCTTCGACAGACTCGGAATCGATGCCTACGGCATAGATATAAGCGAATACGCGGTTTCACAGGCATGTCAAAAAATAAAGAATAAACTCCGGATAGTAGACATAGAAAACCAGACACTTCCCTTTGACAGCGGCTACTTCGATTTCGTTACGGTCATTGGCGTGCTAGAACATCTCTACAGTTTTAAGTCCGCCGTCGAAGAGATACAGCGGGTATTGAAAAATGACGGCTATGCGCTGGTCGTTGTACCGACTCCGGACAGCAGAAGCGCGACCGCCGACAAAACCCACGTGAATGTCAGGCCGAGAAAATTCTGGATAGAATACTTCCACAAAAACGGCATGACCCTGGTCAGCGACTGGACATGGACGATGTTCAAAAAAATTTTCCTGAACGAGATCAAGCGGATAATGCCAGAAAATCAGCCCACTAATTTTATATCATTGACCCTTACAAAAATGGGGAGCATCGGAAACGTGGTGCGGAACAGCCTCGTGCCCTACCTGAGATTTTTTTCCCCGTTGAGAACCGATGAAATTTTATTATTTAAGAAATGAGGATTAAAAGATGAACGCTTTGAACGTCTTTATTTTCACCAATGGCTGCGCCAGAAGGGGCCTTGATGTTTCCCGCCTGATGAGGTATTTTGAAGTAAATGGCCACAGGATAATCGATGACCTGAAAATGGCCGATTACATTATCTTCTCGACCTGCGCTTTTAAAAAAAGCAAGGAGGAAGAATGCTTCGCTCACATCGAGGATCTCTCAAGGTATAAAGGGGAGCTTATTATTGTCGACTGCCTTCCGGAGATCGTCCCTGAAAAATTCAACCAGAGATTCACGGGAAAATTCGTTTCAACTAAAAATCTCCATGAGATAGACGGGTATTTCACCGAGTTTAAAATAAAATTTGCGGATGTGCCGGACGCGAATTTCTTTCCGCCGAATTATAACCGGTCTCCATATCCATTCATCCGAAGAGTGATAAATAAATTTGAATTATCGAAAAAATTTGCAAGGAGAATCGTTTTTTTCTTCAAAAACAGGACATCCATGCTGATCGATTCCTTTAAAAACAAATCAAAAGCCCCCGCCCCCTCCCAGGCCCTGCTGAGGATCGCCAACGGCTGTGTTGACAGATGCTCTTACTGCTGCATTTACCGGGCCGTCGGCAAATTAAGAAGCAAGCCGCCGGAACAATGCATTGAGGAATATAAAAAATTAATCGATGCCGGCTACAGGAACATTCTTATACTGGCAGACAACGTCGGCGCATACGGACTGGATATCGAAACTGATTTCTCGCGTCTGCTCGCCGACCTTTCCAGGGCGGATAAAAACCGCGAAGTTATCTGGGAAATACAGGAACTGCATCCGAGATGGGCAATAAAACACCAGTCCGAAATTCTTAAAAGGATCAAGGAAGGCAAAATAAAAAAAATACTGTGCCCCATACAATCCGGTAGCAATAAAATTTTAAAACTAATGAACCGTCATCATTCCATAGAAGAAATCGCGGAGGTATTTGACCGGATAAAAAAAGCAAATGAGAATATAACGCTTTTTACCCATGTTATAGTAGGATTCCCGAATGAAACCGAGGAGGATTTTCATCTTACGGTGGAATGGCTTTCTAAAATAAACCTGGACGAAGTGACCCTGTATCCTTACTATGATGGAGAAGACACGGTCGCGTCAAAAATGGACGGCAAAATCGAGGAAAGCGTCATCATGGAAAGGCTGAAAACGGCCGTAAAAATGCTGGAAGGCAATGGAATCAAATGCTTCCTGGAAATCGAAGATTCTCTTTCATTATAATAAAGCATCAAATTTCAGATTTATCACCATTATTGAAAATATTCGGGAAACAGTGCGATATCCCGGATTACTGATTTATTTTATAATTGCCCGGAAAAAAATTATATATTTTTCAACTATATCATCCCAGTTGTAATGCTTCTTAATTCTTTCCGGCGCCATCTTTCTGAACCGCGCGACTTCACGCGATTTCTTAAAAAGGTGTTCGATTTTTCTCTTTAAATCAGACGGGTCTCCGGGCTTAAACCATAAACCGCAATCCCCTACAACCTCCCTGTTGAACGGCACCCCGTTCACTATAACACAATTTCCATAAGCCATCGCCTCGAGCAGCGCGGGATTTGTTCCGCCAACCTCGTTGCCGTGTATATAGCAGAAAGCATTGCTCTGAAGGGCCCTGTAACCCTCGCCGTAAATGCTCCCGAGGAATTTTATCCTTGAATCCTTCGTCGATCTGAGCTGTTCGATGTAAGGTTTTCCGTAAGGAGCATCCCCGACAATCACCAGCGGCATATCGGTTTTGACCTTTTCATACGCTTTTATCACGACATGGGCATTGTTCTCCGGCTCCAGCCTGCTTACGTATAATATGTATTTGCGTTTTTTTAAACCGAATTTTTTTAAATAACCTCCGGACCTGGAAACCGCGGCCCTCCTCGCGCCATATGTTATAAAATTGGTCTCGGCATTGAATTTTTCCTTATAATAAGCCTGTATGCCCCTTGAATCAGAAACGATTTCATTCGCAAATATCGTTGCGATCCTCTCCGAAACGCGGTAAGCCCATTTGCCGAGCCTGTTCCACTTCGCCCTTTTCCACTCCAGGCCGTCGACATTCATGACTACTTTTTTCCCGAACAGCCTCGGGAATATCATAAATATGCTGTTTATCGCGTTGCAGAAATATACAATATCAGTCCTGGTAAAGGAAACATGCAGCGCGGATATAAAGGTATGGGCTATTGTATCGAAATACTTATGTTTGATGGTCGGCAAAACAATCAGCCTGACACCTTTGTAGAATTCATCAGGGGATTTCCCGTCATCCCTCCGACAATATATTGAAACATCGAATCCCTTCTTCACGAGACGCGTGCCCAATTCCTCGGCAAATGTTTCAAAACCGCCGTAATTAGCGGGGATCCCTCTCGTTCCAAGAATTGCGACTTTCATTTTGCCCCACTTTTTCAAAACGATTTTTTTATCACGTCAATGATTCCTGAAGCCGTTTTACCCCAGTCATAGGCCATGGATCTTTTTAAACCCTTCTCGATGTGGTTTTTCTTCAGGTTTTTGTCGGAAATGACTGAATATATTTTATCCGCCATATCATCAACATCGCAGGGGTCGAAATAAATCGCCGCATCACGGCCGACCTCCGGCATGCAGGAAGCCGATGAAGAAACAACGGGTGTCCCGCACGCCATGGCCTCAATGATCGGTATGCCGAACCCTTCATATAATGAAGGGAATGCGAAAACATCCGCTCCATTGTATATATGAACAAGTTCATCCTCCGACACGAAATCCAGGAATATAACATTTTTTCTTTCAGGATCATATTTATCAGTAATATCGAATATGTCTGAATACAGCCATCCCCTGGACCCCACAAGAACCAGTTTATGATCGATATCGCGTTTGTTTTTCAGCTCAAAAAAAGCCCTGATCAGATTCGGAATGTTTTTTCTTTTTTGAAGCACCCCTACGTGCAGGATGTATTTATCCGGGATCCCGTATTTATTTAACGTCTTTTTTATTCTTCCGCGGTCTTTTATCTTAACGAAAATAGGCGACTTGCCGTTTTCAACAACATGGATTTTTGATTCTGGGATATTAAATCTTTCAAGAATGTCCTTTTTTGTGTTGTGGGAAATCGCGATGAGAACGTGCGCGTGTTCCACGCAGTTTTTGAGATTATGCCTGAGCCTGAAGTTGTCCTTCGGCTTGAAATGGTCCGGGAAATTGAAAAATGCCAGGTCCTGGATCCTGGCAACCGACGGGTTCTTCAATCTGACAGGCATTTTGGCATCGATGAAAAACGACACGTCCGGGGAATCTTTTCTTATCTTTGCGCGCAGTGTAGTATTCTGCCAGACCTCGTATCTATTGAACAACCTGTCACGGATAAAGCCCTTCTTATAAAGGCTGACATATTCAAACCCGCTCCTTTCAAATTCCCTGAATTCAGACGGATCGTCGTTGAAATAAATCCTGTATTCGTTAAGCTTGTCCTTTTCCGACAGGTATTTCAGTATATAATAAAACGAAGTATAATCCCCGCTCCCCATTTTCGTATGAGCCTTGTTTACCGGTATTGCTATCCTCATTTTTTCCCCTGTTATTGTACAATAAAACCCTGAATACAGATTTATCTGGCGGAAGCAAGATTAATCTTAAATGCCGTTATGGAACACGGCTTCGATACGAAATCAATAGTTTTATTCGCCTTAATTTTAAAATTCCTTGGTGTTATCTTGACCCCATCTTCATTGTCATCGAATATTTCCCTTGATGAAACCTCCGCGACATTCACGTCATCCTTGAATCCGGCATTGTTAATGCTGATTTTTGCGTCAAATGATCTTTCAAGGCTTTTATTCTGGACGACGACATACAGTATTTTTTTATTTTCGTCCATCGTGGCGAGGGTTTCAACAAGCGGAACATTGTTTTTTTCCGGCATGTTGCCGAAAGCCTTGCAGTTGAAGGTCGGGGAATTGCTTTCGGATTTAACGACATATTTTCCGCAGTGGTTCCTCAGCATTTTAAAAACATGGTATGAGGGCCTGAGGATGATGGATTTGTCGGACCTTATCATTCCGAAATACGTATTGTTCAGCAGCGACCATTGACAGGCGCCCCCGATGTTGTTCTTTGCAAATTCCATGAGCATCGAACCGATGAACATGGCCCCCCCTGCCGAGGACACCTTTTTAAACTGGGAGGGTGTGAAAAAAATATTATATTCGGTGACGAAAAGCTTTGTTTTTTTATCAAGCATTCTATTGAGGTCAACGCATGCCTCTATGAACATCTTCGGCGAAGCCATTATTATATCGTTCAGATCGCTTTCACTGAACTTATAGTCGAACGGACAATAAAAGTGTATGGATGCGAAATCTGTATATTTCGATATCCTGGAGGCGACAGCCTCATTCCATTTCAGGAGATAAGCGTATTGCGAATTCTTTACCCACGGCGCCTTCTGGAATGTTACCTCATAAATCGCACCGACAAGGATTTTCGGGTCCGCCTGCTTCATTTTCTTGTAGAATTCAATGTATTTCCTCGAATACTCCTCCGGAGTGGTATGCCCCTTCTCAAGGGTTGAATAAATTTCATTACCAATTTCCCAGTACCTGATACCGTGAGGTTTTTTATATCCGTTTTCTTTTCTCAGCGAGGCCTTTTTGGTGTTTGTTGAATTGCAGTATTCGACCAGATCCCTGGCGTTATCAGGTTTCGTGTTGAAATTCACCGTATACATGGGTTCATATTTCATTGTCCTGCAGATTGTAACGAATTCATCCAGGCCAAGGTTGGATTTCATCATCTTATCATCAAAACCCGGATTCATGCCGCGCTTATTCAAACCGCCGATGCCGTGTTCCCAGACGTATTTATCAGCGAGGCTTCCGCCGGGAAACCTGAGCATGGCTACCCGAAGGTCTTTCATGCGCTCCATGACTTCACTGTTGTATTCCACGGTATTCCCGTCATCGTGCACTTTCTTTATTATGCCGTCCCCGTCCTTTTCCCACTGCAGATTCGTTCCGAAAATCATCGGACTTACCGTGTGTGAAACGCTTTTTGCGTCAACCTTGATCATGATGCCGGTTTTCGGCTGGGTCGCCCCGCTGCACTCGGTGCAGCCGCTCAACTGAAATCCGAATTGAACCAGAACCAGTAAATAAAAAACATGTCCAAGCTTCATATCTCCGCCACTTCCTTTATTATTTTTAATAAATCCTTTTCGGCTGACGCTGCATTATATTTTTTTTCTATGCGGGTTCTTGCCTTTTCCCCCATCAGCGCCCTGAATTTGAAACCGGTGATCAGCTTTTCCAGAAACCTGTACCAGTCTTCCGGGGTTTCAGCAAGATAGCCGTTTTCTTCATTGTCAATTATTTCATTATTGCATCCCACGGCAGATGCAACCGCCGGGATGCCCATGGATGAATACTGGATTATTTTAAAGCCGCACTTCCCCATGTCAAATTCAGTTTTTAAAAGGGGCATTATGCCGATATCAAAACTCAAAATATCGCCGGTTTCATCTTTCATATTCCAGGGCTTGTATTCAATATTCACGTTTTTGATTTTGATTTCAAAAATATCAGCGCCGCCCACCAGCTTCAAAACGAAATCGTATTTTTCTGAAAGGGCGGATAAAACACCGCCCAGGGACAGAACGTAATGGGCGTTTCCAAGATTCCCGATCCATCCGATCACAGGTTTCTTTTTATTTTCATGTTTCTTCATGATTAATCCGTCCAGATAAACGGTCGTGGGAATCATCCGGACATTATCATTGAACCTGACGGCCCAATTATACAGGTACATGTTTCCCACGATAACCCGGCTGCACATGGCAACCACCTTGTCGAGCTTGCCTTCATCCTTAAAAATCGATCTCTGGTCGAGACCGGAGGTCGGGCTTGAGTATATGGCATCGTCAAAATCGAGTATCATCCTCGGGTTCAACAGGCAATATATTTTTTCAAAAAACGGGGGACCGATCGGAAATATCTCCCTGTGAATGAAAAGAACGTCGTATCTCCACAGAAAGAATATCCCGGCAAATCTCCTGAAGGTTGAAAAAAAGAAGTAAAAAATTTTTCTGGCCGTTGCAAGAAAACCGAACCTCCGCCGTATTGCGTAAAAACCCCGCGACATGAACGGACTGAGTTTGCATTCCACTCCGTTTGAATTCAAATACCTGAAGAATTGCGTCAAACGGTACCGGGTGGACGGGCCATCGATCGGATACGGGCTTAAAAAAAGAACCCTCATAGAGCATTTCCGCCGGTCGCGGCTTTTTCGGGTTCGCCGATTTTAACCGCGTAGCATACAATCTGCTCACCCATGTTGTAAAACGGCGACACCCGCAATCTGAAAGACAGATTTATCAGCTTTTTCACGGCCGAGAAACATATTCTCAATATGGAAACCTTTTTAAGGTTCTGCCGCCTGTCTCTCGCCTGGTAATAATCACCCGCCTTCCTGTTCTTCAATGTGAACATTATATTGAATAAATCCACCTGTCGCGTATAACAGCGCACGACCCTGAATCCGCTTTTCCTGAGCATCCTTTTCATGGTACCCGGAGTAAAAAAATGCAGATGCTCATCGAGGCACCTCACCACCCACCATCTTTCCTTCAATAACCTGTAAGTTATGCTTGAAAAATTCGGGGTGCTGAGAGCCAGAACGCCGCCCATCCTGAGGAGCATGTTGGCCCTGTTTACGAACTTCAATGGATCAACGACATGTTCTATGACGTCAAAAGCGGCCAGCGCCGAATATTCTTCTTTTTTAAATTCAACATCATCGAAATCGCAATTCAACACTTCAAGACCCAATTCCTCCCTTGCATAACGCGATGAATCCTCTGAAATCTCGATGCCGGTACAGTCCCATCCGGTGTCCCTTGCAAAACCCAGAAATGCGCCGGTGGAACAACCTATCTCGAGCAGTTTCCCCCTTCTCCCGGCATGTTTCTCGATGTATCCGAGTTTTGACCTGTTGTCCTCCGAGCACTCGCTGGAAAATGAATCGGACAGCCTTGCCGTATCGCATACGTCCTGTTTTCCCCAGAAATCAAGCCTTGACTTCAACCGGGACCAGCTTGGAATTTTTTCAACGAAAACGAAACCGCAATTGAGGCATTCAACCAGATCGCTTCCCGATGCAGAGAATAAATACTTCTTCATCCCGCTGTCGCATAGACCGCATGTTCCCTTCATTTTCTTACCGTACCCCTCGTTACTACCGGAGCTGGCGCAACCACCTTGGAATTGTCCGGCACGCTTTTCGTGAGAACAACATTAGCTCCTATCATGCTGTTGCTACCCACTTTTATATCCCCGGCCAGTACGGCGCCGGCAAACATTTTAACATTGTCGCCGATCCTGGGACACCCGGACCCGCTGTAGCCGATTGAAACGCCCTGGAATATCCAGTTGTTTCTGCCGATTACAACTTCTCTCCCGATGACGATGCCGGTCCCGTGAAATATCTCAAGCCCTCCCCCTATCTCGGCGCTCGGGGCGATATCGATGCCGGTAATAAAAATTCCGATTTTTCTTAAAACATCGGCAATGAAATTAATCCCTTTTTTATAAAACCAGTTCGATAGTCTGAAGCATGAAAGGGCCTGTATCCCGTTATCGCCGAACAGGGCTATTGCGCCGTTTATGAAATTCGCGCCTTTACCTGTCCTTATCATGTAAGAAACCAGGTCGTCCCTGAACCTGTTATCAAACCGCATGGATGCGGCTATAAAAATCACTGATAAAAAAAACATCATAGCCGGGGGAATAATAAAAATCAAAGCCAGATCGACAATCGATATATTAACATACTGCATATGCCGGATCCCCCGTCTATTTCGCACCGAAAAAATACAATCCCGCCGAGAGGGAATGGGCGCCTTCTTTTTTATTGAGAAGCAGGTCCAGGTATTTGAATGGCGATAGAATGATCCTGAAAAAAGCGCTGGTCATTTTCTTTAAAAACTTGATGTTCGGAACTAAAAGTAAAATATAAGTGATGAATATCTCCAGCACCGAGGACGTCGGACCGAGCACAATGCCGCTTTCAATTTTACTGAAATCAGAACAGAGGGCCTCCAGGCCGGTAACCGTGTACCTGAAAAAATCTGACGGGTAGGAATGGTAAACAAAAAGGAACGGGGCCTCGACATAAAGGTGTCCCCCCTTTTTCAGGACCCTGCGCATCTCCCTGATCAGCTTGTCCGGAAACTCAACGTGTTCAAGCACCGCCTTGCAGATTACGCTGTCGACGCTTCCGCTACGGATGGGCACCTCGTATCCATCGGCGACTATATCCACGTTGGGGAAAAGCCCTATGTTCAAATTTATTTCACGATGGTCGTCTCTTGAAGGCCCGCCGCCGATGCTCAGCACCAGGGTCCGCTCCTTCCTTGATTCGTAAAGTTTATTCCATATGCTTTTTTTGAACTGTGGACGCGCATTGTACATCGGGAACGGAAGAGGGATTTTCTTCGACATCCTGTCCAGGAAATCCTCTTTCCCGTAGTATTCGGACATCATTTTTTTCGATTCATCGCTGTTCATCATCCCGCCGTATTTCTTTTTTTTAATTTCCGTCATCAGCACCGGGACGCCGTTTATCATCTCGAAATTTTTCTTGCACGACCCGCAGCGGAAAAAATTCTCCTTCAATACAATCTTTTTTTTGCAGGAAGGACAGGCGAGTATGTCAAGCAAGTCCTTTTTCATTTTCCTTTGCCCTCTCTTCATTTATTAATAGAACATTCATAAGTATGCCCGTCATGATTCCCAGAAAAATCATAAACCTTGTTTCACCGTAAATCGGATGCGCAGCCCCGCTGACAAGGATGACGATAAAAGACGTCCCGAAAGTCAGGCCCACGGACTTAAAAAGACCGTCATCGCTCTTTTTGAAAACAATGTAAGAGTATTTAAAAAACCTGTAGCAAAAAATGAAAAATACAAGCAGGCTTATCACCCCGAACCTGAGCATTAGCCAGAAATACAGGCTGTGTATGTTTTCAAGGTTGAACGCCAGCGAGTATGGCATCTCAAGCGTGAAATTCCACAGGGGCAATATGCCGTACCCCAGGGGAGGCAGAGTAAAAACCCTCCAGGCCATATCCATATAAAGGCTGTACCTGACCAGCGATGAGATGTCGACCATCGAAGTCTGCTGCAACCTGCCTTCTATTGCCCTGATTATTATGTCAAGTCCTCCGGACAGCACAAGGGCTATCAGAAGAATAAACGTCAATGAACTCAACGACATAAACAGTATGAACTTCTTGTCCTTTGGAAGCACAAGAAAATATAAAACCGCCGAAAGCAGGAAACCGGCCCAAACAGTCCTCCTGAAGGAAACCACTATGCACAACGCCGACAGAAGTATGAATCCTAAAGCTATAAGACGCTGGTAATTCATTTTAATAACATCGAATAAAAGCATCGACAGCAGAAAAAATATCAGCATCGAAAAGAAAAAACTGGAAGCCGTATCTGAAAAAAGCGGCGCTATGTTGTTCAGGAATTCCGACATCCTTCCGGCAAACCTGGCCACCCCTCTGGCCACGTGGACCGCCGCCGCTATCATTATGAAATAGATGGCCCGGACGACTTTCTCCTTTGAATCCAGGATGAAAATCGTTATTAGAAAAGTTACGACAAAATAAAAGAAAACCTTGATCTGCAGGAAGGATATCATGTTCGCCGCTTCCTTGGTCATGTAAAAACCTATCTTGCTTATATCGTAAATCTCCTGCATGAAGTTCGGATTTTCCATCAGGGAAACAAGTATTGAAAGCAATATGATGAATATCAAAATAATGATCGGCACTATAAATTTATTCTTCTTTAATATGGACAGGTCTTTTTCCTTCAAAAAAATCTTGATCATTAAGTATGCCACGAGAAAAAGCAATATCGCGTCCAGGAGATATATTCCCTTTATGAAAATCGACTGGGAATATATGGCCGTTCTCTGCCATCTCATGCTCTCCACGATTTCAGCGGGATATTCCTCGAAAACCAGTATGATCGTCAGAAGGCCGTAGTATACCGATTCCGGGTACAGCGGAACGATGACCATTCCCATAAGCACCGGGATTATGGCTAGGACGTACTTCAATGAAACCGGCGTCAGGACGACCACTCCGACCGAAATCAGGACGGCGAACAGCAGCACGAGAAAGTATTCAGCAATAGGCACTGTTCTTTTATTGCGATTAAAGAATAACACGGACCGGATACCCTTAAACCCGCTTGTAAATAAAACCGGGTATGTTGTATTTTCTAAAGGTCATAACCGCCCCGAGAATATTCAGATCGTATTTTCTAAGAATATTTATAAACCTCTCGATGGAATGCTTTCTTATAAAACCGGAACGTATGGCCAGTATGATGCTGTCTGCTTCCTGGGCGAAAGGAATCAGGGAAAAAAATTCATCGAAAGAAGAGCCATCAATTATTATATAATCGAATTTCTTCTCTAGAAAGGCAAGGAGCTTTTTTACCTCCTTGTGAGGAACGATAACATGGGGATCAAAGGAAGGTATTCCGCAAGGCAATAGAAAAACATTTTCCATGTGAGTCTTTTTCAATATCTCATCAGGGGTTTTTTCATTCCTGAAATAGTCCAGGAGGCCAACGGAGTTATCGGTGTTGAACAGGACATGCAGCCTGGGGTTGACGAAATTAATATCAACCAGCGCGACCTTAAGGCGCATCTTTTTTGAAAAAACCGACGCGAGGTTGTAGGCGAGAAGTGATTTCCCCTCCTCCGGACCCGTACTTGTTATCAGGAGTTTTGAACGGTTCTCTTTTCTTGCATGGGTATATACCTCGATGCCGATGTTTGAAAAAAACTCCCTGTCGTATATGTAATTCCCTTTTTTCATCTCGTTCTTTTTTATGACGGGTATCGATCCGAGAGAGGATACTTTCAGGTATCTCTCAATATCATCTGCGTGTTTTACGGTCTGATCAATAAAGTCGATCAGAAAGCAGAGGAACAGGCCACAGAAAATGCTTATCGCGGCGCCGAGAGAAAGGTTCAGCACTTTCTTGGGCGACACGGGTTTAAGTGAAGGGAATGCCTTTTCCACAATTTTGATGTTCCCAGGCATGTGAATTTCGATATCCTTGTTTTGCGCTATATTGCCTAGCTTTGCGTAGGTTTCCCAGATATTGCTGTTCAATTCAACTATCTTTGGATGCTTGCTCCTGTAAATCCGGGTAAGATCGAAAAGCTGGTTCTTCATGTCCTGTATGATGTAGCATATCGCCACCGAATTGGCCATTTTAGCGGCCATGACCGGATCATAGTCCGTGGATTTTATGGAAATTATATCCGTCTCCGGAAGGGCGTTTACCTTTATGAGATTCTTGTCCTTGATCCTCTCGACTTCCCTGACAAACGCGCTCGGTTTAGGGCCCCTGGTCACTTTCTTGTTAAGTATGTTCTCTTTGACCCAGTCCTCGACGAAGTAATAAAAATCCCCGATATCCTCGATTATCTCGAAAATAAAACTCATGAGGTCCCTGGGCCGTTTTCTGACATCGAGATTCAGGAGCTTGACCACCTCCCTAATAATGCTGTCGTTGGTGACCAGTTCAATCTGAGTCCTGGCGATATCTATGGTCCCCCTGAGATACCATGTTTCTTTCGACAGCGTTATTTCTTTTTCCTTTTGCGCGACGACCTGCAATTTTACGGTGGATTCATATTTCGGCAGAATCATAATATTCTGAAAAAAAATCGCCGTCTCCGTAAGTAAAAACAGGATTATTATCAGGTAACCCCTGTCGAAAACTATCCTCAGATAATCAGAAAAAGTCTTGTTTTTAAAATTTAAATCCATTCGGCACCCTGGCTGATTAATTATATGATTATTCCAACATCATGAAACATGCCGGACAACGCTTGACTGCTTGATCATCCCTAGAAAATCTTTTCCTCGATAATTATAACGTCGCCGGACTGAATGATGATGTCCGTATCCTTCCCGCTTATGATCCTGTCGACATTGATTTTGATTATGGTGTTTTTATTGTTTTCCTGCCTGAAAACTTTTATCCTGGGCGAAGCGAACTTGTTGAGGCCGCCCGCCATTGAAATTCCCCTCAGGAGAGTCATGTTGTCTTTCATGACATACGCTCCGGGATGGACCACCTCTCCGTATATATAAAATTTTCTGCTCCTGGATTCCTTGACGTTGACCGTGACGAAAGCGTTTTTCAGATAATCCCGCATGAGAAGCTGCGTTATCCTGTCCTTTATCTCCCTTACCGACATCCCGGCGACCTTGATCGAACCCAGGAGCGAAACATGAATATTTCCGTTGGGAGTGACGGTGCTGACGCTGTTGAATTCAGGGTGATCCAGCACGAGGACCTCTATCATGTCCTCCGATCCGACGATGTAGTCTTCCGTGGCGTTCAGAACGGCCGAAAAGGCGATAATTAACAATACCGTCAGCATTAACCTGGATTTTGATTTCATATGATCACCCGGGAAAATTAAATTTTATAAGAGACTTCCAAAGATACAGTGTTTTTCAGATACCGGTTGTCCACCTGGCCCTTGTACCTTATTATATCGGTTGTACTCATGTACAGACCGTAATTTCTGGAATTTACGACTTCCAGATAATACGCGAGCTTAACCTTAAGGTCTTCAGTGAAATCATGGGACATTTCGACGGAATATTTCTGCAACAGGTTGGAGAACCTGATCCCCTCATACTTGACATTGCTCAAAAACAAAATCAACGAGATTAGTGTCTTTTTGTCAAGCCATCTTGTTGCGGAAATATTTACCATGTTATAACCGTATACATAATTGACGAAGGAATTTATGTCCCTCCTTTTTTCATACATGATGCTGAATGACGTCATTTCGTTCATGGTATAGCTAAACTTTATTGCCGCACCAAGATCAGAAAAATTCTTCTTGTTGATCTTTATTCCCGACTGGGCGTTTATACTCGGACTCACGGTAAGTTGTTTGAAAAAAACCATGCCCCCGCCGAAGGTGACCGTATGCATTTCTACTTCGCCATAATCATGGTATCTCAGATTCATATAGCTTTTATAGATCACCTGGCCGTTCCCCGCGAGAATATCGTCCCCGTTTATATCATCGAAATTCCTGAAAGTCCTTCTCATGTAGTTATATCCGAGATATACGTTGTCCTTCTCCTTGCCGAAATTCTTAAAATCATAATTGATTTTGCACCCGCCCTGATTCATGTAACTGCTGTAGAGATTGATGTCTTTTGAATCGAACAGTTCATTCGCATAAGAAAACTCTGCAGATATTTTTTCAGTGAACCCCCAATTGATTTTCGGGGAAAAGTTATTTGAAATAAACCTGTTCCTTCCGGTTACAACGCCCATCTGTTCTTCAATCCGGGTCTGCTGCTTCGCGTACATCAGGTTGTCCGCGATCTTCAAATGGCTCGTGCTGTTGATGTCATACTTGAATAAAAGGCTGCCTCTGGCGTTCAGATTATTTATTCCCGGATGATTCCAGAAAAACTGATAATCGAACCCGGAATTGACCATAAGCTGATAATGGAGCCTGTTCAGATATGCGTTTACCTGCGTGTTCATTGTCGTAATGACGTCGCTTTTCTTGTTCAGGTATGAATTAAATATATTATCGCTGTATTCCATCCCGGATCCCAGAATCACGTCAATTTCCTTGGATAAGGCCGTACCATATCCTGCATAAAAAATTATGAGAAAAAAGAAAAAAAGTAATAATCGATCCGATCGCTTCATTTACCGCTTTTCAGTTTTCTCTGGTTATTCTTCCGGCCTTTTTTGGCCCTTATGATACCGGCCGGTATGCCGGAGACCAGTACATCATCAGGAACATCGGATATCACGTATGAAAACGGCGCGATTTTAACGCCATTGCCGATCCTGACCGGGCCGGCTATTGCCGCCCTGCCCGCGATGCTCACGTTATCTCCTATCCAGGGCAGACCCGGTCCCGCGCCGATATCAAGATCGCTATTGAGTTTGCCTATCCCGGATTGAGCGTATACAATGCAATTTTCACCGAGCCTGCCGACAATTATCGTGCCAGCTGAATGGACCAGGAGGAATCTCTTTCCTATATCGCTGATAGGATTGATGTCGGCGCCGGTTAAAAATAATGACGTGTTCCATATAATCCTTGAGATCATGGAACGTTTTTTCAGATAAAAATACCTTGAAAGCCTGTAAAGGGCGACCGCCAGGACGTTCGGCAGCAGAAGGATCTTCATCGTTCTTAAAAAGGATAATTTTTCAACAGGTGGCCGGATGTATTCCGCGTATCTTTGCACGTCCGAGTAGATGAGACTGAAGGTCGCGGAAATACTCATTGATCCATGATCCGGCATGTCTGAATTTGATTGAGTATTCAGGGAAATTGATGAATTCATTGACTTTCCGGGTTTCACATTGCGGGACCGATAATCGCCTTTTTTGGCATGATCCACGATCTGCGTGCCGCCCTTTATTGTTTTATTGGAAGGGATTACGGCCGATCCGCCGACGACAGCCCTTGATTCCAATATCACGTTATCCCCTATATCCGGACATGAGCGGCCAATTTTAAAAACGCCTGATTGCATCCCGATTGTAGCATTGCAGCCGATATTGCCGCTTAAAAATGAAAAAACCGCGGATTCCATGTATAAACCAGAACCTATTTTGCTTTCATAATCTATTGACGCCTTGGTTAAAAAAGAATTTAAAGACTGCAGGCACCTTGCCATAGCCGGATGATTTTTAACATGAAAATAATGCGACACCCTGTATAGGGCTACCGCAAGAAGATTCGTCCTTGTGATGATAAAAAGGAAACCCCGGCGGGTCCGGTTCCCGGCATCAGAACACCTTCCTGCATCCGATCTGATAAGTTCTATTGTATGACGAAAAGAATCCGTTTTCATATTATTTTGCGTATAAAGCCGAAAATTCCTTAAAAGATATGATTCTTAAAATAAACAGCATCGAAACGTAAACCACTGCCGATGCCGCTATGGCGACAGGATATCCATAACCGTATAAACAATAAAAACTCAAAAACATAACAGCGGCGCAGAATACCGGCTTAAACAGACCGGTTATTATTTTCATCCCGCTTATATTTTTGAAAATAAAGATATATCTGACGACAGACTGAAAAACCAGCGCCGAAAGGGTCGCCACTGCCGATCCCACAATGTCCCATTTATATATCAATATGTACAGTAAAACGAGATACGTCGCAGATCCGGCAATGGAAGCCTTGAGGTCGTTTTTCTGGTTATCAGAGCTGATCAGTATTATGGAAAAGAATTGATCCATGATCGAAAAAAGCACCGAGAAAGCAAGTATCTTCAGTACCGGGATGGAAGCCTGGTAGGCACTGCTGTATAAAATCCTTATTATCCACTCGGAAAAGAAAAAAAGATAAACCATTGCCGGACACAGGATGAGTATAATGTATTTCATTTCGATTCTGCATAGCTCGATGAATGATTGTAGCGACTTGTGGTAAAAACGCGATATGGTAGGCGCACTCGCTACGATTATCGAGGAAGATAATAATGAAACAGCCTCGATTATCCTGTATGCGGCAGTATAATACCCCAGGCTTTTAAATGACGTCAATTTGGACAGTAGGATCTGGTCCCCCCTGCTGAAAATCAAAAAAAGAATCGTCGATGGAAAAAAAATACTGGCATGCCTGAGCAGATCGGATATCTTTTCCCTGTTAAAAATGAACCTGAATCTTCCAAGGGCCCTGTTTAATAGACAAAAATAAACCGAAAAGACAGCGATCTTCGAAAAAAGAAGGACTATGAAAAGGTCCTTCAAACCGTAACCCTCGTGAAGCAGATAAATGCTGATCAGTACCCTGATTAAATTTTCAATAAAAATTATTACGGCGATATACTCCATTTTTTCTGCGGCAATGAACGCGGACTCGCAGACGTAAGCCAGGCTATTTGGAAGAACAGAAAGACACACAACGAAAATCGAGAGATTGACCTCGTATGGATAATCGAAATAAGCGATCATCAGCCAGAGAGGAAGCATGAGAACCACGGAAGAAATGATTACGAGCAGGGACAGGTTAGACAGATACAGGTCTCTCTCGTACGGCCGTTTGGACATTTCCCTGACAACCAGCGGCGCAAGGCCGAGAAACGGGAGAATCTGCAGGATCATATAATAAACCGTTACAAGAGAATACTGTCCGAGAAGCTCAACGTTCCTGAACTTTGCAATATATATGATCAAAAGGAACGTAAATAAAGGCATTGATATTTTATTAACGCCCATTGCAATCGTGTTTTTCAATACCAGTTTAGTAGTTCCCATCCGCAATATCCATAATTGTTTGCCGGTTTTTTTACCGGTGTAATAACGCAAGTCCCGTCCCCTACCGCGGGATTTATTGTAGGGTTTAAATCAAAAAAGGAATCGTCTCTGTTTAATCCCATCTTGCCAGGCGCCGAACTGTCCGATCCTATTGGATGGATGGCAGGCGCTAAAAAAATGATGTCAAAAATCCATCCTGTTTAATGAATATAAGGTAACCTCTAATAATCAAATCAGGATGTTCCCCTGCAGGCACCTTCAATGTATAAATTAGATTTTTTCAACGGTTTTAATGAAGAATCTAATTTATAGAGGTGCCTATAATTGATATATTCTATATTTGATCCGCAAATGACTGGCACCACTTTGGCAATAAATCGTTTTTCTGAATTCATTCGGGCCGGCCGGCAAGCACTCGCAGGCAAGGAGTGGCACGCGTCAGAATATTTTTTTCCAGAATCAATGAAGCATCTGCCGCAGCCGTTTAAAAATGGGCGGCGATATATTTTATCAATTGCAATAATTGCTATTTGGCACCGACCCCCAATATAACAGCAGGGATTGTCTTCAGCATGATTTTAAAATCCAGCCAGAGCGACCAGTTATCTATGTATTCAAGATCGAGCCTGGCCCATTCGGAAAAATCAGTTATTTTATTTCTGCCGCTCACCTGCCAGATACACGTCAATCCGGGTCTAACGCTTAATCTCCTTCTCTGCCAGCAGTCATATTCATTTACCTCTTCAAAAAGTGGGGGCCTTGGGCCCACTATGCTCATGTCTCCCCTGAAAATATTCCATAGCTGCGGCAATTCATCGAGACTGTATTTTCTTAATAATCCCCCGATCATCGTAATTCTCGGATCGTTAGTCATCTTGAAGGCAGGGCCGCTCATTTCGTTGTGCTGTAAAAGCTCCTTCAGTTTTTTGTCGGCCCCGTCGACCATTGTCCTGAATTTATAAAGCATGAACAGTTTCCCGTACATCCCGCATCTTTTTTGTTTGTAAAAAACCGGGCCGGATGAAGCCAGTTTTATTATTATTGAAATGACTATCAGCATTGGAAACAGCAAAAACAGGGCGACACCCGATAAAATAATATCAAGGAACCTTTTAAAAAACAAAAGCGCCATCCTGTCGGGGGTGCTGTTGAAGGTTATCAGGGGAAACTCCTGAAGGTTTGAAAAAAACGCCCTCGAAATTTTTAAATCAAAATGGTCAATGGCGAGATGGACCTTGATCCCGACCATCTCGCAATAAATAATCGCCTTTTCAATTTTACCGAGCCACGACCTTGGCACGATAAAAACCACTTCGCTGATCAGATTTTTTTTAATAAGGTCAGGCATGTCATCGAGTGTTCCGAGGATCGTGTAATCCCTGTACAACGAGCCCTTCTTTCCCTGGTCATCATCGATGAGCCCGATGATTTTGAATCCCCACTCGGAGTGTTCATGTATAAGTTCTATGAATCTTTTAACCCTGCTGTTTGCACCGACAACCAGCAGATTTCTGAGGTTGTATCCTTTTCTTCTCGTATACTTGAAATATATGCCCTCAAGGATTTTAAGTATAAAAAGAAGACCGCCTGTAATAAAAAAAATAACCGATATAAGAATTCTGCTTATATCCTGGATTTTAAACAGATAGGCGACTCCCCCAAAAAAAAGGATGCCGGTTATTCCGGCCTTGGCGATTATTATTATTATTTCATGAATACGCATGTTCCTGAGAGAATCGTACATGCCGTAAAAGATAAGCAGGAGGCTCCATATGGGCAGTATGAATACTAACAGATAAAAATATGAGTCCAACAATTCCACGTCGCGGATTATTTCAATTAATCTGCAACCGAGAAAAAAAGAAATGGCGATGATCACCTGGTCAATAAAGATGATGATCTTTTTTATTATTTTTACTTGCTGCTGTAGCATATTGTTGCATCAATAGAGTTAAAAAAAGAATAAGTGAGAAGGCTATTTTTTTTTGTCAATATTAAAATTCAGATTATATAATTATTTTTTATATATAATATTATATAATATATATAAAAATTATATCATACAAATTTATTTAAATTGAAGGGTATTTGATCAAATTGATTTAATATAAAAACGGGACTATAAAATAATTCTCAGCACGAAAGCCCTGTTCCGAGCACTGCTTCGAATTTCATTCCCCTGAGGCTTCGCGGAAAGACCATTCCTTTCAAACGCTTCAAAAGGCACTCCTCCTGCGATACTGTCGCATTCTTCCCGCATATGTTGTCCTTGATTTTCCTGTACCCTGCCAGTCTTCCATCAGTATCCACGGAAAGTTCCACCCTTATGAACACGTACTCGCATCCTGAACATTTCATTTTCAGCCCGAACTCTTTAATGCATTCCGGATAACAGTTCCTCATCCATTCGTTCTTTATCAACATCCAGTCTCTTCGCGCCCTTTCAGGAAGTTCATGCTCCTTTACCGTACCATCATTTGCGGAATTCCGGCCTGAATTACAGGATAACGTCACAATCCACCCCATTATAAAAATCATTAAAACGGAACCGAACAGTCTCATGACATACCCCTGAAATTAATTACCAGACAAAATCAAGTCATCAAAAGATGATAATGTCCTGAACAAATGAAAAATCACTCATGCAATATGAACAAGGTGATTATTAATGCAATAAAAAATTTTCATTTATGGGTGGTAACGTTATGATACTTTCGGCAATGCGGAATAATGAAAAAATCAATTGATATCAGCCCTGGTTTATGATTATTTAAAAAACTGCCGTAATAACGGTAATTCATCCGAATGGAGGAACCATGAAAAAAACAGCTTTGTATTTTATGATGCTGGCACTGGCATTTTCTCTCTTCTCATGCAAAAAGGCGGGCCTTGCGGATCTTGAGTATTCGGGCATGATCACCGGCGACTGGCTTCAGGTTAACGTTGTAAAAAAACCGGACAAGAAAACAGTAATGTGGTTCCAGGTTTTCGATCAGAAAGGAAATGACAACATCATCAAGGGATATAAAAACTCGTCGGATAAAATCGGCAAACACCCGGCCAGCATCAGCAGGGATCATTTCATATGGATCCTTGTCAATGACAGGATGGAAATCAGGCTGATAGCCGACAGCTCAAACAAGGATTACCAGAACACAGATAAACTCAGGGATTTCCTGCTAAAATTCGACCTTGACGGACTCGAAAAAATCAAGGGCTCCAAGGTAAAAGCAAAGGACCTTGAAAAGTATCTCCCGAAGCTTAAATGAAGCAGTTATCCCCTTTGTCCGCATTCCGGAAAAAAATTACGGGATGTAATTTTCATAGAAAAAAAAATCCCGCCCTGACGGGGCGGGATTTTTTTGCGTTTTTTTAGTATCTGTAATGATCGGGTTTGTACGGTCCCTCAACTTTCACGCCGATATATTCAGCCTGTCTCGGCGTAAGTGCGGTGAGCTTTACCCCGAGCTTGCCCAGGTGAAGCCTTGCGACCTCCTCATCAAGCTCCTTTGAAAGGGTATATACTTTAATATCATGTTTTTTAGTGGCCAGTTCTATCTGCGCCAGACTCTGGTTTGTAAAGCTGTTCGACATCACGAAGCTTGGATGACCGGTCGCGCAGCCGAGATTCACCAGTCTTCCCTCTGCGAGAACGATTATTGACCTGCCGGACTTGAGCGTCCACTTGTCGACCTGCGGCTTGATGGTTTCCTTTCTGCATGCTTTATTGCTCTCGAGATACTTCATGTCTATCTCGTTGTCAAAATGGCCGATGTTGCAGACTATCGCTCCGTCCTTCATCCTTTCCATGTGATCGCCGGAGATTACGTCCAGGTTGCCCGTTGCCGTTACGAATATGTCGGCTTCGGAAACCGCATCTTCCATCGTCGTAACCTCGTATCCCTCCATGGCGGCCTGTAGGGCGCAGATTGGATCGATTTCCGTGACCAGGACCCTCGCGCCGAAGCCCCTCATGGACTGGGCGCAGCCCTTGCCTACATCTCCGTATCCGCATACGATTACGATCTTTCCGGCCACCATTATGTCGGTCGCCCTCTTGATGCCGTCCGCAAGCGACTCCCTGCAGCCGTAGAGGTTGTCGAATTTGGACTTGGTGACCGAGTCATTTACGTTTATGGCCGGGAAAAGAAGTTCGCCGGATTTCGCCATTTGATACAGCCTGTGCACCCCGGTTGTCGTCTCCTCCGAAACACCCTTGACTTCCTTTACGATCGAGGTCCATTTTTTCGGATTCTTTTTGTATCCGTCCCTCAACCTGTCCATGATGATGCTGAATTCCTTGTTATCGTACTTCTTTTCGAGAAGAGAGGGGTCTTTTTCTATCTTCACGCCCCAGTGAATCATCAGCGTTGCGTCGCCGCCGTCGTCCACTATGAGGTTCGGTCCCGAACCGTCCGGCCATGTAAGGGCCTGTTCCGTGCACCACCAGTATTCCTCCAGGGACTCACCCTTCCAGGCGAAAACCGCCGATGTTTCGGCCGCGGCAATGGCCGCCGCCGCATGGTCCTGCGTTGAAAAAATGTTGCATGAGGCCCACCTGACGTCCGCGCCGAGCTCTTTCAGCGTTTCAATGAGAACGGCCGTCTGTATCGTCATGTGCAGGCTGCCGGCGACCCTGAGGCCCTTCAAGGGTTTTTGCGGACCGTATTTCTTCCTCACCGACATAAGACCCGGCATTTCAGCTTCGGCAAGCGTGATCTCCTTCCTGCCCCAATCCGCAAGATCCATATCGGCAACACTGTATTTGATGCCCCTGTCAAGCTCAAGTATCCCGTTTGAAATTTTAATGTTCATTTTTTCCTCCATAATAATAATATCATAATATTCCAAGCGCGCTAATGCATTCCGGTATCCCGCCTGAACATACGTTTTATTCAGGACCTTTTCTCAGAAAAATACAGATTTATCTTCATTTCCTTTTTCGCATCAAGTGAAACCGTGTTTTTAAGCTTCAGCCCGGCCCCGGCAAGCCATCTCGAGACCTCATTGACCGTGAATCCGAGCCATCTGTGGCCGAACCTTTTTCTCATCTCTTCGTTCCCGTGCTTGTCAAGCTCGACGATTACAAGCGAGTCGCCGCTTTTTATCACTCTGGCCGCCTCGTTTATCGCCTCGGAAGGCGTCTCGAGATGATGGAGCACCATGTTTATGACCGCGAGGTCCGATTCGCCGTCCCTCATCGGGAGGTGCTCTAACTCTCCGAGCCTGAGCTCGATGCCGCTACCATTCGAAGAGAGCCTCGCCCTCGCCTCCTCGAGCATTCTGGGGGACTTGTCCACGCCTATCACCCTGCCGGCCTTCTTTTTCAAACAGGGAAGGAGATGGCCCGTACCGCATCCCAGGTCGGCCGCCGTACCGCATTCCCTTATCCTCGACACCACCTCGCCTGCAAGATCAAGACCGCCGGTGATTTCGCCCTTCACCCTGTCCCAGTCCGGGGCCAGTTCATCGAAAAATCTTTCCTTTATCCGGGACCCTTCCTTGAGAAAATCCTCAAGCCTGCGCAGGTCATCGGACATCTCCCTCTCGGACCCGATGATCGGCAGGATCGCGTCAAGAATACGCCTCCCGTTTCCTTCATCCACGGCGCTGTAAAAAACCCAGAGCCCGTCTTTCCTTGATTTCAGCAATCCGCCTTCGGTAAGGATCTTCAGATGCCTTGATATTCTGGACTGTCCCATCCCCATCAAATCAACGATCTCATTGACATTGAGTTCGTGGCGGGACAAAAGATTCAGCAGCCTGAACCTCGTTTCATCTGAAACAGCCTTGAATAAATTAATCAGCTTCATATATTACTATATCAAGATATATTGATATAGTAATAATATATACCATTTGCGTCAATAAAAAAATAAAAAATTTAGCTTAAAAAGTATATCAATTCCGGACATGTCGTAACGATAAAAAAATTTATAAAAATAATAACCGCCCCTGATGATAATGATAAACATGCGATCATCTGAACCGGGTTGTCATTGAGTGTTTTAATTATTGACAATAATTATTCAATATTCAATACAGTTAAAAATTAAATATAAAAAAAATATGGAGGATATATGATAAGATTCTTTATACTTTCCGTCTCATTCATATTTATTCTACTCCTTGCCAATTCCGCAATGGCTTCAGGCATCGGGATTTACGGCACAGTAGGAGGCAGTAAAAACTTCAGCCCGGACACTTTCGCAATTAATGGCGGCGGCGGCCTTGTGTTCGACACCAATGTCACTAAAAAAGATTTCAACTACCGTCTCAACCTGGGGCTGGAGGCATGGAATGACAGAATGGATACAGACGGGGGAACTGCCAGCTATACCGCTTTCATGTTCAGGACCGTTCACACCTTTGGATTCACCATGTCCCAGACGAAAAGCTACAGGTTCTGGCTCGGCCCGCAGTTTCATGTCGGAGTTGGTTTTAAAGACGGCTTCCACGGCGTCAACGCGGGCCTCGGTTTCGCGATCGGCGTCAACATCAATATCAACGAATCAGCCGCATTCCTGGTCGACGGGGCATTGAGGGGCGGCTACCTGATGAGAGGAGCCGGCGGATATTACGCCCACGGCGGAAACGTATCTTTTCATCTGAACCTCGGGGTTGTGTATAAAATGGGCGAAAAATAAATTTTACAATATATCTTTTATAAAAAAAAACGCCCTGCAGGGCGTTTTTTTATTCCCGGGAACGATAAATTTTGTTTTTAAAATGTTTTTTTGATTCTTTTTTGATAAATATGGATATTCTAATTAGATTAAGTTATAGGACGAATAAATGACGCATCACTTTTAAAAACACATTCTGTTATTGATGAAAACAGGCGCTTAAAAAATGAAAATCATATATTTCACAGACATCCACGGCTCATTCAGTCAGGTTTCCATTCTTTTGTTCGAAACGGTCGCGGACGTATACATAATTGCCGGCGACCTGATAGACATACCTTTTTACAACATAGATACGGCGATCCAGTATCACGACCTGCAGACCTATCTGAAAAACCTGAGAAAAAAAATGGACAAGGAAGACATGGTGCTGGAGGATTTCGTGGACAACCTCCTGGACTTCCCCAACGTCCCAGAGGAAATCATAGAGAAGGGCAGCGATTACCAGCAGTACACGATCAGGGCAAGGAGGGTGATGCAGCAGAAATACAAGGTCCTTGAAAACATGATATCACTCAAGCAGTCCGCGAGGCTGTTCGCCCTTCCCGGGAACTACGACATGGACCTCAAATACACATCCCTGCACGAGAGGGACCTCCACCTGCACTGGCACGATCTTGACGGAATAAAAATGGCGGGATACGGCGGGGCAGACGTATGGACCATGGGAATACCCCAGAGATACATAGTGAGCTACAACGGCGGCATTGGGGTAAACGACCGGAAAAACGAGATGTACATGTTCTTCAAGGCGGTGAAGCCGGACATCATAGTCGCTCATCAGCCGGCTCACGGAATTCACGACAGGCTCTCGTTCAAGGGGCCCTCCGGATCGCCCGCGCTGCGCACCTTCTGCGACAACAACCCGGTAAAGCTGCTTCTCACCGGCCACATACACAACGACTGGGGCTTCAAGGAAGTGGAGGGATGCATCCATCTCAACCCGTCCAATTTCGGAGAGGTCACCACGATAAAGGGCGAGGTTTCCGAAGGCGGGTTCTTCTACCAGATCGAAACCGCCGGAAACGGCCAGATCGAAAGGGTGCTGCTTAAAAAGCTGGCCAACGACAGGATCCACGACATCGTTGAGAACACCAGGAAAAACGGGAAGTGGGCGGAAGACATCATAGACCTCGAGAGGCACAACGCCAGGAAGCTGGAAGAGAACTACGACCTTAAAATAAACAAATACCACCACATCCCCGAGATTGAACTCTTCAAGGACATAAAAAACTTCTACCGCATGTTCCAGACCCAGGAAACGGAGGAAAGGCTGGACAAACTCGAAAAGGCGGTGGAGCTGATGAAGGGCAAATTCGACAACATAGCCATGGACATCGTCGGATCCGTCAACCTGGGCATATCGCAGAAAAGCTCGGATATAGACATAGTCCTTTATCTTCGATGCGGGGCCAAGTGCCCGGACCTGTATGAGCAGTGCGATTACTACAGAAAGGCAGTCCAGATGATAAAGGACAGCCTCGGGGACAGCTACGAGTTCGAGGTAATAGACTGCATAGACCTGAACATTGTCGAGCAAAGCATTATAACGCAGAATTACGAATGCGAGGTGACCCAGAGGTTCGTCGCCTACAGGTCAATATGCAGGCCCATCAATTACAAGGTCATAGCACCGATCGAGGACATTCTCAATGAAAATATCGAGTTCAGGAAGGAGATGGAAGGAAGCATAAGGTCCTATTTCAAGATTTTCGTGACCACGTCGCAGCACCTCAGGTCATTCGACAAGTACGAGGCCCGGCTGAAGGCCATAGGGATCAAGCTGCCGCAGTCAATAAGGGACAAGATTAAAGAATACCTCCAGGTTACCGGAAACGATTAAAGTCCTCCGAAATCCAGCGTCGCGAAGTAATCTTCGATGGTCTCGGCCCTGCGTATAAGCTTCACGCTGCCGTCCGGCCTGAGAAGCAGCTCCGCGGATCTGAGCTTGCCGTTATAGTTGAAGCCCATTGCATGGCCGTGCGCGCCGGTATCGTGTATCACGAGTATGTCCCCGATCTCGATTTCGGGAAGCGGCCTGTCGATCGCGAACTTGTCGTTGTTTTCGCAAAGTGATCCGGTAACGTCGTATACGTGATCGCACGGCCAGTCCTCCTTGCCGAGGACCGTTATGTGGTGATACGCGCCGTATATGCCGGGCCTCATCAGGTTGGCCATGCTGGAATCAAGCCCTATGTAATTCTTATAGGTTTCCTTCTTGTGTATCACCCTTGTTGCCAGGTATCCGTACGGCCCGGTCATCATCCTTCCGCTTTCCATGTAGATCCTGACAGGATGAAGTCCGTTACCGGATATTTTTTCATCGTAAAGGGCCTTTATTTTTTCAGAAATATATTCAATATCGAGCGGTTTCTGTTCCGGCCTGTAAGGTATGCCGAATCCTCCGCCAAGGTTTATAAACTCAAACTTTATTCCAAGATCGGAATTGATATCCAGCAGCAGGTTGAACAGCATCTCAGCGGTATCAACGAAGTATTCCGGATCGAGCTCGTTTGACGCAACCATTGTATGAAGCCCGAATCTTTTTACCCCCCTGCCCCTCACGGTCTCATATGCCCGGCAAAGCTGTTCCCTGGTAAGTCCGTACTTGGCTTCCTCGGGTTTGCCGATGATGGCATTTCCGTCCCTCAGGGGCCCGGGATTGTATCTGAAGGATATCAGGTCGGGCAGTCCGGCGTTTTCTTCGAGAAATCCCACATGGGTTATATCATCGAGATTAATTATCGCGCCCATGCCTGCGGCCTTGACGTATTCGTCAGCGGGAGTATCGTTAGAACTGAAAAAAACCGATTCCCCGCTGATTCCCACTTTTTCGGCAAGAATCAGTTCCGCCATGGAGCTGCAGTCCGCCCCGAAACCCATATCGCTGAAAATCTTCATTATATGGGGATTGGGAAGGGCCTTGACCGCGAAGTATTCCCGAAATCCATGCGCCCAGGAAAACGCCTTTTTCAGCCTGACGGCATTGTCCACAATAGCTTTTTCATCATAGATATGAAAGGGCGTGGGATATCTTGAGATTATTTCCCCCAGTTGTTTCCCGCTAAAGGGAATTTTTTTTGTTGTTATTACCTTTTCCATTACATTCTTATATCAATCGCCCGGAAATTTCAAATAATTGCGGCATATTGTCAACAAAATAAAATCATATTTTTATATCAATTTAGATACATTTTGATGCGGTCATAAATGATTCTCATGCGCACCGATACGACGATGTTAATTCCATAAATATGATCACCGTGTTAAAACGAACTTTAAACCCCTTGAATTAATCAAAGGCAGCTTAAAAAATGCTTGAAAACTGAACAGTCGGATATAAAATATTTAATATAATGCTATAATACACGAATAAAGGATTTTGGCCGCTCTGCCGTTAATAACAACAGGGACTTTATATATATGGACGAAAAAAAAGAACACCAGATGAATAACGAAGATCTCAGCAAATCAAGGATCTTCAGCGATGTGATAATAGCCAACAACAAAAGGCAGATCTACGCCTTTCTTGTCATATTCTTACTGGCCAATTTTGCCGTTACCGCGATCAAATTCACAGGCAAGGGTTCCCAGTACCTTACCTATTTCGATATCCTGGTCGAGTTTGTCGTCTGCAGTACAATTCTAGTAATAACCATGCTCATAGCAAGGGCTTTCAGGGGCAAAAAAGCTTCCGGATACATTACCACTATGGGCATATTGATAACACTAAGGATTTTTGAATACACATTCTTCGGCGCGAACCAGCTCTTTGCAGTGGCCTATATAGCCATGGCCCTGAGCGTATTCTATTTCGACATGGGAATAACGATTTTCACCCTTTTTGTTGCAGTAGTCACACAGACCGTAATTTTGGTGATGAACCCGAAGCTCATACCGGAAGGGCCGGCGAGCAACCTCCTTGTCAGATACATCATTTATTTCATGGTCGGAATAAGCGCGGCCACGGGCGCGGGCGCGACCAAGAGGCTCCTCAAAATGACCATAGAGACCCACGAAGAATCACAGCGCACGCTGGTAAGCCTCCGCCACCTGGTCAAGGCCATTATAAATTCCATAGAGGTGCTGAAATTCTCGGCCGGCGAGCAGGACAAGATATCCGTCGATATGAACGACATATCGCAGCACCAGGCTTCGGCGATGGAACAGATATCCGCCTCCCTGGAGGAGCTCGCCTCCAACTCGGATTCAATCTCGGCCATAGCAAGGTCCCTTTACCAGGAGCTCGAGATAACCGTGGAGTCCGTGAACGACCTGAAATCCGTCAACGACAAGGTCCAGGTGAGCTCGGTTGAGATCATAAACAGGCTTAACGAGGTCACCGAGCATTCGAAAAACTCGACGGGCCAGATAAACCTCACTAAGGACAAGTTCACCATACTGAAAAACAAGAGCCTCGAGATGTCCAACTTCGTACAGGTCATCAACGATATAGCCGACAAGGTGAACCTGCTTTCATTGAACGCGGCGATCGAGGCCGCAAGGGCGGGCGAATATGGAAAGGGATTCGCCGTGGTCGCAGACGAAATTTCAAAACTTGCCGACGCGACGACCCTCAACGCAAAGGAAATCGAAAAAATAATCCATGAAAACCAGTTCCTGATCGACGAGAGCAACAAATCAATTGAACAGTCAACGGCCATAATCAACAAGCTGAACGAGGCGATAAAGCTCATAAGGAAAGAGATAACCCAGGTCGGCGACCTCATCAACGACATAGGGGTCACGATAAAGACCATTAAAAACCTTAACGTGAAGATCCACGAGTCCAGCAAGACCATAGAAAACTCGACCAATGAACAGAAGATCTCGACCGACGAATCCAGCAAGACCACCATGGACATAGCTAAAACCGCCCAGGAAATCGTCTCCCTGTCTCATAAAATAAGCGATTCCTCCAAGGCGATAAATGATATCATCAGGGAACTTGACGACCTTACCCAGGAAACGGCAATTGAATGAAGCTGGGACTTATAGGACTGCCCCAGACCGGGAAAAGAACCCTCTTCGGGCTTCTTACCGGCGCCCCGGCGGCGGCCGCCGACCATAAAAAACCCATTCCCGGACAGGCCGACATCAGGGACTCAAGGTTCTTCGAACTGGCTAAGCTTTACCGTCCGAAAAAGGAGACCCCCGCGAGAATTGACCTTGAACTGATTCCCGGTATAGACCCCGCGGCCATAAAGGAAGGCGGCATTTTCCGCGCCATGTCGGAACTCGATGCCGTGTGCCACGTTGTAAGGGCATTTGAAGACGATACCGTTTTTCACGCGTCGGGCAGCATTGACCCCGAAAGGGACATCGAGAGCGTGAATTCCGAGCTCGTACTGCATGACCTCATCTTCATTGAAAAAAGGCTTGAACGCATCGGAAAGGACTCGAAAAAAAGGGACCCGAAGGAAATCCGGGCGGAAGAATCCCTCCTCGCAAGGTTCAGGGAACACCTCGAAGGCGGATCCCACCTCAGAACGCTGACGCTGGGCCAGGAGGAGGCAAAAATCATAAAAAGCTACCCGTTCATAACAATGAAAAGGATGCTCGTTGTCCTGAACGTAAGCGACGGCATGATCTCTTCACGTGAACTCACGGAGCGTATTTCAAAAAAATACGCGCAGCTCGACCTGGACGTGATGCAGGTTTCCGCCAGGCTTGAATCAGAGATAGCCGGCCTTGAAAGCGAGACGGAGAGGAATGAATTCATGAAGGAAGCGGGCATCAACGAACCGGCCCTCAACCTGCTCACATCCCTGGCCATGAAATCCCTGGGACTGATATCCTTTTTCACGGTCGGGAAGGACGAGGTAAAGCAATGGCCGGTCAGGATGGGATCAACCGCCCCTGAGGCCGGGAGCGCGATCCACAGCGACATACAGCGTGGGTTCATAAGGGCCGAGGTCATAAAATACGGCGATCTGATCGAGCTCGGCGATGAGGATAGGGTCAAGACTTCAGGCAGGCTTATGCTCGCCGGGAAGGACTATATCGTCGAAGACGGCGACGTGATAAGCTTCAGGTTCAACGTCTGATCATGCTTTCTTTTTAAAACCCTTGATTGAAAGGGAATTCAGCACGACGGAAACGGAACTCATCGACATGGCTGCTCCGGCGATAACAGGACTCAGCAACCCCAGCGCTGCAAAGGGTATCCCTACAATATTGTAGATAAACGCCCAGAAAAGGTTCTGGCGTATCTTCCTGAAAAGCCTCCTTGAAAGCCTCAGCGCGTCTGTTATCTCAAGCGGGTCTCCATTCACTATAATGATGTCAGATGTTTCCCTGGCGATATCCGTTCCTGTTCCGATGGCGATACCGAGGTCCGCCTCAGCCAGCGCCGGGGCGTCGTTTATCCCGTCACCCACCATGGCAACCTTTCTGCCCCCGGCCTTCATTCTCCTGATTTCAGCGGCCTTTTTATCCGGCCTCACACCCGCGATGAAAGAGTTTATCCCGATCGCTTTTGCCACGGAAGCCGCCACCCTTTCGTTGTCTCCGGTAATCATCACCACTTCGCAGCCAAGCCTCCTAATTTCTTCCACTGCCCTCGCGGATGTATCCCTTATGACGTCGGAAACTGAAAGGATGCCGATCGGTTCCGCGTCCACGCACACCACAACCGAAGTTTTTCCGTCATTTTCAAGGACTGCCAGATCTTTTTCAAAAAGCGACGGGTCCGCCCCGCCGTCAGCAACGAAAGCCCTGTTCCCGACCAGTATTCTCTTCCCTTCATAAAAAGCATCCACCCCGCCCCCCGGAACCGCGATGAAACTTTGCGGATCCGGTATTTCCCCGGCGATGGATGCCGCTTTATCGTAAATGGCCCTGCCTACCGGGTGTTCAGACCTCTTTTCCGCTATCCCGGCAAAAAACATGAGATACTTCTCGTCAGTGCCCATGGTCCTTATACCTGTAAGAGCGGGCCTTCCGAACGTAACAGTCCCTGTTTTATCGAGAACCACCATGTCAATCATGCTGGCCGTCTCAAGGGCCTCGGCCCTTTTAATGAGGATCCCGATCTCCGCGCCCCTGCCCATGCCGGCGATCATGGCGGTCGGCGTCGCCAGGCCGAGGGCGCATGGACATGCTATCACCAGAACGGCAACCGCGCCGAGAATGGCCCTTTCAAGATCGCCTGATATCAATATCCATGCGATGAATGTCAGTACCGCTATAATCATGACCCCGGGAACGAATATGCCGGCAAGCCTGTCAGCCAGCCTCTGCACGGGGGATTTGGAATTCTGCGCCTCCTCGACTATCCTTATGACTGAAGCCAGGTAGGTGTCAGCGCCGGTCTTCACCGCCCGGAACACGAAAGAACCGTGAAGGTTTACCGTTCCTCCAGTAACACCATCTCCCGGCCCCCTGTCTGCCGGCATGCTTTCACCGGTTATCATGCCCTCGTCTACCGAAGAGTAGCCGGATATTATCACGCCGTCGGCCGGCAAGGATTCGCCGGGCTTTACCGATATCTCATCGCCGGGTTTAAGCATGTTTACCGGAACAGACACCTCCATTCCGTCCACGACTACGGCGGCGGTGCCGGGCCTCAGCCCTGCAAGTTTCTTAACGGCTTCGGATGTTCTCCCTTTTGATACGGCCTCCAGGTATTTGCCCAGAAGAACCAGCGTTATCACAGCGCTCGAAGCTTCGAAATAAATTCCTCCGGATGTGCCTGAAAGCCAGGGCCTGATAATTCCATTGTACAGGCTCAAAAAATACGCCGCAGTCGTGCCCACCGCGACCAGAAGGTCCATCCCCGGGCTGCCGGATCTCAACCCATGATAAGCGTTCCTGTAGAATCTGTAGCCTATGATGAACTGCACGGGCGTGGCGAGAACCAACTGGAACCATGGGTCATGCAGGAAATGGGGACCGGCGGATAACATCATACCGATCATGGATAATAAAAGGGGAAGGCTCAAAGCTGCAGATGCCGCGACCATAATGCCGAGTTTTTTCAGCTCCAGGCGCCTGACATCATCCTCGACCTCGTCCTTGTCTATGACCCCGTAGCCGAGGTTGCTGATCACGGAAGATATGAAACTCAAATCTACGGCCGCCGGATCGTACTTTATGCTCGCGGTTTCCAGTGCCAGGTTCACGCTGGCCTTCTCCACGCCGTTAATCCTGCTTAACCCTTTTTCTATCCTTATCGCGCAGGCCGCACAGGACATCCCTGTTATCTTAATTGTCTTTTCGTTACCCAACCTTTTCACCTTTTAACAAATCATTAGGTATTGATTCAAATTTCCGTTTCATCATACCGGTTATTAATAATTTATCTAATATATGCATTTTCAGCAACTTAATTTAAAATATTTTAGAATATTCTTAAATTTTATAATTTCCTCATTTTAATGAGACATAAAATATTATTGACAAAAACAGCATTCTGATTAAATATAAAATATTGACAATTTTGAAAAAATACTGGTAATAACTTTATTAAAATATGTCCTGGCTCGAATACATATTCAAACAGCCTGACAGACGGGATGAAATAAATGGGGAACGATAAAAAAATCATTCAGACAGGGTCAAACATCTGGAAATTTCCGGTAATAATAGATTTCGATAGGGCTTCAATGTATATCATAGAAATGAAAAATCTTTCGGATTTCGATGAGATCATTCTGGACATGACGGAAACCGAGCGGATACATTCATCATTTATAGGGTTTCTAATCGACCTTAAAAACAAAAGCGACAGCTCAGGGAAAAAACTTGTCCTGAAGCTGTCGCCGTATCTTGAAAATTTATTGAATAAGCTTGATCTCTACAGCCACTTCTTCAACTGACAACTCACTTGGCGTTGATCCATTTCATCATTTTCCTTAGTTCGGCCCCGATCTTTTCAATTTTATGATCCTTCTGTTCCTTCTTTATTTTATCGAAATTAGGACGGCCGTCTTCGTTTTCTTTGATCCAGTTCCTGGCAAATGAGCCGTCCTGGATCTCCGCGAGGATCTTTTTCATTTCCTTTCTCGTACCGTCGTTAATTATCCTCTTCCCGCTCATGTAATCGCCGTATTCGGCAGTATCCGATACAGAATACCTCATGTAATTGATCCCGCCCTGGTAAAAAAGATCCACGATGAGTTTAAGCTCATGGAGGCATTCGAAGTATGCTATTTCAGGCTGGTACCCCGCATCGACCAGGGTGTCGAAGCCGGCCTTTACCAGTTCGGAGGCCCCTCCGCAGAGCACGACCTGCTCGCCGAAAAGGTCGGTTTCGGTTTCCTCCTTGAACGAGGTTTCTATAACGCCCGCCCTTGTCGCGCCAAGGCCCTTCGCATAGGCAAGGGCCGTCTGTTTCGCCTTTCCGGAGGCATCATTGTGAACCGCTATCAAACAGGGAACTCCGCCGCCCTTCATGTATTCGCTCCTCACCAGATGACCGGGCCCCTTGGGCGCAACCATGATGACATCCACGTCCTTCGTTGGAACTATCTGCCCGAAGTGTATGTTAAACCCGTGTGAGAACAGGAGGGTCTTCCCTTTTTTCATGCTCGGCTCCACGTCGGACCTGTAAAGTTTCGCCTGAACATGGTCCTGGGCCAGTATCTGTATCACGTCGGCCGTCGCAGCCGCCTCCGAAGCGGAAACCGGCTTGAACCCGTGAGATTCGGCCAGCTTAAAGTTATCAGTACCGGGAAGCTCTGAGACTATCACGTTAAGTCCGCTGTCCCTGAGGTTCTGCGCCTGCGCATGACCCTGGCTGCCGTAACCCACAACGGCTATCGTTTTGCCCTTTAATATGGAAAGATCTGCATCCGCCTCATAATACATTTTCGCCATTTTATGCTCCTTAATTATTATTTGCTGTCCTTGGTCTCCTTGACCATGGAGACGCGCCCCGTTCTCATGAGCTCCTTTATCCCATAAGGCCGGAGAAGTTCAATGAAATTATCAATTTTTTCAGGCTCGCCCTTCACGCCGAGGGTTATGCTCTTGGCTGATATGTCCGCTATGTCGGCTCGGAAAATTTCCCCGAGCTGGAATATCTCCGCCCTCTTGGACTGCGGAGCGCTGATCTTTATAATCACTATCTCCATCTGGACGGTCGGTATGTCTGAGTGATCGGTCACCTTGATGACGTCTATCAGCTTGTTAAGCTGTTTTTTCACCTGCTCGATTACCCTGTCGTCGCCCTTTACCACGATAGTCATTATGGAAATGTTATCCTGCTCGGTAGTGCTGACGGTCAGGGAATCGATATTGTATCCGCGCGCGGAAAAAAGGCCGGCCACCCTGGCCAGTACGCCGAATTTGTTTTCCACCTTTACGGAAATGACATATTGCTTCATGCGAGATCCCTCATTATCGTGTCCTTGACGGATTTGCCGGCCGGCACCATGGGGTAAACGTTCTCCTCCCTTGCAACATGGAAATCGATTATGATGGGCCTGTCGGTTATTTCAAGGGCCTTTTTAATTGCCGGTATGACCTCATTCCTTTCCTTTACCGAAATTCCCGCGGCGCCGTAAGCCTCGGCCAGCTTGACGAAATCCGGTGCGAAGTTGATGCAGGTATGGGAATACCTCTTGTCGTAAAAAAGCTGCTGCCACTGCCTGACCATGCCGAGAAAGCCGTTGTTGAGAATGGCTATTATGACCGGTATCCTGTGCTGCACGGCCACTATGAGTTCCTGGATGTTCATCTGTATCGACCCGTCCCCGGCTATGTCGATGACCCTCTTGTCTGGCCTGGCAAGCTGCGCGCCGATGGCCGCGGGAAAGCCGTACCCCATTGTCCCCAGGCCGCCGGACGATATGAAACTCCTCGGCTCGGTGAATTTGTAAAACTGTGCGGCCCACATCTGGTTCTGTCCGACCTCGGTGCAGATTATCGCTTCGCCCCCAGTCTGCCTGTAGATCTCCTCCACGATATACTGGGGCTTTATCCTGCCCTTTCCGGAGTCCTCGTAGGAAAGCGGATGATCTTTTTTCCACTGGTTGATCTTATCGATCCATTCCGTTATCCTGGGCGGCTGGATTATTTTGTTCATCTCGCCGAGTACCTTCTTGCAGTCGCCGACTATGGGAATGTCGACCAGGACGTTCTTGCTGACCGAGGCGGGGTCTATGTCTATGTGTATCACCTTTGCATTGGGAATGAAAGTGTCTATCTTTCCCGTGACCCTGTCGTCGAACCTCGCGCCGATAGCAATGACAAGGTCGGATTCGTGCATGGCCCGGTTCGCGTAATAGGTGCCGTGCATGCCGAGCATTTCCAGGGAAAGGCTGTCGGTCTCGGGGTATGCTCCCATTCCGAGGAGGGTTGTCGTGACGGGTATCCCGGTCTTTTTTACAAAAGTCCTCAATTCCTCGGACGCGTTCGAAATGATCACGCCACCGCCGGAATATATTACCGGTCTGCTGGAGGATTCTATCAGCCCGCAGGCCTTTTCTATCTGCCCGGAATGGCCTTCATAAACCGGCTTGTATCCCTTGATGTTCACGCTTTCCGGATAATGGAACCTGGTAAAACCGTTGGATATGTCAACAGGCACGTCTATGACGACCGGCCCCGGCCTTCCGGTTGATGCGATGTAAAACGACTCCTTTATTATGCGGGAGAGATCATTGATATCCTGCACGAGGTAATTATGCTTGGATATGGGCCGGGTTATGCCTGTAACGTCCACTTCCTGGAAAGCGTCGTTTCCTATCATGGCGCTGTGCACCTGCCCTGTAAATACAACAAGCGGCACTGAATCCATATAGGCAGTCGCAATGCCGGTGACCAGGTTAGTGGCTCCAGGACCGGAGGTGGCCAATACCACGCCCGGCTTACCGGATGCCCGCGCGTAACCGTCCGCCGCATGAACCGCTCCCTGTTCGTGCCTGCTCAATATGAACTTGAAGGGCGCATTGAAAATCTGGTGAAATATGGGTATTACCACCCCTCCGGGATATCCGAACATCACCTCGACATTTTCCTTCTTCAGGCATTCAACTATTATTTCAGCTCCGCTGATCTTCATTTTTTCTCCGTTCTTTGTTTAAAGCGGGACAACATGTCCGTATCATATGATTCAGTCAATAAAAATTCAATAAGTTCGACTTAAAATAATTTGTCAATTTTTTTTCTCTTTAATATAGAATTGTCATCATATATGCTTATATTAGAAATATATTAAAAAAGGACCCTGTTATGATCAGAAAACTTGCGGATGAGTTGTTCCAGAAAATTATCGAAATGAATTCAAAGGAAAGCCTGGACTCGATACCCCATTCCGATTCTTTTTTGAAGGAAATGGAATCATACCTGAGCATCCCCAGGCACGAGCTGAAAAGCGTCATCCAGCTCTTAAAGGAATCCAACAAAATCCTGTCATTCGAGATTATAAAAGAAGACAAGGGCAAGGACATTAAAAAGGTCGAGGGATACGTGGAAACCGACCTCGTAACGATAAGAAGACTTAAAAATTTCTTCCAGAAAGTGCTGATGGACGAATACGAAAAGCAAAACCACAGCCGAATGCTCGTCCACCAGATAATAAAGGACATCTACAGCAGGCCGGCGTATTATAAGAACACCCCAATCGGCCAGGTAGCGAACAAGGCCATAATGCTGGAAGAATACGAGATGCTTCTGCAAAAGGAGTACACCCAGTTTACCGATTCCATGAAGGCAAAAAAATTCAACGACCTGCTCGAGCAGACCGATGTCCTCCTGGCTGATAAACGGATAGAAGAGGCGAAAAAACAGTCCAAGGAGGAAAAAGAATCTCCCGAGTACCAGAGGGCGGTGGATTCGGAGCAATACGGCGACTTTTCCTCTTCGAGCAAAAAGATGTCCATCAGCAAGGTGCTGCAGATATACGGCATAGAATTCTTTTTCAGGGTAAACCTCAGAAAGTACAATTTCGACATCCTGACGCAGGTCATAGACAACGGCGACATAGACAGGAAATCAGACCTGAAACTCCTTAAAGACATGCTGCAGAAGGTGAAATCAAACACCTCGAGGGACACGAAGCTCCTGGATTATATTGAAAACATACACAAACTCGAGAGAAGCATAACCAGGCACATAGTCTCCGGAAGTGTTCATTGAAGACGGACGATCCGTTGTGTACCCAACTGTCAGGTGTCCGGAACGGGCCCGGGATGCCGGACTGAAAACCGTCCCCGATATTTCATCCTATATTCAACCTTGAATAAAAATGCATCCAAACAAGTTTTTTCTTGACTTGTACAAATCGGGAAATAAACTTATAAATATTTGCTAAAATCGTCAAGGATCCGTTTAATGAAAAAACTGATTAAATTTCTGGCGCTAATCATTATACTTATGCCTGTTGAATCCTATTCGGGGGAATTCCTCAACTCGATCATGAAGATAAATTTCGGCGCCTCGTACGAATTCCCAAGCACTAAAATAATACAATATGAAAGACGGACCTCCTGGAGCGCCTTGTACGCGCTTTACGGCGTAATGAACCCGTATATGCCTACACATTTCGGAATGTCCTATAATATAAATGCCGACATACTGCCGATACCACCCATTATATTCCTCAACGAAACCCAGGGACTCAAATTCGGAGTAAGGGGGGGATATAAATTTTCCTACATCCAGCAGGAGTTGAATTTTAAAATAACTGAAAGAAAACAGTATAAATTTACAGGCGACCTCATGAAATACCGTACGTGGCTGGTCGGACCTATAATTTATTACACTCCTTTTGTAAAAACATCCGAGACAACCGGAGACTATACTTCGAATGCGGGATTCACTTTCTTTTTCCTTTATGGCAATCTCGGAAACGGAAAATTGACCGCTTTCCCGACCAAGATGGATCTCATCGAAAAAATGGGAGGATATCTTTCTCTGGTTGATCCCACCACGTACTATCAGAAGCTCGCAACCCAGCTTCTGGACATGGGAATAGTGAAGACAAAATTCAACGGCTACAGTCTTAATTACGGGATAGGGGGCGAGCTATCATTCTGCGCGGTGAACATAGGCATGAATTTCGTATATTCCCAAACCCATATTAAACTTAAATACCCGGTGTATACATTGAACGCTATCAACTCCGGGACGGGACTGCCGTTGTCACCAACCAACTTCTTCCCGATCTACAGCCTGGGGAAAAACATCCTCATGTATACCTATGCCATCGAATTATATCTCAGCATACCAGTTGAATGGCTGAAAAAGCCTTCGCTGTTCTGATTTCACCTGATCCGGGATTTGCCGCATGTCGCCGATCCGGCGATATAATCATTCAGGTTGACCTTGCTTTTATAGCACTCGTCGTTTATGTATCTCAGTACCGGGAAAAAAACATCCTTTGACATATATCCGGGGATCCTGGTGATGAGGTTCTGGTCCTTGTCCATAAAAACCACCGTAGGAAGACCCGTGACACCCGCCATGGCCGTAAACTCCCTGACGGACAGATTATAATTTCTAAAAGTAATTTTCTGGGAGGGATTGTCAGCGTCTATCCTTACGCATATGTAATTTTTCAATAGAAATTCAGCCACCTCGGGGCTCTTGAAAATCTTTTCATCCATTTCATTGCAATAGCGGCACCACACCGCATAAAAATCTATAATCACGTGCTTTTTCTGCGACCTGGCCAGTTTTATGCCGTCGTTGTAGCTCAGCCAGGTTACTGTCTTCTGTTTGACGGCAGCGGCGTTCTTTTTGACTTCTGCACCTTCAGAGCCGACAAGAGAGACAAGTATCAAAAATATTAAAGCAGGGGTTTTGTTCATCAGATTATCCATAAAAAATATTAAAGTTTATTCTAAAATATTAAAATTTTATCATTCCGTCAAGCAAATTAATTTAGCATAAACACTTTAATTCAGGAATTTTAAGGATCGTATGCCAGTCTATCACAATTAATATTAACAAAAATCATATCATTCCTGACAAGTATAAAACCAGGGTCTATTTTAATAAATCAGATACAGGAAAGATCCCGCCTGTTTTCAACAAATAAATCCGGAATCAAATCTTTTCAATAATATTTAAGATCTGATTCATATACCCGGTAAATGTATTACCTGTGCCCACTACTGACCTGAAATTGCGATTCTGCCGGTCACAGGATTTGTATATATACATCCTGTTGCAGCATGCCTTGCAGTCCCTGTTGAAAATTGTTATTGATATTAATAACAGGACGGATAATTATTGGGCGGCAATGTCAGCTAATATGGTTCATTATTTCAAATGAACTCGCAATTATTTTTATCCCTTAATTTAAAGGAACCCTGAAGCCGATGGAACCTGCAGCGGATCAAATCCGGAAAGACTATCTTGATAATCTTTTTACTTCGCCGTTTTTCAGATGAAAACGATCGAGACAGCCTACTCCCCCTGTCCCAACGACACGTTCATCTTTCATGCGATGATAAACGGGCTGGTGGATACAAAAAAATATTCATTCCTGCCGTACACCGGTGACGTCGAAGACCTCAACATCAGGGCTTTTTCAGGCCTGCACCCGGTAACCAAGATGTCCTATCATGCCTATCTCCATCTCCGGAACAGATACACTGCCCTTGATTCCGGATCTGCCCTCGGCCATGGATGCGGCCCTCTCCTCGTGGCAAAAAATGACCGTTCTGACTTCGACCGGATGCTGGTGGCCTCCCCGGGCAGATACACGACTGCGCACCTGCTTTTAAAGCTGTGGAAGCCGGAAGCGATGAATATCGTGTTCGCTCGATTCGACGAAATAATGCAGGGCGTGGCGGACGGGAAATACGACGCCGGGCTGATCATCCATGAGGGCAGGTTCGTCTATCCCGGATACGGGCTGGTGAAGCTGATCGATCTCGGCGAGTGGTGGGAGACCGAAACCGGCCTGCCGATACCTCTCGGATGCATTGCCGTCAGAAACGACATGGCCGGCATAAGCTCCGAAATCGGTTCAATTCTGAGATCCTCGGTGGAATATGCCATTCAAAACCCGGACGATTCAAGGAATTACATAAAATCTCTTGCGCAGGAAATGGACGATGAAGTGATTTCTGAGCATATACGGCTCTATGTCAACGAGTATACAATCGATCTCGGAAAAAAGGGACGATCTGCTGTGAAAAGACTCGAGGAAATGGCCTCATCGCGCGGTATTATATGAAGGGATTGGTAATGGCGACACTGCTCGAGGCGCGGCCCTTCATCGACGGTCTCGGACTTGTGGAGACGGAAAACAAACCCGTCAGAATGTTCGGAAACGACAGGCTGCTTCTGGCGATTTCAGGAATAGGCAAGATCAATTCCGCCATCGCCACAGTTTACCTGATAGCAAGCCACGGGCCGGAGTTACTGTACAACCTGGGCGCGGCAGGAGCGGCAAAAAAAAATTACTCCGTCGGACAGATTCTTCACGTGGACGATATCATTGAATACGACAGGCCAACGATCGCCGCTTCGTCCCTCGTGCATATAAGACCCGACGTGATGGACGGATTTGAAACCGCCACCCTCGCGACCCAGGACCGGCCGGTTAAAGAACCGCGCGACAGGGAAGCGGTTGCCGCGCACGCCGGTATAGTCGACATGGAGGGAGCCGCCTTCGCAAGATCGTGCCGCGCCTTCAGGATTCCAGCGTTTCTCTTTAAAATAGTCACGGACACGGAAAGCCACGCGACCGACGGTGAAATAATCGAAAATATAAAAAATACCAGGGACCTGCTTTATAACTTTTTCGTCCAAAGGATAATGAATTCAAACAGGAACTGATGATGCATAAAACCCGTCCATGAAATAATTGGAACTGGCGACATAAAAATGCTTGCATTTAACCGCAAAAACTCCAATATGCCATACTGTTCAGTTCATCTTCTTTAAAAAAAATAAATAAATACCGTTTCCAAGAGGGAACCCATGTCCTCAATAACCGATGATATAAAGCTCACAGCCAGAACTATCAGGACCCTTGCAATGGACGCCGTACAGAAGGCAAGGTCCGGTCACCCGGGCATGCCGATGGGATGCGCTGAAATTGCGGCGGTGCTCTGGGGAAAAATCCTCGTCCACAACCCGGCGGATCCCCGCTGGCCAAACCGCGACAGGTTCGTGCTGTCGGCGGGACACGGGTCGGTGCTGCTTTATTCCGTGCTTCATTTTTCCGGTTACGGAATCACGCTGGACGATATCAAAAACTTCAGGCAGATGGGGAGCATCACGCCGGGCCACCCTGAACACAACAGGACCGTCGGCGTGGAAACCACAACCGGCCCGCTGGGACAGGGATTTGCTAACGGCATAGGAATGGCGATCGCAAGCAGGCTCCTCGGGGAGGAATTCAACACCCCGGAAAGCAGCCTGATAAACCACTATGTATACGCGATTGTAAGCGACGGAGACATCATGGAGGGCCTTTCGGCCGAAGCCGCGTCCCTTGCAGGGCACATGGGTCTCGGCAACATCATTTACCTGTACGACTTCAACAGGATTACCATCGAGGGAAGCACAGACCTTACGTTCTCCGAAGACGTCAGGAAAAGGTTCGAGGCATACAACTGGCATGTCCAGGAAATCAACGGGCACGATCCCGACGCCATTGAAAAATCAATAAGGGCCGCTCAGAAGGAAAAAAACAGGCCGTCAATAATTATAGCGAACACGACCATAGCGAAAGGCAGCGCCAGCAAGGAGGGATCGGAGGAATCCCACGGTGCGCCCCTGGGGGACGACGAGGTCTGCAAATCCAAGGAAAAAATCGGCTGCAGCGCCGATGAAAGCTTCGTGGTGCCAGCGGGCGTATACGAATTCTTCAGGGCAAGAAACATGGAGCTGTCGAAGGCTTATGATTCATGGCAAAAGGAATTCACCGAAAAAATCTCCGGTCAAAAAAAGACAAGGTGGGACGGATACTTTTCCCGGCCGGATATCCACTCGATCAGGAAGGCACTCGAATCGATCGACTTCGCCAAACCGCTTGCCACGAGAGAATCAAGCGGCAAAATCCTGGAAACGATTTACGGGCTGATGCCCAATATTATCGGAGGCTCTGCCGACCTCGGTCCAAGCAACAAGTCTTTCGTCAAAGGGTACAGTGAAACAGGCCGCAACAGGATCGGCAGGAACATACACTTCGGAATCAGGGAGCACGCAATGGGCTCCATACAGAACGGTCTGGCGTATTACGGCGGATTCATCCCTTATGCCGCATCCTTTCTGGCCTTCATGGACTACATGAGGCCCGCTGTCAGGCTGGCCGCGCTGGGAAAACTGCACACCATTTACATCTTCACCCATGATTCCATTTTCGTAGGCGAAGACGGTCCGACCCACCAGCCCATCGAGCACCTTGCATCGGCCAGGGCCATACCGAACCTGCATGTCATAAGACCGGCAGACGCCGAAGAAACCAGGGATGCATGGCTGGCCGCCCTGTCGAGGACCGACGGACCGACCATGCTGTCGCTGACCAGGCAGGCCCTGCCGCCGCTGAAAAGAAACGGCGCCCCCGGATCCGGAAGCCTTGAAAACGGAGCCTATATAATAAGCGATACCGACAACCCGGACATAATCATCCTCGCGAGCGGATCGGAGGTCTCCATATCCGTAGACGCGGCAGTCGATCTGGCAGGGAAGGGGATAAAGGCAAGGGTCGTATCCTTCCCGTGCTGGGAGCTTTTCGACGGGCAGCCGGAGGAATACAGGAAAAAAATCCTGGGCCACGGTACGCCCAAGGCCGTGGTCGAAGCCGGTATACGGATGGGGTGGGAAAAATACGCCGGCAGCCACGCCCTTTATATAACCATAGAGGATTTCGGCGTCTCGGCCCCGTACCAGGCGCTCGCGGAACTCTTCGGTTTCACAAAAAACAATATCGTGAAAAGGGTCTCTGAATTTCTTTCAGATAAAAAAAGATAGAATCATTCCCGGTGCTGAAATTTTTTCCTCACCGTGGATTTAATGATCTTAATCCTCTTTTTGCAGGAATGCCAAATAATTATTTTTTATAATATGCCCATTCACGGCCACAGGTCCAGTTCATAATGCCGGCTCGCCTGAATATCATCCGTGCTCAAGTTTTCTTCAAAATCAGAAAGGTGACGTCGTCGTGTCTCCTGAAGTTTTTCAGCTCTTCAATGATCCTGGCCTTGATTTCCTCGGTCGGTTTCTTTCCCTCCTCCTCGAAAATCTCCGCGAGCCTCTTCTTGGTGAAAACCTTTCCCCTGTCGCCCATCGCCTCGGTGATTCCGTCCGTGTAGAGCATCAGGCTGTCCCCGGGCTCCAGCTGGAGGATCCCGTCGGTAAGCATGCCGGAAATATCCTCCTTGATTCCGAGCCACATGCCCCTGGTGGGCACCAGCTCAACCCGGCCCGACGCCTTCCTGTATACCATTATGTCCTCGTGCCTGCCGGAAAATACTATTTCTCCGTCGCTCCCCACCGCAAGCACGACTATGGTTATGTACCTGTCCTCGCCGATCCTCTTGATGTTTCTTTCCATAACGCGGTTGGCGGTCTTTAAAAGATTGGAAGGATTGAGCCTGGGATCGTGGATCAGCCCCGTAAGAAGCGATGTCTGGAGCATCATGGTGACGAGTCCGGCCGAAACGCCGTGACCGGATACGTCGCCGATGACGACCCAGTGTTTCTCTCCCATGCTTATTATGTCGTAATAGTCGCCGCCTATCTCCTCCGCCGGATCGATATAGACCGAAAGCTCATAACCGGGCATTGAGGGCGCCCTCGGGAGCAGGACGGTCTGGATCTTTTTCGCGAGCGCCATCTCGCCCCAGAGCGCGTCCTTGGTCTTTTCCAGCTCGGCTGTCCTCTCGCTGACCATTTCCTCGAGGTTGAAGGTATATTCGTCAATTTTAGTAAGGGCCATCTTGATGGTCCTGGCCATCCTGTTGAAGTTGTGGGTAAGAAACCCGATCTCGTCCTCGGCCTTTACATGGATCTTGACGTCATAGTTGCTCCTGCTTATCTCCTCGACCCCGTTGATGAGCTCGTTCAGGGGCCTGATCAGGGTCCCCAGGAAAAAAATCCTGAAAAACGCGGTTATGAAAACCGACATCAGCACCAGAATGATAATAAGCTCGAGAGAGAACGGGTGTACATACTCCCTGTATTTCATATAGGAGAACCCGGATTCGTGGACCGTGCCGCTTCTCCCGTCAACCTGCAGGAAGGATATATAATGGTCGCCATTCATGCTCCGGTATCTCCTCTTCTCGGGCGGAAGCATGGGAGCGAGAAATCTCAAAACATCGGCCTTCAATTCGGCCCCATCCTTTCCCGTTGCTCCAAGGCGGGCGCGTATGGCATCACCGTACGGCTTGAACGAGGAGGAAGACCCGGACAGATAGGACGCGAGGGATCTCCTGAACGATTCGTCGGGAAGGTCGCTTATCCTTTTCCGGTGGTAGCTCACGAGCCTGTCGCCGGATTTTATCTTTGCAAGCACCCGGTCAGCCATACCGGACGCGGCGGTTTCACCGGCAGAACAGTATGCCTTCACAGACCTGGCGTATCCGTCGAAATACGCGTGGCTTCCCGCCACCGCCCGTTCGACGTCGGCACAACCGGCGTTTTCCGGCAGGGCGGCGATCCTCTCCCAGATCTCGGAATTCTTCATTTCAGAAATGTGCTCGCCGGACATGAAAAATTTTTTCCCTTCCCTGACGAACATGCCGGTCGGCCCGTCCTTCCTGACGGAATACGAGATGAAGTAGTCCAGGTCATCCGACTTGAAAGCCTCGTCCATGGCCAGCCTGGAATATGCAAGATGGATTTTGTTGTAACCCTCGTCCTTGTCCTTGAGAAAAAGAAAGCTTATCCCCTGCATGAATACCAGGAACGTGACCAGGGTTATGCCGATTATCCTCGTCATGAACGTCGTCCTGTCGTCGGTAAAGTTGATGTAAAGGAGCGTGAGTATAAAAAAACCCAGCACGGTGAACATGTTGTAGACTATATGATAAAGGGCCCTGTCTATCAACCCCAGCCTGGTAAGCCCGTAGGCCATCGCAGGCGCCAGTACAGCAATGAAGTATGCCAGGGTTATCGCGATGACCTTGTATCTCCTGTCACCCCTGAATATCTTGATCTTCCAGGCCGCAATCCCGATAAAAACCATCATATAGCAGAACATGACAAGGGATACGACCCTGCTTATTTCATCGGACTGCAGGTCCCAGAAATGGCCGGTAAACTGGTAGATCGCGGGGGCCTTGATCGTTACGACCATGAATATGACGGCCATGAGGATGCCGACGATGTACTGGACCGCGAGGAGAAGGTACCCGACGGCGGGATGATTGTCGTCGTCGAGATAATAAAGAAACATGTTAAGGTGCGTGAAAGCGTAGTAGATGATGCCCGCGCCGACCCACCTGTGATACGCCGCGTAGGGATGATAAAAGCTGGCCGCAACGAAAAAACCCATGCTGACGAAAGCCATGTAGATAAGGCATATCCCCAGATGTGTAGTAGGTCTGGATTTGTTTTTTATAGTAAGAAAAAAAAACGCCAGGTACAGATGAAACAGTACCGGCACAAGCGATCCAACTGAGTAATAGGTTGTATAGAAGCTACCAGCCATCTGGTTTCCTTTCCGGATTATTTCTTAGCCGGACCTTCCTTTATAAGGAAATAACCGCCGCTGAAATATATCTCGAGCAGCTGTCTTTTAGACGCAGAATCAACGATCCTGATAGTGGTCCCGACCTCAGGAAGAACATACTCATAGGCCGCTCCCTTGTTTTTAAGCGCTTTTTCAATTTCTTCCTGTTTGGGGAAAATATTCGCGGTCATCTCGCTCCACCTGCCGTTACCGGAATAAGAAAGGAGTGCGAACCTGTTGCACATGCACCCCTCCCCGCATTTGACGTTGACCGCTATTATATCGAGCATGAGATAGCTGTCGGTGAAAAGGGCCACCTCCATGGGGTATTCTTCGGATTTTGAAAGGATATAACCGTTCCTGAGATTCTTTTTCTTGATCTGCTTTTCCTTGAAGGATTTCGATATCGAGGGCTTTGTTTCGCAGTAAAAATATTCGTCCGGCAGGGCAAGATAATAATCCAGAACGGACATCTTTTTTTCTTCGGCATTCGCCGGATTGATGATGCCGGCAAGGCATGCAACCAGGAAAAAAGCGAAAATAAAACCGGTGATTTCCTTTAATCTTGACGTCATATTCGGCCCCGCAAAATTTAGTATATGCGTAATTCTAAAAATCAGGAGTTTCATTGAAATCTTTATAATAACTCCTGATTTTTTCAAACATTCCGAATTCCAGGTATGGATACCGTGATGCCGCAACAACATGAATATTGAAGAGCGGCTGTAAGGGAAAATCTCGCAACAGGAGAATGCAAATGCCGATTTAAACATGTAAGTCTGATAAAAAACCGGCAAAAATGAATTTTAGAAAGTTCCCCTTATATTAATTAGTATATTTGAAAAAAAAAATAAGTCAACAAAGATATCAGCATTCTCAATGAAGCAGTACAGGTTATGAGACATAATACATATTTATTAAATTATACAAAAAAATTAATATTGACATATCTATTATTTGTATTATTTTTTGACTGATTTTTTTAAAGATTATTTTTTACATTCCACAATCTATTAAAGGCGCACCCATGAACCTTGATAAAATACTTACCAAGTTAGATCTAGACAGACTTTTAAAGATAATAAACGACAAGGACACACTTCAGGGTCTCGATAAAACCAGCGTGGATTTGTTGAAAAATTTTCTTACCAGGTCGAGACCGGTTGACCCTCATAAAATAAGGTCGAACATCGTAACTATGAATTCCAGGATCTGCCTGAAAAACATAGGTAACGGGAAAAAAATGGAATGCTCCCTGGTCTTCCCGAAAGACTCCGATAAAATAGCCAACAAGATATCCGTCTTTTCAAACCTGGGACTGCAGATACTCGGAAGCAAAGTCGGAACCGTCATAAGGGAAAACACAGGCAACAACCAGTACTATCTGATCGAAGACATCATTTACCAGCCGGAGGCTGCCGGGGATTTTCATAACTGAACCTGTCCCCGGGTTGAATATCCCCGATAATATCCGCATGTTCTTCACGCTTTTTTTTATCAGAAAAGATCGAGTCCGGTCATGGAAAATACCGCGAGCGATATTACGGTAAGGATGAACCATGCCCTGTTTCCCCTGTCTTCAGGGCTGTCAAAAAAATAATGCAGCCGTGCCGGCAGGTATATAAAGGTGAAGATGAAGCCCATCATAATCAGGACGATCGGCCTCATGTACCATGCAAGCGTCGTGTCGGCGTTTATCCTGTACATGTTGTAGTATACAAATGCAAGCATGTAGAATGAAAGAAGAAATATACCGGCTCCGGAGATGATCCTTATCATCAGCGATGCCGTCTTTTTCACGCCAAGATCCAGAATTATTTCGGCCCTTGCCCTCCTCCAGGGAAAAACGGCAAAAATCACGGGGTAGACGCATATCAGCATCAACAACACCGGGACCCCCCATGCCGCAGGAGGGTTGTAGTTTTTTATTATACTGAGAAGGCTCCCGTACGCGAAACCGCCGAGAACTACCGGGCTGACGAAGTATACAAGAATCAGCATTAAAAGATAAAGGACGGTGCCCTCCTCCGACTCCTGCTTTTTTTTAATCCACAACAGGCCAGAGAGGTAGACCGGGTCCCTCCCCTTTAAAAATATGGACAGGCAGAAAAATAAAAAAACGAAAAAATACGTGTCAAGCCACAGGGTCTGGTAGTTCCTGGCAAGGGTTTCAAAAAAAAGGAACTCGGAAAGTATGGTCATCAGGTCAAACGCGAGGTAAGGGGCCGGTTCCCTGAAGCTCCCCAAGATATCGCGTGGCATGCCAGCCATCACTGAAATCATGGACTTTGTCCGAATCATATCCCTTCTCCCCGGTCAACCGTCACGCAATAAACCGCGACGGAGCATTCATATCTCGGATCGGAACCCGCAAAAGCCGGCTTGTAAGGCTGTTTTAAACCTGTGAATATCATGACATGGTGAATTTTAAAATAATATTCGGAATAATCTATTTAATTCCTGAAATACATCCAGCGGCCCGATCGGGCGAAATCATCTCCTCCTGAGGGTCAGCATCATGGCGCCGGACAGGGCGAGCGAAAACGCCAGGAAGAGATGTGCCCACGTAAAGGAGCCTGAAATGTTCTTTACCATCCCGGTCAGATACGGGCCCACGTAACCGCCGATATTGCCGCATGAATTGATGAGCCCCACCGCGCCCGCAGCAGCCGCCCCCCCGAGGAAAGTTGTGGGATAGGACCACCAGACTCCGAATGCCCCGTAAACGCCGGCCGCCGTGATTGAAACGAAAACAAGGTTCAGGTAAGGGTCCCGGATAAAGGCGCCGGCCGACATCCCGACCGCGGCAAGGAACATGGGAACCGCTCCGTGCCATCTTTTTTCACCCGTCCTGGACGATGAATGGCCGATGTACATCATCACCGCCAGGGAAACGCCCATGGGAAGGACTATCATCCAGCCGATCTTGAAATTGGACCATCCTGAAACGTCTTTAAGGACCGTCGGCATCCAGTAATTGAAGCCCCAGTAGCCTGTAATCCACAGGAAATAAATCAGGCAGAGCCTCAGCACCTCCCTGTCACGAAGGGCCATCCAGACCGTGTATTGCTTTGCGGCCGCTTTTTCCTCGCGTTCCGCGGAAAAGCTGTCGGCAAGGTATTTCTTTTCTTCCGTGCTGAGCCATCTGGCATCCTCCGGACGGTCCTCAATCAGAAACAGCATGATGACCCCGAACAGAACCGCCGGCACAGCCTCCGTCAGGAACAGGGCCTGCCATCCCCTGAAGCCCATGACCTCCAGCCCCAGGATCCATCCCGCGAGAGGCGATCCGATTATCGCCGAAACCTGCAGGGACGTCAGCATGGCGGCCAGTGCCTTAGGCCTCTCGGACCTGGTGAACCACCTGGGTATAACGCTCGCGTATACGACCGGGTAAAAGCTCGCTTCGGCAATGCCGAGCAGGAACCTTACCAGATAAAACTGCCATTCGCTCTCGACGAAGGCCATGAAGGCCGACACCAGGCCCCAGGAAATCATGATCCTGGAGAGCCAGATCCTGGGGCTCCATCTCTCGGCTATCAACGCTCCAGGCACCTCGAAGAGCACATAGCCCACGAAAAAAATTCCGGCGCCCATTCCGAAAACGGCCTCGCTGAATCCCAGGTCAGCGTTCATCGTCAGGGCCGCATAGGCGATGTTGATCCTGTCCAGATAGGCTATGACCGATCCGATAAATACAGGCAGTATGATGTAGAAATATCTTCTGACTGTCAGGCTTTTTCTTTTCAATAAATTCAACGGCCGGCCCCGAATTCTCATGATAACACGGCTTCAGCAGGGTTTAGAACCCGGCAAGTCCCGCTGCGCGGAAAAAACCTTCCGGTACTTTCAGTAAACTGCGGCGTTGTCTTTTTGCAACAATTTTTTAATGAAAACTGCCGGGAGATAAATTGCTTGTAAAATTAATCCGCGGCCTCAACATGCAGGCATGGAAGAAACCCTTTTCAATGACACCCCTCTTAAAACCGTGATCAGCGCCTCCAGGATGACCGACATGCCCGCATATTATCCCGACCATATCATCAGCGAAGTCGGGAGAAGGATTTCCTGCGGCGAATCCATCCACACCCTGGTCCTCTGGACGAAACATCCCCGGTCACTGCTGCAAAACCCGCTATACGAATTCCTGAAAGAACTGGCATCCATGAGGATACAGCTCTTCATACAGCTTACCATTACGGGCATGGGAGGAAAAACCGTCGGCAGGGGGAAAAACGGAAGGCCGATAGTGCCGGAGCCGAACGCACCGGACTGGGAGGATTCAATCTCGGTTCTTCCGCGGGTAATCAATCTGGTTGAAAGCCCCGAAAGGATAAGGCTGAGGGTGGACCCCTTGATCAGGATCAGGGACATCGACGGTGTAATCTATACCAACTCCAGCATGCTCCCGGTAATCGTTGAACGGACGGCGATTTTCGGCATAAACAACTACTGTTTCAGCCTCCTGGAAAAAGGAATGTACGGCAAGGTAGACAGGAGGTTTGTCAAAACAGGCTGTGAAATAATTCCCCCGTACGGCGACGAGCGCTCGGAGTTATGGAAATCCATAAAAATTATAGCGGAAAAATACGCCGTGGGAATTTCCGCATGCTGCGTTGAGGGTCTTCCCGACTCGAGCTGCATAGACGGACACCTGCTTCAGAGACTTCACTATGACCGCGATCCCGTGGATATCAGGAGGCCGAGAAAGAGAAAAAAATGCGGCTGCACTAAATCCGTGGACATCAGCGGATGGCCCCCGGGGCTCTGCCGGACGGGATGCGATTACTGTTATTCGAACCCGGCATATAAAGACTGGTTTTAATGCAATAACCCTGGAATCCTTATGAAAAACCGTTTATAAAGCCCCCCGGTTAAACCCCGTGCAAAAAATCCCATGAATAATCTCCATAAAACAGGGATTTTCCCGGAATTTTGTATTATATTTTATAAAAAGCTCCGCATCTCACGCGGAGCAAATTAATATTGGGTAATGACAGGAATTGTCAACAACCGATAAAGGAGATTTAAATGACCAGGGAAATATATATAGAGGGTATGACATGCGGCCACTGCAAAATGGCCGTCGAGAAATCCGTCAAATCCCAGGAGGGGGTCTCTGAAGCGGCGGTCGATCTGCCTTCGAAAAAATTAACAGTCGAATACGACGGCCTTGAAGTCACCCTTGCCAGAATCATCGGGGCAATCGAGGATACCGGCTATACGGTAAAAAAGAAAGCGGCGAGTTAAAGCCGGGCATTGGATATTTCATCCTGAAATCATTATAATTACACATTATCAAGGCGCCGCAATACCATTATTTCCGATCGATAAATGGATTGATTTTTTTCAATGCCATGCAACAGTAATCCGATCCCTTAATTCCCGGAAATCGCAATGGAAGCTTTCTTCATATTTATTATTTTTATAATTATTTTTTTCCTGTGGCTTTCATTCAACAGGCAGAAAAAAACCGTCCGGCTGCTGGAAAAAAGGATCGGCGAACTCGAGAAGTCGGTCAGCCCGCTTCCCGGTATTGAGCACGGAAGGGATGAAACACCGCAGGCCGCCGAAGCGAAAGACATCTCCGGCCGGAAAATAACTGAAAAACAGGTACCGGCGAAGGAAACAACGCCCCCGGTTGAACTTCCAAAACCGGCCCCGGCAAAAGCGGCAACAGTCCCCGAAAAAACAGCGGCGCCTTCGTTATTGAAGAGATTCGAAAAGCAGTTCTCGGCAAACTGGACCGGCATAATAGGGGCCGTCATAATGGTGATGGGGATCGCGTTTCTCGGAGTTTACGCGGCCCTTGCGCTTTCAGCGGTATACCGCTTTATCATGATTTGTTCTGTCGCCGCGGTCCTTTTGTCCCTTTATTTTTTCCTGCGTTCAAAGCCTTCCTGGGGCGACCTTGCGCAGTGGCTGAGAAGCGGATCAGGCGCGCTTTTCCTTTTCGCGTGCCTGGGATCCGGCGGCATACCGGGGCTCAAATGGATCGATGACCGGAACGCCGCGCTGGGACTGCTCATGGCCGGTATTATAACCAACCTCTATTTCGGCTATGCCGGCAGGACGCAGGTATTCGCTTCCCTTCACGCGGTAATAAGCCTGGCCGCCCTGGGCATTGCCCCGCAAAGCGGTATGACCCTCATGCTCGCGGCAGCGATCGCCCTTCTGAGCATATCCATCACATTCAGATCGCCATGGGACTACCACCTGTTGATAACCATAGCGGCGTTCTTCACTTATCATCTCTTCTGGTATAATTCACCAGGCGCGGGGGGGAGCGACCTTCAGACGGCGGAAAGGGTGACGGGCATCGCTTGCGTGGCCTCGGTCGGAATAGCCGCGCTATTCGTCCACTACAGGAGCATATACTCCGATAAGGTCTTCGCTCCCCTGCCATTCATCGTCCATCTCCTTAACTGGGGCTTCACAGCCGCAGGCCTGCTTGTCTATTCAACCGGATCCAAATGGAACACTCCGATACTTGCCGCGGCCGCGGTCGCCGCCTTCCTTCTGTCAAGAAGGGCGAAAAAACTGAAGGCGGACTGGCTGCACAGCACCGACACGCTGATTGCAATTTCAATATTACTGTTTTCCCTTCTCACCCTGGGAAGGTGGGGCGCAGGTCCGGTCACGATAGCGCTTGCCGTTTACATTGAAATGGTCGCGTTTCACATAGCGGCGGTAAAACACGACAGCGGATTCCTGAGGAGGATTTCAGCGCCTCTCAGACACATGGCGGCCGCGGGTTTCATCATTACAGGATTCGCGTCGATCGATAAAAAATCAGAGGAAATCACCCTCATGAACTCGGTCCATTCGCTGATAGTCCTCGCGGCGGAAACCCTGTTCCACGTATACCAGTGCAGAACTGGAAGCGCCGGGTACGATTCGATCGATTCATATTTCACAGGGGACCCGCGGGGAAAGACCGCTGCAAGCGGCGTCTTCCTCGCCGTCATGGGACTTCTCGCTTACATCATCTTGATAAGATACCCGTGGGCGGGCGCCGCGGTTTCCGCCTTTGCCGTCATGCTGCTGGTACTGAGGGAAAAATACCGTTCGCCGGAGCTGAAGACCGGGCTGTTCCTCCTGCTGCCGTCCGTCCAGCTTATCGGCTGGATTCACATTTCCTCACGCCCGGACCAAGGCACTGCCATGGACATGGTTTATCTCGTCCCGTTCCTGGTCAGTGCAGCCGCGGCGGCAGTACTGTCCCATGATGGACCGGAAAACAGACGGGCTACCTGGCCAGGCATATATCTTTTTACTTCACACTTGATGTTTACGGTATACATGGCTGCAGGGCCTTTCTCGCCGCATATAGCGGGGACGGCATGGCTCATTTTTTCAATAATATATCTGGAAGCGGCGGGCTTTTACGGAAAAAGGACCAGCGATCCAGGCGGTACGACCGATCTCCACCTCCTGCACGCAGGCTATTTCCTTATTGCGGCATTTATAACAAGGCATCTTCTCGTGGACCTGCAGCTCGAAGATTATATAGGGTTGTTCCACCAGAGAATGCTGATCCAGACCTTCGCGATAGCCGCATTTATCTACTGGGCCACCGCCGGGAATGAAAGGATGACGGGAAAATACAGAAGCTGGATCAGCCTGCAGCCGCTGATGTGGGAGCTGGCCCTGGTTTTCGCTGTTTTAATCGTGCTGCTCGAAGTACCGCAGCAGTGGCATCCCGCTTCCTGGGTTATCTTCGCTTCGGCGCTTCTCTTCGCGGGAAACATGACGGAACGGCTGGGCCGCTTCAGGCTCTATTCGGTCTTTTTCCACTGGGCCGCGTCCTTCAGCGTCGCGTTCCTTTCAAGCACCGGTTCGGTGCCGTCGGACCGCTGGATAGACCAGAACTGGGTCGGCGGATGCGCCGCCGTGGTTCTGCAGTTCTTCCATGTGATTTACTTCTTCAAAAAATCAGATCTTTCATCGGCGGTCTTCCCGGGACCCCTTGCATTTCTGGACGGGATTAGGACGCTTATCGACAGAAAAAAAAATCCATGGATCTATTATCCGTACTTCGCTTCCATAGCACTGTTCCTGTACTGGTCGTTCGACAGGTCCGTACTCACCCTGCTCTGGGTGGCTGAATCTTTCGCGCTCTTCATCTTGAGCCTGGCGGTAAAGGAAAATCATTTCAGGGTGATCTCGCAGATCGGGCTCGGCCTGTGCCTCGTAAGGCTTATATTCTTCGACCTGGCCCAGTCCGGGACCCTCATGCGCGCAGTGGTCTTCGTGGGAGTCGGGGGAATGATGCTCGTCATGAACGCTCTCTACAACAAGTACAGGGACAGGTTCTGACATGAAAAAAACGCGTTTGATATTCCTTGCATCAATCATGGCATCGGGCGCGCTTCTGTCCGCGATGTTCTTTCTTCTCGGCACGAAACCCCCGATGGAATCCACCCTCTCGCCGGCCTTCCAGCTTTTCGGGAAATCGACCGCGTCGATGAGCAGGGCCCTCACGAGGATAGTGCCGGTAAATGATATCGATGAAAGGGAATTCGGAGTATCCATATCCGATAAATACGCGTCAGCGGAAAGCACCGGGACGAAGGAGCACGCTTACGTCAACTGCGTCCTCAAGTCAGTGACGGCTTTTGCGAGAAAACCCTTCAGGTACAGGGCGTACGTGATCGACAATCCTCATCCCAATGCCTTCGCCATGCCCGGCGGAGTGATCTTCGTCACGAAAAAGCTCCTGGAGACGCTTAAAAGCGAGTCCGAACTGGCGGCCATACTCGCGCATGAAACGGGCCACATCGAGCTCTCCCACTGCCTTGACGCCGTAAGGTTCGAGCTCGCGGCGAAAAAAATCGGAAGGGCGACGGCTGGAAAACTGGCGGACCTGGCCGTGAACCTGCTTCTCCGTCATTCCTACAGCAAAACGCAGGAGGATGAGGCCGATTCCTACGCCTACAGGCTGATCCTTGAAACCCGGTACGATCCATACGGCCTGCCCGGGGCCTTTGCGAGCCTGTCCGTATCCGGAGGCGCCCCTCCGGAAAGACGGGAAGCCGACCTTATCAGGGACTATGCAAACTCGCATCCGCCGCTTGCCCTGAGGATCGAAAAGTACGGTCAAAAGGCCGGGCACTGGCGGAAATCCCATCCGCTTGAAAAAAGATATTCGGGAGTGAACAATCTGAAGGAACTCGCCTGCTTCGCTGAAAAATCCGACTACCCCGGGGAATGGATGACCGGCGGAATCAAGAGGCCCCCCGGCCGTTCAAATCAATAAAAACACGAAACGGCGAACAAAAACTGCGCGGGAGCGTACAACGCCCATGTATATACCGTGCTGTGTGGAATTTTGAACACGAAAGCATTCACTGCCAGAATCGAATCCGAGAGCATGAATAAAACGGCTCCCACCGCGATCAGGACCTCCCTGACGCCCCAGAACCGGTTGAAGCCAGAGAAGGCGAAAAACATCATGGCGGTGATGACAAGCATGTATGCAAGAACAGGGACATCCATACCCCCGGTCTTTCCCCTTACAAAGTAATAAAAAATACCGACATAGGCGAACATCAGGGCCAGCACCAGGATATTCCAGGGGTTGTATGAGTATCCCTCTGAAAACGCCGCTATGTAAAGAACATGGCCCAGGAGAAAATAGATTATCCCGAACTTTAAAAGATTCGTTTCCACTATCATCAGCATCGTGTCCGCCACAAGGGCGAATACCAGGCTCAGAAGAACCATCCCCCTGTAGAAGCTGAAGCCGCGGTCCGATATGGACAGGAGCGCGAACCCGATCACGATCAAGGTGATCAGCGGCGTCAGGAGGTATTTGACTTGTATTTTTTCCCTGTACGTGAACGCTTCCCTGAGCGCAAAAACAACAACGAAGGCGGCGAAAAGCGCGGGGAAACAGCCGATGCCGAAAAGATCGATCATGCCCGCCTCACTTCTTGTCCCTGTCCTTCTTGAAGAGATCGGAGATCTCCTTGAGATCATTTTCACCGACCTTCGAATCCATGGCCGCGATGTTCTCTTCCTTTATTTCCTCGTATATCTCCTTCCTGTGCACCGCTATGGTCTTCGGCGCCTTTATTCCCAGCTTGACCTGGTCGCCCTTTATGTCTATAACCACGACCTCTATGTCGTCACCGATCATTATGCTTTCATTGTGCCGTCTTGCAAGTACCAGCATAGGCTACCCCTCTTTCCCCGTTGATTTTTTCATCTCTTCGAGGATCACGTGCCTCACGCCGTACCTGTCGCTGAGGGAGATGGCCTGCCGGCCCATTCTCTTCGCGGGATTGATTATCACAGGCCCCTGCAGGTTCGCCGTCATTTCGGAGGGGTTCCCGGGAATCGTGACTATCGCGAAAACAACGAGTTCTTCAGGGCCGCTTGCGCCCACGGCCTCGATGTCGCCGTTTGATATTACAAGCTCGTATTCACCCATAAAATCCACGGGCCTTATGACTACGAAGGCCAGGGTGGGCTCGTCATAGGCCTGGAGCCATTTGAAGGGCGAATTTTCGTCAGAGGCGTCCAGGATGACGAATTTTTTTATGTAATCGAAACCGAGAATTCCCTCGGGGAAATCGATCACCTGCCTCTCGTCCACCTCCATTTCTCCGAAGGGTTTAGTTTTTATCTTCAGTGCCAAATCCGGTCTCCTGTAATAATTGATTTTGCATCAGGCCCTATCTGAGAAAATCCATCAGCGTCTGCCTGATGGTCTTCGCGCCTATGGCCAGGGCGTACTGGTGTATGCTCTCAAGCCACTTGAAGTTCATTATGGTCTCGGCGTAATCGATGCCTTCGCTCTTGGCAAGGAGCTCGCTGATGTTAGACTTGTCGTACTCGGTCCTCTTGGCAAGCTCATCCACCCTGTTTTCCCTGGCCCCTACGGCGGCGGCGTGCTTGAGAATGTTCTCGAGGGCTATATCGATAAGCCCAAGGTCCCTGCCCCCGACAAGCTCCTGGTCGCCCCTTACAAGGTCGTCCCTCAACTGTATGGCCATCTCGAAGATCGACATGCCGCCGACAGTGACGGTTGGGTCTATATTGTTGGGCGGATCCGGGAAATTCGTATTGAGAAGTCCCACGTCCTTCAGGACTGACCCGCTGCCCACGTCCTCCAGCCATATCTGGTGCGGGGTGGTGGTTTCGAAGATCAGGTTGTTCCTCCCGCCCTTCGTGGCCCTCACGCTCAGCCCCGCGTTGTTGATCTTGTCTATCAGGAGATCAAGGTTGTCCCCGGCCGAAATGCTGATTTCCTTCCCGTCGATCTTTATGGACTGGTTCGTGGCCGAAGAGTAATTAGAGGCGTCCCTGTTCGACGTCAGGATCTGGTTTGTAGCCCAGAAAACCCAGTTCCCCGGTATGTTGACGTCCATGTATTCGCCCTTGGAGACCTCGCGCTTCATGCCGCCGATGTTCCCCCTGTATTCAACGCCTATCATGGCATTGCCCTGGTTCCCGGCGGTAAGGGTCTGGTATATCGGGACGAACGGGTTGGGCTGGTCCTCCGTTCCGGTCTGGTAGCCGCCGAAAATGGACCTGCCGGTCGCCCCCTTCGTGTTGGCTATGTTTACAATCTCCTCGAGCAGTTCGTTGATCTCGGTCGCGGCAGCCTCCTTCAGCTCGAAAGAGGTGTAGATGCCGTTCGCTCCCTGCACGGTAAGTACCCTCAGCCTCTGAAAAATCCTCATGGTCGACTGGAGGGCTGTATCGACCTCGTCCAGCTTCGACTTGCTCTCGTTTATGTTGCTCAGGTACTGGTCCACCTCAGACATGCGGGAGAGGTACAGCATCTGGTTGGTCGTAGCCGTCGGATTGTCCCTGGGCATCCGGACGTTCTTGCCGGTGGCCAGCGACTCCTGTATCCTGTCCATCTCCGCCTGGTGCCTCTGGAGGTTATGGCTCATGGTGTTATTTATCATCTGGTTTGTTACCCTGTTCATATGTTACGCTCCGAGTTTGAGTATGGTTTCCAGCATCCTGTCCATGGTGTTGATCACCCTGGCCGCGGCGTTGTAGCCGTGCTGGAAGGCTATCATGTTGGACATCTCCTCGTCCAGGTTTATGCCGGATACGGATTCGCGGAGGTTGGTGAGGTTTTTCAGAAGGGTCTCCTGGTTATTGACCCTGTCCTTGGCCTCCTGCCCCTGGGCGCCCAGCCTGGATATGAGGGACGTATAGAAATCGTTGAAAGTGGTATTGTTGTCGACCATCGCGTCCTTGTACCTGATCCTGGCGATCCTCAGCGCGTTGGTTCCGTCGCCGATGCCATTGGACTTGTTGAAATCGCCCGTTCCGCCGATGTCCCTTCCCTGCGCCGCGCTTATCCTGTCGACGTCGCTCATTATGGCCTCGGACACGGCCATGTGCGAGGCCGGGTTGAATTTCGGCGTGACGGTGATGTGCTCCCTCTGCGGGAGGAATTTTGCGATGTCGTTGACCCGCCTGTAGTCGAAGGCCCCCTGGGCGCCGCTCTGTTTGAGTATCCCGGCGAACCCGACGAGGAACTGCCCCGAGTCCTCAAGGTGCCTGATCATGAAGTTCTTTTTGTCGGTGTCGCCCGCGATGGTGGCCTTCAGGGCCAGCTGTGAGTTGTGGTCGACGTACGCGACCACGCCCATCCTGGCGTCGTTCATCTTCTTGATTACGCTCAGAACCGTGTCGGAGGCGTTGTAATCGATCTGGGCCGGCGCCTCGGTCTCGTCGTTCCTTACGAAGGTAAGGGTCCCGGTTATCCCGATGGCCGCGGATGCGTCTATCTTGTTGTTCCCGGCGACCTTGAATATGGCGGTTATATCGTTGACCCCGTCATTATTGAGGTCGAAGTTTCCATCGGGGTTATCGCTTATCGCCATGTGCCTGAAAAAATCAACGTTCGTCTCGTTCCTTCTGCCGAAACCGTCCCTGTGGACCTCGTTAGTCATGTCGACCAGGTTCACGGCGAAGGCGTTGACGCTGTTGATGTTCTGCCTGAGCACATTGTCCCTGATGTCGATGAGCCCGGCCAGTTCGCCGCCCCTGATGGTAATGTCCCTGTCTGTGTCCTTCCATACAACCTTGAAAAAACCGTTGTTGTCCGGGTCCATCACGACCTTGAGGGGCCTAATTATCTCGCCCTGGACGAGGTTTTCTCCGCCGATGTATACGATCAGCTCGTCCTTGTCGCTCCTCCCCACGCTGATGTCAACTATGTCGGACAGCTTTTCGATAAGGGCGTCCCTCTTGTCCTTCAGGTCGTTAGGATTGTCGCCGAGGGCCTCCGCCTTCAGTATCCTCTCGTTCAGGTCCCTGATGTCCCTGGCGTACATGTTCACCATGTCCACCCTGTGGGCGATCTGCAGGTTCGCGTTCTGCCTGAGTTCGTAGAGCTGGCTGTAAACGTGCTTCACCTCGTTGGTGAGGTTCACGGCCTTTTCCTTCACGACCTCCCTCGTGGACCTTTCCTCGGGATACTTGGACAGCTCCTCCCATGCCTTCCACATCTCGTCCAGCCTGGTCCTTATCGCCTGGTCCGTAGGCTCGTTGTATACCATTTCGATCTGGTAGAGAAAATCATTCCTGGTCTTCCAGAATCCCATCGTGTTTTTTTCCGTGACGATCCTGTCGTCTATGAACGAATCCCTTATCCTCTCAACCGAGGCCACGACGGAGCCCTGGCCGATGTTTCCGGGGGAATTCGCCCTGTTCAGGGCCGGGACGTACAGGGGGTCCATCGCCGTTATCGTCACCCTCTGCCTGGAATATTCCTTGTTCTCGGCATTGGATATGTTATGGCCGGTGACGTGAAGCGCCTGCTGATGCGTCATCAGCCCCCTCTTACCTATTTCAAGCCCCATGAACGTGGAATTCATAACTTTTCTCCCTATGCGGTTTTATTGAAAAACAGCGGGTTGGCGTTTATGCCGTTGTGCCTGCCGTCGCTTTTGTATCCCGTCTCGATGTATGAGCTGCTCCGGAGGCCGGAGATCAGCATGTTGTAGAAGGCCATGTTGTCCCTGATCAGCCTTTCGTTGGTGTTTTTAAGATCGCTGAGTTTTTCAAGCAGCCTTTTAAGCTCGATGCCGAGCCTCATCAGGTGGCGGGACGAATCCTCGTCCATGGAGACGACGATGTCCGTCAGCGTGACGCTTTTGGGCAGGTCCTCTATCGCATTCTCCCTGACATAGGCCCTGATCTGCTCCTCCCTCTTCGACTCGAGGTCCGCGACAACCGCCAGTAGGGACTCCTGTTCCAGGGAAAGCTTCTCAATGGCGTTTCCGTCCCTTTTTATTATGGCTTCGCTCTTTTTACCCTCAAGCTCATATATTTTCTCGAAGAGGTCCCTCTCCTCGGTTAGAATCCTTTCCATTACTATGACCGGTTGAATCATGACTCCCTCCTTGGATTTTTCTCCCTGTACTATTTATCGGAAAAAAAGAAGAATTGGATGAGAATTTAAGGGGTGCTATTTAACGGGATTGAATCAAAAAATATTATCAAAATATAAAAAATGTTTAATTAAGTCTCATATCTGCAACTGCAAGAAAAATTATTCTGAAATTACATTAAATAGATTGACATTATTATAGGGTCAACCTCGGCTATTTAAGTATATGTTTTAGAGTTCATGCTATCCAGTTAATTTTTATAGAATAAGATAAGAAACTGACCATACATCTTGATTATTAAGCAATTGAAGTATAGATAGTATGAAATCTACAGCTTGGTAAATTATTCGGTTTGATCAAAATCATATGACGACATACATATTTTTAAGCTGGGTTTCTTGATAATAATTCACAAAGGAGAATCTTATGAAATTAAAATTTTCAGTATTAATACTATTTCTTTTTTATTTCGGTTGCGCAAGCGTTATGACTCCTGAAAAAAAAGCCGCCGATGAGAAAACATGTCAAGAACTGAAAAATAAATATCAGAACATCTCTTTAGAACACTATACAATTGAACGCGATTCAAATAATGAAGTTTTTCGTGTGATGCGGGACAGTACGAATCACCTGTATATTAAGAAAGAAGTTAGGGGTGTTGGTTTTCTTGGCATAGAAGTAGCTCTCCAGGATTGCGGATCTCCCTTCGCATATCAATATAATGAATGGGGCGAGCAATTTAGAATATTTGAGCTGATCGGTGAGCGATGGAAGGAAACAGCCAATCGAAAATATGCGAAAGTATATGTTAATAATAATAAAATGTACATCGGCGCATTATTTTCGCTGGAGGATATCGATAAAATGAGCTCTGGTGAAATAGAAAAACAGGTAATTTATCTTAACTCGACCAATAAAGGGATCCTGCTTTCTAATAGATATATATATAATCATCTGTTGAACCAAGGTCTAAAAGCCGGGACAAAAGAATATGAAACGGAAATTACTCGGATATCGTCTGAATTAAAAAAACAGTACCAAAAACTCGATGAAAAAGTGAATAAATGAAGTTTGTTTGTTGACCTCAGCTTAAAACAGCTTTTTTAAACGAGCTGTTATGGTGGAAATTCTTCTTTTACTATTTATAGTCTACTTTATTATCATATTCAAACTTATTAGAGGGAGCAAATTTTTTATTGAGTTCAAAGTATCAACATTTCACAGAAAAAATTCCAAAAAATAATATTGATAGTATTAAGGAAAAAATATGAAAAAATTACACTTTGTAATAATTGCTGTGATTCTGGGTTTTTCTAATCTATTATCTGCAGAAACAGGAAAATGTATTTCAGGCGATTGTATTAATGGACATGGTGCATTAACTTTTGACAATGGGAATAAGTATGTTGGCGAGTTTAAAAACGGCAAGCAACACGGACAGGGAACACTATTATCTTCAGATGGTAAAACTATACAAAAGGGCACTTGGCTAAACGGTGTTTTCTTCGGTGTATGTACAGCTGGAAATTGTATAAACGGGCAAGGGTCATTTACAACTATCGATGGAAGCAAATTTATCGGACAGTGGAAAAACGGCAAACCCAACGGTCAGATGACATATACAAATACCGTTGGCGACAAGTATATCGGGCAGTATAAAGATGGTGTTAGAAACGGCAAAGGTACATTTATAGATCACTATGGTGACTCGTATGTCGGGCAGTGGAAAGATGGCAAATATAATGGACAAGGGGAATTAACAAATCCCAATGGGAAATATGTCGGCCAGTTTAAAGATGGCAAACGTCACGGACAGGGAACACTATATATATATGGACCTAGAGGAACAAAATTAATGAAAGGTCGCTGGGAAGACAATAGGCATGTGGGAGATTAAAGACACTACTTTTCGGGCTTGAACATGTCGAGGTACTCGTCAAGGGTGACCTCGCTCAGGGCGTCCATGTTGACTATCTCGAACGGCTCCCCTCCCTGAAGTACCTGGTGAGTCTCCTGTCCTTGTACGCGATGCCAATCCCCTTCTTGGATATGTCGGACACTAGGAACTTCTCGTTCGCGACGTGGAAAAGGCCGCTTGTTTTGATGTGCTCGTTCAGGCTGTTCGCGTATTTTTTAAGAGCCGAAAGGTCCGATTCGTTCATGGACACCCTGTTGTTCGCCTGTATGTAGCCGTATGGTATGAGCCCCCTGTACAGAAGGGGCACGGACGCCTCTGAGATGAGCTCCTTGTTGGACATGAGCTTGAAGTCCCTGGAGTATATCTCGTTCATGTAGAAGTTGAATATCTTCTCCTTCTCCCCCTTCGGCTTTTCATTCGTGTTTTCGATTAATAATACCGACTTGGTGTCCAGAAAATACTTCATCCTGGGATCGTTCTTCGCTTCGTGGACGAACACTATGCGGTTGATTTCGAAATTCCCCCTGATGTCGTCCATGAAAACTTCCTTAACCCCGTCCAGCTTCTTCTCGCTCATGGTGAGTCCGGTCTTGATGCTGAAATCGGATATGATGTTGCTGAGGTAGATGATCTTTTTTTCGCTCCTGTCGCCGTCGACCTCCTTCCTCTCTTCCTGCCTGGCCTCGGTGATGACCTGTATCAGGACCGGGAGGAAGATGAAGGTGTCCTCGTTCCTCTCCAGGAGCTTGAGGCTCAGGTAATACGTGGAGGTATCATTCCTGGTATAAACAACTATCTTGTCCGATATGCTTTTTATCCGTGGTATGCGGAAGGCAACGTTGTCGTCCAGGTATCCCAGGTACTGGACGGCGATGTTCCCGTTTTTGGTCTTTATATATACGTTGCTTTTCGAGAAATATTTGCTGAATATCTCAGGGAACTGCGCCTTGTCCGAAATGGTTTTTATGCTGCTCGACATGGTGATACCGCTTTCATGTCCGGACAATTTTACCGTCTATCAGGGAAATCACCCTTTCAGTCATCGATGCGATGTCCTTGTCGTGGGTGACGATGACGATGGTCGTTCCCTTTTCCCTTCCGAGATCAAGGAGCATCTCGGTCAATTTTCTCGAGTTGACGCTGTCAAGGCTACCGGTCGGTTCGTCCGCGAGGATGATGTCCGGGTCGCCGGCCATCGCCCTTGCTATGGCTATCCTCTGACATTCGCCTCCTGACATCTCCCCCGGTTTGTGGTCCGCCCTGTCTACCAGGCCGAACCTCTCCAGGAGCTCCATGGCTTTAAGCCTCGCCTCCGCCCCGGGAGCCCTCCTGATCATGAGGGGCATCATCACGTTCTCCAGCGCGGTGAACTCCGGGAGGAGGTTATGAAGCTGAAATATGAACCCCAGGTGCCAGTTCCTGAAGCCGGACATCGTCTCAATCGACAGGTCGGATACGTCCCTGTCGAGAACATTCAGCGTGCCGTTCTCGAAGGTGTCCAGGCATCCTATGAGATTAAGGAAGGTCGATTTCCCCGCGCCGGACGGGCCGACGATGGAAACCACTTCCCCTCTCCTGATGTCCAGTGTGATCCCGTCCAGCACCTTCAAGGCGCTGGACCCTGAACCGTAAATCTTTTCTATGTTTTCTGCCCTAATGGCCGGTGTGTCCATCAATCTCTCCTATTCGTACCTGATAGTTTCAACCGGCTTCATCCTCGACGCGCTCCACGAAGGGAATATCGCCGCAACAGTGGAAAGGAAAACCGCGAATATCGCTATCAGCACCACGAACTCCGGGTAAACCAGAGTTGGAATGGTGTCAATGTAGTATACGTTGGTAGGGACCAGGTTGATCTTGTAAAAAACACCGAGGTTGAACGTCCCGTAAATGATCATCATCACATCGTTTATCGTTTTTTCGACCCATCTTATTATCGCCTCGAGGTTGAGGGAAGCTGCCATGCCGAACAGCACGCCGAGGATGGCGCCTATCACCCCGATCAGGAAGCCTTCGAGGACGAAAATTATCATGATTGAAGAGGGCTTTGCCCCCATGGATTTCAGAATACCGATGGCCTTTCTCTTTTCCATTACGACCATGACCAGCGTGCCCATGATCGTGAAGCCCGCGGAAACAATCACGAGAAAAAGAATGATGGTCATTATGAGCTTTTCGAGCTTCAGCGCGTAAAACAGGTTCTGGTTCTTGTCCATCGCAGTCATCGTGATGAACCTGAATCCCAGTACCGACTGCACCCTCGACGACATCTGCTCCATCTTCCATACGTCCTTTATCTTCAGCCCGATCGCGCCCGCGACGTCCCCCAGCTCGTAAAGCCGCTGCGCCTGGGGCAGTGACATTATTATGAGTTTGGTGTCAAAATCGTAATAACCGGTCTTGAAAAGGCCGGCCACCCTGAAGACGCCCAGCCCGGGAGTGACCCCGGTCGTGGCGGTCAGCTTGCCCTTCGGGACTATGAGTTCTATCTTCTGTCCGATGCTGATGTTCTCGTTAAGGGCCATTTCATGGCCGATGAAGACCCCGTCATGGGAAAAGTCCTTTTCCCCCTGGGTTATAAACTTTGAAAGGTCGGCGGGGACCGGTCCCGTAAATCCGATCCCCCTGATCATCACGGGCGTGATATGCGTCTTGTAGCGGAAAAGGGCCTGTCCCTGTATGAGCGGCTGGGCGGATATGACATCCTCGACCCTTTTTAATTTCTGGACGACTTCATTGTAGCCGATGATCCCGGTCCCGCTGGTTTCTCCGTTTAAGTCGGAAACGGTTATATGGGAATCGACATCGAGGATCTTGTCCTTTATCTGGGCCTGGAACCCGTTCATGACGGAGATGACCACGATCAATATGAAGACGCCGAGAAAAACCGTTATAATTGAAAGAAGCGTGTTGAATGATATGAAGCCCTGGCTTTTTTTGGCCTTAAGATACCTGAATCCTATGAAAAATTCGAAAAATCTCATTTATGCTCTCCAGAAATGCCCGGCTATAACGCAACTGCCGCCGGTAAACCCCTGCGGCAGGAATCTGAACAGAATGATACGGCCGTATTATTTACGCAATGCTTTTTACATTTAAAATGGAATAAAACCCGGGTGTCCGGCAAGAAAAATTCCAAAACAGTCCATATTCGAAAATCCCGTACAACCTGTAATAAATCGTACTGTCCGGCGATTAAAAAATTTCATTTATTGATTCTGACTATAATCCTGTTCCACATCAGCCAGCCGTCCGCTTTTCTATCGCCGTCTTCGTACTTGATGAATTCCACGTCCCCCCTGAGAAATCTTACCGGCTTCGATCCGGACCTCTTCATCTCCGTGCATTCAAACGAAATGGCCCTGGATATATAGGAATTCCCCTCCGGGTCCTTATTGACGTTCTTCTCATCAAGGCCGCCCATCCTGGTAACGGAAGTACTGGCTATGTAATAATCCCTGTATATCTCCCTGAATACCTGTTCGCTTTTCGGAAAGGCCTCGCAACTTTTATAATCCCTGAAATTGAGAGTCTCCGTGGCCTTCGCCCATTTACGGAGGATGAAATTGGGCTCATCGAAATTGTCCTTTTTTTTACAGGACACGAATACGGACGCGGCGACGACAAAGACCAGAACCGCGCTGTAAGAAATTGCAGTCATACGCTTCATATCAATCCGAGCTCCTTTTCCCCGAAAACCTGGGCTGAAAATTTTTGTATTTTAACATCCTTCATTTTCCACGCGTTTCCGGGGAGCCCGGCCTTGTAGCAGGTGTGCTCGAGGTAGGTGTCCCTGTCCCAGCCCTGCTCCACCGGGACCTGCGGCAGAAGCAGACCGGAATGGAACCCCCTGGAGATGATCAGTCCGTCCCTGCCCACCACAATATCCGAAACGTCGGCCACGGGCTCAATCGGGCTCAGGACGGAAATCTCTATATCAATGCCGTCGAATTCATCCCTTCTGAGCGGGGAAAACCTCGGGTCCTTGAAAGCGGACGCCTTTGCCATCTCCCGGATGGTTTCAGGTATGCCCTTAACCCCGACGATGTATCCGATGCAGCCGCGGAGCCTGCCCCTGATATGCAGGGTGACGAACGCGCCGCATTTTTCGCTGTAGACCGGATCGTCAAAGGACAGGCCGTCCATGACGCCGCCCGCACCGAGTGATTCCGAGATGGTGTTCCTTGCCAGCCTGAGTAGTTTTATCTGCTGTTCCCTGCCGAGTTCAACCATACCGCGACCTCCACGCCGCTATTTGTAAATGGCGGCCGAAAGATACCCGACTACCTGGTCCCTTCCGCCTGCCGTGTCCCCTGAATTGCCGTACTTTAAAATTTCTATCCCGGTCGCTCCGAGCAATTTGGATGCGGCCATCCCCGCGATGACGGCCCCCTCGCCGCATGCCTCCGCCCCCATGGAACTGCAGGCGCTATATACATTCTCAACGTCGAACGACTGCAGGCTCTCCATGAACCTGTGGTCTATGTTGACCGCCTCGTTGTAGGAATGGTAATGCGACAGGTCGGTCGAGATTACGATCGCGTATTTCCTGCTTTCCGAGGAAAGGGCGGCGCTTATTCCCTTTGCCACCTCCCTGCAGACATCCAGGTCGGTGGTCCCGATAATTATCGGCGCGATCGAGAATTTGCCCAGCACCCTCTGCAGAAACGGCACCTGGACCTCGAGAGAGTGTTCGAACTGGTGCGCTTCCTTGATGAACCCGAAATAATCGCTTCCGGCGAGTTTACCGCCGGCGACGGAATCGATATCCAGGGCGCCCAGCGGGGTCTCGTAGATTCCCTCCGGGATGACTGAAGCCCCCTCGAACCTTGCCCTGTGGGACGGTGCGATCCCGACGATCAACTCGACACCGGATCCCTGCAGCTGGGCGTAGGAATATGCGGCGATGGGCCCGGAGTAAATATATCCCGCGTGCGGCGATATCACCGCGACCAGTTCGCCATTGATCCTGGTTTTTTCCGCATCATCCAGGTATTTATCGATCATGGCGGAAAGCTCCTTCCTGTCAGAAGGATAAAAGGACCCCGCAAAGGCCGCTTTTCTGTGCCACATAAACCACCTCCTCAAGCCTGAAGGCTTTCCTCAATCGCGTCAAGGATCCTTTCCGCCGCGTCCCTCTTGGGCATAACGGGAAGGTCTGTCCTCGAACCGCCCCTTTTAAATATAGTGATAATGTTGGTATCTTTCCCGAATCCGGCCGATTCCGCCGATACGTCATTCAGACAGATCATGTCGAGATTCTTGTCCTCAAGCTTGCCGATCGCGTACCTTTCCACGTCCGTGGTTTCCGCGGCGAAACCGGCCACGAAAATTCCATTCAGGTTGCCGGCCGCCCTCTCCTCGGCCACTCTCTTCAATATGTCCGGATTTTTCCTCAGCCTGATAACGAGCTCCATCCCGGTCTTTTTGATCTTCTCGTGAGACCTTTCGGCGGGGCAATAATCCGCCGGAGCGGCCGCCATGATCAGGACGCATCCGTCGCTTATTTCTTCAATGACAGCATGGAGCAGTTCGGCCGTTGATTCGATCCCGACCGTCCGGTAATTCTTTCCGGCAAGAAGCGAAACGTCGATCGGACCGTGTATAAAGAGCGTTTCGCATCCCCTCTCAAAAGCCGCGTCCGCGAGGGCTATGCCCATCTTTCCGCTGGACGCGTTCGAAATATATCTTACAGGGTCGATCCATTCCCTGGTCGGCCCGCCGGTCACGATGACCCTTCTATCCCTTAACGGCATCCATGGCCGCCTTGAATATCCTGTCAAGATCCGCGAGCCTGCCGTAACCCTCGTCGCCGCAGGCAACGGCGCCCTCGCCCGGATCGACGAAACCGACGCCCCAGGACTTCAGCCTCTCGATGTTGGCGCGTACCGCCGGGTGGCCGTACATGTTGGGGTTCATCGCCGGGGCCATGATCACCGGGCAGTTCACCGAAATGAATGTGGTGCTGAGCAGATCGTCCGCTATGCCGTTGGCGAACTTGCCGATGATATTGGCTGTGGCGGGAGCCACCAGGAGAAGCGACGCGTCGTTTTTAAGCTCTATGTGTCCCATCTCCCTCCTTTCCCTGGAAAAGTAATCGGAATAAACCGGGTTGCCGGACAGATTTTCAAGGGTGATGGGCGAAACAAGGTTCAGCGCGTTTTCAGTAAGCACGCAGTATACCGAATGCCCGGCCTTTACGAACATCCTTGTAAGTTCGCAGGCCTTGTACGCGGCTATCGACGACGATATTCCCAGTATTATCTTGCTCATTGCCGCTTAAACATCCTCCCCAGCTCATTTTTTTCAATTTTATAGACGAAGGGCCTTCCGTGTGGGCACCTGAGGCGCCCCTCGTTTCCCCGGATGTATTTCATGATGGTCGCCATTTCTTCACGATCGAGCCTGTCGCCGGCCTTCCTGGCGGACCTGCATGACACTGAGGCCGCTATCTTTTCCCTCAGGCCCTTTCCGGCCCCTTCCCCGGCCGCCGAACCGAGCACGTCCCTGATTATGTCTTCGGGATCGGTCTTTGACGCAACGTCAGGTACCGCGCTTATTTTGATAGAATTATCAGAAAAATCCTCGATGTCAAATCCAATTTTTAAAAATTCAGCCATATTGTCCATGGCCAGCCCGTGTTCCTCGATGGTGAGCTCGAGTATCTTCGGGAAGATGAGCTTCTGGACCTCATATCCATCTCGCGACGACATCAGCCTGTCGTATATCATCCGTTCGTGTGCCGCGTGGAAATCCACCAGGAACAGGTACTCGCCAACCTCCGCGACAATGTACGTGCCGAAGGCCACGCCCAGGATCCCGAGTTCGTCAGCGGGCCTCTCGGGAATCCGATAGGCCTCAGCGATTTCCATGACCGGGGAAGCAGCCGCGGTAATAACAGCCGGGCCGTCCGCTCCGAAATCAAACGCCGGAGCTTCATCCGTTTCAGTCGCCGGGACTGCACGTGCGCCGGACCCGACTTCAATCACGTGGCCCCTGCCGAGCGCCTTGTCTGCAAGGGCGTATATGAGACTGTCTATGTATCTCTGGTCGAAGAGCTTGACCTCCCTCTTTGCCGGGTGTATGTTGACGTCTACCAGCGACGGGTCTATTTCGATGAAGATGATGCCCGCCGGATAGTTTCCTTTCCCCGCCGCTGGCTCGTATGCCCTGGACAGGATGAACCCGAGGTACCTGTATTCAACCGGCCTCCCGTTGACGAAAAGAATCTGCATTGACCTGGACGACCTGAGGGAATCGGGCCTGGAGAGGAACCCGCCGACCCTCACCTTTATGTCCTCGATCTCCTCGTAATACAGCGAATCGAACATCTCCTTTCCGTACACCTGCCTGATCCTCTCCTCCCTTGAGCCGGCCGCGGGAAGCGTGAACTGTCTTTTACCATCAACATCCAGGCTGAAGGACACGGGGGGGGCCGATACCGCGCACTTTAAAACGGCCTCCCTGATGAGCCTGAGCTCGGACCTCGCTGACTTCATGAATTTTTTCCGCGCAGGGGTGTTGTAAAACAGGTTTTCAACAATCACGGTCGTGCCGGCGGGTCCCGCGTAATCACCGGCCGTCACTGCGCCCCCGGCGGAATGCAGCCTTGCGCCGGAGGGTTCCGACGCGACCCTGCTCAGAATGGTGATCGATGATATTGATGAGATGCTTGAAAGGGCCTCACCCCTGAAGCCGAAGGTCGAAATCCCCTCTATGTCCCGCACGTCCAGTATTTTGCTCGTGGCGTGCTCGGCTATGGCAAGCCCGATATCCCCGGCCGCAATCCCGCATCCGTCGTCCCTGACCGATATCCTTTTAAGGCCGCCCTCCGAGACCTGGACCTCTATGATGCCGGAGCCGGCGTCCATCGAATTCTCCACCAGCTCCTTGACGACGGACGAAGGACCCTCTACGACCTCTCCGGCCGCGATCTTCTTTTTGACATCGTCCGGGAGTATCGTAATCCTGTTCAATTCATTCGCCTTAAAATACCGACGAGTTCCGGAAGGGTCTTCCCAGCGGATCCGAGCACGAGGATATCGGTTAGGTAGTGAGTGAGGGGCGTCTCTTCAATGTTGAATTCTATGACCCTGGCGCCGCTGTCCTTGGCGATCATCGGGATGCTCGCCGCTGGATAGACGACGGCCGAGGTCCCGACAACTATGATCAGGTCCGCCTTCGATGCAAGCGTCTGGGAGCGGACCTGCGCGTCGTAGGGAATGGCCTCGCCGAAAAAAATGACGGTGGGCTTCAGAATCCTGTCGCAGTCGGCGCACCTTGGAGGCACCTTTTTCGAAAGGTCGAATTCGTCCAGCCCGTAGAGCGTGCCGCACTTGATGCACTGCAGCCTGCTGACGTTGCCGTGGTATTCGATCACGTTCCTGTTCCCAGCCTCCTGGTGCAGGTTGTCTATGTTCTGCGTGATTATGGCGCCGAGATGTCCCATGGATTCCAGGTCGGCAAGTGCGAGGTGGCCGGGATTCGGCTTCGCGCCCATTTTCAAATCCACCATGTCGAAAAGCATCTCCCATACCTTTTCCGGCATCCTGATGAAGCTGTTGATCGTAGCGTAAACGGCCGGGTCGTACTTGTCCCACAGTCCTCCCGCGCTCCTGAAATCCGGGATCCCGCTCTCCACGGATATTCCCGCCCCGGTCAGGGCGATGACGTTCTCCGCGTTTTTTATCATGGCCGCGGCCTTTTCGATGCTGTGTTCCATAATGGTTTACTGCCGGTGGTATCAGCTGGATATTCCCATCCGCGTGAAGGATGTCAATAAAAAAACCCGGAAGCGAAGGCCGCTGCTGTCCGCCGCACAGGCGCTCCAAAAATGGTCTGCCGCGGAAAATAAAATCTTGACAACATGGGCCGGAATGAGTTCATCATTATTGAATTTCCGGCAGCCGGATTCATTCCGGCAAAAAAAAATCATGCAGGCCCGCGGTAACCGCATACATAAAAAACAGAGGGCCGGGACGCGTGGGAGAAAAAAATGGAATGCAAGTGCGGCGGAGCATTAATCGACGGAAAAAGCTCATACAGCGTGAGCAAAAAATACTTCAGCCTGATCTTCGAGGACATACCGGCATTCAAGTGCACCAGGTGCGACAAGGTGCTTTTTGACGAGGAGGTCGTCGATAAAATCCAGAAGCTCGTAAACCGGGTCGAAAGGGACGTGAAGGAGATCGTATCCGGCGCCCCCTCCACCAACCTCTATGATTACTGATCCGGCCATAAATTTTAAAAGGATAAAAACATGAGAGTCAGATTCGCGCCGAGCCCCACGGGCTTCCTTCACATAGGCAACGCAAGGACCGCGGTAGCCAACTTCATCATTGCAAAAAAGGAAAATGCATCCTTCATCCTGAGGATAGAGGACACGGACATGGAAAGGAGCACGAAGGAGTCCGAGCGGTCCATACTGGAGGACCTCAGGTGGATGGGGATTGACTGGGACGAGGGCCCCGACAGGGACGGCGGACACGGACCATACAGACAGTCCGAAAGGTTCGACATATATGATGCCTACACCAGGAAGCTCCTCGAGAGCGGAAACGCGTACCACTGCTACTGCACCGTCGAGGAGTTGGACGCCATGCGGAAGGCCTGCGAGGCTGCGGAAAAACCTTTCGTCTATCCCGGGAAATGCAGGAACCTCACCGCGGAGCAGGCAAAGTCATTCAAGGACGCCGGCAGAAGGCCGACGGTCAGGTTCAGGGTTCCCGACGGCGAGATCATAACGGTCAGGGACCATATAAAGGGCACTGTCGTGTTCGGCAGCGAAAACATAGGCGGGGATTTCATCATCGTCCGCTCCGACGGAACGCCCATCTACAACTACATAGTCATCATAGACGACGCGCTCATGAAAGTGACCCACGTGATAAGGGGCGAGGACCATCTTCCCAACACCCCGAAGCAGATACTCGTCGCCAGGGCCCTTGACCTGCCTGTCCCGGAATACGCGCACCTGGCGCTCGTGCTCGGCCCCGACAGGTCGAAGCTTTCAAAGAGGCACGGTATAACCTCGGTCGAAATGTACCGGAAGGAGGGCTACCTGCCCGAGGCCCTCTTCAACTACCTGGCCATGCTCGGCTGGGCCACGGAGACGGGCGAAGAGATCCTTTCGCTCGGCGAGATAGTGAAACAGATCGAGCTCTCGTCCCTGTCCAGAAGCGCGGCGGTCTTCGACTTCCAGAAGCTCAGGTGGATGAACGGCAACTACATACGCGGCTATGATTTGAGCAAAATCACGGACTTTTTCATCCCACATATCAAAGATGCCGGGTACGACGTCGACGACATGCCCAGGGAAAGGCTGGAGAGCGTCATTTCACTGGTCAGGGGAAACTGCGAGATCCTGTCCGATATCGGAAAGATCATAGGCATTTTCCTCGACGACGTTTTTCTCCCGGATGAAGAGGCGGACGGACTGCTCCGCGAGGAGGATTCAAAAAAGATCGTCGAATCCGCAAAAAAAATCGCGGGCTCCGGACTCGACGCAGGCAATTATTCCTCCGAATTGATTAAAAGGATAAAAGCGGACACGTCCCTGGGCGGGAAAAAGCTGTTTCTCCCCGCAAGGGCAATCATCACGGGCCGCCTGAAGGGGCCCGAGCTCGACCTGTCGCTGCCACTCATCGGCTTCGAGAGGTGCATGAAAAGAATTGATTACTGCCACGAGAAATACTGCAGGCAATGAAGATTAAAAGCGAATGGGCCCTGATCGGCAGGATACAGAAGCTCCTGGCCCGAACGGGCGCCGGTTCCGGTCCGGGCCTTGAACTCGGCATCGGCGATGACTGCGCCCTGTTCGACACGGGCGGGGAATACGGACTCATCACCGCCGACATCTCCATCGAGGGGGTGCACTTCAATCTCGATACAGCCGGGCCCTCGGACATCGGCTACAGGGCCATGGCATCGAACATATCGGACATCGCATCAATGGGAGGCACGCCGGCATACGCCTTCATATCCATTGGCATCCCGCGCGGCATGAATGAAAAAACCGTTATGGCTGTCTACAGGGGAATGATTTCGGTCTGTAAAAAAACCGGCACGGTCATAGCGGGGGGAGATACCTCGGCTTCCCGCGTGCTGGTCATAAGCATAGCTCTTTACGGTAAAGCAGGGAACGGCAGGGTGCTGACCAGGAAAGGGGCCGGGCCCGGGGACGGGATATACGTGACCGGGACGCTCGGAGACTCGAGGGCCGGGCTGGAGCTTTTGCAGAAAAAGGGCGTTAAAAAATCCTACCCGTTCCTCACCAGGAGGCACCTGCGCCCGGACATAAGGCTCGGCGAGTCCTCCGTCATCGCGGACGAGGCCGGGGCGCGCTCGATGATCGATGTTTCGGACGGCCTGGTATCCGATCTCAGGCACATATGCGAATCCAGCGGGACCGGATTTGAAATCGACGCGGATTCGCTTCCGGTATCGGCGCAGCTGAAACGCTACTGCGCGGAAACGCACCGCGATCACAGGGAATACGCGCTGTACGGCGGAGAGGACTACGAGCTTCTTTTCACGGCGCCCGCCCCGGGCGCGGGTACGCTGGAAAAAATCGGCGCTTCAAGGATAGGCATGATAAAAGACAGGGGATTCCATATAATTCTCGGAGGCAGGAAGAAAGCCGTCCGCATCGGGGGCTACGATCATTTCGCCGGTCGCTGACCGGCAGGTCCAACCGCAAAATCCGGAGATGAAACGACCATGAAAAAAAAGATTCTCGCCGCCGCCTTTTTATTTCTATCCGCCCAGGCCTGCCTGGCCGTTCCCGAGAGCATCATCCTTGGTTCATGGGACTACAGGATAATAATGAACGGCGTTGAAATCGGCAGTGCCAGGATCACGAACGAAAAAAAGGACGGGAACTACGTCTCCATTGTGGACATGGACATGAGGGTCGGCGAAGTTGAAAACAGCACCCGGGAAACGATCACGGAAACGGCCGGGTTCAAGCCTGTAAGGTTCGAACTCGTCAACCGGGTAAAAAACGCCGGCAGGGAGACCGTGATGAGGACGACGGCGGTTTTTTCCGGTAAAGACGTCGAGATCGATACGGACGGGATAAAAACCAGGATCAGAATCGACCGCCCCTTTTTCCTCGAGGGCAACTACCACATGGACTGGCTGATAAGAAAAAAGTTCAAAAAAGGCGCCGAGATCAAATCATACATTTATGATCCGTCCATAGAGCTGGAAAGGCCGATATTGATGAAACTCAGGGTCGCGGGCAGGGAAAAAGTAAGCGTCGGCGGAAAAGCAATGGATCTCATCCGCCTGATTTATACGATTGAGAACCTGAAAAGTATCGACGTCTACATCGACTCCTCGGGCATAGCGCGCAAATCCGTCATAAAGATGATGAACAACGAGCTCGAGCTGGTGATAAAATGATGAAAAAAAATCCGTCGCTAAACCGGAAATTTTTCTTCGCAGCTGCCGCGCTGTCATATTCGCTGCTGCTTCATTCTCCGGAATCGTCGGCGGACGCGATCGACCCCTCGGTTTATTCCGTCAGGATAAAGAATTTTTCAGAAAAAGTTTTCGCGGAAAAGAGGTCCCTCTTCCTGCTCAGGTCTGATGACGGCGGGTTTTCCCTTTCCGAAACCCCCTTCCAGAGAATCCGATCGACGAAAACAAACAGGACCGGGACCGTTGTAACCGTCGAGACCGGGCTGATCGACAGCGCGGAAAAAAGAGACCCGGGCAACAGGGCCGGATACCTCAGGGACACGAGGTTCCTGAACCTTGTATCGCCGGAGGTCAAAAAAATATCTTCCGCATTTAAAATGGGCGGAAACATACTCGATGACGTGGCAAATTTCGTTTACGGGCATATAACCAGCAAGATTGTCGGCATCCCCCTCATACCGGCGGTTGAGATCATCCGGGTAAGGTCGGGGGACTGCACGGAACATTCAGTCCTGACGGTCGCCATACTGAGGTCCCTGGGGATCCCCGCGCGGGCAGTCACCGGAATGGTCATCGCCAGGGAATTCATGGGCAAAAAAAACGTGTTCGTTTTCCACATGTGGGCCGAGGCCTATTTTGACGGCGAATGGCGCCTTGTCGATTCGACCAGGCCCGGGGAAAACAATCCCAACATCTACGTCGCCTTCGCCTATCACAGCCTGCAGACTGAAACCCCGCTGGCGTACCTGAAGGCCGTATCATCGATCCAGAAACTCGAGGCGGAATACCTGCGCAGGCAGGCCGTCAGGGCCGGCCGTTAATAAAAATCGATACCGAGGTGCTGCCGTATTTCCTTGTCTCGGACAGGGAAAGGGCTCCGGTGTATTTCACGGCCGGATTCCCAGAAAAATGTTGAAGCAGAACCATCCCGCCCCCGGCCGAGAGTCCACCGGCATCAATCGATTCCATCAGGTATTCAAAGATGAATGCGCGTCCCTTTTCCTTTATGTAGGGCGGGTCGAGATATATGCAGTCAAACCTCGCGCCCCTGGACGAGAGATATTTCACCGCCCTCCTGTAGTCGAACCCCAGCACGGACAGGGCATCCGATTTGAACAGGTCCGCCGCGCATGATTCGATGAATTCCCTCCTCTTCCTGTCGGGCTCGTTCGCGATTACCGTGCCGGCGCCCCTGCTGAGCGCTTCGAAGGACATCTGCCCCGATCCCGCGAACAGGTCGAGAAACGACCTGCCCTCGAGGTCTTCCCCCAGTATCGAGAAGACCGCCCCCTTGACCTTCTGGCTGGTTATGTCCGCGTCGTTGAAATTCTTGTTCGCGAAGGGGATCACCCTGCCCCTGTAGAGACCGGATATGATCCTTACGGAAGGCATTTCATGACCTGTTCAGTTCCTTTATAAGGGTTTTAACGTCAAGCCCGTTGTTTACGGCCAGCTTCTCGATCGTCTCTTCGGCCGCGCCCTTGCATCCCGCGCAATCGAGCCCGTATTTCTCCAGCACCTTTAAAACATTCGGCGATGACTTTATGGCGTCATGCAACCTGGTTTTTTCAGTTATTTTCATTGATGACCCCGCTTATTGATTCATGTGAGAAATCATTTTAAAGAATCAACTTTTGTTTATTTTGTAAACCCAAAAATCAACCTGATAAATCGGCATCCAGCCGCCGGAAGTCAATTCCCGCGGAAAAAACGGCGGCACGATCAATGTTTTTCAATAAAACGATTTGTATTATATTAAACGGATCAGCCGGGATTAATTATATATTTTTAAAAACTTCACCAAAAATGCTTGATAAAAATAAAGGCATGATTAAATGTGTCAATCCGATATTTCTTCGAGGAAAAAGCAATGGCAAAATGTGAAATATGCGGCAAGAGCGTTCAGTTCGGTAACAACGTCAGCCACTCCAACAAAAAAACCGCGAAAATCTGGTATCCTAACGTGAAAAAAATCAGGGTATTGGACAACAACAGGGTCGTGAGAAAATACGTCTGCACAAGATGCATCAGATCAGGCAAGGTGGCAAAGGCCGTCTAGTAATCCTCGTAGTGCTTCCATCCTTTCAGGTAGTAGGTGTACAGCACCGGCCTGTTGAACGTGTTTATCCCGGTATCCACAGCGCTCGTGTCAGCGGAAAAATCCAGCGAACTCAGGAATGCGTTTTTTGAATAATATCTGCACCCGGCAAGGGGTTCCCTTGTTCCAGCGGGATCATATTCATCCCTTGAAGCCAGGTTGAATCCCCAGTCTCCGAAGGTCGGCACGTACAGATGGTACGGGATCACGGACCTGAATACATTCCTTAAAGTGACGTTTATGCACCAGAAGGCCTCCCTGGCAAAAAGCGGCGAGGTCGACTGGGTCACGAACAGCCCGCCCTTCTTAAGGGACCTCGAGACAAGCAGGTAAAACTCCCTCGTGTACAGCTTTGAAATCGTCTCGTCATGAGGATCGGGAAAATCAGCTATGATGACGTCGTAGGGAGACCTGTTGTCGAGAAGGAACGCGTATGCGTCCTGGGCCCTTACCTCGACCCTGGGATCGTTAAGGGAATCGCCGTTCAGCATCTTCATGGACGGGTTCCTCCTGGCAAGGTTCAATATGACGGGATCCAGGTCGACAAGCGTGACGCTGTCAGCAAGACCGCTCTTCAGCACCTCCCTCACCGCGAGGCCGTCCCCGCCGCCGAGAACAAGGACCCTGCCGGGCCTGGCCGCCGCGGAAAGCAGCGCCGGCAACACCAGCATCTCGTGGTACCTGTATTCGTCGGTGGAGGAAAACTGGAGGGAGCCGTCCAGGTACATCCTGAAATCCCCCCCGTTTCTGGTGAGGACGATCTCCTGGACCTTCGATCTCCTGGAAAAAACAATGTCGTCGTAATAAAGCCTTTTCTGAAAAATATTCATTATCGAGTCGGAATTGAATGCAAGGAAGCAGAGGGCGATGAGCGCCGCGGCCGGGAGCACAAGGTCCGCCCTGCGCTTCCCGGGATAATCCAGCCTTATTATCAGGACCATGGCCACTGCAATGTTTGCAAGCCCGATTATTATGCTGGTCAGCATTCTTCCAAGAAACGGGAAAAGCACAAGGGGAAAAAGAAGGGACCCGGCCAGTCCGCCTATGTAGTCTATAGAAAGGACATTGGAAAGGACGTCCTTGAGCTCCCCGTATTTCCTCAGGATCCTTGTGAGCAGGGGTATTTCAAGTCCGACGAGCATCCCGATAAAAACAAGAAAAAATATATGGAGGATATAATAGGCCGCGGAAAATGTAAAAAGGAAGCTTAAAACTATGACGGACACGCCGCCGAATAATCCCAGGATCACCTCGACCATGATAAAGGTCCTCAGGATGTCCTTTACCATGTACCTAGAAATAAACGATCCGAGTCCCATCGAACTCAGGAAAAAACCGATTGTTATGGAATACTGCTGTACCGGGTTCCCGAGAAGGTATGTCGCAAGGGAACCCAGCACCAGCTCATAGGTTATGCCGCAGAGGGAGAGTATGAAAACAGAAAAAAGAAGGACCCTCTGTTCGAAGAGGTTGTGGGCCCGGCTCACTTGCCTGCTTTTTCTTCAACGGCCTTTTTATCAACCGGCTTGGACGTATGACCGCCGCTGCCGGGTGCGGATATGACCGAGCCGATGATGATCGACAGCCCGATGATGACCGCGCCGATGATAATGCCGAGGGCGACGTTCTGGTCGTCCTCTATCTCCTTTTTTACTGAAAACGGAGATACGAGCATTACTATGCAGAAGCCGATGCCCATCATTATTATGCCGATAACGCAATAGATTGCGGTATCAATTATACCGAAAAGATATACATTCCATTCCATATTCGCTTGAAACCTCCTTAAATGCAGCTATTAATATATTAGATATTTCCCGCGATAGGTCCTCCGCGGGAGCAAAATTATTTGCCGCCCCTGAACCCCTTCTGGCCGTAGCCGCCGTAGTGATATACGCTGCCGCCCCTTATTGATTTCCTCATCTCCCTGTGCTTGGATATATACTGGACCCCGGCCCTCGAATATCCAATAAAAAAATAGGACAATGCGGATGATCCCAGCAGCAGTATTATCAGTACGATAAGGCTTCTAATCATTTATAGACCCCCGGTTCAGGAAATGTCAAAAGGAACTTCAACCTGTGACTTCCCCCTCATGTAATTGAAATATCCGAGTCCGGCCATTAAGGCCGAGGTGATGAGAAAATAAATGTAGCTCCTGGCCTTTTCCACGCCCACGTAAACGGATTCAACCTTCCTGGGCTTGTTGCTGAAGAGCTCGACATAGGCATAATACTTGCCGGCGGTATCGAGAACGAAATCCGCGGTTCCGGAAAGATCGCTCTCGTGCCAGTGTCCCTCGTCGTCGTATCCCTCCTCGTCCCAGAAATCACCGGTAACCTCGAAGGACTCCACTGGTTCGGGCGACGCCTCTATCTCGTCGAAAAGGTCCTTCAGCACGGGCCTGGTGAGATTACCGCCGGTGAATTTATTCAGCCTTCCCTCGTCGATCAGAAGGAGCCTGAAGGTCTGCCATTCCAGGTTCAGCTTCTGCACCTTCTCGTCTATCCCGACCCTGACCTCGTAAAGGCAGTCTTTTTCCTTGATATCGAACGGCCCGACGATCATCTGGCTGAAGTAGACGTTCTGGTTCTCCTCGAACTTCATCTCGTTCAAGGCAAGCACCTGCTTTTTATCCATTACCCCGGACACCGGTTCAGTCGAAAGGCAGCTGTAAACCGCGAGGCAGAGGGCAACGGCAGTTCCGGCCGCGTACAGCTTGGCCTTGAGATAATAGACCTTTTTCCTGGATACATTGCCCTGGTACTTTTTCTTGGTCTCTTCGGTCCCGAAAGCGTCCATCACCTTTTTGTATGGTATGATGTCGCCCCTTGTTATCGAGACCTCGTCTTCGGATTGTTCTATCGTGTAGTTGGCCCCGTCCTTCTTGAATTCATAGATTGTCGCAGGCTCGCCTATCTCAGGCTTCCATGGCAGCTCGCCTTCGGCAAAAACAATCCTTCCCACGTAGCCCGAACTCTTGGATATCTTCTTGCCCTCGAATTCGATGGAATCGGCCTTTGCCATGTCTATGCTCTTGGGCACGTATTCCTCGTAGGAATACACCTTGCCCTCTTCCTCGACGAAGTACCTGTAGACGCCTTCGGCCGATATGGCAAGCCATTCGTCCCAGGTGTCCTTTTCCCATTCCTCCTCGTCCTGGTATCTCATCCTTCCGATTATCTCGTACTCGACGCCGTCGATCTTTCCCTTCAGGCCGAGTTTGAATACGGACGAGTCCTTGTCTGAAGTGAAGGTATCGGCGAAAAGCTCGTAATACTCCTGCGTATGCTGGTCGTACTCCTTGCCGCATGACAGGCACTTTGCGACCGGGACCTGTACGGTCTCTTCCTCCTCGGAGTCGTACTGCGCCTTGAAACTCCTGGAGAGATCCCCGCTGCAGGCCGGGCACTTTATGGCCTTTAATTCCTGATTGTCAGCCATGTCATTGTCCCTCAACAGCTATGTCTTTTTTCAAAAGAGGCCTTCCGATGAAAAATTCTATCTCGTTTTCCGTATACTCTATTGAAACCTTTTTCCCGTCAGAGATGCCGTCCACATAGGTGATCTTCGAACCCGGTTCAACGTAGAAACCGAGCTCGCCCTCGCCACCTTCGACCACGGCCGTGCCCTTTTCCTTGACCATGATCCTTTTATCGCCCACCGTTATGTTCTGTCCCGGCTTCAGCGAGCCGATATCGGGAATGTCCGCAGCCTCGAAGAGATCGGTATAGAGGGAACAGGCGCCCTCGTCCTCTGTGACCCACGCCGTTTCACCGTCGTATTCCATGAACCACTCGTCAAAAAATCCGCCGTCGTATTTGTACCGCATCCTGCCGAGGGCGGTAAACGGCTTCCCCAGAATTGAGCCCCTGCATCCCACGCTGAATATGGAAGGAAAATCCGCCAGCTTGGGATGTTTGCCCGCGGGATCAAGCCCGTTGTCGCCCACTTTCAGATGGGTATTGCAGTACTGGCAGACAATGACCTTGCTGAACCTGTTTTTCACCTCGATCGGCGCGCCGCATGATGTGCAGTTGTAGGATGGCATGTCTTCCGGTCTCTATCCCTGTTGTGCGCCGCAATCCGGGCAGAACTTCGCGCCGGCCTGGAGCTTTGCCCCGCACTTGACGCAGCTGACCGTAGCGAGATTGGCCCCGCACGACGGGCAGAACTTGGAATTGGCCGGGATGCTAGCGTTGCATTTCGGACAGGGCGCCATGGAGACCGTGACCTCCTTGCCGCAGTGGGCGCAGAACTTGACGCCTGCGGGATTCATCCCCTTGCAGTGCGGGCACGCTACCTGCTGGCCTTGACCGCCGGTTACTCCGCCCATTGCGCCCTGCATCATCTGGCCCATCTGGGCGCCCATTCCGAGCCCCATTCCGGCGCCCATGGTGGATCCGGCCATGCCTTCGTTCGCCGCGGCCTTTTCCATTGTATCGAAGGTCCTCTTGACCTTGTAATCCTCTCCCATGATGTTGATCTCGGCCTTGTCGGCGAGCGCCTTCTTGAGCCTCTTGACGGACTCGTCCTCTTCGGGAACGTTGATGGACTCTATCGCGAACCTCACAAGCTCGACGCCGAAACTGGAGAATTCATCCAGCATCTTCGCCTTGCCGGCGGTCCCTATCTCGTCGTAATACATGGCGAGCTTCAGTATGGTGATGTTCTGCTTGAGCATGAATTCCGCGATCAGGTCCTGGAGCTTGGGAAGGATGATCTGATCCCTGAGCGCTCCGCCTATCGCATCGGTCGTGAAGGCCTGCCAGGTCCCGATCGCCATCATCAGGAAAGGCTTGGTATTTGTTATTTTCAGCGAATAGTTTCCGAAACACCTTATCGGAACGGTGAGGTTGTATATCGGGTCAAGCAGCTGTATGGGCTGTTTTGTCCCGAATTTAAGGTTGGGTATCTCGGTTTTATTAATGTAGTAAACCTCCGCCGGGAAAGGCGTTTTGCCCCCGAAGGGAAGGTTGACCAGTTTCTCGAGAATTGGGATGTTCCCTGTTTTGAGGGTGTGTCTTCCCGGCCCGAAGCCATCAAGGGCCTTCCCCTCTTTGAACAGTATGGCCTCCTGGTGTTCCATGACTATCAGCTGTCCGCCGAGCGATATCGCGCCCTCTGGAAACCTGTATATGACGTCCCCGGGCTGGTTTTTCCATTCTACTACATCTAACAAAGCCATTTATATGACCTCCATAATAATATTTTTTCTATCGTCGAAGGATTTTTCAAATTCCCTGATTTTCGCAATGAATTCGTTCGCAAGCCCCTCCACCTCTTCCTCTTTGGCGGATGCAAGCTTGTCCAGATTTTCCTTCAGTTGCTCGGCACTGGTTATAAGACGCCAGTCGTATTCAAGAAGCCTGTTCCTGTCTTCATCGCCTATTTTTATCCCGGAAGCCGAGGATGAAGACCCGAAATCGGCGTATTCGCATTTTTTCAGCACCCGTTCCAGGTTGTTGTTTACCATTTCAAGGCCCGACAGTGATTTCATCATTCCGCCCCTGAACATGGAGCCGGAAAGATTGTTTACCTCGTTCTTATATTTCTGGATGGCGTCGGTAATGAAGCCCCTGATTATTTTATCAGCCCTGTACAGTTCGTCCTTTTCAACGTACCCCTGGAATCCCGGGAGCTTTGAAGTAATTTTATCTATAAAATCGCGGTTCTCATTAATTTTCTTTTTCAAATTGTCAAGATTGGGCTGCATTGTTGAACCTCTATAATTTAATGTGGCAAGTCTTGAATAATATACATTCATGTTTAAAAAAGTCAAGATTAATTGGCTAAATACTCCATGCGGCGCTGAAACGGTCCATATAATGCGTATTAATCAAATTATACGGACAAAATCGCTTCATCAAACCGGGCTTTTACCCCGGAGGGAAGTGTCCGGAATTTTATTTGACATATTATCAGGTTTTATATAAAATATCATTCAAATAAAATATGGAGTCGCGGGGTATCAATGTCAGAGATTAAAGAAATTGTTGAAGACGAAAATAAAATCGAAACAGTGATTGCCGACGACATCGGGTTCAGGGGGACCCTTACGTTTAAAAACTCACTGAAGATCAAGGGCACGTTCGAGGGGAAGATAGAAACAGACGGCCACCTGATCATCGGCAGGGAAGCGGTCGTAAGCGCGGACATTACCGCGGGAGAAGTCTCGGTAAGCGGCATTGTTAACGGAAGGATCAAGGCATTGCAGAAAATCGATCTTTATAAAAAAAGCAAGACAAGCGGGGATGTAATCGCCCCGGACCTGTCAATTGAATCCGGCGCCATTTTCAATGGCACATGCATCATGGAGGATAAAAACTGACCCCAAAACATAAAATTACCGCCGTAAAGCTGATTATAACGGCCCTGCTGATCACGTCGGCCGCGCCGCTGTTTGCGGAGGAGGAGGACAATGCCGGTCCGAACGCGGCCTTCGGCGCCGCCGGCACCTTCGGTTACTACGACATCCGGACCAAAAGCAGCTTTTCAAAATGGGGCAGCGCGCTCGGGTACGGCGGAGGGCTGGTTTTTGAAAAAATGCTCAATACCAGGTTCGGAATTCATTCGGGACTGTGGTATTCAGAATATAAAATCAGCAATGAACTTCTTATTCCTGGCAATTATACCCTGTGGGTGAGGTCAGCCTTAACCGTGCAGTCGATAAAAATGCCGCTCTGCCTTGTCACGGTTTTATACCCGGGGACTTACTTCCAGATCGATCTCCTTGCGGGAATCAACCTGTCCTTCGTCTTCAGGTCAAACATGTACCTCACCAGGACAATAGACACCAACGCGATATACTGCAAGACCTTCAACGCGCTCCCCATACTGAACAACTACCACGCAGGCGCGACCGGAGGCATCAATTTCAAATTCAAGATCGGCGGATACGTCGATTTCTTCGTCGGGGGCCTGGCCGAGATCGATTTCAACAGCCTGACGAGCGGCGGAGCAACCGGCAAAAACAACCCCTACGATTTCAGGGGGATATCCGGGATAATGTTCAGGACCAACATGAGCAGGCCGGCGGATGATGACTGAAAAAAATGCTTTTTCGAGACAGGGGAACCTCTAATAATCAAATCAGGATGTTCCCCTGTGGGCACTTTCAATGTATAGATTGGTTTTTTTCATTGGTTTTATAATAAATAATTTAATTTTCAGAGATACCCATAATAAAAAAACCCCGGGCCGAAAGCCCGGGGTTTTTATTTTTCAGTCTATTAAAGTTTTTCCATCAGGGCCGGAACAACCTCAAAAAGGTCCCCGATTATTCCGTAGGTGGCTATGTTGAATATAGGCGCCTCCGGATCCTTGTTGATGGCGACTATGCACTGCGAGCCCTTCATGCCGGCCACGTGCTGGATAGCGCCGGAGATTCCGACCGCCATATAGAGGTTCGGATTCACGGTCTTGCCGGACTGACCTACCTGTCTGGCGGCATCCGTCCACCCCGCGTCGACTACAGGCCTGGAAGCGCCGTATTCTCCGCCAAGCTTCTGCGCCAGGGGCACGATGATGTCCTTGTATTTGTCGCCGTCTTTCAGGCCCCTTCCGCCGGAAACGATGATCTTCGCCTGCGATATGTCAACGGAACCAGCCATCATTTCTATGACCTGCTTCACCTTCGTTCTGATGTTGCTGATGGACGCGGCCACGGCCGTCACCGATCCCGCTCCGCCTGCGGCCTCGACATCGTATGCGCCCTTTTCAAAGGTGGCTACGAACTTGTCTGTTTTGACCTTTTTAGTTTCCTGTATTTTTCCGTTGTAGGTGTTCCTCGTGAAAACAACCGAACCGCCTTCAGCCGTGGCCTTGTTGCAGTTTGACACGATCCCGGCCCCGATAGTCATCGCCACTTTCGCAGCGTAGTCGACGCCGTCGTAGCTGTGGGGAATCAAAACTCCCTTTACGTCCTGGGCCTCCACTATGGCCTTGATCGCCTGGGTGTATCCGTCCGGCGTGTAGTTTTCAAAAGCGCCGTCCTTTACGAGGAAAACCTCGGGAATATATTTCGCCATTTCATTGGCCACGGCGTCGTCCTTCGCCATTACCGCTGCGGCGGCAGTGGCGCCCAGCCCGGAGGCCAGCTGTTTTGCGGCCTTGCAAAGTTCCAGAGAACCCTCTGTTATTTTACCATTTTTATGTTCTGTGATTACTAATATCCTAGCCATTTTCCATCCCTCCTTTGTTATATCACTTTAGCTTCGTTTTTGAGTTTGTCGACCAGCATCTGGGCGGCGGTTGCGGGATCTCCCTGTATTATTTCCGCTTTCTTATCGGATACCGGGAAATACATCTTGATGAAATCGGTCTTGGCCTGAGCCGAAACCCCGAGGTCGGCCGCTTTTTTTATATCGAGCCTTTTTTTCTTGGCCTTCATGATACCCGGAAGGGTCGGATACCTCGGCTCGTTGATGCCGGACTGTATGGATAGAACGGCCGGTGCGCCGAGTTCGAGCACCTCGTTGAGCCCGCCGCCGATTTCCCTGTTGATGGTCAGTGTTTTGCCGTCAGCGCTTTCAAGTTTAACGACGTTGGTGCAGTGGGGAAGTCCCATCATATCGGCAATCATGACGCCGGTAATTGCGGCCTGATCGTCTTCTGCCTGAACCCCGGTGAGAACCAGGTCCGCGCCGCCTACGCTTTCTATCGCCTTCTGCAACGCAGAGGCCACAACGAAATTGTCGCCGTCTTCGACGGCCGGATCGTTGATATGTATGCCCCAATCGGCTCCCATCGCGAAGGCCTGCCTGATGTCTTTGGAGGCTCTTTCAGGACCGGCAGTAACGATGACCACCTCTCCGCCGAGCTTCTCCTTCAGCTGAAGAGCAGCCTCAACGGCATAGTTATCAAAGTCATTGATTTTAAAAGCTATTTGAGCTTCATCGACTTTTTTGTCATCGATGATTTTGAATTTGGATTCCATGTCAGGAACCTGTTTTAGACAGACAACTATCTTCATCTCTTTACTCCCCTTACCTTAGTTTTGTTATGAATAAAATTCCACTCTGAACATTTTTAACAAACCGGATATCCATGTCAATATTAATAGAAAAAAGGCATCATTTTTTTATATATGAATAATAATCCGCGTCGAACCTTTTGTTTTTTTATTCAAGATCATCATGAAGCATCCATGGTGCTTCTGTAGAAGGTAAAGTAAAAACCCTCAAATAATCCAAACTCTTTCATGGAGCATGAATTATTTCAATAGTTTTCCGGCAATCAATCGGCATCGGCCCGAGCAGCCGGTCGCTATCTGGCAGTTTCTTATTTTTCCGGGAGGTGTATTTCCGGGGCCGAGCCGTCGTAGATAAACGGCGACTTCAATTCAAGCTTGATCTCCCTGCCTGGAACGAAGACTTTAAGGTTATGGTCCCTGGTTCTGACAATCATGACATTCGAATTTTTTTCAAGGTAAATGAACCTCGATTCGGAATGAAGCCCCCTGTCCCTTCTTATTCTTGAAACATTGACAAACTGCACGTTGTTCATGTACTTTACCCTGTTCTCGTTGAATCCCCAGGATGAAGGTATATGAAGATGGCCGCACAGCCAGAGATCAACCCTGTATTTTTGAAGAACATTTATAAACCTTCTTGAATCCGATATGCTCATCGTGCCGAAAGTCGGTATGGGGACCAGACCGCTCTGCGCGGGCGGCGCATGCGAAACGGTGATGATTATCCTGTCCTGGTTCTCTATAACTTTTTTTTCCCACCACCTGAAGGTCGCGTCGGAAATCTTCGTATGAAGCCTTCCATCCTCGTCCGAGATGAACAGCATTGTCACGTTGCCGAATGTCACGGAATAATAAATGGGCTTTTTCAAATAAAGGCTGAAGGCCGGGATGTTCCTGGCGTCGTGGTTTCCGGCGATCTCGTACCAGCAGGATATGCCGGCGGCTTTTCTCGCTTCAAGAAACCATTCATAGGCCCCGTCATCCTTCCCTTTCTTGTTCTGCACAATGTCGCCCGCGACTATGGTGATGCCCGTACCGGAAAAATTCACTGCGACATCGGAAATGACGGCCTCGTAATCCTTTCGCTCTGATTCCTTTCTGGGCTGTATGTCCGAATGGGCCCATATGACGAACCGGCCGTTATGGCCCCCGTTTTCCCCCGCCCTCGACCCCGTGAAGCCGGCCGGATCGAGAATGAACGCCGCCAGTACGGCGAAAAGTACTGGAGATCTCATTTTCAAGGACTAGACAAGCTCCCTTAGTTTTCCGATAAGCGCCTCCTCCCTGACCTTTACCGGATCCTTTTCCTTCCTGAGCTTTATCTCAATATCGCCGTCCTGGAAATAGCCTTTCCCGACAGTGACCCTGACTGGTATCCCGATCAGGTCCGCGTCCGCGAATTTAAATCCCGGGCTCGCGTTCCTGTCGTCGTACAGGACATCGATCCCGGCATCGGACATCATTCCGTAAATCCTGTCCACGGCCGCCGACTCTTCCGCGGTCTTCGAAATCCCGACGAGATGCACGCTGAACGGGGCGACAGACTTCGGCCACACTATCCCGCGCCCGTCTCCGTTTTGTTCCACTATCGCTGCGACCGTCCTGTTGATGCCGATGCCGTAACACCCCATTATCGGCGTGACGGAGGCCCCGTTTTCATCCAGCACCGTGACGTTCATCGGACGGGAGTACTTGTAGCCGAGCTTGAATATGTGGCCCACCTCTATTCCCTTCCTGACATTCATGGGTTTGCCGCACCTCGGGCACGGGTCCATCTCGACCGCCGAAGCGATGTCCGCTTCTTTAGCAATTTCAAAGTCCCTGCCTGGATTCACGCCGCTGTAATGCACGTCCTTTTTATTCGCGCCCGTGTAGCCGTTCCTGACTTCTTTCACGGACAGGTCGAAGACCACCGGTATCGACGGACCAGGCACAGGGCCGGCGAATCCGACCGGGGCTCCGGTGACCTCCTCAACCACCGAGTCGGGCGCGAGCTCAAGCGACGAGCAGCCCAGGCTTCTCTTCAGCTTGTTTTCGTTGATCTCCCTGTCGCCCGTCACAACCGCCATCGCCGGCTTTCCGTCGGCGAGGTATATGATGCTCTTGAGGAACCTGTCGGGCGTGGTCCCGAAAAATTTGACGAGATCGTCGATCGTCTTCACGTCCGGAGTATCCACCTCGGACAGCTTTTCGGCAGGCGCCGGTCCCGCGAACGGCTTCCTTCCGAATTCGGCCTTCTCCTGGTTGGCCCTGTACCCGCAGGAACCGCAGAGAAGGAGGACCTCTTCACCGACCTCCGAAGCAACCATGAATTCCTCGGAATCGCTCCCACCCATTGCGCCGGTGTCGGCCTCGACCGGGATTGTCTCAAGGCCGCACCTCTCGAATATCTTCCGGTAGGCCTTCCTCATCGCCTGGTACGACTCGTCAAGGCCCTTCTCATCCATATCGAAAGAGTAGGCGTCCTTCATTATGAATTCCTTGCTCCTGATCACCCCGTACCTGGGCCTCATCTCGTCCCTGAATTTCGTGTTGATCTGGTAGACTGTTACCGGCAGGTCCCTGTAGGACGATATCAGGCCCCTGACGAGCCCGGTGAAGGCCTCCTCGTGGGTGGGGCCGAGCGAATACTCCATCCCGTTCCTGTCCTTGATCCTGAACATCTCCGGGCCGTATGAAAACCACCTGCCGGACTCCTTCCAGAGGTCCGCGTTGGTCAATTCCGGCATGAGGAACTCGTGCGCTCCAGCACGGTCCATCTCGTCCCTGACTATGTCGATAATTTTCCTTAAAACCCTGAAGCCGAGCGGCAGGTAGGCGTACATGCCGGCCGATTCCTTGCGTATCAGCCCGGCCCTTATCATCAGCCTGTGGCTGGAAACCACCGCGTCTGAAGGGTCCTCCTTGAGCGTCGGCAGTATATATCTTGACAATCTCATATCCGTTCTCCGAATGAATTTTCATGCCGCCCTTCCCGGGACGGTCCCATGGCCCTGAAGCCTGACTATCAACCAGCCCCGGCGGGTGTCAATTATTTTAACATTCATGGAATTCATGAAACGCATCGCCGTAATAAATCCGGACGCTACGGAAGAAGTAAGGTCGTCGATAAAAAAACTGGACTTCGAGCCCGTCGAAATCGGCAGGTCGGGCGCGGTGGCAGCCCCCCTTTCAGGTCACCCCGACATACAGCTGTTCATACATGAAAACACAGCGTTCTGCCATCCCGATATATCGGTTGATTTCCTGAAAAAAATAGAGGGGTGCTGCGGCATCGTGATATGCGGCACGCGGATTGGGAAATACCCGGCGGACACGCATTACAATATAGCCTGCATTGGCCGTACAGCCCTGCACAGGACGGAATTTACCGAAAACACGGTCAGGGGCTGCCTTGAGTCCCGGGGAGTCGGATTCATCAACGTGACGCAGGGCTATGCGAAATGCTCGACTGCGGTTCTCGGCGCGCGCGGGATTATCACGGAAGACAGCGTGATACATGAAAAGGCCGATAGCCCGGGGCTGGAATCACTGCTGATCGCGCCGGGGAACGTGGCCCTGCCCGGCTACGCACACGGGTTCATCGGCGGGGCCACCGGCCACTACGGCCGCAGCCTGGTTTTCACTGGCTGCATTTCCCATCTCCCGGAATCGTCAGCGATCATGGATTTCATCGAAAAAAACGGGCACGATGCGGTATTTCTTTCACGAGAAAGAATCACCGATCTCGGGACTATTTTCTTCATCAACGGCTGATTCAGACCAGCTGTTCTACGTCCTCGCAGAATTTGAAGTAGTCGCTGAGCCCGGCGAGCTTGAGAAGAGACTGGATATCCTCCGAAATATTAATTATGACGAAGGTCCCCCTGTTGGCCTCCATTTTTTTCTGAACCGAGATGAGGGCACTTATGACGCTTGAATCCATCTCGTAGGTGTTGCCCCTCAGCTCGACCGCGATGTGGCCGTATCTTCCGTCCGCGGCCTCGTAGATGATTTTCCTGAATTCCTTTATATTGTACAGATCAACCTTGTCGGCGACCTCGATAATATGATACTGGCCTACTTCCCTGGTAAATATATCCATTTCCGTCTCTTGAATATTAATAATAAATTATTTGCTTTTTTTATCATCCGATGCTTTTTTTGTAAAGCACAAATAAAATCCGTAAACCGTCAAAAATACGATGCGCCGCATCGCGGCCCCGGACGTTCTTTCTTTTCTCCGGCGGTCAGCGGATCTATTTTTATTAAACCGCATTCGGACATGATGGCATGAAACTGAAATTCAAACTCATCCTGGCATTCACTGCCATAATTATAACCGCCACCCTGCCCCTTTCCGTATATATCCTCGACAAGGAGGAAAAGGAAAGAATGGACAATATCGCCAGGCACGGCCAGACCGTGTGCAGGATAATTTCCAGGTCTTCCATGAATATCCTCCTGATGGACAGCGCCGATGTCGAACAGGCCAGAATCGACGCCAGGGACATCATGACGTCGCTCAAACCCCTCGCGGACGAGGGGCTGCTGCTCGGCGAGGCGGTTCTGACGACTAAAAACAGGGAACTGGACGGCGTCGTTCTGGCCAGCTACGTGAGTCCATCGCAAACCGCCGGGACTTCGGGGAACCGGAAAAAAATTTCCGGCGTCGAGCTGGACAGGATTAAAACCGCCCCGCCGTTCAGGGAAATTTCGCTTCCCGGATACGGCGGCGTCTGCCTGGAATTCATATACGCGGACAGGTCTCCCAACAGGTCTTTTTACTGCATCGGCAGGCTGGTTTATTCAAGGGAGCAGGCGCTCAGGTCCTTAAAAACGATCAGGAGGGTCATCTTCAGCGCGGTGGCGATAGTCATTATCGCTTCGGGGCTCCTGGGTTTTTTCATAAGCAGGGTGATTTCGAGGCCGCTTTCGGAGCTGACGGCCGGCGCGGAAAGGATAGAATCCGGCGATCTCGACCACAGGATCCATGCCGCGGGCAGCGACGAGATGGGAAGGCTCGGCGCCACATTCAACAGCATGGCGGAGGGACTCAAGCGTCAGTTCGCACGGTTGGAGGTCATGAACAGGGAGCTGGTCAGGATTGACCGGCTCAAGGACGAATTCCTGGCGAACATCTCGCATGAACTCAGGACGCCACTCCAGGGGATAATAGGTCTCGCGGAATCGATGTCCCAGGGCGCGGCCGGCCCGGTCGGAGAGGAGACGTCCAGGAATCTCGCGCTGATTTCCTCGAGCGGGATAAGACTGTCCGGACTGGTGGACGACATACTCGACTTTTCCAGGCTGACCCACGGCGACGTCTCCATACTTATGGTCCCGGTCGACATGGAATCGGTCTGCTCGTATGCAGTCTCCCTTCTCAAACCGGCGGCGGAAAAAAAATCGATAGGGCTGGCCTTGATGATCGAGCCAGGGTCGGCTCCAGTCATCGGCGAACCCGGAAGGCTACAGCAGATCATGCTGAACCTGGTCGGTAACGCCGTCAAGTTCACAGACGCCGGCACTGTGACAATCAGCGCGTCAGCGGAGCCTGACGGCATGACGAGGATATCGGTCATCGATACCGGAACAGGCATCGACCCGGGGACAGGGTCGGAGATGTTCGATCCGTTCGTTCAGGCGGACGGGTCGGCGTCAAGAAGGTACGGCGGCGTCGGACTCGGACTTGCCATAACGAGGAACCTCGTCAACCTCCACGGGGGCAGGATATGGTTCGAGCCGGGACCCGGCGGAGGGACCGCATTTCATTTCACCCTCAGGAGCCATGAAAACGGCTCCGCGGTCAGCACGTACGGCGGCCCAGTCGGCGGCAAACCCGCGGCAGCCGGTCCGGAACGCCATCCGGCGGCAAAAGTGCGTCCGCGCGGCCCGGAGACCGGACGGATCATACTGGTGGACGACGAGCCGGTGAACGTCCAGGTGATGGTCAATCACCTGACGCTCCAGGGCTACGGCGTGGAAACACAGACGAACGGAATCGGCCTGCTTGAATCCATCGACCGGGGGCCCCTGCCGGACCTTGTCATCCTGGACGTCATGCTCCCCGGGATGTCCGGGTACGACATCTGCAGGATTATAAGGGAAAGGCACACCCGGTTCGAGCTGCCGGTGCTGATGCTGACTGCTAGAAAAAATCCCGAAGACATCGCCGCAGGCCTGGATGCAGGGGCGAACGACTACGTCTCAAAGCCGGTAACGGGGAGGGAGCTGGTTTCCAGGGTCGGGAACCTTGTGTCGCTGAAAAATTCGGTCAGGGAGCACGACACGCTGGTCATGATCCGGCAGGAAATGGAACTCGCGAAGGAGATACAGCGAACGCTGATCGCGCCGATCCCCCCGGAAATCAGCGGCATGGAAGTGTCGGCGATATACAGGCCCATGAGCGCGGTCGGGGGCGACTTTTACGACATCAGGCCGGCAGGCGGACCGGTCGCCGGGATACTCGTATCCGACATCACCGGGCACGGGATACCCGCGGCCTACGTGAGCGCGATGCTGCAGGCCGTCTATTCCTGCTACAGGGAAACCGTGCAGGAGCCGCGGGAACTGCTGAAAAGAATCAATGAAATAATGTGCGGATATACCCACGGGCAGTACGCGACCGCGTGTTCGGCGACAATCGACGCCGGCGAAATGAAGATGCACTCGTCCAACGCGGGCCACTGCCCTGTCCTGATATGGAGAATGAAGGACGGGTCGGTCACGGAGGTCGCGGGAGGGGGGAAACCCATCGGGGTGGCCCCGGGGGAGGAGTACCCCCAGTCAACCCTCGATCTTAACGAGGGAGACCGGATAATTTTCTACACGGACTGCGCGGTCGAGGCGAAAAACGAATCGGGTGAAATGCTGGGATACGGAAGGTTCAAGGAAATCATTAAAAAACACGCCCGCGGAACCGGCGGGGATTTTACCGGATCCGTGTTCGGAGAAATACTTGAATGGCGCGGAAAAAAATCCGGTGGTGTCTTTAACGACGATTTCACCCTGATCGCTGTTGAAATGAAAAAATCCTGAACAACCCCCGGATCAGCCGCGTCCGAGAATATCCATGACGGCGAAGGCGTTGAGCACGGTCTTCGGTACGAAGGAGGATATGACCGAGTATTCCTGGTCCTTGCTCCCGTCCGGTTCCCGTTCAGAGCAGTGGCAGTTGTCGCCCAGCGGACCGAGTCCGTCTATCGTGGGAACTGAATTCCAGGTATGGTTCCCGTCGCTCAATCCGCCCCGCTCCACCGCGACAGCCGACATTCCCAGCAAGGCGGAGGCCCTTTCCCACGCTTCGAAAAGCCCGTCCGTCAGGCTGTTGCGCGGCCATGATCCGCTGGTCCTGGTGATCTCCATGCGGACCCTGCATGCGTATCCGCCGTCCCGGCTTTTCACGCTCGAGTAGCCGTCCATCGACCTCAGCATCGAAAGGCCCTCCTCGAAAACATCCGGGTCGAACGCCCTCATCTCCCCGCGGGCCTCCGCCCGGTGCGGCACCCTGTTGGTCACGGTACCGCCGGAAACGGTCCCGATATTGAAGGTCAGGCCCCTGTCGAAATCCGTGAAACCGGAAACGGTCCTTACGGCGTCGGAAAGCTGGAGTATCGCGTTCGCGCCGTCCCCGAGTGATACGCCAGAATGGGCTCCCCTTCCCTCGGCGGTCATCTTGAATTCGGCCCTTCCCTTCCTTGCAGTTACAAGGGCCCATGCGCCATCGATCATCTCGCCCCCCTCGAAGACAAGGCACGCGGCCGCGCCGCCGAGCCGCCCGACGCAGAGCCTCCCGAAATCCGCGGACTCAGTCTCCTCGGACGCGTCAAGGAGAAGCACCCATGTCGTGTCCAGGTACAGGTCCTCGTCGACGCGCCTCACCGCTTCGAGCAGCGCGAGCATCATCACCGTCCCGCCCTTGATGTCGTTCGTCCCCGGTCCGTAGGCCCGGTCGCCCTCCACCCTCCAGGCGAAGCCGTTCCTTTTCTCCTCTTCCCCGGGAAAGACCGTGTCCAGGTGGGAGACGAGGCCGATTTTTTTGCCGCCCCCACCTTTTCTCGTCAGGACAAGGTGCCTGCCGCATCCCCGGTTCTCCGAAGGAACGAATTCTACCTCGAAGCCCAGCTCTCCGAATACCCCGGCGGTGAACATTCCCAGGGCATCCACCCCTTCCGGGTTGGCCGTGCAGGAATTTATTCCGACCATCTCTTCAAGGATTTCCATGTAACGGGGCATTCTTGATTCGAGGAAATCCTTCAGGCCTGTTGTTTTTTCATCCATGTTTAAATGTCCTTCAAGGCCGATTCTTACATCCCCTTAACCGGGGGTGTCAATATAAAAATGAAATCAGGGCATGACTGCAGGGATTAATAATTGACCGGATGTAAAGCGGCCTGTATCCTGATAAAAGCCGGCAGACCGTTACGGCCTTTTTCCCTGGTGCTTATGAATGATATAATCGCGATCATGACGGACTTCGGTCCGGGCGACTATTTCGCCGGCCTCCTGAAGGCCTCGATAAAAAAGGAAAGCCCCGGCGCCGATATAATCGACGTCACGCACGGCATAGCCCGGTATTCAGTGACCAACGCACAGTACATACTCAGCGCCTGCCTCGGCTGGTTCCCGCGCGGGACCGTCTTTCTCGCGGTCGTGGACCCAGGTGTCGGAAGCGCGAGGAGGGCGCTCATCGCTGATGGCTCCGGCTACAGGTTCGTCCTGCCCGACAGCGGGATAATATCACCCGCCGCCGCGGGCGGAACGCGGTATTATGAAATAGACGCCGCGGCCTTTCCCGGCGCATCGGCGACTTTTCACGGGAGGGACGTTTTCGCGCCTGTGGCGGCAGGGCTCTCATCCGGGGCCCCTCCTGAAGATTTCGGGAGGGAAATTTACGACCCGGTCATAAAAAAATTCCCGGACTATAATAATTCCGGCGGAGCGTTGGAGTGCGTCATACAGCACGTCGACGGCTTCGGCAACGCGATCACCTCCGTGCCGAATAAAGAAATTGACCTGACGGAGGCTGGATACTACACTGTCGGCGGGCTTTTCACGGCGAAGGCCTGCCGCACCTATTCAGACCTGGAAAGGGATGAACCGGGACTGCTGGAGGGGAGCTCGGGCTTCATGGAGCTCTCCATGAACATGGAATCCATATCTGCGGCATACGGACTGAAAATCGATGACAGGATATCAATTATCAAGGCCTGAAGCGGCGTACATACCCTCCGAGACGGAATGCCGGGAGCTCATGGAGCGCTGCGGCATGCTGGAAAACATAAGGAGGCACTCGGAACAGGTCAGGAACGTGTGCCTCGCGATCGTCGACGGCCTGGCTGACCCTTCAGCGGTCGACAGGGGCCTCGTCGCCGCGGCCGCTCTCCTTCACGACATAGCGAAGACCAGGACCATCGGGACGGGCGAAAGGCGCCATGACCTCATCGGGGCCGAGATGCTGAGGGATCTCGGTATGGATGAGCGGATAGCCTGCGCCGTTGAATCGCACGTCGCGTTCGAAAACTTCGACGCCGGAGGCCGCCTCGAGGAGCGGGAGATCGTCTTTTACGCTGACAAGCGGGTGATGCACGACACAGTCGTGACCGTGGACGACAGGGTCGCCGATCTTGCCGAGCGCTACGGCATAAACGAATACATCAGGAACATCATAATCGAAAACAAGGAGTTCGTCCTGAAGGTCGAGGGCAAGATACGCGGGTTCATGAAAACCGACATGGAATCGGCCCTGGCCGGGATATGAAAAAAAAACACCTAATACTGGACTGCTTCGTCGACGAGCCGGCCTGCCTGGGGGTCCCGCCCTTCATTTCACCCTATCCGAGGTACATCTTCGGCGCCCTCGTCGATTCCGGCGCTGAACCATCCGACATAGACTACGCGACAATCGACTCGCTCCGGAATTCGGGTTACGCGATAGAAGGCGGCTACGCCACCGTTTTCCTCATCGGGGGCGCGGTAGTGCCGGGAAGATACCTCGGCAGCAGGATAGGAACCCTCGCCGAGATGAGGAGGATAATCGCGGGAAACCCCTCCACGAGGTTCGCGGTCGGGGGCCTGATCTCCAGGGTCTTCGGGGAGGGGCATCCCAACGCGGTCATAATTTCCTGGGACATAGAGAAATACGCCCACTCCTCGCTCCGGGGCGGGGGAACGGACGGACCGAGGACCGCGGGCGAGATATCGAGATGGTCGGTGCTTGGCGCGGACGTCGTGAGGCGCCACCCTGATTTTCCGGACGTCATATGCGAGATCGAGACCTACAGGGGCTGCCCGAGGCTCGGGCACTGCTCCTTCTGCTCGGAGGGGCTCATCGGCCGGGTGGAGTTCCGGGACGAAGAGGACATCATCTCCGAGATAGAGACGCTAATAAAAAACGGAGTGTCCAGGTTCAGGATCGGAAGGCAGGCCGACATACTTCTGTACAAGACCCGGATGGAAAGCTTTGCCGGGGGCTTTCCCGTTCCAAACCCGCAGGCGGTGAAAAACCTCTTCCGGCCCCTGGCGGAAATGAGGGGCGCCGGCCTGATAAGGATACTGAACGTCGACAACGCGAACCCGGGAACCATAGTCAACCATCCCGACGAATCCTCGGAGGTGCTTTCCGTGATCTCCGGGGCCGTGACCCCGGGCGACACGCTCGCTCTCGGGATCGAGTCATTCGACCCCGAGGTGATCGCTAAAAACAGCCTCAAGGTCGACAGGGCCGGGGCCGTCGCGGCGGTGGGCATAATAAACGAGGTCTGCGGCTCCAGGCATGAAGGCCTGCCCGCGATTCTCCCGGGTATCAACCTGATACACGGGCTCGAGGGCGAATCCATGAAAACATTCGAGGAAAACTTTTCGGCCCTCGCGGAAATCCTCGGGAAGGGCCTGCTCGTCAAAAGAATCAACATCAGGAGGCTCCTACCGTTTCCAGGCACGCCCCTTTACGGCCGCGTAATCCGCACCTCAAAAAGCGTCGAAAACCGGTACGAGTATTACAAGAAGAGGATAAGGGAGGAGATAGAGGGACCGATGCTGAAAAAAATCTATCCTCCAGGCACGGTTCTGAAGGACTGCAGGGTGCTTGAAATCAAGTCCGGCTATTCTTACGGGAAGCAGATAGCGAGCTATTCGATCACATCAAAAATGCCTGTGACTCTTGAAAAAGGAAAATTTTACGACGCGGCAGTCATATCTCACAGGGAAAGGTCCGTCCTGGCCCTGCCCGTTCCGATCAGCCTCAACACCCTTCCGGAAAAAGCTCTCGCACTGATCCCCGGAATCGGCCCTCGCAGGGCCGCGGACATTATTCTGCAGAGGCCTTTCGCTTCAATGGATGAAGCCTCGGCCCACCTGAAATCAGTGGCGCCGGAACTTGCCGGGATGATGTCCCTTTGAGCCGGTCATGAGACCAGGCCGTATCTTTCAGGCCTGAAAACCCTGGATGTCCTTTTCCTCTTAACGATGCCTTTTATGAAATCCGCGAGGAGCCCGTTCTCCATTTTTCCGAGGACCTCGGGTATCACGGTCCCCTCCGCGTGCTCCTCCCCGGCCGGACCGTCGGACAGGATCGCGGTGTACCTCCTTGAGACGTATGACGCCGACCTCGCCATCTCCTCGCTCTCCCAGAAATGCGACCCGGATATCCCCCTGCCGTTCATCCACTCCGCGTTCCCGGACCTGGAGGTGAAAAACATTTGTTTTATCACCGATTTCGCGTCGACGTACAGCACAACGGACATGCCCACATAGTCCTTTTTCAGATAGGATGCGAAAACGTATTTTACGAATTCCCCGGACAGGCCGGATGACACGAACCTGACTGGATCCCCGTCCAACTGCCTGACCTCCCTTAAATAAAAGATGACCAGTAATTCCGTACGACTTTAGCCGCGGATGCCGCGCCGGTCAAGTGCTTATCGCGGGGCCTTCAAGAAATGGGTTGAAAAAAAACCAACGCGTCATAAATTTGTCCTAAAGGAAGGCACCTTGGAAACCCTGCTTCAAATCAGCAACGTTAAAAAATACTTCAAGAACGTGAAGGCCGTGGACGGGATCAGCCTCGAAATAGACAGCGGCGATTACGTGGCCCTGCTCGGCCCCAACGGCGCGGGAAAAACAACGCTGATAGAGATGATCGAGGGGATACAGAACCCGGACTCCGGCGAGATCCTTTTTTACGGAAGCCCGTTCAGGAAGTCCGAAAGAAGCCTCAGGGGAATCATGGGGATTTCCCTCCAGGAGACCAGGTTCATCGACAAGATCACCGTCTTCGAGACCCTGGATCTTTTCTCAAGCTTCTACGGCGTCAGGGACAGGACCAGGCCTGCCGAGGTGATGGACCTGATCGGCCTGTCGGAAAAAAGGGACAGCTACGTGATGAACCTTTCCGGGGGACAGCGGCAGAGGCTGGCCCTGGGCCTCGCTCTCATCAACAGGCCGAGGATACTGCTCCTGGACGAACCGACGACCGGCCTCGACCCGAATTCCAGGAGGGAGATCTGGGCCATAATAAAGGGCCTCAGGAAAGACGGGACCACCATGATACTCACGACCCACTACATGGAGGAGGCCGAATACCTCTGCGAAAAAATAATCATAATGCACGAGGGCAGATTCATCGCCGAGGGGTCGCTGGATGAGCTGAGGGAGCGCTACGGCAGCGTCGAGGTGCTCGAAATGACCCT
>JALOTL010000017.1 GCA_025457915.1 Spirochaetota bacterium | reverse complement strand
CGTGCCGTATTTGCGGATTTCCGTCGGGTGGCCGAGCGGTCCCGCGATGTCGAGCAGGCTTTCGCCCTTTTTAAGCCGCGAGAGCAGATCGGTCGTTTTACCGACGATCTGGTAGAACAGGGTTATGGTGCCCTTATCTTTATCGGAGTCGACAATCGTAAGGGGGATCCTTTCCCCGAATTCGTTGATCCTGAGTATTATAAACTGGCCCGCTTTTCTATAAGCGGCAATGTAGGGGGCATCGACTATCATTTTCCCGAGTGTCGGTTTTATCAGGTCGTTGGAATGTATGACGTGCATTTTTTTCTCCCGCTGATCTTAAAGATCATTTTTGTAAAAAAACATAAGGGAACCTCTAATAATCAAATCAGGATGTTCCCTTGTGGGCACTTTCAATGTTTAAATTAGTTTTTTTCAGTGGTTTTATAATGAAAAATTTCATTTAAGAGGTGCCCATAATTCAGTTAGAGAACCTGACGGGTTGACCGTGAGGCCGTTCGATTGAACGATTTTATTAATAATATATAAGTCCAGTATTTTTTCCAACATGGATCGGGTTTTTTTGTCCGTTTTTCTCCATAGTTTTTCAAACTAAAACTCCGGGCATGAATTCTTTCTGTTGATTTGGGGATATCAGCAATGTTGAGTCAATTGAGCTTGTGAAAATTAACCCGGTATTGGAGTCTTTTAAGCGTTGATCAGCTCCAGTATGTTGATCGATACGGCATTTTGATTCAGAATAAAAAGGCTGTTTTACAACAGCCTTTTTATTCCTTATCGTTTGACCAATAAAAATTCGTTTTATACGACTCCGTAAGCCAGCATGGATTTCGCGACTTTTACGAAACCTGCTATGTTGGCGCCGAGGACATAATTCCCCTTCTGCCCGTAGGTTTCAGAGGCCTCGAGACATGCGGAGTGGATGCTCTTCATGATTCCCAGGAGCCTCATGTCCACCTCTTCCCTGCTCCATGAAAGGCGCATGCTGTTCTGTGACATTTCCAGTCCTGATGTCGCGACGCCGCCTGCGTTCGCGGCTTTTCCGGGACCGTAAAGCACGTTGTTGTCCAGATAGACCTTTATGGCTTCCGGGGTGGACGGCATGTTGGCGCCTTCGGAAACGCAATAGCATCCGTTTTTCACCAGGGCCTGCGCGTTCTGACCGTCGATCTCGTTCTGGGTTGCTGACGGGAAGGCCGCGTCGACCTTTATTCCCTGCTCCCTGATGACGTCCCATACGCTCTTGTTATCGTAATAGGTGGCGCCGTATTTATCGGCATAGTCCTTGATCCTTCCCCTGATGACGTTTTTGAGTTCCAGGACATATTTGAGCTTTTTATCGTCTATGCCCTTTTCATCTATTATGGACCCGTTGGAGTCGGAGAGGCAAATGACCTTGCCTCCGAGCGCGTTGACCTTTTCAACCGTGTACTGGGCAACGTTTCCGGAGCCGCTGACAGCCACCGTTTTGCCTTTGAAATCCTTGCCCCTGGTTGCAAGCATCTCGGCCGCGAAGTAGGTCGCGCCGTAGCCTGTCGCCTCGGGCCTGATAAGGCTTCCGCCGTATTCAAGGGCTTTACCGGTCAAAACCCCGGTGTGCTCGTTTTTGATTTTTTTGTAAAGGCCGTACAAATAGCCGATTTCTCTGCCGCCTACGCCTATGTCTCCGGCCGGCACATCGCAGTCGGCGCCTATATAGCGGTAGAGCTCCCTCATGAAGGCCTGGCAGAATTTCATGACTTCCATGTCGGATTTGCCCTTTGGATCGAAATCCGATCCGCCCTTCGCCCCGCCCATCGGGAGGGTCGTGAGTGAATTCTTGAAGATCTGCTCGAATCCCAGGAATTTTATGATCCCGAGGTTGACCGATGGATGGAACCTGAGGCCGCCCTTGTATGGCCCTATGGCGTTGTTGAACTGCACCCTGAAGCCCCTGTTGACGTGCACCTGTCCCTTGTCGTCGACCCAGGGAACCCTGAACATTATCACCCTGTCGGGCTCCACTATCCTTTCGTAGAGGTTCGCTTTTACGAATTCGGGATGCTTGTCCACGGTGGGAGCAAGGGTCTCCATGACCTCCTCGACAGCCTGGTGAAATTCATGCTGTTCGGGATCCATCTGTTTGACTTTTGCAATTACGTCTTTGATGACTGACATTTTATATCTCCTCTGGGGAATAAGATTACATAACAGACACGGTTGTGCGAAACGTCTGTAAGTTGTTTTAAAAATCCCATCCGCAAACCATTGTCTATAATATTTCACGCCATTAATGAAATTTTACATGTTTGTAACAATCAAACGGTTTTTTTACATGATCGTAATGTCTGATTAGTATTCAAATTTGAATTACGGTGAATCGCTGTTTCAGACAAAGCAGATGAGTTTCTGCCGGGATATATCCGCCATTATGCTCATCCCGTCCGCGGGGATTTCGTAAACCAGCACCGTGTCCTTGTAGGCAAGGCATTCCGGGATCAGGGCGCACAGCACCTCGGGGTACCGGCCCATGATGTCCCGGTTGAAGCTCGCGCCCTCTTTTTCAGGGAACAGCGCGACGTAAAAGATGTCCGTTTCGACAAGGTCCTGGAAAAAATGGGTGCCGTAAGACAGTTCGGGCATGATGTTGTCCCTCATCTGGGCTATCTCCACAAGGATGCTGATGTTGTTGATCTCCGAAAACCTGACCGGTACCCCGAGGGATGGAGTGGTAGTGCCCCACCTGCCCGGCCCGATCAGGAGCGTCGGGAGGGCGTTTCTGTCGCTGATCATTTTATTGAGTTTGCCTATCAGCCTCGCGACATCGTACTTGCCGGATATCGGGAGCTTCCCGTACTGCAGGGGGTCGACGTATATGATACTCCTGATTTTCTGGGATATTCCTCCCCCCAGGAAACTACCGTCGGTTTTGAAGAATACGCGGCTGTCCGGGATGTCCGTCGGGACGTCGACCTGGGTCTGCAGGCCCCTGGCCTGGTAGGGCCTGCACTGAAGGAGATTTATCCTGTAGCTTTTGTCCGCGGTGAAATTCAGCGTGAATTCGATATCGACGGGATACCTGTATTCGCTTTCGAGTTTTTTCATCATCCTTTTCATCGATTCCGGGAACCTGTTTTCGGAGAGAAGCCTGTCGAAGTTTATCACCCAGGGCCTGTCCCCATCAATCTTCATTTCCTCCATTTTCCTCAGCGCATCCATGTCGAGCTCGGTGATTTTTTCCAGGTCCATATCCGGCAGCTCGGACCTCAGTTTCATGAACGGGAGGGTCTGTATCCTGTTTTCCCTGATGTTGAGGACGTCCACGTCCTTCTGGGAGAATTTTTTTATTTCATCCGGACTGGAGAGCGGCCTGAGCATGGGCTGGTCAAGGGCCGCTATCCTCGGGTAATCCCCTTCAACCCGTTCAACCGCCCTTGTGCCGAGGCCGAACACGATCCTTATCATTCCCGCCCCGGGGTCCATGGTATTGTTCCAGACGTATGTGTTGTACGAAAGACCGACCCCGGCCGCGTCCGGGAAAAAATAGTGATCGCGGTATTTTCCCGAGACCCTCTGGACCAGGAGCGCCATCTGTTCGTCCATATTGTACAGCCCGCGCTGGAGCCGGTAGGCAAGGGCGTCCTCGTTCATCGTGCTTGCGTATACCGTCCTCACCGCCTGGGTCAGTTCCTGGTACCGCTTCTGGGGCGAGCCCTGGTTGACGCAGAAGACGCTCTCGTATTTTCCCGCGAAGGCGTTGCCGTAGGCGTCTTCAAGAAGGCTGCTGGACCGCACGATGAATGGCGACTGGCCGAAGTACTCTATCAGCTGCTGGAACTGCTCCTTTATCTCGTCGGGGAAGTTGCCGTTCATCATCATCCCGCGCAGCTTTTCAGCGGCGCTGAAATAGCCCTCTGTGGTCTTTTGCTCCATGAAGAGCTTCCACCATCCGTTCTGGATTATGTACGTATGGAAGACGTCTGACCCTATGTAGTAGGAATCGTGCGGCTCGAGTATACTGTCCCATTCGCCGCTCTTGTCGTGCTCGAGTATTTTCCTGGAGAGTATCATCCCTACCGATTTGCCGCCTATGTACCCGGTGCCTATCATCCTGTCGTTGATGAGCATGAAATCCTCGAGCGACAGGTTCTTCCTGGCGATTTCAAGGATCCTTTCCTCCCTGCCTATGATGACCCTGTTGAGCTGGTCCAGCATCTTCGTTTTTTCCCCGGCATCGGTTGAGTTCGAGACGGTGTCCTCGACATGCAGGAAGAGCCTGTCCCAGAAGTCGAGGTTTCTCCTGGACCCCTCTACCCCGATCTTTTGAATGTGATTTATGAATCCGGCGGCGTCCGCGCTGCTGGTTATCGGGGTAAAATTCTCGGTTTTTTTTAGATGGGGGAAAAACATTGTCGGAGAGTACCTGTTGAGGACCTTGAGGGGATGAACGTATATGGTCCCTTCGAGATTGTAAACGTCAATGAGCACCTGGGTCGTTTCCCTGATCCTGGCTATGGTCTTGAAGTCGTGGCTGTTTCTCATTATAGCGAAATAGGCGAGGGTCCTGAGCTCGTAAAGGTGCGGGCAGGTGATGACGAAGAAATTTCCGATCATCAGGTCTGTCGCCCAGGCGCTGAGGAGGTCCGACAGGCAGTCGAAGACGTAAAAGGCCTCCTCGCCCATTTCTTTTATTATTTCGAAAACCTGCTTGGAAAATAATTCGAACCCGGACTGGGCGTTGAGTTCATATACTGCTATGCTGCTGTTTTTTTGGAGAAGCGGCTCATGGTTCGCGAACCTCATGTAGATGATTCTTCTGTTTTCCTTTATTGCGTGAAGGATATACGGGGACACGAAAATTTTGTAATCTTCTATGCTTTCCACCTGCCATACCACGTTGTCCCCCAGCTGGAGATCGTTGAGGGTGGCGTCAAGGCTTTCGAAACCGGTGCTTGCTTTTACAATGGCTTGCATAATCTCTCCGAAGGTGTTTGCTTATGACGGGATGACGGTCATGTTTTTACCGTATAAAAAATGAACCTCGCTGTCAACTGTTCCCGCCATCGATGCAAAATATAAAGCGAAATCTGGATTATATTTTAAAAACGGCATCATTTTCGTTTATTGATAAATATAACAATATTCGTTCCGACCATGTATTAAATTATTATTGCCTGATTTAATAAAGTATATTTTTTTGAGTTCAGGCGGTCACCAAAACGGCTTTTTCATTATATACATTTTAAAAGGCCGTTTTGATCATTATTTACGCCTGTGGCAGGAATAAAACGATATTTTATTATGATCATCCATTACTTATAAATTTACCGGATAAACAATGATTCTATCACAGCCGGACGAATCCGGCATTAGACGCGCGGCGGAATTCATACGCTCGGGGGGCCTGGTTTCATTTCCAACCGAAACTGTTTACGGGCTCGGTGCCGACTCCATGAACCCGATGGCCGTGGCAAGGATATTCGAGGTGAAGGGCAGGCCTTTTTTTGACCCGCTCATAGTGCATGTTTCGAATATCGGCATGGCTTCCGGACTGGTTGATGGGTTCCCGGACAAGGCCCGGCTGCTGGCCGAAAGGTTTTGGCCGGGACCCCTGACCATCGTTCTCCCTAAATCCGGGATCGTCCCGGACATAGTTACGGCAGGGCTGCCAACGGTGGCGATAAGGATCCCGGACCACAGGGTGGCGCTTGACCTGATCGATTTTTCCGGCGTTCCGATAGCCGCTCCCAGCGCCAATCCCTTCGGGTACCTGAGCCCGACGAAAGCGGAACACGTGATGGTCCAGCTCGGCGGCAGGATAGACATGATACTCGACGGAGGCGCATGCAGGGTCGGCGTTGAATCCACCGTGCTGAAGATACAGGGTGATAGCGTGACGCTTCTCAGGCCCGGAGGGCTGGAGATGGAGGAGATAATGGACCTTATCGGACCGGTCGAATCGGGTGCCGGGCCGGACGTTGAATCACCGGGCCAGCTCCCGTACCATTATTCGCCGGATTCCCCCGTCAGGATCGTTGAAGCAATAGATGAGGAAGACCTGGAAATAAAAAACGCGGGGTTCCTGTTTTTTAAAAAACCCTGTTTTCCATATCCCCCTGAATCGGCCGAAATCCTTTCCGACGACGGAGACCTGCTCGTTGCGGCATCCAGGCTTTTTTCGTGCCTTCACAGGCTTGACAAATCCGGAAAGAAAATTATACTTGCCGAGGCCGTTCCCGAAAAAGGCCTGGGCCTGGCGATAATGGACAGGCTGATCAAGGCATCCAAAAAGGTTCGTAATGAGACTGAATGAGATATTCATCGATGGCGCAGAGATCAAGGGCGCATTCGCAGCCGGCTTTCTGTCCGTGTTCAGGGCGCTGAAGACGGCATTCAGGAAGGGAGTGAGGCCGTTTTTCATCATCCCGTTTTTAATCAACGCGGCCGTCCTTACGTCGGTCTTCTACTTTTCATACATGAAGCTCAGGCCGGTATTCCTGTCTCTCTTTGCCGGGGAGGAGTGGTATTTCACCCTTCTCAGGGTCGTGGCGGGCCCGCTTCTCATCGGGCTGCTCGCGTTCCTCACTGTCATCTTTTATTCCATCGCGGGCTCGATCATTACCGCGCCCTTCATGGACCTGCTCTCAGCCAGGACCGAGGAGGCTCTGACCTCCGGGGGGACCGACGTCCGCTTTTCAATCCGGAGGATTTTCACGGACATCATCCGCGTCGCGGCAAACGTCATCAGGCTGCTTTTCATGCTCGCGCTTGTAAACGTGCTGATCCTTTTCGTGAACATCATACCGGTCGCAGGCAGTGCGCTCTACGCGGTACTGAGTTTCTGCGCCACTTCTTTTTTTCTCGGGTTCCAGTTCTACGATCTTCCCCTCGAGAGGAGAAGATATTCCTTCGGCGATAAGATAAAGATCTGCTGGAGATACAAGACCATGGTGATCGGAACCGGGGCCGGGTTCATGGCCGCTTCGTTCCTCCCGGTTTTCGGCTTCCTTGCCCTTAACCTGGGGGCGGTGGGCGCCACGGTGCTTTTCGTCGACAGGATCAAGCCATGCCTTAAGCCGGTAGTGGCATGAACGGGACGCCCAGGTTCATAGTCCTCGAGGGAATCGACGGGTCCGGAAAGTCGACGCAGGCGGCGGACCTCCATTCGTTCCTGGTTTCATCCGGCATCGACTCCATCCATCTGGCCGAGCCCACGGGCGGAAAGTGGGGCTCTGAAATAAGGCGTATGCTGAAAAACGGGGGCCCGGTCCCTGCCGGCGAGCAGCTCAGGCTGTTTCTCCTGGACAGGCAGGATGACGCTGAATTCAACATCATCCCAGCCATGAGGGAAGGCAAATGGGTGGTGATGGACAGGTATTATTTTTCAAACGCGGCTTACCAGGGCGCTGCAGGGCTCGATCCGATGTCCGTCCTGAAGGAAAACAGGGACAGGGGGTTCCCGGAACCCGACAGGGTGTATTATATAGATATTACCCCGGAAGAGGCGCTTTCCCGCGTTACGGCCAGGAACGCCGGCGGGGCGGAGCTTTTTGAAAAAAAATCCTTCCTTGAGGCCGTAAGGGGTTTTTATCTTTCAATGATAGATGAAAGGTTTATGATGGTTAACGGGAGCCTTCAAAGGGGGGAGGTCCTGGACATCATTACCGGCGACCTTAAAAAGCGTTTCCTTTCATGACAGTTGTAATTTTTCCGGTGCGCGCCCGGGCGTCCGCCGCGGGTAATCCTGACCGGAGACCGTAATCGATACAAAAGGACGGACCTATGTTTGCCAGAATATTGCCATCGATGCTGATCCCGATCATTGTCATGACCGGGGCGTTTGCCTCGCCGCTGTACAGGGCGAAGAACCCCTTCACCATATCGCCTGATTTCAATTTCGCGAGCCATTCCGACGGGCTCTTCAGCCCGGCCTCGAACCCCGTTTTTGCCGACGACAGGAAGGGTCCGATGCTGTCCTACAGGTATTTTTCCTATGACGGGAAAACGGCAGGCGACCATTTCGCGATGGGAAGGGCCTACGGCTTTTCCTTCATATACAGCTGGCTCGGCAGCGTCTACATGAATGATTCAAAAAAAATAGAGGATTCCGCCGGGGCAAACTGCTTCAGCATCGACAAGGGATTCTTCATTAAGGACGACATGCTGGGCATAGGCGCGGGATATTCCTTCAGCTCCAGCGACAACAGGAGGTTCAAGGGATACAGGTCCTGGAGGCTCGGCCTGGTTTTCAGGCCGTTCAGATATGTCTCGCTCGGCGCGACGCTGAACGACCTCTGGGGCGAAATCAACGGGAACTCCCTGAACATGAGGGAGGTCTATTCCCTGTCCGTAAGGCCGCTTACCGAGAAGATCACCCTGTCCTTCGACGCCACGAGGGAATCAGGAAGGAAAATCACCAGGTTCGGATTCAGGACGGGTTTGGAGATGAGGCTGTTCTACGGGATTTCGGTTTACGCCAGGTACGAGCGCAGCGGGAATTTCCTCTTCGGCATGCAGATGCCGTTTTTCATCCGGTCCGGGGATGTCATGGGCGGAGAGGTTGAATTTCACAAGTCGTATGTCAGGGACGGGGGAAGGGATTTTTACACATTTGCCGCCGGCTTTCCGTCGGCCCGGTACGAATCGGCGCCGGTAATCGCGGTGAAAAAAAATTACCTGAAGATAAAGCTCTCTTCAAGAATCAGGGAAAACACGAAGAGGGGCTTCTTCGGGGAGAGGGCCCTTTCGTTTTACGATTATGTCCGCGCGGTCAGGAGGGCGGCGGAGGACGATACGATCCACGGCCTGATTCTTCAGATAGACGGCGTCGGCCTGGGTTTCTCACAGGTCCAGGAGCTCAGGAGCGAGCTGAAAGATTTCAGGAAGAGAGGCAAACCCGTGCACGCGATCATGACCTCTTCCGGGAACAGGGAGTACTATCTCGCATCTGCCGCGGACAGGATTTATTTCACGCCCACCAGCAGCTTCTATCTGACCGGCCTCAAGGCCGAGGTGTATTTCTTCAAGGGACTGTTCGACAAGATCGGGGTCAGGATAGAGTCCTTTTCCGCGGGCCGGTACAAGTCGTACAACGAGAGGTTTACGAGGGAGAAAATGTCGGACGAGTACAGGGAAAACCTCATGTCCGTGCTGTCTGACATGAACGAGCAGTTCATCGGCGACATCGCTGCGGACAGGGGGCTCGAAAAGTCCAGGGTGAAGGATCTCGTCGGCAGGGGCATCATGAGCGGCGACGACGCGGTAAAGGCCGGGTTCATCGACGAGGTGTGCTATCACGACGAGGCCTCGAGGAAGGTGTCATCCGGTGGCGGCGTAATACGGATCAAAAAATATTCCTCCGAGAAAATAAACGATTTCGTGTGGGGCAGGAGGGACACCATAGCCGTTGTGCATGTGTCCGGGTCGATCGAGCGCGGACGCTCCACCGGTTCTTTCTTCGGGCCGGCGATCGGCGACGAGGACTACAGGGAGATTCTCGATGCCGTGTTCAAGGACTCGTCCGTAAAGGCGGTGGTGATAAGGGTCAGCTCCGGCGGCGGGTCTTCGGCCGCTTCGGATTTCATGTGGAACCACCTCGTGATGCTGAAGAAAAAGCACGATAAACCAGTGGTTTTCTCCTTCGGCGACATAGCCGCGTCGGGGGGGTACTACATCGCCCTTACCGGCGACAGGATTTATTCCGGCAGGGGCACGCTAACCGGATCCATAGGAGTCGTATACGGCAAGCTTTCGTTGAAAAGGCTGTTCGAAAAGATCGGCATCACGAGGGATGTCGTGAAGATGAGCGAATACGCGGATATTTTCTCCCTCTCGAGGGACCTGACCGAAAAGGAAAGGGCCCTCGTCCAGTCGGAGGTGGATTTCATCTACGGGAGGTTCATCGACAAAGTCGCGGATTCCAGGAAGATCCCGAAGGAAAAAATGCCTGAAATCGCCGAGGGAAGGATATTCAGCGGCAGCCAGGGAAAGGCAAAGGGCATGCTTGACGAGATAGGAGGGCTCATGGTGGCCGTTGAATACGCGAAGACGGTCAGCGGCATCGGCAGGGATTATAGGGTGAAAATGTACCCTGACGAGTCCTTTGCGCTGACCGATCTGCTGGAGCTCCCGGAGATCAGGAATTTCGCCGGCTTCATAGGGACCGTGGTAAAGAAGGCGATAAAAGAAACGGACGAAAACGAGAGGGTATACTATATGTACCCCTACATGATCGACATCAAGTAATCCCGCCACGGGTCTTGACCGTGATTAACTGCCGGTCCCGGACACATTTATTTCTTGACAATTGCCGAAAAGGGCGGATTATAATTACCGGCTTGATTTCGTCTTTATATCGTATATTTCCCGTATTATTATCGATTTCCGAAATTATTCATTCAGGACTGCATGATGCTGGTTCAACTGATAAACAGCACTGACTCGTTTAAAAAGGCGGTGGGCGAATCCCTCGCCGGGACCGAGTACGCGATTTCCGCTTCGGACAGCACCAGGGCCTCCATCAACGAGATACAGAAACACAACAGCGGGATCATTCTGGTCAACTGGGCCAGGGCCGATTTCGATGCGGCCGGGGCCTGTGCCGAGATCAGGAAGCTCAGGTTAAGGGGATACTTTTATATTATCATAGTGGCGCACAGATCAAACAGCGACGGACTGGCGGAAATCATCGATTCCGGAGCCGATGATTTCATCTTCATGCCTTTCGGCAGGGAGGAATTGTCGACCAGGATAATGCTGGCGAAGAGATTGATCAAGACCCAGGCGGCCCTTTCGAGATCAAGGAGAAAGATCGTCAGCCTGTCCAAGGAGGACCCGGTCACAAGCCTGCTCAACAGGAGGTCGCTGAAGGACGAGGTCCTTAAAGAGATGAGCAGGGCCTCGAGATACAACAAGTACATAGTGGCGATGATGGTCAGCATCAGCAATTACGCGGGCATAATCGAGTCGCTGGACCCCGAGACCGGGAAAGTTGTGCTCGAGGAATTCGGCAGGAGGCTTAAAAGCTCGAGCAGGCCCTATGACCAGCTCGGCAGGTACGGGATATCGGATTTCCTGCTTTTCCTTCCGGATTCATCCCTGAAGAACGGGAAAAGGATAGCTGACAGGATAATAAACACCCTCTCGAATGAAAAGAAGCCGTTTTTCATCAGGGGCAAGAAATTAATTTTCAGGATATCCATAGGGATATCTGAACTGAACCCCAGGGATATTGTGCAGAACAACCAGATAGACTCGTATTTAATGAACGACCTTGTGCTGGATTCGCTGATAAAGAGGGCCGAGACAGCCGCGAGAAAAGCCGCTAAAATAAAGGGGAATTCCATAGAAATCTACAGTTATGAATGAAAAAGCGGCCCTTCCGGGCCGCTTCTGAGTCATCCGATCGCCTCTCCGCCGGTTTCACCTGTCCTTATTCTTACGCACTCCTTTAAGTCAAGTATGAAGATCTTGCCGTCGCCTATCTCGCCCTCCCTTGCTCCCCTGACTATGGCATTTACTGTCCGTTCAAGAAAAATATCGTTCACGGCTATTTCCAGCTTTATCTTGCGGAGCAGATTGCTGACCTCCTTCACGCCCCTGTAAACCTCGGTCACTCCCTTCTGCCTCCCGCACCCGAGAACCTCGGTTACGGTCATGAGATGGACTTCTTCCGCTTCAAGCTCGGTCTTTACGGCCTCGAGCCTGTCGGGCCTTATCACGGCTATTACGTATTTCATATTCTCCTCCAATCAGTCTATTAATGTGTACCCGGACTCGTGGTGCTGGCTAAGGTCGAGTCCCATGTATTCGTCTTTCTCATTTACCCTGAGGCCCGTTACCAGGTCTACGATCTTGAACAGCACGAAGGTCCCGACCGTGGAAAATACCATTGCGACTGCCACAGTGAGGGCCTGGACGGCCAGCTGTTTCGGATTGCCGTAAAAGAGGCCGTCGGAGCCGGCGGCGTTTATCGCTTTTGTCGCGAACAGCCCGGTCGCAAGGGCGCCGAAAATCCCGCAGATGCCGTGGACGCCGAACACGTCGAGCGAGTCGTCGTACCCGAAGGCGGGCTTAACCTTGGTCACGAATATGAACCCGAATATGCTGCCGCCCGCGCCTATCGCGATCGACGCCATCGGCGTGACGTATCCCGCTGCCGGGGTTATGGCGACAAGCCCTCCGACAAGGCCGGTAATCGCTCCGAGCACGGTCGGGATTTTGTTGAAAATCTTGTCGAGTACCATCCAGGTTACCGCCGCGGCTGCGGCCGCCGTGTTGGTGTTCAGGAACGCGGATACGGTAAGCGGTCCCGCGGTCAGCGCGCTCCCGGCGTTGAAACCGAACCACCCGAACCAGAGAAATCCAGCTCCCAGTACCGCGAACGGCAGGTTGTGGGGCGCCCTCCCGGTTTCAATTCCGGTCCTCCTGCCGAGCATGAGGGCCATTACGAGCGCTGACATGCCCGCCGTTATATGTATCACCGTTCCGCCGGCAAAGTCCAGCGCGCCGAGATCGGCGAGCCAGCCGTTCTTGGCCCATACCCAGTGGGCCATCGGGTCATAAATCAGAGTGGTCCAGAGGACGGTGAAGAGGACAAACCCCGAGAATTTAATCCTCTCCGCGTACGCGCCGATGATCAGCGCCGGCGTTATGACGGCGAACATCATCTGGAACATCATGAAGAGCTGGTGCGGGATGGTCTGGCCCTCGATCGGGGTCATTCCCACGCCGCTGAGGCCTACATATTCAAGGCCTCCGATCAATCCCCACCTGTCCGGCCCGAAGGCCAGGCTGTAGCCGAACAATATCCATTGAAGGGATATCACGGCAAGTATCGTCATCGTCTGCATGAGAACCGAGAGAATGTTTTTTTTCCTGACAAGCCCGCCGTAGAAGAAGGCGAGGGTCGGCGTCATTACCATGACCAGCGCCGTGGCAATCAGCATCCATACCGTATCGGAATAATTTATCATGACGAACCTCCAATTGTTTCGTAATCACGTACAATAAAACAACAGGAGTGTCCGCTGTCAAATTAATGAAGCGCATGCTGCGCTGAAAACGGGACAATTTAACCTTTGCGTAACAATCGGAACCGGGGCCGGCAGGATATATATCACATAACGTTTATTGTAAATTTACACGGCCGTAACATTTGTTTCAATTAAAGTTATGCGATACTTGAATTTATCCCGCCTGCCGGAAGGCCGCGATTGATTGATTGAAGAACCAGGGTAATAAAAAAAACCGGCCCGGGCCGGTTTTTTTATGGTCTGGTGTTCAAGCTTTTCGTTTCTTTTTCTTTACCGGGGCCGGCTTCCTTTTTTGTGCCGGGGATTTTTTTGGGCTGAATACTTTTTTCATCAGCCACCCCTCGACGTAATCGAGCACCTTTTTTCTGTCCGGTTCAGGCTCGTTCATGGTTTCGTGGTAGAGCCCCTCGAACATCCGGAGCTCCTTGTTTTTCGACCGGGAGCTTTCGAATACCCTCACGCTGCCGCTGAAGTCGACAATTTTATCGTCCTTCCCGTGAAATACGAGAAGCGGCATGGTCAGCTCGCCGGCCCTTTCCAGGCATTCGCCGGCAGCCGAGGTGATTTCCGTAAACCATCGCGCCGTGACCATGTCATGCACCATGGGATCTTCCACGTAGGCCCTGACGACATTTTCATCCCTTGAAACATGGCCGGGATTGATCCCTGAAGGCATCTGCAGGTCCGGTATGAACCTGGACAGCATCCTGCCGAGCGCGGATTTCCAGGACGGGACCCTGAACGCCGGGATGAGGCCCGGCGAAGACAGGACCAGCGCGTCCATGTCTTCCGGATAGGTCAGCGCGTATTTCAGGGCGATTAATCCTCCCATGCTGTGGCCGAAAAGGACCATGGGGATTTTTTTGTTCTGGTCCCTTATGTAATCGACGAAGGTCTTCAGATCGTATATGTAGTCTTCAATCGAGTCTATATGGCCCCTCTTTCCCCCTGATTTGCCGTGTCCCCTGTGGTCGTGGGCATAGACCGAAATTTTTTTTCCGTCGAGCCTACCGATTATGTTGCCGTACCTGCCTGAATGCTCGCCGACTCCGTGCACCAGGACTATCGCGCCGCGGGGGGACTGCGCGCTCCAGCTCTGGAAGAATATCTCGCATCCGCCCCTTCCGACGAATGTTCCCGAATTGTGCCTGTAGGTCATGTTCATTTTCCTTTTCCCGGGACCATGATCATGGCATTTTCACCCATCATGTACGTTGGGAGCTGACCGTTCCATTTTTCAATCCACTTCATCATTATGGTGTCCTTGCTTATCGTCTGGCGGAGAAGGTCCTGTTTTTTGGCCTCCGCCTCGGCCTCCAGGATGGCGGTAAGCTTGTTCTGTTCGGCCTGCTTTTTCCTGTATTCGGCGGTTTTTATCTTCTGCTCCTCGATCTGCTTCTGCTCGACCACCTTGTTGAATTCTTCGTCGAAGGAGATGTTCACCAGGTTGATGGATTCGAGAATGATGTGATACTTCGCCAGCCTTTCCTTCAGGACGTTTTCAATCATCTCCTTCACGCTTTCCCTCTTGACTATGATCTCCTCCACGGGGAACTGGGCGGTCGATGCCTTTACGCTTTCATTCACGGCGGGATGGATGATCTTTTCGACGAAGTCCCTCCCCACCTTGACGTACAGGTCGTTGACTTTTTTATAGTCCAGGTGATAGTTGATGACGACGTGGACGTGCACCTTCTGCAGGTCCTTCGAGGCCGAGTCTGCCTTGATGTCCTCCCTCTGGGTCTTGACGTCGAATTTCACGACCGACTCCACGAAGGGGATTTTAAAATAAGTCCCCTGCGAGAATGCCGCGGTGCTGCCTGTAATGGTATTGAATGTTACGCCCACCACCCCGGCGCCGACCGTGAAGAACGTGCCGCAGCCGACAAGAAGCGCAAATATCGCGAGCGCGAGAAACGAGACGTATTTTTTCAGGCCGCCTGATTCTTTCGCGCCCTTCAACTGGTTGATGAGATTTTCTTTTCCCGTACCTGCCATCATAACGGTAATCCTCCGTTAATTTAAATTTGATATCAAGCCTAAATGCAGGGGTCGTCGCAGGGACCGCAGCAGCCCCTCCTGCCCGGTTTTTTCTCCGGGCGTTCTTTTTTTTCAGGTTTTTTTCCTGTGCGGACGCCCGGGTCGGTTTTAATTGCCGCGGGCATTCCGTAATGGTCTACCGGGTACCTGTATCCGCCGTAACCGCCCCTGTCCAGTGATTTCGATCGCGGGCTGTCCGGAAAGAAGTATTGCAGCCTTTTGAGATGGTAATCGGCCGCGGCGTGTTCCCCGATCATCCTGAATCCCCTGGAGATGAGACAGATCAATTCGTCCGCCGTCGGGTCGGTCGGGGCCATTGAATGGGCCGAAAGGAGCATCTTCAATCCCTCGGACGAACCCCCCGCGAGGAGCCTCCTGCCGTTTTTAACGAGGTCCGCGTAGTCCCCGGCGGCGGGATCGAGCGTGAATACGGCGGAAAGCACCATGCTGCTCTGGCCGCGGAGATTTCTGAACTGGAACCGCAGCCTGTGTATGCCGGGATAAATCCTTTTACCGTAATTCACCCGGTAGATATCGTCCCCGATCCTGCTGAATTTTACCGGAATCCCGTCCAGCGTTCCCCTGAGCGTGCCGGGACTGATGCCGGGCTTCCTGTTGCCGCTTTTGATTTTTACCGCTATCACCGGTGAGGGTTCGTCAATCCGCCCCTCCATTTTTTTATTTACCGTGACAGGGCATGAAAAGACCGCTTCGGCGGAAGGGACGCCCCATTCGAAGTATCTGGATATCGCCGCGAAGTACGCCTCGGCCTCGGTTATGAGATATTGCCTGTCCCTCAGGTGCGCCGACATCCTTTCATCGGAATAGAACCCGGGCTCGCCGAGAACCCCCGGGCAGAGATACCTCGTCTCCCTGAGAATGGCCGTGCCCGTTTCGCCGAAAACGGAAAAATCGGAAATGACGTGCCCCGCCGGGTCCATGATCCTCCGGATCTCGGACAGGACCAGCCCGGCCAGGTCATGCGATGCCGGGTTGACGTGCCTGCTGCCCCAGAACATGACGCAGGGATAATTCACGCCATCGGCCCTCCTGATCGAGCCGTTATGGTGAAGGCTGACGAGTATGTCGGGCCCGAATTCCGCGGCGAGCTTTATCCTTTTATCCAGCGGAACGTCCGTGTCCCCGGTCCTGCTCATCCCCACGGCCGCGCCGGACTTTTTCAGCATGTCCGCGAGCATAAGGGAAACCTCGAGGTTCACATCCTCCTCGGTTATGCCGCCCGGACCCATCCTGAACGGGTCTCTTTTCCCCAGGCCGCCGTGCCCGGGATCAAGGAAGACCCTTTTGCCGGAAAGCCAGCCGTGTTCTTTGAAATTGATTTTACCCTGCGTATCGGACATTTTCCTGCATGAAAATAATAACAGAATTGCCAGCGCCGCCAGCGCCGCTTTTTCAAATAACCGCGATCGGACCATGAGCCCTTCCCTCGACGAACTGCCTCACGTAAGGATTGTCGGTGCGGCTGAATTCCTCCGGGCCTGCGTCGAAAATGATTTTTCCTTTGTTTATCATTGCTATCCTGTCGGCGATCCTGACCGCCGATTTCATGTCATGCGTGACGACGATGGATGTTATCCCGTAATCCTCCCGCATTTTCATGATCAGCCTGTCCACGGCCCCGCCGGTGATCGGGTCGACCCCGGTAGTCGGTTCGTCATACAGCATTATTTCCGGCTTTACCGCTATGGACCTGGCGAGGCCGACCCTTTTCTGCATGCCCCCGGAGATCTCGGAGGGCCTTTTCTCCTCGACGTTTTTCAGTCCCACATGCTCCAGCATGTCCGGGACTATTGTTTTGATTTCGTCCTCGCCCACGCCGGTTCTCCTGAGCCCGAAGGCAACGTTGTCATAGATGTTCATGGAATCGAAAAGGGCCGCGCCCTGGAAGAGTATCCCGTATTTCGCGAGGATTTTTCTTTTTGCCTCTTCCCCCGCGTCCGTGTAGCAGTCGCCGTCCACGTAGATGCCGCCGGAATCGGGCTCCAGTATGCCGATCAGGTTTTTCAGTATGACCGATTTCCCCACGCCGCTTATGCCGATAATACAGAGGATCTCGCCGTCGTTCACGGTCAGGTTGATTCCGTCCAGGACCGTTTTATCGCCGAAGGACTTCCTCAGGTTGTCGATTACAATTTTTTCCACTGCTTTTTTTTAATCCTTGAAAATGGCGCCACGGTATATTATTTTTTTAGATTCCGGGCGGCCGGCCCCGGGATTCCGCCGTTAAAAAAAGGACGTTGATATGATGGCGCATTATAGTATACCCTTTCGGGTTTTGTAAATAAAAATATCGGTCCGCAAATGATTCTTCTTCAGAAACCGCTCGTCAGCATGGAAAGGCCCTGCGAATACATCCCGGAGAGGATGTGGCGCTTTGAGTACTTTTTCGCCGAGGAAGTAAGCGCCGGGGAGCTCGAATTCCTGCTGGAAAGGGGCTGGAGGAAGTTCGGCATATATTACTTCGCCCCCAGCTGCGACGGCTGCAGCTCCTGCGTCCCGATCAGGGTCCCCGTGAAGGAATTCGTCCCGGCCAAGGGCCAGAGGAGGATCGCGAGGAAGGCCGGGGAGGTCGAGGTCAGGTTCGGCCCGCTCGATTACAGGGACGAGGTATACGAGGTGTACCGCGACCATTCAATGAACAGGTTCGGGAAATGCTCCGAAAAGGCCGATTTCATCTCCACCTTCTACGCGCGTTCATGCCCGAGCCTGCAGTCGGAATACTATCTCGCGGGAGAGCTTGTGGGGTGCGGATTCCTGGACATGTCGAGCCGTTCCCTCAGCTCGGTGTACTTCGTGTTCAAGACCTCGGTCGCGGGCCTAAGGCTCGGCACGTTCAGCGTGATTAGGGAAATCGAGCACGCGGCGTCCCTCGGGCTTGACTATTATTACCTGGGATACTATATTGAAGAGTGCGGAAGGATGTCATACAAGAACGGGTTCCGCCCCAATGAAAAATACGACTGGGAAGAAGGGAGGTGGATTGATGTTCGATCTGTCTGACGCCGGAAGGCTGGCGGACTGCGTGATCGCCTTTCTCGCTTTCATCAATCCCGTGAGCAAGATCGTCGTGCTCGGGGCCATGTCGTCCGAGGGCGGCTTCAGGGACCTCGGACGGGTGTCGGTCAAGGCGTCCCTCGTGGCTGTATTCATACTGGTCGCCTTCGCCCTTGCGGGGAACGCCCTTCTGACGCAGCTCTTCCATATCCAGATACACGCGTTCCAGATCTGCGGCGGGGCTATACTTTTTTTCAGGGGGTACCAGGCCGTTGAAAAGGGGCTTTTTTTCGAGATGGACCACGGGCAGAAACTCGACGACATTTCCGTGGTCCCCCTCGCGTCGCCCCTCATCGCCGGACCTGCGGCCATCACGGCATCGGTCACGTTTCCATTCAGATACGGCCTGGCGGTCACGCTGCTGGCGATAGTGATTTCCATACTGATAAACCTGGTTTTGATGATCGCTTCCAGCCGCATAGGGAGGGCCCTTGACAGGCACCACTTCATGAGCGCCCTGATAAGAATAACGGGCCTCCTGGTCGCGAGCATCGGGGTGCAGATGATACTTGACGGGATAACCGCGTACATTCATACCCTCTCGTGATGATAAAAAATCATTGATGAAGGCCGGCCGGTTGAATATTCTGCACCTGGAAGAGGCGGAAGGAGAAACCGGTCCGGAGTAGTTGATAAAACCGGCGGTTATGATTAATATTAATAAGGACATTCCGGTTCCGGATCCGGAAGTATAAAAGACTGCAGGAGGCCGTGAAATGCCCGTGGGCCGCGACGGCGGAAATGAGTTCGGAAGCGACTTTGACGTCCGCACCGAAAAAAAGCTCGACGAGCCGAAGATGTTCAGGGTTATCCTGCACAACGACCACTACACGACTATGGATTTCGTCGTGGAGGTACTGGTGCAGATATTCCGGATGCCCGCGGCCAGGGCGACGAAGATAATGCTCGACGTCCATAAAAAGGGCGCGGGCGTCTGCGGGGTCTACACCTACGATATAGCCGTGACGAAGGTAAACCAGGTCCACGAACTGGCCAGGTCGAGGGAGTTTCCCCTGAAGTGTTCATACGAAGAAGCATGAGGATTCATATAAATGGAAATAAACAGCGAGCTTAACAGCATTTTAATGTCGGCTTTCAGCGAGGCCCACAACAGGAAACACGAGTTTCTCCTGCCGGAGCACATACTGTACGCCTCACTGTACTATGATTCCGGGAAAAGCATAATCGAGGGCAGCGGGGGCGACGTCTCCAGCCTCAAGCGGACCATCGAGGATTTTTTCAGCACGAAGGTCCCGGCCCTTGATGAAAACGAAGAGCCGGTCCAGTCCGAGGGATTCAGGAGCGTCATGGAGAGGGCCATATGGCACACCACGACCGCGCAGAAGAACGAGCTCGAGCTGGGCGACGTGATGGCGGCGATTTTCGACGAGAAGGAGTCCTTCGCTGCGTACTTTTTGCAGAACGAGGGGATAACGAAGCTCACCCTTCTTGATTACATATCGCACGGCGTCCCCCAGTATCCGGACGGCGGCCAGGTCCCCGAAGGGGAAATCGAAGGCGAAGAGAAAAAGGAAAAGGGCGCGAAGATACTGGAATCATTCACGACCGAACTCGTGGAAAAGGCAAGGTCCGGAAAACTCGACCCCCTCATAGGAAGGGAGGACATACTGGAAAGGACCATCCAGGTCCTCTGCAGGAGGATAAAGAACAACCCGATCCACGTCGGCGACCCGGGAGTAGGCAAGACCGCGATAACCGAGGGGCTGGCCCAGCTCATCGCCGAGGGGAAGGTGCCCAAACCCCTCAGGGACGTCAAGATATACTCCCTCGACATGGGGGCGATGCTGGCGGGCACCAGGTTCAGGGGCGACTTCGAGGAGAGGATGAAGAGGGTCCTGGGCGAGCTCCAGAAGATGGAAAACGTCATACTGTTCATAGACGAGATACACAACGTGGTGGGCGCGGGGGCCGTATCCGGCGGATCGATGGACGCGTCGAACATGCTAAAACCGGCCCTCACCTCCGCCGGCCTGAAGTGCATAGGGTCCACGACTTACGAGGAATACAAGAAATACTTCGACAAGGACAGGGCGCTGTCGAGAAGGTTCCAGAAGATCGAGATCCAGGAGCCGAACACGGACGAGACCGTCAGGATACTCGAGGGCCTCAAGGACAAGTATGAAACCCACCACAACATAAGCTACACCGCGGAGGCGCTCAAGTCCGCGGCGGAGCTGTCGGCAAAATACATAAACGACAGGCACCTCCCTGACAAGGCGATAGACGTGATCGACGAGGCCGGTGCCTACGCAAGGATAACAAGGGACGGCGATGAATCTGTCATCACCATCACCGAGAGGGAGATAGAGGCGGTGGTCGCAAAGATGGCCAGGATCCCCGAGAAGAGCGTTTCCTCGTCCGAGATGTCGAAGCTCAAGGACATATCAGCCGAGCTCAAGGCCGTGATATTCGGACAGGACCAGGCCATAGATCTCGTGTCCGGCGCGATTAAAAGGAGCAGGGCGGGTTTCGGCAACCCGGACAAGCCCGTGGCGACGTTTCTTTTCGTCGGGCCGACCGGCGTAGGCAAGACCGAGCTGGCGCGACAGCTCGCACTGGTGCTCGGCGTGAAGCTCATAAGGTTCGACATGAGCGAATACCAGGAAAAGCACACTGTCTCCAGGCTGGTCGGGGCCCCCCCGGGATACGTCGGCTACGAGGAAGGCGGCCTTCTGACGGAGGAAATCAGGAAAACCCCTTACTCGGTCCTCCTTCTCGACGAGATAGAAAAGGCGCACCAGGACATTTTTAACGCGCTTCTTCAAGTTATGGATTACGCCACCCTTACGGACAACAACGGCAAGAAGGCCGACTTCCGCAACGTCATACTCATCATGACCTCAAACGCCGGAGCGAGGGAGATAGGGAAGAAGCAGATGGGCTTCGAGGAAAGGATCGTCAGGGAGGACGCGGTCACCAGCGCGGTCGACAGGATTTTTTCGCCCGAATTCAGGAACAGGCTGGACTCCATCGTGTCATTCAGGCACCTTGACGGGGACATAGTTCTTCAGATCGTCAGGAAGAACATGGACGAGTTCCGGGCGCTGCTGGCGGCGAAAAACATCACCCTTGAGGTTACGGACGGCTGCTGCAGATGGCTCGCCGAGAAGGGATATTCGCCCGAGTTCGGCGCCAGGGAGATCGCCAGGCTGATACAGGAAAAAATCAGGAATTTTTTCGTGGATGAGGTGCTGTTCGGCAGGCTGAGCGGCGGCGGTAAGGCGACGGCCGACATCGTTGACGGCGACGTCAGGGTGACGGTGGCAGACTGATGCGGGTCAGGCCGCCCGGAGCGGCATTTTCTTAAAATTCTTCGCCTGCCCCGGCGCCGGATTCCAGATGTTTTATCCATGCGTCGATGCGGCCGCTTCCGTAAGTTTTTTTCCACGCCTCTACGATTATATCCACCGGAACGTCCGCGAATGAGCCGTGGTATTCCACGTATTCCATGAATTTTTTTCCCCCGGAAGCGTATTCCTGGAAGATCGAATCCCCCCTCCCGTCGAATTCAAGAGGGCCCGCCCCGAATTTTTCGCAGAGAGCGGAATTGAACGCGGGGGTCGCCTTCACCCATATGCCCTCCAGGAAAAATTCAGTGAACCCGTGGTACGCGAAAAGGTCCGATCCCAGCAGATCCCTGAGCCTTGACGAGGTGAAGTGGTTCTTCACGGTCGCGAAGCCCACGCGCGAAGGTATCCCTGCCGCCCTGCCCAGGGCGCACAGGAGGGCCGCCTTTGTGACGCAGAACCCCCTTCCTTTTTTCAGCGTGAGGCTGGCGCGGTAGTGTTCCGGCCTGTAGAAGGGCGTGTACGGATCGTATATGACGGGGTCGCGGACCGCGTAGTAGAGCCTGACGGCCTTTTCAACCTGGCCCGCGGCACCTTCGCACGCTGCGGAAGCGTACCCGGAAACTACTGGATCGTCGAAGTCCATGATGAATGAGCTCGCGAGGTATTCGCCACCGGGCTGAACGGAACGCGTTTCTTTCGTCATGGCAGGTAGTCCTTGTGTATGTTTGACATGGATGCGAACATGTTTTTTTTGGCCTTCCTGTTGAGCTTCTGTAATTCGGAGACGATGTTTTTTATGTCAGCCCGTTTGTTGTTTTTTCCGTAAGGGCAGACCGCCTTCTGTTCGGGAAAACGGCGTATCCCGGAGTACCTGAGGAGCTCCCTGTCGGTCAGCAGGATGAGCGGCCTGATGATGTCTATCTCGCCGTCGAACATGGAGAGCCTCGCGGGCATGGAGCTTATGGCCCCGTTAAAGGTCATGTTCATTAAAAGGGTCTCGACCGCGTCGTCCATGTGATGGCCGAGGGCGAGCCTGTTGCAGCCGAGCTCTGAAGAAACGGTGAACAGCTCCCTCCTCCTCGTCCAGGAACAGAGGAAGCAAACCGATTTTTTCGGATCATCAAGGCCGAGGGAGACCGTCCGGAAATGGAACGGGATTCCCAGGTCCGAGCAGAATTTTTCGTAATATGCCCTGTCTATCTCGTACGGCACGCTGTCGATTTTAACGTGGATTGCGAAAAGGTCGTAATGAATGGGTATGTGTTTTTTCCTGAGCGCCAGCGCCTCGAGCATGACGAGGGAATCCTTTCCGCCGGAAATTGCCACGGCGATCCTGTCGCCGGCGCCGATCAGGCCGTACCGGTTTACAGCCCTTCCAACGCTTTTCCGTATCCTGTCTATGAATGATAAATCGCTTTTTTCAGCCATGCCGTTTTTCAATGCTTCATGATATGGGAAAAAAAATAAGGGAACCTTTATAAATTGTATTTTTGCCGAATTTTATTAAACATCCATATTAAATCGGCATCCGCAAACTACTGCTGCCCGATGTTCCCTTGTGGGATTTATATCTGATAAAATCAGGAGTTTTGATTGATAATATCAGGGAAACTCCTGATTTTTTAGAGATACCCATAATAAAAATGGTTGATATGTCAAACTGAATCTGTTACCATGTTTAAAAATAAAAAGGGTGAAATTAATGGCTCGCGGACTCATTGTCGACGATTCTAAATTCATGAGAAAAATCATCAGGGAAACCCTTGAAAGCGGGGGCCATGAAATCGTGGCCGAGGCCGAATCTGGCACCGACGGGATCGAATCGTACAAGGAGCTCAAGCCGGATTTTGTCACGATGGACATCACCATGGGCGGTAAGGACGGGCTAAAGGCCGTAAAAGAGATAAAGGATTTCGATCCGAAGGCCAGGATCGTGGTCGTTTCCGCCCTCAATGAAAAGACCATCAAGATGAATGACCTTGAAATAAAAGCCCAGGCATTCGTGACAAAGCCGTTCGAAAAAAAACATCTGCTCGATAAAATTAACAAGATGCTGACCTGATTCCGGGACGGTATCGCGATCCCCCAGATGAGCGAAAACTATATAAAACTCTATAACACGGCCGCGAAACCGGATTCCGTCTTCCTTCTGGGAGAGGGCTCGGTCTATTTCTACGTTTCCAACACGGACAAGTACGCAATCACCGGCAAGAGCCTTATCCTCGGCGCGACCGAGGTCCTAATGAGGCATTTCCTGAACACCGAAATCGACAGGGTGGAGACCGCGGTGGCCGGAGCCGGGGCGAGCCTCAAGAAGATTGGAATCGACAAGTTCAGGGAGGGGATGAGGACGTTTTCCTTCGCGCTGAACGTCTCCATGGTGCTCGCGAAGCAGGTGCAGCTTACGAACAACATCATCAAAAAAAACATCCAGCTGATATCCGGCGATGAAAACAAACTGAAGGAATACGCGGTCGAGTTTTACAGGATAGTGGACAGGCTCCAGAAGGAATACGACAAGAGGAAATTTCCATGGCTGAAAAACCTCATAAAGGACCATGAAACCAGCCTGACGTACAAGAAGGGCGAGGCGTATTTCAAGTCGGCCGAGCCCGTGCGCCTCGACGCCGGCGTCTCGGTTTCAGGGAAGGAAGTGGAATACCAGAGGGGAGACGTGATCTGCGAGGAGGACACGATGGGCGGCGAGATGTTCATCCTCAAGAACGGGGCCATCGACGTGCACATCCGCGGCAACAGGGTCGCGGGGATCGAGGAGCCAGGCACGGTTATCGGGGAAATGGCGCTCCTGCTCGGCGAGAAAAGGTCAGCGACGCTTATCGCGAGGAACAACGTCACCGTCGCGAAGATCGGGAAGGCCGATCTTTCAGACGGGGCCGTGAAAAGCAGCGACATGATGAGCGGGATAGCCATGTCGCTCGCGAAAAGGCATTACTACAACCTGGTGAAGATAGAGAGCATCAACAAATCGATCATCGACCGTTCGGTCACAGAGGAGATTTCGGGGGAGAAGAAAGCCCCCCAATCGCAGAGGGCCTTGAAGGACCTCAAGACCCTTCAGATGGCGGTGGAGGACGCCTGCAAGGGCAAGGACAGCGAATTTATAAAGGACCTCCTGCAGGGATTCTGATCCTCACTGGTTAAGGGATTTCAGCCAGGACATCTCGGCCCTGAGGTGCTGTTCCAGATAGGAAAAGATCCTGGAGTTCGATTTTTCCTCGGGGATTTTTTTCTCTTCCTCGATCTTGTTCTTTATCGTATCAAGCTTGTTCTTGATGAGCGACATCCTTTCTTCTATGAACTGCTCCCTCTGTTCGTCCGACAGATACTTGTAGAACATCAGAACGATGTCTATGTCGAAGTGTATCAGGTGCGTGTCGAAATACTGCTTGAGAAGCTTCTTGTAGTGCTTCCTTCCGGAAGGGAGTATTTCATAGACATATCTTTCGGGGTTGCCGCTCTCCTTTTCAGTGCCGACCCGCTTTACCCATCCGTTGTCGACGGCCTTTTTGATCGCATAGTAGATCGAGCCGAACTTGATGTCCACGTAATCCTCAAGCCTTTCAACGATCTTTTTTTTGATTTCGTAACCGTAGAGGTTTTCATCCATCAAAAGGCCCAGTATGGTAATATCAATCTTCATATGCGCCTGCCAGAATGGTTTGATAAACTCTTATAGAGTGATAATAAATCAGGATTTTTTAAAATCAATATTAATATTATATTTTTAATAAAAAAAAGTAAAAAATATATACTTTTTTTATAATATATAAGGGAACAGCTATTAATTATAATAGCATGTTCCCTTGTGTGCCGGATATCCGGTAAAATCAGGAGTTATGATCAGTATTATCATGAAAACTCCTGATTTTTTTGGATGCACATAACACAAAGTATTTAATAATGTTTATATAAAAAATACCTGAATTTCAAAAGGGCAAAAAAGCATGCTGAAAAGAACCATATCCATGCTGGAAAAGGGCGACACGGTAAAGATCGTCGCTTTAGGCGATTCCCTCACGCAGGGATGGATGGCCAGGAAGGGATACATTGATTTCGTTTCCGAAATGATAACGGCGAGATACGGGAACAGGGCCCTGAATATGGTTAACAGGGGGATACCCGGTGACACGTCGGAAGGGGGGCTCCACAGGCTGGGGCCCGACGTCCTCGACGAAGACCCGGACCTCGTCTTCATACAGTTTGCCCTGAACGACGCCTACACGGGCTACCCGGCGGAAAGGTTCAAGGGCAACATAGGCATGATGGTCGATTCGATCAGGAGCGACACCCGCGCCGAAATCCTGCTGATAACGTCCGTCCCGATATTTTTCAGTGAAAGGGAGAGCGCGCTCGTGGATTCCTTTTATTCGAAGCTTGAAGAAATTTCCGAGGGGGAGGGCGTCCCGCTGGCGAGGGTCCACGAGTACTGGAGGAAAAGGGCGGGCGAGGGGATTAACTGGAAAGACCTCGTCCAGGACGACCTGGTGCACCCGACCGTCGAGGGATACAGGCTGATGGCGGAGGCCGTGTTCGAGCACTTGAAGAGTCAGATTAACAGAAAGGACCTCAGCAGGTAAAGCGCCGGGAGCACGGCGCACAGGAAGAGCGCGGTGTTGACCACGAAGAGGCTGGATGAAAAATTCGAGTCCAGGTCGAAGACCACGGAGGTCACGACGGAATATATAGCCACGGGCATGAAAGACTCGATCACAATGACCGCCCTGGCCGCGGGGTCCAGCCCGAGGGGCGTCAGCGCGGCAAACACCGCGGCCGGGACTACGACGAATTTCGTCAGACCGAGGGCGGCATGGCAGGCCGCGTTTTTCTTCACGTCGCCCATCCTGAAGTTCAATCCGAGTGAAAAATAATAAACCACTATCGATGCCATGATCACGGGGTCGACGGGGAAGGCGATCTCCGGCCTGGGCACGCCCGCGGCCTGGAGCGCGGCTGCCGCCGCCATCGCGTACAGGGGCATGTTCTGGAGCCCTAAAATCTCCCTCAGCGATGAAAGCCTGTATTTCCCGGTGGACGCCATCCTCGCGTACGGGAACACGACGATGAAGACGAACGGCATGTAGAAAAGCGTGTATATGAACGACAGCCCGAGGCCGGTTTCCCCGAGGAAGAGGTATGCCATGAACCCCCCCATTGTGAAACCGCAGTTGGACAGGGACGAGCTCACGATGTATGCCGGACCCCGCCTGTCCCTGAGCCCGAGCAGGCGGGAGAAGAGGGCCCCGAGCGCGATGCTGGCCAGCAGGATGCAGATCCCCGCGGCCGGGAGGAGCAGGTGGCCCGGGTCAAGGCGCAGTCCCCATATGGTCCAGAGGACTATGACCGGCTCCAGGAACACCAGGTTCCCCATGACGAGCTTCCGCGAGGCGCCCTCCGCGTCAGCGAATCTTTTTCGCGCCAGGCCCCCGGCGGCGAACGGAGCCACTACGAGGAACTGGAAAATGATGAATTTTAATGCCAGCGGCAATCCGCCCACCCCGCGTTAATGATGAAGCAGGTTTTCAGGCCGTTCGAAATTTAGCAATAATAATTCCGGAAACGGAAATCACGAAGACTTTTTACGGAAAAGAATCAGGTTGAAGGCGATGATCGAGTCAGCGATGTTGATATGGGTGAGGGACAGGGCGATTTTAGTCGCGGGGTCAGAGCCGTCGTTTATCGGCCCGTAAAGGGAAACAACCGTGATTGCCGCGACGACCGGTATGAAGAAAACGAAAGGCCTGGCTGTCAGCCTGGATATGGCGAAAAGAAGGACAGCGGCGACCGCCGAGGCCGCGAAGCTCTCCGGAATCATGTTCATGAGGGGCATGGGCACGGTTTCGGTTGGGGACATCCTTATCATCAGCGAGGCGTCGAATATTCCGGATGAAACGAGTATCACGCAGATATTAAGGACCAGCGCGGTCGCGCCGGATAGAATGGCCGCAAGCGCAAGCCTTTTCACGTCATTCATGGCATGCTGTTTTTTTTAGATTTGATTTCGGCCTTGAGCCTTTTCATTTCGAGCTTCGCCGCGTCCGCGAACTTTTTCCTCTCCAGGCCCCTGCGGCGAACTGGAAAATTACGAATTTAATGCAGGCGGCAATCCGCCCACCCGGGAGTCGATGATGGAGCAGGTTTTCATGCCGTTATAAATTTGGCAATTATAATTCCGGAAGCGGAATTCAACGTGTCCTTTTGCGGAAATGCATGAATCTGAAGGCGATGATCGGGTCCGCTGCGTATTTTAAAAAAAAATAAGGTTTTATGACAAAGACCGACAAAGGAGGTACATAGGAGCAACATAGGAGGAAGAAAGGAGGAAGAGACCGGGTTCCGGCTTCCATTCCGCTAAAAATTTTTTTTCATTTTCAGCCCGCGGATCGTTGATATCTACTGGGGATGCCGATAAACCATTGAGGGCTTATTTTAGTCCGTTCAATGATGATATCGGACCGCCGGGCCACGCGAACTGCGGGACGACTGAAATTTACACTCACGCAGGCAATAAAGAACTCATTAATATAAAAAGCCCCTTAGATGAATTCTATAATGGTGTGTTTTAAGATTGACTTTCCGTGGAATCAATAATCTCTTATACGCAATACGCTTTATCGCTCAATATCAATTTATATCCGCAATTCGTCCATCAGCCTCAATCAGATGCAATGACGCAATGCGGACATGAAGTAGTTAGACGAAAAAATTTGGCGAACTTTTTGTTAAGGAAAAATAATTTAATGAAAAAAGCAATAATCATAGGAGCAAGTTCCGGAATTGGAATGGAACTCGCAAAAATATTATCCAAAGAAAATTATATTGTTGGCCTTGCGGCACGTAGAGTTAATTTATTAAAAAAATTACAGCAGGAATTACCAAATCTTTCATTCGTAAAATATATTGATATTTCAAAACTCGATGAAATTGAAAAAAACATAAATGAATTAATTATTGAATTAGAAGGAATCGATTTATTAATTATTTCTTCCGGAATAGGACATCTTAATGAAGAATTAGATTGGCAGAAAGAAAAAGAAACAATAGATGTAAATGTTCTTGGATTTACTAAGACATTAAATATTGCTGTTAAATATTTTTTAAAAAAAGGCAAAGGCCATATTGTCGGTATATCATCAATAGGAGCGTTAAGAGGAGATCCAGTTGCGCCAGCATATGATGCATCAAAAGCTTTTATTTCAAATTATATGGAAGGAATTAGAAGCAAAATAAAAAAAGCAAAACTGCAAATATACATTACGGATATAAAACCAGGTTTTGTTGATACTGATATGGCAAAAGGAGAAGGATTATTCTGGGTTATGCCTCCAACAATTGCTGCACGGCAAATATTTTCCGTAATAAAAAAGAAAAGAGATAAAGCATACATCACTAAAAGGTGGGCCATAATTGCAATATTTTTAAAATATATGCCGGATTGGATGTTTTATAAGCTATAAAAATATTTCTATAAAGATCGCCCAATTTCTTCGTCTAACATGGCGTGTGTGAAAAATGCAAAAAGAATATTAAAAAGGCTTAATTTTTGATTTAACATTACTTGGCCTAAAGGGTTAAATTCAGACGGGGTGATTCTTTCACAAAATTATTACAGGGGGACACTTATGGGCGACAAGAATAAAGAAAACAAATGCCCGGTAACGGGCGCAATGAGTAAAGGCGCCGGCGTTCGCGGCACGTCGAACCGTGACTGGTGGCCAAACCAGTTAAACCTTGGTATACTTAACCAGCACTCACCGGCCTCCAATCCTATGGACGCCGGCTTCAACTATGCCGAGGAATTCAGGAAGCTTGACCTGGCTGCCTTGAAGAAGGACCTTTACAAGCTGATGACTGACTCGCAGGAATGGTGGCCTGCCGACTGGGGCCATTATGGAGGCCTTATGATACGCATGGCCTGGCACAGCGCCGGCACGTACCGCACATCCGACGGCCGAGGAGGAGGCGGCACCGGCAACCAGCGCTTTGCGCCGCTCAACAGCTGGCCCGACAATGTCAACCTGGACAAGGCGCGACGCCTCCTCTGGCCCATAAAGAAAAAATATGGGAATAAGATATCCTGGGCTGATCTCATGATCCTGGCCGGTAACTGCGCTCTGGAGTCGATGGGCTTCAAGACCTTCGGCTTCGGCGGCGGCCGCGTCGATATCTGGGAGCCCGAAGAGGACGTTTACTGGGGAACGGAGGATGCCTGGCTGGGCGACAAGCGCTATAGCGGTGACCGCGAACTTGAGAATCCGCTTGCAGCCGTGCAGATGGGGCTCATCTATGTGAATCCTGAAGGGCCCAACGGCAATCCCGATCCAGTGGCATCCGGCCGGGACGTCCGCGTCACATTCGCCCGCATGGGGATGAACGATGAAGAGACCGTTGCTCTCGTCGCCGGAGGACATACCTTCGGCAAGGCGCATGGAGCGGGGGACCCGAAGCTGGTAGGCCCGGAACCGGAGGCCGCCCCCATCGAAGAGCAGGGGCTGGGCTGGATAAACCGGTTTGGCACGGGAAAGGGCGAGCATGCAACGTCCAGCGGCATCGAAGGCGCCTGGAAACCGGAACCGACAAAATGGGACAACGGTTATTTCGATATGCTGTTCGGTTACGAATGGGAGCTGGTCAAAAGCCCTTCCGGGGCCAATCAGTGGTTGGCAAAAAATGTCAGGGAAGAGCATATGATCCCGGACGCCCACAACCCGTCAAAAAAAAGCCGTCCCATGATGACCACGGCCGACCTGTCGCTGCGATTCGACCCTGTCTATGAACCGATATCGCGTCGTTTCCACAAAGATCCGCAGGCGTTCGCCGACGCATTCGCCCGCGCCTGGTTCAAGTTGACCCACCGCGACATGGGGCCGCGTTCGCGCTATCTCGGTCCGGAAGTACCCTCAGAGGAGCTGATCTGGCAGGATCCGGTTCCGGCGGTAAATCACGAATTGATCACTGCGCAGGACATCGAGAGTCTCAAGGAAAAGATTCTATCCTCCGGGCTGTCGGTTTCCGAACTGGTTTCCACAGCCTGGGCTTCGGCGTCGACTTTCCGCGGATCTGACAAACGCGGCGGAGCGAACGGTGCACGTATCCGTCTTGCTCCGCAGAAAGATTGGGAAGTCAATCAGCCTGCCCAGTTAAAGAAGGTGTTGCAGATTCTTGAAGGGATACACGGTGAGTTCAACAAGGCGCAGTCGGGAGGCAAAAAGGTATCGCTTGCTGATTTGATCGTTCTCGGCGGCTGCGCCGGTGTGGAAAAGGCGGCGAAAAATGCCGGCAGCAAGATGAAGGTCCCCTTTACACCGGGACGGATGGATGCATCACAGGAGCAAACCGATGTGGGATCATTCGCCGTTCTCGAACCGTGTGCCGACGGATTTCGCAACTACCTTAAAACAAAATACGCCGTAACGGCTGAAGAACTGTTGATTGATCGATCGCAGCTGCTGACCCTGACCTCTCCCGAAATGACCGTTCTCATCGGCGGCATGCGTGTCTTGAATGCCAACTGCGGAAATACCAGGCACGGCTTCTTTACCAGACGCCCTGAGACGCTTACCAATGATTTCTTTGTTAATCTGCTCGACATGAGTACGATTTGGAAGCCGACAGCGGAAGATGCGGACGTGTTCGAAGGACGTGATCGCGCGACGGGCGAGCTGAAATGGACCGGTACCCGTGTCGATCTCATCTTTGGTTCCAACTCGCAACTCCGGGCGCTTGCGGAAGTCTATGCCTCTGATGACTCCAGGGAAAAGTTCGTGAAGGACTTCGTGGCGGCATGGAACAAGGTGATGAACGCTGATCGTTTCGACCTTGCCCGTTCATAAAAAGGGGATATCGAGAGTTTCTGGATCGTAATTCAATGAATGGGACGGCTTGCTGACGCAGTACTTTCACAACAAGTTACCAGCAGACGATACAAGGGCGAATAACGTTGCCTGCCCGGGGAATGTTATTTGCCCTTGCATTTTAACTAAATTTGTGAAGGAAAATTATGGCATCTATAAAAAAAATTAAATCTGAGGATGTATTTCAACTCAAAATCACTCTTGATCATATTAAGCCAATAATATGGAGGAGATTCCTGGTTGATTCAGATATTAAGTTAACAGATTTACATAAAGTAATACAAACCATTATGGGTTGGACAAATTCTCATTTGCATCAATTTGTAATTAATAAAAAATCATATTCTTTACCGGATGATGATTCATCTATAGAAATAATTGATTATAGAAAAATTAAGTTAAATTCATTATGCAATGTGCCAAAAGCCAGGTTCATGTATCAATATGATTTTGGTGACGGCTGGGAACATACAATTGTTCTTGAAAAGATATTACCGAGCGAAAAAGGGAATCAATATCCAATTTGTATTGACGGAAAACGAAATTGTCCCCCTGAAGATTGCGGTGGACCTTATGGTTATACTGAACTTTTGACAATAATAAATAATCCTAAAAATGATCAATATCAAGATATGATTGATTGGCTTGGGAATGATTTTGATCCTGAAGAATTTAATATTGAAGAAATAAATGAATTCCTTCAGGAAACAGATTATGGCTGTATTGAAATTTTAGATTAGAACCTGCAGCGGCACATGGCACAGCATAGCCGCTTCGCTCCCCGGGCTTGCTTCGACAGGCTCAGCAAATGTCGCCTCACCGCCTGCGTCGTCGTCGGATACGCCGGGGACTTTATATGCAATTGCCCCGGACGAAACCGGTACACAACAGACGCGGCCTTCAAATAGCGTCCATATCTCTATTTTGTCATTTGCAATTATACGAGCAGTCTAATATTTGTCCGCGATAATCTACCGGATGTACGGATTGGATGTTTCAGGAACGATACGGCCCATCTTTGTATGTTAGGAATTTTTTTCTGGGGATTCAACTGGAAAAATAATATATCCGCGCCATTCATGAAGTTGAAATTTCACTGATGCCTTCTGTGCCGCGGACGGCCCGGGCCGAATGCGCGAAGTGTAATCCGCGGCCGATTGCGTCAGTCGGCGACAAAATCTGTATCATGCTCCAGAACGCTGTATGTTTCACGGCTTATGCCGAGTTTCACCGCCTCGAAGTTTTCGAATTTTCTCGCGAGCATTGAGAGATCGCCCTCGCAGAGTTTCCGTATCAGCCTTATTATGTCTACGTTGGCGCTTCCCGCGGCCTTCAGGGATCCGTAAGAAAACGGTTTAATCCTGATTCTGTTTTTGTCTTTCATGTCGGCCGTATAAATCTGTTTTTCGGCCTCCCTGGTAAAGATGGCAAGGGCGGCGTTGATCGCATCGGTCTGCAGGGGGTCGGGGTCCCGGATTATTATGGAAATGGTACAGTTGTTGCGCCAGGAAATCCTGTCGAGATCATTGGTGTTCGCCAGGTCCTCCCATCCCTCAAGCCTGAAGGGGAGCCTTTTCCTCCAACCGAGGAAATGTATGTACCGGAGCAGGTTGACCAGCAGGTACGCGGGGAGCGGCATGAAAAAAAGGAGAAAGATATATGCCTCCGAGCCGTCATGGGTTTCTTTCGACAGAAGGACTATCAGGATCAATGCAAGCGAAGCGACATAGAAGAACTTTGAAAGAAACCGGAATGTCGAGTTATAGGTGGTCGTCATGAAAACCTCGTAGCGTTCGGCGTTCGTCGGTGCCGGTCTTTCGGGCCTTGCCGCCTTTTTATGCTGTTTGGACCGCGGGAAGAATTTATTCCACCATTTCTTCCCTTCGGCTTTCGATATAAGCTTTTCGATGTCTTTATCCATGGCCCGCCTTGAATATCGCTGAGTTTGTTGAAGGGAGCAGCCGCTGTCTTTAATAATCAGGAAACTGCGCCCCGGGGGGTCCGGTCAAAGAGACTGGACGCTTCTTATATACACAGGTTGCGGGTCATGTAAATACAAATTCCAGGCAAGTCCGGAAAAATTTCCATTAAATTGCCCTTTCCCCTCGCGTAAAAGCAGCTTGATTTTATAAACCCCCGGCTCTATTATATATATCGAACATCCGGCAACGGCGGGCATGCCTTCAGCGTTATATGAAACGACGTTTCCAGTGTGTGTAGATGACGGCCGTCCTGTTCGCCCATGGGGAAATAACTTGTTATTATGCGAGGTGCTTTATGAATGATATCGATTCCATAAAGGCGGGACTGGCTACCGATGATCCGACAGAGTTTCCGAAGCATGTTGAAGAACTCTATGAATGGCTTAAAACGACAAATGATCCTTGGCGCAATCAACGGGCCGCAGGCGCGCTGCTTGATGTTGCATGTTCCAAAGAACGCAACCTTGAAGTTAGATTGCTTGCTGTTAATGCTTTACCAGTCATCGGGGATAAAGTCCCTGAGGAATTAAAAAGGCTTATCGGTGTTTGCGATGAAGAAGATGAGCCGCTCAGACTTCGATGGGCGGCAGTTGATCTGCTTCAGGCGTTCAATCCGGAATTAATAAAGATGCTGATATATCATAAGGACCTTTTCGATAGAACCATAGACCCGGACAATCCTCCGCCTAAGCTCAACGTATCAGACGAAATCTCTAAAATCGCGGAAAAACAAAAACGTGAAATGAAATTTTATCCATTGATCGCATTAATGATCTTTGGGGGAATGATGGGTACTTATTTTGCGTTTAATACTGATTATTTTCGGTATGTAATAGCGGGGTGGACCGCTCTTGTCATTGTCAGTATCATTTTGGCTGTTGTTATGCCCAGGCGCTGCCCGAAATGCAGACGGTTTTTTGCCCGGGTGAAACTTGAATGCGTTGATAGTTATAGCGGACCAAGCATGCCGATCGGGTCGCTTGGTACGGGAGGTTCTCCTGTTCACACCAGTCAGCGCGTCAATGTTTATGAAGTTCGTTGTCGCTTTTGCAAACATCCATGGGTAATTCTTCGTTAAAACCGGATTAAAGTGTTTATTGGAATACCAAGGTGCATTTATCCATCATATTATATTTATCCGTTGTCCCGGCTTCTAACAGAATATTCATTGGCATGTATGAATTATTCCATGAAATGATTGTTAAATCATGATAAACACAAACGACCTGAAATTAGAAAGAGCAGATTTTATCGATGCCGTTGAAATGGCCGATATTTGCAGGAAATCTTTTGACCAGGAAATGATTCTGCATAAAGACGGCAAACCCGGAGGGCCGAAAAATTATGACGACCCGGACTGGCATGTTCATTCAATGAAAGAAGGCGTATACCATAAAATCATGTATAAATCCAGGATCATCGGGGCCGTAATAATAGCATTACGCGGTAAAATTAATAAAAACGGCAAAAATTTATACCACTGGGAGCTCGTGCAGATATTTATCGATAATGATTATAAAAATAAAGGCGCCGGTACGTTTGCGATAAAACAGATTGAAATGTGGTTTCCTGAGATGTATAAATTGACGACCGGAACGCCGTCTTTTTCAGAGGGAAGCATCAGGTTTTATCGGAGATTGGGTTTTAAGAAAACCGGCGAAAAATATTGTGAAGATGAAAAGATAAATATTGTTTCATTTGAAAAATCGTATTCAATATAAATATGATATTTATCTGGTGCGGTAAACAGCAAATCATGGATGCGGTGATCAGGGTGGGTGATAATGTATATGCTATTCGAAATTGGCCCGTTATTTTTTGTGGTTTAAGCCGCCATGCGTGGCGGCGCATAGATAATAATAAACAGAGGGATATATGTCGGAAAATAATAAAATGTTCCTGAATGAAACATATTATTGCGATTTTAATAACCCGGTTTTTGAAAATTTACCCATCAACCTTTCCAAATCAATAAGTTCCACTGCTGTCGAAATTTTTAATTTTGTCCGTGACAGCCTGCCTCTCTGTGCCGATGCGATTAAAGTTAAAGCGTCTGAAACAATGCGAAAGAAGTATGGCGCATGCTGGAATAAAGCCCTTCTCCTGGCGGCAATAAGCAGAAAATATTCCATTCCCGGCAGAATTGTTAAACGTCCGTTAAACAAGAATTTTTTAAAGCCATTGCTGGGCAATGACGTATTTTTTATTAATAATCCGTATTATCATTATTTTGTTCAAATGCTTATCGACGGGCAATGGACATATGCTGACCCGAGTCTGGACAGTAAATCATTTGATGCGCTCTATCGTCCGTTAAATGTCGCATGGGGTATCAAGTGGGATGGTAAATCGGATCATATCATACATAATGAAAATATTCTTGGACCAATTGAAGTAATTGACGACATTGACCAGGCGTTTAATTCGGGTTTGGGAAACAGATCCACTCCGGGTTATTTAATAAATATTTTAAATAAGAAATATTGGAAAAAAACCGGGTGGGACAAAGTATTGATTAAATGATGGTTTTATACTTTAATTGACTGCGCCGTCTAACGAACAAGAATAAGCTGATGCCGGGCGAGCAATGGCTTCGACAACTTTTTGTAAGTATTGCGAACCAGCGTCGAACAACAAGTCACTCCCTGCGGTCTGCTTCAACAAGCCCGGCACGGGTCATTACATTGTCTTCGGCCGCGCAGCATGCGCCGGGAACGCTGTATGAAAATGGCACGCCCCTTGCGTACACGGACATATAGCAAAGACAATCAACATTCGTGGTCGTTATAATGATAGTAATCTTTAAGTATAATATATAATAACCAGTTATGGAATATTTACAATAAGGATATATCTGATGAACAACAAGGACAGGATCATTCAATGGATAAATTCAATTTTGCATGAGATATCAAAACTGGATGGCAATAAAGGAATCGAATTATTGCATGTGTGCGGCGGGGAATGCTCAAAGACATCCGCAATTCTTGAAGGAGCTGTAAAAATCAGAAATGAACATATGAATGATAAGGACCTGGATAAATTATTCGCGGCTTTTAAAACGCAATATTATGATACGCCGGGGCTCATGAAAGAGGGTAATAAAATCACGCTTGTTTTTGAAGAGTGCACCTGCCCTATGGTTAAAGAAGGAGTCAGTAATCCGTATTTATGCAACTGCACCATGGGGTATACCAGGAAAATATTTGAAACGCTGTTTAATAGAACTATAGAGGTTGATTTGGAAAAATCAATTTTAAATGGAGATAAAATATGCAAACAGCTTATAAGTATCGGCGAATAATTTTAATTTAAATATATTTTTTTTGAAGATAAAAAAGAAGGGCAGGGGCAACTGCAAATAACACGACGTCATGCGCTGCGCTTGCTGCGGTGAGCTTCAGAAAGATCATGTGCGCCGGGCAGCCGGATCAATCGGCCTTCAGTGGAGGGGGAATTTGTTCGCCACAGGAAGCTAACCGGGAGATAATACCGATTCGAGAAGCCTTACCACCTCGATCATCTCCGGCAGAAGCCGCTCCAGGTCGCTAACTGTGATATAGTTTGCGCTTTCGATATTTCTGCCCCAGGGCCTTCGGAACGGATTGTGCATGCTGCAGATAAGGCCCTGGTTTGACAGATTGATCGCAACGACCCGGTGGCGCAGCAGCGCCAGCACACGGTCGAAGACGTCCGCCCGGCCGCGCAGGGTGTCCGCCAGCCGCTGGCTGAGCTCCATCGTTTTGAACGCCTGCTCGAACCTTGCATGCCCCAGGTCATACTTGCGGCGCTTCTGGCCGGTGTCGAGCATCATGAGCTGGAAATCCTCGATCCCTCGGTTGAACTTCACCCAGACCATGGGAATGTCAGGCTGGATCACCACGGGGTACCCCTGCAGGGTCCCGTCGATGGAGCCGAACGAATACCTCATGTCGCTTTCGATGAACCGCATGCCCCACCGCCTGGCCAGGTCCGGGAGCTCGCGCCACGCCCGCCGCCGATTAAAAAACGGCCCAAAAAAAGGAACCCATGCCGGTAAATGCATAGTCCACCTCGATGCTTTTTTTTACATACTTACAAATAATACCCGAATGCATGCAATATGCAATTCAAAAAATAAATTATCATCAAGTAAAAAAACCTGCTTTTGTAAAGCCCCATGAGAATTGATCCGGGAAAATCCAAGGAATATTGATCTGACCGCTGAAAATTATAAATCAGCAGAACAAAGAAAGACATTTCCGTGAAGCATGAAGGAACAGGTTTTATCTTTGAAAACAGGATTGGTGATTCATTAGATTTTTAAGATTTAAAATCCTGTATTTTTATGGAAGGTTCATGATATTTTTTCCACCAGTGCGTGCCTGAAGTAATGGAAAAGAATTTATTTAAAAGCGGTATCTTTACCATATAATATAGCACATAGTAGCATACGAAAATAGTGAGTAAATAAAACATGTAGTTGAGGAGTTTAAATATATATTTATTTTTCAAGAATGAAATGATTGCGGATGACTGGAAAAAATAATCGATCAAATAAAAAGAAACCCTGAGCGATAAAATGTACCAGATCAATATTGCCATTGAATGTCCCGTTTCCACGGCCTGTTGCGGACAATAGCTGATGCACTTGCCGCAGCTTTCACATTTGAATGTCCAGTACGGTTTTTTAAATCCCTCTTTTCCTTTCATTAGAATTGCTTTTTGGGAACAGTTCCCCGCGCAGGTCCCGCATGAATTGCACTTTAGATTCGCGAATTGCAGTTTGGCGAAAAAAAACCTGCCGAAAATTATATAACCGAATGAAACCGGTATTAACAGCATGCCGAAGATGAATTCTAAAACATTCCGGAAGTTGATTATATGTTTTTCACCGGAAAGGATGATTTTTATAAACGCCTCCGTTTTTCTTTTTGCATTTTTTAAAAAGTGGTCGGCATGTTCCCTGTTTAATCCCGGGCAGAAAGCCGGCCAGCTTCCGGGCATGTCAATATCGATAAATCCCCTGACCCTGTAGCCCTTCAAGAGCAGTATGAATGAAATGACGGAATTCGCCGATGCGGAAAATCCGGGCAGATAAAATCCGGGGTAGGTGCCGGCGCCGTTGGCGATCGTCACGGCAGCGGTTTTTTTTCCCATCGGGAGACGGAGGCAGAATTTAATTACCTGCCACGGCGCGGTAAATCCATGGGTCGGCATCGCTATCAATAAAAGAGTATTCTCTCCCATGGTCTGTGTATCGGGATTTGAATTAATTACAGATGAAATTGATACGATGGATAATTTATTTTTAAGAAAATTAAAAGCCCATTTGGAAATTCTTAAAGTATTGCCCGTCCCGCTCCAGTAGTATATCATGGCTTTTTTATATGGCATGGTATTGTACTTGTTTATTTTTGCTGCTCATTGAATTTTCCGTGCAGAGATGGTTTCGGAAGTACGGAGAATTGTCAACGAGGTCAGAATATATTAAACAAAAAACCTCCGTGAAAAACATTGATCAGTTATCGACTGCTTAAAATTAATCCATGCCTGTGTGCCTCTCTTTTGGGTATAAATACCATATTTAGTCAATATTAATTTGACATCCTTGCCTGAGCACCATAAAATCTTTATTTCATAGCAATCAATCGAGGAGAAACATATTATATTTTGCTTGTTATCAATTATCCGGATAACGCTTGAACATGTTCATGTGTTTAAGCGGCTCTCTGCGGCTGGCGTCTCTTGCGCCTGCGACGTTAAGTGAAAAAGGACCTGTCATGTTTTTCATTGCATTTGCGGCTTTTGCGTGAAGTTGATGAAGAAACAAATTGATAAAAAAAATTAAACTTAAAGGAGGATGATGGCCGGAATATGGGAACTCAACAATCAGGCTATGAAATGAAGACGGAAGTCAACGACCCGGTGTTCCGTGTGGTGGGTTACGTGTTCGGCGCCATAGGAGGATTGCTGCTGCTCGGCCTGTCGCTATTGCCCTGCATGACGGCGTTTCCGGATCCAAACGCTTCGGCAAAGGCCGCGATGGCGCTTTTGCCCGGTGTAATGGTCATCCTCGTATGCATCGCCGTTCTGCGTTCGATATTGAGCGGCCACAAAAACGAATGGTCGACCTTTTTCCTGCGCACGCACCAGACCATCGGGGCCATCCTTGTCTACATGTTGATCGGAAGTTTCGGCATAATGTTTCTCTCAATCGTGAATCTTGTACTGGGCTGGAGCGTGATCGGGGCGCTTATCGCGGCTGCGCTTGTTTTTACGTATCGGTTTTATAAATGTCCCCATTGCCGTAAATTGTTCGCCGCCCAGCTCATACTGGTAGAGCGGACGGGTACGGCGACTTCTCCGATGCTCGTGAACACCATTTACGGCGGCGTGGCAGTTGTAAAGGAGGAATACGGAGTGTTCCGCCGCACTTACCGCTGCCGCTATTGTTTGAAAACATGGGCGCGCTGAAATGCCTTTTTATGATCGCGGTTGCTTAACATCAGGCCCATTGTGCCGCCTGGCCCTGATATGAAGCGGCGTGCCTGATTTTTACAGTATAAACCGCATTTCAAAACATGTATAACTTATTGTGCTGAATAAATGATTTTAAAATAAGTAATTACATAAAACAAAGGAGCAAACGATGCCGGATAATAAAACAAAAGTATCTTTTGAGGATTATCGCAGGGCGATGGAGGAAATGGCTGAAAATGATCAAAAACAGATGGGCGGGGTAATGCGCTCATTGTTCCTTTCTTTCATATTGATAACAATAAATATTGTTCTTTATATATTCGCCCAGGAGTCTTTCATTAAAATCGCAGGATTGCGGGTCCACTCTTTCGCGTCTCATGCTTTACTGCCGTCCCTTGTCATGACCGTCATATTTATTGTTTTATTTGTTTTAACCGGGGCCGGAGTATTTAAGTCCCTCCGCTGTCCGAAATGCCGGCGGTTCTTCCCAAAGGGTAAACTGGAAAAATATACCTCTTATGAAGGCACTGACATCGGTATCAGCAGCGGTGGAGATTCTTATTTCAGATCATCAACCACGCATGTCTATTGGACGGAATGCAAATATTGCGGTCATATCATATGGGTTTTAAAATAAAGGCGTCTATCGGCATCGGTTGAAAATATCCATCATGGAGTAAAACATGTCTGACAAAAACAATATGAGCAGAAGGGACATGCTGCGCGCTGAATACGACGCGGCTATGGATCTCAAGGTGAAGAGGGGCCTGAGGGCGTTCAAATATTCCCTGATATTCCTGGGATTGTTTACCGTTCAGGCCATAATATGGATTGTCATTATTGAGGTCGCAAAGAACTACCATGTCAGGTATTTGGTTATTGTCGGAATATTCTGGGCCTTTCTTTTATTATTGATATTGATCAAATCCCTGATCACGTCCCTCCGCTGTCCGACCTGCCGCCGGTTTTTCCCGAAAGGCAAACGTGAGCTGTTTGATCATTATCAGGGGTCGGAATTCGGGGACAATTACTTCAGGCGGTCGGAGACGCACGTCTATCTGACGAAATGCAAATATTGCGGCCACAATATATGGATCATAAAATGAGGTGATGCAATTCACTGGATTCGTCGCGGTTATTGAAGGCGCGCCGTTACCGGTTGCGTGGCCCGTGACTGATGCAGAAGATCCTCTTCGTGTATCCGGCGATAATTCTATTTTTTATACGGTCTGTCGAAGCTTTTTTCGAGAGCGCCGTTTTCCTTCATCCATTCGTCCCACAATGCCTTGTTGATGAAGGGGATAATGCCGTTGATCTGTTCCGGCGTAAGGTGCTCGGGCCGCGCGAACCGGTCCAGGTCGTCCCGGTCGAGCTTGCCGGTCTCCCCGAATTTTTTGCCGAGAAAGTGCAGGCCGTTGAAGAATTTTTCCACGAGGAACTTCGGCTGCATGTGCAGGCCCTCGCCGCCGCCCTTCATGATGGAGCCGAGATAATCCGCGCCGAGCCGTTTCGTGAATTTTTCGAGATAGCGCTCGACATACCTCAGGTGCCCCGTCTCGGGAAATCCGCACTGAGACATGAATCCCAGTGAGGGTATTTTTGCTCCGGCTGGTGCGGGAATTATTGCGTCAAGGAATTCCTTGACGCTGCCGGGCATGGCGTCCGCGTAAAGCGGAAACCCGATTATCACGTTTTCGGATCCGTAGAATATCTCTTTCAGAACGGACGGGTTTTTCCTGTGTTTCACGATGTATTCCACCGCGCATTTGTTGCCGGGCGTCTCGAGGAACCCTTTCACGAAATTGTCCATCAGTTTTGCCGTATTGCCCTTTTCCCCCCTGGGGGAGCCGTTAATGAATGTCAACTGCATCCGCAACCTCCGCAGCAGGTCTGTCCGTGAATTCTATGAACCTCAGATTTGTCCTCATGTTTATGCTCATGCGCCTGAACAGGTCTTTCGCGATCTCGATATCCTCTTCATCCGTGGACTGTTCGGGCTTGAGTAGGATGCCGATGTCAGGGTAGCTGTCGTACCTCTTCAGGTGGTGCACTTCGCCGTCCACCTCCTCGAGGTGGGGATGCATGACCGGGATATTCCTGTCTATAGCGTTCTTCAGCATGGATGAAAAATAACCGTTCACCATGGGCGACGCCAGTATCACCATGTCGGACGAAATGTATTTCCCGGCAATGCCGATCGCGTCGTCGGGTATGATGCAGGTGCCCGGCGTTTTAATCCAGCAGCCGAAACACCCGGTGCAGGGCCTGATTTTTTTTTCGCGCAGGCTGACAAGATCGGTTTGATGACCGGATTCATCAAGCCGCTCTTTTAGCGCGGCCATATAGCCTTCAAGGACCCTGTCGCCCGCATCGGGATTGCCGTTTAGAATAAGGATTTTCATATATCACAGGCTCCGTTAATCTTTAATCGTATAAAATATAACCCGCAGAATGAAAACGCCGCGCTTCTGTTCAGGGAGTCTTCCCTGCGGTACCCTTTATGAACTTGTTACAGTACGGTAATATTATGTCAAATAGAAATCCGGTCCGGTTTTGCTTTCCATGGCCTCGACGGCATCAATGAATCAGGGCGCCGGCGGTCATATTATTTTAAGAAATGGAAAGATAACGACGGGCCATGATATAATAAGCATCATCTGATCATTTACGTTCGGTGATGTGCATATCGATGACCGCGGTCATTACCTCTATGCCGTTCCTGTCCGTGACATGCACGGTTACCGGAACCGATCCCGGTTTTTGCACTTCATCGTTCCGTATTGTACAGGTCCCCATCAGGTCCGTTTTGGCCATTTTCAGGTATTTTACCTGCATGCCGCGCGGGATCCAGCGCATGTGTCCGGGGATTGTAACGTCAAGCGCGGTGCCGCCGGCAAGTTCGCAGAGATTGCACATGGCGATCGCGTGCACGCTTTTCAGATGGTTCAATACGGCCCTGCGCTTTTTCATTTTTATTTCGCAGTAGCCGGGTTTCAGTTCCACGAAACGCGGTTTGATCGATCTGAAATACGGTGCGGTAAAGCATACCGCTTTTGAAAATAAAAATTTTCCGAAAGGAAGCCGGTTCAGGACATTGTAGGATGATAATGCTCTACTCATTGATTAACCTCCGGAGATCCATGTTAAATAAATTTTTTTAAAAAACTGTTGAATACCGCCTTAAAAACGTTGATTTCATCTTCACTAAAACCTTCCTTGATCATTTCGTTGACCCGCCTGGCGATGACCGCGGATTTTTCAGCCTCCGCCAGTCCCTTGCGCGTTATGATGACAAGATTTTTCCTCCGGTCGTTCCTGTCGGGAAGGCGTTTAACAGAGCCCTCCCGTTCAAGCGCGTCGACATGCCGCGTGATTGCGGCGTTATCGATGGAAATGATACGGCCCAGTTCGTTCATTGACTGTCCGTTTTTATTTTTTAAAGCGAAGAGTATCCCTATCTGCGCGGCGGACAGTTCAATGCCGCCGGATTTAAATTCCTTTTTAAGATAATTTTTTAATACATACTGGGCCTTTGACATGAGAAAAAGCAGCCTGTCATCCATGCGGTTTGAATGCTCCTATTCCTTGATAAGTCAAATATTGACTAATCAAGGAATAGTTCAAGCTTTTTTTTTGAAAAATTAAAAGATAATTAATCGGCAGACCTCATGTGATTCATGTTTTTATTAATTATCCCGATCATTCAAACAGCAGTTTGCTTTAAAAGGAAGCCTCTAATAATCAAATCATGAGTTCCCTTGTGGGCACTTTCAATGTTTAAATTAGGGCAGTCACAAAAACCAGCTTTTTCATTTTAAAACAAACAAAAAAACCGGTTTTTTCAATACTGGCGCCCTATGGTAGGCACAAAAACGGTAGTTTTTGTGATCACCCATCAGATTTTTTCAGCGGTTTTATAATGAAAAATCTGATTTATAGAGGTTCCCATAAAAAAAAATAAATCAGGCTTGATTATTAAAGGCCCCGGTCTGTCGCTGCATGCCGGGGTCAATTACAGGGTTTTTAATTATCGTACCCGGAAAGACATCTAAAAGCTACTTTCTATTATTGACACGCCTTTTCATATCAGTATAATGCAGTATCCCATAATTGGATTTATCACCCATGCCGGTATTTGAACTTAACGATGATATCAAGTTTCCCCCGGTAGAGCTGGCCGATCAGAGCGGCATCCTGGCCGTAGGCGGCGATCTCTCCCCGGAAAGGCTGATCGAGGCGTACAGGAACGGGATCTTCCCGTGGTATTCCGACGGCGATCCGATCATCTGGTGGTCGCCGGACCCGAGGTTCGTCCTGTTTCCGGACGAGCTGAGGGTGTCAAGGTCGATGAAGCAGGTCCTGTCCAGGAATACCTTCAGCATCACGTTCGACCGGGCCTTCAGCGAAGTCATCGAGGGATGCAGGAAACCGAGGAAGAAGCAGAGGGGCACATGGATAACGGACGAGATGTCCGGGGCCTACAGGGTGCTGCACGGACTGGGATACGCCCACTCGGTCGAGGCATGGAGGGACGGCAAACTGGCGGGCGGACTGTACGGCATATCGCTCGGAAAGTGCTTTTTCGGAGAGTCGATGTTCACGAGGGAGTCGAACGCGTCCAAGGCCGCCTTCATAACCCTCGCGGGAAGGCTCCGCGAAATGGGATTCATCATGATCGACTGCCAGGTTCATACCGGACACCTTGAGAGCCTTGGAGCGGCCGAGATTTCGAGGAGCGATTTCATGGCCATTGTAAGACGCGGCCTTGAATACGAGACCCTGACCGGGAACTGGGGCCGCTTTCTCGGGTGACCGGTCCGGTCAGTTCTTCAGCGAACCGGCTATCGCGTCCAGCTTTTCCCTGAAGAGGGAATATTTTTCCCTGGTTGTTTTTCCGGCGACGATTATCGCCCAACCGCTGCCGGGAAAGGAATAGGTCTCCAGGATGTTTTTGTCGCCGTCCCTTGATATGGTCCAGAAATACTCCCTGCCGTCGTTTTTTCCCCATCGTTCCTTGACGGCCTTTACGCCCTTCTTCTTCATCCAGCTTTCCATCGCAAGCTTCGGGTCAGGTTTCGCGGTTTTAACCAATATGAGGCTGACCACCGATTCCCTGTCCCTGCTCGCGAATGATTTCACCACGCCGCTCTCCCTGTCCAGGTCCGTTACGGTTCCCTCCGTGAGCCCCGCGGGGAGCTCGAACGTCACGGCCGGATCGGAAAGCCGTATGACCATTCCCCCCGGGGAGGTCCTGTCCCTCGTCCCGTTCCTGTCCCCGGCCCAGGCCTTCCTGTGGACCGTGTCAGCCAGAAGCTTCGCGGCCTTCCTGTCGATTTCTTCCAGGTTGGACTCGCACATCCTCCAGGAGGCTATCCTCACGACGAATGTTCTTTTCAGCGGAGCGGTCAGCGAATCGAATTCCTCTTTCGTCGGGAGGTCTTTCGGATGCGCGGGCCCTTTCCTGCAGCCGGCCGCAGCCGATACCAGCCTCGCGTGGGACGCCTTTGTTTCCCTCGCCAGGAATTCCTTCGCTTGCCTTTCTCTCTGGATCCTGTTCCTGTCGAACCCGCCTATGGCCTGGAGCACGGAACCTTTTTTTACCGCATTGTCGAGATCGGCGGACGCCGCGCCCGTTTCAGCCGCGTGTTTCAGGGAATTGAACCTGTCGAAATAAAGCATGAGCGCGTCCTCTGCGTAATTGAGGGAGCCGTAGACCCTGGAATAATTCGAGGCTATTTTATAAAGGGCATCGATCTCGTTCTGGATGATTTTTTCCCTGAGGGATGAGTATGATTCCTTCGATGATTTTGCCAGCGACCCGTATCTGGATTCAAGCTCGGACAGGTGCCTGCGCATGTCCATCCTGGCGATCTTGAGCCCGTTCAGGAGCGCCGCCTTCATCTCCCTCATCTCCCTTACCCTTCTCGGCCCGAGCTGTTTCGGCAGACTCTTGTCGATTTCAGCACCGGCGGCCATGAGCCTGAAAAAGGAATCGGTTTTCCTGAGGGCCGTTTCCATTTTTTTAACGGCCTGGAGCCCCGGCGAGACCGCGGACGACGCGGACTTGAAAAGCCCTGCAATGAATTTCACGCACGAATCCGCCCTTGCCGTCCTGGCGGAGTACAGGGCCTTTACGCCTTCCGGATCGGTTTTCCTGGCAGATGACAGCCACCTGATAAATTCCATGTTCTTTTTCACGTAATTCCCGAGAAGACCGGTCCTTTTTTCAAAGGTTCGCTTCGATTCCGCGAACTGCCCGGCGTTGGCGGCCCTGTCCGTTCCGCCGGACTCAAGCGTCTTTCTTTCTTCGGAATCGAACGCGTCCTTTGCCGCTCCGGTGTGCCTGGAAATGATATTGCTGAATTTCGTTTCGGCCTCTTTGAAGAACCCTGCCTCCTCGGACCCGTTTGTAGAATGAATGATAGCCTTCCTGGTCCTGTCGATCTCGGAAAGGGCGGTATCGAAGTCAGGCGATTCCGGTATGGTCATCACGCTTGCCGCCTTGTTTTTTGAAGGGTCGTAGGTTTCACCCGGGCCGCCGTCATAGAGATAGCTCCCGTGGCGCCCGTTGAAGACCGCTGATTCCAGTTCATTGAGCCGGGAGCTGTAATATCTCACCCACCTGGGGCTCGACCTGTCCGGGCCGTCAAGCATGCCCATTATTTTTCCGTAGTTGTCCATATCCTTCTTCAGCCGGGCCTCGACTGACATCCAGGTGCCGGATTCTTCGATTTTGCCGGCCCCCGACGGGATGTCTGATGCCAGGTCCCTGTTTTTCAGGTGTTCGGCGGCGGTCTTTTCAGCGAGAGAGGCGAGGTCCTTCATGTTCGTCCGCGAGCAGGCCTTTCCGCGGACCGCGGAAAGGACAATGCCCCTGTTTATTTTCATGGCCGCGGATGATCCGTCTGCGGCCGCGGAAATAAACAGCTCCGCTCCCATGTTTTTCCATTCGTTCTGCGTGATGTCTTCCGCGGCTATCGTGGCCGACAGTCCCGCCCATTCCCTTCCGAACCTTGAGGAAAGCATGGAGGCGATTTTTTCAACGGCCGTCTTTTTCGCCTTCTCGACCCCGGCCGCGCCGTTGATATCCGAAAGCACCGAGTCCAGGTAATAAAGGTTGAACATCGGAACGAATATCCCGTCCGTTATCGAGGCCGTTTCATTTTCTGAAAATTCCCTGGTTTCATCCGTCAGGGAACCCCTGTCGGTTTTATACGCTTCATAAATTGGTATTATAGCTTCCGTTTCAGCGATCTCGAAGTCAACAGCGGCCAGGACCTCCGGCGCGAATGCCGGTTTTACGGCCGACAGGGATTTTTTTTCTTCGGTGAGTTTCTGCAGTCTTATTTTCCACCACTGCCCCTTGTTCTCGACGAGGGAGTCGGAATAGGCGGCGGCTGATATTATCGCCGTTAAAAAAACAAGCAGCGCGGTTTTTTTCATGGTTCACCCCGGTTTTCTTGACTGGTCTTGGGCCGATCGGACATAATCCGGTCTATATATCTTATCGTAAGTTTGTTTTTATTATTTTAGAGAATTTTGCCTGGAATACGGCAGGGGGGATCGAATCATTAAAAGAAAGGGCCGCCCCATGGCGGCCCTTTTATCGTGGTCATGAAGCCTTGGATTGCTTTCTTTTTTCCATTTCCTCGGCCCTGAGTTCCTTTCTCAATATCTTTCCCACGGCTGATTTCGGCAGTTCTTTTCTGAACTCGATTTCCGACGGGAGTTTGTATGTCGCGAGCTTGTCCCTGCAGAAATCTATCATCTCGTCTTCAGTGCAGGTTACGCCGTCCCTGAGCACTGCGAAAAGCTTGATCGCTTCGCCCCTTGTCGGGTGTGGTATGCCAATGGCGCAGGCCTCGAGAACCCCGGGATGCGTGTAAACGACCTCGTCGATCTCCCTTGGATACACGTTGTAGCCGCCGGAAATTATCATGTCCTTGAGCCTGTCAACGATGTAGAAGTATCCGTCATCGTCCATCGTGGCGACGTCGCCGGTATGCAGCCATCCGCCCCGTATGGCGTCAGATGTCTCATCCGGCATGTCCTTATATCCCTCCATCACCTGCGGGCCTCGTATGATGAGCTCGCCAGGTTTTCCGGCCGGCACGTCGGTGCTGCGGTCTTCTATGTCGACTATCCTGCACTCGGTGTCAGGTACCGGTATCCCTATGCTGCCCGGCCTGGGTTTCCCCTTTTCGAACGGGTTTACATGCGTGACGGGCGACGATTCAGTCATCCCGAATCCCTCGCATATCACCGTGCCGCTCTTGCTTTCGAAGGTTTTGATCACCTCGACCGGAAGCGGGGCGCTGCCGCTGAAGCAGCCGTTGATGAAGGAGAGGTCCATTTTGCCGAACCCGGGGTGGTTTATGATGCCGATGTACATGGTCGGTACCATCGGAACGAAACTCGGCCTGTCTTTTTTCAGAACCTCGATGAGCTGTTCTGTCTGTGGTTTGGGCACGAGGACGTTTTTCCATGACTTGAAAACCGCCAGGTTCATGGAAACGGTCAGCCCGAACACGTGGAAGTACGGGAGCGCGCCGAGCATGGTTTCCTCCGCGTTTTTCATGTCCGGGAACCAGGACGCGATCTGCTGGACGTTCCTGCTCAGGTTACCGTGCGTGAGAACGACGCCTTTCGAAACGCCGGTGGTTCCGCCTGTGTACTGGTACTGCGCGGTGTCGTGGAAAGAGATGTTTACGGCTGGAATATCAGGGCCGCTGTTTTTAATGAGCTCCTTCCAGAAATATACCATGGGGGCGGATTTGACGTCGGCCGCCAGTTTTTTCTTTTTCGCCACAAGCGGAAAAAGAAGGCTCTTGGGGAATGGCAGGTAATCCCCTATCGAAGCCACCACGATCTGCTTCACACTCGTTTTCGCCCTGAGATCAATCATCCTGTCGGCGAGAAGGTCCAGCGTGACCAGGGCCCTGGATTCCGAGTCGGAAAGCTGGTGCTCCAGCTCCTTGTCCGAATAGAGCGGATTGTTCATCACGGCTATGGCCCCGGCCTTCAGTATCCCGTAATAGGCAGCGACGCATTGAATTGTGTTCGGCAGGATGATGGCCACGCTGTCCCCTTTTTTGATCCCGAATCCGGCAAGGGCGGACGCGAAACTATCGGCCATCTCGTTGAGTTTTTTATAGCTGACGGTATATCCCATGAAAACGAGCGCGGTCGAATCCGGATATTGCCTCGCGGCGCGCTCAAGAAAACCGGGCAGGCAGATTTTTTCATAATCCAGCTTCTCGGGAACGCCCGCGGCATACGATCCGAGCCATGGTTTTCCGGCGCAGCAGTTTTTTTCTTCTATTGCATTCATAACAGTCCTCCAGGGTTTTCCAGAAATGATGGTTGATAATACCGCGGGGACCGGTGGATTGGAAGCGGTCAGGAACTTATTTGCTCGTGGTTGAAGGGATTATTTTTTTGTAGGTTGATCACCTACGGGATCACGGGCGGGAGATGCCCTCCACCCACAGGGCGGCGTTTTTGATGAGGTCCGGGGCGTTTTTTATGCCGAGCTTTTCCTTTATTCTTTCCCTGTATGTGCCTATCGTCTTGACGTTGAGGTTAAGCCTTTTCGCTATCTCGCCGGACGAAAGGCCCCTCCCGATGAGCTCGAAGACCTCAAGTTCGCGGTCGGTCAGTTCCGAAAGCGGTGTTTTCCCGGTACTTCCCGGAGGGCCAGACAGCCGCGAAAGGACCGCGCTTGTGATTTTTTCGCTGACGTAAATCTCGCCGCCCAGGATCCGGCGGATCGCCTTAACTATGGACTCCGACGTCTCCTGTTTCATTATGTATCCCCTCGCGCCCGACGCGAGGGACCTCTCGGCGTATATCCCTTCGTCGTACATTGACAGCACGAGGATCGGCAGCGACCTGTCGCGCCTGGATAAGTCCTTGATCAGCTGGAGCCCGTTGCCTTCGCTCAGCGAAAGGTCTATCACGGCCATGTCGGGGCGAAGGGTATTTATCTCCTTCCATGCGTCAGTGGCGCCGCCTGCCTCCCCGCACACGCAGAGGTCGTCCTCGCTGTCGATCAGCTCCTTCAGCCCCATCCTGAATATCTCGTGGTCTTCGACCAGGTAAATCCTGTGGCGTTTAACCATTTTTAACCGTCTTGCTGTTTCTCGGATCAGCCTGCATCGTTACTCTGACGACTGAACCCTTTCCCTTTTCGCTTTCAATGTCCAGAAACGCGTTTATCATGCGCGCCCGGTATCTCATTATGCTCTGCCCGATACCCTGGGTGGATGTATTAACGTCAAAACCGCCGCCGTCGTCATTTACGGCGAGCACGGCCGTGCCCCCTTCCATGGAAAGCCTGATTCCGATGCGGCGGGCCTTCCCGTGTTTCACCGCGTTTTGGACGGCCTCCTGCGCGATATAATAAAGGTTCGTTGAGGCCGCCAGGTCGAACGCGGGAACTGACTCGCCGAAATCAAGCGCGCATTCCGCTCCGAACAGCTCCCTTGTCGTCGACGCGAGTTCCTTCAACGCCGATTCAAGGCCGTGCTCTATGAGAAAAACAGGGCAGAGGCCGTGCGCGAACCCGCGCGTTTTGGTGATGGCCTCGTTCATGAGCAGCCTGATCCTGTTTATGAGGGGAAGGTCTGCGGGCGAATTTTTTTCAAGGCGGTCGGCAAGGATTTTTACCATGACCTCCGTGCCGATCAGGTGCGGGGCCAGGTCGTCGTGAAGGTCCTGTCCGATTTTCTGCCTTTCGGTCTCCCCGACCTTCATGATCTTCTCCTCCGCCCGTATGCGGTCAGTGATGTCGATCAGGGACGCGACCCGGAGCCTGGTGCCGGGTATGATCTCAATGGTCATGAAAATATTCAGGACCTCGCCGCGCCTGTTTACGATTTTAAACTCGTAGCTCTTGGGGGCAGCGGCCGGGTCCCTGCTCCTCAGGGCGTGGTAGGTTTTCAGCTTTTTCAGGTCGTCCCTGGCGATGAACATGGTCCAGCTCAGCTTTCCCTCGACCTCATCCTTGGTGTAGCCCATGCGCCTGGCGAAATCTGAATTCACCATGGTTATTGTCGTGTTCTCGTCGAAGATCAGGGTGATGGTGCCGGTGTTTTCGAATATGGTCTGGTAAATGTTCTCGGAATTCCTCAGCCGGTCGACCTCCCTGCCGAGTGCGGAGTTCTTTTTTTTCAGCCCGCGGATCTGTTCCTCGAGTTTCTTTGTTTTGTCGGAACCCGCGTTTTTTGTTTTCTTCCCGGGCATCATAAACCGCCAGCGCATTTAGCATGCAGTGAAAAAGTATAACCGGTGAAAATTAAATGCAACATATTTTTATCTTGAAAAAACCTTATTCCCGGACATTATTTGGACGCCGTATCGGAGAGCCGAAACACCACGCGGAGGGACAGGATGGGTGGTTTAATTCTGGGCAAGCCTCTAGATTTTTCTTTCTATGACAGCAGGAAGAAGACCGTTCTTCCCGTAGCGGAGGGCTATGCCAGGTGGTCGGAATTCTATGACGATGATCCCCTGCACGATTTTCTTGACCTTCCCATGTTCAATTCATCAGGCTTACTGCGGTCCAGGATAAAGGGGGAGCGCGTACTGGACTTCGGGTGCGGCACGGGACGGATCGGCCGATGGCTGAAGGACCGCGGTACGGACAGCGTCTCCGGCATCGACATAAGTCCGGAAATGGCACGTATAGCTGGGAAAAAGAATTTATACGACGGGATAATTATTTCCGGGTCCATTTCTGCGGATGCCGGTAACGGCCAGTATGACGGCATTGCAACCAGCCTGGCCCTCTGTCACGTGGAAGACATCGGCGCCTTTTATAAATCGGCTGCCTTGTCGCTCAGGACTGGGGGATGGCTTGCGCTGGCCGACTACCATCCCTTTTTTCTGCTGAACGGGATACCGACGCATTTTTACGACGGTAAAACAAGCCGGGAATTTTCGATAAAGAACAGCATTCACTCCCTGAGCGAATATTTTTCATCGGCGGTCGCGGCCGGCCTGGCAATGGTGGAATTCTTCGAGAGGTTCGTTACGGATGATTTCATCGATAAACAGGCTCGCATGAAAAAATACAGGGGGCTTCCGGTCACTTTCATGATGGTTTTTGAAAAGAAATGAAGTTGCGGCGGTGATTTCTGCGCCCGATTGAAGGGCATTGAAGATGCTGACATTTGAGCGTTCATGACAAGAAGCCGGGAATTCTGTAAACTCCGAGGAAGGGACCCGTGGAAACGGAAAAAAAAGGGATTAAAACAACTGGTGGAATAATCATAATAATGAAGGCGGCGTTAAGGGAATGGACTTTTTACGCGGTTTTTTTCCTGCCTCTCGTGCAGAACGGGCTCATCGGATCGCTTGAGTTCGACAGTACAAACGACCTTCTCGCCAGGACGGGCTGCATGGTCGCGATCGCGAGCGCAGTGTATTTTTTTCTGATATACAGGATGTCCCTCCGCATTTTCGGCGGCGTCCGGATGCTGTCTTTTTTTATCCGGCTCGGGAAGCACGCGCTGAAGCTGGCCGCGGTATATGTTTCGGCATGCATTATTTTCTTTTTAGCCTATGCAGCTGCCTTTTCCGATTCAAACAGGGAAGGGGAGGCCGTTCTCCACGTTTTTCCTGTTTCCCTGTTCTGTCTTCTATATTTCGTGTCCAACTACGGGGTATCGTCGATAATCATCACCGGATCGTCGTCCCGTTCGATTATTTCAGTCTTCAAACACTTCCTTTCCGGATACACCGTTTACAACCTCGTTTTTATCTCGGCTGTTGTATTGATCGGCATTGCCGCCGAGTACCTTCCTGACCGCGGGCTGCCTGCCGCGGTTATGAGGTATTCGGCCTCGGCGGCCATTTATTCGATCGTCCCCATGGCGGTGATTTTTTTGACCCGGTACGCGTTGATGACGGATCTTTTTTCAGCGGGCACCGCGCCGGGGCAATCTTGATGAGCGGGGTCATCACATGACCGCGGGCGGACGCGGCGGATTTCGCGGGATAAACTGTTACGAACTGCTCGGCATCGGTCCGGATTCATCGGTCCAGGAAATAAAATCGGCCTACAGGAGGATTTCCCTCGCAACGCATCCGGACGTCGGCGGATCGGACGATGCGCAGTCCAGGGTGAACTATGCTTACGAGGTGCTTTCCGATCCTGTCAGGCGCAAGCTCCACGACGACGTTTTCATTCTAAGCATTCGCCGTGCTGGTATTGCAAAAGCCCGTGAAAAAAAGGACTGGAAGCCGGCTCCAGCGAAGGCAGTGGGAAAAGGCGTACTCCGGCGCGTAAGGGAGGAGGTGGAGAAAAGGACAGCCGAGCTCCGCTCCGGAACGGAAACGAGGACCGAAGAGATATTTTCCGTTTACCGGCGGGACTTCAAAAAGGCAAGGGCGGTCTTCATCCTGTCGCTGATCGGCCTTGCGGCGTCCGTCGCGGCCGGGTTTTTTCTGAATCCGCTGTGGATTCTCGCCGTTATACCCGGACGCGCGGCTTATCTCAAACGCGTCTTCATTGCTGAAGGCGACCGGTATTTCGTCCTTGACCCGGAGTCGGTGCATGTCCTGAAAAGAAAAGCGCGCAGAATGGCGAAGACCGAGGTAGAAAAAATTATCGGCGGGCTGTCCGGAAGGACAGGTTTTGCCGAGCGGCTGGTCGTTATGGCGAGGAGCCCATTCCGCAGGGACCGCGGCGAGGACCTGATCGCCCGCGGGCTTGCCGTGAGTTTTTTCCTGCTGGGGTATCTTCCTTCGGCATTCGACAGGCGGAAGAGAATACTGGTTTTTTCAGACGGCGAGAACGGGACAGCGGTCCGCTACAGGCACAGGAGCGGGGGCCCGGCGAACACGGGTTACGTTAAAAAGCTGAAAGAATTCATGACTCAAAACGGCATCACTAAGGGATTCATGTTTTCCACGCCCGGGCTTTCCGGGACGGCTGCGCGTTACGCAGAAGCGAACGGGATCGCGCATTATTCATTGAAGGACATGGATTCGTGGATGGAGAGGACGCTTTCAGGGAATTATCCCGGACCGCCGGGGGACATTCTAAAAAACATAGACATGCTTGAGTCTTTCCTGAACGGGATGGATCCAGGTGAAAAAAAATGATTCACAGGAGAATTTGACAGGCCTGCATTTTATTATATGCACGCGTCGCCGGGATTGATTCCCGGGTCCACCTCGAATACCCGCACCGGTTGAGAGAATCCCTTGACCTCCACCTCTCCCATCGGCGTGACCCTGAATTCATCGCCCATCTGATCGCGGGTTTCGGCGCTTACCAGGATCATTCCCGGCCTGCAGGCGCCCTCGAGCCTTGACGCGAGGTTGACCGAGCTTCCGATTGCCGTGTAGTCGACCCTGGATGAGCTACCGAAACTGCCCACTATGGCGTCCCCGGTGTGTATGCCGATCCTGCAGACCAGGCCCTTCGCGAGGAGCCCGACTTCTGTCCACTTCCGGTTCAGCTCTGCAATCCTGCACTGCATGGCCACGGCCATGCGGACGCATTGACGGGCCTGGCGCGCGGTATCGTCGCCCACAGGCGCGCCGAAAAAAACCATCACGGCGTCACCTATGAACTTGTCCACGGTCCCGCCGTGGGAAAAGGCTATCTCCGCCATTTCAGAGAGGTATTCGTTGAGCACGCTTGCGAGGCTTTCCGGGTTCATCCCGTCCGCCATTTTAGTGAAGTCCTTGAGGTCGGAAAAGAATATGGTCACCTTGACCCTCTGCTTTCTGTCGATCATGTCGGCTTCGCCGGACAGCACGCTCTCGACGACCTGCGGAGCCAGGTATCGGTCCAGCTGGTGGCGCTTCTGTATCTCTGCCGCGGCGCGCGAGTTCGCAAGCGCTATTGTGACGATGTTTCCCAGCGTATGAAATCCCTGTATCGCGAGGCGCGTGAAGATCCTCCCGTCCTTTCTTTTGCCGAGAGCCAGCGCGCCCAGGATGTTGTTGCTGTGCACCAGTGGCACGATAAGTTCTATGGATTTAAGGGCCTCTTCGGATATCGAATACCGTCTTCTCATGATCTCCGTCTCAAGGACCTGGCGTTTGAGCGCCAGATTTTTCATCAGCTCGTTTGCGGCGAGTTCGCTCCCGTCCAGCATGGATGCCGAAGAACACAGGAACTCCGAGGTGCAGATCCCGCCCGTTTTTTCTATAAGCAGCTTTTCGTCCCATATGTTCATCACGTCGCTGCTGAATTCCTCGAGGGTTTTCTGGTAGTCCGGCTCGCTCTGCCTGACTGCCTTTTCAACGAGGCGAGGCAGCACCCTGCCGATGGTGGCATATATCAGGAGGATGAGCCCGGCCGCTCCAGCGGCGGATTTGGAGGGCTCGATGCCCAGTCTCCGGGTGATTTCCATGAAGACTGAATAACCGGAGATCATCAGGATGGCCAGGATAGCGTATCCGGCCGCGCGGCCGAGAAAGGCCCTGAACTCGATCAGCCTGTAGCGGAGGCTTGCATAGCCGAACGAGGCGAGGAAAAGCGGTATGGAAACTGCGCTCACCAGTCCGCCGAAGACGTCTATGCCGAAATGCGGAAGGTAGTCGAAAAGGGTGAGTGAAAGGAAAGTAAAGGCTGCGATTATGAAGAACATCCGGTTCTTATCCAGCGGGTGGGCCCTGCGGTAATGGATGAACATGACGATCAGGGCATAGGTCACTATACCTGATACGGACAGCGGGTTGACGATGAATTCGACGCGCCCGGCTACGAAATGGCCCCAGGGATACCTGATGATTTCACCCGTGAAGTACCAGTCCGTCGCCAGGACAGTGACGATGTTGATCAACGCCGCCTCCATGACCGCGATCCAGACCGCCCGGTGGAGCGTGATCCCGCACATTATGGTGGCGGACTTTGCGCCCGCGACCGCCGCTACAAGGGCGGCCGTCATGACGATCCTGGCAGCGATGAAGGTGTGGGCCTCGTCCCTCGTCTCCACGAGGTGGCCGATGGTCAGAACGGCGCAGCTGACGCACAGGAGGAAGAACCATGGTTTTACGCGTTTTTCCTGGCCGAATACTACGACGATGATTCCCATGATGATGCTCAAGAGAGCGGCGATAATCTGCAGCATTACTTGTCCCCCCGTCTGGTAATTTTATCAGGGTAACGTAATCGATTCGGCCTAATCCGCTTCAACGCAACAGTATAATACCCACATGATTTACCGCATGTCAAGTCTGAAACCCGCGGTGGGGGCGGATATGGGTTGTGCGCTCCACCGCACCATGATGAAATGTTTTGAGGGCTGAATGCCGGATCAACCTTGCGTGAAACCTGTTGTCCCGGGTTCGGATCAGAGATTCATAATCGCGAGAAAACCCTGGTGAACAGCATCCCCTATCTGGGCGGGTTTTACGCAGTCGCCTATCGCGGTGAAGGGGATCCCGGCGGATTTCATGGATTCGGTAAGCTTTTTCACCGCCCTTGATCCGACCGCGTTGACAACGCTGTCGAACCTGATGCTTTCCGCATTGCCGTTCCGCTCGAAGCAGACCTCCCCGTCTTTTATTGCTGTGACCTTTGCTGATGATATGACCTTCACCCCGAACCTGTCGAGATTGTCTATGATTATCCACTTGGTCGATCTTCCTATTCCGGTCCCTGGTTTCGGGAGCATTTCGAAAACCGTTACGTCCTTTGTTCCCCTGGTGGCGTAAAGCCTCAGCCTCTCGGCGGTCTCGGCCTCGTACAGGAAAAGGAAATGCAGCGCTTCCGGCGTCAGTGTTCCCTTCATCGCGAGGAAGTGGGCGGTCTCAAGGCCCACCGCGCCGCCGCCGATGACCGCTATTTTTTTCCCGAGGGGCGGGTCATCCCGCAGGACCTTCCATGCTGTTATTACGGAGGGATCATCCATGCCCTTTATCGGCGGTATGAGGGCCTCCGCGCCCTCGGCAACGATAACGTGGTCCGGCTTTTCTGATCTTACCAGGTCGGCGGTGACCTCGGTGTTGAGCCTGACCCTGACGCCGTATTTTGCAAGCATGGTCCTGTAGTATTTGATGATATCCAGCAGGTCCGACTTGTGCGGCGGCGCCGCCGCAATCCACAGCTGGCCTCCTATGTCGCCGCTTTTTTCGCACAGCTCGACGCTGTGTCCGGCCTCCGCGGCCCTGATCGCGGCCTCGAGCCCTCCCGGGCCCGCCCCGGCCACCAGAATTTTTTTAGGCGGCTTCGCCTTCCTGATGATTCTTTCGGCCTCGTGGCCCGCCCTGGCGTTGCAGATGCAGGCTACCGGCTGTCCGCTGAACAGGCTGTCCGTGCATCCCTGGTTGCAGGCCACGCACGGCCTAATCTCTTCAGGCCTTCCCTCCATGGCTTTTTTCGGCCACTCGGGATCGGCGATCAGGACCCTCCCGAGGTTTACCATGTCCGCCATCCCGTCGGCCAGTATCCTCTCGGCCTCGTCCGGCGTCGATATCCTGTTCGATGCCATCACGGGAATGCTTACGGCTTTCCTGACGTTAAGCGCGAGGTACGCGAATCCACCTCGCGGGAGGGTCATGGGGAGCTGTGGAATATGGGACTCATGCCAGCCTCCCGTAACGTTTATCATGTCGATCCCGGATTTTTCATATTCCTTCGCGATCTCCGGGGTCTCCCCGGATGTCACGCTTCCCGGCACGAAGTCGTTGCCGGCCATCCTTATCGTTATGGGGTAGTCGGGGCCCAGGGAATCCCTCATCATGCAGATTATCTCCCTCGCGAACCTGGTCCTGTTTTCTAAGCTCCCCCCGTATTCGTCCGTGCGGAGGTTTTTGAGCGGCGACAGGAACTGGGTCACCAGGTATCCGGCAGAGCCGATGATCTCCACGCCGTCGAAGCCGCATTTTTTCGCGCGCACCGCGGCCTTCACGAATTCCTTCTGAACGCTCATGATGTCGTCGCGCGAAAGCTCGCGCGGCACGGTTTTCGAGTACCTTGAATACACGGCCGAAGGGGCCACGGGATCGTCGCCCCCCAGGGCCCTGGAGTATGAATAGGCGCCGGCGTGAAATATCTGTATCCATGCAGCGGCCCCCTCGTCGTGGATGACGCGTGTCATCTTTTCGAACGAGGGCATCGCGTCATCTGTTCCAATCTGAATCGCGACGGGCCCGCTCCCGGTGAAATCGAATCCCACGGGGCCGACCGTTATCATTCCCGCGCCGCCGGAGGCTTTTTCCCTGAAATAATTATAGAGCCGGTCGTTCAGCTTTCCGTCGTAGCAGTACAGCAGCCCGAGCGCCGGATAGGATACGCGGTTTTTGATCTCGACCGAGTTGATTTTGATCGGGCTGAATAGAAGATTGTACATGATGCTTCCTTTTTATTGATGATATTTTTCGCGGGGTCCTGCCGCAGGGGAGTTCCCCTCCGCCGTTATATCGAATATATGTTGACATTATTCATACGTCCATAAATTAATTTTTACGGCGCGCAATAATTGTCGGGGGCACCGCTAAAGCGTGATCCGCCGTTTTGCGGCCCGAATAAATCAACCGAAGGTGGCATATGGATTACAAGACGATTCAATACGAGGTTATAGAAAACGGGCTCGGCATACTGTCCCTCAACAGGCCTGAGTCATACAACGCCGTAAATCATCTCATGATGGAAGAGCTCGAGGATTTCTGGAAGGAGAGGCTTTATGATCTCGAAACGGCGGTCATCATCCTGAAGGGCAACGGGGAAAAAGGCTTCTGCGCGGGGCTGGACATGAAGGAGACCCTGGCCAAGGCGCCGACAATGAACGCCCATGAATTTTACAGGTTCCAGGCAAGGCTCGCTAGGATCAACCTGGCGATGAGAAGGGCCCCGCAACCGATAATCTGCGCGGTGCACGGCGCGGCAGCCGGGCAGGGGTTCAGCTTCACGCTTTCATCGGACATAAGGATCATCTCTCCGGACGCGAGGTTCAGCGCGGCTTATATAAATATCGGTCTCGGCGGGGCCGACATGTCCTGCAGTTATTTCCTCCCCAGGATGATCGGGACGGGAAGGGCATACGAGTTCATGTACACCGGCGGATTCATGTCGTCTGAGGAGGCCATGCAGCTCGGGCTGGTGACTAAGATAGTCGAAAAGGACAAGCTGCTCGACACCGCGAAGGACTACGCGAAGATACTGCTTTCAAAGAACCGCATGGGGCTCAGGCTGACCAAGGAGGCCATCAACATGAACATCGATGCCGGCGGACTGGAGATGGCGCTTAATATAGAGGACAGGAACCAGACGATGCTCGCGATCGGGCTCTTCATGAAGAAGTAGCCGTAAAGCCGGCGGATAATAATGACGTGTAAAAAGGGAGGCTGAAAGGCCTCCCCTTTTTTTTGCGCCCGGCATGACAGTTTTCGGTGAAAAAATCATTTAAGGATTTCCCCGGATTCTTTCATCCTCCTGAAGAGCGTCCCGGCCGTGATCACGCAAACGGGGGAAATATCAATGCCCGCATGGTTGAGGGCCCTCGCGATCCATGTGTTGCATGTGTTGAACATGTGATAAAGATGCGGCGACCTGAAAAAAATCACTTCCCCGCCGTGCCTTGACGCGACCACGGGCTTTCCGTCACCGTCTTTCATCAGCGACGCGTCGATGAATTCGCAGAGACGGATGAATTCCACGTCGCTGAGCCTGAACATCGCGGCCCTTCCGCTCCATGCGACGACGTCCTTCATGTCCGCGTCGAAGCCCTCAACCCTGATAACGCTGGACGAAGGGATCATCATCGCCCTGACGGCGGAGCATGACCTGATTTCGGCCTCCTGGTATATGACCTCGTCGCCCCATCCTATATCGACCCGTCCATGATTAATGAAGAATTCCGAAAACGAAAGCACGCGGCGGGCGTTCCCATCAAGCCCGATCACGAGACCGGTATGAAAATTGTTGCTGACGACATATACTTCGTGTGTCGCCGGCGAAACGGAGGTTCCGGCGCGCTGTCCTCCAGCGCACTGTAAGCATAAGATTAAAGTTAGAAAGATGAAGACTTTGCTTTTCACGGCATGAATTAATTCCTTATTGAATCACCTGATTATTTTTCGAACGATTTAAAATTCATCATGATCTGAAGGAATTTCAATATTTAAACCGGACCGGAATGCGTTTCTCCGTAAAAAAACCCCGGCAGGCGGGGTTTTTTACGGCTTGGACATCTTTGATCTATTTATTGACGTGTCCTTATTTAAGCATGGCACCCATGTTTTTCTGTATCGCAATGGCTTCCTTGATGGTCCGGTCGATCACTTCTTTGACGGTGGGGATGTCGTTGATCAGTCCCTGGACCTGCCCGGTTAGGTGAACCCCGTACTTCAGGTCGCCCTCGGTCGCGGCCTTGATCTTGTCGAACGCGGTGGCCATGTGGGCAAGCTGTATCATGGTCTTCGGTCCCCTTGCGAGCATGCCTATCATCAGCTTGATAAGAGGGAGCTTCATCTCGCGCGCTATCCTCGGCCCCACGAGTACCGCCCTTGGAAGGCTCATGCCTTTTCGAATGGACTTCCTGGCGGTCGGCGTGTTGAGGACCCTGCACCAGAGCCCGTCGAAACGGTTTGAATACATCGTGTCGTCGATTCCCGCCTCCAGCTGCTTGTTTATCGTGGTCATGTTGACCGGGCTTTCCCTGGTCATGGAGAGCCTCGTGCCCATCCCGATGCCTTCCGCTCCCAGGGCGAGCGCCGCGGCCAGTCCCCTGCCGTCAGCGAATCCGCCGATGGCGACCACCGGGATCTTTACGGCGTCTATCACGGCCGGAACGAGCACCATCGTGCCTATCTGGCTGCCGTGCGCCGCGGCTTCTGTTCCGGTCACCTGGAGGGCGTCCGCGCCCGCGGCCTGCGCGGCAAGCGCGTGCTTGACGGTCGTCACGGTCGAGATCACCTTTCCCCCGTAGGCGTGAACGCGTTTTATTATATCATCGCCCCTGCCAAGGGATATATTGACCACCGGCACCTTCTCCTCGATGAAGACCTCGGCGTTTTCGCGGGCGCCCGGCATCAGGAGCGTGCATCCCGCGCCGAAGGGCTTGTTTGTCAGCTTGCGTATTTTTCTTATGGATTCACGGGTCATGTCCGGGGTAAGGGGCCCGGTGGCCAGGTATCCGATTCCGCCGGCGTTGCACACCGCGGCAACCAGCTCGGGAACGCTTATCCAGCTCATCCCCGGGAGTATGATCGGGTATTTGATTCCGAAAAGTTTTGTTATCTTGGTTTTCATGTATATGCTCCTTGTTTATTTGATCGCCCTGAATTCTGACAGGAATTTTATGGCTTCATCTATCCAGCCTATCCTGCTTTTTTCGAAGGTTATGCCGCTCCTTAGGTTGATATAGCGGAACCTCCCCTTGTCTGAAAGTTTTTCAACGTCGCTGAAGTACCGCTTCTCCCTTTCATTGTAAAGGTCCAGCCTTTCACGGTGAAGTTTGCGGTGCCGTTTCAATTCGTCAATAATAATCTCTTTCGGCAGGAGGTAGCCGACGTGCATTTTTACCTGGAGCTCCTCCTTGATCGGGGAAGGAGTTGCAGGCTCCGCCAGCCAGCCGAGGAGGAGCTCCTTGCCCTCCTCGGTAACGCCGTATATTTTTTTATCGGGCCGCTCTTCCTGCACCACGACCTCAGACTCCAGCAGGCCTTCCGATTCCAGCCTGGCGAGCTCCTTGTATATCTGCTGGTGGGTCGCCTTCCAGAAAAAGCCCACCGTGGCATTGAAGCGCTTGGCGAGGTCGTATCCGCTGGAAGGGCTCTCTCCAATCAGGGATGCGAGTATTGCGTGTGACAGCGACATTTTTTATTTCAGCATCGATGAGGCCCTGGAAAGCTCCCTTTCCGCCTCGACTGCCATCCTCTCGATAAGCTCCCTGCACGTGGGTATGTCATGGACCAGTCCCACGGACTGCCCCATCATCATGGGCGCGATGTCCACGTTTCCGGTCTCCCATGCCTCCTTGACCCTTTTACCGGCAATGAGGGGTATGAGCTGTTCCAGGCCGCAGCCCCTGGCCTCAAGTTCAAGCACGTCCCGGACCACCTGGTTTTTTATGGCCCTGCCCTGCAGCCCTATGGATTTGCAGATTAAAGTGGTATCGAATTCCTGGCGCTTTATAAGCTCGTTTTTGATGTTGTCGTGGACCTCGCATTCCTTCGTGGCTACGAACCTCGTGGCCATCATTACGCCCTGCGCGCCGAGCACCAGGGCGGCAGCCATCGTCCTTCCGTCAGCTATGCCTCCCACGGTGACAACCGGGATCTTTACCGTGTCGGCTATTTTCGGGGTGAGGACCATCGTCGTGACGTCGTCGTTCAGCGGGTGTCCCCCCTCCTCGATTCCTGCGGCATAGATGCCGTCGTATCCAGCGTGCTCGGCGTGGACCGCGTGGCGGACCGATCCGACCTTGTGAAACAGCCTGACCCCGGCCTTTTTCAGCGTTTCGATCATTTCCATGCCCACCGCCTTGTCGAGGGGGGCGCCGGATATCTCGAGCCCCGCGATCCTCTCTTCGGCGCATACCCTGAGGTACATCTTGTGCTGTTCAGGCCCTATATGTACCGAAGGCAATATGGTGACATTGACCATGAACGGTTTGTCCGTGAGCTTCCTTGTTTCCCTGATGGCGCTCCTGAATTCGTCCTCGGTGGGGTAATTGCCGGCGGTAAGATTGCCGAGCCCCCCGGCCTCCGACACCGCCGCGCAGAGCTTCGGTTTGCAGAGCCACATCATGGCGCCGCATATTATGGGGTACTTGACCCCGAACATTTCGGTTATAGCAGTTTTCATGTGTCCTCCGGAGTTGATATGCAACTATTTTCATATGCATATAATTTCATATGGGTTTTTTGTCAAGAAAAAAACGCCGTTCAGGATGAAAGGGCCGGCAGTTAAGGCCGGGTCATAAAAAATCCGCCTGATGGATGAGGAGGCCGTTGCGGCAGGTTCCGGCATCACGGGCTGGATATGGTCGGGGCTTTTGAGGGTTGACGGTCAATGATAAATCCGGACGGTAAAAGCCGTTCAGATTCCCCTGATGATGCAGAAGTCTGCGAAGCCGAGGACGATTTCCCTGAAACCGAGGAGGGTCTCGCGGGTATAGGGCGACAGTTCCATGCATGATTCGTCCAGGAGCGGCGTGTCCTTCCTGAATTGCTGGAGGTAGTAGCTGCTTACCCTGCCTATGGCGCCGCCGATCCCGTAAAAATCGTCGACCGTCACGTACCCGGGGATGCAGGTGGTCCTTATTTCGTAGTCGACCCCGCTGTCCCTGAGAATGGAAACGCTCCTGTATATTTTACCGAAATCGACATCCGATCCCGTCAGCTCACGGTATTTTTCCGGAGAGGTCTTTACGTCGATGGCGACGTAGTCAAGCAGGCCCTCGCCGACTAGCCTTTCAATGACCGACGGGTTGAGGCCGTTGGAGTCGAGTTTTACGGGTATGGACCGGTTTTTCAGTTTTTTGAGAAATTCGGAAATATTGGGTGAGAGTGTGGGCTCCCCGCCGGTTATGGTGACGCCGTCGATCAGTCCGCTTCGTTTTTCAATGAAGCTTATCGCCTCATCGTTAGGCGTCAACTCCAGCCCGGGCAAGTTGCAGGCGAGGGCCGGATTGTGGCAGTATTTGCACCGGAGGTTGCATCCACCGGTAAAGAGCACCGTGCTTATCTTGCCGGGATAATCGATGAGAGATGTCTTATAAATTCCCCTGATATTCATAGACCGGACTGTCGGCGCCTTCGAACCTGTATGACCTTCTCAGCGAGAATTCCTCCTGTTTTCCCTTGTTCCACTGATTAACCGGTCTGAAATATCCGACAACCCTTGAATAGACCTCAACCGGGATTTTAAGCTCTTTTTTGCTCATATTAATCTCCATTGGTTAATTGTTATATCCCCCTGCCTCAAAAACCGGTGTCCCGGTTTATTGATCGGTATTAATTCGCTTCGACTTCAATCCCGAATTTTTTAAGTTCCTCTTCAGTGTGTTCATACGGACAGAATTTATGCGCCCCGGGGAGGTATCCATGCACCGGGCAGACGCTGAATGTCGGCGTAACGGTAAAGTACGGCAGTGAATAGTTTTCCGCGATTTTTCTGACGAGCCTTTTCACGTCCTGCGGGTCTTCGATCCTTTCCCCGAGAAACAGGTGAACCACGGTGCCGCCCGTGAACTTCGTCTGGAGATCGTCCTGGTGGTCCAGCACCTCGAAAAGGTCTTCCGTGTATTCGACCGGGAGGTGAACGGAGTTCGTGTAATACGGCTCCTTCTTTCCCGAGGCCTTTATTTCGGGGTGGATTTTCCTGTCGTGGCGGGCGAACCTGTAGCTGACGCCTTCAGCAGGGGTGGCCTCCAGGTTGAAAAGGCTGCCTGTTTCCTCCTGGAACTGCATGATTTTTTCCCTCATGAAATCCAGGACCCTGACCGCGAAATCCTTGCCCTCGGCTGTTGAGATGTCCGTATTGAGAAGGTTCAGGCATGCCTCGTTCATCCCGACGAGCCCGATGGTCGAGAAATGGTTTATCCAGTATCTCTGGCTCTTCTGGAAAATGTCGGACAGATAGAATTTCGTGTAGGGATAAAGGTTGTTTTCGGTGAAATTTTCCAGGACCTTTCTTTTTATCTCCAGGGAATTTTTCGCGAGGACCATAAGCTTTTCGAGTGTCGAGAAAAAATTCGCCTCATCCCCGGACTCAAAGGCGATCCTGGGAAGGTTGATGGTCACTACGCCTATGCTTCCGGTAAGCGGGTTGGCCCCGAAGAGCCCGCCGCCCCTTTTCCTCAACTCCCTGTTGTCGAGGCGCAGGCGGCAGCACATCGACCTCGCGTCCTCCGGGCTCATGTCGGAATTGATGAAGTTCGCGAAATAGGGTATGCCGTATTTTGCCGTCATCTCCCAGAGCTTGTCCAGGTTGGCGTTGTCCCACGCGAAGTCCCTGGTTATGTTGTACGTGGGTATCGGGAAGGTGAATATCCTGCTCTTCGCGTCGCCCTCGAGCATGCATTCGGCAAAGGCCCTGTTGATCAGGTCCATTTCGTTCTGGAACTCGGAATAGGTCTTGTCCATGATATCGCCGCCTATCACCACGAAGTCGCCGGCGATGTTTGAAGGCACCGTGAGGTCCATCGTTACGTTGGTGAAAGGCGTCTGGAATCCGACCCTGGTCGGGATGTTCATGTTGAATATGAACTCCTGGATACACTGCTTTACTCCGCTGTAATCCAGGCCGTCGTACCTGATGAAGGGCGAGAGATAGGTGTCGAAATTGGCGAATGCCTGCGCGCCGGCCGACTCTCCCTGCAGGGTGTAGAAGAAATTGACGATGTGTCCCAGCGCGCTCCTGAAATGCTTTGCGGGTTTGCTCTCGATTTTACCCGGGACGCCGGCGAACCCCTTGAGGAGAAGGTCCCGCAGGTCCCATCCCACGCAGTACGCGGAAAGGAGGCCGAGGTCGTGTATGTGAAAATCGCAGTTAACGTGTGCGTCCCTTATTTCAGGGGGATATATCCTTTCCAGCCAGTACTTCGCGGTTACCGCGGTCGCTATGTGGTTGTTCAGCCCCTGGAGGGAATAGCTCATGTTGCTGTTTTCGTTGACCCTCCAGTCCGACCTTTCGAGGTAGTTTTCAATCAGCTCGAGGCCTTCGGTCAGGAGGCTTTTCCCCTCCCTTATCTTCCTGTGCTGCTCCCTGTATATTATGTAAGCCTTGGCGACCTTGGCATGGCCCCTTTCGATGAGCATCTTTTCGACAAGGTCCTGGACGTTTTCAACGGTCGGGATCCTGCCGTCCTTGTAGATGATGTAAAGTATCCCTATGACGGATTCCGAAACCGCTTCCGCCGCCTTTCTGTCGCTGCCTCCGACCGCCTGTGCCGCCTTGAATATGGCACCGGTAATTTTTTCGGGCTGGAAGTCGACAATTCTGCCATCGCGTTTTCTGATGAATTTTACGCCCGTGTTATCCATGTGACCGGCTCCGGTTTCGTTTAAAAATGAATTGAAGAAAAAAAGGGATATTCTGCCACCTGAACGTCAGACCGCATTATCGACCCGGGTAGGTAATGCGTTATGCCGGGCGTTCGCCGAGAACTAATGAGACATAATCATGCACTTTCTTTTGAGTATATTAAAAGCACTTTTATTTTTTTAAGTCAATAAAAAATATTATGTCTCAAAAAAAAATTTAAGTTCCGGGGCAAAATTCCGATCTAATAATCAGGATAATCTAATGGAGAAGCATATGAAGAAGATAACAACATGGACATTATCGGTATTTTTCATTATTTTTATTTTTTTGACGAATTCTAGCTCCGAGTTCAAATCCGACATTTTTGAAAAAATAAGGCCCACGGAAAAGGATATGCCCGCGGGATACATATATGGAAAAATTCCGAGGATATATCAGAGCATTTTAAAGGACAATCCCTGGATAATGGACGCCAGGGCCGTGAAAAAGCTCGCAGATAAAATTTACCCGGGCGGTGACAGCGGCAAGATAGCCGGCATACACATGTCGATCATAGCGAATGAAAAGAAGCCATACAACGACGACATCGTCTGCTACATCATCGTATTCAGGGATAAGAATTCCGCGAGGAGCGAGCTCAGGAAACTGAATGATTTCGCGGGCTACAATTCCGACAGGGTGATACTCATAATGAGAGACAGCATGGCCGTTCTGATGTTCGTTGACAACACCGGAAACATGGGCCTGCTCAGGGAAATGGCCGGCATCATAGAGGTGCGTCTTCAAGGCGTTTGAAAACGAAAATAAAAAAAGCAATGATGTTTCAAAATGAGAGGTCTGCCTCTCATTTTTTTATGGAACCCGGTTATATTTTTGTTAAATGCTTGACCTGGTTTTAATATTTGGCTATTTTACCAAATAGGCAACAATAAGGGGGATTCACTTGGATAAAAAAGAATGGTCGGTGTTTGAAGCCCGGGCGAAGATCATCAAGGCGCTGTCTCACCCGGCTCGTCTTTTTATCGTTGAAGAACTGCAGAATGGAGAACTTTGCGTGAATGAACTGCGGGATATGATCGGTTTCGACATGTCCACCATTTCCAAGCATTTATCAATATTGAAAAACGCCGGCATCGTGGACGATCGGAAAGAAGGCACAACAAGCTTTTATTATCTACGGGTTCCGTGCATTCTTAAATTTTTTGGGTGTATACGCGAGGTCATGGAATCCAATGCCCGGCAATCCAATGAAATTATGAAATCATGTAATTTAAAATTTAAATAATTATTGGCTTATTTGCCAAACGGTCACGAATAAATGCAATGTCTGAAGCATATAGCTATATCAAGGAGACTCGAATGATCTGGAAAACCGAATGGAAAAAGTTGCTGTGGATCGTGGGAATATTCCTGCTGCTCTTTTACCTGCCGGTCGGGATCCCCCGCTTTGACAATGCCGTGTTTGAAGCGCTCTATCTCGTAAAATGGTATGCGGAAGAACACGTGCTCCTCTGCCTGGTGCCGGCGTTCTTCATTGCCGGGGCCATTGCCGTGTTCGTGAGTCAGGAGTCTGTGATGAAATACCTGGGGCCCACGGCCAACAAGGCCATCGCGTACGGCGTGTCGTCCGTGTCGGGTACCATTCTTGCTGTCTGCTCCTGCACGGTATTGCCGCTCTTTTCCGGCATCTACCGCATGGGCGCGGGCCTCGGGCCGGCCACGGCTTTCCTTTATTCCGGACCGGCAATCAACGTGCTCGCTATCGTGCTCACGGCGAGGGTCCTGGGGATGGAAATCGGAATAGCACGTGCTGTCGGCGCGGTGGTCTTCAGCGTCGTCATCGGCCTTGCCATGCACTTTATTTATCGTAAAGAAGAAGTGGAAAAAGCCAAAGCCGCCATGAACATGCCTGAACCCGAGGTAAAGCGCGCGCTCTGGAAGAACATCATCTACTTCGCGTCTATGATCGTAATACTGGTGTTCGCCAACTGGGGAAAGCCGGTCGAAACGAGCGGATTCTGGTATGTCCTGTATGGTTATAAATGGATCATCACCGGCGCGTCTGCTGTACTCTTCGCTGCGGTGCTGGTCCTGTGGTTCGAATTAAAGTGGTGGAAGGTGCTCATTGCCGTGGCGCCTGTTGCCGCTCTTGCCATAACAGTACCGTCTCAACCCATCCTCGCGTTCTCCGCCGGGGCCATAGGCCTTTCGGTAATCACCAGCATCGATAAAGGAGAAACCGGCGGATGGTTCGCTTCAACGTGGGACTTCGCCAAGCAGATCCTGCCGCTCCTCCTCTTCGGCGTGCTCATCGCCGGATTTTTACTGGGAAGACCGGGTAAGGAAGGTGTGATCCCGAACGAGTGGGTGGCCTGGGCGGTGGGCGGTAACTCTCTCGGGGCCAACTTCTTCGCGGCATTGTCCGGCGCGTTTATGTACTTCGCCACCCTTACGGAAGTCCCCATTGTGCAGGGACTCATCGGAAGCGGTATGGGCAAAGGTCCGGCGCTGGCGCTCCTCCTGGCGGGCCCCGCGCTCTCGCTGCCGAGCATGCTGGTTATAAAAAGCGTCATCGGCTGGAAGAAAACAATCGTATACGTGACCCTGGTTGTCATCATGGCCACGATAACGGGAATGATATTTGGCGCGTTATTTTAAAAATTCAATATGGTTTTCTCTTTATAGAGGGAACTTTCATATTTTAAAAGGGGTCTTGCTTATTGAACGAAAAATAACATTTTTAAAACTCACAGGAGGCACATCATGAAAAAATTATTGTTTATGGTATCTGCAATTATGATGGTTCTGACCGTGACTGTCACGGAATTATCGGCACAGCGGGGCATAGGAAGGGGACGTAACAGGGCTGATAGAAATTATAATCCTGCCACCGTTGAAACGATAAAAGGAACAGTTACGGATATAACCACCGCAGGTACATGGGGATCGCACGTTATGTTGAAAAACGAAAAAGAAACTATCGGTATTCATCTTGGCCCCGAATGGTT
>JALOTL010000016.1 GCA_025457915.1 Spirochaetota bacterium | reverse complement strand
ATGGAATCTGATATTATATGGGAAATCATGCCGTAGGCGTATGCCCTCTGGATGGCGGCCCATTCCGTGTTTTTATCATCATAGGCGTGTATCCTGTCGATCATGGCGGAGACAAGCCCTCCCATTTGACCGTCATGCATGTGAAATGAATTCTTGCTGCAGTAAGAATCGCCCCTTCTTGAAGGGAGATAATCGAAGATGTTCGGGCCTATAGATCCAAAAAGTCCGGCGCGCATGTTTTCTTGGCTCGAAAACAGCGCTTCAATTGACCGCAGCAGATAGCTTTTTTTCGGCCTCCTCGACAGGTGCTTTATGGATTCTTTGAATATTTTATTATGTGTGATAATGCCGGGCATTTGTAAACTGATCGCAAACCGTTTTACGGTAACGGAAATTCGATGCCGCATATTATCAATTGAAACGGGATTAAATCAATCAAAATTTTAAAGAAAGAGGGATGAAATTGCCGGAATTGTCGAAATTCACGGCGTGAGGGCCGGATATGACCGAGGAGACGGATTTTGAAGTTATTTCGTCCAGCAGGGATTTTGAAACGTAAAACATCCCCAGGTCGAGGGTGTTTTTTATCCAGACGAGTCTTACCGCATCCGGGGATTTGGATCCCGTCATCTGCATGGCGGCAGCCATTGCCTCGGAATCGCTGTCGAAAGTCATCGGGATCTTGCACGCATCGGTCCTGAATGCCGTCCTCGAGTTCAGATACATTGCGTTGAAATCGATTTTTTCAACGAGCCTTCTTGTCGTGAAATCAGCGAGCCCGATTCCATGCGCATTGCCGGCAGTTTTTGACGAGAGATCCCTCGCGTAAATTTTATTGATGCGCTTTCCGGACCCGGTTTTCCTGCCCGTGACGTTGACGTCCATCCCTGTTCCGCTTATGTCCTTGCCCATTTCATCGACGATCAGAAGGTCGATATCATCGAAAGGTATGAAGGGGGCGATTTTTTTCGCATTTCTAAGAAGGGCTTTTTCCCCGTCGATGAAATTTTCAAACAAAACGGCCTTGATGCAAGCGGTTTTTTTTTCGGCGTTTTCTACGATCCCGATGCCGAAAAGGATGTTGGATTTTTTCATCAGGAACCCGTGCGCTGACCTGACGAGATCCATCCAGTTGCTCCTTTCCGCAGCCATGTGCTGGGCGGAGGCGCCCTCCCTGTTGCCGAGCCCGATCATGCACATTTTCATGAGGCCGCTCTCTATGTCCCCGCTGAAAAGGGTGTGCGGTTTGATCCTGTTGATGATGACAGTGTGCCCGGCCTCGCATGCGTGCCTGTTCATGAATACCGGGATTTTTTTATTTGTCGTGCCGAGCAGAATGACATCCATGTCCGGCCTGATCGCACAGCCGATCGATTCTTCGTCAATCCCGAATCCCGAGAGTATCCCGGCCTGTCCCTCCGGGGTGGCGCCTCCATGGCTGCCCATTGCCGGTACGATGAACGGTTCAGCGCCTGTCGAACGGAGCTCTTCAACAGTTGATTTTACAATATCTTTAAGGCCCGTTATCCATCTGCTGCCGACAGCAATTGCGACTGTTTCACCGGCTGAGATTTTCCGGGAAAGTTTCAGACCTGAGAGTTCTGATTTTATTTTTGAACTTATATCCACCGCTCCATGGCAGGGAAACCGATTTTTAATAAGGTACAGATCAGGAAGCTGTTTTTTTATATCCATGTGCATGTTCTCCGTTATTCATCGGATGCTTTCAGGAGCGCTGTCCGGCAGTACCGGTTATAATTGAATTTATAGTGTTCCTTGTGCTGATCCTGGGCTGGAGGAAAGGATCGTAGAAATTAGGCTTCCCCAGAGCCATAAAGGCGACCTTCCTGTAATTCCCGGGATTCTCGGCCCAGGTTGAACGGACCATGTCCACGGTCTGCTTCATGTTCGAAATCCTCGTATCCAGGTGTCCGGCAGGGTCCCCGATAATTCCGTAGTGTCCGTCGATTACCATATTGCATTGTCCCAGCATGCTCCTGATTTTTTCAAGGGTCCTTATTTCTTCGATGTAATTCTCCTCGGGCATCAGGTAAACCTTTCTCGACGCAAGGGGGCTCGCGTCGCCGGTAAAAAGTATCATTTCAGGTTCGATTAAAAAACTCGTGTGCTCCGGGGTGTGGCCAGGCGTACGTATCGCCCTGATTTTTTTCCCGGATGACGTGATGTAGGTTTTTTCCCGGATCAATTCGCAGTTGAAGCTATCCGGCCTGCCCCAGAAAAGCCTGTAGATTAACGTGACGTCCGAGAAGTTTTTTTCCTCAGGAACAAAAATATCCGCACCCAGTTTTTCCTGTATAATGGAGTTGTTTCCGCAGTGATCCTCGTGCAGGTGAGTGTTCAGGATTACAGGTTTTCCGGGGAGAATGCTTTCAAGAATTTTAATGAGACGGCCCTGTCCGCATCTTGCGTTTCCCGTGTCGATAATATAGTTGTCCACCGCAAGGAAACAGGTCCACATGAGAGGCCTGCCGAAAAAAGAAGCGCATGTTTTAAAAAGATATATGCCGGAACCCGGCTTGAGTTCACTGTACCTGATCAAGATATTATCCCTTCTGTTTCAATATCATTCCCTGCATTGAACAGGTCAACAGGAAAAAAATGAATAATTTCCGGGGTCCGGGACCGTATTAAAAAATTTTTTTTAGCAATAATATCCCGGCAAGAAAAAGGGTCATGACTCCAAGGAGGTAAAAAAGGGACCTGTCGTCTATTTTCCCGTTTTTTTCAAGAACCCGGTAAAATTCGAATGATGCGGTGGATATGATGGACACGAGCACGGAAAAAAGAATTATTGAAAAAAAAGCGAGGATCGTGCCGATCAGAAAACCCGAGATTTCCCCTGTAACCGCGATGCCGGACACGAGGGTCTTCATGAAGGCATAATCGGATTCCATGAGGGAAAGCAGGGACGCCTTGTGCAGTAACGGGGGCAGCGAGGATAGGGAAACGGCAGCTCCCTCTACCCGCAGGAGTTTGATCAGGATCATTGCAATTGCTATTGTCCCGTAATGAAGGGCGAACAATGCAAGGAAGGAAGAGAAGCTTATTATGGTCAGAAGGGGGATAACGAATGAAAGCCTGAAGTTATGTTTTCTGATGAAAGTTAAAAAATCCCCAAATCCGCCTGCCGGTCCGGAATACTTATCAGCGATGACCGGCGGGTAAAACCAGAACCCGATGACTGACAGCATGAGGGTTGCCAGCAGGATCATGTAGACGGGCAGAAAAATCAGGCCGAATATAACGGGTCCGGCCACCGGGATCTCGCCGAAAAAAATCAGGAGGGAGGCGCAGGATACGAGAAGGAGTATATTGGCCGTGAAAGATGGAACGGCCAGCCTGGATGCGTACCCGATAATTTCCGGAAAGCCGGGTTTTATACCCCTGTCTTCATCCATGGAAATCCTGCATATCACCGCCGATGCCAGGATGAAGAAATTGAAGACCATCAGTGCGGGAATAAGTGTTGTCAAATTTCGAATACCGGGAGGAATCTGCAGGGTTGCACCGGCCAGGTTAAGAAGATACGATGCCGGCACAGCGAACAATGTTGAAATTAGGACGGACGCAAGGCCCACTGCCAGCCTTTTTTGGGACAGCGCGCCATTGAGCCAGGAAAAGACATCCATGACGTCCGGCGCGGTTTTTTTTCCATAAAGATCGCGTTTTTCTTCAACCCCTGTCTTCGTAAATGGATCTTTACGCTCTTGCTCTCGGTTCTCATACCGGCTGAAAGGCTGCTCCTGCTGGAGTGGCTGCCGGCTCAAGGGGAAATCAATTGTGAAATCATTATGGCATTTAAGGCATTTAACCCTGTATTCTGTTTTTTGAGGAGAGGGTATGCTCACGGTATAAAACGTATTACAGTGAGGGCACTGTGCGATTTTTATCGTGTTCCCGCATCCCTTGCATGAAAAAATCGAGTTCGGGATGGTGTTAAGCTCGTTCATGTCTATCGAATAATGGGATTTGCAGTTGGAACAGACTATTAGCATTTGATCTCACTCTTCCGTATTTATTTGCTCGCTGTCTATGTTTAACTTTATCCTGTCCTTCATTTCCTGCTTTGATTTTTTTATCTGGTCGAATATGCTTATCATATCGCTGTGGTCGGAATTGCAGATTGTCCTTGGCTCCGTGCCATTGATGAAGTATTCTGTCGTTGTTGGACAGTCGCCGAGGGGGACGAGCCCGGTTTTTAAACAGATTTTTACGCTTTTAATTTCTGGGGGCTGCGTAGGGAACCTCGAGGGCTTTCTGAACCTGTAAATCCCGCTCATGAATTTTCCCCATACCGGCGCGGACGCGACGGATCCGCTCTGGCCCCGTCCTAGGGAAAATTTCTGGGAATCGCATCCCATCCATACGGCGGCGACAAGATCCGGCGTAAACCCGACGAACCATGCGTCGCGGAAATCCGTGTTGGTGCCGGTTTTCCCGGCTGCCGGCAGATGAAAACCAGCGCCCTTTCGCACCGCAGAGGCCGCCGTGCCCCGATCTACCACCTCGCGAAGAAGGCTGGTAAGAAGGAACGCGGTATCTTCCGATATGATTTTTTCAGCCGACTGTCCCGGACCTGAATATATCCTTTTACCCGCTTTGTCCTCGATGTACCGGATGGAATGGGGGGTGACGTTTTTCCCCCTGTTGGCTATGACCGCGAAGCCCCGGGCCATTTCAAGGGGCGAAAGCTCCGTGGTGCCGAGGGCAAGGGTCGGATCCAGCTCAAACCTGGATGCCGGTATCTTCATCATCTTTGACGCGAACCCGGATACCGTGTTGATGCCTATTTTTTCGAGAATCAATACGGAAACGATGTTGAGAGACATGGCGAATGCTTTTCTGGCCAGCACCTTTCCCTGGAAACTCTTTTCATAATTCGAAGGCGACCATGTTTTTTTTCTGTCCTTGAATATGATCGGCGCGTCCAGAAATGCGGTCGCGGGGGTGATCTGGCCGGTTTCGATGCCAGCGCCGTATACGAATGCCTTGAATGAGGAGCCGGGCTGCCTGGTGCACTGGACTGCCCTGTTTATCTGGTTTTCGGAATGAAAATCTCCTCCCCCGACCATCGCTGTTATGGAGCCGTCCGCCGGGTCTATCGCGATAAGCGCGCCCTCGACTCTTGCCGATTGGGCGAATTTTTCAAATTCGTCCGAATAGCCGGAGATGGCGTCCTCCATCGAGGAAAGACCGAAGAGCTGGGATGCAAACAGGGCTTCCTCGAGGGCCTCCCCCCTGAATTCCTTGAGAAATTTTTTTTCCGTGCCGCGCCTGATTGCCGGGATTTTTTTCAGCTGCCTGTCTTTTCTAAGCATGCTTATGTCCGCATTGTTTATGATATCGGAATTGAACCGCGACGCGACTTCGTTCTGACGTTCCAGCCCTTCCCTTATCGCGGCCTCGGCCGCGGCCTGGTGCCTCAGGTCGAGGGTGGTATGGATTTTCATTCCCGCGGAGTAAGCGGCCTCCTCGCCGTATTTCTCGACCAGCATTCGTCTTATGTGCTCGGTGAAATGTGGCGCCCGGTCGTTTGAAATGTTTCTTACACCGAGGTCCTGGAACTTGAGCTTCAGGTCGTCGGAATATTTTTCCCAGAACTGTCCGAATTTTACAAGGGCGTCGTCCCTGTCCACGTATCCTGCGTTTATCATGTTTCTTATGATCTGCATGTGCCTGTTGAAGGAAAGCCTTACATTTTTAATCGGCGAATACCTGCCGGGGGCCGGCGGGATGCCGGCGAGAAGCGCGGCCTCGATGTATCCCAGGTTTTCAACATCCTTGTCAAAATAGAACCTGGAAGCTGCGCCAATCCCGAACACCCCGTGTCCGAAATAAACCTGGTTGAAGTACATCTGCAGGATTTCATTTTTATCGAATTTTTTTTCGAATTCCCTGGTAAGAAAGAGCTCGATGATTTTTCTGGAGAAGGTTTTCTCGCTTTTTGTATACAGCTGCTTCACCAGCTGCTGGGTTATCGTCGAGCCTCCCTGCTTGAAATAACCGGACAGTACGTCAATTATGAGCGCCCTGCCGATGCCGATGAAATCCATGCCCCCGTGAGAATAGAAGTTCTGGTCTTCGGCGGCGAGGAAGGCCTGTATCACGTGCGGCGGGATGCTTTTTATGTCGGTTATGCTCCGGTTCTCATAAAAGAGCTCGGATATGAGCTCTCCGTTGACGTCATAAATTCTTGTAGCGAGATACGGCTGATATTCTATGCCCTTCCGGATGACGTCGTAGCTTTTCTTGTAGCCGTAAACGATGTAGAAAAAGGGGACCACGGCAATAAAGGCCATCAAGGCTAAGAAAAAATATCTTGTTTTATTGCCCATGCTGTGTTAAATAACATAACGATATTCAAGATGCAAGATATTTTTATAACAGGGGCAATCGGCCGATGATTTCAAAGCAAACTTCCGCGAAGGCGTCCCTGGCTGCTTTTTTCCTGACCGCGGTTTTTTTCTGTTCCTGGGCCGAGGCCAAGATGTCGGAGGGCGAGCTGAAGGAATACTGCTCGGCTTTTCTTTCCAGGGCCATAAACGACAATCCGGAACAGGAAAAAAGAATAAGGGAATGCCTTGGCGGCATGATAAAAAGGGGCGGGTCGGGCATCAGGCTTCTCGACAGGTTCGGCCTTTTTTATTATGACTGCAAGAAACACGGCGTCAGGATGAACAGGATAAGGTTTTATTCTTCGGGCGGGGTTTTTGCGTTCTTCATTGTCATGGATGAAACGAAAGACGCGCAGATATATAATCTCTTCATCGAATTCGAAATGGACGGATCCAGGGGAGGATGCAGCCTGAAAGAGATTTATTTTTCCATGGTTTTCGAGGAAAAGATGAAGGGAATAAGGGAATTTTTTGAAAGCAAATAAAGGCCCGTGTATGCGGTATTAATAGTCATGGTCGCGGCATGATAAAAATAATCATAATTTTTATCCTGGCGTCCTCCGCCGCGGTTTTTAGCGCGCCGCGGGGAGAGCAGGTGGTTCTTTCTTCATATACAACCTCAATTTCGGACCAGGACGAAGCGGTTAAAAAAAACATTTCAATAGCCTGCCTGAGATTGAACGGGTCGGTCATATCGCCCGGGGCGGTTTTTTCATTCAATGAAATTGTCGGCGAGGGATCCACAGCGAACGGCTATTTAAACGGCAGGGTGCTCTACCGCGATGACGTGAGAATGGAGCCGGGCGGCGGTCTCTGCCAGGTCTCATCCACGCTGTTTAACGCGCTGCTTCTATCCGGTGGCGATATAGTTGAAAGGCACAGGCATTTCAAGCCGGTCAGCTACGTGCCGCCCGGCCTGGACGCGACGATAAAGTACGGGAAAAAAGACCTGAGGATGAAAAACTCATCCGGAAGGCCGCTCACCATCATGACCTCCATTAACGACAAAAGCCTGACCGTGGAAATCATGGCGCCGGGAGAAACTCCATTCAAATACGAGATAACGACGGAAGAGGAAGACCTTCCGCTCCCGCTTGAAGATGACCGGGAAAGGATAAGGCAGGGTTTTTCCGTCCATGTATATAGAAAAAAATTTTTCGGCGCCAGGCTCGTGGAAACCAGGCTGTTGTACAAGGATTATTATCCTCCCGTCAGGAACGGATTGAAAGACCCCATGCCGGCTGACCGCGGGGTATGCGTGCGTTAGCGATATGGCGGGACTTCGGAAAGCAATTATAATGATTTTAACAATGGCTCTCGCTGCAGGGCCCTTATCCGGCGATGACGGACTTGATGAATGGAGGAAATTCGGGAAAAGCGCCGAAGCGAAAGAGATGGTCGAATGGCTTCGCTCGTGCGCGTTTAAATTCCTGTCGCAGGGAAGCATGGGAAACAGGCATTTAAAAACGCCGGATTTTTTCGGCAGGTTCGGGATGTTCGTCACGCTGAAAAAGGGCGGGAAAGTAAGGGGTTGCTACGGGTCATTCGTCCACGGGTCGCCGGATATAAGCCGCGTCCTCAGGGACTATCTTGCCGGGGCGCTCAGGAGGGATGAAAGATCCAGGCCGCTGGACATAAGCGAGGTCGCCGACGCGGAGATAATCATAACCGTCACGACCCAGCCGTATCCGGTGGAGGACGTTACAGTAATAGACGTGGCGAGTTTCGGGGTCGTTGAATCGTGCGATGGGAAGGGCGATTCCATCCTTGTTCCATCGGAATTGAGGTGTTCATCGAAGCTGCGCGGGTTTTCCGGGAAAGGGCAATGCCAGTATTCGGCCTTCAGGGCCGTGACCATAAAATAGTTCGGGGGTGGTTATGAAAAAGTCATATTTTATTTTCATCATTCTTGCGGCCTGTTTCGCGGCCGCATGTTCCACTCCGGGTTCCAGAAAAACCGTGGACGGACTTACAATTTTCGAGGATGGAGGGAAAAAGCTTCCCTCAAAATCCGTTATAGAAGGAAGGGTCGTTGAGTCGTCCACCGGCAGGGGAGTAAAGGGGGCCAGGGTTGAGATTAAAAACGCGAACATGGGCCTCGGATACTATCTGCGTGAATCGGATTCCTCCGGGAATTTCAGCATAGATGATTTCATACCCCACATAAAATACGTCATAGAGGTTTCGGCTGACGGATACGTCACTTACAGGTCGACCGGGGTGATATCCGAAGGCACCCAGTCGATCACCCTCGAAAAGGAAGCGGTCCTGTCCGGCGTCGTCAGGGACTCCAGGGGCTCGCCGCTGGCGGGCGTCGACGTAAGCGTAAAAAAGGGATACGAATATTTCGAGCCTGGTGAAAAACCCCTCACGACCGTCACTGACCAGGGCGGAAAGTACGTCTTCAAAAAGCTTACCGGGGGAGGGTATACCGCGACTTTTTCCAAAAACGGATACATCACGGAGACCGCTAGGCTGAAGGACATAAAAACCGGCGAGGGCTTCAATCTCCCGATGATGATGATCAGGCCCGCCGTGATATCCGGCAAGATAAAGATCGAGGGCATCGATGCGCCCGCCATCAACATGAACGTGACCGCGGCCGGGAACGTCACCTATTCCGCCGTGACATACCAGGACGGGGCCTTCAGGCTCGAGGACGTCAAGCCGGGCTACTACAGGCTGAAGATAACACATGAGGGTTTCCATGCGCTCGAATCCCAGGCCATTAATATTGCCGAGGGCGTGAGCAGGGATTCGGTAAATTTCACCGTAAAGCCGAAAGAGCCGCAGATCGAGGTGTATACGCACCGCTACACCTTCGCTCCCGGAAACAAGCTGGAGTTCAACCTGAAGAGCTTCAGGCTTGAGAGCGTCAGGGTCACAATATACAAGGTTCCAATAGACGTCTTTTTGCGCGGCGGAGGCAATCCTTCGGTCATGGATCCCCAGAAGGAGGGGTTCGCCAGGGTGGCAAGATGGGAAGAGTCCATCAACGATTTCCGGCCGTACGAATGGAAATACCAGTCGCTTGAAATAAAGAATCCGCTCGCTACGGGCGGATACTGCGTTGAGGTGTCCGGCCCTGGAAGGATCATCAGCAGGAAATTTTTCACCGTGACCTCGATCGGATCGGTGGTAAAGCGCTCGCCGGGATCGGTATTCGTGTATGTAACGAATTTGATCGACAACAGCCCCACCGGAAGGGCGAAGATAGCCGTTTTTGATTCCACTCCCGAAAAGAGCGACAAGAAGAAAAAGAAGAGGTTCACTCCCCCGCAGAGAATCGAAGAGCTTCCGATTAAAATTATCTCGAGCGGCGAGACCGACGCAGACGGCGTGTTTCAGAAAAACACAGCGTCCGGCATGTATCTTTCCGTGCTCGCAATCGGTCCTGACGGTAGCTACGCCATATGCAGTTCCGGATCGTCAACATCGTTCCGAAAAGAGGTGAACAGGTATTTCATATACACCGACAGGCCCGTCTACAGGGCAGGCGACACGGTTTTTTACAAGGTCATCGGAAAAAAGAGGGACGCCAGATATGTGCCTCTAAAGAACGAAAGAATTTACTACAGGATAGAAAACATCGACATGGGAAAGACGGTCGATGAGGGCACACTCTTCCTGGACGAATGGGGCACCGCCAGCTCCAGGATCAAGCTCTCTCCCGAGATCAACCTGGGCGAATATGAGATCAGGACCGGGCCTACCAAGAACAACCTTTATGCTTCCGGGAGATTCTATGCCGAGCAGTACAGGAAGCCTGAATTCAAGATCGACATAACTCCATCAAGGGATTACTTCATAAACGGCGACACTGCCGAATTCAAGGTCGAGGCAAAGTACTTTTTCGGCGCTCCATTGAAGGGGGCGCTGGTGAAGTACAGGTTCTACGAGACCAAGCTCCGGGACGCGGATTCAAGATACTGGTGGGAAGAGGAGACCGAATCTGAACAGTATTACAGCAAGATCAAACTTGAGGGTGAAAAATACGTGGACGACAACGGCATTGCCGTTCTCGGGATATCGGCCGGCAGCCTGCCCTACGATAGGGAGATCACTCTCGAGGCTTCCGTGACGGACAAGTCCAACGTGACAATCACGTCGATAAAAAAGATAAGGGTGGGAAGGGGCGAGTTCTACATCAAGATAAACCCCAGGCAGAATTTTTTCTCCGACAGGGAGGAGAAGGAGATAGAAGTCCTGACGCTGAACCAGGCCGGCAAGCCCGTCAGGGCCACGGTAAACGTCGAGCTTTTCAGGTATCTCTGGAAACCCTGGCAGAGGGTTTACGTGCATGATAAAAACCCGGTCTACACCGACAGGGTCACCACTGACGCGAAGGGTTTCGCGCTCCTGAAACTCCCGAAAAAGATGTCCGCTTACGGGGAATTCGACCTGGTGGCGAGAGCGACGGACAGGAAGGAAAATCCGATAACGGCCTCGAGGGTGATCTGGATCTACAGCGATTCCGGCTTCAACGTTTCTTCGCGGCTGAAAAACCTTGAGGTGTCCCTGAACGTGACCAGCCTGAGCAGGCCCCAGGAAGTGACATGCATTTTGAAGAGCAGGTTTACCGATTCATATGTCTGCATCACTCTCGAGGGAAGGGACGTATACGAGCACAGGGTCGTGAAAATGAACGGCAACATCGTTCCGGTTAAATTCAACATAAAAAGCGCCTACGCGCCCAATCTTTTTCTCACCGCAACCATGCAGAGAAAAAGGGCGCTGTACGCGAACAGCGTCGAGATAACGCTTCCCGTTAAAGACACGCGGCTGCGGCTGGAGTTGAAAACCGCTGAGCAGAAATACAAACCCGGAGATAAGGCCAGGATCGAAATAAAGGCCACGGACGGCAAGGGCAGGCCCGTAAAAGCCGACCTTTCCCTGGCGGCGGTTGACGAGGCCATTTACCAGATCAGGTACGACCACACCCCTAAAATGCAGGGATACTTCTATTCCAGGATAACAAACTGGGTCGTCACCAGCTATTCCTATCCAATAACGCTTCTCGCCGGCGCCGGGAAGGACGGGAAGGTCAAAGTCAGGGAAAAATTCGACGACACCGCCTTCTGGAAGGCGAACATCAGGACGGATGAAAAGGGCTTCGCCTCGGTGGAATTTATATTGCCGGACAACCTGACGACCTGGAGGCTCACGGCGCGCGGGCACGACCTTGAAGGAAGGGTCGGTGAGAACATTCATAAATTTCTCGTAACGCAGGACCTTATAGCGAGGATTGGTAAGCCGAGGTTCCTCACGGAAGGGGATTCGGTTTCACTGATAGGCATAGTCAACAGCAACACGGAGCGCGGGCTTAAAAAAATCGATACCGAGTTCAAGATCGACGGGTCTGCTTACAAACCGGACCGTGAGCTTGCAATAAGCCTTCCGGCATACGGCTCCGTCAGGAACTACTATGATTACAATGTCCCGGCAGGAAAAAAAGAGGTGAAGGCCGAATACAGGGCCGTGGCCGACAGCGACGCCAGGGACGCCCTCAGGCTTTCCATACCGGTTGAAAAGCGGGGCGTATCGTATAAAATGTACGGCATAGGGGACCTGGCATCGGGCAGGAAGGTCACACTGACACCTCTCAAGCCAGGGGATGATTTCAGGTTCGTTCCCGAAGAGATGACCATCAGCCTCAACCCGTCTCCGATAGTCCAGATGGTAAGGGCGGCGAAATTCCTCAGCAAGTATCCTTACGGCTGCATCGAGCAGACCATGAACAGGTTCCTGCCCGCGGCCGTTCTTCAGAAACTCATGAGGCAGAAGGGATTCGACGCGCTCGTGTCAGATAAGTACAAGAAGAATCTCGAGGACAAGGTTAAAACAGGCCTGTCAAGGGTCCAGCAGATGCAGAACGACGACGGCACCTGGGGCTGGTGGTACGGCGACAGGGGCAATGAGTTTCTTACCGGGTTCGTGATGGAGTCCCTCTCTATAGCGGCATCGATGGGATACACCATCGACCTCGAGGTCCGCAACAGGGGGATAGAAGCTATGGGGAGGATACTGAAAAGCCCCGCCGGAATAGAATCAGACCAGGTTGCATACCTGATTTACGTCTATTCCATTTTCGGGAAATGGAATGAAACGGCGTATGCAGAGCTCGTGAAGAGGAAACCTGCGAACGCTTACCAGTTTTCATGCCTTGTAAGGGCGATTGCCAATGTTGAAAAGAAAGGGATCCTGTCGGGTGATAAGGCCGAATCCCTGAAAAGAGACGGCAGGGATTACTCGGACCGTCTCCTGGACAGCGTAAAGAAGGACGAGAAGGGCATATACTGGCAGTCTGATGCTGGCCAGAGCTGGGGATGGCCCGGCGGGGACGTGGAAATGACGGCCCACGCGCTGTCGGCTCTGGTTGAATCCGGGAACAAATCAACCCTCGCCTCCCAGGCCGCAAGCTCGCTGTCGAGAAGATCGAGAGGAGACGCGTGGGGTTCAACCAAGGAAACATCCAGCGTGATGATGGCCGTCTGCAAGTACATTGAAACCTCCGGCATGGTTCCGGCGGCCACCGGGAAAGTCCGGTTCACGCTGGACGGTTCGAATGTGGCTGACATGTCGTACGATATGAAAGACAGGAAATCCATGGGCAATTTGAAGAAAAAGATCGAGCTGAAATCCGGAAAGGAAAAACCGGAGTTCGTGGTGGAGGCATTGAACGGCGCCTCGCCGGACGCCAGTTTTGATGTTGTGATGAAGGGCTCCCTTTATTTCAAGGAAAAGGGCATAATGTCGATATTCAAGTCTGAAGCAGGCAGTCTGAGGGCGCTATCCAACGGAATAAGCATCACGAGGGCGGTCTCGGCCATTACCAGGGTGAGGGACCTCAAGAACAACGAATACCTGGTCCCGCAGAGCCTCGAGGAAAAAAGGCAGATAAAAATCGGCGACGAACTGCTGGTAAAGCTCAGGTTCGTCGCGTCGGACAGCTTCAAATACATGGTGATGGAGGACTATCTTCCCTCGGGTTTCGAGGTTGTTAAAAACAGCGCTTACGACGAGACGCCTTTCGTGCATTCCGAAAGGTGGGACAACCGGATGGTTTTTTTCTTCACCAATCTGGCCAGGGGGGAGATATACGAAGTAGCCTATATAATAAGGGCCGAGCTACCCGGAAAATTCCTGGTAAAGCCGGCGAGGATGGAGTGCATGTATGAACCGACCATCCAGGGCTGGTCGGATCCGTTTATCGTCGAGGTGGAAAAGAAGTAATTCCTGATGAAAAGGCTTTTCCCGCTTATCATATTATCGCTCGCGATATTGCCCCTGAATGGAACGGAAGAGCCGGCGGTCAGGATAGGGATTCTTTCAAAGCACCTGCGGCTCGCAAGGAACAACGGCGTCCCTCTTGTATTCGTCTTTGACGGATCCACCCCCGTAAGGGAGAGCGGCTCCGGACTGCAAACCGGCGGCGGACGGCTCAGGATATATTTTCGTGAAGGAGCCTGGCACGCTGAAATAAACGGCCGGGTCTTTTCCGGTAAATTCGATTTCAGAGCCGACGGAGGCGGTCCCGGCGTCGCAAGGATTGAACTGAAAGGCGGCGCCAGGTCCTACCGCACGCCTTTAACCGTCCGGCTCGATGCCGGACCGGACCCCGTGATAATAACCAGCGAAAGGCTTTCCGCGTATTGCATGGACGCGGCTGTTTCTGAATTCGGGAAAACCCCTCCGGGGGGGATGGAGGCGGTTTACGCGCTGGGCGCCGTTATTTCCTCGAGGTACCGTAAAATCGCGCCTGTACATGACGGATATGATTTCTGCGATCTCACGCATTGCCAGGTCTACAGGGGGGTGTCATGGAACGGACCTGTTCCGGACTGCGACATGATAGAACCAGCAGTACTTTTTTTTCATTCCTGCTGCGGGGGCGTCACTCTTGACCGGGGGCTTTTCAGGCTTGGTTCGCGTCCCGGGGATGACGGCGTAAGGGACAGGCTTTTTCAAACGGGGAGATATCTCTGCAGGGACGGCAAAAGCGGCTGGGAACGCACTCTGCCTGCATCGGAACTGGGAGGCATATTGGGGACGAAAGGAAAAGCAGCGGAAAGAATCCTTGATGTCGAATCAAGAGGCGCCGTGATACGGATTGCTATGGATAACAATAAAAAGGACTACGCGTCCGAGGATTTCAGACTGAGGATCAACAGGAAGAGGGGATGGAATTTCATTAAGAGCAACAATTACACCGTAAAGAAAGACCATTCATCGGGTGATTTGAAGTTTGTTTTCAGCGGCATGGGACTGGGACATGGAGTGGGCCTGTGTCAGAAAGGGGCACTGGCCCTTTCCAGCCTGGGATACGGAAGATACGAAATACTGGAGCATTACCATCCCGGGCTGAAGTTCAGGGCTTCCGAAGACGGAGCCGCGTCCATTTATCTGTCTTACGTGAAATTTGATTTAAACAGCGGGAGGATAATTGAAGCGTCGAATCCATCAATGGAGAAAAGGAGGCTGCCGTCCGGATCCATATTCAAGATAATAGCTGCCCTTTATCTGGCGTCCGAAAGACCTGATCTGTTTTCAGGGTACAGATTTTCATGCGGCGGAAAAAAGGGTAACAATCTCCTGCCGGAGGGCTGCTGGAAGCCAGGGGGCCACGGCGACATCGGCATCGAAGACGCTCTGCCGTCATCGTGCAACATGTATTTCGCGTCTCTCGCGGGGGAAATATCAGAGGAAGGGTTCCGCGCCTTTTTCGAAAGGTTTTGCGGCGAATGCGGAATTGAAGACAATCTTCCAGACGGGGGGGATTTTTCAAAAATACTTTCCGGCCTTGACAGGAGGGTATTTTTTTCGGTCGGGGATCTCATGAAAATCGCGGGATTTTTGCATGCCAGCGGGCGTGACTCCGGAGGCGAACCGAAAAGAATCAGGCGGGAGGCTGCCAGGAAAGTATACGGCCTTCTTGCGAAAACATTCATCATGGGAACGGCATCCGGCGCAGTCAAGGAATACGGCGACCCCAGGAATTATTTACCGCTTCAAAAAAAACCGGTGCGGACAAACATGGAAGAGACATGGGGGAAAACGTCGACGGTCATAGACGGTACTAACAGACCGGTAAGTTACGGGATTTTTTTCGGCGGCCGCGGGGAGACCGGGATAATAACGGTTTTGCGGAAGGGCAACGGGCACCTTGCCGCGAAATGGGCGCTTGAGATTTTAAATAAAGGGGCTCCGAATAATTAATTATCCATTGCCTGCCGTGTTTTAAAAAACATGAATCTGTTATAATGCGGCGGCTTGTTGCTTTAAAAGCGAAATGAAAAAAAAATAGAATCAGTCATGACGAAGAAATGCGCGGAAATAATAAGAAAGCTCAAATCGCTCCATAACAGGAAAAATGCGGAGGGCATGCGGAGATTCGGCATTAAATCGAAAAACATGCTGGGTATAAGCATGCCCGTGCTCCGCAGGATGGCGGCGGAGACCGGAAAAAACCACGGGGTCGCGCTTGAATTATGGGATTCCGGGATCCACGAGGCAATGATACTGGCGAGCCTGATTGCTGATCCGGAATTGATGAGCGGCGATGTGATTGAAAAATGGATCGGCGAAATAGATTCATGGGGCATATGCGACCAGGCCTGCCTGAACCTTTTCTGGAAAATCCCTTCCGCGCACGACATGGCAATGGAGTGGGCGGGACGAGAAGAGGAATACGTCAGGAGGGCCGGATTTGCGCTTATGGCCGTGCTTGCCGTGCATGACCGGGATTCATCGGATTCCAGGTTCAGTAAGTTTTTTCCGCTGATTTTCAATGCCTCTTCGGACGAAAGGAATTTCGTGAAGAAAGCGGTAAACTGGGCCCTCCGGCAGATAGGAAAGAGGAATCAAAGGCTCAACAGGGAAGCTATAAATCTCGCGGAGAAAATTTCCAGGATAGATTCAAGGTCCGCGAGATGGATAGCGGCCGACGCTCTCAGGGAACTGAAATCTAAAACCTTCGGTTGATTATTTGTTCATGGGATTGTTCCACCTTACCTTCGGGTGGCCGATTGATTTCCTGATGGCGTATTTGAATTTGTAGCCCGCGGGAATATGAATGTATTTGAACGGCTGCTGTGCAGCCCTGCACGCGAAGCTGTTCTTGTCCTCGAAAAAGTCCTTCACGACTTCCATCATGTTTATGGAGACGCCGAAAAACCAGTTCTGGGATTTCGTGGGGTACCGCAGACCCTCCGCGGCCGTCCTCCTGTCGTACTTAGTGTATCCGCGGCAGAAGTATCCCAGATCGAGCATGATGTACCGCATAAAATCAGGGATTTCAAGGCCGATCTCCCTGAATCCGGCAAGCTTGAAGTTCGCCATGATGCTCCACCCGCTGTAGTCGTCCGGGAACATCATCAGGTGCTGCGGCCTTTTTCTGAAGTATTCGGTCGGAAAATATTCGGCGCTGAGGCTTACGAACGCGTCGGCTTTCGGATATTTTTCAAGCAGCGATCCGATTGTTATCCCCACCGCGTTCGCCACCAGGTCCTCCCATGCGAACCCGTTCTGCCCGGAATAGGCGTCTCCGAATTCTATGCTCAGGCCGAGGAGCGACGTAAACCCGATTGCGTAGACCCATTTTATTGGAGCGCCGTTTTCAGTGTAATTGAACACGGTATAGGCCGCCCTCATGGTGAAGTACTGGGAATACATATGGCACGTCTTGTCGAGGCCGCCTTCGTAAGTGCCGTGGCCGAAGAACCCTTCGTGTCCCCATTTCCAGCTTCTCCGGTCAGCCCATCCCCAGGACCCCAGGGCGAAGGAATAGACGAGCACCGGAACCCCGATCAGTATGGAATACCTCACGATTTTTTTTTTCGTTTCACCAGCGCCCTGCTCGCCGGTTTCCTTGCCGTCGATCTGCTTTTTTTCTGGGGCCTGTTCCGCCTGCACGAACAGCCCTGAATAGGGATTCCCGTATAAACTGCCTGCTGAAGCATCGGCCTGGGACGCAATGAAGATGACGCACGCGAGCGACGCGGATAAAATGCCGTTTTTCATAACATATATATTAAACGATTTGTTCAAACGTTTTGAGAATAGTTTTTTATGCCGTTAAAATGCAAGAAAAATTTTTTCGTTTTCAGCATAAATTTCGCATATGTCGGGAGGGTCATCTGGAGGCGAATGATCGCAGGGCTTCCTTGATGAGGGACTCGGCCGTCGAATCGGGTTTTTCTTTTATGAGCGCTTCAATTGTTTTCAGCGATCTCGCTTCGTCGAATCCGAGCGTCACGAGGGCTTCTACGGCAAGGTTGCCGCTGGATGCAGGCTGGGCCTGGCCGGCGGAAAGAGTCTCAATTTTTTTTATCTTCCGTTTGAGCTCGAATATCAATTTTTCGGCCCTGCTCTTTCCTATTCCCGGTATGCCGGTAAGGTATGACGGGTTTTCATTTTTAACCGAATCTATAAGCGCCTCGATGGATATGCCGGATATGACGGAAAGCGCCATTGATGGCCCGATACCGCTGATGCCTAGGAGGATCGAGAATACGCTTTTTTCCGCCATCGTATAAAAACCGTAAAGCCGGAGACTGTCCTCCCTGTGATAGGTGTATATGAAGAGGGACGCAGCGGCTTCCCCGGTAAGTTTTTCGTATGTGGAAAAGGGGATTTGGACGAGATAACCCACTCCGCCGACGTCAAGGATGAGCTCGGTCGGTTTCAGGTCTTCAATGGTTCCTTTTAATCTGCCAATCAAGATGTTTCTCCAGTTCGTTTATATTATGTCGCATTATTTTCTGTCAATAAATATTCATCATGAAGCGGCAGAGATTGAAATCAATACTGGCGTTAAAAAATAAAAAAAATATTTGACTTTTTCAGCACGGGTAATTATTTGTTAACTAAATGGTTAGTTAATATGAAACACGACGGCCCCACATCTGTAGAAAGGATCCTGAAAGCAGCCGTAAAGGAATTTTCCCAGTACGGGTATGACGGCGCCAGGATAGACAGGATAGCCTCATGGGCTAAAATCAACAAGGCCATGATCTATTACCACTTCAAGAACAAGGAAGCGCTGTACGAAAGAATACTGATCGATATATATGAAAAAATATATGCCGTTGTCATTGGCGACATCACTGAGGTTTCCCCGAGCGACCAGATATACGACATCATAAGCAGGTTCGTGAACTTTACCGGCTCGATAGATCCTGAATTCGGAAGGCTTATGTTGAGGGAGATTTCAAGCGGTGGAAAATATTTTAAAAAGCTCGCAATTCCCAAGCTCATCCTTCCGACATTAAGCGTCGTAGTGAACCTCTACAGCAAAGGGAAAAAGGAAAACAGGTTCCGGGAGATTGACCCGGTATACACCCACATGCAGGTCATTGGGGCGGTAGTTTTTTTCAATATTCTGAGGATAACATTAGAGGGAACTGATCTCCACAAGATGGTTTTCAGGGAAAACCATCTTGTGGATTACAGGAACAACCTTATTTCAATAATAAAAAACGGAATAGAAAAACATGAATAGGCAAACGAACCCTATAATAACATTTTTTACTGCTTCCATATTTATATCCGCCTTCATATTGCTTTCGGTATCGTCATCGGCCGCGGAGGATCTGAAGAATATAGGACTCAAAGAAGCCGTGGCCGTTGCCCTCAAGAATAACCGCGACTACCTGATCGCGATGAAGGAACAGAAGGCGGCGGAGGAGAAGATCAATGCAGCCTGGGGCCAGCTGTATCCCGTCCTGGAGTCGGAGGCGGCCGCAATCAGACAGTACGCGGAACAGGGGATCATGAGCTTTTCCGAAGGGCAGTACGATATAAAAATTATCCAGCTGAAGTTCGGCATCAATCCGGGCATGTTTTACAATTCGCTGCAGCTTTCCCGGAATGCATATAAAATCGCCGTGGAAAACGTTAGGAAGATAAAGAATGAAACGACCTACGCGGTCATCAAAGCGTATTTCGGTATTCTTCTTTCCGAGGAGCTGATCATTCTCAGGAAAGACGCGATAAAATTTTTAAAGATCAACATGAAAGACGTGGAAAGCCTTTATAAAACCGGAAGCGTTCCCAGGTTCGAACTGCTCCAGGCCCAGGTGAGCCTCAAGAGCCAGGAGCCGTACCTCCTGGACGCGGAAAATAAACACAGGCTTGCGATCGAGAACTTCAACTACCATCTGGGTCTCGATGAAAACATTTATACTGCTGACCGGTCCATACTGGATGCCGACGCTTTTAAAGGGATAGATGACATGGACGGTTCGATAAAACGCCTGTCCGAGGCGGCGCTCAAGAACAGGCCTGAAATCGTACAGATCAGGATGAAAAAGGAAATAGCGAAAAACGCGAAAAACATCAACAGCTCCCATTATCTTTGGCCGACTTTCACGCTCGGGGGCTCTTACGGTCTGAACAAGAACCTTGAAAAACCTACCGTGAACATACTTCAGACCCAGTTCATGGGGGACAGGAGCTGGCAGCAGAACTGGCAGGTCCGCGTCGCGGCCACTTACAGATGGGGTTCGCTCCTGCCGATAGACCCCACCAGGGCCAGGGAGAGGGAGGAAAAGGAAAACATGGACAGGGCGGAGCATGAGATATCGAAAATCAGAAGGCTTGTTTTGATATCAATAAAATCCTCGTGCTACGGCCTGCAGACTTCCTTCAAGACGATACAGTCGCAGAAAGAAAACGTGGCCAAGTCAGAGGAGGGAATAAGGATTGCCAGGGAAAGTTACAGGGCCGGGGTGATAAAGAATTCCGAGCTCCTGGGGTCGCAGCTGGCGCTTACGGAGGCCAGGACAGGCTACATCAACGCGATAAACGGATATTATCAGTCGCTGGCCGAGCTGCAGAGGGACACGGGCATTGACGATGAAGGCGAGATTTTCGGAGGCAGATAAATGAACAGGAAAAGGATCATACCCATAGCGGTGATCGGGACCGCGCTTGTAACGGCAACGCTTTATTTCGAGGTTTTCAGGCACCTGGGTGAGAGCGCTGCGAGGATCGAGGGATCCGGCACGATCGAGGTTACTGAAATAGAAATCAGCACCAAGATAGCCGGCAGGGTCCTTGTCCTGACGAAAGACGAGGGCGAGGAGGTGTCGAAGAATGACCTGCTCGTCAGGATACAGTTCGACGAACTGAGTGCGCAGAGGCAGTCCGTATCTGCCAACCTGAGCAACGCGAGGGAAAACCTGGTCCGTATCAAAAAGCTTTACAACACCGGGGCCATATCGAAAAAGGACTACGATAACGTTGAAACCGCGTACAGGATGGCCAGCGCCGGCTACGACCAGATAAACGCGGCGATAGGAAACGCCGTCATACTTTCCCCCACGTCCGGCATAGTCCTCGACAGAAACCTCGAGGTTGGAGAAATGGCCTTTCCAGGTTCGCCCATAATGACCGTGGCGGACCTTACAAAAACATGGATCAGGATCTACGTCAGCGAAAAGAAGCTGGGAAGGGTGAAGATAGGACAGAAGGCCGAGATTACCGTGGACACGTTTCCCGGGAGGATTTTTCCAGGGAAGGTGGTGGCAATATCCAGCAAGGCGGAATTCACTCCCAAGACCATCCAGACCAGGGACGAAAGGGTGAAGCTCATGTACGGCGTAAAGATCAGCGTGGACAACCCAGACCAGAGCCTGAAGCCGGGTATGCCGGCCGACGCCGTTATAATAACGGAGAAGAAAAAATGATCGTCGCCGAGTCGATTACGAAAAGTTTCGGGGACAGGGAAGCCGTATCCTCGCTGAGCTTTTCCACTTTAAAGGGGGAGATATTCGGCATAGTCGGACCCGACGGCGCGGGCAAAAGCACGCTGCTGAGGATGACGGCCGCCATTCTTCGTCCGGACAGCGGGAGACTTACCATCGACGGTATGGACGTTTCCGGCAATCCCTATTCCATCAAGGAAAGGCTGGCGTACATGCCGCAGAGGTTCGGTCTGTACGAGGACCTCACCGTGGAGGAGAATATTTACTTTTTCGGCAGGCTTTTCGGCAAATCAAAAAGGCAGATCAGGGCCGGCCTTGACAGGTTATACGGGTTCAGCAGGCTGGGCCCTTTCAGGGACAGGCTCGCAGGAAAATTGTCGGGGGGGATGAAGCAGAAGCTCGGGCTTGCGTGCTGCCTGGTGCACGCCCCGGACCTGATACTTCTCGACGAGCCGACCAACGGCGTGGATCCCGTTTCCAGGCGGGAGTTCTGGAAAATTCTTTACGATCTCCTCTCGGAAGGCGTAACGATACTGGTAAGCACGGCATATCTCGACGAGGCTGAAAGATGCAACAGGATCGCGCTGATGTACAGGGGAAGGTTTATCACCTCTGGCTATCCGTCGGACATCAAGGAGTCGATCGGGAAGCGTTTCATGGAGATGAAGACAACGAATCCAATCAAGAGCGAGATGGAGCTGAGAAAGAAGCCGGAATACAAGGGTATCATTCTCACGGGGGATACCCTGAGGCTTTTTGTGTCTGACCTCGAAGATTCGAAAAGAAAAATAAAAAAAATCCTGTCAGGGGCCGGGATAAAATCTATATCCATGACGGAAAAAACCCCCACGCTTGAAGATTGCTTCGTGCACATTGTCGCGGAGGAAAGATGAGGTTAATCAGGTCACTTGTAAGAACCCTGGTCATAGCCGACAAGGAGTGGATCCAGATAAAGAGGGACACAAGGAGCCTGGCCCTTTCGATATTTCTGCCGATGTTTCTCATTATCCTGTTCGGCTACGCGCTGAACATGGACGTGAAGAGGGTCAGCACCGCGGTCTTCGACCAGGACCGAAGCTGGTTTTCAAGGTCCTTTCTTGAAAATTTTTCGCACACCGAATACATATCGATATACAAGTATGTTGATGACTACCAGGAGATCGACAGCCTGATCAACAGCGGGAAGATATCCATGGCTATCGTCCTTCCGGGAGATTTTTCAAAGAGGTTCAACAGCGGCAGGCCGGCTGACGTGCAGCTCGTGGTAAACGGATCAGATTCAACGTCTGCCATGATATCCATCGGTTACGTCAAGGCCATAATATTCGATTTCAACAGGCGTCTGAAGCTCGATGAGCTCAGGGGTCTCGGCATATCCGGCATAAAAATGCCCGTGGATATAAAAAGCAGGATCTGGTATAACTCGGAATTGAAAAGCAAAAATTTCATCATTCCGGGGAATATCGTAATCATAATGGCGATCATATCCGCGCTGATCACCTCCCTGACCATCAGCAGGGAATGGGAAAGGGGAACGATGGAAACGCTGATAACGACCCCGGTCAGGAAGCACGAGGTGTTTTTCGGCAAGCTGATACCCTATGTCCTGATCGCGCTGTTCGACGTGGTTCTTACGGTTTCATGCGGGTACTTCGTTTTTGACGTTCCGCTCGAGGGAAGCTTCCTTGAGCTGCTTCTCATATCCCTGCTTTTCCTTGTCGGCACGTCAAGCCTTGGGATAATGATCTCTTCCGCCGCCAAATCGCAGGTCCTCGCTGTGCAGATGTCCATGATAATCACGTACCTGCCTTCGCTGTTCCTGTCCGATTATATTTTTCCCGTCAGGAACATGCCGATCTTCGTACAGCTCGTAACATACGTGGTGCCGGCGAAATATCTCATTTACGTCATGAAATCCATTGCTCTGAAAGGGGTCGGTTTTACGCTGCTGTGGACCCAGATCCTGTTCCTGTTCATATACGCGCTGGTTGTGGGCTTAATCAGCATGAAAAAACTTTCCCTGAAGCTTGCGGAATAGGCGAGATGAAATACCAGATAAGAAAAGAAATAGTCAGGAGCTTCGTTAAAAAGGAATTCAAGCAGATGTTCAGGGATCCCAGGATGAGGATTATCCTGTTCGTTCCGCCGGTAGTAATGCTGATAATGTTCGGTTACGCGGTCGTGACGGACGTCAAGGACGTCAAGATGGCGGTGCTGGACAACGACAGGACCTCGACGAGCAGGAGGTTCGTGGAGAAGTTCACGGCGAGCGGTTACTTCCAGATGCATTCATACCTGGATTCGGCGAAAACGGCGGACGGCCTGCTGGACAGCGGCGATATTGAGATGTTCATCCACATTGAAAGGGGATTCGCAAGAAGGCTGGGATCGGGAAGGCCGACCGAGGTCCAGATCCTGGTGGATGGGACCAACTCCAACAGGGCGGCCCTCATAGTGGCCTACGTAAACCAGATCACGGCGAATTTTTCATACGACTACCTGCTGAAAAAGGTGAGATCCGTGCTGCTGAGCGGCGAGCCGAGGATGATACGGTTCAAGCAGGGGGTAGAGCTAAAGGAGAGGACCCTGTTCAACCCGGAACTCGCCAGCAGAAATTATTTCATCCCCGGGATACTCGGGATGATAATCAACATGGTGGCGATCAGCATGACGGCAATGTCGGTGGTCAAGGAAAGGGAGATCGGCACCATAGAACAGATCATAGTGTCTCCAATACAGCCGATGGAATATATCGCCGGCAAGATCATCCCGTACGTGGGAATCTGCTTCATCGACATCATAATCATAAGCATAGCCGCGATCGCCTGGTTCGGGGTGCCCTTTAACGGCAGCTACCTGTTCCTTGTCTTCGCGAGCCTCATCTTCATCCTGGCCAACGTTTCAGTCGGGCTTTTCGTGTCGACGATCTCGAGGTCCCAGCAGCAGGCGATACTGTCCACGTTCCTGTATTTTCTGCCTTCGATACTTTTTTCGGGGTACATATTCCCGATCTATTCCATGCCCGAGGTGATCCAGTACATCACGTACATCAACCCGCTGAGGTACTACATGACGATCGTTTCCGGGGTCTTTCTCAAGGGGGTCGGCATGACCGTGCTCTGGGGCGATATACTCGTGCTTTTAATAATGGGGGTCTTTCTTTTTCTGATCAGCGCGAAGAGATTCAGCGAGAGGCTTGAATGATGGAATATACTGTCGAGGTAAAGGACCTGACCCGCAAATTCGGCGATTTCACCGCCGTGAATTCGATAAGCTTTTCAGTGACGAGGGGCGAGATATTCGGCTTCCTCGGGCCGAATGGCGCGGGCAAGAGCACCACGATAAAGATGCTGTGCGGGATCATCCTTCCGACTTTCGGGGAGGGACATGTGTACGGTTACGATATAGTCAGGGAGCAGGAAATCATAAAGAACAACATCGGGTATATGTCACAGAAATTTTCGCTGTATGACGATCTGACTGTCGTAGAGAACCTCGAGTTTTACGGCAGCATTTACGGCCTTTCCGGACGGAGGCTCCGCGACAGGATGGAATATGCCCTGTCGCTGGCCGAGATAGACGAAGACAGGAACGCCATCGTCAGCGGCCTTCCCATGGGAATCAAGCAGAGGCTGGCCCTGGGCGCGGCCATCCTGCATGACCCCCCCATGCTTTTTCTGGACGAACCGACATCCGGCGTGGATCCGATAATGAGAAGGAACTTCTGGGAGATAATTTACAGGTTTTCCGAGGAGGGGAAGACAATATTCGTGACCACCCACTATATGGAGGAGGCCGAGCACTGCGACAGGATCGCCCTGGTCATAAACGGCGGGATCATAGCGCTCGATTCGCCCTCCAGGCTGAAGAGCGGCCTTCCTTACAGCGTTTATTCCCTCCAGGTCGAGAATTTCATCCGCGTGTTCGAGCGGATAAGCATGCTTGATTTCATCAGGGATTCGGCGATATTCGGGAGCGATATACACATACTGTGCGACGAAGGCGTGCAGGTAAAAAGACTCATAGCCGGATCTCTCGGCGAGATGGGCATCGACAGCTTCAGGCTCCAGAGGATAGCGCCGACGCTGGAGGACGTCTTCGTCACGAACGCAAGAAAATACGGTCTTTGACCGGGCCATTTTTAGGGTTGACTCCGCGCGTCTTATTTGTATTTTACCATCCATGGGCGTTCGTTTTCTTAAAGAAGATTTCGATTTCTTCGAATCCCTCCTGAAGCAGGCCGGGGCATGCGGCCTTTCATTCCAGAAGGACGGTCTGCGGGTTTCCAGAAAGCTCGACGCTTCAATCGTGACTCAGGCCGACATATCGATTCAGGAAATGCTGATGGGGAGGATATCCGGCAGGTATCCCGGGATAAGGTTTGTCTATGAGGAAAATTTCGATGTCAGCATCCATGCCGCCGGGGACGATGCAATGACCGCGATAATCGATCCAATCGACGGGACCGCCATGTACAGTATGTATCTTCCGATATGGTGCGTTTCGATCGGCATATTCGAAGGCTTCAAGCCGAAATACGGGTTCGTATATTCCCCCGGGTTCGACATGTTTTTTTACAACGACGACGATAATTCCTACCTTAACGGCAGGCCCCTGAAGGTCGACCCCGGGATGACGATCGATACCGAGACCAATATTTTCTACTCCTCCGAAATAAGGTTCGGATTCATAAAGAACTTTCCCGGCAAGGTGAGGAACCTGGGCTCCACTGCCCTGCACGCATGTCTTACGACGGACAACGCCAGGAACAGGGTCCTGGCCTTCGTTGGCAAATCGTACCTCTGGGACTGGGCCGGGGCGATCCCGATAATCCGGAAGGCCGGCGGCAGACTGAAATACCTTAACGGCGATGATCCGGACATAGGGGAAATCATCAACGGGGGATACGAACTGAAGGACTACCTGATCGTATACAACCACGAGGACTTCGGATTTATTCAGAAAATGTTCGGCGGATGAACCGTTTTTACAAACCCGCTTGCCCGGACCCTGACATTCCGATTAATATGTTGACAATATGCATATATGGAAGGATTCTTGACCCGACGGTGATTATGAATTATACAGGAGACCGGGCATTGGGCAGACCGAAAATTTTTGGATTTATCGCGCTTGTTATTTCATCTGCGCTTGCGGGTCTTTTCATATATTCTGTTTTTATAATAAAAAACGATTACAGTCTCGGAAACGATCTCACGACTGTCCACGACTGGACGTTTTACTCGCTGGCCATACCCATCGGGCTTGTTGCGCTGTTTGTCGCGGCAACCGGTTTCTGGATCGGCTGGACTATTCTTACGATTAAGGTGGTGCCTCCAATGCCTGAAATAGTGGAGAAAAAGGATTTTTCCAAAATCAAGGCGTTCTTTTTATGCCTGTTCACGGCGGGCGTAGCGGCCGTGCTGATTTACGGCCTATATGTAAGGAATTTCTGGGCCCTTGCCGTTCCCGCGGCAGCAATATCTCTGGTCATACTCGGGTCCGTTTTCTGGGTCGGGATGGCGATTATAACGACAAGATCCACCCTGCCGAAAAAATAATAAGAATCATGAAGGGAAATGAAGGTTCTTCTACTATGTTACAGGGGAAATCCATTCTGCGGCGGTCAGGGAATCTATATATATCACCTGAGCAGGGAACTTGCCCGGATCGGCGTTGAGGCCGATGTAATCGTAGGGCCTCCGTACCCGGACCCTCTCGACGAATGGTCGGAAGTTTACAGGCTGGAAAACCTTAACATCTGGGCCGTGAGGACCTCGCATTTTCCGATGGAAAAACTGGAAAGGGTTTTTTCCCCATGGAACTTCATCGATTACCTGCTCACGCGGTTTCATGTCTTTCCGGAAATGGAGACCTTCAGTATGAGGGCTTTTTCCGCCCTGAGGAGAATTTTAAGAAAAAAGCGGTATGATATAATCCACGACGTCAACACCATGGGATGGGGCCTGATTCCGATGAAGGCCTTCGGAATACCGATAATTTCCACCGTCCATCATCCGCTGACCAAGGACAGGGAGGCGGACTTCATGACAGACAGGACCTTCTGGGAAAAAATGACAACCGTTCTTTTTTATCCCCTGAACATGCAGAGGTTCGTCATCAAGGCCCTGGACAGGGTGATAACGTCATCATATGCGGGCGTTGACGAGCTGTACCGGGCCTTCGGCGTGGACAGGAAAAATATTTCAGTTGTTTACAACGGGATAGACGTTGACGCGTTTAAAAATACCGGGCAGAAAAGGGATGAAAGGTCCCTGTTGTTCGTTGGAAATACCGATGACAGGAAAAAGGGTTTCACTTTCCTTGCGGAAGCCCTTTCGATGATGCCGGATGATGTGAGGCTTACTATCGTCGATTCGGGCCCGCCAGAAAAGATGAGCGGCTACGATATGGTGAAAAAATTCGGCGTTGAGAAAAGGGTGAAATTCGTCGGCAAGGTGGACCATGCCCGTCTTGTAAGCCTTTACAGCACAACGGCCGTTCTCGTAATGCCGTCCCTGCATGAAGGGTTCGGTCTTCCCGTGGCCGAAGCCATGGCTTGCGGAACGCCGGTGGTCGCCAGCGCGGCCGGGGCCCTCAAGGAGGTAGTGGACGATAATACCGGCATTCTGGTTCCTCCGGAAAATGCCGGGGCCCTGAGCGAAGCCATAATGAAGCTCCTGGCCGACAGGGGACTGAGGATGAGAATGGGCGCGAACGGCCGGAAGAGGGTGGTTGAAAATTTTTCATGGCCGGTCGCAGCTGAAAAAACTCTCGAAGTATATAAATCCGTTATAAACGGAAACCGGGGTTAAATATGAGAATATGTCTGCTCAGCTACAGGGGAAACCCTTACTGCGGGGGCCAGGGGATATACCTGACCTACCTCGCGAAGGAGCTGATGAAGCTCGGACACGATGTTCACGTGGTAGTCGGCCCGCCGTATCCATTCGAGATCGAGGGAGCGACCATGCACAGGATCAGCAACCATAACTATTTCAACAACAGAAAGGAATTCATCAAGCCGCACAGGCCGTTTTCCACGTTCAGTCCATTCAACTTTTACGAGTTTATCGCGTCCAAGATGGGGATATTCCCTGAGATTGAAACCTTTTCCTTCAGGGCCTTCCTGAAGCTGAAGGAGCTCGTGAAGAAATATGATTACGACGTTATACACGACAACCAGTGCCTCGGCTACGGTTTCATGCTGATAAAACTCATCGGCATTCCTTTCGTGTCGACCATACATCACCCGCTGACGATAGACAGGACCACATGGTTCGAATATCCTTCCGATTTCAACCTCAAGATAAAAAGGGTCCTGTACTATCCGCTTATAATGCAGAAGTTCGTGGCAAACCGCATGGACAAAATAATAACGGTTTCTCACGACTCGGCGGAAGAGATAAACAGGGCGTTCGGGGTGCCGAGGGACAGGATAAGCGTCGTGTACAACGGAATGGACTCTTCGATTTTTTACCCGATAAGGAATCTTAAGAAAAAAAAGAACAGCATCATCTTCGTGGGGAACGTGGAAGACCGCAAGAAGGGGATAATATACCTTCTCAGGGCCATGACCCTCACGAAACACAGGGTGCACCTCACGATAGTGGACGGGGGCGCCCCAAACAGGAATTTCATGCCCAGGATAGTCGACAAGTTCAAATTGAACAGCCAGGTGACCTTCACGGGAAAAATTTCCATGGACAGGCTCATCGAGCTCTATTCCGAGACGGAGATTGCTGTATCGCCGTCCCTCTACGAGGGGTTCGGATTTCCCGCGGCTGAGGCCATGGCGTGCGAGCTGCCGGTGATTTCGTCGACCGGAGGGGCCCTGCCTGAGGTCGTGGGAGAGCACCTCAAGACCGGTTACTTCGTGCCGCCGAGGGACGCGGAGGCGATCGCCAGGGGCATCGATTTTCTCATCGAAAACCCGGCAGTCAGGACAAGGATAGGGAAGGCCGGAAGGAAAAGAATCCTCGAGACCTTTACCTGGAGCAACGCGGCCAGGGAGCTTGTGGAAATATACGAAGAGGTGATAAATGCTAACGGTGGATCTGGGAAGGCTCGGGGTTAACAGGGGCGATCTGGTGCTCGACGCCGGGTGCGGCGAGGGCAGGCATTCGCTCAAGCTTTACGAATCCGGCGCCGTCGTATACAGCATGGACATCGATATGGAGTCCCTGAGGAAGGCCAGGTATTCGCTTTCACTCATGGGGAAAACCGGGAAATATCCAGGCGGCTATTTCGCGCTGTCCGGCGACGCCCTCAGGCTGCCATACAGGGACGAGACATTCGACCTTGTAATCTGCTCCGAGGTCATGGAACACGTGGCCGACGATTCCCTCGCATGCAGCGAGCTTTCGAGGGTGCTGAAGAAAAACGGCAGGATAGCGATTACCGTGCCCACTTATTTCAGCGAGGCCATATACGACGCCCTCACCTGCGAGTACTTCACCTCCCCGGGCGGGCACATCAGGAAGTACATGCCGAAGAAACTGGTGAAAATAATGAGAAGCTCCGGCCTCGAGATCTACGGGCTTGGATTCAAGCATTCCTTTCATACGATCTGGTGGATGATAAGGTGCGTTGTCGGCCTGCACCTGAACGATCAGCCCATAACAAGCGCCTACAGGAAGTTCCTGCATCTTGGCCTCTATTCGGGATTCATGAGAAAGGCAGAGAAGTTTTTCGACAACTTTTTTCCGAAGAGCCTTGTGGTTTATGCATGGAAAAAGCCCTGACGGGGCGTCAGGTGATCTTGAACCTCTGTATGCTCAGGTGTAGTTTTTCCGCGTTTTCCACGAAGTGGACGGCCGCCTTCTGTACGAAGTCCGCGTTCTCCGCCGTGGCCTGCGTTATCTCGTTTATTATATTCATTGAATTGCTCAGCTCGTCGTTGGTCAGGTGCTGCTCCTGCGATGAAACGTTTATCCTGGAGGACAGGTCGTTCAGATTGTCGATTTTTTTCTTTATTTCCTCGTTCATCTTCATGAGGTCCTGGGTGAAATCGAAGACCTCCGAGATCACCTTGTCTATCTCCTCTATGCTGGATTTCATCTTCCCGAATCCCTTGACGGTCAGGTTCATGTGCTGGAGCTCGGATGATATCCTGGCCGTATGCTGGCTGATGTCGCTCTTGATGATGTTCGCCAGCGACGTTGTCTGGTCGGCCAGCTTGTTGACCTCGTCCGCAACGACCGCGAATCCCTTGCCGTGTTCGCCGGCCCTGGCCGCCTCTATCGCGGCATTCAGGGCAAGGAGGTTGATCTGGTCCGCGATGTCGTTTATCATGCCCGCGGTCTCGTCGATTTTTTCCATGTAAACAACAAGCGTTTTTATGGTTTCAACCGATTCGTTCACGAGCCTTTCCCCGTCCTCGGCGGTAGAGACGGATTCCTGCGCCTTCTGGCTCAGGTCCCAGGTCTTTTTTGCCAGTATCTCGCCCTTCTCGGCGATTTTTGATATGTCGTTCTTCACTGAGTTCGAGTTTTCAACCTGGTGCTTTACATTGTCCAGGTTTGTTTCAAAAGATGCCGACATTTCCTCGAACGCGCTGCTCGATTCCTCCATGATCGCGGCCAGCTCCCTGGATTTGTCGAGCTGTTTTCCCGAGCGTTTTATCAGCTCTTCGCTCGATGACTTGAGGTCATTGGATGTTCCGGATATGGATTCAACCATGCTTTTAAGATTCTGCTTCATGCTGTAGACTGATTTGTTGATGATGGTCAGCTCGTCCATCACTCCAATCTTGTTCACCGAGGCAAGAAGGTCCCCCTCACCCACCTTTTTCAGGAAATCGAGAATTATCTTAACCTTGAAAATAATCGTCCTGGTAAGAATGATGGAGACGAGGATCGCGCCCAGAATTCCGTAAAAACCTATGACTGCTATCTTGAAATATACCATGGAAAAATCAATCTTCAGATCTGAAATGAAGATAAGGAAATATGTGAGAAGCGTCGCGAATGGCACGAAGGTTATGATTATGATAGTGGAAGAGAGTTTCGTGAAGAGGTTTACCCTTTTCATCTGAAGGCCTTTCGGCCATACCAGGAACGCCTTTCTGTCTATCAGCTGCTGGATGTAGAGCTCCGTTAGAATGAAATAGAGTATTGCCCCGAGCGGGGCGTTGATGACGACGGTCATCCACATGTTGAATGTCTGCTGCGGAGACGGATTCGCAAAGATCATGGTGGGCACTATGGCCATGCCCAGGCCGAATATCCATCTGAAAAAAGCGCCGAAGCTGTGAATGTAGGGAAGGGCTAAGAATCTTTTAAGGACCCTTTCGTGTTCTTCTTCACCTGGAGTTTCTTTATTAAGAATTCTTTTAAAATATTTGACTACGGGTGATATGACTATGAGGTTGTTGATCTGCGTTGTGATGAATGAAACCGTGATTGCAATCATCGAGAATGAGAGAAAAAGCCTGAACTGTTCATCTGTAAAATTCAGGTTGGACCATACGTAAAAAATTATCATGGGGGCTATGAAAAAATAGCTTATCCCCTCGGTCCGCAGAATGAAGTTGGTGGAAAACCTTTTCAGGTCTTTTTCCGCATAGATGGTTTCAGTCATTTTATCAACCCCGGTTTTTTAAACTTTGATTATGCCGGCCTCATCCACTCCGGGTGTATTCCTGTTCAACACTGTATCATCAGTTTGCGGGAAACTGCAACGTGTTTTTTATATATTCTGAACTATAATAGATTAAAATTTTTTTCAATAATTATTCTTTATTTCATGATTCTCAGGCGTAAAAATGTCTTTCTTTTAAAACGAACTGTTCATATCGGTAAAAATGACTTGCTTATTGCCTGTATGGTAAATATTTCTGTCTGAACTGTTTCTGGAAAAATAATTATGAAACCCGGATCGATCATAGTCATTATAATTCTTCTTGGGCTGGCCGTGCCTGCCGTTGCCCAGACACCCGACAAATACAGCGGCAAGGGGCTCTATTTCCTCGGCGATTCGGCGGCATCCCTGGGAAGGGCCGGGACGGGAGTGTCCTCCTTCGGGACCGAATATTTCTATCTTAACCCGGCGTCTATAGCCGGGCTCGAGAGGACAGGAATATCCGCGCAGTACGGCTCGCTTCCATTACAGATAAAAAGCAAGAACCCCGACGTTACGCTTGCAGTTCCTTTGTCATATGGAGTATTGGGGACTTCGTTCAGGTACATTTATGTACCTGACGGGAAGGATTTTAAAAAGGGTTATTCCTTTTCCATCGGCGGCGCGAAGGATTTCACCCAGAAGGTGATGCTGGGATTTGCATTTAATTATTTTCACGGGCTGCCCGGATCCATGGATTATTTCGGCGGCATGCTGGGAATCATATACAAGTTTGCCGGGACTGACCGGAAAACCGGGTTCGGATTTTTTGATCCGAAGGCCGGTTTCTCTGTAAGTTTCGGACTTCCGACAGGGAAGAGCAAGTCCGGGGCGGATTTCAATTCGGTTACCGCCGGTTATAACTTCAAGTTTTTCAGGACCAGGTCGTTCAGCCTGGGCCTCTTCAACGACGTGTCAGCGCTTAATTACAGGCATTTCCCGGTAAAGACTGGCCTTGAATCCGAGCTTTTCAGCATCCTGGTACTGCGGTTCGGCTTCATTCTGCCCAGGGAATACGATTACGGTTACTTCACCGGCGGTGCCGGTTTGAAGTTCAGCACATCCTACTTCGACGGTTCGTTGAATTACGCGTTCAATTACTGCAAATACAAGAAATTCACGCATTACGTCGGGCTCAACATGGAATACGGGATGCTCGATAATACGCCGCCTGAAACAAATATCGGATATGATAACGAATTCATTTCGCCGAACCATGACGGGGTCCAGGACTATGTGCAGTTCACATCGAAGGTGGCCGACCAGAGCAGGATAAAGGGATGGAAGCTGCAGATATCCGATCAGGACGGCAGCCTGGTAAGGGAATTCAAGATTTCCGACAGGGACATGATCAGGGAACTCACCTTTTCAGGATTTTTCAAAAGGCTTTTTCAGACAAAGGAGTCGGTCATTGTACCGGATACAATAATGTGGGACGGGACCGACCGGAACGGGAGGACCGTGCCGGACGGGAAATACGATTATTCATTCTATGCCTGGGACGCGAGGGACAATATTTCGGCGAAGAGGATGGGAAAAATTTTCGTGGACAACAAGCCACCCGAGGCGAAGCTCCTGACCGACGACGATCTTTTTTCCCCGAACGGAGACAGACACAAGGATTTTTACATGATAAGGCAGAATATAAAGACCGATCCGGACGACGAATGGACCGCGTGCTTCAGGGATTCGGCTGGCCGGACCGTAAAAAAATATTCATGGAAGGGATCGGAGGTTCCCAACAGGATAATATGGGACGGCAGGGATGACGCGAATAAAGACGTTCCCGAAGGCCTGTACGGCTATACAATAACCGGCACAGACAGGGCCGGAAATAAAATCACCGCTGAGATAAGGGAGATAACACTTACCAGGCAGTACGAGGTTGCCGACATCGCGCTGTCGTCGGAATACTTTTCATACCTCAAGGACGGGGATGTCAATGCTTTCCCGAAACTTTCCAGAACGCAGGGACTCTTATCATGGAAAATAACGGTCAGGAACGCGAAGAAAACAGTTAAAGAGATCGCCGGTGCCGGCGAACTTCCCAGGCTCGTCAAGTGGGACGGTCTGGACGGGGAAGGGGGAAAGCTGGATGACGGTGAATACTTCGTCAAATTCTCCGCAAGCTTCAAGAGCGGCAATGCCCCGGAATCATTTGAGAAGAGGCTGATTGTGGACAGTACCCCGCCTGACCTGAAGATCGGGCACACGCCGGGACTTTTTTCACCGGATAACGACGGGGATAACGATCTCCTGCTGATTTCCTCGAGGGCGTACGACAGGTTCGGAATCAAGGATTGGAAGATCACCATAACCTCGCCGTCAGGAGGCGCCTTTAAGGTATTCGAGGGAAAGGGCCAGGTCCCGGCGCAGATAATCTGGGACGGGCTGGGCGACGGCAGGGACCTCGTCGAGTCAGCCGCGGACTACGGCCTGACGCTCGAGGCCAGTGATTTCGCAGGCAATCATTCCAGGTCGGAAAAAGACGTCATCGAGGTTGACATTCTGGTCATAGTCACCGAGAGGGGCCTGAAAATGAGAATAAGCAACATAGAGTTTGATTTCGGAAGCGAGAGCCTTACGGGAAAGGGCAAGGACATACTGGACAGGGTATACTCTATCCTTAAAAAATACCGCGGCTACGACATTACCGTCGAGGGGCATACGGACGATATAGGGAAGGACGACTTGAACCTCGAGCTTTCCGAAAGGAGGGCTAAGTCTGTTATGAATTATCTGATCGGCAAGGGCATGGACGAAGGAAGAATCAGGTTCATGGGAATGGGCGAAACCGTTCCGCTGTATCCGAACACTACTGACGAGAACAGGAGGAGAAACAGAAGGGTTGAATTTCTCCTTATCAAGAGGACCGACTGACGGCCGTGCTGGTGGTATTTTCAGATCTTGACGGAACCATTCTCGATTCCGAAACATACGGCTGCGACAAATCACGACCCGGGATCGAGTTGCTGAAAACAAGGGGGGTGCCCCTGGTGCTGGTTTCCAGCAAGACCTTTTTCGAAATGAAGGAAATACACGCGGAGCTCCGTCTCGGCGACCCGTTTATTTTTGAAAACGGCGGCGGAATCGCATATCCTGACGGGAACGGAGATTTCAGGATCGGGTTTCCAGGCATGATGACGGGGGAATTGACGGAGAAATTTCAGGGGATAAAGGATTTTTTTCCTGGAAGCCCGAGGACGATCCTGGAAATGGGAGAGGATGAAATCGCAGAGAGGACCGGCCTTTCCAGAAAACGCGCCGGTCTCGCCAGGATGCGGAAGGCCTCACTGCCGTTTATAATGGATGCCGAATCCGGGTCTTTTGATCTGGATAAGATTAATAGCCTGCTGTCCGGCCGCGGTCTATCGATCATGAAGGGGAAGAGATTTTTTTACCTTATGTCGGCAGATACGGACAAGGGCACTGCCGTGGGAATAATAAGAGGGTATTATAAAAAAATTGACGTGTGCGGCGGGATAGAAACGGCCGGAATAGGGGACAGTCCCCTCGACCTGCCCCTGTTATACGCAGTGGACCGCGCCTTTCTGGTGCGAGGTCCGGACGGCTCCGTTTCCTGCAATGGCATACCCGGGAAGATCACGGTGACGGACGGTGCGGGACCGGAGGGCTTCACCGAGGCCGTGAAAAAAATTTTATCATAGGAACCAGCTATGCAAAGGCTTTTTGATTTATTGATCGATTTGATAAAATGGATTTTTGATTTCCTGAGGTCCGTCGCTGAAAGCGCGATCGGCAAATTCCAGGAAATAAATCTGTTCGAGAAGCTGATTGTTGTCAATACTATAGCCGCGTTTTTCGCGATAGTCCTTCCAATGGCGCGATACTTCATCTTCGAGACATATTTTACGATAAACAATCCGCTCGCGGTACACCTCATAGGCATTGTGGTCGTCATGTTCGCGGCCATGTATTTCCCAGGACTGAAAACTTTCATAGCGAGGGAGGCGCTCAACGCTTATTATCTCGGATGGGTCATTTATATCGGCGCCGCCAGGGAGATCAGCAAGGCCCCTTACGAGATCACATTCGGATATTACCTGAACCTGATCGTGCCTGCCATATACATGGTGCTTTCCTTCCTGAGCTTTATAGTATACAGGGACTAGTGCCGCTCCCATTTGAATTTTTATCAATATGGAAGACGTGTGCATTTAACGTCTCGAAGAATCAGCAGTTGCGTTATGGATTCTATTCTGATTCAAACAGCATTTAGTTGTCCGTTTTTTCCAGGTCGAGCATCGGGATAACCTCGACGCCTTCTTCCGTAAGGCCGGATAGATCATTGTTTGATGCGTTTCCGTATATATTTTTTCTCTTCAATATCATAATGCATTGCCCTTGCTTTTTCGGTAAAACCGTCGCCCACGTTTTCGAAATTTTTCCTTACGAAATTGTTGAATGATCTGAGGGCCTCGAAAATGCTGGAATATTTCCTGTCAATAGATGTGCCTGCAGTGGGCCCTGCCTGAAAAGAACAGCCTGTGTAAAGTCTTCTGCTTTCCATTGAACCGCAGACCGGGCAGGCGATCATGCCGTTTTCGAGCTGATTCTTATAAGAGGAGGAATTTTTGAACTCTCCTTCGAACCGGTGTTTATTTTCACATTCAAGGTCAACGGAAATCATGTAAAAGTGCCTGCCGGAGGAGATTATTTTATATGCATTCAGGTAATATACCGGTCAGGATTTAATCAAACAATAATTCACGCGGGATGCCGAAAAAATTAACTTGATTTTTTACAGTGTTGAATGATCTAAGTCAAGTGGACCGTCAGCGGGGATTTAATATTTTTTACGGTCAATTGCGGGATTTCCCGCGTGCCAGAGATCGAGTTATCATCGCGAATATCGCCCCTGGCTAAAAAACTGTTTCAACTGAACGGGAATGTAAATAAGAATTTGATGTTCCCGGAAAAACATATCAATTCTCTGGAGGGAAAAATGTCGAAACACAAATTTCAGACCGAGGTCAACCAGCTTCTGCACCTCATAATCCATTCTCTTTATTCACACAAGGAGATCTTTTTGAGGGAGCTGATATCCAACGCATCGGACGCCATTGACAAGCTGAAATACCTTAATCTGACGGACGATGCTTTTAAAAAGATCAAGTTTGACCCGAGGATCGACATTCATTTCAACGCAAAGGATTCCACCCTTACCATGTCCGACACGGGAATCGGCATGAACGAGGCCGATCTCGAAGAAAACCTCGGAACCATAGCCAGTTCCGGCACCAGGGATTTTGTAAAAAAAATGACCGGCGACGCGAAGAAGGACTCGAATCTGATAGGCCAGTTCGGCGTGGGATTTTATTCGTGCTTCATGGTAGCGGACAGGGTGGAGGTGGTGACCAGAAAGGCCGGGGAGGATAAGGCGTACAGATGGACGAGCAACGGCCTGGGCGAATACGAGGTGGAGCCGGCGGAAAGGGAGGAGAGCGGGACAACGGTAATCCTGCAGCTTAACGAAGAGGGAAAAGAATATGCCGATAGATGGAAGATAGAGGGGATCATAAAAAAATATTCCAACCATATTCCCTTTCCCATATTCCTCCACTATGAATCGGTGAAACACGAAGGGGAGGGCGAAAAGAAGAAGGAGACCAGGGAGGAAAAGACGGACCAGGTAAATGCCGCTTCCGCATTCTGGAAGAGGCCCAAAAACGATCTCAAGGACGAGGATTATCATGAGTTTTACAAGTCTATATCCCACGATTACGAGGACCCGGCTTTTTATATCCATACGCATGCGGAGGGCACCCTGGACTATACCACGCTATTTTTCATACCCAAGACGGCCCCTTTCGATATGTTCAGGGCGGACTACAGGCCGGGAATAAAACTTTACGTTAAAAGGGTGTTTATAACTGACGATGACAGGGATCTCATGCCGACTTACCTTCGGTTCGTGAGGGGCGTGATAGATTCCGAGGACCTTCCGCTTAACGTCAGCAGGGAAATCCTCCAGCAGAACAAGGTGCTGATGAAGATAAAAAGCAGCTCCGTGAAGAGGATCCTCGACGAGCTCGAGGCCCTGAAGAAGAACGACAGGGCTAAATATGACGACTTTTTCAGGGAATTCGGTGTCCCCCTCAAGGAGGGTCTGTATCAGGATTTCGAGAACAGGGACAGGCTGCTCGAGCTGGTAATGTTCAAATCCAGCAAGGTCGAGGGCTATACGTCACTCGGCGACTACCTGTCAAGGATGCAGCCCGACCAGAAGTCCGTATACTACATAACCGGCAACAGGGAGGAAAACCTCAAGAACTCGCCGCTGCTGGAGGTTTACAGGAAGAAGGACATAGAGGTCCTGGTGCTTGACGATGAGATAGACGAGATTGTCATATCCTCCATCGACAAGTACAGGGACACTGAGCTGAAGTCTGTGAACAGGACCGATTCGGCCAACGATCTCAAGACGGACGACGACAGGGAAAGGGAGAAAAATATCGCGCCCGTAATTGAAAAGATCAAGAATGCTCTCGGTGACAGGATCAAGGACGTGAAGGCCAGCACCAGGCTCTCGGATTCGCCTTCGTGCATAGTGGCGGACGAGAACGACCCCACGGTCAAGATGCAGAGCATCCTGAAGGCCATGGGCCAGAAAAACCTTCCTGACTTCAAACCGATACTCGAGATAAACCCGGACCATCAGATCGTGAAGAAGCTGGCTGATTCTTCTGAGGAGCCGGTAATAGAAGACATCAGCTTTCTTCTTTACGAACAGGCTCTGCTGATAGAGGGCGTGGAACTGAAGAGTCCAGCGGAGTTCGTGAAGAGGCTCAACCGTGTTATGGAAAAAGCACTCTGAAACTCTCCCCCCTGGCTGTGCTCGTTTACGCCGGCTTCGACTACGCTCAGCCGGCGGACGGATCATAAAACAGCTCGTTGAGCGGAGCCGAAAAGGGCGGGACGGGAGCGTAATCCCATCTTCGATTTAAATCACAAAATGTAAATTTATACTCAAACGGTTTTTTACTGCAAACGATAAGAAAAAACCCCCGCCAGCGGCGGGGGTTTTTTAGGCATCAGTGTTTTTACATTAAAACAGTTAGAAAGTAAACTGGGTGGCGAACTGGTACTTCATGTTTTTTGCCACGCCGAGGTCTTTCTTGTATTTCGTCTGCATCGCGGTTACTTCGAAACCGAATTTGAGGTAATCGTTCGCGTAGTACCACATGTTTCCGAAAATCTGCTTGTTCCAGAGGATTTTGCCGGCAGCCACGTAGTGGGCGTTGGTTTTAGTCTCCTGGCCGAAACCGGTGCCTAAAGACAGCGGCAGCATTTTCACCCTGTTGAAATCTAGAACCAGCTGTCCGTAAATCGCATGGGTCTTAATTGTGTATACCCTGTAAACATAGCCCGTGTAAGGCGTTCCCATTACAGTAGAGAAATTACCGCCGTAAGGATTCGGAATTGAAAAGGCCATGCCCTTTTCCCATACAACGCCCTGGTCGAGTCCGCTGAGGAATGTGTCGAGGTTTTTGCCTCTCCAGTAAGCGCCAATTATACTGGCAAAAGAGTACGTAATATTCGTGTATACCTGCCAGACGAAGGAGTTGACTTTTTTGCTCATGCTGGTCATTGGGACATTGCTCAAAAGTACCGTCTGAGGAATTTCGTGTTTTTCAATCTGGTACTGGGTAGTGCCCCCGAGAGTTAAGCTGAGGTCGTCGATCGGAGAAGATTCCAGCGCCACTCTGCCCCTGAATCCGGGTTTCTTGGATGCCTCACCGCGACCGATTGAATCGACCTGGGTATTGTTGGCGCCTGGATACATGTTGTTCACTACCTGGAGAATAGCGTTATTTCCGTTATAGGCGACGCTAGTCGCTCCGGGATCGTCTCCTCCCATGACCCTGGCCGCAGATGTTTCAAGTCTGAGGCTGATGGCTTTAGTTCCGACTGTCTGTCCCAGGGTTATCTGGGGCTCCCTCATGAAGAGAAGACCGGTTTTCCCGAGCGGAATGAAGGTCACCATGTTGGGCTGGGCCTGGGGATCCGCCATCACTATTGACCAGAACTGTCCCATAAGGAGATAGGCCTTGTAATATTCGGAGGTCCAGTCCATGCGCACAGAGGCGTGTCTCATCCTGAGCTGTCCCTGCCTTAGTCCGGTACCTGACGCCGCGGTCATTCCCCAGAAGTCGGCTTCGATCAACGCGGAAGTTTTTGCTCCCAGCGCTACGGGGCCCATTATTTTAAAACCGAACCTTGTATGCCTCGGGTCCGCAACAAGAGAACCATTATTCATGGCTTTTGTTTTTCCGTAAACAACCGGAAAATATGCCAGCATAGTCCTGTAATCCGCTGATCCGGCATTACCTGAAAAAACATAGTTGGTCAGGCCCGTGTCGAAGATTTTTCTCGGTTCTACGAGAAATGGGCCTGATTCATTCTGTACGTTTCTCGTGTTGTATACAACGTCGAGCTTCACGTAACCGTAAAACTGGAGCTTGATGTTTGCCCCGTCATAAATCATGAGCTTCTCAGGGCCTGTCGCCTTGGGCTCCTCTTTTTTTACAACTTCTTGTTCCTTGTTTTTATCCTTTGCGGCCTGGGCGAATACGCCCACCGAGATCAGCAGCATAAGGAAGAAAACAGAAACGGATACGATTTTTTTGATCATACGATATCCCTCCGTTTTATATTTAAAGAATAAATGGAATGCTCAAAAATCGGACGGAAAATTAATCCCGATTTAAGAGAATAAAATAATTTGTTGATAGAAAAAATTTTTTGCTTATAAAAAGCAAACACTTTTTGTGCTTTTGTTACAAAAAATTTTTTTAAAAATGTAATTTATTTATATTATGGCACTTCAATATAAATTAGAATTTTCATTATAAAACCACTGAAAAAATCTAATGGTAGACACAAAAACTACCGTTTTTGTGTCTACCATAGGGCGCAAGTATTGAAAAAAACACTTATTTTGTTTGTTTTAAAAAAAGAAAAAGCTGGTTTTTGTTATAGCTCAATTTTATGCATTGAAAGTGCCCACAAGGGAACATCCTGATTTGATTATTAGATGTTCTTTTATTTAAGTAAATGAAAGTTTAAGAGATTAATGCGGGAAGCATGGTGTTGAATGACCTGAAATGATGAATTAAACAGTATAAAAAGGGACCGGAGTTTTCATAATCCGGGACAAATTCTGATCAGAATATGACCTTTTCATTTTTAAAAGGAACAACTTCTCCAATTATTACCGGTTTTTCGCCGGATTTTACAAGAGAATTGACTGTACCGCTGACAGAATCCTTATCAAGAAAAAGCATCATCCCTATTCCCATGTTAAAAGTCGTGTACATCTCACTGCGGTCCGCGCCGCCTTCCCGTTCGATTATACTGAATATGGCGGGTTTTTCGAAGGATTCCAGGTCAATTTTCACAGCCGTATTTTCCGGGAGTATCCTGGGAATGTTTTCATAAAATCCGCCGCCAGTTACATGAACAATGCCTTTAATCGCATTGCCAGACCGGATGCAATCCATGATGCATCTCGTGTAGATCCTCGTTGGCGCCAGGAGCGCCTCTCCAAGGGGCAGGGTCAGATCGGCGAACTTTTTGTCGGGGCCGTATTTTTTGATGTCGAAAAAAAGCTTCCTGACCAGGGAGAAACCGTTTGAATGGACCCCGGATGACGGCAGGCCAATGATTATATCTCCGGGAACAATTAATTCGCCGTTAATTATGTTTTTTCTGTCGACAACCCCGACCGCGAAACCTGCGATGTCGTAATCGTCCGCTTCCATCACGTTAGGGTGTTCGGCCGTCTCACCGCCTACAAGGCTGCAATCCGAAAGCCTGCAACCCTCGGCCAGGCCCTTCACCACGTCAACAAGGACGTCCTCGTTAAGCCTGCCACAGGCTATGTAGTCCAGGAAAAAAAGCGGCGCCGCACCGGAAACGACTATATCATTAACGCACATCGCCACCGCGTCTATTCCGATCGTGTCGTGTTTCCCGATCATCTGGGCGATTTTAAGCTTGGTTCCCACCCCGTCAGTGCCGGAAACAAGCACCGGGTCTTTATATTCCGGAAAGGAAGCGGAAAAAAGCGCGCCGAAACCGCCTATGCCGGTTATTACCCTGTCCGAAAAGGTTTTTTTGACGATGGGCGCGATCCTTTTAACGAAATTATTGCCGCCTTCAACGTCGACTCCCGAGTCCTTGTAGGTTATTCCCATAATGGTCCACTTGTTTCCAGTTTGATCAGGAAACCTCAGGCTGAAGCAAACATGTAAAATGGCAAGAAATATTTTATTGTGATAAATGCGCAGGATTGCATGGGAGGGTTAAAATATTTGACAATATTCGCATAATGTAATAGCATCTTCAGACTCCGGGTACTTATGAAAAAGCTTGAAAACTCAAAAAACATCCATATAGGGAGCCTTCTCAGGGCATATAAAAAAGGATTCGGCTACGGCAAGCTGACCGTGATTGACAACGGGGACCGTTACCTTGGAGCCCTGTGCGAAGGGGATTTTTTTAAGGCTGTATCCGAAGGCGATAAGATTGAAATGTACCTCTGGGTGGAGGAAGTCGCTTCGTACGAATTCACCATGGATTTGATCGGCAGGATAATTACGGACCCGAAGGTTTTATTTTTCTGCCATACGGACAAGATAGAGCGCAGCGAGGAGAGGAGGTGCCTTTCGGCAACGGTCGATATCCCGCTAAAGTTTTTCATCTTCAATCCCGTGGAGCAAGAAAAAGGGGTCCATTCAGAAGAGGTCGTATTCCATAATGGAAAACTGGTCCTTCTCGAGGACAGGGCAGCGGCATTGAAATGCGTTACGGCCCTGAGGGAGGGGTCGTATATGAAGGGGCATGTAACACTCGGAGAAACCGGGATCGAGTTCGTGGGAAAAATCATCAGCCTCAATCCCGACAGGCAGATATACATGGTTGAATTTACGGGCATGCATGAAAAGGACAGAAATTCCATACTTGAATTTATTTTTTCAACTTACGAGGAGTAAACCGGGCCTCATTTAATGAGACATAATGTATTCACTGGACTGATATCCTGGTGCTTCCTGTCGGTAAAAAAAGCCCATAATTATGGATTTTGACCTTTCCTTCATATAATTTAATAACGTAATACCGCGTAAATACCGAAAAAAATAACAGGGCGATTTTCATAAATTATCGTGCCCGTTAAATGATTATGTCTTATTATAAAAAAGTCATATTAACAGCCATATTGGTTTTATACGCGTTCCCGCCGCTATTTTCGGAAAATTCGGGGTTAAGGGTGCATATGGTCCTCGATAAAAAAGTCTATTGTTCAGACGAGGAAATAAACCTGAAGATTTTCGTAAAGAACAGATCTGCAGAAACGAATTTTTTCACGGTATACGACAACAGCCTTCATAACACCGCGCTTTATACCACCTTCCAGCCGATCGTTTTCGACAGACTGGGCAGGGAGATCGCGACTACGGTCCCGTACAGGGTGGAAAACAGGCAGCTTAAGGACATCCTTTCAGATCTGCCGTCCAGAAGGATAGAACTCGGGCCTTCGGAGAGTTTTGTATATACGGTCAACCTGAACAGGCTTTACGAACTTGCGCCCGGCGGCAAATACAGGGTGAGGGGTTATTTTTTTCCGGACATGGAAAAGAATGATACCATTCAGAGCGATAATGAACTGGGATTTATGCTTATCAAGCCCAGGATGGAGGCGCTCAGGGAACAGCCCGCAATGTCCAGGGACGTGCTTCCGTCGGAAACCGTACTCTTGATGCTGAGCGCGGAAAAAAAGGGACAGCTCGACAGGTGCCTGAAATACATAGAAATCGAGAAATACATATCCTCCTTCCCGAATTTTGTCAGGATATACAACATGGGGGACATGGAGGAAAGGCAGAGGACAGGGGAGGATTTCAAGAAGTACCTGTGCAGGGAAAGGGACGATTACCTGATGGATTTCCGGATCGTTAAAGAAGAGACGGACCCCGTGAGGAGCATTGCTTTCGTGGACGTTATCGCCGACAGGTTCGGCGTCAAGTATACTAACAGGTTCAGGTACAGGTTTACCCTTGAGAAAAGCGATAAAAGCAGCCTCTGGCTCGTGACCGGGCTGGACGCCAAAATAATGAAGGGAAAAAAGAAATGACCGAGATACTATCACAGGATGAAATCGATGCCCTGTTGACCGCGATTTCAACGGGCGAGGTCGATACCACTGACTATTCCGCCGCCAAGGAGCAGAAGAAGGTCAAGATCTACGACTTCAGGCGGCCGGACAAATTTTCCAAGGACCACATCAGGACGCTCCAGATGATGCATGAGACCTTCGCCCGCCTCACCACCACGGCCCTGTCCGCACAGCTGAGGGCCCTCGTGGGAGTGCACGTCGCTTCTGTCGACCAGCTTACCTACGAGGAATTCATCAGGTCGATACCGAACCCGACAACCCTCGCGGTCATAAACATGGACCCTCTCAAGGGATCCGCGGTACTTGAGATAGACCCGTCAATCACCTTCACTATAATAGACAAGCTTTTCGGCGGCACCGGTGAAGCGACAAAGATAAGCCGCGAGCTCACGGACATCGAGCTGTCCGTAATGGAAGGGATAATCGTGAGGATACTGGGTAACCTCAGGGAGGCGTGGTCGAATGTCATCGATCTGAGGCCGAGGCTCGGGAACATAGAGACCAACCCTCAGTTCGCACAGATTGTACCTCCGAGCGACATGGTGGTCCTTATAACGCTGGAGACCAAGGTCGGGGAAGTGGAGGGGATGACAAACCTCTGCATACCGTACATATCGATCGAGCCGGTTATATCCAAGCTGTCTGCCCAGTACATGTATTCAAGCATAAGAAAGGGGGCCACGGACGAAAATCTTTCAGTCATCCAGAGCAGGCTGGAAACCGTCAAGCTTCCGATAGTCGCGGAGATCGGCGAGGCGATCATAACGGTGCAGGAAGTCCTCGGCCTTACCACCGGCGACGTTATCAAGCTCCCGAGCACCAAGATGGGATCTGACATGGTGCTCAAGATCGGCGGCAGGAAGAAATTCAAGTGCAGGCCGGGGGTGGTTTCCAACAGGATGTCCATTAAGGTCGGGGAGAGGATTGAAGAGGTGCCGGACGAGCTTCTCACATCGAAGAGAAAAGAAGAGGAGTTTTAAACTCCGATCGGACGATAAAAAATTCCAGAAGCAAAGTTGCCACTGCTGTATCAGTGTGGTATTTAATCCAGCTCAGAATAAAAAAAACCCGCCAGAGGCGGGTTTTGTTTTCAATCAGGATGACGATTATCTGGTTATTTTATTCAGATACGGCATGGGATCCACGAACTCAGTGCCGATCTTTATCTGGTAAAAACAGAGATAGTTTGCCGATCTGCCGGTCCTTCCGACATAGCCAATGACCTCGCCCTTGGATATCTTCTGGTCCAGTTCAACTGATACCCTCTGGCAGTGCGAATATGACGTGATGAATCCGTACTTGTGTTTGATCGACACCGTCAGGCCGAGAACGGGGTCCCACCTGATTTCCCCCACCTTGCCCGGTGCGGTCGCTTTGATTTCGCTGCCCGGGAAAGCCTCTATATCGATCCCCTGGTGAAATTCCTTTTCAAAGGTGTATGGCGAGCTTCTCTGGCCGTACCTGGAAACGATATAACCGTCCACCGGCCAGATCGACGGGGTATTTTCTATTATTTTCTTCCTGTATTCCAGGAAGCTTTTGATTTTTCCTATCACCTTTTTCGTGGTCTTGAGCTCGCGCTCTATCTCCTGGACGTTCAAGACTTCTATCGGGGGGGACGGCTCGACGTTCTCCCCTACAGGGTCGGGGTTCGGGACGCCCCCCTTTGCCCAAAGTGAATCTATGTCGCTCCCGGGGGTAAGCGAATAAAGGTGCGTTATCTCCGGCTTGAGCCTCTGAAAGATTGAATAAAGCTTGTTTATTTCATCCCTGTAGGTTTTTATCTGGATCTTTGAATTTGTTCCATACCGTTTAAGCTTGGATACCTCCTTTATCGTGGAAGAATGGCTTATGATCAGTATGGAGGTTATGGTTATCGTGAAGATTATTATGCCGGTCGTGATGCCGATGGCGAATATCGATATGTGGAAATTCAGGATCCTTTTCTCGGAATGGGGGATGAACATGACGGTGATGCGCTCCCTGCCCTTCGTCAGAAAGCGCCGCCACAGGTCTTTTGATTTTTCCGAGAGGGTGCTCGAGTGCTCGGCGATGAATTCCCTCAGGTTCTGCTGCAGGTCCTTTAAATTTGATTCTTTGAATGGATTCAGTTTCATATTTGGATTAAATTTTTTTCCGCTTATTATTTTTTCAGATTTGGAAATCAGTTAATTAATGATATAAATGTCAAATATTAAATGTTATATTAATCGTCATTATGTGTCAAGATTAATCTTTTTAGGAAGGGAAGGTGTTTTTTTTATTATCAGGGAGACAGGAAGATTAGAAACATAATCCTGTACATTTCGTGATCTCCTTTTCCGTATCCACCGCTCAATCAAATAATGCTTGATAAAGACCGGATTGCTGTTTATCCTTAAAAAGGCGATAAACATAACCGTTGTTTTCATTCATACCGGTCCGGCTTAATTGCCGGCTTTGAAAAAGAATAATACCTGTCCGAGGTGAGGCGATGTCCATAAAATGCAGGTTCAGGAGCATAAGGGTCAGGAAAATCGAGGTGCCTGTCGAGAACTCGGCGCGTACCCTGATAAAGATGAAATTCGATCCGGATACCGTCCAGAAGCACGATCTTGAACTGGGAATCAGGGAGATAATTTCCGAAAGGGCATGGGTTATTAATTTTTTTTTCGCAGCCATGATCATTTCGGCCCTGCACGCTCTCGTCTACGGCCTGATGGTTGTCGGATTCAAGGCCGATTTTTCCGGCGGAGCATGCAGGCACGCATTTATTGGTTCTGCCGTCGTTACGTTTCTCGGCCTCTGGAGCGCCTTCTCTATTGCCGGTGCTGTAAAGAACAGGAAGAAGGAATTCGTCGCAAAGATCAGGGGCGATGGAAACTGGAAGATTATCGACGAAAAAAAATGGGACAGGTTTTACAGGATACTGACTGCCCCCAGGGACAGGAAAAAGGCGGAATGATCCGGCAGGGCGGCGCATGATAAAAAATCATTGCCGTTTTTTTGTTCCGGTTATAGTATCTGAATGCTCAATCATAACTCGTCCGGAGGACAGGCATGCCAGATGACGGTATATTGCTGGAATACAGGGAGAGGATCGCGGTCCTGACCTTTAACAGGCCGGATAAAAAAAACGCCTTCAACAGTGAAATGTGGGCGGGCCTTGAAAGGGCCACGGCGCAGCTCAAGAAAAAACATCCCCGCGTTCTCGTAATAACCGGCGCAGGAGGCGTGTTTTCATCCGGATTTGACGTAAATCCGTCCAACCCGCAGGTTTCCGAACTTATAGATCCCGTAAAAACTCACAGCAGGCCAGTGGCGGAGCGGCTCGTCCGTTATATCCGCGGTTGCGTGGACGGCCTGACCTCCCTTCCTTTTCCCATCATAGCCGCGCTGAACGGCAACGCATTCGGGGGAGGCGCGGAGCTGGCTATTCGCTGCGATATCAGGGTAATGGACCCCAGGGCGGAAATCTGTTTTTCCGAGGTGCGGCTGGGGCTCATGTGCGACTGGGGCGGGGGAGTCGCCCTTACGAGGCTCATCGGTCCATCGAGGGCCGCGGACCTGATCCTTACCGCCAGAAGACTCGGAGCGGAAGAGGCGCTGGAAATCGGTTCGATCAACAGGATCAGCGAGGCGGGGAAGACCCTGGAGGAGTCGCTCGATATGGCCGGAATAATATCCCGCAACGGACCGAGGGCTGTGCGCGCCTCGCTCGAGGTTATAAGGCGCACGCCGAATCTCCCTCTGCATGACGCGCTGGAATTCGAGACTTTCCTTGCTTCGGACCTCATCGCATCGGGCGAGTGCGTGCACGGGGTAACCGCATTTCTTGAAAAGAGGGACCCGGAATTTCCTGACCCTGAATGACCGCGCGACAGATTGATTTATTACGGATCGGGGGATGATTTTCCTGCAGGAGGCACGGCCGGTCCCGGCGTGGGCCGTGAAGTGAACGGAACTGAGCCGGGGAATTTATTTTTTCCCGGGATGTTTTTTAAAGAAATCGATCATAAGATCAGTCGCCGATATATCCCTGACAGGCTCGTCGCCGAAAATAAATCCTTTTTTACCGCCAGGCCAGGAATGGCCTCCGCCCTTTATGGTGTATAAAACCACCTCCGTGCCGTCTTTTCCTTCCCTGTAAGTTTCGACCGTGACTTTTCCCCTCGATTCGATAACGGGTTTCTTCGAGCAGCCGTTCCGTTCGACCCAGAAATCGACCGCTGATTTCACCGACTCGTCGATCCTGTCGTGTTTGCGGTCGGCCCTTTTTTTCGGGCGCCCGCCGCCGTAGAGAACATGGAGGTCGTCCGTGCCGTGGAAAATCATTACCGACAGGGGCCGCCCCGGGTTGCACGGCTTCCAGTTCATGGCCCCTGACACCGGAGCTATGGCGGTTATCATCCCCGGAAGCTCGCAGGCCAGCGCATACGTCATCATCGCTCCGTTCGACATGCCTGTTACATAAACCCGCGAGGGGTCCGCGGCATGTTTTTCCGTCAGCCTGTTGATCACGGCCCTGATGAAGCTCACATCGTCGGTTTTTTTATCCAGGGCGTATCCGCAGCAGTTGCCTGAGTTCCATGTCAGGAGTCTTTCGGAGAAAAAACCCGTACCGTTGGGATAGGCGATAATGAAGCCTTCCTTTACCGCCCTTTCTGACATCCCGGACATCTTTTCCGCGTTTTTCGCGTTTCCTCCGCCGCCGTGAAGGACTATTATAAGCGGATACTTCCGGCTGGGTACATTTTTTTCCGGAAGGACTATTTTAAAGCTCCTGGTCCTGCCGCCATGCTCGATCTTCTCTATAAAAGAATCCATGGAATAAGATATCACGCATACGAATAAAAGAGAGATGGTTAGTAAAACTGCTTTTATATTTTTCATAATCGGGTTATTCGGATATTTATTAGATCAGATATGTGTACACATTGAGAGCTGGAGGCGGAGCAATCCTATTATAAAAGATTGCTCCGCCGTTTCGCTCACCGCAGTGACATTTTAGTCAACAAAACAATCGAGGAATTACTTGTCGAAATGCGCCTTGCATGCTTCGGTAAGCTTGTCCTTGTTGCTTTTCAAGCAGGCTATGACCCTGCCGTGTCCGTGCCTGATGTTCTTGCAGAGCTTTTTGGCGTCGTCCCTGCAGTCTTTTTTGAATGCCTGCATGTTTTCCTTGACCTGGTCCCTGTGGTCCTTGCAGGCCTGGCTCAATTCGGCTTCGTGACTTTTAAGGCATGCCATAATCCTGCCGTGGCCCGGTTTGATGTCCTTGCAGAATTTTTCAGCATCGGCCTTGCACGGGCCGGTTTTCTGGACGTCTTCCTGTGTGTAGGCCGTTACGGCGAAGAGAATGGCGACTGAGAATAGAACGAAGAAAAGGGTCTTTTTCATTTTGGTCCTCCAAAATCAATTGTGTTAAATTATTTATGGGCACCCCTATAAATTAGATTTTTCATTATAAAATCACTGAAAAAATCTAATTTATACATCGAAAGTGCCCACAAGGGAACATCCTGATTTGATTATTTGAGGTTCCCTTATATATATCCAGCCGTGTGAAACGGCGTTGATTATATATTATTGCATGAAACATGCCAAGAGAAAACTGGCAGGGATAAAGGAAAAATCGCCGTCATTACTGGTCAAAATATATTTTTTTGTTTGATTTAATTATTTTTTCAGTGGTGTTGATACCAACACGGTATTGGCATTTTTACCAACGCGATTAAAAAAAACGGCCTTGCGGCCGTTTTATTAAATGGTGTTTTTTTCAAAGTGGGATAAAACCGTCTTCTTTCACGAGTTTTTGACCTTCTTTTGAAAGAATATAATCTATGAATTTTTTAGCATTATCGGAAAGCTTGTTTTCATTCACATACATGTAAAGCTCTCTTGAAAGCGGAAATCTGCCGGATTTTCCATTTTCTATGGTGGGCTGAACGCCGTTTACTTTCAATGCCTTTATTTTAGGACTTACATAGCCGAAACCCACGTAGCCTATGGCCCTCGGGTTTTCGGACACGGTGCTGACGATTGCCCCGTTTGAAGCCTGGAGAAGCGCGTCCTTCCTGACGTCGGTTTTCTTCATGACCTTTTCATGCCAGACCTCGTACGTTCCGGAACTCGTGTCCCTCGATATAACTACTATCGCGCCGTCGGCTCCACCTATCTCCTTCCAGTTGCTGATTGAACCGTCATAAATGGCATTGAGCTGAGCAACCGTCAGACCGGCCACCCTGTTGGCAGGATTAACAACCGGGACTATCATGTCGTAAGCGGCCTTGATCTCCTTCACCTTGATGCCGTTTTCGGACGCGGCCTTCTTTTCCTCATCTTTCATCGAGCGCGAAGAATTAGCGATGTCGGCCGATCCGTCGATCAGCGCTTTTATTCCGTTTCCGGACCCGCTTCCCTCGATCGTAATTGAAACCTTGTTGATTTTCCTGTATTCCTCCGCGGCCTTCTGCGTTATCGGCAGGACGGTGGTCGATCCCTTTATAATAACCCTGTCTTTTTTTCCCTTCGAACAGCCGATTAAGAGGGCGGCGGCAGAAAGAAGTATTACGGCAATAAGAAATGTTTTTCTGTACATTAAATATTAATCCTCCCTGGATGTATTTTATGAAAAAAATTTAACCGGCGCGTGTTAAAGAAATATAAAGATTTCATGATGAGCTGATGGATTTTATTGTTTTTTAACAACCAGTAAAATATAAAATGGAAATTTTAACAAAATCTTCACAATTGCATTATATTTTTTTTATTGATGTTGGGTTAGTTATTAACAAAATAACAAGATGGTCCATATAATGGAAAATAAAATTCAGGCAAATAATCTCACCTTTTATTATGGAGACGTTCCGGCAGTCAGGGATGTTTCCCTGTCGGTAAAGAAAAACTCCGTGCTCGCCCTGATCGGGCCTTCCGGGTGCGGAAAATCAACATTTCTGAGGTGCATCAACAGGATGAACGACATTATTCCCGGGAGCAGGGCGGAAGGGGACATTCTCATCGACGGCGAATCCATCTATCACAGAAAATACGACGTGACCGGTCTCAGGAGAAGGGTGGGGATGGTGTTCCAGAAATCCAATCCCTTTCCGAAATCCATCTTCGAGAACATAGCCTATGGACTGAAAATAAACGGCGTCAGGGACAGGTACGAGATAGAGGGCATAGTCGATTCGTCCCTCAAGAGCACGGGCCTGTGGGAAGAGGTGAAGGACAGGCTCGGCGAGTCCGCGATGGGCCTTTCCGGGGGACAGCAGCAGAGGCTCTGCATAGCCCGGACCATAGCGGTACAGCCCGAGATAATACTTATGGACGAGCCCGCGTCCGCCCTCGATCCCATATCCACGCAGAAGATCGAGGAGCTGATACAGGACCTGAAGGCGAACTATACGATAGTTATAGTCACGCACAACATGCAGCAGGCCGCGAGGGTGAGCGATTACACCGCGTTTTTTTATCTCGGCGAGCTCATAGAGGTCAACGGCACGGAAAAAATCTTCACGAGGCCGGATCTGCAGATGACAGAGAATTACATCACGGGAAAGTTCGGCTGACAGTGAAAAGAAAGGAGGGGAAATGACTACTCATCTTGAACAGGAGTTGGAAGCAATCAAGCGAAGGGTATTCGAAATGGCCGACCTTGCGATCGAATCCGTCGCAAAGGCTGTCGAATCGCTGAAAAAAGGCGATACGAGGGCCGCAAAGGAGATAGTCGGGAACGATTCCAGGCTCGACAGACTGGAGGTGGAAATCGACGAGGAGTGTATCAGGTTACTGGTGACCAGGCAGCCCGCGGCCGTGGACCTCAGGTTCGTCCTGGCGATGCTCAAGATAAACACGGATCTCGAAAGAATAGGCGACCTTGCTTCCAACATTGCGTGCGAGACAATCAGGCAGGAGGGGCGCCCGTCTCTGAAGCCCCTTGTGGACATTCCTAGGATGTCTGAAATCGCTGTAAGGATGATACGCGGCGCCTTCCAGTCGATGACAGAAATGAATGCTGAGGCGGCAAGGGTAGTAATAGAAAGCGACAGGGAAATGGACGACCTTAACCTGCAGGTTTACCGCGAGCTTTTTTCATACATGGCCGAAAAACCCGAGATCATTTCACAGGCCCTGGGGCTTATCATGGCCGCCAAGGCACTTGAGAGGATCGGCGATCATGCCACCAATATTGCCGAAAGGATAATTTATTATATCGAAGGTATTGACATAAGGCATCTGGAGGAGTAGAATCTTTTCCGGGGATGGAGAATGAAAAATAAGATATTCGCCATAGACGATGAAAGGGACATCCAGGAAATTATAAAGGTCAATCTTGAAAAGGAGGGCTACGAGGTGAACACATTTTCCTCGGCAGACCTTGCTGAAAAGCACATGAAGAAAGGAAACATCCCCGACCTGATAATACTGGATATCATGATGCAGGGCACCGACGGATACGAGTTCTGCAAACGCCTGAAGTCTGTAAAGGAATACGCTTCAATCCCGGTAATGTTCCTGTCCGCAAAGACCGAGGAATTCGACAAGGTGCTCGGCTTCGAGCTCGGGGGCGACGATTACATGACCAAGCCCTTCGGCGTCAGGGAGCTCAAGGCCAGGGTAAAAGCGCATCTGAGAAGGACGGAGACCCTTCACGCCAAAGAGACGCAGGTCCTCAGATACAAAGGGGTGGAACTTTATCCAGAACAATATGCCCTATCGATAGACGGGTCATCCGTGGACCTCACAAAGACCGAGTTTTTTATTCTCCGGATTTTTCTTGAGAACCCGGGGAAAATCTTCAGCAGGGACAACATCATCGACAGCGTCAGAGGACAGGACGCGTACGTCGTGGACAGGACCATCGACGTCCACATAATGAACCTCCGGAAGAAGCTGGGCCCTTATAAAAACATCATCAGGACTTTTTCCGGCGTCGGATACGGGTTCAAGGAATAGGTCCAAACAGTGCTAAATAAACTCAGCAGCAGGATCATCTTCTGGTATACCGGCCTGATAGCCGTTCTCGTTTTAGTCTTGCTTTTTTTCTTCCTGGACATCATGCGAGAAACCCATATCGGCATCCTCAAGAGGGAGATGGACGAGAAGATCAGGTTCATGGGGCTTGTTTTCCTCAGGGAGCCGTTCGTTCTTGAAGACAGCGATAAACTGAAAAAGGCCGTCAGGGACATGTCCGGGATTATAGGCCTCAGGGTGACGATCGTCGACCTTCATGGAAACGTCAGGGCGGATTCAGAGGTCATGGACGTCTCTTCGATGGATAACCATTTTTACAGGATCGAGATTAAGGACTCGGCGAGGTCCGGTTCAGGGTCCGCGGTCCGGTACAGCAGTACATTGAAGCATGATTTTCTTTACTACGCGAGAAAGTCCGGCGGCTACATCATCAGGCTTTCAAAATCCCTTGAGGAGGTGGACCACGGGCTCGACAGGCTCAGGTCCCGCGTGCTTTTATTCGGGATTGTAATCGCCGGGTGTTCCATATTAATCGTGATAGTTTTTTCCGGGAAGATCACCGGTTCGGTCAGAAAGACCCTCGTCTTCGCGCAGAAATTTTCTGACGGCGACTATACTCAGAGGATAATGAATTACAGCGGGGACGAGATGGGAGAGGTGCAGAGGGCGCTCAACAGGATGGCGGACGGTATTTCGGAAAAAATCGCGAGTCTGGAGTTCGAGCACAAAAAGCTCGAGATAACCCTGGAGACGATAACCGACGCCATCGCCGTTATAGGAAACGATAAAAGGATAATCGTGGCGAACGGTGCCTTCAGGCTTTTTTTCGATATGGACCGGGACCCGACCGGCAGCCTCTATTACGAGGTCGTGAGGAGCGGCAGGGTTAATTCAAACATAGAAAAAGCCGTCGGTTCCGGCAGCGGTATGAAGTTCGAAGATGAGCTTCTCGGAGGCAGGTACTGTCATATCAACATCAGCCCCATAAAGGAAGAATCGACCCTGCAGGGGGTCATTATAGTGCTCCACGATTTCACAGAAAGGAAGAAGCTCGAGTCGATGAAGGCCGACCTGGTATCGAACCTTTCCCACGAGCTCAAGACGCCGGTAGCGATAATGAAGGGATACCTTGAGACGGTCCTGGAGGGATTCGACGGCGGAGGGCCTTCCCTCGAATACATCAAAAAAGCCCTTGATAGCGCGGAGAGGCAGAATTCCATAATCAACGACATATTAAAGCTGAACATGCTCGAATCAGCTCCTGATTTAGAGATGACAGAGATTAATCCGGGGAAAATAATCACGGGGTGCATCGATATTCTTTCGGTAAAAGCTGTTAAAAAAGGCCTGGAAATTAAAAACGATTTTTCCACGGCGGATTGTGTTGTAAATGGGAACGCTTTTCTCGCCGAAGAGATTTTTTTTAATATCATAGACAACGCGGTAAATTACACCAATCCTCCCGGGACGGTCACGGTGAGCGCCGAAAAAACAGGCGGTTCATTGACGGTGCGGGTCAGGGACACGGGAATAGGAATACCGGCCGGGGAGCTCGACAGGATCTTCGAGAGGTTTTACAGGGTCGACAGGAGCAGGTCCAGGGACACGGGCGGAACCGGTCTCGGCCTTTCCATCGTGAAGCACGCGGCCGGCCTGCTCGGATGGCGGATCAGCGTGGAGTCCGGAGGTGACGGCACGGTTTTTGCGGTTGTTATTCTTTTACCCGCCCGATAGGGAGAGGAGGGGCTGAATGTTAATGCATTGCAGTTTTTTACTGCCGCCCGGCATCAGCCCGGGAATCAAGCCAGTGCCTTGATTTTTTCGTGTACCGGCTCGTTTATCCTGTTTATCCTTTCAACGATTATACCCGCTATGTGCCCGGTCTGGCTCTTGAAATGGACGTGCATGGCCATAAGGTTTATGACCGTTTCAAGGGACGACGGTTTCCGAAACAGGAGCTGCATGATGTTTCTCCAGAAGAGACGCGATCTTTTCTTGCTGAAGCCCATGATGCGGATGAGGCGGAAAAAACCGATTATGGATTTCACTCTCATTCCGGGTTTCATAATGAACCTGGGCCGGATTTCCATCGACATGCCCAGCCTGAGAACCCTGTCGAAATAGCTTTCGTCATCGTAGATCGACGTTATGACGTGCAGATAATCGTGCAATATCTCGGCCCTCGGCCTCACGGTTTCGAAGTTTATCCCCGAGGTCGTCTGGTCGATTTCCCAGTCGTCTTCTATCTCGCCGGCGGATTCTGATATCCTGCCTTCCTCCAGCAGCCTTTTGGTGAGCTGCGTGTTCGGAAGAGCGTACAGCAGGCCCACCATCGCCATCGGTATCATGCCGTCTTCAACGGTGTCGACTATCATCCTGGCGGACTCGCTGGTCTCGTGGTCGAAGCCGAGTATGAACCCGGAATTCACCACTATCCCCCTGCGGTATATCTTCATGAGGTCGTCGGTAATGTTCCTCGTGACGTTCTGGAATTTTTTCGATCCGGCGAGCGCTTTCCTGTCCGCGGATTCGATCCCAATGAATACGTAGCGGAAATCGACCTCGCACATGAGGTCGAGAAGCTCGTCATCGTCGGCCAGGTTGATCGACGCCTCCGTGGAAAAATAAAACGGGTGCCCCTTTTCCCTGAGCCAGTCCCTCAGGACGGTGAGGATTTCCTTCGCGGTTCTCTTGTTGCCGATGAAATTATCGTCAACGAAATCGACGTGCCCCCTGTACCCGAGACCGTAGAGCCGTTCCAGCTCGCGGATGACCTGGTCGGGCGATTTCGTCCGAGGCGTGCGGCCGAAAAGCTCGACGACGTTGCAGAATTCGCAGTTGAACGGGCAGCCGCGGCTGAACTGGGTGCCCATCATCAGGTAGTTCCTGAAGTCCAGGAGATCGTATCTCGGTATCGGGCTTACGGCGAGGTCGGCTTTTTCCGCGGAGGAATAGATGCCGCCGGTGGCGTTTTTTGCCAGGTCGTCAAGCAGGCCGGTGAAAACACCCTCGGCCTCTCCCATGACTATATAGTCAGCGTCCCTGTAGATATCAGGCTGTGAGCTGGGATCAGGTCCGCCGAGCACCACCCGTTTCCCGAGGCCGTGTATCCTTTCCATCAGCGCGAGGATGTTTTTCTGCTGAGGGAGCATCCCGCCCGTGAGAACGATGTCGGCCCATTCGATGTGCCCCTCGGTGAGGACCTCCGCGTTCATGTCCACGAGCTTCAGGTCCCACCGGTCCGGGAACAGACCCGCGACAGTTATAAGCCCCAGCGGAGGGGCCGGGTATTTGGCTCCCAGGAGAGCGCAGACGGGCTTGTAGTTCCAGAACCCGTTTTCAGGGAAGGGGGGGTGGACCAGAAGGGCTTTTTTCATGATTTTTGCCTTTGCTTTTTTATATTGTTTGCAGATCTGTTTCGGGATGCTCAAATGGGGGAAAAAAGCCGGGCCGACCCTCCATTATTCAGACCCGGCATGAGACCACGAAAGAAAATTTAACGATTAAACATAACTTTTAATTGTTTAACAAACTAATTGACATATGTTTTTTTTTCAATGTTTTTTTAATAAAAAATGAATTAATTATCATGCATTTTTCCTGAACAATACAGCCTCCATCGATAGTATCTTTTCGTATTGCTCTGTTTGTCCATTTTAGTGCACTCATTAAGAATCCGGATATGGGAAAAATACCGTTTAGAACCGTTGATTTGTTCCTGTTAAAAATATTAACCCCGTCTTTTTTTTATTGAATTTTTACGTCATTAATGGTTTTTAGCTTTGTAAAATGAAGTGTTAATTGATAAATATTATTTATACGGTTAATCGTCATATTGGCGTATTTAGCCGGATTTTAAATGATCAAACTTCAATATCATATTGAAAAATCTTTAACGCAAATACCTGAACAAAGGAGTCGTTATGGGCTTCAGTTTTCTCCCGAAAGAAACCAAGTTTTTCGAGTTGTTTGATTCCCAGGCTGAAAAACTCACCGCCGCGGCCAAATGCTTTTCAAGGCTGGCCGCGACAAACGGCTTCATCGAGGCCAGCGTGAGGGAAATGGCGGGGATAGAACACGAATGCGACGACATCACCCACGACATAATAGACAAGCTCAACCGCACCTTCATCACACCCTTCGACCGCGAGGACATACACTCCCTGGCGCATGAAATGGACGACGTCGTCGACCTGATATACACGATAATCAAAAGAATGTATCTCTACAAACTGGATTCGAACGATGACCTGATAGAATTCTCGAAGATCATCGAAGAGTCTGTCGAAAACGTGGTAAACGTCATCAAATCCCTGAAAGACACCAAGCAGTTCGAGACCCTCATGAATTACTGCATTGAGGTCAACAGGCTTGAAAACGCCGGCGACCTGATGAGGGACATGACCATAGTCAAGCTCTTCGATAATACGAAAGACCCGGTAATGATCATCAAGTGGAAAGAGGTATACCAGGACGCGGAAACGGTGCTCGACCAGTGCGAGGACATTGTCAACATAGTCGAATCTATAATAGTAAAGCAGGGCTGAAATGGACCTTTATATCATATTTCTCATTTTTCTCGCCCTGTTCTTCGATTTTCTAAACGGGTTTCACGATTCCGCAAACTCCATAGCGACCGTCGTTTCCACCAGGGTCCTCTCTCCAAGGCTCGCCGTAATCTGGGCCGCTTTTTTTAATTTCATCGCCTTCCTTTTTTTCGGGCTACACGTGGCCGGCACCATAGGGAAGGGCATAGTCGAAGTCAGCATAATCGACCCCAACATCATTTTCGCGACCCTTACCGGCGCCTGCGCCTGGGACATCCTTACCTGGTACTTCGGCCTTCCTACATCGTCGTCGCACGCTCTCATGGGGGGCCTGATAGGCGGCGCCCTGGTAAAGGCCGGGATGAAATCGCTAGTATGGTCCGGCATCCTCAAAACGATCGCGTTCATCTTCATATCTCCCGTTCTGGGTCTTCTCCTCGGCCTGGGACTGGGGGTCGCGGTATACAGGCTTTTCAGGAAATATGCCCCGATGCAGGTGGACCACATCTTCCGCAAGGGACAGCTTGTGTCCGCCGCCCTTTACAGCCTGGGCCACGGCGGCAACGACGCCCAGAAGACAATGGGCATCATCGCGAGCCTGCTTTTCAGCACCGGGTACCTGGGCGGTGAGTTCCATATTCCGCTCTGGATTGTGCTCTCGTGTCAGGCGGCCATAGCCCTGGGGACCATGTTCGGAGGATGGCGTATCGTGAAGACAATGGGGCAGAAGGTGGCCAAGCTGAGGCCGGTGGACGGGTTCTGCGCGGAGACCGGTTCTGCCGTGACGCTTTTCGTCACTTCCTGGCTCGGCATCCCGGTAAGCACAACGCACACCATTACCGGGTCCATCATGGGAGTGGGCGCGCTGAAGAGGCTCACCGCGGTCCGCTGGGGGGTGGCGGGCCAGATCGTATGGGCCTGGGTCCTTACCATACCCTGCTCCGCTTTGATATCGGCCGCGGCTTACTGGGTCGTTGTAAACTTCTTTTAAGCGGAATTTATTTCATCTTCTCCTGAACCTGAACCTGATTATTATCCCCGAAAGATTCAACAGCAAGACCAGCATTATCAGAATTATCGCGGTCCCGTACTGCAGATGCCTCGTGGCCTCGATTTTCGTGCCGGCCGTCGCCAGAACGTAGATATGGTAGGGAAGGGTCATTATTTCATCGAAGACAGAGGACGGTAGGTCCGGCGAGTAGAATACGGCCGCCGTGAACATTACCGGAGCGGTTTCGCCCGCCGCCCTTCCGAGGGAGAGCATGGCGCCCGTCAGGATCCCTGGCAGGGCGGCCGGAAGCACGATCCTGTAAATGGTCTGCCACCTGGTCGCGCCCAGGGACAGCGAAGCTTCCCTGTAGGATCCGGGTACGGTAGCCAGCGCCTCCTCGGTGGCCCTTATAATCACCGGGAGGTTGAGTATCCCGAGCGTGAGCGACCCTGCCGCTATGGAAGTACCGAAGTCTAAAAACACCACGAAGAGGCTCAGCCCGAACAGGCCGAACACCACGGAAGGCACACCCGCAAGGTTGCTTATCCCCATCCTTATGACCCTGACCACCCTCCTGCTTCTCGCGTATTCGGTCAGGTATATCGCCGTGATGATGCCGGCCGGGACGGAGATCACGGACGAGCCCGCCATGAGAAGCAGCGTGCCGATGATCGCGGGAAGGATGCCTCCGGCGGTCATCTGGTCCCTCGGCGCTTCGGTGATGAACTCCCATGATATCGCTGATATTCCGCTCTTGAATATGTACGCGAGCATGAATACCAGGAAAAAAATGACCGTGAAGGACGAGAGCCTGAGCATGACGAACATGATCCTTTCAGCGAGGTCCGCCCTTTTCCTGCGCTTGAGCTGTTTCTCTCCGTATATCCTGGGTTTCATGTCACCTCTCCTTGAACTTGTACCGGTCGGAAAGATAATCCGCTGCCATGTTGAAGATGAAGGTTATGATGAACAGTATTATGCCTATTGCGAACAGGGCGTGGTAATGGACGCTTCCCACGCCGGTCTCGGCCATTTCAGCCGCTATATTCGAGGTGAGCGGCCTTACGGGCGAGAACAGCGACGTCGGCATGGTGGTCGCCCCGCCCGCGACCATGAGCACCACCATCGTTTCCCCTATCACCCTCGAAATGCCCAGTATTATCGAAGTCCATATGCCCGAGAGGGCCGCTGGGAGGGTGATGCGGTAGATCGTCTGCCAGCGGTTGGCTCCCAGGGCGTACGAAGCCTCCTTGAGGGACACGGGAACGGAGGATACCGCGTCTTCGGAAATGCTGGATATCGTAGGTATGGCCATGAAGGCGAGCATCACGGCCGCGTTGAAAAGGTTCAGGCCGGTATCTATCCCGAACTGGCTCTGCAGAAACGGGGCCACCACCACCATCCCGAAGAAGCCTATGACGACCGACGGGACCGACGCGATGATCTCTATGGCCGGCTTTATGATTTCCCGCGTCCTCCTGCCGGCGAGCTCGGACAGGTAAACCGCGATTGAGAGGCTGAACGGCACGGCGATGGCCGACGCGAGAAGCGTGACCGAAACTGACGCCGCGATCAATGGAAGCACGCCGAACCGCTGGTGCCCGCTCACCGGGTACCATTCCCTTCCGAGAAGGAAGTCCGGCAGGCTCACGCTGCCGAAAAGGGGCAGCCCCTCCCTGAACAGGAAAAGCATTATGAGCAGGAGCACGAAAATGCTCGTCATTCCGACAGCCAGGAATGCCTTTTCAATGATTTTGTCGAATATCGCGCTTTTATATATCTTCATGCGTGCACCCGGATGTTTTATGAAGAAAATATCCGGGAAAGCCGTTAAGAAAATATAAAGATTTTATCCGGAGAATATGAATTCGAATAGATTCCGGCCCGGGTAATTCATATTGGGGTCGGCAAGCTTCACGCTGGCGCAATTCATGAATTGCGCCAGCGTGAAGAGAAATTCATTTAAAAATTATTTATAAAAATCGTATATTAATAAAACTGGGGAATTGCCGAGTTTATTTCTGAATAAATTTTCATGCATCATAAAAGACTAAAAAAATACCGGTCGATCCGATTGAAAGAATACAATTATTCACGGCCGGGCGCGTATTTTGTCACCATGGTTGCCCGTAATCGTAAAAGTCTTTTCGGTAAAATTAAAAACAAGGAAATGATTTTAAATGAATACGGTGAAATTGTTGATAGCGCCTGGCTGGATTTGATAAATCATTATTCGAATGTAAAACTGGATTCATATATAATCATGCCGGACCATTTCCACGGGATTATCGTTATTACCGATCCGGTTGAGGCGATTCAAGAATCCTTTTCGTTGGAGCAATTCATGAATCGCGCCGATGTACGCGGCAGCTACTTCGCCCTGTTCAGGAACTCGTTGGCCTTTCCCTTCCCCCAGACCCCCATCAGGGTCTTCCCGAAGTTCTTGACCTGGTACACGGTCCTCCTGCTTACGGCCTTGCTCCAGGGCATCCTGTTCTGGCTGGCAAGGTTGTAGTCCCTCTCCGTGGCGTATCCCACGGATATGATCCCGTCATTGAGGGTGCCCGTACCCTTCAGTCTCCTGCCGCCTGCTGTGAGGACGAACACGAAGTCGTAATCGACCTCCTTGCTCTTCTTGGAAACGACGGCATATCCGACATACTTCGAACCGTTCGGGTTGTTGCCCGTAACCCTGTATTCGCCCGCGAGGTCGCCTCCGAAAAGGTCGAGACCGGTCGCGGAGCGTTCAGGGACTATAAGAACTATAATAACAAGGAAAAAGGTCATCGTGATGGTTGGGGATAAAAGTGTTTTCATGATGAACCTCATTTAAAATTATTATTTAACAAAAAGCAATGCATTCTAGTAGTTACAGGATGGATAACTACAGGAACTGTTTCTGCAAACTTGGCATGAGTTATGATGGCTCATTTTCGCCATTTTTGAATCCTGATATTTATTACAAACAACTTGGCTTTCTCTCCTCAGTTGTCTTTCTTCATCGCATCCATATTCGAGTTTATTTGTTTTTGGACATCGAAAATTTTCAGCTCTTCTGCTTGCTTCTTGACATGCTCTGCAATCACTTAGTGCTTTTAAACATAAATCTTTATATATATCACAGCACCTGCCTTGGGAATTTGAGTCTTTATTTTGAGAGTTGCTTTGATTGTTCCCTGAGGAATTTGATGATTTGTTGCTTGATGAGCCGCTTGAACTGGATGATGCTCTGACCGAGGGTGCAGACCTGCGCCTGTTCAATTGATCATACTGCTGTGCAAGTTCCGCACCCTGCTGAACATACGGCATGACTTCATTAACGGTTTCCACTCCGCTCCAGAATGATGACATGCACCCGCCTGAGTCGTTGGATGCGTTTTCCCCTGAGTTATACGAAACGTTCTGGACCGGCTGGATTGCGGCAGTTTTTTTGCTTAACCTCATCGGCTTCGGCGTGTCCCTCTCCCTGCTTTTCGCGTCGTCCTCCTCGGCGTTGACAAGCGCGGAGACGAGTTTTTCCCTTTCGTCCTCATATCCCTTCCAGCTGTTCAAGGCCTGGGCCGCGAGGTCCTTCTGCCGCTCGCGTTCATCCTTTTTCTTTTTGGCGAAGTCTTCCTGTTTCTTTTTCCAGTCTTTCTGGCGCTTTTCCTGGTCCTCTTTCTTTTTTTTCGCGAGATCTTCCTGCTTCTTTTTATACTCTTCCTGTTTGGTCATTTTTTTGGTGGAGCAGGCGGTGATTGTAAATGATGTAATGATCGCAAGTGAAAGAACCAATGCGGACCGTTTCGATAAAGATACCATGAAGACCTCCCGGAATTTCCGGTCGGCGCGATATTCGCTGGCAGTACGATTCACGAATCGCCAATCGGTAATTCTTGAATTGCCTGAACCTGTTTAATCGCGTCAACTGATAGAATCGCCTCATTCCTCCGTTGCGCGAAACTGAAAATATTTATATAAATTTTGCATATATACAAATTTTTAAAATGTCAATGAGATTAATCGGTGGGGTTATCGTTTTTTTTGTTTTTGATGTGGATTTGCTGTATAATGTCGCGCGAGAAATAATTTTTATTCCAAATATGGTGTCGGCCGAAATGGTTGGCGCAATTTATGAATTGCGCTTGCGGACTATCTGTTGGGGATAAACCTTTCGTTGATAATTGTAAGTAGTCCGTAAAGGGACTCCATGTAAGGAAGTGATATTCCGAGGTCCTTCGCTATTGCGAGTGGTCTGCCGAGTATGGCCTCGACCTCCATGGGTCTTTTGTTTTCGAAGTCGAGGAGCATGCTGGTCTTGTAGGGCTTCATGACGGCCGTGTCGTCCAGTATCTTCTGTATGAAGGCTTCCGTGATCTCATGCCCGAGCCTTCCGGCCAGGAGCGCGACCTCCTCCATCACTTTTTTCGCCAGGTGACGGGACGCGGGGTTGCCCATCATCTCCATCGTGTCCGCTCCCGCGCCCAGGACCGACATCGGGTTGAAGGGGGCGTTCCAGATGAGTTTCTTCCACCTTGCCGTGGCAACGCTCGCATCGTGTTCGCACGGCACGCCGGATTTTTTAAAGAGAGCTTCAAGAATGCCGGCTTTTTCCGATGGTCCGGAAGGGTACCTGCCGATGACCAGCCTGCCGTAATCCTGGTGTTCCACCCTGCCGTACGAGGTCCTGCTCACGCAGATAAAGGCAAGTCCGCTTATTATCTCGTTTTTCGGGAACGCGGCCGCCACAGGGTCCTCCACTCCGATGCCGTTCTGGAGCATGAAAATCGAGGTGCCGGGGGCCACTGCCGGCGCTATGATCGAGGCAGGTTTTATCCCGGGAAGGACCTTCGTGGATACTATGATGTAGTCCGGTTTCTGCTTGTAATCCTCGATCCTGTTGACGACGAGCTCCGGCATGAAATGGAAGTCCCCCCAGACGCTTTTTACCGCGATCCCTGACTTTTTGACGATTTCGTAGTCCGACCTGCACAGGGCGGATACGCGCGCGCCGGCCTGCTGGAGCTTTCCCGAATAAAAGCTCCCGACCGCGCCCGTTCCCACGAGCAGTATTTCAGGCGACATGGACATTGACATTTAACCCTGGCCAATAATAAGAATTATTTTTTTTTATGTCAAGAATGCTTTGATTCATTATATGATAAAATTCATCCAGCGTTGCATTGACAAATTTTTTCAATGGTTTGAAAATATCTGTTTGATTTTTAATTAAAACCGGGTAAATTCATAAAAAAAAACCTGGAGGAAAGAATGAAAAAAATACTCGTTTTTCTGGCCGTGACCGGTGTCGCGTTATCAATGGTTTTCTCAGTCAACCTGTCGGCGCAGACCGACGGATGCTATCTCTGCGAGGGCGGCGGATACGTTAAATTCAAGGGCGCTGATACTTTTGATAAGAGAAAAAAGGCCAAGGAGAAATTTGGTTGCAAGGTAAGCGGAACAACATCAAGCTGCAGCCAGTCGAAAGGGACTGTAGACTGATATTATCAAATTCTGATGAAAAGGGGACGGTTTTCGCCCCCTTTTTTTATTAGGATTTTTCTAGCAGACCGATAATGTCCTTCTCGAAGTCCTCAGGCTTGGTGGCTGGCGCGTATCTCCTGACGATTTTGCCGCTTCTGTCGATCAGAAACTTCGTGAAATTCCATTTAATCTTCCTGCTTCCGAATATCCCGGGCGCATTGCTGGTAAGATACGCGTAAAGCGGGTGCTGGTCCGGGCCCTTGACGTCGATTTTGGAAAATATCTGGAAGGTCGTATTATAGGTCGTTTCACAGAAATTTTTTATCTCCTTTTCGTTTGCCGGCTCCTGCTCCATGAACTGGTTGCACGGAAACGCAAGTATCTCGAATCCCTTTTTCGAATGTTTTTCGTAAAGGTCCTGCAGGGCCTTTAGCTGGGGTGTGAACCCGCATTTGCTTGCGGTGTTGACAATCAGAAGGACTTTTCCTTTGTATTCCGAAAGGGGCCGGTTGAAGAATTCTATCGTTGTTGCAGAGAAATCGTATATGCTCTGTTTCATTTTTTCCTCTCTTGCGTATGTCTGATGATCTTATTTTAAATAAGTGATAAATCCGGCAGGATTCAATAAAAAATATCCTTCCGGAGATTAATTCCTGAGGCGCGTCCGCGATCAAATAAAACGGTATATTAATCTTGACTTTGACCATATTTTGTTTATACGTTGTACGGATTCGTCATAATGGCGATGCGGGCCCGGGAAAAAGCGTTATATGGCGCGCGTTTCATCCGCAACGGATTAATATGCGGCAGTTAAAATGAAAAGCTGATGGAGGAACCGAAGTGGAGTGGTGGCATCTTTATATTATTCTTGGAGTTGTAGCGGCTGCGGCCGCGGGGGCGTTTTTTTTCTTCAGGAAAAAATTGAGAAAAAAAATGGACGATCAGCAGACCCTGGTCAACCAGCACAAGGTCGCGACAAATATACTCGTTCTTGAAAAAAAGAGGATAAAGGTGGCGAACGCGAACATGCCAAAGTCCGTCATTGAACAGATACCCAGGATATACAAGGTCAGGAAGGTTCCCGTGGTGAAGGCGAAGATAGGGCCGCAGGTGATAGACCTCCTGTGCGACGAAAGCATTTTCGACAAACTGCCGGAGCGAAAGACGGTCAGGGTCGACCTCGCCGGTATTTTCATCGCGGGGATAACGCCCGGTAAAAAATAGATCGCGTGATGTCCGGATACGTTAAAATATTCTGCACGGTCCCAAGCAGGGAAGTCGCGGAGAAAATCGCCGGGGCGCTTGTCGGGGAGAGCCTGGCGGCGTGCGTCAATATCGTGCCGGAAGTCGTGTCGTACTACAGGTGGAAGGGCGAGGTCTGCAGGGACCCGGAGCTCCTCCTCATGATAAAAAGCACGGAATCCAAGTTCCCGATAATCAAAGGGAGGATTTTAAGCCTTCACCCGTACGAGGTCCCTGAAATCGTATCGGTCGTAATCTCCGACGGGAATGAAAAGTACCTGGACTGGATTTCAGAAGCGACCAGATAAAGCCCCCTGGCCGTTTCCCGGGGGGCGCCGTCATTTGTGCAATAATCACTTGAAATATACGGCACGCGGGCCGATAAACTGGGACCGCGTCCTTTGTCGTGCATAAATAAAAAAATGAAATTCCATGTACTGGGAGAGAGGACATGATTAAAACAAGCAATGACATAACTACAAACAAGTTCGTGAGGCTGATCGAAGAGAACCACCAGGAGATAATCGAATACTTCATGAACGATATCATAAAAAACAAAAAAACCACGGCCTACCGCAACCTGGATTCTCAAAAGCTTTACGAGATCGGAAGCCGCGTCTACCGAGAGCTTTCAAGATGGGTTACCAAAGAGCTTACCAAGGAAGAGGTCAAGGAATATTATTTCAAGCTCAGCAAGGTCAGGATTACTCAGGGCATACCTGCGGCACAGGTTTTCCAGGCGCAGGTCCTTTTAAAGCGGCACATGTGGCTGTTTATCATGAAGCATTTGGGCAACGATATAACCGATTACAAGCAGGTGGTTGACCTTATCAACAGGGTAATTGTGTTCTTCGACAGGGCTGCGTATTATACTCTGGCTGGATACGAAGAAGAATTAAATAAAAAATTTTAATTTTACATAATTTCTTATAATGTTAATATATATTTGCGTACGATAATATGAAAAGTCTGCGGTTTTGTATATTAAAACTGTTGTTCGAATAAATAACCGCAATTAATATTTATTTTCGAATATTAATGTTGACTAAAAGTTAAAATCTTATTTTCTTATTTTCAGATGGTTTTTTTAATATTTTTTTTAAAAAAACTTGACTTGTACATGGCTTTAAAATATATGTACATTCGCCTTTTAACTGCGGAGTAAAATTAAAGCAGTGTAGGAGATTTAAAAAAATAAATAAACGCCGCTGGCAGGTGGCGATTGTTCTTAAAATCTCCATTTTTGTGTCTGGGGATTTTTTTATCTCCTTTAATAGCAGTTAATAGCAGTTCTTTGAAAACCGAGTAGTGATAATGTTTTAGACGAGTCTCTTAAATTTCTTAAAATTTGAACAAAATTCTTTGTGATACTATCATGGAGAGTTTGATTCTGGCTCAGAACGAACGCTGGCGGTGCGTTTTAAACATGCAAGTCGTACGAGAATCCCGGTGCTTGCATTGGGAGGACAGTGGCGAACGGGTGAGTAACACGTGGATAATCTGCCTTTAGGCTTGGGACAACCACTCGAAAGGGTGGCTAATACCGAATAAGATGGTAGTTGCACAGGCAGCAGCCATTAAAGGGGGGGACCGCAAGGCCTTCCGCCTGAAGATGAGTCCGCGGCCCATTAGCTAGTTGGTGGGGTAACGGCCTACCAAGGCAACGATGGGTAGCCGGCCTGAGAGGGTGTACGGCCACATTGGGACTGAGATACGGCCCAGACTCCTACGGGAGGCAGCAGTTAAGAATCTTGCGCAATGGGCGAAAGCCTGACGCAGCGACACCGCGTGGACGATGAAGGCCTTCGGGTTGTAAAGTCCGATAAGCAGGGAAGAATAAGTTCCGACTAATATTCGGAACGATGACGGTACCTGTCTAAAGCCCCGGCTAACTACGTGCCAGCAGCCGCGGTAATACGTATGGGGCAAGCGTTGTTCGGAATTATTGGGCATAAAGGGCGTCTAGGCGGGGGATTAAGTTAGGTGTGAAAGCCATGGGCTCAACCCGTGAATTGCACTTAAAACTGGTTCTCTTGAGTTCGGGAGAGGAGAGCGGAATTCCAGGTGTAGCGGTGAAATGCGTAGATATCTGGAAGAACACCAGTGGCGAAGGCGGCTCTCT
>JALOTL010000046.1 GCA_025457915.1 Spirochaetota bacterium | reverse complement strand
CCTCGAATCAACCTCGTTTCAGGTTCTATCTTTCCGGCATGTTCCGCCTTTGCGCCGGTTAAATCTGCATATTTTCCTGCCTTGTTTACTTGAAAAAATTTAAAAAAATCCCTTATACCATCCAGTTTTCAATGCTCCTTAAAACCGGCCATATGAAAAAAACTGACACGAAAAGAGCTTGATTATACATGATTTAAATATGAAAAAAATACAAATGCTTGCATCGTATTAAATATTTATTTATTTCAAATAATACATTTTATAAAGGACGCCATCATGAAAAAAACATTTTTGATAATACAAACAGTCGCATCAGTGTGCCTGCTGTCTTCATCAGTGTTCGCTTTCGGGATCGGTTTTTACGGCGATTTTAACTACGGGAAAACCTTCTGGAACACAGAGACATTGATCGTGGACCCAGTAAACGAGATTTCATATAAAAAGAAAAGCAGGATCGGGCTTGCGAATCTCGGGTACGGAGGCGGGATCGTTCTGGACAGCAATGTCGCGTCGGATAACCTCTTCAACTATCGCGCCGAGCTCGGTTTTCATTATCTGACTTTCCCCCACAACAGGGGCATGAATTCATACATGGCTTCAACGGTACATTATTTCGGTTTCGGCATCGTCAGGAACGAAAGCATCAGGTTCTGGGTGGGACCGCAGGTTACGCTTGGCGCTCTTTTCCCCAGGGAAGCCAGGGACATGGCCGGGCTCATCGCGGGAGGCGGCCTGGCGGCCGGAATCAATATTAATATGGGCGAAACTTTCACCCTGGCATTCACCGGAGCGGCCAGGTATGTCGGCGGTATAATGTTCTCCTTTCAAAAAAAGGGCAGCAGCAGTACGGCATACAGCGGACCTACTTACGGCGGACCGGACGGCCTGGTGACGGTAGCCTGCATATTCAGGATAAACGATTCATATACGTCTGCCGAGAAAAAAACATCGGAAGAGAAGAAGGACTGATAATTATTTAATCTGTCAATAGGCGCGGATTCGAATCCGCGCCTATATGTTATATGTTTGCCCGCAGGTCAATCACCTTCCCCCGTAACATGTCAGGGCGGCTCTTTTTCATCCCTGTCCGTCGGCCGCCTACAATACAGAGGCGTGCGAATATGAATTTTGGGTTGACAATTCCCGATATTAGTCATCTCTGTTCCGCACGGTTTGGATATCGCAGGAAGGTCTTACCGGCTTTAACTTTCCAGCCGGGGTTGCATATCATCTTTAAACGTTCCTTAATATTATCCGGCGGGCAACCCGTAAAATCTATTAAATTCAGAGAGGTCGCAATCATGAAGAAAATGAAAAAAACGCTCCTGTATTTTATGATCGCCATGATTCCGTGCATGGTCTTCGCGGACCAGGCAACGAACATGATGGGCGAATACATGAAGATGGGCGAAGGCACGGAGAAGAACTTCCCGAAGGAGCTCGAGTCCCTGCTGCCGAAGGGCTTCACCGTCTCTTCGAAAAAAATCGTTTACAAGGAGACCCAGAACATGTTCCTGTGCATTGGACTGAACGGGACCATGAAAAACCCCAGGCAGGGCGGCACGGAAGCCGAGATCCAGATAGGGATCATGGCATATAACCCGAAGACAGCGGGCTACATGTCGGCGCAGTGGCCGTACATAGCCCAGGAAACCAGGAAAAACTGGAAAATGGACTCGACGCCCAATTCCAGCGACTGGGAATACGGCCCGGTCGCCGTAACAAAGGCCGGCATCGCGGACGTCAACTACCAGAAGGCCACGCACAAGAACATCGAGCTCGACAACAACACCATGGTCCAGTACGTCTACCACAACGGCGAGGCCATGATGTTCAACAAGAACATGATGCTCCAGATAAGGCTGCTCTTCTATCCGGAAAAAAGCGGAAGCATCTTGAACCCGTTAAAAGAGATAGTGACCAAGGTGACGGCATTGAACCTCGACAAGTACATGAAGTAATCACGCAGATATCGGAACTTAAAAAAATGGCCCTTTGAAGGGCCATTTTTTTTATATCATTTCATCCCGTGTCATTAACCGGCTTTATCAATTAAACAAAAGGCAAACCGCACCCGAAAGCACCCTGAAGCCGCAGTGGCAAAAACCCCGGACCGCGGAAAAATTAAAATTTTTGTCGTAAAAAATGGTTGCAATGAATGCAATTAATGGAATATTTGTAACCGTTATACTGCAATCCGGAACCCGGACATCATAAAAACAAAATTCTCAACAAGGAACCTAACACATTTGAAATCAACAACAAACGAACCGCGATACACGCTCCTGCCGTACTGGATGGTGGGCTCGATTTCCATGCTCCTGTATTTAATCAACATCCTTTTAAACTTTCCATTTTTTATCCTGCTTGGAATCCTGAAATTCATTGTTCCGCTTAAATTCTGGCGCAAGTGGTGCAGTTTCATCATAAACAATCTCGGGACATTCTGGATCTCGTGCAACAACTTCTTCATGAAGATCACCAAGAATATCGAATGGGAGGTCGAGGGACTCGACAACCTGAGGATCGATGAATGGTACCTTGTCATATCGAACCACCAGTCATGGTCCGATATCTTCGTACTGCAGAAGATATTCAACATGAGGATCCCGTTCCTCAAGTTTTTCCTGAAAAAAGAGCTCATCTGGGTGCCCTTCATGGGCCTTGCGTGGTGGGCGCTCGATTTCCCCTTCATGAAGCGATATTCCGAATCGTTCCTGAAAAAGCACCCGGAGAAGAGGGGCAAGGACATCGAGATCACGAGAAAGGCATGCGAAAAATTCAAATACATACCGGTCTCCATCATGAATTTCGTCGAAGGCACCAGGTTTACCGCTGAAAAGCACGACAGGCAGCAGTCGCCGTTTACCAGCCTGCTTAAGCCGAAAGCGGGCGGCATCGCGTTCGTTCTGTCCGCGATAGGCGAACAGCTGCACAAGATACTCAACGTCACCATATCGTACCCGAAAGGAAACCGCGGCTTCTGGGGCTTCATCTCCGGCAAGGTCCCGCTCGTGAGGGTATTTATAGAAGAACTCTCGATTACGAAAGAAATTCTCGGCGATTATACCAACGATGAAAAATTCAGGGCATACTTCCAGGAATGGCTCAATAAAATCTGGATTGAAAAAGACGGCCGGCTGAAATCAATGTCCATGTAAAAAAAGGGCCCCCTGCCCGGTTCATTTCATGCATCACCGCCGTCATTTTATTTCAGTCCGGAATGGAAATACACGCCGTTAAATTCCGTATTTGAACGGGTAATCCCTGAAACGGTTTCCGCGCCTTTCGGAAATGTTCCGTTTAAAATCCACGCATGCCTCCATACGGGATTAATTTTTTTCTTGAATTTAACCTTGAAATTTCATATAAAACCTTTTCATCATAGATCAACGCACGGGAAAACCATGATTGTTCCGGAGGATCCCGGAAGAGGACGCTAAAATAATGAACACCCATGATAAAAAACCGGACGGGACGCTTCCTGCACCGAAAAAAATATCGGAAACTTCCATATCCGCGCTCAGGGAGCGGTTCAGTTTCCGCCTCTTCAACACCCATGATTCGCCCCTCTGGACGAAAGAAAAAAAAAGGATCGTGGTAATCGGCAGCGGAATCGGGGGAATGGCCGCGGGCGCGCTGTTCGCGAAAATCGGCCACAGGGTCAATGTCCTTGAAATGAACCCCTCCCGCATCGGGGGGCACGGGAGGTGGCTGGTGTTCAGGGGAATGAAGTATTCCATGGGCCCCCAGTACGTATGGGAATTCGGCGAAGGAGAGCTCGGGAGCAGGTTCCTTGAATTCCTGGGCCTCAAAAAAACCAACCCCTTCGTCCTCATGGAACGCGACGGATTCGAGAGGATCTTCATAGGAAACAGGAATGAAAGCGCCAATTCATATTTCCTGAACTTCAAGGTCCCGCTCGGCCTCGAGAACTTCAGGAAAGGGCTCACCGCCCTGTTCCCGGAAGAAAGGGAAAAGCTTGATTCCCTGTTCAACGACATGATCGGCATATACAACACCTTCAAAAAATTTTTCGACGAACACGCCGGCCCGGAGGGAAGGATTTTCCTGGCCACGAAATTTTTCCTTGGCGGGGAAGCGCCGTTCTCCCTGAAGCTCAAGCTGGGACAGACCATCTTCCTGTCGCTCAAGGAATGGTTCGACCAGTACGGGATCAGCGGCCTGCCGCGGCGGATCCTGTACGCGCACGGCGGCATTTTCGCGGAATCCGAGAGCGAGATGTCGGCCATAGCATACATCGTCGGCACGGGCAATTACCATAAGGGGGCCCGTTATCCGGGGAAGGGCTTCCATCATTTCTTCGAGTCCCTTGCCGGCCTGATCCAAGAAAACGGCGGGTCCGTGGAAAAAGGAAAAAAGGTCGCGCGGCTCAAGACCAGAAACGGCCTTGTGACCTCGGCCGTATGCGAAGACGGCACGGAGTATCCTTGCGATTTTATTTTCAGCGATATTTCGCCCAGGCTCACCTGCGCCCTGCTGAAAAAGAACGCGTCGAAGCTGGACTATACGCCTTCCCATTCCGTTCCGACAATATGCATCGGCCTGAAGAAGGGCCTGGAATCCATCGCGGGGATGAAAGGCCGCAATTACTGGTGGCAGGACGGCAACGAGGTGAAATACGACGCCCCTGACGTCACCCTGCCCCCCCGCATGCTTTTCGCGAACTCCCCGACTGCCAACATACCTGGAAGCGGCAGGGACGAAGATAAAGACGCCATCGTGGTTTTCTGCCCGGGAAATTACAGGCAGGAAAAAGAAATTTACAGAAAAGGCGGCGATGCCGTCAGGAAGTTCAAGAAAAAACTGGCCGCCGACGTCGTGGACATCCTGGACAGGAACGTGCTCCCCGGACTTAAATCGAAACTGCTTTTCGCGGAGGTCATAAGCTCAATAGATATCGAGGAACAGACGAACGGGGAGATGGGAAACGCTTACGGGAGAAGGATGAACGTTAAGGAAATAATGAAGGGACAGATCGAGGAGGAAGGGTTCCCCGGGAACCTCTTCAACGTGTCCGCCACGAAAAACACGCCGGGCATAGCGGGCGGGATCTCGACCGCGGCGATTCTTTTCGAGGAGCTGACCGGAAAAAAAATATAATCCCGGACCGGAATTGAAATTATCGGCCGATGCCGCCGATTAAAAGAAATCTTCAAAAAAACAAAAAGTAATTGAAATTTTCATTTCCGCCGTATTTTTTATCAGAAAATCTGCAACCCCGGAATTTAAATTTCTGTCTTTATTATTAGAGGTGGTACAAGTGATCAACACGAATAAAGGTTCATGGAAGCGCCGTTACGACAGGATCCTGAAAATCATACAGCGCCAGTTCTCGGAACATGTACAGACGCCGTTTATGATCAAGGTATGGACGGGAAAAAGCTACCTGTTCGGGAAGGGGGACCCGGGGTTCACCATTTCCATCAACGACAGGTCCGGCCTTTCCGCAACGAGCCAGTTCGACGAGCTTAAAATCTGCGAGGCGTACATGGCCGAAAGCCTTGATTTCGACGGCAACATGCTTCATGTCCTCAAGCTCAGGGATTCCCTTTCCGACGCCCACCCTTTCAATTACCTGTGGCGGCGGCTGATGCCCTTCATAATAGGGGGCGTGGCCACGAACAGGAAGGCCATCGCGTCCCACTATGAATTCGACAACGATTTCTATCTTTCCTTCATGGATAAAAGCCGATGTTATTCCCACGCGCTTTTTAAATCCGACAAGGAGCCGCTCGAGACGGCCATGAAGCGCAAGCTGGATTTCGCGATCGAGTCCTGCAACATCAAACCGGGCGACCGGGTACTGGACGTCGGGGGCGGATGGGGGACCTTCACCGAACATGCCGGACTGAAGGGAATCAACGTGACGTCCCTCACCATCGCTAAAAATTCCGAGAAATACATCGGCGACCTGATAAAGAGGAAAAAACTGCCGTGCAGGGTCATAAACACGGACTTCTTCGAGCACAGGGTCGAAGAACCCTACGACGCGATCGTCATACTGGGGGTAATCGAACACCTTCCGGATTACAGGGGGGTATTGAAGCAGTTCCAGCGCCTGCTAAAGCCGGGCGGCAGGGTGTATCTCGACGCGAGCGCGTACAGGAAAAAGCACGACCACCCCAGTTTCGTGGCGCGCTATATATTCCCCGGCGACCATTCGAGCCTCTGCCTGCATGATTTTCTCCGCGAGGTCGCGAAGTCCAGAATGGACGTGGTGGAAGTTTACAACGACCGCCGCAGCTACTACCTCACCTCGAAAAAATGGGTCGAGAACCTTGAGGCCAACAGGGACGAAATAGTCAAAAGATGGGGGGAGATGCTTTACAGAAGGTTCAGGCTTTACCTGTGGGGAGTGGTAAACGGGTTCCATAACATGACGCTCGACGCGTACAGGGTCGTGCTTGAGTTCCCGGAATGAGTTTATTCACGGTGATTTCACCGGGGGACGTTCAACCGTCTGCCGTCACTTGCCGGCGTAAACCTCCATGTCCTTTCTCACATATTTCATGTCGCCCCTCCTGTCGGCGGGCACAAGGCATTTAGACACGCTCTGCATGGGAAACGTCACCGTCATGTAGATTTTATTGCCGTCGGCGACCACGAACACCCTTGCGCCCATCGCGAGGGTCCTGTTCTGGCGGACCATGACCTCGCCGGTATTGTAATTCACCTCGTGGACCCTCCCCACTATCGTACCGTGGCTTTTAACGACGTTTTCCTTTATGGTAACGACCTCTCCCATGGAAGAGATCCTTCTTGTCCTGGGACCGTTATTCCCCTGGCCCAGGAGGTCCGGCCCGGACAGGAAGAGGACGGCAAAAATCGAAGCTGTCGCGATTGAAAATAAAGCCGGTTTATTCATGGACCTTACCTTATCAGTTTATTCAGATTATCTTTATCGTCCTCTATCTTTTTCCGCAGATCCGCGCACCCGGCGATCAGCGCGTTCATGAAGGCCGGTATGTCCGGCTTCGCATAACCCCAGTAAAAGGCAAGGTATTCGGTATCAACTCCCTTTGCCCTGTAAACCTTCAGGACCCTGCCGTCCGGCTTCATCACCGCGGCCTCGAGGTCGATGGTCAAGGTAATCGACACTCCCGGCATTCCCATAAAATATAAAATGCCGACCGTAATACTGCCCGGGACCATCCAGCCGGGATTCGTGGACCATTCCACATTACGCACAAGAACGCTCAAATATGCGTTCCTCGAGTCCCTGTCGAACATCAGGTTGTTCCTGATGATCCTCACCGCGGACTCCTGATCGGGAAATGAACAGCAGCTGTAACCTTTTATTCCGGGATACTCCCTGCTGTACCCGTCCCTCCACTTTCTCCATTCAAGGAGCATCTCGTAATCGTCCCTCCAGCCGCCGTGAAAACATGCCTTGATACTGTCCGTGTTTATCACCACCCGCATGGGATTGACGCCTTTATCAAAGGCCGAGGTTTGTTCAACGAGTTTCGGATCGAGGCTCTTGCAGGAAAAAGTAAGCGCAGAAAGTGCGGCAACAAGAGCAATGGATATCGTTTTTTTAATGAATTCAGACATTTACATCTCCCATGAGATTGATTTAGATTCATCAAGTTTATCTTGCCAGTTTATTCAAATTCTCCCTGTCAGCCTCGATCTGTTTGCGGATATCCGCGCACCCGGCGATCAGCGCGTTCATATAACCCTGTATAGTCGGATAGGAAAACCCCCAGTACAGGGCCTGGTATTCCGTATCCACGCCCCTTGCCCTGTAAACCTTCAGGACCCTGCCGTCAGGCTTCATCACCGCGGCCTCCATGTCGATGGTCAGGGTAAACGACGCCAGCGGTATTCCCATTAAAACAGGGATGACAACCGTAACACTGTTAAGAATCACCCATGCCTTATTCATCCGCCATTCCACGTTACGCACAAGAACGCTCAGATAGGCGTTCCTGGAGTCCCTGTCGAACATCAGGTTGTTCCTGATGATCCTCACCGCGGCCTCCTGGTCGGAAAATGAACAGCAAATAGTACCCACCAAACTGGGATGGTCCCTCCTGTATCCTTCATAAAACTTTTTCACTTCCATATCCCACTCATAATCGTCCCGCCACCCTCCGGGAAAGCAGGATTTTATGCTGTCGGTATTTATTACCACCCTCATGGGCGTGACGCCTTTTTCGAACGAGGCAGTCCTCGTAGTCAGCGCCGGATCGTAGCTCCTGCATGAAAATGAAAGCGCAGAAAGTGCGGCAACAAGAGCAATGGATATCGTTTTTTTAATGATTTCAGACATTTTCATCTCCCATGAGATTGATTTAGGTTCTTCAAGTTTATCTTGCCAGTTTATTGATGTTTTCCCTGTCGGCCTCGATCTGTTTGCGGATGTCCGCGCACCCGGCGATCAGGGCGTATCTCAAGGCCGGGATGCTCGCGTCCAGATAGCCCCAGTAAGCAGCGCCGTATTCCGTATCCACGCCCCTCGCCCTGTAAACCTTCAGGACCCGGCCGTCAGGCTTCATGACCGCGGCCTCGAGGTCAATTTTTACGGTTTCGGACCATGCCGGATACCCGAAAGGGACCAGGACGGCCACGCCGGCGATTTCCCATAACAGGTTATAACTCCATTCGACATTCCTTACGACAACGCTCAGATAAACGTTCCGTGAGTCCTTCCCGAACGCCAGGTTGTTCCTGATGATATTCACCGCGGCCTCCTGGTCGGGAAATGAACAGCATAAAATACCGAGCACCCCGGTCTTGCCGTTTAAGATTTCCTGCTTCCTCTTGCTCATTTCCAGGCGCCGTTCGTAATCGTCCCTCCAGCCGCCCGGGAAGCATGATTTTATGCTTTCAGTATTGACCGCCACACGCATGGGTGTGACGCCCGCATCAAACGAGGCAGTCCTCGTAGTCAGTGTCGGATCGATGCTCCTGCATGAAATAAATGTCACTGCCAGGGCCCCCGCGAGGATGATCGATATCGGTTTCTTCAATGATACAGTCATATTTTGTCTCCAATCCGGAAAGTCAGCTTAATTCATCTTTTATTTTCATCTGATCAATTTGTTCAGGTTCTCCCTGTCGGCCTCGATCTGTTTGCGGAGGTCCGCGCAGCCCGCGATCAGCGCGTTCATATAGGCCGGGATAAAAGCGCGATAGTATCCCCAATACATGGCATAGTATTCGGTATCAACACCCCTTGCCCTGTAAACCTTCAGGACCCTGCCGTCAGGCTTCATGACCGCGGCCTCAATATCAATGGCCGGGGTAATCGAACCCAACGGCGCCCGCCATCCATGCGGAATTTATAGACCATTCCACGTTACGCACAAGCACGCTCAGATAGGCGTTCCTCGAGTCCCTGTCGAACATCAGGTTGTTCCTTATGATTCTCACAGCGGACTCCTGGCCGGGAAATGAACAGCACATATGCCTTTTTATACCGGGATAGTCCCTCCTGTAGCCGTCACTATACTTTCTTACTTCCCGGATTTATTACCACCCTCATGGGCGTGACGCCCGCATCAAACGATGCAGTCCTCGTTGTCAGGGTCGGATCGATGCTCTTGCAGGAAAATGAAACTGCCGCGAGTGAAACAGCGACCGTCAGTGATAATAATTTCTTCATCGCATCCGTCATGGCGCGCCTCCGTTAATAAGGGATAAATCATCCAGGAACTTTCCGCCGCGGATGCCTGCGGCATCCCCGCCTTTCCGCACGGCCGGGTCGCTACCTGATATAGACGACCATGTCCTTCTTGATGTCCCTCGCGTACTGCCTCTGGTTCGCAACCACCTGGCACTTGGACATGCTCTGCATGGGGAAGGTGACGGTCATCATGATCTCCCTGGTGCCGGTCACCACGAACACGACCGATCCCATCATGAGGTCCCTGTTCTGGCGCACGGACACCTCGTTCGTGTTGTAGTTCACCTCGAGCACCCTGCCCACCACGGTCCCCTGCGTCTGCCTTGCCTGCGGCTCTTCCCTTACGGCGGCGGTGCCTCCGTCCTCTGGACCTATTTTCTTAAGCCAGCCCGTCCCCCCACCGCACGAAAGCGCGAACGCCAGCGCCATTATTGTTGAAACTATAATTAAAATTCTCATGTCGTCACCTACTTTATTATTTTGTTCAGGTTCTCCCTGTCGGCCTCGATCTGTTTGCGGAGGTCCGCGCACCCGGCGATCAGCGCGTTCATATAGGCCGGTATGTCCGGATTCGCATACCCCCAGTAAAAGGCGAGGTATTCCGTATCAATGCCCTTTGCCCTGTAAACCTTCAGGACCCTGCCGTCAGGCTTCATGACCGCGGCCTCGAGGTCGATTGTCAGGGTATCCGACGCGGCCGGCATTCCCATGAAATATAAAATGCCGGCCGTAATAGTTCCCGGGGCCATCCAGGCGTTCCTGGAGTCCCTGTCGAACATCAGGTTGTTCCTTATGATTCTCACGGCAGACTCCTGGTCTGAAAATGAACAACATTTATAGGAATACCCTTTGACACCGGGCATGTCCCTCCTGTAGCCGTCTCCCCACTTTCTCATTTCCATGCGCCGCTCGTAATCGTCCCGCCACCCTCCGGGAAAACAGGACTTGATGCTGTCGGTGTTTATTACCACACGCATGGGCGTGACGCTCTGATCAAACGAAGCAGTCTTCGTTGTCAGTGTCGGATCGATGCTCCTGCATGAAATAAATGTCACTGCCAGGGCCCCCGCGAGGATGATTGTTATCAGTTTCTTCAATGATACTGTCATATTTTGTCTCCACTCCGAAAAGTCAGCTTCATTCATCTTTTATTTTCATCTGATCAATTTGTTCAGGTTCTCCCTGT
>JALOTL010000015.1 GCA_025457915.1 Spirochaetota bacterium | reverse complement strand
GGAGAATAATATGAATAATAAAAAAGCATGTATTAAAATAAATTACTTTAATGCATATTTTTTATTATTGAGTTTATTAATTACAATTCCTTTGCCGGCATATGCAAATGCCGGTGTGCCGATGATATTTATTTCCTATCCCGTCATGTTATTAATGCTTGTCCCAATTATCGGGATCGAATCATTCGCATTTTATAAAATCTACAATGTTTCTTATAAGAGATCGTTATTATCAAACAGCGTATCAAACGCGGTTTCAACCCTGGCGGGTTATCCATTGGCCTGGGGATTTTTATTCGGCATTGAAATTATCACTACCGGAGGCGGTTGCGGTCCCGGATTTGACACTGTACCGGATAGTATTATTACGGTTATCGTTGAATCCGCCTGGATTTGTCCGCGGGAAAGCTATCTTTATTGGCTCGTGCCGGCCGCGTTCATTATCAGTCTTTTTGTCGCCTTTGTTTTTTCCTTGATAATAGAATATTATATCAATAGATTATTTTATAAATCCCATGATAGAATATTATTGCGTAAAGCCGTGTTGTTATCAAATATTTTTTCTTATGCGTTACTTCTGGTAATCAGTATTATATATTTAACATATTCAATTATTGATAAACAGCATATCTAATTATCATCAATCGCGAATATTAATAAAAAAATCAAATAAATGTTTGACAAAATAGACCGATCGGTCTCTTTTGTAATATATGGCGAAAACCAGTTTATCAAAAAAAGATATGACCCATCAACACATTGTTGAAAAATCGGCGCAGTTATTTAACAGCAAAGGGTATGCCGCAACATCAATTACTGATATCATGGAAGCTACCGGCCTGAAAAAGGGCGGGATATACAGCCATTTTAAAAGTAAAGATGAAATAGAAATTGCGGCATTTGATCATCTCCTGACGAAAATATTCACGTCATTTGATCCTTCCGTTTTGAACAACAAAACAACTGCCGGGAAGCTGTATGCATTAATTGAATACCGCGAGTCTTTATATGATTCCTTTTTAAAAGGCGGATGCCCGATATTCAACGCGGGCAGCGAATCCGATGAATCCAATAAAAAACTGCAGGCGCATGTGAAAAGAAATATTGAGCGGTGGAAGAATACCATCATGGAGATCGTGAAAGCGGGCATAATCAATAACGATGTGGACCAGGCAGTTGATCCCGAAGAATTTGCTCTGTATTATATAACGATTATCGAGGGCGGTAATTTTTTATCAAAGGTGTATGATGACAGATCATACAGGGCGAAAGCCATAGAGCGGTTAAAGCGGACAATAAAAGAGGAAATCGCGAAGTAGAAATTTTTTGCATAAAAAGAGACCGATCGGTCTATAATATTAATTGCGCCTGCCATGCAAATGATTAAACGTTCAGGATAGAGAAGATATATATTTTAAATAATGTAAGGAGGAAACCATGGTAATGGAAGAAAAAGAACCTGAAAACGATGCTAAAAAACTCATTAATCCACCCGGCACGGAGGGGATTTACGAAAAGATGAAATTTTCCCAGGCGGTCCGTATCGGTAAATGGATATTGGTATCAGGCCAGGTTGGAATGGACGAGAAATTGCAGACCGGTGCGGGGATTGAAGCCCAGGCGAGGATTGCTTTCCGGAACCTTGAGCGTGTTCTTTCCCATGCCGGGGCGACATTGGATGATATAGTGGAATTGATGACGTTCCACACCTCAATGGCCGACATGGCGGTTTTTTCAAAGGTAAAATCCGAATTTATATCCAGGGACTATCCGGCATGGACCGCAATCGGCGTGAAGGAGCTCGTTTTGCCGGGGCTTTTGGTCGAGATCAGAGCCACAGCCGTAGTTGAAAATGGAAATTAAGAAAACTCACGGGTCTAAACCCCGGGTCTCTTCAAGTTTTATTCCCCGGTTTGACCGGTGAAGATATAAAAGAGGATGTTCTGATCGTAGCTGAAGAGACCTTAAAACAATTATTCCGGGAAGAATTGAAAAAGGCGGTGTGACAGGTATTAAAAAATTTAAGGAGGAGTCGCCATGCATGATGATGAAAAAAAGATCCGGTTTTACAAAAAGGTAAACGGCTTCACCGGGCCGTTATCAAGAACAAACTTTTACCTGAGGACCAAAGTAATGGCCAGGATTCTGGCAAAAATTTCCCTGCTTAAGAATAAGGCCCGGCCCAAGGAAACGGTTAAAGAAATTGCCGAAGAATGGTGCCGCATGTTCGGCCTGCCTCAATACTGGAAGATCAGAAAAATCGAGGATGATACGGCTTTTTGCGAAATCCACTTTGATTGTTCGCTTGAAAAAACCGGCGACATTCATGCCTGTCATCGTCTCATGGAGTTCGACAGGGCCATGCTTAAAAGGATCGGCGGAAAATGCGTTATTCTGGAATCCCGGGCGGACCCGCGTATAAAAGGCCCCTGCCTGCTGGCCATCAGGAAGCTTGATGACTTGAGGGAGGACCTTGTGCCGGCACACATGCGGTAATAAGAGTGCGCTCTTCGCGCACAACAGGTGAATTAGCGTAACAGAAATCCGGAGTATTTCAAATAACCATTCCCGTCGAAACGCAAAGGCCGGATCAAATCCGGTTTTTGCGTTTTAAAAATTAAATATTTAATACCATACTAAATGCCTGTTGACAAAATAAAGAATAATTTTTTTAATTTTAATAACTTGGTTTTTATTTAAACTTATTATATTCGCGCTTTCAGCGTACATCGGCCCGTGAGCCCCGCCCTGTCGGCCCGCAAATGGAAAATAAGAAATATTTACATGATCATAAAAGAAAAATACGTTAAGACGATACTATCCGAATCCAGGATATACAATTACGCGTTGAACCCGTATACGGGATGCCAGTTCGGGTGCTCGTATTGCTATGCGCGCTACATGAAAAAATTCACCGGCCATAATGAGCCGTGGGGCGAATTCGTAGATGTGAAAGTGAACGCGGTTGAATTATTGATGAAAGAGATAAATAAAAAGAAAAAAGACCGGGTATGGATCAGCGGGGTATGCGACCCGTATCAGCCCCTGGAGGCGAAGCATGGATTAACCGGCGGGTGCCTGGAAATACTTGCAGATAACGGCTGGCCCATTGTGATCCAGACAAAATCGCCGCTGGTCCTCAGGGATATTGATGTTTTCAAACACGCGGATAATTGCGACGTCGGATTTTCAATAGGAAGCGCGGATGACGGAATAAGAAGATTATTCGAACCTGAAGCGCCTCCGGTAACGGACAGGGTGAACGCCCTGAAGGAACTTCATGATGCGGGGATAAGGACCTACGCGATGATCGCCCCTGTTCTTCCCGGGGCGGAAAAATTAATGGAGCTCCTTGATGACAGGGTCGATTACATTTATCTTGACCGGATGAATTACAGCCATGCGGATTCTGTATATAAAAAAAATAAACTGGAGTATTTTTTAACGGATGAATATTTTGAATCCGTAAGCAGGGAAATATCCGGTAAATGCAGGAAGGCGGGGATCGAATGCAGGATAGTTTTCTGATGTATTCAAAAAGCAATAAGATAATCACCCGGCAGCGGGATATTTGAATTGACAGTCCGTATTGAATCGTCCTATCATAAATTTATCAAAAACTGCTGACTGGGCCGTCCGTCCCGGACGGGAATAGGGCGCGGCCGCAGATCAATGATAGTAATTAACAGCGGGGTGTAATCATGATTAAAAATGCTTCATTGATAATCGCGTGTTTCATGATACTTGCCTTTTACGATCTCCCGGGGTCTGCCGCGGCGCCGGGCGTGCTCGAGTACTACAATCTCTGCCCGTCCAAACTGCTTCCGACCGGTAAGCGTTCGTTCAAGAAGTATGCGGAATCCGGGCAATGGATAACCGGGGTCGACATGGAGGGCGCTGACATCGATCTCCAAAACGGCTACATTGAATACGGCAGCAGGGGCGGCGGGATCCAGAGGATACAGTTCGTGCTGTACATGAAAAAGGACAAAACCCCGGTGATAGGGATAAGCTATTTTTTCACGGACGGGGTCGATATCGAGGTGAAATCCTCGCTCGCGTTTTACGAAATCCGGGACGGCAAGTTTGTTGAAATCACGAAGGACGTCGTGCCGGCGCTTGAGCCAGGGCCCTTCCTGACGAAGAAATTCGATATGGCCAGGCTTGACGGAATAAAAAGCGTCAGGGTGAGGGATTATCTCATATACAAATGCACCCTTCCGAAGAAAGGTACGACCGCGGTCATGCAGCTTTATACAGGAAAGCTCTTCAGGCACATCGAGATGAACGGCGCGGGAATGCCCGCGGCGGAGAAAAAGACATGTGAGGAGTTCCTCAGGCTGGCGGAATACGATGCCGGGATCGAGCTCCTCTGGAACGGCAGCCGGTTCACTGCGGGAAAGAAGACCAGGGTGAACTATTAGTCTGAAAATATCCGGCGGTTAAAACGGCCTCAGGAAATTTTATTGCGGGGGTTTTTATATGCAGAAATACGCGGTGATAGGGCTGGGGAATTTCGGCATCCACTTCGCGAAATCCCTGAAGGAATACGGCAGCGAGGTCACGGGCATAGACATAAACAGGGAGAGGCTCCTGGCCGCGCAGGGACATACGCACCACCAGATCGCGGGGGACGCGACCGACAGGTCCTTCCTGCAGTCGCTCGCCCTCAAGGAGCTGGACGGGGTACTGGTGAGCGTGGGCGGGGACATGAGCGTGAACATCCTGATCGCGATAGCGCTGAAGGAGATGGGCATAAAGCGCGTCATAGTGTGCGCGCATTCCGAAAACCACTGTAAAATACTCGAGCACATCGGCGTTACCGAGATCATCTTTCCCCAGAGGGACATAGCCGCCAGGATAGGGAAGACCTATTCCATGAAGAACGTGCTCGATTACATCCCGCTCGCGGGCGAATACGTCGTCATGAACATACACCCGCCGAAAAGCTTTATCGGCAGGAACATCAGGGACCTGCAGATAGGCGCCCGCTTCCAGTGCCAGATACTCGGAATCAAGTTCCTCGAGGGCAACGACAGCTGGAACCCGGACGCGCCGGAATGGGAAAACATGAAGATAGCCCCCACCGCGAACGATGTGATACCGGAGCATTCGGTTCTCCTGTTCCTGGGCAGGAAGTCCGACCTTCTGAAAATACAGGCGATGGATTGACGGGGCAATACAATCCGGCGCGGGAATTATTGAGGGGGATGGGGGATGAGGGAGATAGATGAGATAGGAGGATAAAAGATAAAGAGTTTATATCAATGGTGAAAAATACCTGTTGCTAATCCCCCCGATCTCTATAATCTCCACATCCCCAAAATCCCCTGGAGAAACTGGGGATGGAAGAGATACGTGATACAGTAGGATTGGAATTTGATAAATAATCATGACGGGAAGCATTAATCCATGAAATCAGATAAAGAGAAGACCCTGTCATCGTTCAAGAAGCTGATTTTATTCAGCGGGTTGTTTAATATTATCTTCGCCGCGCCGTTGATACTGCCGTTCACGTTCCGGCGGTATCTTGATTTACTCTCGTTTTTGAACTCAATATTCAATTTCGGCGGCGTCCCGGTATCGCCCGTAAATGACGGGATCCACGCGCTCCTGATCAATACCGCGGGGATAGATCTCGCCCTGATAGGTTCGATCGTACTGTATGCTTATTTTGATCCAGAAAACCGCGTTGGAATATTACTTCTGAACGCGATCGGCCGTACCCTCTTCTTTTTCGTCATTATATATTATTGCTTCGAATACGATATCGCCAGGATCACGCTTGCTTTCGGCGTGCTGGATTTATTCATAAGTTCGGGGTTCGTCTTTTTTTATTTCAGGCTCAGATCAACCGGCAGGATCAGTGAAATAGTAAATTGAAGGCGGCGGGACGGGGAGAAGAATTTTTCCGGAGGCGGATCATGATAAATCAATGCATGTTGTTCATATCATCGGGCCTGCTGGTATTATGGGGCATCGCCCATCTTTTCCCGACTAAATCCGTGGTGAAGGGCTTCGGGGATATTTCGGACGATAACAGGAACATCATAACAATGGAATGGATAAATGAAGGCGTGACCCTTGTATTCATCGGGGCGATTGTATCGGCTGTCTCGGCGATCGATCATAACGGCAGGGCCTCCTTTTTCATTCTATGGATCTGCTTTTTCGCTTTAAACCTGCTGTCGGTGATCTCATTTTTTACCGGGTTTAAAATCAGCTTCATCCCGTTTAAATTGTGCCCGGTTATTTTCACGCTATCGTCGGTTTTTATATTGCTGGGAATATATTTATGAATTCGCGTCGTCGACCTGCAGCCTGTTGAAGTATATATCAGCGAAGCGGATAGAAAAACGCCTTGTGCAGAACGGCTTTTCTGCCCACGAGCTTTTTTTTCATGAGATGCAGCAGTTCAAGCTGGACCCAGCCGCGCGAAAGGTTCGCCCTGATCGATCCGGATCCCCTGTAGAGCTCCCTGATGATTTTATTGACCGTGATTCCCGATCCGCTGTCGTTTACAATCTGTAAAACCTGCGCGGAGCGTTTTTTTCTCCATTTTAATATCTGCCCGATCCTCTCTGCCGGTTTCGTAATCGCCTTCCCGTGGCCTGTAAGTATTATTTTCAAATTTGGAAGATTTTTTATTTTATTGAGCGTTTTTTCGTAGTCGTCGAGATCGGAGTCCGGGGGTCCGAGCCAGGTCGTTATGGAACTCAGTATATTATCACCGCCGAGAAGCACGCCCTTCTTTTTATTATAGAGGGAGATATGATAGCTGCAGTGCCCCGGGCTGCTGAAAATTTTCCATTTCTCGCCGTTTATGGTTATCGTTTCATTGTCGTTTACGATTTCATCGGGACGGCTTACGAATTCAATGCCGAAAAAAATCCTGTAGAAAACAAAATAGAATATTTTGACGAGCCGCCTGATGACGGGATATGAAACATACGTGCTTGAGAATAGATCCTGAATATCATGTTGCTCGTATCTTTTTTTGTAGTTTTTTACGGATGTAATGACCTGCGACATGCCTTCCGTCATCAGTACCGTGAGATTGAGCGAATCCCTGATTTTTTTCAGGCCGGAGATATGGTCCGCGTGTATGTGGCTGGGAAGTATTCTCGTTATATTGAAGGGGACGTTTTTTTCCCGGCATGCGTTCTCGATTTTTTTAAATTCCGACAGGAATTTATTTACAGCTTTTTTCCTGCCGTACCCGGCGTCGTAAATCAATCCGTCTTTGCCGGCAAGCACGTAGATGTTCGCCGGAGGGGGGATATTGTATTTAACGCCCTTTTCAACGATGACAAAAATTCCTGGATAAACTTCCTTCATTTTTTACTTCAATGTTTATGATCGATTCTATATTTCATCGGAATGATAAAATATCAATGGAATCAGAAATGCTCGATGTCAAACAGAATATTCTAATTCTATCATGGAACGCTTATTGCCCGCTCTTTTCTAATCCAAAATACAGGTTGAAAAAATACCGGGAATGCCTTTACTCATTAATGCGGCCAGGGCGGCGGTCCTGGCCGGGATGCCGTGCATGAATGGAGAGTGGTTATGAGAAAAATCGGATTAATTACCGCGGGCATTATTTCCGCGATCATCATCGTGGTGCTGTTTCTCGTCGCCCCCGGCATCATGCGTGAAAATGCCGTTCCACTGCTGATGATGATACCGGTGATCGCGGTCCTCATCGCAATCGGGGCGGTAATCGGCCGTTCGATAAAAAAGAAGCATGATTTGGCCTTCCGTGAAGTCCTCGCCGGCCTCGGCCTCGAGTACGGCTCTTTTTACAACATCCTCTACGCTTACGGTAAATACCGCGGCCTTTATGTCGGCTTCAAATATTCGAGGATAACGAAGAACGATCTCGCGCCGCTTCTACCCGGTGACAGCACGCTTGTGATCCTCTGCCGCGTCAAGCTTCCCGGTACGGAAAACCGCAGGCTCCATCTCGCGGTATTTCCAGCGGACCGGGGCCGGGCAGTGAGAAACATTCTGGGGTGGACCAATCCGGAGCCGGGCGTCTATCTCGCCAGGGTAAAAGACCAGAGCGAAACGGACGCGCGCATGACATTCAGCCGGATTTCCCGGACCACCCTCGAAAAAATGAAGGGCCTGGCGGAAAGTACCGGCAGCTGTGCTGTTTCGACCGACTGGGAGACCGTAATGATCGGAAAGAAAAACGCGCTTAAGCTCCTGGGCGGCGATGAGCAGGCGCTTTCCCGGCTGGATTTCCAGGTGAAGATTCCGCTGAAAGCGACGCGTGAGGAGATGAAAGCTTTCCTGGATGAGATGACTGATATTGCGGCTGAGCTTGCGGGGGATTTAAGAGGATGAGGACAAGACTTCCGGGCGGAATGTTGTATCTAAAAAACAATAATCCCAAAAAACATGTAAATATACCCGGCACAAAGGACCGATGCGCCGGAAAGATAGAGGTTGAAACGAGGTTGATTCGGTGCGGGGATCAGGCAGAACGAATTATATACCTCCCGGGCATAATTTTTTGTGTGTCGTAACGACATCTTCATATCCCGGCGCAGAGGCCAAGTTCGGCCGGGACTTCCTGTCCTGCGGCATTTACCTGCAAGCCAATGTTATTCCTTTCCTGTGCAAGCAAACAGTTATTCCGGCGGTCTTCGAATCTTTTAAAAATTATTAATACGACTTCAATGTGTATGATGCATAGATTATTTCTTCCATTGACTTTTTTTGAAATTTTCTTGACATTTTGTAAGACAAATATTATATTAATATTGTCATACTGGACGACAGACAAGTAAAAATACTGTCTTACATAAAAAAGGTTTACCATGAATCAGGATTCAACAAAGGACAGGCGCATCAATATCCGTCTCGATGAAGATACCTTCTTCGCGTTGAAAAAAATCGTGGAGAAAGATCTAAAAACCGACATTTCGTCCTACTGCCGGTCATTGCTATGGATCAGCACGCTGCACGACGCCTCCATCCATAAAATCAAGACCGCGGTAGAACGATGGGGCCGGGAAACGAATACGGACAATCTGGAATTCATGCTGGCCGTTAAAGATGAAATTGAATTCATGGATAAATTTTTGTCCAAGATGAAAGAGGACAGGAAAAAATATGATGAATTCATTTCCATGGTGGAAAAGTGGCATGAAAGCATAAAGAATGAAGCGCGAAAATATTACCGCAAGCATAACGAATTGATAGAGCTTTGTGAAAAACAGGGCAGGGAGCATTACGGCGATGAATATGATACAAATCCAACGATTGCCAGGGGATTTATTCTAAAAGATAAAATCGATATCTGATTCATTGAAAGTATCCGGGTGAAATTTTTACGAACAGCCGGGCCGGAACAGGGCGCGTCTTATTCTGATGATTCATGAGATAAAGTTTACTGAACCGTTGAGCGCCTTCTAATTCTCGTGCATATCTCAGAATTCATCTTCCGGGAATTCCTGAAAAATAAAAGAAACAGGAGGTTATCATGAATATCGTAGTCTTTATCAAGCAAACAGTCGATGTCGAGCAGAAAATTAGGGTGAAAGAAAACGGTAAAATTCTGGAAAAAGGCCTGGGATACGTCATCAGCGCCTGCGACGAGTGCGCGATCGAAGAAGCCGTCCGGATCAAGGAGAAAAACAGGGACGCGTCCGTGACCCTGGTATGCATGGGGCCGACGAGCGCAAAAAAAACAATCCGGAGGGGACTGTCGCTCGGGGCGGATAAGGCCATTCACCTGCTGAATGGCGCTTACAATTCCAATGACGCCACGGCAAACGCGAGAATATTCGCCAGCGTGTTAAAAACCATTCCTTTCGATATAGTGTTTCTTGGAAAACAGGCGCAGGACACGGACATGCAGGCAACGGCTGAAATTCTTTCAGAAATGCTTGGATTGCCCATGGCTTCCAACTGCGTCAAAGTGGACATCCGGGCCGATAAGGCGGTCGTGCACCGCCAGGCTGACAGGCACCTGGAGCTGATCGAGCTCGGGAAGCCCTGCGTTATCAGCGTCAACAACGACATCAACAACCCGCGGTATCCGAGCCTTAAAAGCATTTTGACCGCCAGGATTAAACCCGTCGTTTCAAAAAAACCGACTGATTTCGGTCTGGGCGAAGATGAGATCGGCAGGGCGGGGTCGCTGATCGAAAGAATAAAATACGAAACGCCTCAGGCGAGAGCGGCGGGCAAAATATTCGAAGGCGATGCCGCAGAAATCACAAATAAAGTCATCGAGCTTCTTGCAACCGAAGCCAGGGTGATAGGTTAACGGGGGCGCATCATGGCAAAAATACTCGTCGTTGCGGATATGGAAAAAGACAATGTAAGCAAATCCGCATTGGAACAGCTTGCTTTCGCAAAAAAGTCCGGGGTCCCGGCGGACGCGATCCTTATCGGGAAAGGCGCGGGATCACAGGCTGACATTCTTGCCGGGCACGGCGCGGAAAAAGTTTTTATCTGCGATAATTCAAATGTTGAAAACTTTTTAAATGCTTCATGGTCCGCCGTGATCGTCGAGGCGCAAAAACAAAGCGGAGCGGATATAATTTTAATAAAGGCCTCCGAACTTGGGAAGGCCCTTGCTCCGAAAGTCGCGGGGAAAATAAATGCCGGCGTCGTCAACGACTGCAGTACAGTCGCGATCGACGGTGACGCCGTGACCGTAACTAGACTGTCAATGGCTACAAAAGTCCAGGAAATACTGAGATTCAAATCTCCAGTTAAAGTCATATCAGTCAAACCGGGACTCGCGGAAATGGATGCCGGCGCGCGGCCGAAAGCCGCCGTTAAAATTGATATCGCAGCCCCTGCCCCTGATCCAAAAAACATGCTTAAGGAAACAGTTTTTAAAAAAACCCAGAGAGTTGATCTGGGAGACGCAAAGATAGTCGTCTCAATCGGCAGGGGCGCGGAGAAAAATGTCGATGATATCAACAGGCTTGCCGATTTAATTGGCGCAGCAGTCGGCGCGACCCGCCCGGTCATCGAAGACGGTCTTGTTCCTTATAACCTGCAGGTGGGCCAGACGGGACGAAAAGTCAGTCCCGACCTTTATATCGCCCTCGGCATTTCCGGATCCATTCTGCACATTGCCGGTATGATTAAATCAAAGTGCATAGTGGCGGTAAATAGAAATCCGCAGGCGCCCATCTTCGCGGTTGCGGACTACGGCATTGTCGGAGATGTTAATGCGGTTCTTCCGGTCCTCATGAATAATCTTGTAAAATATATTAAATAGGACTGCGGGGACCGTCTGTTCGGGAAATTTTTATATGAATATTCATTAAATAATAACTGTCCTGTTTTTAAATCAATACAAGATGATGGGAATATTCAAAATAAATTAAAAATTTGACTTCAAAAAAGAGTTGCATATCGCAATGACTCGGTAAGATCGGATACATTCAGATAGATCCGGGGCTGTAAGATATGCGTTAAAAACTGCATATTTTAGCGGATCATACATAAAAATATTAGCAGGTGCGGAAATGAACATCATAGAAATGAAGAGTATCAAAAAGGACTACCCGCTCGGAGAGACCGTGGTGCACGCGCTGCGGGGGATCGACCTCGATGTGGAAGAGGGCGGCTTCATTTCGATAATAGGGCCGTCCGGCAGCGGCAAAACGACCCTGCTGAACATAATCGGGTGCATAGACATCCCTTCCGCCGGCAGCGTGAAGATAGGCGGCGAGGAGATAACCTCGCTCGATGACAGGAGGCTCACGAACATAAGGCTCTTCAAGGTCGGCTTCATATTCCAGACCTTCAACCTGATACCGGTGCTCAACCTCCTGGAGAACGTGGAATTTCCCCTTCTTTTAATGAAGGAGGGCGGCCTTACAAAGGGCGAGATCCGCAAAAGGGCTCAAAAGTGCATAGAGGAGGTGGGGCTCGGGAGCTTCATGGACCACAGGCCGGCGGAGCTTTCAGGCGGCCAGAGGCAGAGGGTCGCAATCGCCAGGGCGCTCGTCACGAAACCGCAGATCGTCCTCGCGGACGAACCTACCGCGAACCTGGACTCCGAGACCGGCGCGACGATCCTGTCCCTGATGAAGCACCTCAACGAGACCGAAAAAACGACATTCGTTTTTTCCACTCACGATTCGGACGTGCTCAAGTACGCGAGCCAGGTGATCAAGATCAGGGACGGACATATAATCGATATCGACGGGCCCGGTGCCGCTAAAAAGATGAAAAAGAAAGCCGGACCGGCTAAAAGGGGGACCAGGTAAATGGCCCTCATACTGAAAATCGCCTGGCGGAACATACAGAGGCACAGGGGGAAGAGCCTGGTTGTCGGGATAATCATATTCCTCGGCGCCATGACCATGACAATAGGCAACGGGGTCATAGCCGGGATGGACAGGGGGCTCAAGGAAAACGTAATAGACCGGTTCACCGGCGACGTGGTGATCATATCCGCGAAGCAGGACCAGGACAACGTGATCTTCACTCCCATGGGAAGGGACATCGAGGTCATCCCGGGTTACGAAAAGGTGAAAAAGGTCCTCGAGGGAAAGAAGTTCATAGACAGGTTCCTTCCGGTGGCGAAGGGCCTTACGATAATCCTGAACGAGAACGGGGACATGAGCTACGCGCTGGCGCTCGGAGTCAGGTTCGACGAGTACAGGAAGATGTTCAGCGACAGCACGGACCTGGTCGAGGGGACCCTGCTGAAAAACGACGACAGGGGGATACTGGTCAGCACCGGGAACAGGAAGAGGTTCTTCGAGGAGCAGAATTTCTGGGTGATCCCTGAGGGGTTTTCCTTCAATGAAAAGAATTTCATGAAAGAATCGAGCAAGAAGTCCGGCGTCATCGATAAAAGGACAAGCCTGGTCCTCATGGGCGGGAGCAACGAGAACAGCACCATGGACATACGCGTGGACGTAAAGGGCGTCATGAAATTCAAGCACCTCGACGATTTCTGGAACCATTTCAACATCATGGACATAGAGTCGTTCCGGGAGGTGTACCAGTACGTCACCGCTTCCGACACGGCGGCCGTCATCCCGAAGGAGAAAAAGAGGATCCTTGAAAAGGACAACCTCGACGACCTTTTCGGCGGGGAAGTGTTGGAAAAAGTCGAAACAAGGAAGCAGGGATACGACGTGTCAACCCTGATGGGCAAAAAGGTCGTGCAGAAGAAGCTGGACGTTGATTCAGGCGCATACAACCTGATTTTCGTCAAGCTCGGGAAGGGCGCCGATGCCGAGGAGTCGGTTTTGGAGCTGAACGCCGCGTTCAAATCCTCGGGCGCGGAGGCCAGGGCGATAATCTGGAGGGACGCGGTTGGGCAGATAGCCGACCTTTCCGCGATAATGAGGGGCGCGACGAGGGGCTTCGTCTTCCTGATATTCATCGTGGCGATCATCATCATAATGAACACTCTGAGCATGGCGGCCCTTGAAAGGGTCAGCGAGATAGGGATGATGAGGGCCGTCGGCGCGCACAAGTCGTTCATCTCCGGGATGTTCTTGTCCGAGATGACGGTAATTTCCATCATATTCGGGTGCGCCGGGATCATCGCCGGTATAGTATCGGTTTACATCCTGAACGCAATCAACATCACGACTGAAAACCGCATACTCGAGCTGCTGTTCGGCGGCAGCGTATTCAGGCCGGTTCTCGGTATATTCGACATTTTGAAGGGGTTCGCGTACCTCGCGCTCGTGACCTTAATCGCGACGGCGTATCCACTGCGGGTCGCGAGAAGGATTACCCCCCTCGACGCCATCATGAGGGACTAGGAGAAGACCGATGAGACTTATTCTATCGCTTGGGTTCAGGAACCTTCTTCGCCAGAAGAGGAGGAGCTTCTTCCTCGGGACTGCCATATGCTTCGGGATGATGATACTGGTTCTCACCAATTCCTTCTCCCACGGCATTTCCGACACGCTCCTCAACAGGGTCGTGGTGTACATGACAGGGCACATGAGCCTGACCGGCATGGAGGACGGGAGCAGGAACAGGAGGATAATCAGGGACAAGAAGAGGTTCATGGACCTGATCAAGACCAACGTCAGGGGGATAAACAAGGTCTGGGAGGCGGTCGGGGTATTCGCCAGGGTGATAGGAAACGCCAAGGGCGACAACGCGATCCTGGTTTGCCTGGAGGTTGACGACGAGTTCGCCGAATACTTCGCGCAGAACCTCGTCGCGGGAAGCCTGAAGGATTTCCAGAGCGGGAAGGTCGAAAACCCGGTCATACTTTATTCGGACAAGGCGAAGACCCTGGGCGTGAAGCTCGGCGACGTGCTCAAGGCCAGGATGCAGACCGTGACTGGCCAGAGGCAGAGCGCCAGGCTGACCGTCGTGGCGATCATCAGGTCCAACAACCTGTTCGAGGGCACGGCAATGTTCGTCAGCCTGAAGGACATCAAAAACCTCCTGGGCATGAAGCCGCACGAAACCGGCGCACTTTACGTGAGCTTCAAGAAAATAAATGATCCGGCCGTGGCGATCAGCGAGGCGGACAGGCTCCACAGGCTGCTTGTGCCGGGCGTCGTCTCGATCTACGGGGAGGCGTCGAACAGGAATAATGCCGCCGGTACTACCGCCCTGGGGTTTTCCAGAGATGATAAATCGATGGACCTTATAAAGAAGGGGCTAGCCGTCGAAGGGAAGATGCCCGACGAAAATTCCGAAAAGGACGTGCTGGCGAGCAGGGGCATGGCCTCCGCCCTCAGGCTGAAGCCGGGAAGCGCCGTTGTTTACCGGTACAAAAACAAGTACGAGGGGGCGGTAACAGAGAACAAATACAGGGTGTCGGGCGTATTCTCCTCCAGGGATATTCCGGAGGGGAACATCATGCTCCTCAACGAAAAAACCTTTTTCAAGACCTATCTCTCCAACCTTCCAGAGGACGCCGGCAAACACGCGGGCGCCTATGTCCCGAAAAAGGCTTCCGGGCTTTACCCGGCGTTCTGCACGGAATGGAAGCTCCTGCCGAGGACGTCGACCAACGACGAGCTGAGGGCGAAGCTGGCGGAAATGACCAGGACGAAGTGGAAGGGGCCGTGGTTCGACGTGGGCACCATGTACGAGACCGCGGATTTCATACTGACTCTCGAGAGCGCCCTGAACCTGGTGGCGCTGGTGGCCGTGCTGATCCTTTTCTTCATAATATTGATAGGCGTACTGAACACGCTCAGGATGACCATAAGGGAGAGGACCAGGGAAATCGGCACGGTGAGGGCCATAGGCATGCAGAAGAAGGACGTGAAGCGTCTCTTCATTTCGGAAACCATGATCCTTACCGCCATCGCGTGCCTTGCCGGGATACTGCTCGCGTTCATATTGATGGGCGTCATGAGGCTCTTCACTATAAACACGGACAGCGTGTTCTCGATACTGCTGGTGGACAGGCGGCTTTATTTCCTTCCGACAGCCGGGTCCATAATTTCGAATTTCATTCTGATAATAATAATGGCCGCGGTAACGGCCTATTTCCCGGCCAAGAGGGCGTCCAATCTCTCCGCCGTGGAGGCGCTGAGGCACTTTGAATAGCGGATTCTAAAGGAGATGAAGATGAGAAAGATCAGGATACTTGCGGCGGCACTCGTTCTCGTCGCGTGCGTCGGGGCCCAGGCAGCGCCGAAGGCCTCGGACGTGGTGAGGAAAATGGATTACATGATGGAGCAGATCGGGGACATATCCGTTAAAGTGTCCCTCGTCCAGAACAAGGCCAGGCAGGGGGTGAAGAACTACGGGTTCCTTTACTTCAGGCGCGACAAGACGGACGAGTTCCTCATCGTCGCCACCGCCCCGGACACGGAGAAGGGGAACGGTTACCTCCGGGTGGGCGAGAACTTCTGGATGTACAGGCAGAACACGAGGACGTTCCAGCACATAAGCCGCGACGAGAGCATAATGGGAACGGACGCCAGGGGCGGCGACTTCGAGAAAAGGAAGCTGGGCGACCTGTACAGGCCCCTCGCGAACGCGAAGGGCGCGGAAATCATCGAGGAAGAAATGCTGGGCAAGAAGCCGGTGTACAAGTTCACCCTCATCGCGAAGGTCAACGACGTTACCTATCCGAAGCAGGTCTACTGGGTGCAGAGGGACAAGTACCTCATGCTCAAGATCCAGTCCTATTCGCTTTCCGGCACGCTGATGCAGACCGCGTATTATCCGAAGTGGACTGAGATCGACGGGAAGTACATCCCGATCGAGCACATATACATCGACGAGTTCGAAAAGGGCAACAAGACGATCGTGGAACTCTCGGGGATTTCCACGAAGAAGCTGGACCCGAAGATATTCACCAAGGCCTACCTGGAAAATCTGAGCAGGTAGAGGGAGGGGGATAAATGGGTTCCGCCAGTAGGATCGTTTCGGCAGTTTTTGTTTCGGCGCTGTGCGTCTTCGCGGCCGTCTGTCCGATCAGCGCGCCCGCGCAGGAAAATGCGGTCAAGGAGGACGCCGGGAGCGTGGAAGGCAAAGGCGCCCCCGAAAAGAAAGGAGAGAAGGGCGGGACCGAGGACGAGATTTTCAGCGAGGAGAACACGGTCACGCCCAGCGAAAAAATCAAGGACGACAACATATCCGGCGCGGTGGACAAAAAATCCCTGTCCTTCAACGGTTTCCTGAACAGCAGGAACAGCTACCTGTACAGGAGGGGCAGCGTCCTCAGGCAGACGGACGTGATCGACAACAACGATTTCCTGAGCTATTTCCAGGGAGATTTCGCGCTCGACGCGAGGCTGGTCAGGGGGATAAAAGGGTACGTGAATTTTTCGGCCGACTGCTATCCCGCGGGCCTTCCGAAATCCCAGGGTTTCCAGGTGCCGGTATCGTACCTGGGCTACTCAGCGCTGCTCACCAGGAGCAACATGCTGGTTTCCGACAAGACAAGCTCCTACTACTCGATCAACGAGATGTTCATCGACGTGAATTTCGACAAGGCTGTTTATTTCAGGGCAGGGAAGCAGACCCTGAAATGGGGAACGGGTATCCTGTGGACTCCGACGGACCTCATCAACATCGAAAAGAAGAACATACTGGATTCCTCGCAGGTCAGGCAGGGGACCTACGGTCTGAAGATACATGTCCCGTTCGGAACGGCGGCGAACCTGTATTCCTTCGTCAACATGCAGAAGGTGAGCCACGCGAACGACATAGGCGGCGCGGTGAAACTGGAGGTGCTCCTGAAGAACACCGAGGTATCGGTCTCCGCGGTGGCGAAGAACAGGACCGTCCCGGTATACGGCTGCGATTTCACCAGCAGGCTTTTCCTGGTGGACGTCCACGGCGAGGCCTGCATGTCCTACGGGGACAACGCCAGGAAGATGAGGGAGTTTCCATGGTACCTGTACGCCACGACCCAGACAGGGGCCCAGGCTATCGAAATGATCTATCTTAACCCGGGCACCCACACCTCCCTGGATTACAGGGTCAGCGGCAGGTGGATACCAAAGGCGAGCCTCGGCTTCGGGAAGGGCTTCGACGTGAAGGACATAAAGGACAGGGTCAGGATAGATTTCGAGTTCTTCTACAACGGCTCCGGTTACCTCAGGAACATGTTCGACATCGACGCGATGAATACCGGTTATTTCCTGTCGCGCGGGCTCTATACGCCGAATTACTACAGCAGGTATTACGGCGGCGCGTTCATAACGGTGAAGCAGATTTTCATCGAGGAGATTTCGGCCGGTCTGAATTACATAATCAACATGTGCGACAAGTCTTCGGTGGTGTCCGGGCTGATCTCTTACAGCCCGGTCTACGACCTCAGCCTGAACCTGATGGTCAACGGGTTCATCGGCAGGAGAAACAGGGAGTACACGGTGCTGGGCAACTACCTCACGACTGAGCTTTCCGTGAAGCTCGTGTTCTGACCTAATTCAGGGAAAATGCCATGGCCAGCTCGGAAAGCGGTCCCGGGTGCACGCCGAGAAGAAGAATCACTATCGTCGAAAGAAGTATGACCGCCCTCACATAGCCGGACGGCGGGTCCTGCTCCTCCATGAATATCGCCCTGCCGATCCTGAAATAGTTGAAAAGAGATATCACCGAGTTTACCGCTCCCGCGACTGCGAGGTAAATCATGCCCCTTTCAACCGCGGCCGAAAACAGGAAGTATTTTCCGATGAACCCTCCCGTGGGCGGGATGCCGGTAAGGGAGAGAATAAGGACTATTGTGCAGGCCGCGATGAGCGGCGATTTCTTCACGAGGCCGTTCAGGTCGTCAATGTCCTCGGAGAACGTGTTTTTCCCGTTTTTGATGAGCACGATGGCGAACGCGGCGGTGTTCATGAACAGGTACACGAACAGGTAAAACACCACGGACATCATCCCCCGGCCTCCCCATGCGGCGATCCTGATCATCAGGTATCCCGCCTGCGCGATGGAGGAGTATCCGAACATGCGCTTCAGGTTGTTCTGCCTGAGGGCGGCTATGTTTCCCCAGAGCAAGGAAGATATTTGTCGCTGACGTTGTGTTTTTTGTACCTGATCAGCGCGACAAATGCGAGAAGACCGGCTGAAAAAAGCACCGAAAAAATAAAAAAATAAAACAAGTATAAATTTTTTAAATATTCATTAAGTTGCTCTTTTATTTAAAGACCAGAAAAAAGAAATAAATGGAATACATGTATAAAATAGTATAAATCAGCTGAATATGTACGATTATTGAATGTTTAATCCATTTCATCGGAATTACCAGTCGCGGTCATCGTCCCGTACTTCATGCCGGCCGATCCATCTCGCGATTTTTTTCCCGAATCTGATTATAATTACGCAGTAAACAATCGATGATGCCAGGGAGATCAGGAGGTTTACGGACCCGCTCATGCCGGATGCCGCCAGGATTGGCGCGACTATCATGATGTTGACAAAACCCAGGATTACCGCGATTATTATCCTCCCGCGCCGCTGCAGCCCGAAAAAATTTATCAATCCGATTGAAACCACCATCATCAGGAGAAAAACCACAGCAACCGCCGCGGCCGGGTTATCGGTCGTGTATGAATTATCGGGCCGGCCTTCAGTCTGTGCGATCAGCATGCCGGTGACGGACAGCATGTAAAACGCCGATAAGAGTAACTTTTTCATGACGATACCTCCGCTCAATGATGCCTTTAATATGCCAAAGGTCAAATAAAAATTAACGGGAAAGTGAAAATCGTTAATTGAAAAAGCATACCGGGTCTCACCGGTTAATTCTCATAATCTAACTGCAGTTCGTAACCGCGCTCGAACACTGTTTGTCGGGGTCCAGCCATCCGGATACTTTCTTTTTGTTTTTCCCTTTGCCCTCCGTGTAGATCCATTTGCCTGAACAGGCGAGAACAGGCACGCCCTGGGAACCTTGCAGGTGGGCGATCACCCTTGATTTTTTATCAGCCTTCTCGTAAAGCCCCAGCGGTTTTTCGTCGTAGTTGGTCGTGCCCGTACCGACGAGTTTCCCGTGGACCCAGGTGTTTTTATAGGACGCGTCCTTTTTTTCGCCGTACTCGACCGATTCGATCTGCAGCCATCCGTTTTTAGATTTTTTGATGGTGAGGTATATACCGGCCTCGTTCGCGGGATCGGTCTCCAGCGGGAGTTTTTTCACTATCTTTCCGCCTGGATTGTCGCGCACATTGGTGCCGGTCTTGTCCGGATCGTTGAGATATACGATCACGCTGCATTTTGATTCCGATGATATGACGCTTTTATCCAGTGAATACGCACAGTTCCGGTAGATGAACAGGGCGGATATCGTAAATACGGTAATCGTCAGAACAATGATTATTTTTTTCATATTATAATCCTCGCAAAAATTTTAATCCGGACCGCGGTAATAATCATACAATGCCATAAGCTTCATGGTCAATGATTTTTCGCTGACATCCAATGGAGCTATGAATCTTTATCCGCACCGGTGTCTTCATCCCCGGTAGGCGATGACAATATTCTTGACTGTTTGAAAATATTTTCGTATGCTAACCCTGCGGAAACCTGTAACGGACAATAGAATTTCAGGTTGCGGCAGCCGGTCGTCCCCGGCGGAATAATTTTTTCAGATTATACCATAAGGAAGTGTCATATGAAAAAGGCCATTGTTTTTGCTGTCGCGCTCTTCATGATATCAGTCGGGTTATTCTCCGGCAGGATCGTGAAAGCCTCCTCGTCCGATGCCTGGGAGGAGTTCGGTATTAATGTTAAAAAGGCCTGCATTAAACTGGCCCCCCCGGAATTGAAGAAGCCTTCGATCGCCGTAGATGAATACGGAAGCGAGTCATACGGGATCGCGGTCCTCCAGGGGGTACGGGACGGGGTCTTTGTCTCGTATGTCTGCGTTTATGATAAAAAATCGGAAAAAGCGGAACTGTCCGGTGCAATCGACCTGAAAAAGGCAAAAAAATTCAAGAAGTAGCTGCTTAAACCGAATGATGCCGAAAGCCTGATGCTGAATGAACAGGTTTGGTTATTTTTTTACGGCCCGGATATATATTTTCCGGCACAATGCTCCGACAAGAAAACCGACAGCCCCGGCTATCAACGCGTATGCCGGAAGGAAAATAAAAATGAGCGCTGATGTTGATGAACCGGTGGCCATTCCTCCCCAATCGAACAGCCATGCCATGTGGAAAAAAATGACGGTCCCGACACCGGCAGCATTATATCCTGCCGCCGGCCACGCCGCGTTTTGCCCGGGGACTGTTCCAACCATGGCCCTCCTGGTAAGAAAATATCCGATAACGACAGGAACGAGGTTCCAGGGAATGAAGGGATTAATGATGCCTTCTGCAAACGCGATGAACAGAACGCACAGCGCGTAGGCGATGTTTGTGATGACTATACCGGAGGGTTTAATCAATCGGCGCTGCCCGCTGTCATTATCACTTTACCGCCGGACTGCTCGACAGAAATCATGAATAAATGCCCGTCCGGATGAGTTTTGGTGATTTCATAGGAGGCGGCGCTTCCGTTTTTATTGATTTTTACCTCCACCTGGAATTTTTTGCCCTTGTATTTTTCATCGCAGGTCGCGTTCTTCGCGGGGAAAGCCTCTTTGCCCGTAAATCCTGTGTTCATCGATGAGGCGATCGCCCTGAGCAGGAGAAATCCCTCGCTTAAACGGATGCCCGGTACTGATAACTTATGGCCGTAATAGCCTTCTGCCTGTATGATTTCATGAACAATATTGTCCGGGTATGCCGTGACAGTACCGGATTTTTTTTTGCCCTTTCCCAGGTATTTCGCGGCATAGGAATCCAGGTTGCCCTGTTTTTTCAGATCCGGCGCGGGAAGGGACGAGAGAAACCCGTCGAACAGGTATCCCGTCTTTCCACGGTAAGTCACCTTGGCGAAGCTGCCTTTGAAGTTATCCACTTCCTGCGGTTTATTTATTGTCTCAAGCACCGTAAGTTTTGTTCCATATGGCACTAATTCCAGCACTTTCGATGTGGTGGACGGCTCCTCGCGCAGGTTGATTCCAGATACGGAAAAAACGTAGACCGTGGAATCATTTTTAAAAGACTGCGCTTCTGCGAGTGCGGTCAGGCCGGTATAGATAAGGCAGGCAAACAGCAGTAAAAATATTTTTTTCATGATTAAGCCCCTTGCATAAATATTCATGTTGTTATATGATGTTTTTCAGTATAACGCTAATTACAAATTTTATCATCGGAATATCCTTTCTGTCAATTGGATTTTCATCAGGACTCTGGAGGAAGATTTAAAACGGGTTAAACAGGCATGTTTATAAAAATCCTGTAAAATAATCGAGGCTCTTAATGAACAAAAAATATTTTTATATTTTGATCATGTCCGGTTTTCTTTTCATCTACGGCAACTCTGCCGTTTCCGGAGCTTCCTTTAAATTTTTAACGCCTGGAATTTACAAATCCGTCAATGAATCCGGACGCAGGCTTTTTCTCAGCATAAGGGAGAATGAAAAAAAACCCGCTGTCTCCCTGATCGTCGATGAACAGGCCGAGTATGTTTGCACGGTGCGGCCGGCAGGTGACGCGCCGGTCTTCGGCATCGATCTCAATTTAAAGAAAACCATTGGGGATCCGCCCGTCGATTTCAAGACGTCGAAAGGCACAATATACATTCACGACTGTGAAATAAAGCTCGTTCTCGGAGAGAAGAAGTTCGATTTAAAAAAAGTCAACCTGTGGGACATCACATACGAGGGCATGTCCGCGCCGGGAGAGAGATTTGAAATGATTTTCGGATCTGTTGATAAACCGGACCGGGAATATTTTCATGTGATGCCGGGGAGGAACGATTCGGCGGTCTTTTATCATTTCTCGAAAAAGAAACCCGGTTTGATACAGTACAGTGCCGCTGACTGGCGTCTGCTCCTGGGAGATAAAACGAGCAATGACGAACAGAACCAGGCGGCGCAGGACGCGCTGAGGATCTGCTTTACCCTTGAGAGCGATGCCGCGCCCGCCATTGAATGGGAAATCGATTTCCGGAGAAGCCCTGTAACGGACCTGGGGGCGCTCGTCGGCGGCATCGGAAAAAAGAAAACGAGGTTCTGGCAGTCGAACGATTCAAACACAATGCTTTTTTGTTTTTGCAGCGGCAAGCGTGATAAAAAGAATTGCGAAAGAATTTACAGGGTAAGCTTCCCGGGAAAGGAAAAAGATGATATGGAATTTTTGAATTTTCAACCAGGAAAAAATTCCGTCGGAATTTTCGACGGCGACGCCGGCAGTGGTTCTTTCATGTCATCGGATAAGAAAACAGTGTATCAGATAATAAGACCCGGGGGTAATGATGATCCTGTAATAAAACAGTTGTCGCCCGCGAAGAAAACATTCAGGCAGGTGGAAATGAGGGGAGGAAAGACCTGCCGGTGAACCTGTAAAAAATCACCCGTGATATCAGATTTCAGCGTTTTCCGTTTTCGTCAGCGTGGAATGACCGGGTGGCGTCTGCCGCTGGCGCATGGCCGTTATAATAAGGTTCAATTCATTCTCCCTGATTTTTTCCTTTATCCGGATCATGAATTTATCGAGCGTTCCCGGCAGCACGTTCATCTTCTTGCCTATCAGGCGCTTGTCCCTCGGCCAGGTGCAGCCACCGGCAAGGTGCGCGACCAGCTCGAGCTCGCGGTCCGACAGGCGTTCCATCATGACATCGATAAGCTCGCGCTGTATGTTCTTCCTCTCAGTCGCTATGGATATGACACCGAGGGCCATCTTTATGAGGTTGATCTCGTCCTCGCCCCATTCCCTGGGCGTCCGAGAGCTGATTCCAAGGAACCCCAGCAGTCTGTCCCTGCCCATCATCGGCACGATTAGAAAAGAACGGATATCGTAGTTTAGAAGAATTTCGACTTCGCGGCGATTTTCCCGGGCAAGGGAGGAGACGTCGTTGACCTGTATCACCGTGTTCTTTTTGATCAATTCGTTATAGTATGGAAAAAAGTCCATGGACAGTTCACGTGAAAACGGGGTCCGCTGCCCGGCCGAGTCGGCAAACCATTGATGGGTCTTGTAAGCCCCGACCCCGTTATCATATATTGAATACAGGAAAATCCCCTCTTCCCTGTTGAACCGTCCTATGATGTCCAGCGCGTTCATGATCCCGCTGTCCAGCTCCGACCCCCGCAGGTTGATGAAGCTTGATGATATTTCGATGATCTTCTTTTCGAATTCGACGTGGTACTGCAGCCGTTCCTGCACTTTAAGTATCGTCGTAAGGTCGGTGACTATGGCCTGGAACCCTTCATAGGATCCCTGCCCGTTGATTATCGGGCTCACGGATATCAGCAGGTTTAGGATGTCATTTTTTTTTGTTGTGATGTCCGCCTTGAACCTGAGGTTCTCGTAATTGCCGATCCTCTGGTACAGGCTTTCGATTTTGTCCCTGTTCTCCAGTGTGAAATAACTGATGAATTTTGATCCGATCAGCTCGGATTTTCCGTACCCGGTGACCGTCACCGCGATCTGGTTGACGTACGAGATCCTGCCTTCCCGGTCCACAACGATGTATCCCTCGTACATTCGGTCCACAAGGTCCCAGTAGTTCCTGGTGGTGACGGAAATCTTTTCGACAGCGCCGAGCTCCTCCGTGATTTCGCGCGCGAACACGATCATGTGGACGGGGTTCACGTTGTTTTCATAGACCGGGTACACCGAGATGTCGAATACCCTGCTGGCCAGGTTGAGCCTGACGCTGGAGGGTTTTTTTGATTTGATGATCCTGCGTTTCAGGTTGTCCAGCTTCCCGGCCAGCCCGGGGGGATAATAGTCGGCGATGTTCCTGCCGATGAAAAAGGCCGCGGTCCTGTTTTTTATTTCGGGGGAAAGCTCCCCGAATTTGTTCAGCGCCTCCCTGTTCACGTCAAGGATCTTGCCGCTCATATCGATCAGGTAGGCGGCGTCCTTCGAGGATTCGAGGAGAACGCATGAATAACCGTCATCCCGTGTCACGTTATCCGCGGTTTTCCTTGTCCTGGAGTTGTTATATTTAAGGGCATCCATGTTTTTAAATACCGTCTGTGCCGGTTACTGTTACAGTCGTCGTTGCTTAAACGGCATGCCGTCAATTCACATAAAAGCCAGTGTCTTGTCCGAAAACGGGTCAAAAAACAGCGTGAATTACCGCCTTTATGAATTATTGAATATTGCCGGATATTTGTACAAGACAATTTATTCTTAAATAATAACAGGATTATATACAAGACAAAAGAGTCGGGAATTTTTTAAATCATGATATTGACATAATCCATTAATACATAAATATCAGGCTCCGAAAAAATCAAACAATTTACGCCTTCAAAAAATAAAAATGGTTCTCACACCGCGGGGGGAGACATGAGCGGACGCATCCACGTCGAGAAAGTAACCGGCAGGAAAAAGCTGATGGAATTCATTAAATTGCCATGGTCCGCGAAATTATATGAAGATGACGGGGCCTGGGTGCCGCCCGTAATCAGGGACCAGGTGCATTTTTTCGATCCGGAACAGGGGTACTTCTTTGAACACGGGGAGGCGCAGCTGTTCATGGCATACAGGGACGGGAAGGCGGCCGGCCGGATATCGGCACATACCTATTCCCGGTACGAGGAAAAATATGACCGGGATACGGGTTTTTTCGGATTTTACGAGTGCATAGACGACCTTGAAGTATCGAAGGCCCTGTTCGACTCGGCAGGGGAATGGCTCAGGGGGAAAGGGAAAAAGAAGATGAACGGCCCGCAGAACTTCACCATATACGACCAGGTGGGGTTCGACGTCATCAACAACTCCAGGATGCCGGTAATCGGCATGTTCCACTTCGCGGACTGGTACGGAAAGCACGCGGACGCCTACGGTTTTGAAAAGAAGGCCGACTGGTTCTGCTTCCTTGTGAAAACGCAGTGGTTCAACTGGGCGCCTTTTTTACAATTATGCGGCGAGCTTGAGAAGAGGTCTGACATCAGGTACGTGACCACGAAGCGCAGGGAAATCCCCAGGCGGGCCGACATGATAAAGAACATCTTCAATCTCTCCTGGGAAGGCAACGAGGGCCACATCCCCTTCACCGACCGGCAGTTTGAGATGCTCTTCAACGAACTGAAAATGGTGATCATACCGGAGCTTGCCATTTTCGCGGAAAAGGACGGGCAGACCATCGGGTTCATCCTGTCCGTACCGGACGCGAACCCGGGACTTGCCGCGCTTGACGGCCGCCTATTCCCATGGCGGATAATAAGGATGCTCTGGAGACTGAAAAAAACAAGGACCCTCAGGACGATCCTCATGGGGGTGCTGCCGGAATACCGGGGACAGAACATCGACCAGATCCTCATTCTCAAGACCATTGAGGGTGCAATCAAGAACGGCTACATTCAGTCGGACTGCTCGCTCATCGTCGAGTCCAACAGGAAGATGATCGGGGCACTCAAGTACCTCAACGCCGACCGGTACAAGGGGTACCGGGTGTATGAGATGAATATATAAGAATACCTGGCGCACAAACCCCATAAGTAAAATCGCAACTGCAGATGTCATGAGTGATTGATAATGTCATATCCCCGGATAAGCATTTCGGTCACGACAAGGAGATGTCACGCCGAAGAATTATTTTGAAAAATAGGCTCTGCTGCTCAGAAAAAAAATAATTCGGGCTTGATTATTTCAGGCTTTTATTGTATTTCTACTGCCGGTGATTGAGATTTTCAGATAGACCTTAATTAGACACATGCGTATTCGCATATTGAGGCTGGACGAATTTCGGGAAGTACATATCGGGTTATCCCTTGTTCGATAAACAGGTGACATGAAAAACATAAAAACCGACCTATCGATCGTCCTCTCGGGCGAAGCTGGACAGGGCATTCAGACCCTCGACCGTCTTTTGATGAAGATGTTCAAATTTTCCGGAAGGCATGTTTTTTCTTTCAGTGAATTCATGTCCCGAATCAGGGGCGGGAATAATTCAACAGAAATAAGAGTGTCATCAAAAAGGGCGGATTCATTCCTTGACCGGATAGATGTGTTTGTTCCTTTCGGTCACGGGGCCATGGCGCGTTTCCATGAACGTATCACCGGGGACACGGTCATAATCGGTGACCCGGCATTTATCGATGACCGGTACCGCGGGGGTGGATACACGGTTGTCGAGATTCCTTTGTCGGAAATTGCGAAAGAGATCGGTGGTAAAACATTTCTCAACCTTGTCGTCATGGGACTCTTTGCCGGTCTTTTCGGGATCAACGAGGAGGGTGTGCAGGGCCAGATCAGGGCGCAGTTTTCCCGGGTCGCAGCCGATGTGATTGAAAAAAACATCGAAGCCCTCAGGAAGGGGATTGAGGCCGGCAGAGAAATTGCACGATCAGGGAATATCAAAAACCTCCCGGAGGCATCTCCCGATGCGATGAAGGAGCTGCTGATCAACGGCGCTGAAACAATCACACTGGGAGGAATTGCGGGAGGCTGCAACTTCGTATCTTCATACCCGATGTCTCCATCAACAGACGTTCTCGTCAATTTCGCGAAATACTCAGAGGATTTCGATATCATTGTCGAGCAGGCTGAGGATGAAATCAGCGCGGTAAACATGGCCATCGCGTCATGGTACGCGGGCGGCCGTGCGATGGTTACCACTTCCGGAGGCGGATTTGCACTGATGACGGAAGGGCTGAGCCTCGCGGGGGCGATCGAATCCCCGCTGGTCATTCATGTAGGCCAGAGACCCGGGCCGGCAACCGGCATGCCGACAAGGACTGAACAGGGAGACCTCCTGTTCGCCATTTACGCCGGGCACGGGGAATTCCCACGGATCATATACGCGCCGGGCAATTATTCGCAGGGATTTGATCTCACCCGGAAGGCATTCCATATGGCGGACAAATACCAGGTACCGGTCATACTGCTTACCGATCAATATTTTCTTGATTCCTATGGGACTGTCCCGGGCATGGAAATCGACAACTCGATGAGTGAGAACATCATCACGGAAACGTACAGCGGCTACAGGAGATATCAGGTGACCGAAAGCGGCGTTTCGCCGAGGGGGATCCCTGGGTATGGCAACGGCATCGTGTGTCTCGACAGCGATGAGCATGACGAGGGCGGATATATAACTGAGGATTTCGCGGTCCGCGTTGTCCAGGTAAACAAGCGGATGAGAAAGCTTCAATCCATGGGTCCCGACAGTATACCGCCCGACCTCTACGGCCCGGATGACTTTCTGTGTCTGATCGTGTCCTGGGGCTCCACCTTGAACGGCATCCTCGAAGCAATAAAAGCATCCGGGAGAAGCGACATTGCTCTCCTCCATTATTCCCAGGTCTACCCCCTGCACGGAGATACGGAGAAGTATCTGAAGAAGGCACGGTTCACAGCGATTGTGGAAAATAATTATACATCGCAATTCGGATCACTTATCCGCATGCACACTGGATTTGAATTCGACAGGAAGATACTGAAATATAACGGAATGCCGTTCAGCGTCGAAGAACTCGCCGAGGAATTTAAAAAATTCGCGTAAGGGGATGAAAATGAGCTCAGTATTCGATTTTGAACGGCCGCCCGATATGGCATGGTGCCCGGGATGCGGCAATTATGACATCATAAAGGCAGTGAGGAGCGCCCTCGATGATCTGAACATATCGAGGGATCGTATCGTGATGGTGTCCGGGATAGGACAGGCCGCGAAGACGCCGCAATATGTGAACGCGAGTTTTTTCAACGGCCTTCACGGGAGGTCGCTCCCCGCGGCAACGGCCATAAAGGCAAGCAACCCGGGATTGACGGTTGTCGTTGAAAGCGGCGACGGCTGCACCTACGGCGAAGGCGGGAACCATTTCCTGGCGGCGCTGAGAAGAAATCCGGACATTACGAACCTGGTCCATGACAACATGGTCTACGGCCTGACGAAGGGGCAGGCTTCGCCCACCAGCAGGAAGGGCTTCAAGACGCCGGTGCAGATAACCGGGGTATTCCTCGAGCCCTTCAATCCCGTGGCCGTGGCGGTAGCGATGAATGCATCGTTTGTAGCGCGGGCATTTTCGGGGGATATTGAAAAAACAAAGGAAATAATCAAGAAGGCTATTACACACAGGGGATACTCCCTCGTCGACATACTTCATCCGTGCGTCTCTTTTAACAGAGTAAACAACTTCAGCTGGTACAAGAGCAACACGTATTATCTTGATGATGCCTATGATCCTTCGAACAGAAGCGAGGCGCTGAAAAAATCAGTCGAAATGGAGAAACTCCCGCTGGGGGTAATTTATACAAACAGCAACAACAAGACATTTGAGGAAAATCTCGCTCCATACAAAAAAAACGATGCTCCCCTGTATTTGAGAAAACTCGATGCCGGCAAGCTCATGAGGATAATTGAAGCAAACTTAAAATAACTCCGGCTTGCATGGAGCCAGGAGGAGATATTCTCGATGCCAGTAAAAATTATGTAAATGGAAATACATCGGCCCGCGCTACGATAATAGATGGACTGCACGCTCATCGTCGAGTCCAACAGGAAGATGATCGAGGCACTCAAGTACCTCAACGCCGACCGGTACAAGGGGTACCGGGTGTACGAAATTGAGATATAGGAATAATTCTTGATACGACAAGACTGACCTTTACATCAGTAAGAGAAATCGGTTATTGCAAATGTTCGGTGTCTACAGGCAACAGGGATTAATGCTTATCTGACAATGACGAGACGGGAAGGTTTGCGTAGTGGTATATACAGTTTTCCATCCGGGCCAAGTGCCAGATTTCCATGGACATAACCATCAAGCGTGTGATTGAAGAGAAGGCTCCCGTCGCTGTTCAGGCCCAGGAGCGTACCTGTTTCGCCATCTGTGAAAGGGAACGGTTCATTAGCAACGTAAATCCGTCCAGAAGCATCAATTAATGGCGAGGAATAAAATCCCTTGGGAATTGTTCCAGCTCCAGGGTATTTCCAGAGCAGCTCTCCGTGATTGCCGTGGTCGGCAAGAGCATATATTGCACCATAACGCTGGTTATTATCGGTGAGATGGCGGTTTTGCGTCGCAACAATGATGGTCCCATCAGATAGGAGCGCCGGACTGGCCGCTATGGTATTTTCAGGAAAGTCATAATGCCATTGTTCTAATCCCACGGCGGAGAGAGAGTAAAGCCGCGCACCGCCTGCATAGGTAAAATCGCTCGCCGCTATATAGATGCTGCCTGAAGCGGAGATCGCTGGTGAAGCCCAGATAGAATATGATAGTGGACCATTACCCTCCGATGGAAACACCCAGTTTCTTGTACCATCAGGGCTGATGGCGAAAACTCTACCTGTTGTGGGCACATAGTGATCCGTGGCCAGGGTCGTATGCATAAGGCTGAAAATGCATGATCCGTCGGTTCCCAGAGCCGGCGCTCCCCAGCCCACCATGGGTTGGCCGCCGGACGTCGTGTCGTTCGCGGGGTTGAAGACCCATCGGCGCAGACCGTTCCGCACGTCCAGGGCATAGAGCTTTGAGTACCATAGTGTGGCCGTGGTTTTAAAGTACGTGATCGAAGGACATGCGGCTTTGACCGCATCAGCCACAGGTCCTGGTCCATAAACATCGGCAAAGTGGCTGAGGGAATATAGGGTATTGTTGGATCCGAGGAGCGGCGATGGGATCATCTGTTCATTGTCGTCAACAGGGTTCAAGGGGTTGAAGGGGTCATCCGATGCCGATTCCCATAGCATTGTCCCGTTGGATTTTATGCGGTATATGTATCCGTCATCTTTTCCGAACACAATGCTTCCGTCATTGAGCAAAAGGGGAGCACATTCGATTGCAGTCGCCAGGACGCTCCCTCGTGCTGAATTGAAGGGAAAGCCGCCTAGTGAAGCACCGAAAGAATCAAATCCATGGACCAGGCCGGACGCTCCCAGGGTCGGATTGGCTAGGGCCTCGCAGATCGATGAGTAATTCCCGGAGCGGATTGAGCCGATAAATACGTTTGAGTTGCCGCTCACCACCGGGGATCCGAACAGGCCGAAACAGCACAGATCAACACCAATGCTGGAAGAAATGCCGATGGGGCCGTTAAATGGCGAACGGCCAGTATGGGATGTGTCATGCTGCCACATGGGCCATGGTGCATCTTCGGCCAGGTGAAGAACATTGTTTATCTGAAAAACACTGTTGATCAATGATAGGGACAGATATTTCAGACGTGTGTCCTCATTTTTTTTATCGCTGTTTCCCGATTTGCAGGTGAATAAGCAAAGAATAATCCAAAAAAGCATCAAAAAGAACAGTTTTCTTTTATTTGATAATAATGATATCATCATTTTAAATAATAATCTGACATGAAGTGTTTATTTTTTAATACTAATAAGTTTACTCCATGACACTGTTTTGAACCGCATACGGTAGGAATTAATATACATTCGAAAGATTTCCTCGTCAATGGATTTATTGATAATTTATGAATCAACAAGAAGGGGCAGTCATCATACATAGAAAATTAAACGAGACCAGTCTGTCAAATAGAGCCTTTGCTCGAAAGGTTTTAGATTTATCCGGAAGTATTATCTGAAACCGCGAAGTTATATTCTTCAAATAAAAAGGCGGGACCGATTGATCCCGCCTTTTCGTCTGCAGGTGACGAGGGAATCGAACCCCCAACCTGCGGTTTTGGAGACCGCTGCTCTGCCAGTTGAGCTAGTCACCTAGATATAAAATACGCTAAAATCGGCTCCGGTTTCCGTCAAGTATTTTATTCTGATCGGGCCGCGGGGTAATGAGTCTTTCATCGTCCTGGGGATCCGTAAATCGCTTTAATAATACTCGTTGCAGTAAGCGTCTTCGAAGAGGTATTTCTGGTTGTCTTCCGTGCATTCGTCGAGCTCGGACGGATAGTTGGCATCGAAACAGGCGCAGCAGAATTTCATTTCCGGCCTTTTGATGGAATCCATCAGGGTTTCGACGGTCATGTATTCGATCGAGTCGACCCTCAGGTATTTCCTGATCTCTTCTATTGAATGGGTGGACGCGATCAACTCCTTGTGAGTCGGGATGTCTATGCCGTAAAAGCAGGGGTATTTCGTCGGCGGGGCGGATATCCTCACGTGTATTTCTCTCGCGCCGGCGTTTCTGAACATTTTTATGATCTTCCTCATGGTCGTCCCGCGCATTATCGAATCGTCGACCACGATGATCCTTTTCCCGTCGACCGCGGACTTCACCACGTTGAATTTTATCTTGGCCCCGAAGTCCCTGATTTTCTGTGACGGCTCTATGAAGGTCCTGCCTATGTAGTGGCTCCGTATCATCCCTATCTCGTAGGGTATGCCGGATTCCCTTGAATAGCCGATCGCGGCGCAAATGGACGAGTCCGGTATGGGCACTATGATGTCCGCGTCTACCGGGGCCTGCATGGCCAGCATCCTTCCCATCGCGATCCTCATGTCGTGCACGGATTCGCCGAATATTATGCTGTCCGGCCTCGAAAAATATATGTATTCGAACACGCAGAGAGCCTGCTGTCTTTTTTCGAAGGGGAAATAGGATTTGACCCCCTTGTCGGATATTTCAATCAGTTCACCCGGAACTATCTCGCGGATGTATTCGGCGTCTATGATGTCGAACGCGCAGGTCTCTGAGGCGACGACCCATGTATTGCCGAGCTTTCCGAGGACCAGCGGCCTGAAGCCGTACGGGTCCCTTATCGCGTATATCTTGTCCCTGTTCATTACCAGGAGGGAATAGGCGCCCTTTACCTGCCTTATCGCCGTAATGAGGGCCTCGAGAAAATCCGCACATCCCGAACGCGCCATCAGGTGGACTATTACCTCCGTGTCGATGGTCGTCTGGAAGATGTGGCCTTTTTTTTCAAGGTCGAACCTCAGTGGGCCGGCGTTGGTCAGGTTGCCGTTGTGGGACAGGATGATGGGACCGAGTATAGAATCGGCCCTGAACGGCTGTGCGTTTCTGAGGAAAGAAGACCCGGTCGTGGAATACCTGTTGTGGCCGATGGCCATATGGCCCGTAAGGTTGTCGATGTGGTCCTGCGTGAAGACGTCAATGACCTTTCCCATGCCGGCATATCTGTATATATGGTCGCCGTCGGATGAGGCTATGCCGGCCGATTCCTGCCCTCTGTGCTGCAGGGCGTACAGTCCAAGGTAGGTAAGGTTTGCGGCCTTGTTGTTGCCCAATATACCGAATACGCCGCATTCCTCTTTCGGCCTGTTTTCATTTATTGGGCAAATTACGCCAAATGGATTCATATTCGTGTTGGTAAGAACAAAATATGGGCGGCTCTAAAATCGGGAGTTTTATTAATGTCACAAATCATAACCCCGGATTTTATCAGAAAATCCACCCGCAAGGGAACTTTAAAATCTAATTTATATATGCTCCCTTATGCTGATATGTTTCAACGGGACGTTTTAATGTAAAGTATTTTCTAATAAAAAACAAGTAAAAACGGTTTTTTTACACGGCCGAATCATTTTTTGACATTAACACAAAAAAGTATTTTAAAAAAGCTTTTTGTCCGGTCGTGAGCATCGTTAATTCAAGTATTGGCGCGATTCAGGAAAAAAAACTTGCGGTTTTATATTGTCCGGCGTATATTAAAAAAACCAGAACATTCTTCCCGGGTAACCGCGGTTCGGCAGGCGGAATATTCCGGCACCAGGAAATAACGGTTCAACATGGTGATAATTTGAAAACGATTTGCATCGTGGGAAGGTCAGGATCCGGGAAAACCACCCTGATTGAAAAACTGACAGCTCATTTTTCTTTATCCGGCATGAGGGTCGGCGCGATAAAAAGCGCCGGCCATATTGATTTCAACGATGCCAAGGATTCGGAGAGGTACAGGAAGGCAGGCGCCTCGATAAGCTCGGTGACCGACGGATCGAGGTACGCGGTTTTTTTCAACAGTCCCGGGATCTCCGATCCAGCGTACATAGCGGAAAAGTATTTTTCCGACTGCGACGTGGTCATCATCGAGGGATACAAAAATTCACAGCTGGACAAGGTGGAGGTGATAGGGGACGGACCGGAGGAGCCGCTGTACAGGTCCGGGATATCGAAAATCAGGTTCGCTGTAAGCGATTCCGGTATGGACGACATTACGTGCTTCAAAAGGGACGACGTGGCCTCCATAGCCGGGGCGATAGAGGCCGTTTGTGACGGAAGCTTCAGGGGCCTACCTGGACCTTTTTAGTTCTATGCAGGTCTCACCGATGCTTGCCGGTTTTTGATCCACCGGGTGGTTCCCGTTTTTCAGCTTGAGGTCTTCCATCGTGGCGAATGCGCAGACGGTGAACATTTCCCTTCTCCCCTGCCTTGCGTTACCAAGCCAGGTGACCCCGGTCCATGTTCCATTGCCGCTGATTGCCGCTTTCGGCTCTACGTGCCAGATTTTTTCGGTCTTGCTCTGTTCGACCAGGTAAATATTTATTCCAGATTTTTTTTCTTCGGACAGCTTCTCGTAGCCTTCAATCGATCCGCTTATCTTCATCGGGATCGGCCTTGCAACGGAATCTCCAGACTTGTGGCTTGTTATGGATATCCCGATCTCGCCCGTGCTCGTGCCTTCTTTTTTACATGCCGGAAACAGGGCCAGCACAAGCGCCAGCGCCGATATGGTTATAAGCTTCAAATGCATGATGATTTCCTCCTGCTTTTTTATTGAAAAGCGGCAGTCACATGCCGCGGTTCAGTTTCGCGTATTCTTTTATCCTTTCAGTAACGATATGGTATATCTCGTTATCCATGCCGGCGCACCTGCCGATGAATTTCTCGAGGACCATGTGCGCGTCGAATTTACCGTCCGCGACGAGGATTGGCGTTTCGAGCGTATGAAAATCCTCCCTGCCGCTGTCGATCCTGTTGTGGGAAAAACCGTATTCATCCTGCCAGGTAAGGGCGCGTTCCATGCCTGACATGTCGTAACATAGCTGGAAGCCGGATATCCCGCCGTCGTCCCGGTACCATACGATCAGGTCGAAGTAATCATCCTCGAACCATCTCCTCGGCCTGTCCCTGTCCTTCTGGAGGACGTTTTGTACTTCTTTCAGCATATGACGTCCGAACTGGTTTTTCAATTCAATTCTATAAGCGGCGGCAGATAGCCCTCGGGCGGCTCGAAGCCCAGAATCACCAGTATGGTGGCCGCCACGTTGGCGAGACCGGCGTCCTTGACGCCGGAAAGGCCGTACTCGTTCATGAACCCGGGGTCGTATATGATAAACGGGACCGGGTTCAGGGTATGTGATGTTTTGTTCCTGGGCAGACCGGTCTTCTTGTCGATCGATATCTCGCCGGTTTTTTTATCGGTCTCGAACATTTCGTCGAGATTGCCGTGGTCTGCGGTAATGAGGGCAATGCCCCCGGACTTTTTTACCGACTTGAGTAGCCTGCCGAGGCACAGGTCAACCGTTTCCGCGGCGATCACCGCGGCGTTGAGGTCCCCGGTGTGGCCCACCATGTCGCCGTTCGCGTAATTGAGACGTATGAAACCGTATTTGCCGCTTTCTACGGCTTTTATGACGCTGTCGGTGATTTCCGCGGCCTTCATCCATGGTCTCTGGTTGAATTCAAGCCTGTCGGAAGGTATCTCCTCGTAATCTTCCATCCCTTCGTCGAATTTGCCGCTTCTGTTGCCGTTCCAGAAATAGGTGACGTGACCGAACTTCTGGGTTTCGGAAATTGCGAATTGCCTGCATTTCGAGTCCGCCAGGTATTCGCTTATCGTCCGGTCTATCATGGGCGGGAACACCAGGTATTTTTTCGGTATCTTGAGGTCGCCGTCGTATTCCATCATTCCGGCATAGACAACGTCCGGCCTTCTTTCGCGGTCGAATTGGGTGAAATCGTCTTCCTCGAAGGCCCTGGATATCTCTATCGCCCTGTCGCCCCTGAAGTTGAAGAAGATAACGGAGTCGCCGTCATTTATGGCCCCGACGGGGCCGCCGCCGTCTGCAATGGTGAAGGAGGGAAGGTACTGGTCGGTTATCGAAGGATTTTCGCTCCTGAATGTCTCCAGGGCCTCCATTGCCGACCCGAAGGGCCTTGCCTTGCCCAGGACATGCGCCTCCCATCCGCGCCTGACTATTTCCCAGTCGGCCTCATACCTGTCCATTGTTGTTACCATCCTGCCGCCGCCAGACGCGATCCTGTAATCAAGACCGCCGGCGTTGAGCCTTTTCAGCACGTCTTCGATGCGGCCGATATAGGTATGGGCCGAGGTTTCCGGGACGTCCCTTCCGTCAAGCAGTATGTGGAGTCTTGCCTTTTTAATTCCGGCTTCGGAGCATTTTTCCAGGATTCTGATCAGGTGGTCGATATGCGAATGGACGTTGCCGTCCGACAGAAGTCCGATGAGGTGCATGACCGCTTTACCTGCGGCGGGTTTATCAATAAGCTCTTTCCAGATTCCGGTTTTGAATATTTCGCCGGATTCGATGGCCCTGGAGACGAGCTTGGCTCCCTGTGAAAAGATCCTGCCGGCGCCGAGGGCGTTGTGGCCGACCTCCGAGTTTCCCATGTCGTCGTCGCTGGGCAGGCCGACTGCCGTGCCGTGCGCTTTCAGGGTGATGAACGGGCAGTCCTTCATGAGCCCGTCAAGCACGGGCGTCCTTGCCAGGTAGAAGGCGTTGCCCCCGTTGTTTTTTCCGATGCCGACGCCGTCCATTATGACGAGAACGAGCGGTCCGCACCGTTTTATGGATTCGGATTTTACCAGTTTCATATCGTTCAATCCAGAAGAAAATTGTCGAGCCCGGACAGCTCAAGGACCCTGTAGACCGATTCGTTCGGGTTTATCATGTAGAAATTTCTGTTCTCTTCGGTGATCTTTTTTTTAAGCCTGATGAGCGCGGCTATGGACATGGAATCGATTTTGCCGACGTTCTTCATGTCTATAATGACGTCTCTCTTGTCGAAGAGAATAAATTTGAAGATGCTCTCCTCGAATTTGTTAATCCTCGGTGCCACGAGGTCCTCTTCTGGGATGAAGGTCCTTTCGTTGTCCGAATCAACTGTGTTGAATTTCATTGCATCCTCTTGCTGGATCTTCTCAATCGCCCAGATAGGCCCCGGTTGACCTGGCTATCCGTACGAATTCGGAATCTATTGGTACTAGCCTGGGATTGTTCGCGACCTTGTCAAGCGGGAAATACTCTATCGTGCCGCCTTTCAGGCAAACGGTCACGTCAAAAACGCCCTCCATGGCGAGCTGCGCGGCGAGGGCCCCGAACCTGGTTGCGAGGATCCTGTCGAAAGGGGTGGGAGACCCCCCCCTCTGGAGATGGCCCAGTACCGTGGGCCTGGATACTATCCCCGTTCTATTTTCTATTTCATCGGAAAGGAAGGTGCCGATGCCGCCCAGCCTGGGCAGCCCGGTCCTTGTGTTCATCGCTTCCCTGGTTATTACCTTTCCGTTCCTGCTTACAGCGCCTTCGGCGACCGCCAGCAGGCTGTATTTTTTTCCTTTAATGTTCCTGTTTTTTACAAAATCGCATACCTTGTCTATGTCAAATTGGATTTCCGGGATTATTATAACATCCGATCCGCTCGCGATCCCCGCAAACAGGGTGAGCCAGCCGGCGGTCCTTCCCATGAGTTCAATGACCATTGCCCGGTGATGGCTTGCCGCCGTAGTCCTTAGCTTGTCGATGGCGAATGTCGCGGTGGACATGGCCGTATCGAAACCGAAGGTCTGGTCGGTGCCCTGGACGTCGTTGTCGATGGTCTTCGGCACTCCCACCACGTTGATCCCTATTCCGGCAAGCCTGTGGGCTATGGTCAGGGTACCGTCCCCGCCGATGCAGACGAGCGCATCGAGGCCGTGTTTATTGTACACCTCGACGGCCTTTCCCGATTCATCCGCCGGGTCTTTCCTGCCTTCATGGTAAAATTCGAAAGGATTGTCCCTGTTTGAGCTGCCGAGTATTGTTCCGCCCATGTTGAGTATGCTTGATACGGAGTCGTATGTCAGGGTCACGCTGTTGTCGGTCACCAGCCCGCTGTAGCCGTCGATGAATCCGACGGCCTCGGAACCGTAATCGATGACCGCCCTTTTAACGACGGCCCTTATCACGGCGTTCAGACCGGGACAGTCTCCGCCTCCGGTCAGTATTCCGATCCTTTTCTTTTTCAATGAGTATCTCCGGGATTATTGATCAATCTTGAGCTGAAGGTCTATCTGGTTGCCCTTATCGTTCCATTTGATGTCGCAGAACTGGTTGATGATGTAGATGCCCCTTCCCCTGGTGCTCAGGACGTCCCTTTTCCGTATGCCTTTCTCGATTTTTCTGGTGTTGAAGCCGTTGCCTTCATCCGAGATTACGACATGCAGATGATTTGAGTTGGAGGTTATCCTGACGTGAAGTTTTTTCAGGGGATCCCACTTGTTGCCGTGTTCCATGGCATTGGTCACTGCCTCATCGATGGTCAGATACAGCTCCTCGCCGGTAAGCACTATTCTTTTTCCGGATTTGAGAATCTTATCAGTTATGGAGTCGACGATTTTTTTCCTGGATTTGATATCCGAAGGAAATGAGTTGTTTAAGAGTTCTTTGTGGTCTTTCATGTCATGAAAAGCCATCCGCTACCGTTCGACTTTTTTAATGGAGAGGCATTGAGATTTTTTTTCTATATTTTTTAATCATTAATATTTCGGGATGGGGAGATTCGAACTCCCGACTTCTTCGTCCCGAACGAAGCGCGCTAACCGGGCTGCGCTACATCCCGTTAATTAATAAAGTCATTTTATTTACAATATGTTTATATTTGCAATTAATTTTTTCATTAATACTATTTGTACTGCATCATATTCCCGCTTTTTTAATGTTTTTTCAACTGATTACGGCAATATGAATATCAAACATGAAGAAGACGGTTCAAATCCGCGCCATACGGCAAAGGTCAATAAAAACGATAATGGAAAAAGTACTTGCATAAGTTCCGGCATTATTTTAGATTCAAGCAAACGCTCCATAAGGCTTTTTTTTATATTTTTTTATTTACTTTTTTTAAATTATATATCAGTTTTTATAGCATTATATCATTAAGGAAACATCTTAATGTATTGATTAATAAAGTTTCCTTGCGGGCCAGATTATTGAAAGAATCAGGAGATTTATTTTTTAAGCATTTCACGTCCTGATTTTTTAAGATGCCAATAATGATTCAAATCCGGATTTTACAAGCAAGAGGACATATATGGACATTGTCTATAAATTTGTAAATAACGTGCTGATTATAGACATCTCGGAAAATGATGGTAAGCTTTCAATTGATGACGTTTCGATTTTTATTAAAGAGATTTTAAAAATCAATGAAGGCAAGTCCAATAGAATAGCCTTTGACATGACCAAGAAGGAATACCTTAACAGTTCCGGTCTGGGTGAGCTTATTAAAGTAAAGGACCATCTGTTTGACGAGGGTATAGAGCTTGTTTTAATAAATCCCACCGCGAGGGTCGAATCCCTGCTTTCAATGGTAGGGGTGGATCAGTTTTTCCACATTGCTTCCAGCGAAGACACCCTGTAATTCGGGTTATCCTATGATCGATATAAAATATACTAATTCTTCTTTTATTACCAATTCTATTGTCGAAAGACGATCGAATCTTTTTTTTGAAAGGTTCATCGGTATTTTTTTCAGGAACCTGGATCTCGATAAGGAAAGCCTTCTTAATCTCAAGGAAAGCGACGGAAAGGGGAAGCGCGTCTATGTTTCCTACCAGTCGTCCACCACGTCGCTTCTTGTTTTCATAAACATTCTCAGGAGGCACGGCCTGCTGGTCCCCGTCCTGGCGCTCGAGTTCACGCCTTATCTGCTCCAGATCATATCGAGCACTTTGAAGCGGACCTACCGTGGGATATATGATTTTTTTCATAAAAGAAAGTCCGTTCCCGTATCAGACCTGGACTGCATAAAAGCGGCGCTTGATGAAAACACCCCGCTGATAATATCGCTTCTTTCCAAGAAATTTTTTCTCAGCAGGTACATGGAGGTCAAAACCGACATCCTCCAGGACCTGATCGAGATACAGAAAAAAACCGATGAGCCGATTTTTCTTTACCCCAAGATAACCTTCTGGAATTCAAATCCCGAAAGGACGAAGACGTTTCTTGCGATGAGGGCGACCGGGGATCTCGGGTTCCTTTCGGCCGCGTTTGCGGTCCTGAAAAGCCTTACCCCTTCATTCATAAGGATTTCACCGCCGATAAATTTGAAGCAGGAGATGGCGGACTCGGCTTCCGAAGACTCCAGGCAGATGGCCAGAAACCTCAGGAACAGGCTCCTGGAAATATACAACAGGGAAAAAAGGGCCATTCTCGGTCCGGTCATCAAGACCCAGCAGGAAATGATGGAAAAGGTCCTGTACCACAGGAATATCATTGAAGTAATAGAATCGGTGGGCGTGGAAGAGGGCAAATCTGAAAAAAGGCTCCGTAAGAAAGCCTACCGGTATTACAGGGAAATCGCGGCTGATTTTTCCATAATTTTCATAAAGTTCTTCAACTGGTCCGTCCAGGACATTCTCTTCAAGAAGATTTTCGATTCCATTCATTTCAACATCGAAGATCTGAAAAAGGTCAGGGAGGCGTCACAGAAGGGGCCTCTCATCATAATGCCCTGTCACAAGAGCCACATGGATTATCTCCTGGTATCAAGCATCTTTTACATGAACAAGATCATACCGCCCCACATTGTGGCCGGGGTAAACCTTACGTTTTTTCCTATGGGACAGATATTCAGGAGGTGCGGGGCGTTTTTCATGAGGAGGTCCTTCAAGGGCCTTGCGCTTTATTCGGCCATTTTCAAGCAATACATAAAGACCCTGATAAACGAGGGATACAGCATCGAGTTTTTCATCGAGGGTGGAAGGACGAGGACCGGCAAGGTCTCTCTTCCGAAGATGGGCATATTGAAATACCTCATGGATGCCATCGAGGAGGGTTACAACAAGGACATGGTCTTCGTGCCGGTATCCATCAACTACGACAGGATACTTGAGGAATCGTCTTATCACATGGAGCTCAAGGGCAAGGAGAAGAAGAAGGAATCCACGGCCGAGTTCGTGAAAAGTAAAAACCTTTTAAAGAGAAAATACGGTTCGGTATACCTTGAATTCAGCGACCCGATATGCTTTTCGACGCTGAGGGAATCGATCGGCGACGGCCCGGAACTGATGAATGAGATAGCGATGCTGGTCGTAAAAAAAGTAAACGAAAAGGCCCTGGTTACGCCATTCGCGATGGCGTCATCCGTCCTGCTGAATACCTCGTCCAGGGGATTCTCCAGGGATATTCTTAAAAACGGGATGATCGTACTGAGGGACTACTTCAAGTTCACCGGGGCCTCTTTCACGCGACCCATGGATACCGATGATGATATGGAATCGGCCATATCGAACGTGATAGATTCTTATAAAAACGACAGGATAATAGGAGAGATTAAGTTCGATCCGTCAAAGGACGGTTCAGGGTTACTCGAGGGTGTTTACGTCCTCAACGAGGAGGACAGGTCGAGGATCAATTTTTACAGGAACAACATCATACATTACGCGCTTCCCATGGCGTTCATCTGCCTGGCCCTCATGAAACTGGACGACAGGGAGAGAAAAACGGACAGGATCAAGGATGAATACGTTTTTCTTAAAGGGCTTTTTTCCAACGAATACATATATTCGGATGAAAATGAGGATGTCGACGGGACATTTGAAAAATATACCGGGTATATGGAGAGGTGCTCTGCGATCAGGAGAGACGGGGCAAGGGTTGAAGTCCTCAACAGGGACCTGGTGGCTTTTTTCGCCAAGTTCCTGGAGGACATCTTTGAATCATATCTGGTCGTGCTGTCCACTGTGGCCGAAGCCAGGGGCAGACCGGGCAGGAAGGAACTGATGGGCGATATCAGGAAGAACGGGATCAGGATGCTCCATCTCGGCGAGATAAATCTGGCCGAGTCGCTTTCGATGCCCAACTACGGCAGCGCCGTCGAGTACCTGTCCCTGAATGGGATGGTCAGGATAGATTACTCCTCGAAGAAGAATGAAGTGACCCTGACGGATGCCGGCAGGATACGCGAAGCAGTCGCTGAATTGAAGAGCTATCTGAAGAGCATCTCTTAGTTTTAATGCCCGGATTGATGGTCCGGGAACCGCCGATATAAATTGCTTTAATTTAAAAGGAGGGGTTCATGAAAGGTGAAATCCGAAATCCGGCCGCCGTTATTATTTTTTCGATAATAACCTGCGGAATTTACGCGCTTGTCTGGATATACAAGTTTTCGAGGGAGATTAAGGATTATCTCGGAAGAGAGGACCTCAATCCGGGGACCGACCTTATTCTGAGCATGATATGCTTTCCGTATCTTATCTACTGGTCATATAAATACGGGCTGCTGATAATGGACGCCCAGAAGAAGGCCGGCAAACAGCCTTCAGACGATACGGTGCTGTATCTCATAGTCGCCATTTTCGGCCTGTTCATAGTAGACATGGCGATTATGCAAAGCAAGATGAATGAGATCTGGGAGCAGCAATAGATGGCGTAACGCCGCTTTACTCGCAGGGATACTTGCCGCATCCGAGGCATTCATCTACTGCGTGAGCGACGGAAGGTTCTGCTATCTGAAGGGGCTGGTCGGGCTGCCCTGTCCGGGATGCGGATTGACAAGGGCGATGATCAGTCTCTTCGAATTCGATTTTGTGGGTGCGTTCTACTGGCACCCTCTGTTTATTCTGGTGTTTTTACTTGCTGGGATCATACTTTTAAAAAAACGGCGCCCCTTCAATACCCTTTACTCCAGCGACGCATTCTGGTACTCCGTCCTTTTTATTTTTATAACCGTATGGATAATCAGGATGGCAGTACTTTTCCCGGACAGACCGCCGATGGATTTCAACAGATCAGCGCTTCTGATGAAAGTCCTGTTTTTTTTAGATAAATTTTTCCTCTGAATAAATGCTTGATTTATATTTTGCATCCTGTTTTGCTTAAAAATCCGGATTATTATGTATAATAATAGCGGTTTCAAGCAGTAATTTAAAATTTTACAGGCTGCTATTAATATTAAACGTTTAAGAAAAAGTTTGTTTTCAATCGGTTTTGTTTTTATTTTATTAATGGGTACTTGTGATCATTTCAATGATGATCAGTTTTAACCTCTTGATGAATATTTGGAGGATAACATGAAGCTGGAAATGAACAATGAGGAAGCGTATCTCGTGAAGACCCTTTTATCAAAAGAACTAAAAGAGACGGAAATTGAAATAAATCATGCGAGTCATCGCGAGTACAAGGAGTTCCTGAAGGAAAGAGAAAAGCAGCTTGAAGTGCTACTGGAAAGAATCAGTTGAATTGTTCAGTTATTCTATCCATGCAGTGACTCTTCAGGATCCGCATTATCCTGGTGGTTGAAAGCGGATTTTTTTACCCCTGTCGATAATTTAGACAAAAAAAATTCAAATTAAATTTGACGAGACAAAACGTATTCGATGATGTTATATGAAAATTCCAATTTATCATTCCAATTAAATAAAGATTTCAGGAGATCCTAACTTATGGATAAAAAAGACGCTACCACGAGATTTTCACAGACAAAATGCGAAATATTTCAGGCGGATGAAAAAACCAAATTGATGGCCCATATCTGGCTTCCGGAAAAAAAACCTCAGGCCATTTTTATAGCCATACACGGCGGCATGGCCCTTGCCGGCGACTGGGTCACCCCGGCCCTGTATTTCAAGGAGAAGAGCGTGGCTACATATGCCCTTGATTTGAGATGGCACGGAACATATGCCCAGTTAAACGAGGGCGGCAAGGTGTTTTTCCACATCAATTCGTATGATGAATATGAAAATGACATAAACAAGTTCTATGAATGGGTAAGGGGAAAAAACCCGAAGGTCCCGATATTCATAATATCCCATTCCAACGGCGGACTTATTGCTCTCAAGTACGGTCTCAACAGGGCAAAGGGAACGGACATAGCCGGATTTGTCGTATCTTCTCCCTGGCTTAAAAACAAGGTGGCCATTTCCCCGGTGGTCATTTTTATATCGAAGTTCCTCGCAAAGATCAAGCCGATGTTCGAGGTTGCGCCGCCGGCAGTGACGGACAAACTGACGCACGATGAAAAAATAACCGCCAGGCATTATGAGGATGAAAAGCTCGGACTGCGAGGAACGACTGTTTCCGCAAAACTTGGCGTTGAATCCATGAAAACCCAGGAATGGGTCCTCAACAATATTTCCAGGTGGGAAAAATTTCCGGTTTTCACCGTGATAGCGGGCCAGGATCATCTTGCAGATCCAGCGATCAGCGAAGAAGCGATGAGGAAAATTCCGGCAAATCTGCTTACCCTGAAGAAGTATGAAGACAACTATCACGAAAATTTCAACGAGGTGAACAGGAACGAGCTGTTCAAGAAGATCTGGGACTGGATGAACAATGTCTGCAAATTATAGATAGTTTTTAATTGATTATTTTTCAAACCACAGCTGAATCGATTACCCGGATATGCCGCGCAAAATATGCGCGGCATATTTTTTTGCCGGGGGCCCTGTGGATCATGATCCGCCGGATGGATGAGACATGAATGGCAAATGCCACCCGTGCCCCCGATTATTATTTTCGTCAATCCCGGGACCATCAAAATAATTATGGTCACTTCTATAAATTAGATTTCTCATTGTAAAACCGCTGAAAAAATCTAATGGGTGATCACAAAAACTACCGTTTTTGTGCCTACCATAGGGCGCAAGTATTGAAAAAACTGGTTTTTGTGACCGCCCTAATTTAAACATTGAAAGTGCCCACAAGGCAACATCCTGATTTTATTATTAGGGGTTCCCTTATGTCGTATGATGTTTAAAAAAAAACGGTTAAAATTAACAACAGGTGGTATGAATGATCATTCATAACGGCTCCCGAGAATTTTATTCCGGCCGGAATTTTTTAAATTATTAATATGTTGACAACAAAGTGAGCGAAGGTATAATGAGTGTCTAATATATACATTTTCATATACAGTATTCATTTTTGTACGCTCATGGCGTATAATTTTTTGTATACCATAAATCCCTGTGATGCAGGAGCGGGATTGAATTTGTGCCTTTTGCAGGCCCGGATTTGATGCCGTTGCTTTTTATTTTATCAAAAGGGATTTTTGAAATGATACATACATATAATACAAGGAGGAAATGATGTCGAAAATCAAAGAAGTATCTATGGTTCATGTGTTCCAGAATCAGGCCGCGAAATACGGCAGCAAGGCGATCGCCGCTTATAAGAAGGGTGGGGTCTGGGTTGATATTTCATGGAACACCATGAATGAAATGGTCCATAATCTTGCTTACTACATGCTTTCAATCGGCGTGAAGAAGGGCGACAAGATAGGCCTTTTTTCTCCGAACAGGTATGAATGGTGGGTCGCGGACCTCGCGATCGAATCCATCGGAGCCGTGAACGTGCCGATTTACGCGACCAACTCCGCCGAGGAGTCGAGATATATACTTGATAACTCGGAATCGAGGCTTTGCTTCTGCGGAACGGAGTCCCATCTCGACAGGGTCCTTTCCGTCAAGGGCAAGCTCCCCAAGTGCAAAACCCTGATAATATTCGACGAACCGAAAAAGAAAAGGCCGAACGTTTTGACCATGGAAGAGGCGTACAAGAAAGGTGAGTCATACAAGGTCAAGGCCAACTTTGACAAGAGGATGAAAAGCATTAAATCCGATGATCTTGCCTCTATACTTTACACATCCGGTACGACCGGAAATCCGAAGGGCGTAATGCTCACGCACAATAACTTTCTCTCGAACGCGAGAAACGCGCTGGCCGGCGGCATAGGGAAATACCTCTCAAGCGAAGATGTATTCATGTCATTTCTTCCCCTTTCGCACTCGCTGGAAAGGACGGCCGGTTATTACATTCCGATAGAGATCGGCGCCAAGGTTTGTTTTGCCGAGGACGTTTCCAAGCTGATGGAGAATTTTCAGGAGGTAAGGCCGACCTGCATCATCAGCGTACCCAGGATTTATGAAAAGGTCCATGCCGGAATACTGTCCAAGGTTGCGGATGCGCCGGGCCTCAAGAAAAAGATATTCAACTTCGCCATGAACGCGGCCAAGGACAATCTTCCATATGCATGCCGCGATCTTCCAAGGACCGGCGGCCTGAAGTTCAGATATAACCTGGCCGACAAACTTGTTTTTTCCAAGCTGAAAGACACGCTCGGCATGGACAAGCTCAGGTATGCGATCTCAGGCGGCGGCCCGCTCGCCGTTTCGGACTGCGAATTCTTCATAGGAATGGGATTCAAGATCTGCGAGGGATTCGGACTGACGGAAACCACGCCGATCACCAACTATAACAGGCCGGATTTCATCAAGCCCGGCACGGTCGGCCCGTATATTCCGCAGACCATCGTGAAAATCGCCGATGACGGCGAAGTGCTCATCAAAGGTCCGCAGGTCATGAAGGGGTATTACAAAAACCCCAAGGCGACAAAAGAGGTCTTTTCTAAAGACGGTTTCTTCAAGACCGGCGACATAGGCAGGATAGACGAGGACGGTTTTCTCGCCATCACCGGCCGTATAAAAGACATCATCGTTACAGCCGGCGGAAAGAACATATCACCGCAGAACATAGAGAACAGCCTCAAGGAATCGGCTTACATAGAGCAGGTCGCCATTATCGGGGACAGGAGGAAATATCTCTCCGCCCTCGTCATACCTGCTTTCGAAGAAGTGAAGAAGTGGGCCAAGAGGCAGGGGATCACGCTTGCGACCAATAAAGACATCATCAAGAATGATGCGGTCTCCAAGCTTATCGACGCCGAGATACAGAAATACACGAAGCAGTATTCCAGGGTTGAGCAGGTCAGGAAGTTCACCCTTCTTGATGCAGAGTGGACCCAGGATACGGGAGAACTTACCCCGACGCAGAAGGTAAAGAGAAGGATTATCGAGGCGAAGTACGAGAAAGAGATAGAGGCGATGTACCCCGCGGATGCCGAATAGACAGAAAAAAAGCCTATTGCAAAGAAGCAATTCCCTTATCGGGAATTGCTTCTTTTTTTTCAGGACATGGATTTTCAACCGGGTAAATTTTTGTGGACAAAAGCGGGTATGTTAAAATCATTCATCTGTCCCTGCGGGGACCGGCAGGTTAACCGATGAAAAAACTATTCAAAATAATCAGCGGCAGGATCGAACCATCGGACGGGGACCCGGGTGAAATCCAGGTATATGTAAACCCGGATGATGCCGAAAAGAAATACCTTGTGAACGATCTCCTGCTCGATGAGCACACCCTTAATTCCGCCCTTGACCCTGACGAGCTCTCCAGGATAGAGTTTGAACCGGAACACCTGGCTGTGATCTTTAAAAAGCCCAAGAACTATTCGAGCGAAGACGAGTACCTTTTCAAGGTGAATTCCATAGGTTTTTTCCTTTTCAGGGAAAGGCTGGTGATAGTTCTTCCCGACGACATATCGCTTTTCGACGGCAAGGTGTTTAATGCCGTCCAGTCGCCGCATGACGTGTTTTTAAAGGCCCTGTACCGGATAATATTCCATTACCTGGAGCACCTGAAGGCCATCAACATGATATCGGAATCGCTTGAACAGAAAATCAACAGGTCGCTGGAAAACAGATACCTGATCAATCTTTTTACCCTGGAAAAAAGCCTGGTTTATTACCTGAACGCGATAAACGCGAATTCATACGTGATAGAAAGGCTTAAAAGCAATATAGAGAAAATCGGGTTCAACACCGAATGCGCCGAGCTGGTCGAGGATATCCTGATAGAAAACAACCAGTGCTACAAACAGGCGGAGATCTATTCCAACATTCTTGCCGGCCTGATGGACGCGAGGGTGTCCATAGTAAGCAACAATCTAAACGTGCTCATGAAGACCCTTAACATAATTACCATCGCGATAATGGTTCCGACCTTCGTGGTAAGCGCATTTTCCATGAATGTAAAGATCCCGCTCACCGATCATCCCCTTGCCTTCTGGATAATACTCAGCCTCGCGATTCTTTCCATGGCCGTTTTTTTCATGCTGTGGAAATTTAGAAACAGAAAACAGTGATCAATCAAATCAAGCCGCGATTCATGCCATGACAGAGCTGCCAATAATAACTCTGAGACCCGGGAGGGAGGATCCATGCAGGAGGTTCCACCCGTGGATATTTTCCGGGGCCGTCGGAAGAATGGACGACGGGATATCCCGGGGCGATGTCGTGGAGCTCCGTTCAAGCGGGGGTGAGTTTCTCGCCATCGGCCACTACCAGGGAGGATCGATCGCGGCCAAGGTCCTGTCCTTCGAAAGGGCCATGCCTGACCGAGATTTCTGGCGGGGGAAGATACTGTCGGCCCTGCGGATGAGGGAAGGGCTGGGAATCGCGGCAGCCGCCGGTGATAACGCCTTCCGGCTCGTAAACGCGGAGGGCGACGGACTGCCCGGACTGGTGGTGGACGTGTACGGGTCCACGGCTGTGATACAGGCCCATTCGCACGGGATGCACAGGACAAGGGAATTGATCTCCGGGATTATCTCGGAGCTTCTTCCCGGAAGGATAAGGTCCGTATACGACAAGAGCTCCGAGTCGATGTCTTCCTACTCCGGGGCCGAATCGCATGACGGCCTTCTCTATGGCGAAGTGACCGAGACATCGTTTTCTGAAAACGGGTTCAGGTTCCTGGTGGACATACCCGGCGGGCAGAAGACGGGCTTCTTTCTGGACCAGAGGGAGAACAGGCTCATCTCATCCGGGTTCGCGGCCGGCAGAAGGGTCCTGAACGCCTTTTGCTATACCGGCGCTTTTTCGGTTTACGCGCTGGGATCGGGCGCTTCCGCCGTCGATTCCGTCGACAGCTCGGCCCGTTCGGTCGAGCTCGCGGAAAAAAATATCGCCCTGAACGGGCTCGACGGAAGCCGCCACAGGTCGTTCGTGATCGACGCCAAGAGGTTTCTCTCGGAGGCCGATGCCGGATACGACCTCATCATACTCGATCCGCCGGCCTTTGCGAAGAGGCATGACCAGAGACACAGGGCGGTCATGGCTTACAAATATGTCAACGGCCGCGCAATGAAGATAATATCCGGGGGAGGGATCATCTTCACCTTTTCATGTTCGCAGGTGATTGACAGGGACCTTTTCTATTCAACCGTGATGTCCGCGGCCATTGAGGCGGGAAGGAGCGTCAGGATAATAAAAAGGCTTTTCCAGTCTTCCGACCATCCGGTGAGTGCGTTTCACCCCGAGGGTGAATATCTCAAGGGCCTCGCCCTTTACGTTGAATAAAATTCAGGGGTTTGCATATGCCGGTAATTTTTAAAACATCAATACTGCTGATCGCGTCGAACATTTTCATGACATTTGCCTGGTATTCCCACCTGAAGAACCTCGGGGGGAAGACATGGTATTTCGCCGCCTTCGCAAGCTGGGGGATAGCGCTTTTCGAATACCTGATCCAGGTCCCGGCAAACAGGATAGGCTATACTGAGATGAATCTCGCCCAGCTCAAGATTTTACAGGAGGTCATCGCGCTGTCGGTTTTCGCGCCCTTTGCCGTTCTTTACATGAACCAGCCCCTGAAGTTGAATTTTCTCTGGGCGGGACTGTGCCTTGTAGGCGCGGTTTATTTTATTTTTAAGGCTTGATTTTTCTGTAATATCTAAAATACTGAGGACCACCTGGGAGGGATCATGAGCGAGCTTTTCAAGCATTACGGGATGAGGATCAAAAAGGGGGACTACATCTTCAAGGAGGGGGATCCGGCCGATTCCCTTTACCTGATACACAGGGGAAGGGTGCAGATAAGCAAGGACATCGGCGACGCCGACGAGAAGATCCTGGTCCTCGGCGAGGGACAGTTCATCGGAGAGATGGCCATAATCAACGCCATGCCCAGGTCCGCCAATGCCATAGCCATCGAGGACTGCGAGCTGATCCGCATGGACAGGAACTATTTTGAAAACAGCGTATACACCAACAGGCAGTTCGCCATGAACGTAATACAGTTCCTTTCCGACAGACTGAGGATCACGACCGAGGCCATTCCCGTGCTCAAGGACAGGCAGAGGAGCTATAGGTTCATGGTCGAGATACTCAACGAAATGCTCATCAGCGGGAAGAAGGACAGGTCCGGAAGGTACTGCGTCCTTGACCTTGACAATATCATAGACAGGTTCGAGAAGAAATTTTCCATGTCGACCGACGGGATAATCTCCGTGATCGACAGACTTTCAAAAATGGGCAAGATAAAGTTCAAGAACGACCGCAACGACAAGACATGGATCGCCCTTGACCTGCTCAAGGATGAGGAGCCGTGACGGGATCCTGTCCCGTTCCGCGTATCCAGTAAAGCAGTCAGTCAATCATTCCCTGAAGCCGGCGCGACCACGATAACCCCCGAATTATTATTGACATATGAAAACGGCCGACTGGTATGTAAGAAATTGAAAATGGTAGCGAAACTTGCACGAACTTTCCATAATGAGCAGCATACTGGATATCATACTTGAATACGCCAGGAACAACAATGCTAAAAGAATAACCGGGGTAAATCTCAGGATAGGTGTGCTCTCCGACGTCATACCGGACTGGGCCCAGAATTATTTCGATATGCTGAGCAAGGACACGGTAGCCGACGGCGCCAAACTCAACATTGAAAGGGTCGAGGCGAGGGTGAAATGCAGGGAATGCGGTCATGAGCAGGTTTTCGACAGGGATACCTGGAAGTTTTACTGCGAAAAATGCCAGTCGGGGAACATGGAACTCCTTTCGGGAAGGGAGCTGACCGTGTCGAGCATAGAGATTGAATAAAAATACCCCGCAGCAGGCTGTTGCTGCTATGGCAGCGGCCTACGACTGCGGCATCGGCGGGTATTTTTGTTTTTCGCAAAAACTTTTTCGCTGCAGAGACTCAGGCGTGAAATCAGTCGAACGCTGCGGGGTATTCAATCCAGCTCGGAATAAACGGGATTTTTATGGAAAAAGAACTGCTTAAGAAACTTGCCGGAAGGCTTAAAAGCCTGAAGCTTGACGGAGAGACAAGGATAATGGAGGTCTGCGGGACCCATACCACCGAGTTTTTCCGGAGCGGGGTCAAGGATATATTTCCAGCCGGACTCATCCTGATAGACGGACCGGGATGCCCCGTGTGCGTCACCCCGAACGATTACCTGGACAGGGCAATCGAGATCGGAAGGGTCCATAAACCGGTAATTGCCACGTTCGGCGACATGATGAAGGTTCCTTCGTCCTACAGCTCGCTGTCGGCTGAAAAGGCGGAGGGAATGGATGTCATGGTCGTTTATTCGCCGATGGACGCGATCAGGGCGGCCGGGGAAGATCCCGGAAGGGAGTACATGTTCATCAGCGTCGGTTTCGAGACCACCGCGCCTGCCGAGGCGGCCACGCTTATCGAGGCGGATAAAAGAGGCATCCGCAATTTTTCGATTCTTTCGGGTAACAAGCTCACGGTGCCCGCGGTTAAGGCGCTGCTGGATTCCGGCGAGACCGCGATAGAAGGATTCATCCTGCCCGGGCATGTCAGCGCGGTAATAGGTTCCTCCGCGTGGCAGTTCATCGCGTCGGATTACGGCAAGCCCTGTGTCGTTGCCGGATTCGAGACGCACGACCTGATAATCGGGGTGCTCGCGCTCTTGGAATTGATTTCCGGGGGGAAATGCGAGCTTAAAAACGAATATTCGCGGGTGGTGAGGAGCGAAGGAAACAGGCACGCGATGGATGTAATGTTCACGGTTTTCGAGCCCTGCGACGCCGAATGGAGGGGAATAGGCATGATCCCGGGCAGCGGGCTCGCGGTCAGGGAAAAGTACGCGGCTTTTGATGCAGGGAAGAAGTTCCCCGTGACGCCCCCGGAACCCAGGGAGCACCCAGGCTGCAGGTGCGGAGAGCTTCTCCGGGGCCTTATCATACCCTACGACTGCCCGCTTTTCGGCAAAGCCTGCACACCGGAAAGGCCCGTCGGGGCCTGTATGGTCTCATCCGAAGGGCCGTGCTCCGCTTATTACAAATACGGGAGAAAATGATGAATAAGAAAATTCTGCCCGGCCATGGCAGCGGCGGCAAGATGATGAACGACCTTATAGAGAACACCATCAGGAGAATATTCGGGGGTTCATCGGTTCAGATTGACGATTCCGCGGTCCTGAAGCTCCCGCATGGGAGGATAGCCTTTACGACTGACACATTCACCGTCACGCCGATTTTTTTTCCCGGGGGAGACATCGGCAGGCTCGCGGTAAACGGCACGGTTAACGACCTGGCGGTCATGGGAGCGGCGCCTGTATATATTTCCTGCGCGCTGGTCCTCGAGGAGGGTTTTGATACTGGCGACTTGGAAAAGATACTCCTCTCGATGAAATCCGAGGCGGATTCAGCCGGCGTCAGCATCGTGACAGGCGATACGAAGGTAGTTCCTCACGGCAGGGGCGATAAAATATATATAAATACCTCCGGTATAGGCGTTTTTGAAAGGGATCCTGAAAGAAGGGATATCGTTCCCGGGGACAGGATACTGATCAACGGCACCATAGGCGACCACGGGATGGCTGTGATGTCCGAGAGGAACAGGCTTGCAAGTTCCGGGGCCCTTAAATCCGACTGCGCGCACCTCAACCATCTCATAAAGAAGGTTACGGACTCATTTCCCGGCGCGATCAAGTTCATGCGCGACCCTACCAGGGGCGGAGTGGCCTCGGTATTGAACGAGATAACGAAGGGCAGGAGCTTCGGGGCAAGGCTTTTCGAGGAGAATATCCCGGTAAGAAACGAGGTGAAGGGCGTTTGCGGCATGCTGGGAATCGACCCTTTATACGTTGCCAACGAGGGCAAGGTTGTCATTATAGCCTCAAAGGATGCAGCTGAAAGAATCCTCGATGTCATGAAACGCGATGATAATGGCCTGGAATCGGCGATCATAGGCGAAATCGACGAGGAATTTCCCGGCAAGGCTTATATAGAGACTGAAATAGGCGGTAAAAGGCTTCTCCCGTTGCTTATTGAAGAGCAGCTGCCGAGGATTTGCTGATTTTTCGCCTTTGTAGTGATATATGAATTTGCAATTTAATGTTTTGTAATTATATTGTCATATAATTCACGGTATTTTTCCATGAAGAAGGCCGCTCTCATGAAAATACCGTCCGGTCGTAGATGAAATGCTCATAAAAGAAATATATAAAGAGATTATATAAAAGGAGAATTCGATGTGCCTGGCGATACCGATGAAAATTGTAAAAATAGACGGCCCGATGGCAGTCGCGGAGGCTAACGGGGTCCAGACCCTTGTAAACATATCGCTGATGCCCGGGGTAAAATTGAACGAGAGGGTGATCGTTCACGCGGGATTTATCATTGAAAGGCTGGATGATTCGGAGGCCGATGCCATAGAGCAGACATGGAAGGAATATATGGATACGCTTGAAAAGGAAAAACCGCTCAATATTTGATGACCGCTTAACGCGAGATTGCCTCAAAAATAATTTCAATATACGATTTGAAGAAAAATCATGGATATGGCGAGGCATGAAATCCGCAGAAAAATCATTTCTTTAACTCAATATTGAATAAAAAACCGCGAAAACCGGCCATAGGGAGGTCTGGCGGGGTAAAATAAAAAAATTTGTTGAATATTGTATCAAATGGAAATCTTTTAATGTCCTTCACGGAAAATTTCACGCAAATATTTTTTTATAGACCGAAGATCGGCTCTGCGGGCCTGATAAATCAAGCATGAGAGTTTCACGCACACGGAAGATTTACCACGGAATTTTTTTCATTCGTCCTGTCGTAAAATGAAATACGAATATCATTCAACATTGAAACCGTCAACGGATGATGTTGAATTTTTTTACCGGATCATTTTTAAAAATAAAAAATTAAATTTTTTTCCTTCAAACCATTTTTTTCTTGAAAAAATTTTATTTTTGATCGAAAAAAAAACCAGGCTGATAAAAATAAAAAAAATCAGGAGTAACTACAATGCCAAAAGCCGTCACAAAAAAATCCACCACCAAAAAGACGACCAAAAAAGCTGGTGCAAAAACCACGAAGAAGACAACGAAAAAGAAATAGCATATCGGCTAGCTTCTGAAATAAAGGCGGGGAATAACCCGCCTTTATTTTTAATAAATATCAGTGAATTTCCATGCCGGTTTAATCATGTCTCATAAAATAATCCGTGATTCTTTCAGCATTAATTCAAATTTATGTATCCTTTAAGCCACCAGAGAATAAAAAGAATAAAATCCGGGCGCTTTTCAGTCCTGAATACCATTTTACAGGCATCCTTTTCAATAATTCTACTCCTCAATTCCAGTGAATTGCTGTCACAGACGGATGAAAAAGCCGTTGTGACGGAAAAACCCCGGGTGGAAAACGGAAAAAAAGCCGGCGAACAGGAAAAAAATAAAATTGAAAAGAACACTGGAGAGGAAAAGCCGGGATTTTTCTACGATGTCATATCAACAGACGATCTTAAAGAGAGGACGAAGGACAGGTGCAGGTTAACCGCGGGCGGTTTTTTTGAAAAAAAAATCGGCAATACCAATACCTTCAGCACGAACGGTCTTATATCCATTAATTATAACGATGGAATCACGGAGATTTTAACCTCCTGCAAGAGATTTTACGGAGAATTCAACAGGAAACAGAATGAAAACAACGGGGAAGAAATTATAAGACTGGACAGGTTCGTTTCCCAAAGGATCGAGCTTTTCGTGTTTTCTGAGTTTTACGACGACCTCAGGCAGAAGATTAAATTGCGCACCAATACCGGATTCGGCGCAAAATTAGTTTTAATTCGCAACAGGTACCTCCAGACCGACGCCAGCGCCGCCCCCCTGTATCAATACGAGCAGTTTGTCAGGTATAAATACAAATCAACGGATTTCTCGAAGGTCCAGAATCTGACGATTTATGATATCGCGGATTATTACAAAAAGCACAAGGAGGGATCTCCAAAGAGCCAGTGGAGGGCCTCATACAGGGGCAGGATAATTATAACTCCCTGGGAGGACCTGATCGAGATGAAAGCCTCCTTTTTTTACGTTCCCGTCTTCGATAACTATACCAGATACAGGACGCAGATTGAAAGCCATTTCAGGCTGAGACTATTCAGGGACCAGTGCGACAGATGGGGATTTTTTATTTTAGCGGGTTTTTCAAGGAAATACAATAACCAGGCGCAGCCCGGGGCTAAAAGGATAGACGATAAGATTTATGGAAGGCTTGATTTCGAGAAGAAATTCCTGTAAACGGGCCTGCTGTCAGGGGCATCCTTTGTGACCGCCCAAATTTGCCTACAGGGGAACATCCTGATTTGATTATCAGAGGTTCCCTTATATTAAAAGGGGATGAAATTTATGTCAATTTTTGACATGGTATCGAAAAAGGACAGGTCCGTTTTTTTCTGATTCGGCGCGAATATTATCTGGTCGAAGCCGTTCCACAGGCAAAACCATCCGCCCGGTTCGACAAGGACCCTTAAAAAGTTCATGATGAAGGATTTTCCGCCCTCGAGAGACAGGTAGGTGGCTAAAGACATCAAAATGACGCCGCAGGCCATGAATACGGCGCCCCGTTTCCTCTGCGCTTTTATTTCCTCCATGGTTGAATAATAATGCTTCTCAAAGTACCTGTGAAGCCTGTCGGCTATCATGTCTTCGTACTTTTTATCCCTCATTTTAGTCGGGAGCATCAGCTGGAGGGAAGAATAGATGAAATTTTTGCCCCTGCAGACTTTTTTTGTTTCATTCAAAAAGTCGTCAGAAAGAGACCTCTCCGAGTAAAACCTCGGATCGAAGTCGGAGAAGATGTCGTCGTAAGAATCGAGAATGATGCTTATCTTGGACTGTTTTAATAATTCCTGTTTTCCCATGATATCTGGTTCGATTTATAAATCCGGATATGGTTTATATGACGGATGGAGAATTTTTGTCAAACAGCTTTAATAAAATTATGCAGACATCATGCCTTTTTTTCCCAGCATCCCATGTATACGTCCCAGGCCCTCGGATGTTTCGTGACCCCGTCAAAATCGCAGAAGGATTTTCGCAAGAGGCTGTAATATTTTTCCTCCAGGGGCGCAAGCCCGGCGCAGTATGAATGCAGGGCCGGCCTGTCGTAAATCCTGTGGGCGTTGAATGATATGGACGGGGCCATCGCGGTGATGGTCGTGGTGAAGACCAGTATCCCCCCCGGCCTGAGGACCCTTATCATTTCCCTGAATGACTTTACGTCCCCGTCGGGATCGAATTCGTCGCCGTACCTGCCGAGGCCGAAATGCTCCAAGGCGCACAGGGAAACGACCGCGTCGAATGAGCCGTCCGGCACGGGTATGCTTTTCGCGTCGCATGTGATGACGGTCTCGTTTTCAAGGGACGATTTCCTTCCCCTGACGTCCAGGGTGGTGACCCCGTAGCCGGCCAGCATCCCTATGATGAATCCCCTGTATGATCCCACGTCAAGGATGCGTTCCGGCGATTTATTCCTGATATGGCGGGCGGCGAATTCGCATTCCGCGTCCACGAACCCCGCCGGATGGTCTCCCGTATCATATCTCGGCTCCGGGTTCACCTCGAACCGGCCGTAACCGCTCCCGAGCGCGGATAGACCTTCAATATAATCACGGATAAATTTCTCATCCGCTCCCACCGCCTTAAGGAGACCGGTTATTTCTTTTATGCTGTTCATTATGTCTTTTATTGCTTGATGGACTGTTTTCCGGTATTATAAGTGACAGGGGAGTGTTCTGTTGTAAAGATAAATTTTCATCAGAGGCGGTCGTGCATGGGGAAAAAAGTATTCGTGGCCGGAGCGAACGGTTTCATCGGTGCGAGGGTCTGCGCCGGACTGGCTGCCGGCGGGTATGATGTATCGGCGCTCGTTTTGCCCGGTTCAGATAAAGGGGTCATTTCCGGACTTGTGCGGGGATTCATCGAGGGCGATCTTCTCGACCCTGGCGGCGTCTCGAGAATCGGCAGGGCGCTGACGGGTGATGGAACGGGGTTATTGATATCGCTTGCGGGTTCGGTAGACTACCATCATGATTATGAAACATCGAAAAGGTTCAACGTGGATACGGCCCGCGGATTCATGGATATAGCCGTATTGCTTAAAAAAGAAGGCATATTGAAAAAAACCGTTTTTTGCGGCAGCGTCTCTTCAAGGGGTTTTTTTGAACGGGAGCCGGAAGCCGGAACATTGATAGACGAGGGGACGGACCTGTATAAAAAGGGGCTCTCGGTTTATTGCGACGTAAAGAGGGAAGCGGAGGATCTCGTCATGGAAGCCTGTTCCAATAAGGGGGTGCCGGCCGTTATCGTTGAGCCGGGGTCCCTTGTCGGCGGGATAAAAGGCCGGGCCACTACCACGAACGTGAAGCTGATTGCGAATATAATGAAGGGCCTTCCCGTTCTGTCCGGCGGGGCGAGTTATGCGTCCGCCGGAACTGTCGCCGGCGGGATAGTGCTGGCGCTTGAAAACGGGAAACCGGGGGGGAGGTATCTCCTCGGGGGTGAAAACATGTCGATGAAGGACTTCGCCCTTCTGGTGAGGTCCGTGGCCCGTCAATTCGGCATGAAGGTGCCGCGGCTGCCGGTGATGCGCCTTACTTCGGGATTCGCGGGAATGCTTTCGGCGATGAGGGTAATGATCAACAGGCAACAGGCCCTTCTCGGGTCAGCGTTCCATTATATCGACTCGTCAAAGGCGGGCAGGGAAATCGGATATCATCATTCCCGAGAGGATCTTATCCGGGGGATAACGGAGACGCTTGATTATTTGAAGAATAAATGATATTAAAATTTTTTTTCTGGAGATGCCGCAATTCCGGCGACATGAAATATTTTATATTTTTGTTGCGGCTGGATCGCCATCTGATCAGACCTTTATTTAAGCCTCAGGAGCCCGTTTCTCAAAACCTGCCTGCCGGTCGGGCCGAAGACCTCGAAGGGATATTCATTTTTAACGTCCGATTCGTAGACCGCGATCGAAAGCCTGTCTCCGGGAATCACGGGCCTGGAGAACCTGACACTGATTCCTGCCAGCCTTCCGGTATCGCCGCCGGCGAGCCTGTCCGCGAGCGAGTTCGCGCATATTGCCGTAACGCAGACGCCCTGCATAATCGTGCCGGGCAATCCGGCCAGCCTTGCAAGAATGGGGCTGGTATGGATGAAATTGTTGTCGCCGGAGGCACCGGCGTATTTTAACTCCTGGCCCCTGGCAGTCGCGGCATCAAGCCTGGCGATCTCCCTGAACCGCTCGGATTCATGGCTGACCGGCCTGTGCGCTGCTGTTTTTTTCCTGACCAGGAAGCCCATTATACCCTCGACCGCGGTCCTTCCATCCTTCAGACAGCTCCCCGCTATCTCGATCATTTCGCCGGCCGGGGTGTCGAATATGTTTTTCACCATAATTTTTATTTTCACAAGATCGCCGGTACGGATCCGGCCGTTCCACGACGCCTCGAGGGTCGCGTGCACCATTTTCAGCAGATTGAAGTTCAGGTCCGGATGGATGATTATTTCACTGATGAACGGGAAGAGGAGTTTTGATATGAAAAAAGGGGGCGCTTCCGGCTTATCGCCGCCGTATCGGTCCATCCGGTCTCCGGTGGCTTCCGCGTACAGCATGACATCGTCCCTTTTAATTTCAAGCTCGCCGGATTCTATGCTGAACCCGATCATGTCCCTGTTCATGTTTTTTGATCCCATGTGTCTTATCAGGGCGGCAAGGAGTTTTATCGTTTTTTTTTCCATGCGGGTTTACCCGGGGTGTTTTTTCGATATTACAGTATTATGCGTTTTAATTGCAAATAATTAATTCGGATGGCGCCGTTTATATCTTGACCTGCCGGTTTGCCGTGGATCAATATTTCCAGATTTTTTTCGGAGCCTGCCATGAAAAACGGAAACAGACGCATACCGGTAAACGTAATAATGCTCGGGCTTGTCAGCTTCCTGACGGACGCCAGTTCGGAAATGATCTATCCCCTTATTCCGATTTTCATCTCCGCGCTCGGATCCGGACCCGTAGTACTGGGCTTCATAGAAGGCGTGGCCGAGACAACTTCCAGCATGCTGAAGCTCCTTGTCGGAATTTTATCAGACAGGTTGCGAAAAAGGAAGCTTTTTGTTTTGATCGGATACGGGATATCCGGGCTGTCCAGACCGTTGATCGCTTTCGTGACCCAGGCATGGCAGATAGTGTTCGTGAGGATGTCGGACAGGGTAGGCAAGGGCATCAGGACCGCCCCCCGGGACGCTCTGATAACCCTTACGGTTGAAGAAGGCCAGAGGGGAAGGGCCTTCGGGTTTCACAGGGCGATGGACCATGCCGGCGCAGTAGCGGGCCCGATTATGGCAATCGCGGTCCTGATGGTCCTTTTTCTGGGATTCGGCGTTTCGAATCCTGAAACGGCGCTCAGGATGATGTTCGGCCTGGCGCTTATCCCGGGAATGCTCGCCTTTGCGGTGCTCCTGTTTTTCGTAAGGGACAGGAGGGAACCGGCCGGCGGATCGTCGGAGTTCAGGTTTTCCCTGGGGCTGTTTGACGGCAATTTCAGGATGTACCTGTTTGTCATAACGCTTTTCACGCTGGGAAATTCTTCCGATGCCTTCCTTTTGTTCAGGGCCGGAGAGGCCCTTCATGACTCCGGCGTCATGGAGACGATTTTATGCGGTATAGGTCCGGTGAAAAACATCGTGGAAATGTTTAACGGGGTCGAGGCGAGGAAGACCGTGCTGAACATTCTTATCCTGCCTCTTATATGGGCGTTTTTTCACGTGATAAAGGTTTTATTCTCCACTCCCTTCGGCAGTCTTTCCGACAGGATCGGAAGGAAAAGGGTGATAACCGCCGGATGGATCGTCTATGCCGCGGTCTACGCCGGTTTCGCTTTCGTCGACATGCTTCCTGGAGATAAAAGGCTTCCTGCGATCTTCGCGCTTTTCGCCGTGTACGCGCTGTATTACGCCCTGACCGAGGGCGTGGAAAAGGCCTTCGTTGCGGACATGGTCAGGGGCGAGAATGCGGGGAGCGCGTTCGGCATGTATAATTTCTGCGTGGGATTCGGCGCCCTGCCCTCAAGCGTCATCTTCGGGTTCATCTACAAGTTTTTCGGAGCGGCGGCCGCTTTCGGGTTCGGCGCGTTTCTCGCGGCAGTATCAATGACGCTCCTTTTGTTTTTCGTGAAGGAGAACAGGTGAGCCGGCAAGCCTTGCAGCCCGCGGTTTTTTATTCTTGACACGACCGCCTTTTTTTCGATTATCATATGTTTATATGCAGGTGGCCGGGCGGAACGCGTCGTTTCCAAAAATGACGGCGTCTGTTGCGGCCTTATAACGGTTGCGGTCGGGAAAAAATAACGGTAGGGTGCGGGAATGTTAAAAATAGACGCGGGATGCGGCAGCGCAAAAAAAGAAGGTTTTGTCGGTGTGGATATTGAAAAATTTCCCGGCGTGGATCACGTTCTGGACCTGAGCAGGGAAAAGATGCCCTTCCCGGACAAGAGCGCCGACTACTTTTACTCGGCCCATTTTCTCGAGCATGTTGAGGACCCTGTTTTTTTCCTTAACGAGGTAAGCAGGGTCGCGGCGGACGGCGCGACCATAGAGTTCTGGACACCCTACGGCTTCCACAGGAACGCGTTTCTTCACGGCCACAGGATGTTTTATACGCCGGAATTCTGGTATCACATCTGCACCCTTTATCCTGATTTCTGGACCGGCCAGATCGGCGGCGTTAGATGGCATCTTGAAAAAATCAAGTACATCGTCCTGAAGGAAGCGGAAAAGGAGATTGTTTCCGCCGGGATTCCAATGGGTTTCGCGATCAAATACTTCAAGGACCTGGTTCCTGAATTCGGGGTCTACATGAGAATAGACAGGTCCGGGAAGAAGACAATAGTCCCCAGGGAGACCTTCTCATATTCAAGGGAAGGGGAGGAATTCCCCCTTTCAGGCGGGTTTTATTCGGATCCGTCGCTTTTTTCATTCAGGGGAATCAAAAAAAGGCTGTTCAGGCTTTTTAAATGAGATTGCAGATAAAGCGTTTTATAGCCTCGATTTAATATTCCAGATATCAACCCCCTATTGTGGACAAAAACAGATCATTCTGTTTTTGGCGTGACATGTAATTTTATACATGTTATCATAACCTGTTTAACAAAACAACAGAATAGTCTTCATTAACTGGGCTAATAATAAAATTTTAGTTGAAATTAATATTAAAAGGCCCTAGCGTAAATCAGCGATCCCTTTAGAAGATTTGTTCAATTTTTTGATTCATGCATGCGTTTTGATGTCGATCGGCTTTGACGTGATGGGAAAAGAAATTAAAGTAAGAATCAAATTTTTTTCCGGGATAGATAAAGAGCTCGGTCTTTTAAATTATAATCCGGCTGAAGGAGTTGAAATCAAACTACCCGGCAGAAAAAGGCTCAGATCCGTGCTCGTCGGATTCGGACTTAAAAAGGTATCAAGATTCGCAATCTTCAGAAATGGCGAGAGGATAAGTGCCTGGGCGAAACTGAATGATAACGATGAGGTTTCCTGCCTCAAGGTGTCAGGCGGTGGATGATTAATTAAATAAATAAAGAGATTTGGAGACGACCTATGCAAGAAATTATTGGAACAAGCAACCGATGTCTTGAGATAGACCTTACAAAACAGAAGTTTGAGGTTTTCGAGATATCAAAAAAAGACAGGAACATGTTTCTGGGCGGAAAGGGCATGGGACTTAAATTCCTGTACGACAGGATGAGGGCCGGTGTAGATCCTCTGGGAGAGGAAAATATGATCGCTTTTTGCATGGGCGCGCTCATGGGGACAGGCGCACCATGTTCCGGCAGGTTCGATGCCGTCACGAAATCCCCTCAAACCGGCATTATGACCGCCGCCTCATGCGGGGGTCCTTTCGGAATGGCGCTGAAAACTTCCGGATGGGACGCAATAATCGTCAAGGGAAGGGCGAGCAAACCGGTTTACTTATATATCGATTCAAAGGGCGTTAAATTTGAAAACGCCAAATCGCTGTGGGGGAAGGACACGCAGAAGACACAGGAGGTCCTCGAAAAAATCGGTTCCGGCGCAGTAGTGATAGGACCGGCAGGGGAAAACCTCGTAAGGTATGCCAATATATGTTCCGGCCACAGGTTCCTCGGAAGGGGGGGCATGGGGGCCGTGATGGGATCTAAAAACCTCAAAGCCATCGTGGCAAAGGGAAAAGAATTTAAAATAGTTCCCAAAAAGCAGAAAAGGTTCGACAGGGTAAAAAATAAATTCAACAGGTACATCAATTCGAACAGCATCACATCCGGCAGCTACAGGAACTTCGGCACGAATGCCAATGTAAATCTTTCCAATGCCGCCGGAATACTGCCCGTCAGGAACTTTACGGGTGGGTCGCATGGCGAGGCCCATAAGATCAGCGGCGAGACCATGGCGGAAAAACACGACACCAAGTATTCCACCTGCAGACCCTGTACGATACTCTGCGGTCATAAAGGAAATTTTGACGGCAACTACAGGCAGGTGCCGGAATATGAAACAACCGGGCTGATGGGATCGAATCTTGAAATTTTCGACCCGGTTGCGATTTCGGAATGGAACGATATCTGCACCGAGGTCGGCATGGACACGATTTCGGCCGGCGGAACGCTGGCCTGGGTCATGGAGGCCACTGAAAAAGGCCTGATAAATTCGAACCTTAAATTCGGCTCGAAGGAAGGAGTGTCCCAGATGCTCAAGGATATCGGCCACGGAAGGGGCCTGGGCAAGGAACTCGGTCTGGGTTCGAAGGCGCTTTCGAAAAAATACGGCGGCGAGGATTTTGCAATCCATGTCAAGGGACTCGAAATGGCCGCGTATGACCCGAGGGGCGCGATAGGGCACGGCCTTTCATATGCCGTGGCTAACAGGGGCGCCTGCCATCTTTCAACAACGCTTTTCACCCTCGAGGCCTATTTCAACATGGCCAGCCCGAATGCCAAGAGGGGCAAGCCGACCATGGTCAAGTTCATGGAAAACATATTTGCGGCGGTAAACTCGCTGCACATATGCCAGTTTACGGCCTTCGCTGTTTTCCTTGAGCCGCCGCTAATAAAGTTTACGCCGGTACCGATGCTCAAGCTTCTCACGCAGAATCTCACGCCCATTGCCCTAAGCCTCATGGACGTGAGCCTGTGGCCCGAGATCTGGTATTCGATAGTGGGTAAAACATATATTCCTCTTTTAAGCATGCGCAAGTTCATGAAGATCGGGGAAAGGGTGCATGTTCTTGAAAGGTATATGAACACTAGGGAGGGGATATCGAAAAAAGACGATACGCTTCCGGACAGGCTGCTTTACGAGGGAAGAAAATGCGATCCGAAGGAGAAAGTCGTTCCAATAGACAGGATGCTCGGAAAATACTACAAGATCAGGGGCTATGATAAAAACGGCATCCCCAAAGACAGAACGCTGAAAAGACTCGGGATCGTAAAAAAATAGTGATAATTATCCGACCCGGGGATTTACCCGGGCCGGATATCCCGTAAGATTTAATATACGCGAGGGACAAAATGCAAACTCCAGAATACTTTGAATTCCTTAACCAGGCGAAAATAATATCCGGCAAAAAGGCCCTGGAACACATTCCAATTGAACTGGACGGCTTCAATTCCAGAAAGCCCCTTGTGGTAACCAGCAAGGCGGTAAGCGGTGCGAAGCTGGACAGGGTGCTCGCAAAAGCTTTTTATGATTCAAACACCATTATCGGAGGCATCTTCGATGAGGTACCGGAGCATTCAAGCTTTTCGCTCGCGAAGGAGCTGTCAATCCTGTTCAAGGGCAGGGGCTGCGATTCAATAATAGCCTTCGGGGGGGGATCGGTTGCCGATGTCGCGAAAGGCGTCAACATAATGGTATCCGAGAAAAATGAAGATCTCCTGTCCTTCATCGGAGAGGGCAAGGTTAAAACCAGGCTGAAGCCCTTCGTATACATACCGGTTTCATATTCCGATGGCACGGAGATGACCAATGTCGCCTGCATAGACCACAGGATCATAAAGTCGGATTTTTTATACCCGGACATCATAGCAATGGATCCACGCGCCACAAAAGGCTGCTGCAGGGAATGCGTCGTATCAACCGCGATGACGGCCCTTACGCACGCGATTGAGGCGTCGTCTGTCGCGCACTACAATCCGGTCAGCGACACATACGCTCACTCGGCGATACAATTCATATATGAAAACCTCGCGAAGGGCGTAAAGAGTCTCGGAAACGCCAGGGCCGGACTTGCCCTTGCCAACGCGGCGGTGATGGCAGGAATAACATTTGCCAACGCGCCGGCCGGGCTGATCCATACGATCGCGGATGCCCTTTCAAGCATTACGGGCCACAACCGCGGAACCATGATGGGCGTGCTTCTGCCTTTCGGACTTGAATATAAGATCAGTAAAAAGCTTGAGATCAGGGGCGAACTTCTTCTCGCGCTTGCAGGCCTTGATGAATACGTTAAGACCCCTGAAAAGGAGATGGCGGTCCGGTCGCTCGGGCTGATTAAAAATTTGATAAAAAGCCTCAAGGGCGCACTTCCGGAAAAACTGTCAGACATGAAAATACCCGAATATCATTTGAATGAAGCCGCAAAAATAGCTTTTAATGCGAGCGGAAAGAAGTACAAGGAACAGGTCTGCCTGGATGTGCTACAGCACGCTTACGAAGGAAAATCTTTTATTTAATAAAGGTAGAGGAGTCTGAAATGAACATTAATAAGTATCCGGAAATCAAGCCAGGGGTCAAGTACATTAAGAAAATATATATCGCAGTGATGCTCTTCATCGTCGGAAGGGCGATGCAGGCCGCATCCAGGATCGATAAAACTATAAAAAAGGAATTCGAGGATCTGCCCGATGGATTTACCTTCAGTCTCGGGATACTTCCGAACGGCCCTTACATGATAGTCGGAAAGAACGAGAAGGGCAAAGTGAAATATATGGGATGGAACCCTGCAGGGAAAAAGCTGGATCTGAAAATGGGAATAAAAAACATGGAGGTGGCCTTCCTGGTTTTCAGTTTTCAGGAATCGACAACTGTGGCCTTCGCCCATGACAGGTTTATCGTTGACGGCGATCTAACCAATGCGCTGGCGATAGTCAGGGTTCTCGATCTTGTTGAGGTTTACCTGCTTCCAAAAATCATAACCAAGCTGGCGGTTAAGAGGTACCCGAAGTGGTCGGAACTTTCCCCGGTCAGAAAGCACATCAACAGGATCCTGATTTATGTTAGGACCTTTACCGTTTAGGCTGAAAAAAACCATCAATAGGAGTCAGATATGATACTTCCAAGTTATTATGAATTCTGCTGCAGGGTAAAAACGATTTCCGGCCAGAAGGCCCTGGAAAAGATTCCGGGAGCGCTTGCAAGGATGAACTCTTTCAGGCCGATGATTATAACCGACAAGGGCGTTTCAGGAGCCGGACTCATAAAGCTCGTATCCGGTGCTGTAGGGAAAAAGGTCAAGATAGGCGCCATCTATGACGATGTTCCCGCGGATTCCGATTACAAGGTAGTCAACGCCATAGCCAAGATATACAGGAGCAAGGGATGCGATTCGATAATCGTCGTGGGCGGCGGCTCCCCGATAGACACGGCAAAGGGCGTGAATATATTGGTTTCACTGGGCGGCAACAATCTGCTCGATTACTGCGGTTCGGGTTCCGTCAAGCAGAAGCTGAAACCGCTTATAGCCGTCCCGACAACTTCCGGAACCGGGTCAGAAATGACTCTCGTTGCCGTCATCGCCGACAAGGATAGAAATATAAAGATGGCATTTCCTTCGTATTTTCTTCTGCCGGATATAGCGGTTCTCGATCCAAGGATGACAAAAACTCTACCTCCGTTTCTGACCGCCCCGACGGGGATGGACGCATTTACGCACGCATGCGAGGCTTACATAGGGCTCGCGAAGAATCCGTTGAGCGATACTTCCGCGCTTCAGGCCATTCAGCTCGTAAGCCAGAACCTTCTTAAAGTAGTAAAAAACCCGAATGATTTGAATGGAAGACTGGCCCTTGCCAATGCTTCAGCGCTTGCAGGATTATCTTTTTCAAATTCAATGGTGGGCCTGGTACACAACCTGGGCCACGCAACTGGCGGCGTATGCCACGTACCGCATGGAGCGTGCATGAGCATATTTTTGCCTTATGGTCTCGAATACAATTTTCACAAGGTTGGCGATTTGATTGGAGATCTTCTTTATCCGATCGCCGGCGCAGAGGTTTTCGCTGAAACGCCGAAGAAAGCGAGACCTGAAAAGGCCGTAGCCTGCATCAGGCAGCTGAACCAGGATCTTCACGACGCTACAGGAGGGAGACATTTCAGGAACCTCAAGGAAATCACGGACAGAAGCGGAAAGCAGTTGGTTCCAAAGGAAACATTGCCATTGATAGCCAAAACGGCTATCGGGGATGGGAGCAAGGTTTACAATACCGAAGAAATAACCTATGATGATGCGCTTATGGTTCTTGAGCATGCATATGAAGGGATACCCCTGAATAGAAAATTGATAAAGAAAGGCGGAAAGGGTCAGAAGTTTTAATAAAGGAATCAACGGGATGGCTGCTTGATTGTCTTGAGCAGTTCATCCCTCCTTTTAATCAGCTGGTTGCCCCTGAATGTATCTTTTATTTTTTTCGGTTTTTCAAAGGTCGCTATTTTTTCAAACATCAGTTTTGCGGGTTCCATCTTGTCTTTGGCCTCTATTATCTCGTCCGGTGTGGGAAGTATAATTGCATATATCGAATAGGGCGTGTGTATAAGCGCATGACCCCTGGCAAGATAGGCCTCCGAGAATCCGCCATCGATATTTATCGCCCTTCCGTCCGTTGAAGCTATTTTTTCCCCTTTTGTTATATCGACCGGGGTGTGACCGTAAACAATTCTCTCAGTGCCGAAATCATTCATAATCAAATCCATGAACTCTTTTTTCTTGATGTTTTCGCCCCAGTACAGGAGCTTTTCCTTATGCGTTTCTTTGTCCTTGTAAAAATATCTTTCGAAAGTTTTCATGGCGTGTTTTCCGAAAAACGGTGATTTCGGTCCGCACCACAGATAGAACATGACGGCAAGATTGAATGGTTCCTGTTCGCTGCCCTCAAGGTAAATCCTGCCCACGTCTTTAATCATCTGTTCCAGGTGGTCGAACAGCTCCTTTCCTTTTTTTCCATAAATTTCATCGAATTGGCCGTCGGCAGTGGAAGGAATCAGCGCGTGAACGTTCAGTATGTAGTTATTAATATGGTAAAGCTTTCCTTCCTCGAAGAGGTACTTCATCAATCTTTTTATCTGAGGGCTGCTTGTGAATTGTTTGGCAAGGTCGTTTATTATCTTTTCTTCTTCCTTGGTCAGCTTCAGGGGATCGTAGAGGTCGATGGTCGGGAAATGAGAGTCTGTGAGTCCGTCGGTTTCGCCTTTTTTCAGCATGTCGGCGAGTTTTTCAAGATTGAGACGTGGTTCCATTTGAAGCTGAGGATACTGCTTGATGGTTTTTTCCTCAAGCTTGAACTGGATCATGGCAAGCGTCTTTTCCATCTTGCGGGATATTTCCTGTTTTGCCTTGAATTTGCCGGTGATATCTCCGGGATACAGTTTTTCCGCAAGCTCCTTGATCCTGGAAAGATTGATGCCAAGCCTTTCAATAAAGGCCAGGTTATCGTATCTTACGCTGATTCTCAGCGCCTCCGCGATAAGGGATTTATTTCCCGCCGCGGCGCCCATCCACAGGATGTCGTGGTTTCCCCATACGAATTTTACGTACGGCTTTATTTCTTTCTGGGAAAGGATCCTGAGTATTTTATCAGGCTCGTCTCCGCGGTCGAAAACATCCCCGAGTACGATCAATTGTCCAAGGATGACGAGTTTGACAATCTTTGCGAGGGCGGTGATCACATTGTCAGTTATGAGAATATTTTCGTATACTATGTTCGGAACCGGGTAATTCAAAATCAGGTTTTCAAGAACAACCCTGAGGTCGCTGTTGATATGGCCCCTTATATGGTCGAAATCCACGACATCATCGACCCTGTATCTGATAATTTTTGCCAGTGAAGAAATTACGTCCTGCCTCTCCATGAAGAAGTTTTCTGACACGAAGTATTTTTCCTTCTGGATGATATGATCAAGATAATCCAGTTTTTCCACTGAAAAGGTTTTGGGCAGGGCTTCCTGAAGGGTCCTCCATATGAGTCCGAACCTTCCCTTGAGTATTGAAACGAATCTTTCTCCGGCGCCATGCGGATCGCTGATCCACATGGTGGTCTCGATGTTTCTACCCAGTTCGGATTCAATCTCGGTGAGCTCCCTGATGGCATCGTGAAGTTCGGTGAGACTGAGTTTCGGTGTCATTTTATTTAACCCCAGGTTTTTTCAAAGCGTGTCTCAGGCGATTTAATTCTTCGGTGCAAGGTTGTTTTTTAATAATCGACACAAGGTCCGGATAACGCCCCTGCTGCCGAGGATGGATTTATTCTAGAAAGCTGGTTGCGTGGGTGTCAATTTATATTTTATCAGGGTCCGATAAAATTAAAGTGATAGAAGCCCGGCCGGGCATTATTAAAGAGGAATTCCGGGTTATATTTTTTTTCCTGATATCGTGATTTCGTTGTTTTTTATTACAAGGGTAAAAAACTGGCTGCAGTACCTGTATTTGTCCTCCTCGGTAAAGCCTCCGCATCCCGCGATGATATAAAAAATATTGTCCTTTTTGGTTTCAAGGTATTCCACGGGATTACCTGATATCACGGCCTTAACCGGGTATGCGGAAAAGAGTTTATGGAGCTCATCAAATTCCCTGTAGGACGTTTTAATTCTCGGATGGGAGATGACAGGCTGATTCGTAAAGACGAATATAGCGGAGGATTCCCTGTTCCTTTCAAGATCGTTTTTCAGCCATTTCATCGTTTTTTTAGAAGGGGCGGGAAAGTCCTCGCCCACCGTATTAAAGATTATAAAATGAATTCCTCCGTAATTGAAGGAATAGTTCAGATTTCTCCCTGTGTTTCTGGTATAGAAATCTGTTGATGAATTATAATAGTCCTTTTCTCCCGCGGCTGTGTATAAAATCGAATTCAGCTTTGAAAAGCGTGATTTGAATATTTTAAATTGGCGTTTGATATCCTTGTCCTTGATCCCCATCGACTCGTTTCCGCCCTGGATCAAATTTCCTGTATGGATGACCAGGACCGGGTTTTCCCTGTTTATTTTGTCTATAAGCTGGGAGAGCCTTTCCGTGAAACCGGTAAAGGGCGAAGACGGGCTTGTATTTCCTGTTATTACGAATGTTATACCCGGGATGCTTTTAATGTTTGAGGAAAAATTGCACCCGATGATGAAAACAGCCGCGAAGCATGATAAAGCTATGGCTTTAAATACAATGCGCATCAATTTTTAAAGTCTCAGCATTTCTGTTGGATGTGTTTTGCAGATTTCCGACACTTCCCCCCTGACTCTCTTCAGAACGCCGTCGTCGGATATGTTCCCGATAATATCGGTTATCATTTTTCCAATTTTTTTGAATTCATCTTCCTTCAGTCCTCTGGTCGTCAATGCCGGGCTGCCGAGCCTTATTCCGCTGGTAATAAAGGGAGACTTGTCATCGAACGGAACGCCGTTTTTATTGCATGTTATTCCTGCTTCATCCAGCCTGTTCGCGACATCTTTTCCGGTAAGACCCTTATTTCTCAAATCAACCAGCATGAGATGATTGTCGGTTCCGCCCGAGACGAGGTTCAAGCCGCTGGAGAGGAGTGTATCCGCGAGAGCCTTCGCGTTTTTTATGACCTGTTTCTGGTATTCCTTGAATGACGGAGACAGGGCCTCTTTGAAGCAGACTGCCTTTGCGGCGATCGTATGCATCAGCGGACCACCCTGCACGCCAGGAAACATATAACTATTCAGGTCTTTTTCGTATTCGCCTTTGCCGAGAATCACACCGCCCCTTGGGCCGCGAAGTGTTTTATGGGTCGTCATCGTGACGTAATCAGCATATGGCACCGGGGAGGGGTGCTCGCCTGCGGCAATAAGCCCGGCAATGTGGGCGATGTCCACCATGAACTTGGCGCCTATTTCATCTGCGATTTCCTTGAATTTTGCAAAGTCGATAATCCTCGGATAAGCCGAGGCTCCGGCTATTATGAGTTTGGGCCGATGCTCCCTGGCGTTTTTCACAACCTCATCATAATCGATTATATTTGTATCTTTTTTTACGCCGTATGATACAACATTGAAATACATTCCTGAGAAGTTTTTCGGCGATCCATGGGAAAGGTGACCGCCGTGGGCAAGGTTCATACCCATGAATGTTTCACCCGGCTTGATTGCTGACATCATGACTGCCATATTGGCCTGGGCACCACTATGAGGCTGAACATTTGCAGCGGCCGCACCGAAAAGTTTTTTTATTCTATCGATCGCCATGCTTTCGGCCTGGTCGACGCACTGGCATCCGTTGTAATATCTTTTGCCGGGATAGCCTTCGGCATATTTATTGGTCATAGTGCATGATGATGCCTCTAGGACAGCCCTTGAGACGTAATTCTCCGAAGCTATCAAGATTAGGTTATCCTCCTGCCTTTTGCTTTCCATCTGGACTATTTCAAAAATTTCCGGATCGTTTTTTTTCAGGCTTTCGTAAGACATCGGCGTTTCCCCTGTTGATTTAATACCTTGTTATGGCAAAAAGGGATTAAATTTAATTATTGTCAATATTATTTATGTACACTTCAATAAATCAGGCTTAGAATATCATGAAAAATAAGAAATGCCGATTTTTTTCAGCAGTTTTACATTATTATCTATTTTTTTAGAGTTTCACCTTCGTTCAATAATAACAGATTCATTATTGAATAGAGAACCCAGTTTTTTATCAGGTAAATCCCAAAATAAAGTGAATGAAAAGACATCATTGTTTACATTCAAATAAAAAACATAGCTTAAACAATAGTTATCGGTTCGACCAGTTTTAATATCCGCCTCGACTCCAAATAAAAAATTTTTTAAAGCGTAAGCGATGATATTTGATACAGACATCTTATATAGCTTTCTTAAATCAAGGCAATATTCGTATACTTGCGGTTTTATATTTATATGCAGCCTGTGCCAGGATGATTCCAATTTTCTTTCCTGATAAATGACTCTTTGAAACATTCTGATCTTCATATTATTTTTTTTCATGAACATGATAATCAAGCGTGAAACAAGTTCGCTTTTTGATATCTTTATCCTGCCGGCCGTTGCGGACAGTTCCTGCAGCAGTGATAAATCAAGATTAACTGTTGTATATATAAACACATTTACCTCCCGGGTTTTAATAAGGTAACCTCTAATAATCAAATCAGGAAGTTCCCTTACGGGCACTTTCAATGTATAAATTAGGGCTGTCACAAAAATTGATTTATACAGGTGCTCATAATTAATACGAATTGATATCCAGAAAGTAAAACAGGAAGGTATTGGATTATTAGCGGATCAATTAAAAAAACTCCGGCACGAAGCCGGAGTTTTTATATGCTTTCATCAAAAGATCAAAAGTCAGGCGGCTGATTTTTTCATGGAAATAAACTGCTTGATGCTGAGAATTATGACTCCTATGGCAAGGGCGATAAGCACTAAATCCCCTCCGGCAAGCATGATATTCGCTTTCGGGATATAGTCATTCATGAGCACCATTACAAGGGCGGCCACTGTGGTGACAAGCATGAATAAGCCGGGAATCATTGTGTATAGATATTTTTTTCCTTTTTTAATCAGCCATACGCTTATGGTTATCAGGGTAAGTGCCGCGAGCAGCTGGTTGGCCGCTCCGAAGAGCTTCCAGAGTTCCCTGAATGCGTTGAAATAAGCCAGTATGAACATGAGAACGACGCATAGCATCGAATTGAAAAGATAGGTGTTGAGGATTTTAGGCACTTTCTTCAGCATCATTTTCCAGAGCTCTTCAAGCAGATACCTGTTCAGACGGACAGCCGTATCGAGCGTCGTTACGACGAACCCCTCGACCATGATTATTCCGAATACGGCCCCGTATACAATCGGGAGACCCATTGACTTGTTTAAAAGTCCGCCGACCCCGAGCGCGAAGGCGAGCACCGGATTGTCCTTAACGCCCGGATCGGACGGGAACACTATGCCGCAGTACTGGTCGAAGCTGAGTCCCGATGCTATGGTGATGATGACGGTTACCGCGAGCAGGGCCTCGATCGCCATGCCTCCGTAAGCGACGATTCTTGAATCCGGCTTTTCATACATGACCTGCTTGGCGGTTGTTCCGCCGGCAACCAGGGCATGGAAGCCGCTTATCGCGCCGCAGGCGACGATAATGAAAAGGATCGGCCAGAGCGACCCGAGCTTTTCGGTACCGGCGGCCATGTTGATGAGGGGCGTTTCGATTACAGCGCCCTTGAATCCCATTATCACCGCACCGATGAACATTGCGAGGATGCCGCCGTAAAGGAGGAACGAGTTTGTGAAGTCCCTGGGCTGCAGTACCAGCCATACCGGCACGCCTGCCGCGAATATAGTATATATCGAGAGAATGATCATCCATACGAATGAATCAATTTTTATCGGGAACATCAGGCCGAATTGAATTGAAACCGCGCATACAGCAATTGCGACCAGCGACATCACGTACGCGTTGGCGCCGCGCTTGTACAGCAGGTAACCGATGATGGGCGAACAGCATGTAACAAAAATAACGGATGTCGATGCAATCCCGCCAATAATGGCGTATGTTACCCCGTTTTCAACGATTGTTCTGATTCCTATATCGCCGGTTCCGAAGAACTCGACAGGGTACTTCGACGACAGCGCGGTAGTGGTAAGTGTCAGAAAAACTGACGTCACCATTAGAAGCATGACTATCGTAAAGCTTATAAAAAGCAGAAAGCCGGTCCTTCCCAGGGTCTTTTCCGCTATTTCTGCCATGGATTTTCCCTTTTCACGCATCGATGCAAGGAGCGCTGAGTAATCATGGACCGCGCCAATCAATACGGTTCCTAGAAGGAGCCAGAGCCAGACGGGAACGAAACCGAAAATCAGACCCACGCACGGTCCGATGATAGGACCGCCCCCGGCTATTGAAGCGAAGTGGTGGCCGAATATGACAATTTTATGCGTGGGGACGTAGTCGACGCCGTCGTTGATTTCGACCGAAGGCGTGACATGGGTTCCGTCAACATCGAAGTTTTTTTCGATGAAGCGCCCGTAGAAAAAATACCCGAGGATTAGAACAGCGACTGAAATGAACAATACAATGAGAATATTCATCGGCAGGCCTCCATGAGGATGTGATTCACGTATCCATCATATGTGGCTTTAATTTTTTTAGTCAAGTAAAATGGGCTTGTATATACAATAATGAAGATAAATTTTATATTGGATCTTCCGATTTAATTATAAATTAAATTAGTATTATAAATTGGAGCAGATTTTATCCCCCATTTCTTCTGTGCAGATCTGTTTTTTCCCGGATGACATTATATCTGCGGTCCTGTAGCCGTCTGAAAGAACCTTTTCAATAGAACCGAAGATTTTATCATAGGCCTTGCCGAGCCCGAAGCTGTACTTGAGCATCATCGCCGCGGAGAGTATCTGGGCTATCGGGTTGGCGATACCCTTTCCGGCTATGTCCGGTGCCGACCCGCCTGCCGGCTCGTAAAGGCCGAAGGTCCCATCCGCGAGCGAGGCTGAGGGCAGCATGCCCAGGGACCCGGTCAGCATCGATGCCTCGTCGGACAGTATGTCGCCGAACATGTTGTCGCACAGCAGGACGTCGAACTGCCTTGGATTCTTTACAAGCTGCATTGCCGCGTTGTCCACGTACATGTGGTTAAGCTCCACGTCCGGATATTCTCCGGAAATCCGTATAACGACCTCCCTCCACATCACCATGGTCGTAAGAACGTTCGCCTTGTCGATGGACGTGAGTTTTTTCCTTCTTTTCATCGATGTCTCGAAAGCCACGCGCGTTATCCTTTCGATTTCCGGTACGGTATAAACCAGCGTGTCGTATGCCCTGTCGCCGTCCCTTCCCTTGGGCTGGCCGAAATAAATTCCGCCGGTCAGCTCCCTTATTATCATGACGTCGAACCCGTCGCCGATTATTTCCTGCTTCAGCGGTGAAGCGTCCTTGAGCTGACTGAATACTATTGCGGGCCTGAGGTTTGCGTAGAGGTTGAACAGTTTCCTCAGAGGCAGGAGAGCGCCTCTCTCCGGCTGTTTTTCAGGCGGCAGCTTTTCCCATTTGGGTCCTCCTACCGAACCGAAAAGGATCGCGTCGGAGCTCCTGCATGTGTCCACGGTTGATTGAGGCAGGGCCTCGCCGTGGTTGTCGATTGCCGCCCCGCCTACGTCCGCGTGCTTGAATTTGAATTTCAAATCATATGAGGGCGCTATTTTCTCCAGCACCTTGATCGCTTCGGCCATAACCTCCGGGCCTATCCCGTCACCGGGCAGAACGGCGATGTTTTTTTCTGTCATGGGGATCTCCTGCATGTAATGCCGTTAGAATAATTAATACATTAAAATCCAGGTAAATTCAATGCGTTGATAACCATATCATATTTTATTGTCAACAGAAAATGACTGTAAAATTCATTTTCCCCGCTGATATATCTCTGTAATACCCGGTTTTTTCACGATTAAAAAAAATTGACACGGCGGCACGGGGATTCATACTCTTGAAAAAAGAGGTTGATGGCAATGAAAAAGATTTCCCAGGGCAATGTATACGACCGCGTCCATGTGGCCGCGAATCCGATGTACCCGGCCTATGTGGTAACCGGTTCATCAAAGAACCTGATGATAGACTGCGGCATAAACCTTTTCGGACCGCTTTATACTAAATCACTGACTGAAATCCTGGGGACGCCGGACAGGCTGGATTATCTTTTCATCACGCATTCCCATTACGACCATCTTGGATCTGCGCCTTACCTGAAGAGGCGGATCCCTTCGATAAAAATCGGCGGCGCGCCTTATATCAATGACCTTTTACAGAAGGAATCCGTCATCGCCAGGATGAACGGCCTCATTGAGCACCAGAGGGTAAGCTTCGGCGATATCGCCGGCGACGAGGACGTCCGGCTCACGCCCATCAGGCTGGACATCGAGCTCAGGGAAGGGGACGAATTCGACCTCGGCGGGCTTACATGCAGGGTGATGGAGGTTCCCGGCCACACGAGGGACTGCCTCGCATATTACTTTCCGGAGACGCGCGCCCTGTTTCCCGGCGAGGCCGCCGGCGTGCCGCAGGGGACGGGCGGCGGCGCGGTGCAGGTGGAGTTTCTGTCATCGTTCGAGGATTATTTGAGGTCCATCCGGCGCATGATCGACCTTGAGCCGCGGTTCATCGCGATAGGTCACGGCTTTGCCTTCACGGATGAGGACGCAATGGATTTTCTCGAGAGGTCGTACGGCGCTACCTTCGAGTACAGAAAAATTCTCGAGGAATACCTGGACGCCGCCGGAGGAAACGTGGAATCCGCCATATCCGAAATCGTGCGCAGGGAATACGACGAAAAGGGAACGATTTTCCAGGAAAGAAACGCCTACATCATGAATCTTACCGCCCAGGTCAGGCACATAGCATCATTGAGATAATTTTTTCGACAGCGGATATTTTATGTTGAAATAATCCATGCCGGGTTATATTTTAAAAAACAGAAAAGAATGACGGAGCGCGCTTTGTTATTAAAAGACCGGGACAAGACGGCACTGATCTTAGACGACGCTGAAATTTCATGCTCGCGGCTGATTTCGAACATGATGCATTTTTTTTGCCCTTTTGAAATAATAAAGGGTATAATTTAAGGGGTTTCCCTTGTGGGCATAACATCTGATAAAATCAGGAGTTATAATTGATAATGCCAGGGAAACTTCTGATTTTTAGGTGTACTCATAATCAAGCATTATCAGGGAGTTATTTATGACGTCAGGAAAATTGATTTCCTTTCTTGTATTTATTTTCTCGCTGGTATCATACTCCGTCGCTGACGAATTGATAATGAAGGATGACAGGGTTTTAAAAGGCCGCGTCGTCCAGATAAACGATAAAAATATCAGGTACGAACCTGAACCGGGAAAGGCCGAGGAGGTCCCCGTGGAGGGCGTCAAAAAAATCAGGTATGACGACGGCAGGGAGTTCACCCTGACGGGTATGCCGCCCCTTGACAGCATTTATCTTTACGACGGGGTCGTTCTTAAGGGAAGGATACAAAAAGTCACGGAGCGTTATATTTCGTATACCGCCGATGATTCAAAAATATTCCTGGTAATAAACAGGGACCTTGCCGCCAGGGTCGTGTTCGGAGACGGCAGGCCAGTGGAGCTGATGGTCAGAGATGAAAAGAAGGGAGATGAAAAAAAGACTGATGTCAAAAAGGACGGGAAAAAAGAAAAAACGCCGAGATTTACCGCCGGGTTGAGAATTGGCAGGATCAAATGGTATCCTGTCTGGAGAAGGGAAAGGGATTCTTATACGGGTTTCTACCAGAATAAAAGCATACATCCGATGCTGTCGTACCAGCCGGAAATTTTATTCGCGATCAATGATAAATTGAAGATTTTCATGTCCGGATCATTTGCGAGGGACAGGCGAAAGAATTTAGTAAATTTAAGTTCGCATAAAACTCTTCTTGAAATGTCTCTTTTTTATTATTATTACCTTCCGCTAGTTCCAGTTATGAGATTGCCGGGTAATTCTTTTATCTGTTATGAGAGAACCCTGGAGAAATATGACAGCAAGATCGCCATCAACCTGACAGTCATTGAAAAGGTCGACCTTGTCTTTGGCGTGAGATACCAGGGGTATTATTTTAAACAAAGGGGATCAAAGACGATAGGTGTCGGTTATTGGTATTTGATGCCTCCTCCGCCGTCATATGTCGCTTATTATAGCTCCCCATACGACTTCAGGTCTAAATTTTCCGGCCTTGGGCCCGAGGTTGGATTTTCGTTGAAGTATCCGATAGGAAAGACTCATTATCTTTCCCCGAAAATCACAGCGTTTATATTGTCATTTAGCGAAAAGAACGAGTCGTTATATTTTGCCGGTGGTAATGCGAAGGGAATAATAACAGGATTCGCATCATCCTGCGTATACTTCCCGGTACGGGTGTCTCTTTCGAGCTGGGCGCGAGCCTTGATTATCTTATATATCATATAAACAGGAGCTCCATATATACCGGCAGATCGAAAACCGTGAGAGACGAAACGCTCGGCTATAATGCTGCAGTGTTCTACAGCATATAGCGCGGTACCGGATCAGGTCATATTATTTTTGCTATGTCGTGCGCGGTGGCATAGATCGTCATCAGCAGGATCACGATCCATCCGGCCGCGCTGAGAGGGAGATGCAGTTTTTTCGCTTTCGGCGTGATTTTTTCGATAAGATACATAAGAATTTTGCCGCCATCCAGAACGGGAAGCGGAAGCAGATTAAAAACCGCCAGGTTTATGCTGATAAGGGCCGCGAAACCCGCCATGCTCAATACGCCTGTACCCAGGTGATCGCCGCCGATCTTAACCAGCCCCACCAGGCCGGAAAGGTTTTCCGGGGATGTAAACACCCCGGCCAGGGCCGCGAGTGTCCTGAAAATCACGTCCGTCAGCCTGCCTGCCGACGCCATGATCGCTCCGCTGAAGCCGTAAAGGCCCAGGGAAAGATTAATTGCCGCGTAAATCATGAAGGAAAGCATGATGTTCGCGGCTATGCCTCCCGCCGAGAAAATGATTCTTTTTGACGGCGGAATTGAGAAAAAAATATTTTCGTCCTGCATTTCGGGGAGGACGTATCCGCCCAGGGGGACAAGCGATACGCGGTATTCCGTTTTATTGATTTTCATGCCGATTATTTTCGGACCGAATCCTATTGAGAAAACCGCGACGGGTATGCCCGCGATTTTTGAGGCGATAAGATGGCCAAGCTCATGAATGGTGATAATGAAGCCTATGATTAAGATTACAATCAGATATGACATTATGAAATCCTTTTTTTTGAATATAGTGTTTTATTTTTGAATAATGTTACAAAAAACCGACGGCGGGGATTCCCGCCGTCGGAATGCAGTCAATCTTCGAAATTTCCCTGGGGCCCCTTGTCCGGGGCGAGAAGCTTGCCTTTCTGCGTGATTTTTTCAGTCGTCCATTCTTCCGGGTTTTCTATCCTTGAGCCTTTCGGGCCCATGTCAAACGAACTCTTTTTGAGTATCGCTTCTATCGCGAGCGGGGCGGTGTCCTTGGCGTAGAAAACGTTGATGAGCAGGTTGTATATGAAATCCTCAACGGCCTTGGCCATTCTATCCCGTATTTCCTTCGTCTGTCCCAGTATTTTATTTTCAAAGGGAAGATTCAGCTTCTTGTAGTCGCCCTTCTTCAGCCCCTTTCCGCCCGCGTACTCGACCATCGCGGACCAGATCTCTTCGCTGACGCCGGCGTCTTTTATTTTTTTGAAATTGCCGTTTTCATCGAGCTGCGCGTTGCCGAAATCGTTGACTTCCAGACCCCATGAAATCATCTGCAGCGCGGTCGCGACGTTAGCCTTCGTCGTGTTGGTCTTCGTGGCGATTTCCCTGAGCCTGTCGGAGTTGTTTCCCGAGGTGCCGTGCTGCGCCCCGGAAATCTTGTATTTATCAATTGCCCTGTGTATGTCCGCGGTCAGACCGACCTGTATTCCCTGGTCGGACGCCTCTATCCCGTGGGTGGTGCCGTTGTTGAGCGCGATCCAGTCTGGAAAGATGTCATGCGCGTTGAGTCCCTGTATCAGGAAGAGCGCTTCTTCAACCGTTGAAAGGCCTTCCTTTCCCTTGATTTCACCCACCTCGGTCTCCAGGCCGGCCCACTTCGGTATGTACGGATTCAATTCTATGTTGGCGAGGAGGTTCCTGTCGTCGGGCATGTGGGACGCGTCTATCGCGATCGAGGTTATTCCGAAGTCGAACATGCTGGGGATCTCGATTTTGGCGGCGGCGATGTCCTTGTCGTCCTTGATCTGGTAATGGTCGGCATGAATCGCTACGGGTACGGTCAATCCGAGTTCGTTGCAGATGGTGTTTACATGGAAGGCCATGTTCCAGAAATTTACGGCGCAGTATGAGCTCCCGCCGCCCTCTGACTTGGCGATTTCTATGATCAATGCCGCGTTGGCCTTCTGGGCCGCCTGAAGCGCGCCCCTTATTACGATATGACTCCTGCCGTTTGCGGCTATGGTCATCGACTTTCCTTTGGCGAGCAATGCCCTGTCTATCACCTTGCCGCTGACAATCATCGCCTTGGAATAGGGGAACAGTTTTTTTATATTGGGCGGCCTTCCGATTTCAAGGGCCTTTTCAAATTCCTTGCTGAATTGTGCCATAATCATCCTCCTCGGGGTCTTTCTGTTTGTGCCCGGCGTTTATCATGCATGCATTACTAAAAAACCGCCGTTGTCAGATTAATATCATTTTTGAATAAAAAAATCAAGATAAATTTCCCCATTATTTTATTGGAAACATGCGCATCCTGTAACATATGATCACGCGGTTTTTCTGAATTTGATGATTCGATAAAAGACGCCGCAGGGAATTTTAGTGGACAGAATGGCGGTTTTTTAAATAAGTCTTCCATGGTGCTCCCGGGAGGGAATGCCGAGAAACAACCGGAGCTGATATATGGATTATGCTGCAATCGAAAAGCTGACCGAAAAGGTCAAATCTGAAAACGGGTTCATCGGAGAGATAAAATCCGAATTGTCAAAAGTCATAATAGGCCAGGAAAACCTGCTGGACCGGATGATCATAGCGTTCATGTCCGGGGGGCATATCCTTCTTGAAGGGCTTCCCGGGCTTGCGAAGACGCTTGCCGTGAGGTCGTTCGCGAAATGCATCAATACTGATTTCATGAGGGTCCAGTTCACGCCGGACCTTCTTCCCGCAGACCTTATAGGGACAAGAATATACAATCCCAAGGACCTCGATTTTTTTACGAAAAAAGGCCCCATTTTCACGAACCTCCTGCTCGCTGACGAGATAAACAGGGCTCCGGCCAAGGTCCAGTCGGCCCTGCTCCAGGCCATGGAGGAGAAGCAGGTGTCCATCGGAGAGGAAACGCACAGTCTCGACAGCCCATTCATGGTCATGGCCACTGAAAACCCGATTGAACAGGAGGGGACATATCCCCTTCCGGAGGCCCAGCTTGACAGGTTTTTCATGAAGGTGCTTGTCGGATACCCAGGCAGGGATGAGGAGCGCCAGATACTGACGAGGTTCGGCGAACTGGACGTCGCCAACATCAGACAGATAATAACCCCTGAAAAAATATTTAAAAAATCCAAAATCGCAGATTCGATTTACATGGACGAGAAGCTCGTCGATTACATTGTTTCGGTAGCCGGAGAGACGAGGAACCCCGGGCGGAAGGAGCTCAAGAAATACATCGAATACGGCGCAAGCCCCAGGGCGTCGATCGCGCTCATGAAGGCCGCGAAGTGCGTGGCATTCATGAGGGGGAGGGGATTCGCCACCCCGGATGACGTCAAGGAGATAGGCGCCGACGTTCTCAGGCACAGGATCATACTTTCCTACGAGGCGGAGGCTGACGGCAGGGGTCCCGACGACGTCGTGAGGATGATTTTCGATTCGGTGGAGGTCCCCTGATTGGTAACGGCCGATTCAGCCCTCCTGAAAAAAATAAAAATCAGGACCGGAAGGAAGATCAACACCCTGTTCGTCGGAGAATACCATTCGGCATTCAGGGGGTTCGGCCTTTCGTTCGATTCGGTCCGTGAATACGATTACGGCGACGATATCAGGAACGTCGACTGGAACGTCACCGCCAGGATGAACCATCCCTACATAAAGGAATACATAGAGGAGAGGGAGCTTTCGGTTGTGCTGATGATAGACGTGTCCGGTTCTACGGATTTCGGCGGTGAAAGAAAAAAGAGCGATGTAGTCCTGGAGATCGCGGCGCTTTTTCTTTACCTCTCCCAGATGAACAACGACAGGGTGAGCGTCATTCTCTTCAGCGGGGGCGTTGAGAAATTCATCAGGCCCAAGAAAGGACGCAAATTCATACTCAAGGTGATGGACGAGATCGCCAGGTGCAGGCCGGCGGACAGGAGGACGGACATCGGCGCGGCGGTCGATTTCGCCAGGAGGGTGCTGAAAAAGCGGAGCGTCATATTCCTGATTTCGGATTTCATAGACGGCCGGAAGGACTACAAGCTCAAGCTGAGGCTCCTGGGAGAAAAGCACGATATCATCCCCGTGCAGGTGTCCGACCCGATGGAGAAGGCCATGAGGATATTCGGGCTAGCGGAGTTCGCGGACCTTGAGACCGGGGAAAGTTTTCTTTACGACATGATTCCCGAGGAAGGCGCCTTTCCCGTGCTGGCCGATTTCGACGCCATACATGTCAGCACGTCGGAACCTATAGAGATTCCCATACTCAGGTTTTTTGAAAAGAGAAACAGGACCAGGCTCGTCAGGCGCGACCAGGGATGATTTTTTATGCAGTTTATTAATTCATTAAAACGCGCGTTTCCGTCAATGCTGCTGGTCATTGCGGTTTCAACCGCGGCCGGAGCGTACCCGGAAATAAGGGCCGCGGTTTCCGCCGAAAAAGCGACCGTAGGCGATGAAATCGAATACGAGGTTAAAATCACGGGTGACGGATCCGACGCTCTCAATATAACCGTCCCCGGGAAAAAGAACTACTATCCCCCGGAAAAGGACGATCCGAAAAAAAACTCCTCCGGGAATGATAAAAATCCTTCATCGAATGTCCCAGTCTATTCAATAAATGATGCAAAAAAGTACCGCGTGGTTAAAGGGGGCAGCGGCATCAGGGTTTCCATGAAGCTCTCCTATTACAGGCCGGGCCGCCACCAGCTTCCCGAGATTGATATCAGGGACGGGGACGGTACGAAGGTCGGATACAGGATACCGGAGATCGAGGTCAATGAAATCAACAGGGAAGGGACCTTCCAGGAGATCGACCCTCCTCTTGATCTAGGGGGAAATTATTACAGGATTATACTGGCAGTACTGGGTCTCGCTGCCGCCTGCGCGATCGCCTTCTTCGCATACAGGTATTTCAAAAGAAGAAAGGAGCAATCAGTCCCGCCGCCGGCGCGGGTCCCCCCGATCGATGTTTTCAGGAGGCAGATGGACGAATTCAACGGCATGAAGCTGATCGAAGACGGCATGGCCGCAAAATACGCCTTCGGGATTTCTATGATATTCAGGGGATACCTCTCCCTCCAGATGTCTTTCGACGCCATGGACATGACCTCCGATGAAATACTTAAAACGGTCGCGTCGAGGCCGGGCTGGCGGAAATTTCTCGACGACATGAGTTCGTGTTTCTCGCTGTGGGATCTGTCAAAATACGCTGAATTCTCTCCATCCAGGGAAACGATGATCGGGAACATGGAGTCCGCGGTCAGGCTCGCGGAGAGAATATCGAGGGAGATTGGGAATGTCCCGGATAGAGTTTAGGGACCCGATGTTCCTGCTGCTCCTGGTTCCATACGCGGCGATGGTTTTCTTATATATTTTCGCGAAACTATATGAAAGCGAATCGGCGATATCCGTGCCCTCCCGCGGCATACTTAAAAAAAGGGATTCCATAAGGGCGCGCACATACAGGTTCCTTCCGGTCCTGAGATTTCTCGCGCTTTTTTTCCTGATCATCGCTCTTTCCAGGCCCGGGAGGGGCATTGACTACACCAGCGTTAAAAACCTTGGAATAGATATCATGATCGCGCTCGATGTCTCCGGGTCCATGAGGGGCGAGGACTTCCAGCCGAACAACAGGCTCGCGGTGGCAAAGCAGGTGGTCAAGGGTTTCATAGAAAACAGGAAAAGCGACAGGATCGGGATGACGGTTTTTGCCGGCGAAGCGTATCTCCAGTGTCCCCTCACCATCGAGCATGATATTTTGAAGGAGATCATCGATGATATTGATTTCGAAACCGTGCCGGTCGACGGCACGGCCATAGGGGACGCGCTGGCCCTTTCCGGGTCAAGGATGATGGACAGCAAATCCAAATCTAAAATCATTCTTCTCATCACCGACGGGGTGAACAACAGGGGGAGCGTCGATCCGGAGACGGCGGCAAAGGCGATGAACGGACTGGGCATAAAAATATACAGCGTCGCCATCGGCAGGGACGGCAGGGTCCCTTACCCGGGGCCGGCTGGGTCCATTTTCGGAAGGAGATACGTCGACAATCACTTTGACCCGGCTGTTCTTGAAAAAATTTCCGGGATGACCGGCGGTAAATACTACCGCGCCGCGTCCACGGGGGTGCTCTGGGAAAATATCAGCGACATCGACAGGCTGGAAAAAAGCGAGATAGATCTCAAATCATATCACGAGTTTCACGACAGGTTTTTCGATTTTCTTCTAGCGTCGATTTCGCTTTTTTTTCTCGAGGTCATCCTCAGGTCTGTTTTTTACAGGAAGATACCGTGATGGGCTTCGGAAACTATAAATACATGATATACATAGCCGCCCTGTCCGGTCTGACCCTTTCCCTTTTTCTTCTGTACGTATTATGGAAGAGAAGAATGCTTTCAGCGATATTCAGGGGCGGCCAGATCCGAATCGTGCAGGGATCCAGGACGGTGTCCGCGGCAAGGGAGGCGATAATCGCCGTATCCGTTCTGCTTTCGGCTTTCCTGTTGCTGCGTCCACAGTGGGGGAGCGTCCCGCGCGAGGTTAAAAGCGAGGGCTCGGACGTTCTTATCGCTCTCGACGTGAGTCCGAGCATGCTTGCCGGCGACGTTAATCCAAGCAGGCTTGACAGGGCCAGGGACGCCGTCAAGTGGCTCGCCATGTCCCTCGGGGGCGACAGGATGGGGCTTATACTTTTTTCCGGGGACGCTTTTCTGCAATGTCCCCTGACTAACGACATCGGCGCGTTCATGATGTTCCTTGACGGAGCATCCCCGGACTCGATCGGGCTCCGCGGCACCGACATCGGCAAGGCGCTTCGCGAAGCGGCGAGGGTCTTCACAAAAAAGAGGCTGACGACAAAGGTGCTGGTTGTCATAACGGACGGCGAGGACAATGAGGGCACGGCGCTAGACGCCATACCGGCGTTCAGGGACCTGGGCGTTTCCGTATACACGGTCGGCATAGGCAGGGATGACGGCGACTTCATTCCCTCGGGAGAGGGGCAATCCGGAACAAAGGGTTTTATCAGGGATTCGTCGGGAAACCTGGTCAGGACTAAAAAGAATTCCTCATTGCTGAAAAAGCTGGCCGTGTCTACCGGCGGTAATTATATCGACATAACAGGGGATCTTTCCGGCATGGGATCGATACTTGATATAATTTCCGACCAGCGAAAAAATGAATACGGAACCAGGATTGTGAATGAAAGGATCGAGAGGTTCCAGATATTCGCAGTCGTGCTTTTTTTATTGCTTTCTTTCGAGATGCTGATGGCCGAAAGATCCGGAAACATTGTCAAATTCGTAAGAAAAAAAATAAAAAAAACTCTATAGTGTAAACCAGACTTGTTTTGTTCAACCCTCCCGGATCTTTTTTAATTAATTCCCGCTCAAATATTTATTAACTTGATTTTTTATAAAATCCCCTTCCAAATGATTATGCTATTTTTCCGATAGTTCCCTATATGAATTTTTCCGGAATAGTAATCGGCAACCGATATAAGATATCCCGGCTGCTTGCAGAGGGCGGGATGAGCTATGTTTATCTCGCCGCGGATACCGTCAGCGGAGAAAACGTTGCGGTTAAAATCCTGAAGACCTCGTCTACATCTGACAGGATAGAGGATATCATCCGTTTCAGATCCGAGGCCCTTACCGTTTCAAGACTCAAGCATCCTGTGATAATAAAGATACATGAAATCGGCGAAGTGCTGGATCTCCATTATATAATAATGGAATACTTCAGCGGGGAAAGCCTCTCGATCCACATCAAACGCGGCATGTCCGTTGAAAAAAGCGCGGGAATCATACTTGAAATAAGCAACGCCCTCACCTACATACATTCAAACGGAATCATCCACAGGGACATCAAACCAGGCAATATACTGGTCGCGGAAGATGCCGTTAAACTCATCGATTTCGGCCTTTCGCAGATCAAGAATTATTCCGAATCGCTGGATCCCGATGCCGTTACCGGGACATTCGGTTATATATCCCCGGAACAGACCGGGATACTTAAAAGAAAAACCGATGAAAGAAGCGATCTTTATTCCCTCGGCGTCGTCTTCTATGAAATGCTTACGGGGGAACCGCCTTTTTCCGGGAACGACATCTGCTCTGTAATACACAAGCATGTCGCCGTCGTGCCTGAGGAGCCGTCTGATGTGAACCGGGCAGTGCCGCCTATGCTTTCAAGAATTGTAATGAAGATGCTCGAGAAGGAGCCGGAGAAGAGATACCAGAGCGCCGCGGGCCTTACCAGGGACCTTGAAAAATTCAAGGGCGGAGAAAGCGATTTTCCCCTCGGGTTCGAAGACAAATCGCCGAGGCTTTCCTACAGGACGAGCCTGGTCGGCAGGGAGAAGGAGATGCACTCCCTCAGGGTCTATTATGATGAATCAAAAAAGGGGGCCGGGCTGCTCTGCCTTCTCAGCGGGGAGGCCGGCATAGGCAAGACGAGGCTCGTAGAGGACATAATGGATTATATATATGCCGGCGGAGGCATGCTTATCGGGGGCAAATGCTTCTCGGGCGAAAATAAAATTCCCTACGGGCCTTTCAGGGACGCCCTCAATTCCTACGTGAGGAGCTTCGGCACCTTTCCCCGGACCAGGAAGGAGGAGATAAAAAGCGCGCTCCTTGACGATTTTTCGGATCTGGGTCACATAATTCTGACACTGTGCCCCCTGATGAGCGAGATAATAGGCAGTCACCCCAAACCGATATCACTCGAGCCCAACAGGGAATATAAAAGATTCCTGATGATATCATCCCAGTTTTTGTTCAGGCTTAGCGAGCTTTCAGAAGGACTCGTTATACTTCTTGACGATCTTCACTGGTCGGACGACGGGACCCTTGATCTCCTCGCGGAAATAACCGGCGATATCGGAAACCACGGCCTGATGGTGATCGGCACCTACAGGGAACTCACGGCGGGGAAGACCGGCAGCCTTTCGAAGTTCATCAGGGACGCCAGGAAAAAGAAATGGCCGGTGGACGAGATCAGGCTCGATCCGTTCGACGGTCCCCAGATGAACAGGTTCATTTCACAGATGCTTTTCGAGGACGAAGAGAAGACGGTCAAGCTTTCGGATTTTATATTGTCCAAGAGCGGCGGAAATCCGTTTTTCGCCATCGAGATCCTCAAGAGGCTGATAGAGGAAAAGATTTTCACGAAGGACGCCGGGACCTGGAGGCATGATCTTCTCGGGCCGAATATTGGAATCAACCAGTCCGTGGTCGACATCATCCTGGCCAGGATGGACCTGCTGAGCGAAAAGGAGATCGGGATCCTGTCGTGCGCCGCGGTAATAGGAAAGAAATTCGCGCTTGAGCTGCTTTTTTCCCTCGGCGGCCTGCCACACCACGAGGTGGTGGGCGCCGTCGACAGGGCGATAAGCCTCCAGTTTCTCGAGCAGGACCCGCAGGAGAAGGGCGTGATACTTTTCGTGCATGACCGCATAACCGACGCCTTTTACAGGAGCATGAGGGAATCCGACAGGAAAAAGCTGCATCTCCTTACGGCGAGGGTGCTTGAGGACATGCACAGGATAGATCCCGATGCTGTGGTTTTCGATCTCGCGCACCATTATATCGAAGGGGGAGACAGGGAAAAATCCATTGAATACGCGTTCCCGGCGGGCAGGAAGGCCATGAGGGACTATGCCAACGAGGACGCGATGAGATACTTCACGCTGACGCTCGAGCTGATCGGCGGGATAGACGTGCCGCCGTCGTCCGGCGGCAAGCGCCAGCTATGGAAGGAGTGCATCGAGGAGATGGGAAGGGTGTGCCTGACTGTCGGGAGCAACGACAGGGCGATCGATCTCTTCAACAGGCTCCAGCCGATTTCAGACAAAGATGAAAAGGTGAATATATTCAGGCAGATAAGCCAGGCTTATTTCAAGAAGGGGGACTGGCACAATTGCGAAAAATACGCAAGGATGGGCCTCCTCCTTCTCAGGGAAGGGATGCCGTCGCGAAAGGGAGTCATCGTTCTGAGCATTGCCAGGGAACTGGCGGTACACCTGCTTCATTCAGCCTTCCCCGCATTGTTCTTCAGGAAGAACCCGCGGAAGACTGGAGGAAGGCACAGGGCAATAATATGGTTTTATCTATCCCTCGCCTGGACATTCATACTGAGCGACGTTTTAAAATACATCTGGTCGACAATCAGGGGCCTCAACATAGCCGAAAGCAAGATAGGCAGGTCGAGCGAGCTGGGGATGATGCTGTCGGCTTACGGCAATCTCTGGGCGGCTATCCCTGTTTTCAAGCTCTGCATCAAGTACCACACTATGGCCCTTGAACTGAGAACCAGTCTGAACGATATCTGGGGGGTGGCGCAGACGCACCAGCTTATCGGCTTCTCGCTGAACTGGAAGGGGGATTACCTGGAAAGCGTAGAGAATTTCAACAGGAGCATTGATATATTCAGGAGGATTGGCGACAGCAGGGAAATAGGAATGTCGATCGCGGGGCTGATATACAATTATTACCTGATGTCCGAATACGACATGGCCATGGCCAATGTCAACCAGTACAGGGACATAACAGCGAAGACCGGCGACGTTTACGGAATAAGCGAAACATACACCTACAGCACGGGGTGCCATCTTGAAATCGGCGATCTGGTAAAGGCCGAGGAAGAGGGGGCGCATGCATATAAAGTCAGCCTGAAGAACAACCTTCTTTTTACAAATTGCAGGGCCTGCTGCGAACTGGGCAGGGTCTTCATGGAGAAGGGGGATTCGGCAGCAGCCATCGAAAACCTCGAAAAGGCCAGGTCTCTTTACCTGTCAAACCATTTCCTGAAGCACTACACGGTTTATCTGTTTACATGGCTTGCGGAAGCGAGGCTGTCGGAGTATGTTGAGAAAAGGGATTCCCTCGAACCCGGGGAAAAGAAGGTTTACCTGTCAAGGATAAGGAAGACCTGCCGCGAATCCGTCAGGAGGACGAAGAGGTGGCCTTCCCATTACGGTTCGTCACTCGCGGTCCTTGCGAGGTATCATTACCTTACAGGGGGCCTGGACAGGGCCGAAAAATATTTCAATGCGGCGTTTGAAAATCTAAGGAAATCCGGCAGGAAGTATGAAGAGGCGAGGTGCCTCTATGAATACGGACTCATGCTTTCCATGAAAGGGGACACTGAAAATTCAAAGAGATACCTCGAAGAGGCGTACAGGATATTCAGCCAGATAAAATCAGCCCTGTACAGGAAACGCATCGGCGAAATACTCCACGTCAGCTCCGATCAGCAGGAGGGCAGCATCCTCGAAAGGCTCCTGGACAGGGAGAGGTATTATTCCCTGATCAAGCTTTCAAAACAGGTTTGCGGAATGTCCGATCCGGACAGGCTCGTCGAAGAGGCGCTGAAGGGATGTCTTGAAATATCCGGCGCGAGGAGCGGCGTGATTTTCGTTTCCGACAGCGGCGGTAATTTGAGGATCCTTGTGTCGAAGAACCTCGAAGGCCCGGATAAGTTCGAATTTTCCCAGACCATCGCCGGGAAGGCCTACACGGGCGGAAGTTATGTGATAACTACCGACGCGTCGGCGGATGACAGGTTCATGAACCAGGACAGCGTCTCGCTTCATGAAATGAAATCCGTGCTGTGCGTGCCGATAACGGCAGGTGAAAGAAAACTGGGCGTGTGTTACGTTGACAATTCCCTCTCGAGCGGCGTTTTTACCGAAAGGGAAGCGGACCTCCTTGCGGCCTTTATGTCCCAGATTGCCTTCGCGATCGAAAACGCAATCATACATAAAAAAATGGACTTCAACGACGAGGACAGGAAGAAAGGCATGGTGACGCCCGTGTCCGAGGAGAAGATAAGGAGCGTTATAGACTTCATAACCGAGAACTACACCTCCGACATCTCGAGGGAGGGCCTGGCCGCGATGGTCGAGGTACACCCTGACCATTTCGGGAAGCAGTTCAAGACCTATGCAGGAAAGAAGATCGGGGAGTTCATCAATGAACTGAGGATAAGGGACGCGGTGGAAAAGCTGACGGGCAGCGAAGATAACATAGTCGATATAGCCTATGCCGTAGGTTTTGAGAGCCTCAGGACATTCAACAGGGCCTTCCAGAAAATAATGAAGGTTACCCCGACAGAATTCAGAAAGAGGGAGCGGGAGGGGGAATGAACCCCGGGTTGACATCCCTTTTCGACAGGTACGAGATTGACCGCATGCTGGCGGAAGGATGCATCAGCGTGGTTTATCTTGCGCACGAGCAGGGCGAGCCGGAAAGGAAGCTCGCGCTGAAGGTGCTCAAGGATAAAAGCATCTCTAACAGGATAGAGGATTTAATCAGGTTTAATTCCGAAGTTTCTATAACCTCCGGCCTGTCCCACCCGAATATCGTCAAGGTCATTGATGCGGGAAACATGAACAACCAGAATTACATTCTGATGGAATACCTCGAGGGGCACAGCCTCGATAAGCTCCTGGACGCCGGCTTCAGCGTCAATGAAATAATAGAGATCGCCATGCAGGTATCCAGGGCGCTGGATTACGTGCACGGGAACAGGATAATCCACAGGGATATCAAGCCCAGCAACATTATTGTCCGGCGTGACAAATCGCTTCCCGGGGAATTGTCGGTGAAGCTGATTGACTTCGGCCTGTCGCAGATAAAGGAATACAGCGCCATATCGGACCCGGATGAAATCGTCGGGACCTTCAGTTACATGTCGCCGGAACAGAGCGGCGCTCTGAAGCGGCAGGTTGATGAAAGGAGCGACCTCTATTCGCTCGGCGTGATCCTCTTCCAGCTCCTCGCGGGAGAATTGCCTTTCAAGAGCGACAACATCAGCAGCCTCATACACAGCCACATCGCCGTAATGCCGGTCATTCATAAAAAATTCTCCCCGGATATGCCCGATGTCCTGTGGAAAATAGTCCTGAAACTGCTTGAGAAAGAGCCGGAGAAGAGATACCAGAGCGCGAGGGGACTACTCAACGATCTGAAAAGGTTCAGGGACGGATTCATGGATTTTACGCCTGGCGAATACGACAGGGTGATAAAACTCAGTTTCAGGTCCGGGCTTGTCGGAAGGGACGACGAACTGAATTTCCTGAAGAAGATGTACGGCAGGACCCTCAAGGGAAACGGCGGTATATGCCTGATCGGGGGCGAGGCCGGAATGGGAAAAACGAGACTGGCGGAGGAGATAAGGCCGCAGGTTTTTCCCACCGGGGGAATGTTTATTGAAAGCAGATGCTATAAATCCGTGAACAGGATCCCTTACGGCCCGTTCAGGGACGCTCTTAATGTTTATGCCGCCAGCTACAGGAAGAGGCCGGAATGGGAGAGGAGTGAGATAAGCTCAAGGATAAGGGGCGAGCTGAAGGACCTCGGCCAGATAGCGATACAGCTGAATCCGGCGATGAGGGAGATCATCGGGGAATGCCCTGACCTCGTGCAGCTTGAGCCCGACAGGGAAATTCAGCGGTTCATGATGATCTCGGCCAGGCTTTTCAAGATTATAGGAGAGATAGAAGGCGCGCTTGTGTTTCTTATAGACGATTTCCAGTGGGCCGATGAGGGAACATACTCCCTTCTTCTGGAGATGTCCCAGACCATTGAAAAGGTCCCGGTCCTGATATTCTGCACATTCAGGACCGAGGAATTGACCGAAAACCACTCCATGAGCAAATTTGTTTCAAGGGCCAAGGAAAGCGGTTATCATATAACCGAGATGCTTTTAAAGCCGCTCAATGAAACAGGGATGGGGAAACTAGTTTCCGGGCTCCTTTATCAGAAGGAGGCCGATACGGTCGGGATCACGGAGCTCATATACAGGAAAACAAACGGCAATCCTTTTTTCGCGATCGAACTGCTCAAGCAGATGATAGATGAAAAGGCCATCGTTTACAATCAGGACAGGTGGAATTTTGACCCGTCGGTGTTCAGGAAAATCGAGATTTCGCAGAAGCTGATCGACGTGATCATCAAGAGGATCTCATTTTTAAGCGATGATGAAAAAGACCTGCTGGCCTGCGCGTCGGTGATGGGAAGGACGATCAGGACCGATATACTCATCGGCATGGACCGGCTGAAGAGATGCGTGAATCGAAAGGACCCGGACGGCACGATATCCTTCGTGCTCAACGGGAACGTTCCCGACCACAAGAGGGTGGTCGGAATGATAGACAATGTGATCTCTCTGCAGCTGATGGAAAGGGACATGCAGGAAAAGGGGCTTCTTTCGTTCAGTCATGAAAAAATCAAGGAGATTTTTTATTCAGGGCTTGATCCCCAGAGAAGAAGGGACCTGCACTTCATCGCGGCCACCGTTCTTGAAGGGCTTTACGACGGTGAAAGGGACGAAATGCAGTTCGACCTCGCGTATCATTTTATCGAATGCAATTGCCCGTCGAAAACGCTCCAGTATGCCTTCCCGGCCGCAATGAAGGCCAAGGGCAGCTATGCCAACAATGAGGCCATCAAGTATTTTACCGTGGTGAACGATATTCTTGACGGTGAAGTCGCTTCAGGAAAGGCGACAAGTGAAAACCTGGAACTCTGGATAAAGAGCCACAAGGAGCTCGGCGAGATATATCTCACCATCGGCGTGCTCGACAGGGCCATAGGGCTTTACAACAGCATACTTACACGGATTGAAAGCAAATACGACAAGGTCCTCATATACCGGCAGATATGCCTTGCGTATTTCAAAATGGGGGACTGGGTCCAGTGTGAAAAATACGGGCGGCTCGGGCTGAGGCTGCTCGGCGAAAGGCTCCCGATCAACAGCGTTTACCTTCACACGAGGATAATAAAAGAACTGGCGGTGCACGTCCTGCATATCGTTTTCCCGGGAGTATTCAGGCGCAATCCACGCACCGCGCCCGGGCGGAAAAGCACGCTGAAGGTGTTCCTGTATTCTACCATGAACTGGATGTACATACTCTCGGACCTGAAGAAGTTCATAAACAGCATATTGAGGATGCTCAACATTTCCGAAAGCAGGATAGGCGAGTCGAAGGAGCTCGGGCAGAGCCTCGGCGCCTTTGCCAGCATGTGCATGGCGATCCCATATTTCAACCTCGCGCACAAGTTTCACAGGCTTTCCATTGACATGAGAAGAAGGAACGGGGATGAATGGGGCGTCGGACAGAGCCTGCAGTGGTCCGGGTACTGCTATTCCTGGCAGGGTAATTACAAGGAAAGCAACGACGAGTTCACGAGGGGGCTCGAGATCTTCAGGAGAATAGGCGACCTCTGGGAGATCGGCATGATCCTCGGCGGGATGTTCTACAACGACTACATGAGCTCCAACTATGAGAGCGCCTTCGCCAGGGGCAGGGAGTACCAGGTCATTTCAAGAAAGCTGTCCGACCATTACGGCCTCAGCAGGTGCTACCAGTATTTTTCCCTGTGCTTCATTGAGATGGGGGAGTTCGATAACGCGAGGGAATACTGCAGGGAGTCCCTCAATATTTGTAAAAAGCACAGCCTGAAATTCAACGAATGCGTGAATTATATAATAGAAGGCTATCTCTGTCTCGAGAGCCGGGATTACGAAGCATCCATCCGCCACCTGGAGAAAGCGATGGAGATGGACAGGAGGAACAGCTTTCTCAAGGATTATACGGTTCACCTCTACAATTATCTTGCGGAGGCCCATCTCAAGAAATACCTTGCGGACCACAAGGGCCTTCTCAGACGTGATTCGGCGGAAATAAGAAGGATAGGAAGGCTCTGCAGGCTCGCGTTGAAAAAGACAGGGAAATGGTCCAATCATTCCGGGACGGCTATGAGGGTGAGCGCCCTTTTCAATTCACTTCTTTTAAACAGCGGAAAGGCCGAGTCGCTGTTTCAGAAAAGCATTGATCATCTTTCAAGATACGGAAGGAGGTTCGAGACGGCCAGGACCCTTCTTGATTACGGAGAATTCCTTGTCAGGAAAAGCGACCAGGAGCTGGGAAGAAAAAAAATAGAGTCCGCCTACAGGATATTCCATGAAATCGGGGCCAGGGAGTATATCAGGCGCTCCGGCAAGCTTCTCGGTATGGCGGAATTCGAGGAAGAGGACCATTACGGCAAGAAGCTGCATGACAGGAACAGGCTGTCCACCATCATAAAGCTGTCACAGGACATAAGCTCAATATTGAATATAGACGATCTTCTTGACCATATAATGTCCAAAGCCCTCGAGGTTACCGGCGCGCAGAGGGGCTATCTTTTCGTAAAAAATATTGAAAGCGGCGAGCTGGATCTAAAGGTCGCCAAGAACACGATAATGGACGAGAAGCCGGAATACTCGAACACCATCCTCCAGACGGTTTTAAAGAAGGGCGAAACCATCATCACGACCAACGCGGAAAAGGATGACGCCCTCTCGATGATACAGAGCGTCATGAGGTACGGTTTGAAGTCAATCCTGTGCATTCCGATAAAGTACAGGGAAAGCGTAACCGGCATCTGTTATCTCGACAACCCGCTGTCCAGCGGGGTGTTTACCGAGGAGGAGGCAGATATACTCGGCGTGTTCATGGCCCAGGCCGGGATTGCGATAGAAAACGCCTATCTATATCAGAACCTTGAACTGAAGGTAAGGGAGAGGACCGTGGAGTTGAACAGGGCGAACGAAGAGCTGGGGATCGCCTACAATTCCATCAGCGAGGCCATGGGTATCATAAAGGAGGACCTTTCGCTGGCGAGGAGCATCCAGGAAAGCATTCTTCCGAGGGACCTTGAAAATATCCCCTGCGCGGAGTTTTTCATACATTATTATCCGATGAGCGAGGTCGGGGGCGACATATACGACGTCTGCCAGATCGAGGACGGATATATCAGGGTGCTGATCGCCGATGCCACCGGTCACGGGGTCCAGGCGGCCCTCGTCACGATGATAATAATGAGCGAATACGAGAAGGTGAAGAAATCCGCGGACGGTCCGGCTTCCATCATAAAAATTCTCAACGGCATATCGGTCAGGTTTTATTCGTCGATCCACATGATGTTTACCTGCATGGTCCTTGACATAGACACTAAAAACAGGAGGATCCTTTATTCCTGCGCCGGACACCCCAGCCAGTACCTGATCAAGAAGGACAGGATACTTCATCTCGGGAGGACCGGCAGGATAATCGGTCTCACCGAGGAATCCTCATACGGCACCGAGGAGGTGGCGATAGAACCCGGCGACAGGCTGTTTCTCCTTACGGACGGATTATACGAGCAGTTCGACATAAACGGCAAGACCTTCGGGCAGGACAGGATGTTCGGGGTAATAGAGAGAAAAATGAATTCATCCCTGAAGGAAATCATCAACGAGGTGATAGACGAGCTGACGTCGTTCCTGAATTACAAAAAAAGAATAAATGAAAACGACGATATTACCGTCATAGGCATCCATCTTAAAAATTTCAATTAGATTCCAATCCCCCCGGAAACGATTAATACTGCTCGGCGTTGAATTTATTGAATTACCTGTTTTACAACATGGCCCGTCATTGACCGGAAAAAAACTTTACAAGAAAACGGATTGGCCTGATATGTGGGTAACTTTTAAACGTCATCATTGTCTGATTCTCTATCGGGTTTAAAGATGGATCCAAGAATTTATAAAATTTTATTATTACTGGCGGTTTTTATTAATGCCGCATGGATAGATCCCTTCAGGGACAGGGTTTCCGACGGCAACAGGGAATTCTCCGGAAAAAAATACAGGGAGGCGAAGGGGCATTACAATTCCGCCGACAGGTACGCGCCCGGGGAAGAGGACAAAAGAAAGCTCTCATTCAACAAGGGCGATGCGGATTACATGCTGGGTGATTACGATTCCGCCGCCGCCAGTTTCAGGGAAGGCCTCGGGTCGGAGGATAAAAAAGTGCAGTCGTCCTCGATGTTCAATCTGGGCAACACATACATGAAAAAGGGCGACTACAGGGAGGCGGTCAATGCCTACATGAACGCCCTGAGGATCGATCCCGCACACCCGGGCGCCAAGAAAAATATTGAATACATATTGAAAAACAAGACCGGGGAAAGCGGCGAGGGCGGCAGGGACCGGTCAGGGAAGGACGGCGGACAGCGGGGAGATGACGGAGGCCGGTCAGGGAAGGACGGCAAAAAGCAGGGTGATGACAGCCGCAACGCGCAAAACAGGGCCGGTCGGGCCTCCGGGGGCGCGGGAAAGCTCGACGAGATCCAGATGAAAAACATGCTCAATTCGTTGAAGAACAGTCCCGTAAGGAGGCGCATGGGAGGGTCCGATGAAAGGAGGCAGCTTGAAAAGAACTGGTAGAATTATTTTCATTGCCGCCCTGTTTTTCTTATGCTCGGCAAGGGCGTTTCCGGAAGTGGCTACGGTTCTCGAGGGAAACCGGATTTCCGTCGGGGAAACAACCGAGATGCATATAAGGTTTTCCGGCATGAGCGGCGACATCGAGCCGGTTTCCTATCCCGCGGTCCCTGGACTCAGGATCGCATTTACCGGGACACAGAAAAACTATGAATTCATCAACGGTGTCAGCCGCTTCGGCGTCTCCTTCACCTTCATGATCCAGGCCGAAAAAAAAGGGGTCTACAGGATTCCGCCGTTTGTCTTTAAGGCCGGGGGAAACACGGTCAAGAGCAGGGAGGTTGCCCTGACGGTTTCGGGCGAGGGGGGGCGGCCGCAGTCAATTGAAGAGCCCCTCTCAACGTCGGTTACCGTATCGAAGAAGAAACTTTACGTCGGCGAGCCCTTTATCATGAGATACTTCCTTTCATCCGGCAATATAATGGAATTCAGCGGGTTCGAGAAGCCCCCGGAAATCCGAGGCTTTGTTTCAAAGGGAATCGACACCCCTGACGATCGCGACCTGTCGTCCGACAGGGCATCGGAAGGCAGTCCCCTTATGATTTCCGCCATGGCTGCGCTGTCACCCGGGCGCCATAAAATCGGCGGGGGCACCGCGGTCGTCATGGAGGGTGGCGGCGGGATGCTTTCAGTTTTTCCACAGCAGAAAAGAATACAGTTCGGATATAAGGACGTCGAGGTTGTCGAGATCCCGGCGGCCGGAAGGCCGAAGGACTTCAACGGGGACGTGGGCTCTTTCGCCATTAAAAGCGATTTTAACGGCAGCCCGGTGAAGGCGTACGAGGAAAAAAAAGTGACCGTTGTCGTCAGCGGCACCGGGAATTTCATCACCCTCGCCAAGCCGGGCTTCACGAAAGACGCGGACGGAGCCAGGGTCCTGGCGGAAGAGGGCGATACCAGGATAAGCGTCGAAAACAACAGGCTCAGGGGCGAAAAGAAATTCATATTCACGATAGTGCCTGAGAAGCCCGGAACGCTTGATCTCGGGAAGGTAAGGATGGCTTATTTTGACGCCGAGGCCGGCGCGTTCCGCGCGGCGGAGACTGACAGCATAAGGTTCGAGGTCAGGCCCGGTGAAAAAAAGAAAAAGACGCAGGCGGATGGAGACGCCGGTGACGGCGGTCCGGAATTCAACCCGGTTTATATCGCACTGATCGCTGCTGCCGCAGCCGGCGGGATGACCTTCATGATAATCTGGGAGAGAAGGAGATACAGGCAGATATCAGGGGAAAAAAGCGTGAAGGATGACCGCTATGAAGAAAAGACCGGGGACGCCGTCGGGGCTGACCGCATCGCCGAAATGAAGTCGTCACTCGATAAAATGGATTCAGCGTCATTCATAAGGTCTGCCGAGAAGGCGATCGACGAGATTTCAAGCGGTCCGTCTGACGGAGACGCCGGGCGCCTGGCCGAATTGAGGGAAGCGATATCCGGCTACAGGTACGCCGGCCGGAAAATAAACGGTGATGATATGAAAAGCATTTACGTGGAGATCAGGAAAATCAAAGAGGGCATCCTATAACCCTTTATTCTTGCTTTCCTCCCAGAGTGAGTCCATGCCCTTAATGTCGAGGTCCTCTATCTTGAGGCCGCGTTCGGATGCGATTGATTCCATTTTTTTATAACGCCGGATGAATTTTTCGGTGCTTTTTATGAGGGCGTCCTCCGGGTTTATCCCCATGTGCCTGAGAATGTTTACGGTGCTGAAGAGCATGTCGCCGCTTTCTTCCAGAATCGAATCCCTGTCGCCTGATGATGCGGCCTCCCTCAGCTCGGATACCTCTTCCTCGAGCTTTTCCAGCGCGCCTTCAGATGATTCCCAGTCGAATCCGACGCGTGAAACCTTCTGCTGCACGCGATAGGCCTTGAGCAGCGCCGGGAGATGTCTGGGAACGCCGTCAAGAATCGATTCCCTGTGGGGCTTTTCCTTTTTCTTGATTTTTTCCCATCTGTCTATCACCTCGCTCGCGCTTTTAACTTCATCGTCCCCGAAAACATGGGGGTGCCTTCTGATCAGCTTTTCCGCCGCGTCGGAAGCTACGTCGTCAATTGTGAAAAGTCCCTTTTCCTTCGCGATCTGGGCATGGATGTAAACCTGGAAGAGCAGGTCGCCGAGTTCTTCCCTTATGTGGTCCGGGTCTTCCTTGTCGATCGCGTCGTATAGTTCGTAAGCCTCCTCTATGAGGTACGGCTTGAGGGTCTGCGGCGTCTGTTCCCTGTCCCAGGCGCATCCGTCCTCGCCCCTGAGAATTGAAGCAATCTCGCCGAGCAGGTAAAGCGGCCTTGTTTCCTTGAACTCCATATTCGTAACCTCGTCATGAGATTTTTGTCCCCCCGGGGGCATTGAGACCGCCTCCATCGTCCTCGCCGCGATAGGATACGGCTGCCGCCGCCGCAGTCAATATTTTTTCATATATATTTGTTTGCAATATAACGGCCGGCTGTTTTAATGTCCGGATTTATTAAAGGCGGATTTATATGAAAGAAGACGTTTATGAAAAGCTGAGAGATGTTCTTGATATGATCCCGAACGGATATCCCAGGGCTGAAAAGGGCGCGGATATCAGGATGCTGAAAAAAATATTCACGGAGGAGGAGGCGGATATCGCATCCCGTCTTTTGCTGAAATTAGAAACCCCGGAGGCCGTCGCGGCCAGGACCGGCCTTGACAGGGAGCGCCTCGAGAAGATGCTGCCGGAGATGAGGGACAAGGGACAGATTTTCGGGGCAACGATAGGGGGGCTTGGCATCTACAAGCTCCTGCCGTTCGTCTTCGGAGTATACGAATTCCAGATTAACAGGATGGATGACGAGTTCGTCGAACTGGCGGAGGAATATGCGCCGGAATTTTTCCGTGATTTTTTCAAGCATACCCCGCCGCTGATGAAGGTCGTTCCGATAGAAAAGGAGATACCCGCCGGTTCAGTCATACAGCCGTATGAGCGCGTTTCTGCCCTGATCGGGAACGCCAGGGCCTGGGCGCTCGGCGAATGCATCTGCAAAAAGGAAAAGAGGATGCAGGGGAAGGGCTGCGAAAATCCGCTGGAGGTCTGCATGGCGCTCGCTCCGATAGAAGGGTATTTCGATAATTTTTTCTGGGGCAGGCCGATAACCATGGAGGATGCCTTCGATGTTCTGGAAAGGGCCGAGGAATCCGGACTGGTACATATGACGTCCAACGTGCGCACGGGTCATATCTATGTATGCAACTGCTGCGGGTGCTGCTGCGGAATTCTGAGGGGAATCACGGAACTGGGGCTCGATGGGTCCGTTGCCAGGTCGAACTACCGTGCGGCCGTCGATGGGTCGCAATGCAACGGCTGCGGCATCTGCGCGGAAAGGTGCCAGGTCGGTTCGATAGAGATCGACGGTACCGCCCGGGTCCTGGGGAAATGCATCGGATGCGGGCTCTGCGTTTCCGCGTGCCCTGCCGGCGCGATGTCGATGATGAAAAGGGACGATGGCGATATCGATCCAGTACCGGTTGATGAAAAGGAATGGATGAGGCTGAGGGCCGAGTCGAGGAAAGACACGAGATACAGGGACTTGTTAAAATCATAAAAGGTTGACTTTTTTCCATGCGGTTATTATATTGAAAAAAATGGATGCATATCATTTTAGTTGCTGAAACACTTGGAATTCCGTCTGATACTGCATTATAATAACGCAAAACAATAAAGGTTCCATTTTTCCGGCGACGGATAATCATGAAAAATCAGTTGAGGGGAGGGTATATGGTAAAGGAAGGCAAATTTGTTGCGATACACTATGTCGGAAAACTGGACAGCGGGGAGGTCTTCGACACCTGCGACGGGGAACAACCATTCGAGTTTCAGGTCGGTTCCGGAATGGTCATAAGGGGACTTGACATGGCCGTCATGGACATGAGCGTAAACGACGAGAAGGATATAAGGATAGAGCCGGTGGATGCTTACGGCGACTACGACATCAACATGCTTCAGCCGGTGCCCATAGGGGAAATCAAGCCTCATTTCGAACCCCAGCAGGGCATGATGATCGAGGTGCAGATGGACAACGGCATGAGAATCCCGGCCCTGATCAACAAGGTCACTGATTCCGAGGTCATAATCGACATGAACCATCCCCTTGCTGGCCAGCCTCTTAATTTTCACATCAAGGTCCTTGATGTGAACGACGATGCGAAATACCCGTCCAACTGCTCCTGCTGCGACGACGGTCAAACGGAAGGATGCTCCTGCTGATTTACGGACAGGCGGAAACCGCTAAAGCAAAGGACGTCGATAATTAGTATTTGACATGCCCTTCCGGATGAATATCTTTCTTAAAGTTAGAAGATCAAATATCAGATCCGGAAAGGAATAATGCTCGTTATCCAGGGATATGCCGTAACTGATGAATTTCACGGCGACGAGAGATTCATAGTATACAGCGCGCGAAGGAACCGCGACGATAAAAAGGTTTTAATCAAGATACAAAAACCCGGATCATCACCCCATTCTGCGCTGAGGCATGAACTCGAATTACTCGAAAACCTCAGGATACCGGGTGTGGTGAACGTTTTATCCGTTGAAGATTCCTCGAGCGGCCCCGCGATTGTCTACGAAGACCCCGATTGCGTCTTTCTTGATGAAATAATATCAGGCGGACCGCTTGAAATGCTCGATTCTTTGAGGATAGGTATCGGCCTGTCCGAAATATTAAGCGGTCTGCATAAGAACTCCATCATTCACAGGGGCATCAGGCCTTCCGGCATACTCGTCAATTTAAAAAAGGACAGGGTGCTGCTTTTCGATTTCACCTCTTCCATAAATTCGGCGGTCGAACAGCACCGGATTTTCCAGCAGAACCTGCTGGAGTTCAGCCTGCCGTATATCTCTCCGGAACAGACGGGCAGGGTGAACAGGCCGGTTGATTACAGGACTGATTTTTATTCCCTCGGTATAACCCTCTACGAGATGTTCACCGGAAGGCTGCCGTTCCAGTATTCCGACATCCTTGAACTCATTCACAGCCATGTTTCCAGGACTCCAGTTCCCCCCGGCCAGATCAGGCAGGAGGCGTCCGGGACCCTGTCGGAAATCATCATGAAGCTGCTTTCAAAAAATCCGGAGGAGCGTTACCAGAGCGCGATCGGGATCATGCATGATTTGAAGAAATGCATTTCGGATTATAAAAACAAGGGCTCGATCGACGATTTCCAGATAGCGTCCAGGGACGTGCCGGAGATACTCACTCTGCCGCGAAAACTCTACGGCAGGGACATAGAAAAGAAGCAGCTCATCGAGGTGCATGAATGGGTCAGGTCGGGCGAGGTTGAAGCGGTTTTCGTATGCGGGTATCCCGGGATAGGGAAAACGACCCTCGTCCATGATGTTTTCAGGCCGATGATGAGAAGCGGGGGCTTTTTCATTGAAGGCAAGTTCGACCAGTTCAACCACGATATGCCTTACAGCGCCGTAATACAGGCCCTGAAGGACCTGGCGAAGCAGCTGCTCGTAGAAAGCAGGGAGAAGCTTGAGTACTGGAAGAATTCCCTGCTCAACGCCCTCGGGGCCAACGCCGCCGTCATCATCGACGTGGTCCCCGAGATCGGGCACATCCTGGGCCAGCAGCCCGGGGTTCCTTCCCTGGGGCCCGCGGAATCGAAAAACCGTTTCAACATGGCATTCCAGAATTTTTTCAGGATTTTTTCGCAGAGGGAAAACACACTGGTAATGTTCATCGACGACCTCCAGTTCGCGGACCAGGACTCCATCAACCTGATACAAAAGATCCTGACGGACACAGATTGCGTCCCCATGCTTTTCGTGGGCTCCTTCAGGGACGACGGGCTGCATGAGGGACACCCGCTGCCGCCGGCCATCGAGGAAATAAAAAAATCAGGGGTGACGATAACGGAGATCGCACTCGGCCCGCTGACCGTTACGGACATTGAATTCATGCTGATGGACATGATGGCGTGCACGAGGAAGGCATGCCGTCAGCTGGCGGCGCTCGTTTATGAGAAAACGATCGGGAACCCGTTTTTCGTGAACCAGCTGATAAATAAGCTCTATGAAGACAGGCTTCTCTATTTCAATTACGGGTCCGGGAAGTGGGAATGGGACCTTGGAATGATCAGGGTTTATGAGATTACCGAGAACGTCATAGATCTCCTGGTCGGAAAAATCAAAAAACTCTCCACCCGGGTGCAGGAATTGCTGATGACGGCATCATGCGTCGGGATTTCCTTCAACATAAACATTCTGTCTTCGATTTTAGAAAAGCCGACCCTTGAAATTTCGAACCTTATCCGGGAAGCAGTAAGCGAGGGCCTGGTGATACCGGTCATGGATTCATACGGCACCGACGAGGAGGCGGACCGGGTTCTTTACAGTTTCCAGCACGACAGGGTGCAGGAGGCCGCGTATTTCATGCTCCCCGAGGAAAAAAGAAAGAGGATCCATCTTGAAATTGGCGGATACATGATCAGGGGCCATTCCGAGAAGGATATCGACGACAGGGTTTTCGATATCGTCAACCAGATCAACAAGGGCGCAGATCTCGTAACGGATCCCGCGGAAAGGAGGAGGTTTGCCGAGCTTAACATGCGCGCCGCGAGAAAGGCAAAGGCCTCCACGGCTTACCAGCAGGCCGTAAATTATCTCAATTCAATTCTATCGGTCCTGCCGGAGGATGCGTGGGATAAAAATTATAAAACGACCTATGATCTTTACAGGGAAAGCTCGGAATGCGAATACCTCGCGGGCAACCATGAAAATGCCGAGTTTCTTTTCGAAACTGTGTTAAAGAACGCGAGGAGCAACATCGACAAGGCTGATATTTACAATATCAAAATCATTCTCTATGCCAACACGGGCAGGTTTATTGAGAATTCCATTCTGGGGATGGAGGCCCTCGCGCTTTTCGGATTCAGCTTTCCTTCTTACGATGACGTCGACGGCCTGAAAAAGGCCATTGCGCTGGAGTACGGCGAGTACAAGTCGAATATGTCCGGGAAAATGGTGGAGGACCTTATTGATCTCCCGCGGATATCCGATCCGGAATTGATGATATGCATGAAGATCCTGATGAATATGATTTCCTCGGCCTACGTAAGCAACCAGGTGCTTTTTGCATTTCTCGGACTAAAGTCCATCAACCTGTCCCTCAAGCACGGCATAATACCTGATTCCATCTTTGCCTTTTCCGCGTGGGGGCTCCTGCTCGGCTCCAATTACAGAGATTATGATTCATCGTACGAGTTTGGCACCCTCTCTCTCAGGCTTAACGATAAGCTCAATAATCCGTCGACCAGGTGCAACGTTCCTTTCGTTTTCGGAAATTTCATCAGCCACTGGAAGACGCACATAAAGGATAACATAAAATACCTGAGGGAGGCATATTCCGCCGGGATCGAGACCGGCGATTTCGTTTACGCCAGCTTTACCGTCAACAGCCTGCCCCGCATCCTGCTTTCATACGGCCATAACAACCTGGCGGACGTGCTGATGGAAACAAACGATACGCTCGCGTTCCTCAGGAAGATAAAAAATTACGCTTCCCTGGAAAGGCAGGAGCTGGTCAGGCACGCGATACTCAATCTAATGGGTGAAACCGTTGACGTGATGAGCCTCAACAGCCCTGATTTCGACGAGGAAAGCCATATCAGGAAAATGAAGGATATCCATTACGGGACCGGCATCGCCCTTTATTATTTCTACAAGGTCGTGACTCTTTTTACCTACGGGTATTATGAAGAGGCGCATGAAAATGCCGTGGAGGCGGTCCGCAACCTTCCGTTCATTTCCAGCTCCTTTCAGGAGGCCGACTGCATATTTTATTACGCGCTCTGCCTGTCGGCCGTCAGCGCGGATTCTTCCCCCGAGAAGAGGATTCTGCTGGCGGAAGAAATCAGGAAATACCAGGAGAGGATGAGACTGTGGTTCGAGTTCTGCCCGGACAATTTCATGTGCAGGTATCTGTTAATTGAGGCTGAGATTTCAAGGCTGACCGGGGATTCCAGCTCGGCCATGGATCTTTACGATCTCGCGATAAAATCCGCGGGCGACAACGGGTTTTTGCATATCACGGCGATATCAAATGAGCTTGCCGCCAGGTTTTATTTTTCCAAAGGGAAGGTGAAGATAGCGAAGGCTTATTTTGCCGATGCCGTGCTGAATTACAGGAAATGGGGCGCCGTCAGAAAAGCGTCCCTCCTCGAAGAAAGGTTCATCAACCAGGAAAATATTACAGGGACCGACAAGGCGCTTGTCGCCGGATTCCAGGACCACCCTTCGGCGCCGCCGCACCAGGTGCCGGAAAGAACGACCGAGATCATAGACCTCATGAGCGTCATCAAGGCTTCACAGGTGATTTCCGGCGAGATCGCGCTCCACAGCCTCATTGAAAAGCTCATGAAGATACTCATAGAAAACGCGGGGGCCGAGTGGGGCGCGCTTTTCATTGAAAGGGAGGGAAAACTGGTGGTTGAGGCCAGGTATTATGCCGACAGCGATTCGGTTTCCATAATAGAATCAGGCAACATTGAACTGGACCAGAACATATCGCAGTCTATAATCAACTATTCAAGGAGGACCGGGGAAACGGTATGGATAAACAGGCCGGAGGACCAGGGGATATTTTCTTCCGACCCTTACATGATAAAGAACAGGCCCTCATCCCTGCTTTCCATGCCTATTATCGAACAGTCGAGGATTATAGGACTGATATATCTTGAAAACAGGCTCGTGAGCGAACTCTTCACTCCGGACAGGATGGAGATATTAATGCTTCTGTCATCCCAGGCCGCCATTTCGCTGAAGAACGCCCTCAACTTCAATGAGGTTAATATTTCGAAAGAGGCGCTGAAGAAAAGCGAGGAGAACTACAGGGCGCTTTTCGAAAACATACAGGACCTTTTCTACAGGGCGGATTTCGACGGCAATATTCTCCTGGTTTCCCCTTCCATTGAAAAAATACTGGGCTATACCATGGACGAGGCCGCTAACATGAACCTGGGCAGTGATTTCTATCTGCATCCTGAAAAAAGGCAGGATTTCCTGGCGGTGCTCAGGGAAAAGGGATATGTTGAAGATTACGAGGTGCAGTTCAGAAGAAAGGACGGCAGGATCATCTGGATCGCCACCAATTCGCATTTTTATTACGACATGGACGGCAACGCGATAGGCGTGGAGGGCATGATCAGGGACATTACCCAGAGGAAGCTCGCAGCCGAGCTACTTGCGGCCGAAAAGGAGAGACTGGCCGTCACCCTGAAAAGCATAGGCGACGGGGTCATTGTCACGGATAACGGCGGATTTGTCATAATGATGAACAGGGTCGCGGAGGAGCTTACGGGCTGGAGACAGGAAGAGGCCCTGGGTGCCGGCCTTGACGTGATATTCAACACCATCTCGGATGAAGGCGAGGAAAATATATTGAAGCGCTACATGAAGACATTCATGAACGGCGATATATCCGAGTACGAGGAAGACACCGTTATCATCTCCAGGGACGGCGTCATGAGGTTTATCACGAACAGCGTCGCCCCGATCAAGGATTATGAAAACAGGATATTAAAGACCCAGAAACTCGAATCCATGAGCATATTCGCCGGAGGCATAGCGCACGATTTCAACAACATCCTGACCGGCATCATCGGCAACGTTTCCCTGCTGAAGACGATCGCGGATAAAGATTTCAGGTTTTTCAATTTTCTCAACGAGATCGAGAAGGCCTCGCTTCGGGCGAAGGACCTCACGAGGCAGCTCCTGACTTTTTCAAAAGGAGGCGCGCCGGTAAAGAAGGTTTCTTCAATCATTGATCTTCTTATGGAATCTGCCGGTTTCATACTGACCGGGTCGAACATCAGGAGTGAATTTTTCATCCAGGACGGGATTTGGCCCGTGGAGGTGGACGAGGGCCAGATAAACCAGGTAATTAACAACCTGGTTATAAATTCCGTCCAGGCGATGCCCGATGGAGGCGTGATTATTATAAAGGCCGAAAATATAATAATATCACCGGGTGACGGCATCCCGCTGAAGGAAGGCAAGTATGTCAGGTTTTCGATTGCCGACCAGGGCGTGGGCATACCGAAGGAGAATATGGACAAGATTTTCGATCCTTTTTTCTCCACGAAATCCAAGGGAAACGGGCTGGGGCTTTCAACGACTTATTCCATCGTAAAAAGGCATGACGGATACATTTCGGTCGTTTCGGAACAGGGCAGCGGCTCGGTTTTTACCGTCTATCTTCCCGCAACTGAAGGGAAGGTAGTCAGCCGGCGCAGGGAAGAAAAGAGGGGAAGCGCTTCATTCAGGGGGAGGATACTCCTGATGGATGATGAAGACATGATACTCAGGGTCTGTTCGCAGATGCTGGCGCACCTGGGTTTCGAAGTGGAGTGCGTATCCGACGGCCGCGGCGCGATAGAAAAGTACGGGGAGGCCATGAAGGCGGAAAAATTTTTCGATGCGGTGATAATGGACCTGACGATCCCGGGAGGAATGGGAGGCAGGGACGCCATAATCAAACTCAGGGAGATGGACCCCGCGGTGAAGGCGATCGTTTCAAGCGGTTATTCAAACGACCCGATTATGTCCGACTATGCGAATTACGGCTTTTCAGGTATTATTTTCAAGCCGTATAAAATAGAAGACCTGTACGAAGAACTTCACAGGATACTCGGCGGCTGAAAGGATATATTACCGTCCCGACCGGGCATGATGAAATGACATGGAGATTTATTTATGGAGCTTGATAAAATCATAAAAATTCTGGCCAACGAGAGCCGCATTTTTCATTCATTTTCGGAAGAGGAGGTGCTCCGGCTGCTGAAGTGCTGCACCAGGAAATCCTTCAAGGGCGGCGATGTAATCTTCCAGGAAGACACCAAGGGGGCCGAGCTGTATCTAATAATTACCGGATCGGTCATCGTAAAGAAAGAGGGAAAAACCCTCGACGTCATCAGGGTCGGCGAATGCTTCGGGGAAATGGGAGCCCTGTCCGGCGAAACCAGGTCGGCTACGGCCGAGGCGAACGGCGACCTGGTTCTTCTCGCGACCGGCGAGGCCATGCTCGGGGAGCTGGACCCCGGGATCCTTGTAAAGCTTTACAAGAACATCATACTGATAATTTCCGAGAGGCTGAGGGAGAGGGTGGAGGAAAAGATAAGATAGGAACGGCCCCGAGATTAATATCTTGACATCCCGTATCCGGCCTGTTCATCATCGGACCGGACTGAATTTTTTCATTAATGAATGCCGGCGTATGCAGAAAGAAATAATAATCGACAGGATTGAAGATTTTCTTGGAATTCTCAAGGAGCAGGGGATCGCCAGGATCGTACTGGCCGAGACGAACGAGAGAAGGCCCGTGCAGGTCGAAAACAACGTACTGAGCGTCGTCCCTGTCAGGAGGGCTGAGATTATCGCGTACAGGGAATCCGTGATTTATAAGTGCCGTCTTGAAGACGCGGATTTTGAAGCCCTCGGCTCCAGGCTCGCGGCGGAGGGATTCGACGTGAACAGAACAAGCAGGAATATAACTTGAAAACATCGGATGAGAACAATATCCTCGAGGTTGGCGGCCTCGGCGTGAGCTTCAGGATGCCCGAAGGGGACGTAAACGCCGTCAGGGGCGTATCGTTTTCCATTGCCGGGGGTGAAACCCTCGGGCTGGTCGGCGAGTCCGGCTGCGGCAAATCCGTGACCGCGTTTTCCCTTCTCGGACTCGTTCCCCCCCCGGGTGAAATAATATCCGGCAGCATCAGGTACAGGGGAAGGGAAATCACCTCCCTGGTAGAAGACGAACTCAGGTCGGTCAGGGGGAGGGAGATCGCGATGATTTTCCAGGAGCCCATGACTTCCCTGAATCCTGTCCTGTCGATCGGGTATCAGATTATCGAGGGGGTGCGCAGGCATTTCGACATCGGTGAAAAAAAGGCGATGGATGTAGCCGTGGAGATGCTTTCCAGCGTGGGCATCCCAAATCCTGAAAAGAGGTACCATTCATATCCCCATGAATTTTCCGGTGGAATGCGGCAGAGGGTGATGATTGCGATGGCCCTTTCAATGTCGCCATCGCTGCTGATAGCCGACGAACCCACCACGGCGCTTGACGTAACCATACAGGCCCAGATACTGGACCTTCTTCTCAGGATACAGAAGGAAAGGGGCATGACGATGCTCCTTATCACGCACGATCTCGGGATTGTGGCGAACATAGCCGATCACATCGCCATAATGTACGCGGGTGAGATAGTCGAGTATGGAAGGACCGCGGACATTTTCCGCAATCCTCTGCATCCGTATACCAGGGGCCTTTTCGATGCCGTGCCCAAGATCGGCGGGAAAAGGAAGAGGCTGAAAACGATACCGGGTACCGTGCCCGCGCTGACCGGGATCCCGACCGGGTGCGTCTTTCATCCGAGATGCCCGGTGGGCTCTGCGGAGTGTCTCGAGTCACCCATCGAATTGTTCGGCTTCAGGCGCGGACAGACGGCAAGATGCATAAAGGCCGGGGGGAGACGGGTTACTTCAGCGAAGCGAGCTTCTGGCTGAATATCTTTTCATCGATTTTTCTGTCTTCCATCATTATCTGGTAAATCGATTCCGCTATTACGGACGCAATTTTTTCCTTGGCGGTGATTTCGTCATTGCCCTCGCTCAGCAGTCTTTCGTAGGTTTCCCTGGTTGCCGGCGGATTGTTGCTTTTTATCTGGTCTTCAACGGCCCTCTTTACGATTTGGTAAAGGTTCAGTTCGTTTCCATCCATCATTTTATAAACCTCCGTTTACTTGTTATTGTCCTTGAAAAGGAACTGGAACGGCCTGATCATCCCTTTTTTTATCTTCGGGGAAAATGCTTTCCTGAACCCGGGGATCACCATCAGGACCGACATCGACGCGTTGAGGAGCCTGGTGCGGTATTGCCTGTGCGGGAAATCGTATATCCCGTGCTTCTTGTAATACCCGTGGTCCATGCGGAATACGAACCTGAGCCTGCCCCATACGTCGTCCCTGAAGACCTTCGTTCCGCCCACGCCGAGGAAGGACTTGTTTTTTATGTACCCGGTTTCCAGGTTCATTGCCAGCCTTTCTGCGAGGCTGCGTATCATCGAATCCAGTTCGCGGGAATTATTCACTTCGTCTGACACGAAATCGACCAGGTTCGCGTGTTGCATTTCGATATACCCCTCCAGTATCTGCCTTAGATTCGGGATCGATGAGAGGGGCCCGGAAATCAGGAAAGCGGCCTGCTTTCCCCCGATTGACGGGGCGTGGGTGTTGAAAAAGCTCCTGTCGAAATACTGCTTGAATTTCCAGGAAAGGTACCTGTCCTTTATTTCGCCGGCGAACACGATCGCGTCCGATGTCTTTATTTTCGAATTGTAAAAATTTATATAGCCGTCGCTGTCGCCGTAGATGCATTCGTTGTCGAGCCCGCATCGGCAGCAGCCGAGGCAGCCGCCCCCGATGTCTATGTCGTATAGATTTATCACCTCGACGCCGCCACCGAAGCACCCGCAAAAGCCGTCAATCATGCCCCTGAGGCCTGAGCTGTTGTCCGTGCAGTCTGTCACTACCGTTATTTTTTTATTCCAGGTGTTGACGGCCCCCTTCGGTCTCCCGGGCCTGTACCTGAAGGTGCTTTTCCTGACTGCAGCGAAGGCCCTGGAAAACGCCATCCCGCCCTCAATCTGCCGTACGACCCCCTCGAAATATGTGGAAAGCTTTTTCCTCTGCTCTGATTTCATCAGGTCGTACATGTCCGCTGAAAATGATCCGGCGTACTTCATGCCCAGGTCGTCGCTGATGGCGTTAAGATAAGTCAGCGCCGTGTTGTCGAAAAAGTGGATGGATGTGATGAGCACGGCCGAGTGCCTGCCTTTGAAATGCCCCCGGGCGTTCCTTTCCCGGATCAGTTCTATGAATCTCTTGTACTGGGACGGGACGAGCAGGAAATAGACCGGGGTGCCCCAGATCACGCAATCTGATGACTTCACGTCGTTCATTATCGCATCGAAGGCCCCGCGGTCCCTTTCAATTTTTTTTATCCCGTGGGATATGTTGTGGATAACGAATTCGTGGCCCGGAAATTCCCGCATCAGGTACCTGACGTACTGCATCGTTACGCTCGTCATTCCCTTCGGGCTTCCGTTCAGGACGGTAAATTTCATTTTTGCGGCTCCTTCGATGAATTATCGTGGCGCTGATTGCCCGCATGGTTTACAGGGAAGGCCCAGACGCCCCTGCCGTCTTTTACCGTGCTCCTTCCCTTCAGACCGAATTCCGTGATGTAAAGGAAATCTTTTTTAAATCCCGGTCCTCTTCCGAACCTGCATGAAGACGGCGCCCCCAGCTCGCCTATGGAATATTCATCCGGTGCGCCCTGACCTGCTATCCTCAATATCGCCTTGTCGGAATTGAAGCATGCCCACACGGTGCCGTCGGGACTGACATCGAGGTCGTCGATGACCTGCAAAAGCCCGGATGGAGAGAATATTTTTTTCCTGCTCCCGGTTCCCATATCGCATGCCCAGACCCCGTTGAAGGTCTCGGTATAATACAGGGTCTTCCCGTCAGGCGAAAACGCAAGGCCGTTCACCATCCCGGCCCCGTCCACCACCGTTTCCGGTTTATTGAAGCTTTCGTCGTCGGAGAATTTCGCCCTCGATATTTTCCCTTTCGGAAAGAAAATGCCCATGTCTGATTGCGCAAAATAAAGGTAGCCGTCCCTCTGCTCGAACCCGTTAAGGCCCTCGATGTCGCCGGTGAGGAATTTTACCAGGACAAGGTTTTTTGAAATCCTGGCTATTCTTCTTCCGCCTGACTCGGTCCAGACCCCGGCGTAAATGAAACCGTCCGGTCCGGATTCAATGCCGAGACACATCCGCCCGAATTTTTTTCTGGCAGTGATAATGCCCCTGTATGGATTTCCGGTCGGGGCGATTCTATATATGAAGCCGTCAAGCCCGCTTATGAACATGGAGCCGGCGCCGTCGAAACAGATATTTTCCGCGCCGTTCATCCCGGCGACATAGGGCCGCGCCCACTGCTCGTTTGCACCCGCTGAAATGGAAACAACCCCGCTCGAGCACGATGCGGCTGATATAAAAAATAACAGAAAAAAACGCGACGGGCTTTTCAGTATTGCTGAATTCATATGAAAAACTCAAAATAAAACACATTCATTATAAGTGTCAATTCCCTGCGGACCGGCGGATGCCTCGAATAAAAACATATCATTCCGGAAATAATTATTGATATTTTTTACAGTTATGATTATTATTCAAGCAATTAATAAATTCATCTCCGATGATAAAGAGCATATAAATGCAAGTTAAGAGCCGGAAAATGGAAATTAAAAACGAGTATGATGAAAAGAAGATCGAGGAGGAACTCTTCCGGGCTATTAATGACAACGAATTTATTCTCCATTATCAACCCGTTATTAACCTTGTGAACAACTGCATCATGGGATTCGAGGCCCTCGCGCGGTGGAACCACCCAGAAAGGGGCCTGGTAATGCCGGATGACTTCATACCCATTGCTGAAAAAACCTCCCTCATCATTCCACTGGGCTTCAAGGTGATAGAGGAGGCCGCGGGCCAGCTCAAAAAATGGCAGAATACCTACGAATTCGACAAGAGCCTCAAGATGAGCGTCAACCTGTCGGCGAAGCAGTTCCTGAGCCACGAGCTCTGCGATACGATTTTCGGCATCGTTGAAAGGAAAAACATCAATCCCGAGGACTTCATCTTTGAAATAACCGAAAGCACCCTGATGGACGACGTTGATTCGGCGAACATGATGCTGCTCAAACTCAAGGCAAGAAATTTCCGCATATACATGGACGACTTCGGAACCGGATATTCGTCCCTTACTTATCTCAGGCATTTTCCTGTCGACACCCTGAAAATCGACAGGTCCTTCGTGCAGTGGATGCACATAGACGACCAGAGCGAGGTGATCGTGAGGGCGGTCATAGGGCTCGCGCACAATTTAAAGATGAAGGTGGTCGCGGAGGGGGTCGACCAGGAGGTCCATATTTCCATGTTGAAGGATTACGGATGCGACTACTGCCAGGGATACTTCATATCGAAGCCGATGGACATAATAGCCGCTGGCGAGTTCATCAAGGGGCACAGGAACGGGCCATGCGCGGACTGAAGATTCAGCCCACGTCGTAGTTTCTCTGCAGATTTTTATAGGACAGGGCCTCCAGTATGTCCCTTTTTTCTATCCCCTCCCTGCCGTCCAGGTCCGCTATGGTCCTGCTGACCTTGAGTATCTTGAAGAAAGACCTCGCTGTCAGGTTCATTTTTTTCACGGCGTGTTCGAGAAGGGCGCCGGTATCAGGCTCAAGCGCGCAGAATTCATTCACCTCTTCACCTGTCATACTTGCGTTGTACCTCGTCACGCTGCCGGCGAACCTTTTCGCCTGCATTGCCCTGGCGCCCTCAACCCTTTTCCTGATGGCGGAAGAGCTTTCCTCTCGGCCGACGGACAGCAGGTCCCTGTAAGGGACCCTTTTGATCAGCACCTCCATGTCTATCCTGTCCAGTATCGGTCCCGCTATTTTCTGGAAATAACCCCTGACCTTCCATGACGGGCACCTGCAGTTGGAATTGTCCTCGAACAGGTACCCGCACTGGCATGGATTTGAAGCGGCCACGAGCATGAAGTCCGAGGGAAACCTGCATGAACCGGCAGCCCTGGCGACAGTGATCTCGCGGTCTTCGAGCGGCTGCCTCAGGGCCTGTATTACGTTGGATTTGAACTCGGTGAATTCGTCCATGAAAAGAACACCGTTGTGCGATAGCGATACCTCCCCCACGGTGGGGAATTTCCCTCCGCCGACCAGGGCCACGTCTGAAGCCGTATGGTGCGGAGACCGGAATGGAGGCCTTGAAACGAGCCCGCAGTCGCCTGAAAGGGCCCCGCCCACGGAATGGATCATGGTGGTTTCTATCGATTCCTCCCTTGAAAGGGATGGGAGGATCGACTGCAGTCGCCTGGCGAGCATTGTTTTTCCGGATCCCGGGGAACCGTAAAGAAGGATGTTGTGGTGTCCGGCAGCGGCAATCTCGAGCGCCCTTTTTGAAATTTCCTGGCCCTTCACCTCTGAAAAGTCCGGCAGGCTGATTTTTTCGTCCTGCCGGGCGGGGCGTTCGCGGAACGGCGGGATCATCTCCTTCAGCGCGTCGATGGTTTCCGCGATGCTCCTTACCGGGTAGACGCTCATCTCATCGATGGCGGAGGCCTCAAACCTGTTGTCGAAGGGTATGATCATTTTCCTGTATCCCTCCCCGAAAAGGGCGATCGCCATTGAAATGACGCCCTTTACCGCCTTGACCCTTCCGTCCAGGGAGAGCTCCCCTACCATCGGTATTTTATCGGTGTCAACCGGGCACTGCCCGGTCGCGCGGAGGATGGATACGGCGATCGGGAGGTCGAAATTGGGGCCCTGCTTTTTAAAGCCGGCCGGGGCCAGGTTCACGACAAAGTTGTTCGGCGGAAACTCGAAGCCGGAGTTTTCCACGGCGGATCTTATCCTGTCCTTGGACTCCTTGATGGTGGAGTCCGGGAGGCCTACGATCGTAAAGTTGGGAAGGCCTTTGATGATGTCGACCTCGATCTCGACGAGCCTGGCGTCTATCCCCAGGAGCCCCGTAGATATGGCGCGTGAAAGGATTTCATTGTCCATAATAGATTAACGAACCGGGGGCCGCTTTTGAAAGGATATAACCGCGATGTACCGGTTTCTCCCGGATATCCATCACCGGTGAACCGGCCCGGACGTGGATGTTTCCATGCCAGAAAAAATACTTGCCACTTCCAATCGATGCTGATTATGTTCGATCAGGGACCCGCGGACCCTTTTTTCCGGACGGGGACATTTTTATCGCGATTCGGAGGTTTTCATGAAAAAAATTGTAATTATATCCGCCGTCTTTCTGGCGCTGACGGTTCCGTCTTTTTCCGAGGAATGGAAGGTCGAATTTACGAAAGAGGGCATAACAGTATCCACGATGCCGGTGCAGGGATCAGACTTCAGGGCCTTCAGGGGTGAGACCGTCATTGACGCGAAGATGGAAATTGTAAAGAGGGTCCTGGACGACGTCCAGGCGTCGACTGAATGGCTTCCGGATTGCATCCAGGCGGCCATTCTCCAGAAGAGGCCCGACGGATCGACCATCGTCTACAACCAGACAAAGGCCCCGATCGTCAGCAACAGGGACGTGGTCGTCGAATCGAGGGCCGCGGTGAAGACGGACAGGATTTTCATCTCGCTGAAGGCGGTCGACAGGCCTGATCTCCGTCCCGAGATCAACGGCATGGTCAGGATCAAGGACATGGACGGCAAATGGTACCTCGAAAGAAGGGGCGAAAAAACCTACGTCCTTTACCAGGTCAGGGCGAACCCGGGCGGCGGCATCCCCGCTTGGCTAGCCAACAGCTCCAGCAAGGACATGCCTTTCAAAACACTGAAGGGCCTCAGGGCCATGTCTGCGAAACCTAAATACCAGAAATAAATTTGGACGGGTCCTTAAACGGAATAGAACTCGCCGGCAGACTGCTGCTGGCCCCGATCGCCGGCTACACCGATTCCCCTTACAGGAGGATAGCCGCCAGGCACGGCGCCGGCCTTACCGTTACCGAGCTCATCAGCGCGGAAGGCATCGTCAGGAAAAACAGGAACACGACGAGGCTTCTTGAATTCCATGACGGTGAGAGGCCCCTTGCGATACAGATCTTCGGAAAGTCCGCGGGCGTGATGGCCGGGGCCGCGTCCATCGTTGAGGAGCTTGGTCCGGACGTTATAGACATCAACCTTGGATGCCCAGCGCCGAAGGTCTGCGGATCGGGGTCCGGGGCCGCCCTTCTTCTCGACCCTGTCAGTATTAGGGAAATCGTTTCAGCGGTCGTTTCCGCGGTAAGCCTTCCGGTGACTGCCAAGATCAGGCTCGGGTGGGACGATAAGAGCAGGAATTACATGGACGTGGTGAAAGCCATTGAGGACTCGGGCGCCAGGGCCGTCATTGTCCACGGAAGGACAAGGGCGCAGAAATACGGCGGGCTGGCCGACTGGGATGCGATCAGGGAGATAAGGGAGAATTGCTCCCTGCCGGTGATCGGAAACGGCGACATATCCGGCCATGATGAGGCCCTTGCAAGGATGGAGTCCTCCGGGTGCCAGGCCGTGATGATCGGCAGGGGGGCCCTCGGGAATCCATGGATTTTTTCCGGGAAAACCCCGTCCCACGGCGAGATCGTTTCGCTCATCAAGGAACACCTCGATATGATGCTCGATTTTTACGGCGGTAAAGGTATAATCCTGTTCCGCAAGCACATGGTAAAGTACATCAGGGACATGAGGAACGCCTCCGCGCTTAGGGGCCTGCTCATGGCCGCCGCGACCAGGGATGAAATAATCTCTATCCTTGACGGATCATCCTGAGGAAAACCGCTTTTTAAATGCGGACGGATTCCCCGTATTAATATCTTGACTATATACCTCCCTATTTTTTTAATGCATTATCAAATAATTCTCGGAGGCGCCATATGAAGGCGAGCCCTATTCCGGATGCGATTGAAGACTTAAGAAACGGAAGGATGATCATCCTGGTCGATAACGAGGACAGGGAGAACGAGGGCGACCTTGTCGTCGCCGCGGAGTTCTGCACCCCGGAGGTGATAAATTTCATGGCGGTGCACGGGAGGGGGCTCATCTGCGCGCCGGTAACGCAGGAAAGGGCCGAGGCGCTCGGCCTTGACCTGATGGTCCGGAACAACAACGACAGGTTCGGGACCGCGTTTACCGTTTCGGTGGACGCGCGCGAAGGCACCACGACTGGAATATCGGCCCACGACAGGGCGAGGACCGTCAATGTCATGATCGACGACGGTACGGAACCCGAGGACCTCAGGAAGCCCGGCCATATTTTCCCGCTCGCCGCTAAAAACGGAGGCGTCCTGGTGAGGGCCGGCCACACCGAGGGCGCGGTAGACCTGGCCAGGCTCGCGGGACTGAAGCCTGCCGGGGTGATATGCGAGATCCTGAACGATGACGGGACAATGGCCAGGAGGCCTGATCTCGACAAATTCGCGGTGAAGCATGGACTTAAAATCGCCACCATATCTGACTTGATACACTACAGGCAGCACAAGGAGAGGCTGGTCAGGCGGCTTGCCTCCGCCATGCTTCCCACGGATTACGGCGACTTCCAGATAATCGCGTACGAAACTGAGGTCGGCGATTCGACCCACGTGGCGCTCGTCAAGGGCGCCGTTGACGGCAAAGAGAACGTTCTGGTCCGCGTGCACTCCGAGTGCCTCACCGGGGACGTCTTCGGATCGAGGAGGTGCGACTGCGGTTCGCAGCTCCACAAGGCGATGTCGAAGGTGCAGGAGGAGGGACTCGGCGTCATCCTCTACATGAAGCAGGAGGGCAGGGGGATCGGGCTTGGAAACAAGATCAAGGCCTACCATCTCCAGGACCACGGGATGGACACCGTCGAGGCGAATATTGAACTCGGATTCCCGGCCGACCTCAGGGATTACGGCATAGGCGCCCAGATACTGGTCGACCTCGGGCTTCATAAAATAAGGCTCCTCACTAACAATCCGAAAAAGGTCATAGGGCTCGATGGATACGGGCTTGAGATAGTCGAAAGGGTCCCGCTGGAGATAAATCCCGGTGACGAGAACCTCAGGTACCTGACGACCAAGAGGGACAAGATGGGACACATGATACTCGACGATAACGGGACGGAAAAGACCAGATCATGAATGACGTTGCGACAAAGATCCTCGTCGTGGACGACGAAGAGGTCATAAGATACACCCTGCAGAAAAAGCTTTCGAGGCTCGGCTATAACGTCGTTTCCATGGAAAAAGCCGAGGACGCCCTTTATCTCCTTAAAAACGGCGAACGGGTCGACCTGATAATAACCGACGTGAAGCTGAGAAAGATGGACGGCATCGAGCTTCTCCGGAGGATAAACAGCCAGGACGAATCGATCCCGGTCCTCATCATAACCGGCCACGGCAACGTCGAGGACGCCATCAGGGCCCTTCGCTACGGCGCGAGCGATTTCATAAGGAAGCCCTTCGACATCAACGACGTGGCCGCTTCAGTCAGGGACATACTGAAAAGAAAAAAAGAGAAGAAGCTGGCTGAGAGCTTCGCCCGCTACATTGAATATGAAAAGGGACGCATCTCGATACCCATCGACGTGTCCCTGATAGATAACATATCCTACTACCTTACGAAAAATCTCGCCGCCATGGGCCTCTTCAACAGGACGACGTCGGAAAACATGGCCCTCGCGCTCCAGGAGGCAATTTCAAACGCGATGTTCCACGGCAACCTCGAGATTTCCTCGTCCATACGCGAGGACGGCGGCCTCAAGGCCTTCAACGAAGAGGTCGAGAAGAGGAGGGTGGATGAAAGATTTAAAAACAGGGTCGTCAACATAAACTATGAGTTGACAGGCGAATACGCCGAGTACATCATAGAAGACGAGGGCCCCGGATTCGATTACACGGCACTGCCTGATCCGAGGGACCCAGAGAATTTTTTCAGGAACAGCGGACGCGGCCTCCTGATCATCAGGATTCATATGGACGAGGTGGAGTGGAACGACAGAGGGAACGTCCTTCGGCTCAGGAAAAACAGGATTGAAAAACCGGACAACACCAACGGGGGTTAACGATGTACGCAATTAAATGGAACGGCGACTCTGTCGTTATTCTCGACCAGAGGCTCCTTCCCCTGAATGAAACATATCATACCTACACGAACTACATGGACGTCCTTTATTCGATAAAGGACATGGAGATAAGGGGCGCGCCGGCGATCGGGGTCGCGGGAGCGATGGGCGTTGCACTGGCCGCGAAAAACGTCGCATCCGAGAGCGTCGATGAATTCAGGCAGGAGATGAACAGGATCATAGACGCGTTCGCCTCGACCAGGAAGACCGGATTTTTTCTTTTTATCGCCCTCAACAGGATGAAGTCGATGCTCGATACCCCGGGAGGGGTGCGGGGGATAAGGGATGCAATGGAAGCCGAGGCCGTAAAAATTTACGAAGAGGACATCGAGATCAACAGGACGATAGGCAGGAACGGCTCCGGGCTCATCCAGGACGGCGACGTGGTCATGACCCACTGCAACGCCGGGGCTCTTGCCACTGCCGGGTACGGCACCGCGCTCGGCGTGATACGGGCCGCCGTTGAAGAGGGAAAAAAGATAGAGGTGTATGCCTGCGAGACCAGGCCGTACCTGCAGGGAGCGAGGATAACGGCGCTCGAGCTTTTCAGGGACGGTATCCCCGTCACGCTGATTACTGATTCCATGTCCGGTCATTTCATGAAGGCCGGCGTCATCAAAAAAATAGTAGTGGGCGCTGACAGAATAGCGGCGAACGGCGATACGGCCAACAAGGTCGGAACCTATACGCATTCCGTCCTGGCGCGCGAGCACGGCATACCTTTCTACATAGCCGCGTCGGTGACCATAATAGACCCCGACCTTAAAAGCGGCGAAGAGATCCCGATAGAGGAGAGGACCGTCGACGAGGTGGCCTTCGTCGGCAGGGAACAGATAGCGCCCGAGGGCATCAGCATCAGGAACCCGTCGTTCGACGTCACCCCGGCAAAAAATATTACCGCGATCATTACGGAGAAGGGGCTTATCGAGAATCCGGGCGTCAACGGCGCGTCGTGGATACTGAAGAAGTAGACTGCATCAGAAGGCTATTTTGTAGTACAGCAGCAGGATTTCCCTTCCGTACATCACGGCCGTAACCAGGCCGATGGTCAGGAACGGGGCGAATGCTATTTTAATCTTGAATCCCCTGCCGCTCCCCACCGCGTAGGCGGCGCCGAAAACCGCGCCGGAAATCAGCGATGCCTCGAGGGCGACCAGAGAAAACTCGAAACCGAGAAAAAATCCGATCACTGACGCGAATTTCAGGTCCCCGGCCCCGAAGGATCCGGGGAAAATAAAGAGAATTACAGCGAAGAACGCGAACATCAAAAGGAAGCCGAGCGCGTTGTCGCCCGGCGATCCCGCGGATATGACCGGGTATACCGCCAGGGCCGCTATTGATATTACAAGCGAGTCCGGCACCGTCTGGGTCTTCGCGTCAATGATTGATACGCACGCCGATGCCGCGATTATGAGAAACACGCAGAGCGAATAAATGCCCGCTCCCCTGTCCGCGTATATCAGCGAGGCGAGAAAACCGTAGCCGATTTCGGATATCGGGTACCATACCGATATTCTTTCCCCGCACATCGCGCATTTTCCCCTCTGGAGGATGAAGCCGATTATCGGGACCAGGTAAACCGGGTTTATTTTTGTCCCGCATTTTTCGCAGCATGATGACGAGAAGAGCGCCTTTACCGGGTTTTCCTTCACGGACCCGTCGGAAAATCTCAGGGCCAGCGTGTAAAAGAAGCTCCCCCATATTGTTCCGAAAAGAAAAACCGGAAGGATTTCCAAAAACCTGTTCATAATTTTTATCCCCGCTGCGTACTTAACCGTTCCGACGGCGCGGTACGGCGCCGTCCCTGTCATCCTGCCGGTTTATTTACCTTCCCTGTCTTTTGTATTTTCCAATCAGCTGGCCCTGGGCAATGACGTGACCCTCCATTGCCTTTAACAGCGCGGTCTTGGTGGCGCCCGGGTCAAGACGAAGCGGGGAATCCAGCGCGTAGATTTTAAAAAAGTACCTGTGGGTCCCCCCCGGGGGGCACGGGCCGCCGTATCCGATTTTTCTGAAATCGTTCGTCCCCTGCGCCGCGCCGCCGGAAACCGTCCTGTCCGGCGGTACGTTTTCATCCAGGGACGTCGTGCCCGCTGGAATGTTGAAGATCACCCAGTGCACCCATGTGCCCGCAGGCGCGTCCGGATCGTCGCAAATCAGGGCGTAGCTTTTTGCGCCCGCCGGGGCCGTCCATTTGAGCGGCGGGGACACGTCCGCGCCGTCGCACGTGTATTTCCCGGGTATGGAACCACCCTCAGTGAATGCAGCGCTGGTTATTTGCATTTTTTTTACCTCCGGAGATCTGGCCCTGGTTCCGCCGCCCGCGTCGATCTGCATGACCAGGCAGGCGGCTGCGGCAATAATAAAACAAATGGTCCTTCGCATATGCATCACCCCCGTGTGAATTCATCCCTGCAGTGCGCCGCCGCAGGAGGAACAGAACGGGAAGTGGGCGAAATTCCTGCGCCCGCACTTTCCGCATTTCATGAATAGCGCCAGTCCGCAATGCTGGCAGAAATCCGGCGCCTGGTCTTCCGTGACCGTGTCCTTCAATACCCTTGCCTGCGCCCGCCAGTTGTTCATCAGGAAGTCCTTTTCGCATGACGGGCACGAGTGCGAAACATAGGCCTTTACCGCGAGTTCATGGGTCACCCTTCTGGACCTTTCGGCGGTCGACTCGCTGAGCTCGGCCTTTTTTTTCTCGGTATAGGCTGCAAGCTGTTTGACCACGTAATAGCCGATGAAGACGCTGAGGGCTATTCCAGCGGCATAGCGGATATATCCGCCGAAGCTGGGAAGGTAGGGCACCAGTCCGAAAAAAAACGCGTAAAGCGCGAACAGGATGTATCCCCAGAACAGCGGCCAGAATTTGTTTTTCCTGAATTTTATGAAGAATAAAACGGCAAGCCCGAGCACCGGACCGACGAAAAGAAGCCTGAAAAGAAACACCTTCAGGTTGTGCATGTTCATCGCGCGGCTGAATTTTTTTTCATCCTCGGACTGTATGACCGTTTTTTTTTCGGAGATTGCGGCCTTTTCCTTTTCGAGGGGAATTAATTTTTCATCAAGGGCGTCCAGCCTTGATTGCCATTCCTCCATGATTTTTCTGTAGGAATCCAGGTTTACGGCCCTCGCGGTGACCGGGGCGGAGGATTCCCCGGCGTTTCTTGCCTCGACCCATGTCTTGAAGGAGCTTTTTTCAGATTCGTATTTTCTTTTTGCCAACTCAAGGGACCTGTTTATCCCGTATTTTTCGTCATCGAATGCCGCAATCCTTTTGTTGACCGCCGCGATCTCCAGGTCGGTTTTTTTAAGCTCTGCCTTGTTTTCAAAGTCAGAGCGAAGCGGGGACTTGAACCAGTCGCTCATGTCCTGGAGGATTTTATTCCCCAGGAGGATCAGAAATATGCTGAGTATCAGCGATACAGCTCCGAGCGCGATCTTTGAAGCCGTTTCCAGCCTTTTCAGCGATCCCTTGAATGTGGCCATGATTTTTACTCCAGTGGAATTTGATGATTAATTATACCGTATTGCCGTTCTTTTGCAAACAAAAATTGGAAATAATTCATGATGATCAGGGTAAAAGAACTGTTTAAACGCCTGCCCGGTCCCTCCGGCGCTGATCCGTGGGTGAGTACTGTTTCATGCCCGTACGGCAGGCTGGATTTCCGGTAAAAAATTTGCTTTACACGAGGGTTGTTTTATCGGATTTATATAGTTCGGCGGTGGCGGAAGATATGAAATGGTTTTTTCCTGTATTTATTCTGCTCGGGTGCTCCGGCGCCCTGCTATTGAACCATGCCGGCATCCAGGAAAGGATGAAGGCCGAGGCCGAGGCGGTATCCGCCGGAGGCAGATACCCCGTGTCCGTGGACGGCGGGAAGAACGGCTTTTTTTTCGCGCTGGATTCTGAATGCAGGATCCTTTTCCATCCAAATCCCGTCCTGATCGGCAGCAAGTTCGACAAATCGGATTTCGTCAGGGAAATAATAAGCAGGAGGTCCGGCTGTCTGAGCTACGGTTTCATGGGGAAGAAGCACCTTATTTTTTTCGAACCGGTGAACGATGATGATATCCTCTGCTTTTCCATACCCGCCTCGTCGGTTTCCGGGACAGACGGGGCATGCAGTCCGATAAATCAGAAAAAGGGGGCTCGAGATGAAGAAAAAGGCCGGAATTAAGCACGTGGTTTTCGCCGGCGGCGGCAGCCGGTGCCTCTGGCAGGCCGGGTTCTGGGAGATCGCTGAGACCGGCCTCGGGATAAAGCCCGGCATAGTGGCGGGGGTAAGCGCCGGGTCCGCGATCGCCTGCATGATGCTGTCCGGAAGGATGAGGGCAGGGCTCGATTATTTCAAAAGAATCACGGGATTGAACAGGAGCAATTTCTATCCCTCCAGGATTTTCGGCGGGGGCCCGGTTTTTCCCCATTATGACATGTACAGGGCGGTGATCCTTGAAACGATAGACGGCGCGGCGTTCAGGAAACTGAAAAAGGGCCCGGAGATAAGGATACTGATATCGAGGCCGCCGGGATTCCTCGGCCCGCGGTCGGCCACGATCGTCGGCCTCCTGGCGTACACCATAGAAAAGAAGATCAACTATCCGGTACACCCTGTTATGAGCGCCAGGCTCGGGTTCAAGCCCGAGGTCGTTTCCGTCAGGGACGTGGATACGCCTCAGGAACTGGCGGATCTCGTTCTCGCATCGTCCTGCACGCCGCCGTTCGTTCCGATACTGAAATGGAACGGGATCGTTTCCCTCGACGGCGGCCTCATAGATAACGTCCCTATAGCGGCCATTGACGCCAGCGAGATGGACGGGGACGTCCTCCTGATGCTGACAAGAAAATACCCGGAAGAAAAGATACCTAAAATCCCGGGAAGGATATACGTCCAGCCTTCTGAACCCATAGGGATCACGAAATGGGACTACACAAGTCCCTCCGGCCTGCAGGAGGCCTATGATCTTGGCCGCAGGGACGGTGAGAAGTTTGTAAAATCTTTCAGGGGAAAAAAATGATCCGGTATGGGAATTTTAACGCCGGTTTTACAGATAATGGAGGGAACAATGATTGAAAGAGCCGCGGCCGCTTTCATCACGGTCCTGCTGTCCGCGTCGCTGTTTGCGGATGAGGCGAAGGTCGTGACGCTGCAGGAGGAGATACTCGCGCTGGCCGGGGAGAGACACGCGGTCACCGGTGACAGTCTCAGGATCAGGAGGGAAATGCTCGGCATCCAGAAATCCATCCCGGGGTCCCAGGACAAGGACGGGCTGAGGGCGAGGATGAAGGAATTCCATGAGGCGCTCATGCGGAACAGGAAAAAGATACAGGAGATCACCCTGAAGATAAGGGAGAAGAGGCTGGAACTCAACGCTTTTTTCAAGGCCATGAAAAGGTCGAAGAAGCCCGGGCAGGAGGAGCCGAAGATCGAGGACGTTTCAAACGTCGAGTGACGGAATTTTAAAAATTAAAGACATCGGATCGTCCTGTTCGCGATAAGGTTGAAATAAAGGCACAGCGCCGCGGTGACGATCGTGTGGTTTATTTCGCCGGAATCCATCATGGAGAGAGTCTCTTCTTCGGACAGGGTGGCGACCTCTATGTCTTCAGCCTCGTCCAGGTTCTGCCCGGAAAACGGCACACAGGAATCGGCGAAGTAGAAATAGATCATGTTGTTCTGAATGGAAGGGTTCGCGGCGAGCTTTTTGAGGAGCTTCATGCTCCCCGCCCTGTATCCCGTCTCCTCGAGGAGCTCCCTGGCCGCGGTATTTTCAGGAATTTCCCCGCCCTCTATCAGTCCCCCCGGGGTCTCGATTGTAATTTCGTCAGTGCCCAGCCTGTGCTGTTTTACGAATATGATTTTTCCTTCGACGGTCCTGGCCACCACGTTTATCCAGTCCAGGGTGCTGAGGAGAAAGAAATTGTGGGCCGCTTTTTTTTCGGAATGATAGCATTCGATGCTGCTTATTCTAAAAACCGGGTTTTTGAATATTTCACGTTCGCTGATTTTCTCCCATTTTATCATATGAAAATGCACCCCCGGAAACGTTTTGGGATTTATGATTAAATGATATTTTTTAAAGGTAAAGAATAAAATTTATTCCTGAAAAAAGGACGGATACGGGGAAAAAAAGAGCCCCTTTTACGGGGCTTCAAATAATCTTTTCAAGATATTTAGAGGGGGCTTCATGAAAAGTTATGTATAAAATATACAAACAGTCATTTTGATACAAGTGTTTTTTTTAGACTTTTGAAAAAAAATGTATATTAATTTTTATAATAATTATCGTTTTAAACCTTCAACTGGTATATCCTGTATCCCTTGTACCCGTCGGCATGAACATATTTAAGCGCGCCGATCATTTTCTTGTTTGACTCGACTACCAGGGAACAGTCCGATTTATCGTACCCGATGTTTATACCGTTTTCTATCGTCATTAAAATAAGCACCTGGTCTATATTCTGGCCCCTGTATTCAGGCAGGACGCCCATGAGAATGGTCCTTAAAGTCGTGGTTTTTTTGAAGGCCCTCAGGGCCTTTATGATTCTCAGTGGATACAGCTTCCCGTTGAGCTTCTGAAGGGCCGGATTTCCGTCTGGAAGTGACAGGATGAAACCGATTGTTTTTCCGTCTTTTTCCGCGAAAATGGCCAGTTCCGGCACAACGAACATTTTAAGCTCTCCGAATATGATGTTCCACTGCTTATCGGTAAAGGGTATATGCCCTTCGTTGCCCTCCCATGCGGAATTGAAGATTTCCTTTATCTGGGTTGCCCGCTTGCCGATTTCACGTCTTGTTATGGTTGTATACTTGATATCGCCTTTTTTTTGCAGCTCCTCCCTGATCCTGAAAAGCGGGTCCCAGTCGAGCGCCTCCTGCCTTACCATGAAGCAGAACCAGTCAGATTGTTTTTCAAAACCGTATGCCTCGACGTGTTTCTCGTAATAACCGGCAAAATGGAAAAGTCCCACCACGGGGGTCTTGTCATTGCCGAGTATGTCCAATCCCACCGAATCATAAATCGAAAAGCTCTGGGGGCCGTTCATGGTCTTTTTTCCTTTTTTTCTCAGCCAGTCCCTTGCCGCGTCGAAAAGGGCCCTTGAAACATCCAGGTCATCGATGCATTCATAGAAGCCGAAAAAACCGGTATCCTTATCGTATCTTTCCTCGTATTTTGAATAGGTGTGGGCCGTTATCCTTCCGACCGGTTTTCCGTCCCTGTAAGCGAGAAAGAATTCCACCTCGCCGAATTCGAAAAAATACCCGTGTTTCGGATCGAAGAAGTGCTTCTGGTCCCTTATGGGCTGCGGGACCCAGGGTCGTTTTCATATATTTTAGCGGTCCAGGGCAGCTTTATGAACTGCATCATCATTTTTTTATCTGTTACTGGTTTTATTTCGATTTTTCCGGACATCTCTCCTCCATGGTCTTTGATTATGGAGTAGGAAGATAAAATGAATGCGGCAAATTGTCCAGTTATTTTTAAAATTAAACCGATTCTCATTTTGTTTAATTATTTGTAATTTCCGAATCTATTTCTCGTAATTAATCTCAATTTGATACAAATTATCAATTGTTTATGTTTTTTGAAAAGGATGAATTTGCATGATAAAATTATGAACATAAGTCGGATAAAAGATTCAATAATGAACCAAAAAGTGTCATGAAATGCAGGTATTGTGCAGGTAAATATTTAATATTTCCGCGACTGTTCCGGCTATGGCATGCTTTGTGCAATATATAGAATCAAAGGGAGGAAATTTAGAAGACGTCAAGGAGGACGGATATGAATGCAAAAATTACAAGGATGTGTATGCTGATTGGTTTTACATTGATGCTGGGGTGCGGCGCTGCTGTTCAGCAGCAGGTCGATTCAACTAAAAAGCTGATCGATAAATACGCCGGCATGATACAGGGGGCAGCGTGGGTAGACGGGCAGGCAGGCAAGGCGCTTCAGTTCAACGGGACTGACAATTATGTCAAAATACCCGACAATACCGACCTGACGCTTGCGGCCGCGGGAACGATACAGGCCTGGATATATACTGCCGCTTACAGACCTTTTGCAGGGATAGTACACAAGGGTGAAAACACTGATTTCAGCGACGAGTCCTATACCCTTCAGTTCTGGACGCCTGAAGGAAAAATCATAGTATCCATCGTGAACGAAGCGGGCGCAAGGATAATGCTTGTCAGCAATGCCGCTGTGGCCCTCAACCAGTGGTGCCATGTTGCAGCGACCTGGGATTCGGGCGAGGTCAGGCTTTACATAAACGGCGTACTCGACAACAGCTGCGTTAACACCATCGGCATGGTGAAGCACAGTGACGGCGGGCTTATCATAGGCTCGCAGCTCGCAACGCAGTACAGCGAGGAATGGAAGATACTCGGCTTCGAGGGCATTATAGACGAGGTGGAAATATACGACACCGCCCTCACGGCGGCGGAAATTTCAGAATACTATAACGATACCTCCGAATAAATATCCCCTGTATGTTTTGTGAAAAACCAGGAGTGCCATGATACGGGACTCCTGGTTTTTTTATATTTCATGGCAGTAATGGTTCGCGGTAATCTGATCTTTTATTTATTTGAGCTGTTTTTCAGCCTTTCGAGGTAATCGTACCTGGGCGGAGAGAAGACGTCGTAGACAAGGGATTTTTCAAGCGCAACTGCTGAATGCGGCTCCCCGGACCCGCACAGGATCCCTTCCCCCGGACCCAACCTGATTTTTTCTCCGCAGATTTCAAATTCCAGCTCTCCCTCAATGACAAGGCTGACCTGCTCCTCTTTATGGCTGTGACCGGGTATGACCGCCCCCTTTTCGAGCTCGACGAGGTTGATCATGATATTTTTCATCCCGATTGGGGAAGAGCGGATCCTGTCTGCCAGGTCGAGAGGCTTTTCGTCCTTCATGCTGAATGTTCTTTTCATTTTAATATCCCTGACATTTTATACAGGGCCGGGTTGAATGCCCCGGCTGCGGGGTAATTCTAAATAAACAGACTGCCGGAAATGAATCGCCGGTCAAATAAAATTTACAGTCAATATCATTGATTATTTGATTTTTATTGCATCCATTATTAAATTGACACCGGATCATAAAATTCAAGGATCACCGTCCCGGTCTCCTGCAGGGCCTTGCCTGTGAAGAAAACCCGTCGGTGACGGGCGGACAGGGGGATCCGAAAAAACTGGAGTTTCACCATGAAGGAGCTGATAATCATCGGCGCCGGCCCTGCCGGGTTGACCGCATCGATATACGGGATAAGGGCGGGCCTTGACCTGGCCGTGCTCGAAAAGCTTTCGCCCGGGGGCCAGGTAATGAACACGTACGAAGTTGAAAATTACCCCGGGTTTCCTGAACCGGTCGCCGGCTGGGAGCTCATGTCCAGGATGGAGGAACAGGCGAAGAGGCTCGGCGCGGAAATAATCAGCGGTGAAGTCTCATCCCTCGAAAAGGGAACGGACGGAATTTTCCGGATCAGGCTGGCCGACGGCTCCGAGATGACCTCGACGGCCGTCATATCCGCGACAGGAGCCTCGTTCAAAAAGCTTGGCCTTCCCGGGGAGAAGGAATTTACCGGGAGGGGTGTATCATACTGCGCGACCTGCGACGCGGCCTTTTTCAAGGAAAGGATCACGGCGGTGATAGGCGGCGGAGACGTGGCGCTCGAGGAGGCGCATTTCCTGTCCAGGTTTTCGAGCCGTGTTTATCTCATCCACAGGAGGGACAGCTTCCGCGGTACAAAGATCCTGCAGGAAAGGGTTTTTTCCTGCGGCAAGATCACGCCGGTTTACGATACCGTGGTCGAATCGATAAACGGCGGAGCAAAGGTGGAGAATCTTTCGCTGAAAAACGTCAGGACCGGCGAGGCTTCCGTCCTGGCGGTCGACGGTGTGTTCATTTTCATCGGGCACGACGCCAACACCTGCTACCTTCCGGCGGAGGTGCTTGGCGATAACGGCGAGGTACTGGTGGATATGAAGATGAGGACCCCGGTGGATGGGCTGTTCGCGGCTGGCGACATGAGGGTGGGTTCGAGAAGGCAGATCGTGAACGCGGCGGCTGACGGAGCATCGGCTGCGATGAGCGCGGACGAATACATCAGCGCAGCTGCCAGAAACTACTGCTGAAGGGCGCGTGACCTTACAGGGACGCGGCCAGCCTTTCAACTGCGCGCCATAATTTCTTCTTAAGATCGGCGATCCGCGACGCCTCGATCCGCAGGTTCGAATGGTCGAAATATTTTTCGTTGAGAAAAAGGGACTTCGAGAGGGATATCCTTATCATGGGGATGCCGGACGCGCCGTAGCGCCTGTGCACGTACCCGGCCGACGGGCTTTCCGAGATTATGAATTTCTCCACGGCCGACCATTCCTCGCCGGAAAAGTTTTTTTCCAGAAGCGACAGCAGCTCCCCGCACGCCCCGTCGGGGCACGTGGTCACCGCTTCGTTTTTGACCTCGGTCCTGTTGTACAGGGTTATCATGGGCCTGGGACTGCCGGCCTCCCTGGAGGCCGACGGCGCGACGGCCATGATTGTGTGGCAGTCTATGATCAGCCTTATTTCCCCCGTGTTGATGATTTTTTCTATGGTTTCATGGAAGGGGAAATAATATCTCTTTAAAATGTTCGAAATCGCGATTTCATCAGGGTACGCCCCCTCCCTGAACACGTTCTTCCCGTACAGAGTCAGTTTTTTGATCACCCCGTCCCTGTTCGGAGATGATATCTCGTCGTACCTCCTGTCGGTGTCCAGGAAGAGCCTGGAGATGTCCGTGTCTATCCTTGCCGCGACGTTTTCAAAAGAGAAGATTTCGTTGGCGCTGGTGTCCGCCTGAAAGAAAAGATCGAAGTCGGTGACCGCCGCCATATCGGCAAGTTCGGACGGTATCCTGTACCCGCCGTGCGGTATTATCACGAGAATTGGATGTCTGCCTTTGATTTCCATCTGGTCCGCGGCGCCGTGTTTATTTAAACGACGGAAACATTACCGTGCCTTCCGCGCTCATTTTCAAGCAATAAATTATCCCGGCCGTGTTCTTCACGGCTGATTGGAATTTTGCTTGTAAAGACCGGGGATTCGGTTATAAATGCCGATTATAAGGAGAGCAAAATGAGATTCAATGTTCTGATCATGCCGGTACTGACCGCGGCATTGCTTTCATCGTGCTGCGGAACAAGGGAAAAGATGGAAAATGATATCAGGGGCTACAAGCTCCCGGTTGACGCAACCAGGAACAGGGGAATGGCGCTGGTATACGTAGTCTGTCCCCAGCCGGAAACGACCGTTCCGCTCGAGGTGTATGTGAACAAATACGGCAGGGAAACCTTTGCCGGATACAACCACGGCATGCAGTATTTATATTTTTTCGTCATGCCGGGCAGGCACATCATCTATTCAAAGTCCGAGAGGCTCCTTTCGCTGCATGTGAACGTCGAGGCCGGGAAAACGTACTTCGTGAAACAGTACCTTTCGCCGGGGCTGTTCCTTGCGCAGGTAAGGCTCGAGCTGATAGACGAGATAGAGGGAAAATACTACCTGTCCCATACGAGGCAGGGAGTCCTCGAAAATACAGTTTTTAAATGAAGGAACCGGAAAAACCCGTCCCTTAAGGACGGCAGACCATCCCTAAAAAAGATAAAGAGGCATAACCATGAAAAAAATATTTTTTGCGGCCCTGATTGTAATGCTTCAGGTGACGATGGTTTTCGCGTCTTCTGACTGGCCGGTTTACAAGGGAAACATCTACTACACCGGCAATAACGACGAGATCACGGTGAAGAACAACAATCTCAAGTGGCTCTTCCAGGCATCCGAGATGGTCTATAACCCGATAGTTTCCGACGGCAGGGTTTTTTTTATCGACATAAAGAAGAACGTGTACTGCCTCGACGAGGACACGGGTAAGCTGGTATGGAAGCTGGACCTTCCGTCGGTGTCCGCGCAGTTCGCCTCGTTTTCAAAGGCCATGGGCAAGGTCAAATACCCGCTTATAAAGGGAAACAGGCTCTACCTGACTGACAGCATCGCGGTCTACTGCATGGACAAGAACACCGGCAGGGTATTATGGGCCAGGACCGGGCTGAAGGACGAGAAGGACATCTTCAAAAGGACCTCGTGGAGCGATCAGGGGTCTTCGAGGGGTACGCCGGTGACGAGCAGAAACTGGAGACCGCAGAGCAACGCCGGTGAAATGGTCGACGGCATATATTCAGACCCGATGATAAGCGGCGACCTGATCTATTACGGGACGAGGAACGTTTTCCTGTCAAGGGACATCAACGACGGCCACCTCAGGTGGAACAACAGCGAGATAAAATCATACAGCGGTTTTCCGAGTTTTTACGACAACCTCATCTTCACTCAGTCCATGGACTACGCCAAGAATACGTTCTCCCTGTACTGCATGGAGTCCGGGAACGGCGCTGTAAAATGGGTGAAGCCGCTTGACAAGCCGCACAGGATTTTTTCCCCGGTGGTGTATTCCGGCAAGGTTTACCTCGCATCCGGCAAGTCCCTGTACTGCTACGACCTGAAGACCGGTGAAAAGGCCTGGGAGAAATCGTACGCTGATCTTGTCACATCCAACCCGTCCTTCACGGAGCGGGAGATCCTTTTCACCGTCGGCAACAGGATGCTGGTGCGCGTCAATCCCTCGGACGGCGGCGAGATCGCCAGGATTGACATAGGCGATCAGTCGAGCCCTTATTTCGTGATAATAAGGGACCAGTTCTACGTGGCCAGCACGTTCAAGAAAAGCGTCGGGGGGAGGGACGTTTCGTATTCCTCCATGAAGGCGGTGAGGTTCGATACGAGCGGCAGGCTCTGGGAATTCGTCCCTCCGTTTCCAGGCGGCGCGTCCCAGCCGGTAGCCTCCAACGGGATCATGTTCCTTCCGGCCGGCAACTATCTCTACGCCATCGGCACGGACTACTATCCGCGCATAATAAAGGGCGGCAGCGGCTATTACGATCCCTACGACAAAGGGGGGGATGAAAAAAAAGCGACTGATGACAGGAAAGGGGCCGGGGACAAGACCTCCGTTAAGGATGACAGGGACAGCATCGCTCCGGATAAAAAGCCGGTGGAAAAGCCGGCCGAAAAGCCAGACGAGCTCAAGACCAGGAAGATGAAGATCACCGTCGGCGACAAAACTGGTTCTCCGGTGCCGGCCGAGGTGGACGTCAGGAAATGGGACAGGGGCAAGCTCGTCTATTCAAGGAAGACGCGCGTCGCTAACCCCGGGCAGGAGATAGAGGTGCCCGATGCCGATGACGTCGAGATCACCGGCAGCTCGAGCGGGTACCTGCCGAAAAAGATAATCATAGGAAAGAAGGATTCGGACAGGACGATAAACCTGGACAAAATCGAAAAGGGCGGGACCATCGTGGTCGAGAACATCTACTTCGAGATCAACGAGGCGTATTTGAAGAAGGAGTCACTGAACATCCTTGACCGGATCATACAGGCGATCAAGGAAAACGCGAGGGTGAAGATCGAGGTGAGGGGGCACACGGATTCAACCGGCACCAGGGACCACAACCAGAAGCTTTCGGTGAAGCGCGCGGACGCGGTCGTCGATTACATGATAAAAAACGGCATCAGCCCGGAAAGGCTCAGGTCGAAGGGGTTCGGCCAGGACAAGCCGATCGCGGACAACGGGAGCGAGGCCGGAAGGAAAAAGAACAGGAGGACCGAGTTCCAGGTCCTGGACATGTGACGTCATTCCTCCTTCAGGCTGTCGAGGATCAGTCCGAAAAAGGCGCCGGCGCCGGACCTGTAGTGCCATCCCAGGTGCGAGAGGCAGCCCGAGCACAAGGCGTAGGCCCAGCGGTATCCCGGGAACCATGTGAATTCGTCAGTCGGGTCGCCGGTTATCGCGCAGCCCTCGGCCGTTATGAAGCAGCCAATCTCGAAGGTGTACCCGCCGGGGTTGGTGAAGACGTGGCGGTGCAGGCCGTTGATGGATATTCTTTTTCCGGAATGGGTCACGGTGTTTCCGCAGGCCGCGCAAAAGATCCTCCTTCCCTTTCCGTCGGAATATTCCATCCCCGCCGATTCATCGGCATTGTTTTCCGGGGACGCCATTCCGTCCGGTGTTTTGAGCCGGTAGAACGCGTGCCCTTTGTCCATGTTCCTTTCCGGGACGGCCGTTTCCATGTTGTTTCCATCCGCCGGTTGATATTGTACAAGATAATGCCCGATGAAACGTAAAACAATCATATTAATTGTTGATTCATTAAAATGAACGGTATAGAATTGAATTATCCAGGAGTATGAAAATGAATATTAAAATCGCGCCTGTTTTGATGATAGCTGTCGCGGCGCTGGCCTGCTCGTCGGTCAAGACCGTTAAAAAAAGCGACTTTTCACCGGAAAAATATAAAAAACTCGCGGTCATGGATTTCGACGGCAGCCACATTGAGGAAAGCAAGGCCCTTGCGGAATGCTTCATTCCATTTCTCATGGAGGCTGGCTTCAGCGTGATAGAGAGGTCCGGCCTTGAAAAGCTTTTGAAGGAGCAGCAGCTCGGTATGAGCGGCGTCCTGGACAATTCCAGGATAGCGCAGATAGGCAGGATCGCGGGAGTAAACGCACTTGTGCTGGGGAGCTACAGGATAAGCGACAAAAAAAAGAGGATCCCGCTTTTAAGGAGGCTCCGCACCAGGGCCCAGACAGGCGGCCGCCAGGCAGTGAAGACGGAATCCGTCTTTGAAAGGATCAGCATAAGGATTGTCGACGTCGAAACCGGCGAGATACTCTGCAGCTCCACTTCAGAGAGGGAGATGGGACAGGGAGAGGTGGATGTTTTTTTCAGGCAGACGGTACGGTCATTTTCTGGAGAAAAATAACAGATTGTTGACCCATCGTAACAGAATTACTATACGATTTATATTATTTTGTAAAAAAAGACGGCTGGACGGTTTTTTCAATTGACATGATTAAAAGCCCCTGTTATTATTATTAAAAATTATATACTCTGTGGGGGGAGTCATGACAAGGAAAGCGTATTTTATTGCCGTATTACTAATATTAGCTGCCGCATCAGCCGTTTTTGCCGGCGGGACATCTTCAACTCCATGTAAAACAAAATATCCGGTCGTCCTTTCGCACGGCATGGGCGCACAGTATGAAATTGCCTGGGGCATCACTCATTACTGGAACAACATACCTGCCACGCTCAGGGATAACGGCGCCTCCGTCTATATAACCAGCGTCAACGCTCTCGACGGTACCGTCGCGAAGGCCGAATCCTGGAAACGCCAGGTCCTCGATATTCTTGCGATCAGCGGCGCGCAGAAAATCAACCTCATCGGGCATTCCCATGGATGCATTTATTCCAGGTACGCGATTTCCAACCTGGGGATGGCCGGGAAGGTGGCCACCCATACCAGCATAGCCGGCCCGCACAGGGGCAGCTCGGTTGCGGAACTGGTCCTTGCCGTCTGCAACAAGGTGCCGGTGGCCTCCGGCGTTCTCGAGGTGATGACGAAGATATTGATGGGCGACACCAATCCGGACGCGGTCCAGAACCTGAAAGACCTTACGAGGAGCTACATGACTGGCGTATTCAATCCCAACACACCGGACGCATCGGGAATATATTACCAGAGTTACGCATACAGGATCAAGAGCGTGCTGGGATCAGGGCTTTTCTTTGCCACCTGGCCGATCCAGAAGGGGATCGAGGGCGACAATGACGGCCTGGTCGCCGTGACCTCAGCTAAATGGGGAAATTTCAGGGGATTGTACGAAGGCGCGTCATGGCTTGGCGCCGGCGTAAACCATCTTGCCTGCGTGGACATGCTTTTCGGCATAACCCCGGGTTTCGACGCCCCGGCCCACTTCGTCGACATAGTCAAGGACATAAAATCCAGGGGATACTGAACATATAAAATGCGTGAGCGGGCGCCCCTTCGGCGCCCGCTCTGTTTTCCGGCAGGCCGTTCCGGCCGCCATGACTGTTCCTTTCATGATCCGGGAGATTTTTTCTTGACTATATTTCGGATGGCGTTTCCTGTTAAAAGATTATGATTAAAAAAACCTTATTCATACTCCTTTTTGCCGCGTTCATAGTTCCTTCGGCGGTCCACGGGAACATAAATCTCAAGTACCCGATCGTCCTGGTGCACGGATGGGTCGGTACGGACAGGTTCCTCGGATGCGTACCGTATTTCTGGGGGGTTGAGGAACGCCTAGAGGCAAGCGTCAGGGCCGGCGGCCGCGCGGGAAGCGTATACACGGCAAAAATGGACGCGTTCAATACCGACGAGATAAGGGCGGCGCAGCTCAGGAACTTCGTCAGGCGGGTCATGGCCGAAAGCGGCGCGCCGAAGGTCAACATAATCGCACAGTCCATGGGCGGAAGCACGGCCAGGTACATGGTGTTCCATTACAGCGACATGAGAGGAGCCGTTGCTTCGATTACCACGCTGTCCACGCCCCACAGGGGGACATCGGCGGCGCACCTGATCCTGAAAATCAACGGAGCGACCGGCGGTCTGTTCGCGTGGATCATGGACAACGTATGGGGAAAATTCCTCTGCGGCGACGCGGAGAGCAGGTTCGCGGTTTCGACGGAGAGCCTGACCCCGGAGAAGATGGCGGATTTCAACCGGAGGGTAACGGACGTGCCCGGGATAAGGTACTTCAGCTACTCGAACAGGTACCATGGCATATCGCCCGCTCCGCTGAACAACATCCTCCTGCCGTTCTGGATCTGGATGAAGAACAGGGAGGGCGACAACGACGGCGTCGTGCCCGTATCCAGCATGCCGTGGGGCGAATTCAAGGGGGCGGAACAGGGCAGGTTCGGCATAGACCACATGATGATGGTCAACCAGCTGTTCGGGATCACGCCAGGCTTCGGCGTTCTCGATTTCTATGCCGGGATCGCGGCCATGCTTGCGTCAAATTCACTGTAACATCTGCCGTGGTCTGGAAACTGAATATTCATGATATAAGGGAGCCTTTAATAATCAAATCAGGATGTTCCCTTGCGGACATATTCAATGTATAAATCAGGGCGGCTACAAAAACCAGCTTTTTTATTTTAATACTGACAAACAAGCTGGTTTTTTCAATACTAGCGCCCTATGGCAGGCATAAAAACGGTAGTTTTTGTGATTACCCATCAGATTTCTTCAGTGGTTTTATAATGAAAAATCTAATTTAAAGAGGCGCCCATAATAATACGGAGGGGTTCGAATGGACAAGAGAAAGATAATAATCGGGGTCTGCGTCCTGGTGGTGCTCATCATCATCGTACAGGTGGTCCGCAGGCAGACTTCAGGCCAGGATTACATATTCGATAAAAAGAAGAACATAAGGCTCCACGACATAACCGTGACTCTTACCCCGGCGGATTTCAGCGATGCCAACGTTAAGAAGTATTTTTCCGGCAACGTGGCAAACCCGTACACGATCAAATTTTTCGATTCAATAATGACGAAGTTCAAGGACGTCAAGGACCTTGACCAGCACATGGAGGCTGCCAGGGAATACATCTTTTCGCACCTTCCGCAGGACGAGGCGGAAAAGCTTTTCGCCCTTTATAAAAAGTACATCAAGTACCAGCAGGACATCGGCGGCGAAAGCAAGTCCTGGGGCATCCCGAAGGGACCCGAGGAAGCGATCGCGTATCTCAGGAAGCTGCAGGAATACAGGCGCGATTTTTTCGGGAAGGACACGGCCGACATCCTTTTCGGCGCGGACATAAAGTCCAAGGAGTACCCTATAAGACGGATGTCGATAGTGGCGGATGGCGACATGTACGCGAAAGACAAGCTCGTGAAACTCAAGAAGCTGAACGGCGACATGTGGGGAGACGAGGCGGAGGAAATCGAGGGATATACCAAGCCCTATACCAGGTACCAGGACATGATGGAGATCTATAAAAAGGACCTCTCGGAGATGAGTGAACAGGACAAGACGGGCAGGATCACGGAAATAAGGCAGGCAATATTTCCGCCGGAGGTCGTGAAGAGGCTCGAGGACGTCGACAGGCAGCTGAAAGATGAAAAATCCAGGGAGGACGGGTACAGGGCCCTGGAGGAGAAGATATTGAAAGACCAGAGCCTGACGGCGGAACAGAGGGAGCAGAAGCTGAAGGATACGCAGAACCAGATGTTCGGCGAAGAGGCGGACGCGTTCAGGAGAAGGGAGAACATAAGAAAGGGACTGTTCGAGAAACAGGAGCAGTAACGCGGGGGCCCCGGATGACGGGGCCTTTTTTACGGGTACGGGCCGATGTCCGGATTATTCCCTGAAGGCCCTGCGGACCAGGCCGGCCAGGATCGACAGAAGGCCCAGGTAAAGGACCCAGTCCCCGAGGCGCGAATAGGGGCTCCTGAAGGATACGGGGAAGATCCTGCCGGACCTTGCCTCCCTGGTGAAGAGCCCGGTTTCAGCGATGACCCTCCCTGAAGGGGAGACCAGTACGGAGATGCCGCTGTTGGATGTCCTCGCAAGGTACCTCCTGTTTTCCACGGCCCTCATGACTGACGCGCTTACCTGGTATGCCGACTCCGGCGACCTCCCGAACCAGGAATCGTTGGAGATGTTCACCAGGTAGAGGGCGCCTTCCGAAACGGCCCTCCTCACGTGCCAGGGATAAAGGACCTCGAAGCAGATGCAGACTCCCGCGTTACCGAACCCGGTCCTGACCGCCGGCGGGGTGGCGCCCTCGAGAAATTCCGAGGGGGCGTTGTAATATTTCCCGATGAAGTCGCCGCCCATTATCGTCTCGGCGTAGGGGAGGAGGATGTTCTTGTCGTAACAGGTGAGCTCCTTCCCGGAAAGGACATAGGCGGTGTTCAGGACCCCCCCTGTGGCGCGGTCCCTCCTGATCCCCCCGATGAAGACGACCGAGTCGTCCCCGGACCTTGATGAAATGTAAGCGAGAAGGGCGTTGTTTTCCTGGCCGGTTGAATTCAGAACCGTCTCCGGCAGTACGAACAGCGTCCTGCCGGTCCGGCCGTAATCCTTCATCAGGCCGAGGTGGGTTTCTATCCTGCCGAAAAGCCCGGAATCAGCCCACCTTTCCCTGTCGCCGAGGTTTCCCTGCACCAGCACCGCCTCGATCGCGTCCGGTTTAGGCCCGGTCTCGATCCGGTCCCGAAAAAATATACCGAAGACCGCGCCGTAAAGCAGAGGTACCAGCAGCGCCGCCGCAGCGATGGACAGGGGCAGCCGGTTGTCCGATGCGGTTTTTTTCAGCCGGCCGGGGATTTCGGCCCGGTTTTTCGAAAAAATCTCCCGCCATTCCGCGGACCGTAAAGAATAAGCTATGAGCGAATTTATCATTACGATAACAAAGGTCACCCCGTAGTATCCGGCCGTGTCGGCCATCTGTATGAAGGCGTTGAATGGAGTGACCGCGTAGCCGATCCCGGCCCAGGGCAGCAGGAAGGGGACCATTTCCTTGATATATTCGACCGCTGTCCATATGGAAGGCACCATTACCGCGCTGAAGAAAATCGTATTTTTTTTAAGCGTGTGGTGGATCACCGCGAATATGGCGTAAAGAGCTGCTGTGGGAACTGCCATCACCGCGGCGACGAAAAGCACGGAAACGACGGGCCCCTTTTCAAAATGGCCCATCAGGGTCCCGACCAGCCACCATCCCATTCCCGCGGACATGACCGCGCCCCATGCCGCGCCGATGGCGGCCTGTCCGCGCAGCGAGACGGCCCTGTTTAGCGCGATGAAGAACGGGACCAGGCAGACGAAAGAAAGGGGCCAGATGCTGAAATTGGGGAAGGAGAGTACGAAGAGGGCGGCTGATGCGATTACGGGTCCGACTATGCGCATCGGTCCCGGTTCACCAGATCAGCTTGATGGGATCTATCGGTTCCCCGTGGCGCATTATCGTGAAATGAAGGTGCGGGCCCGTGGACCTCCCGGTCGATCCGACGAGAGCGATGACGTCCTTCTTGCGGACCCAGTCGCCCACCTTTACCTTTACGACGGAGCAGTGGCCGTACAGGGTCTGGTAGCCGTCCCAGTGCTGGACGATCACCGTGTTGCCGAAGCCGTCCCTCCATCCGGTATAGATGACGAAACCGTCCCTGGCGGGCTTTATAGGCGATCCCGGAGGGGAAAGGATGTCGATGCCGTTGTGGAACGCGGATTCATTCCACATCGGGTCGACCCTGTCCCCGAAAAGGGAAGTGTAGAATCCCTTCACCGGCTGTTCGAAGATGTTCTTGAACCTGTAAAGCTTCTCGAGGGAATCGTTGACCACAACGGGCTTGGCCCCCCTGAAGAACGCCAGCCTCATGTCGTCGAAGGAGATGAGCTTGAACACCCACGGGAGATAGTCGCCCCTTATCGAACCGTCGTAATCCAGCCTCCTGGACATCCTCCATACGTCGAAAACGCCGGTGAACTGCAGGAGGACGCCGTCCTGGGACGGGACCACAATCTCTGTTCCTTCCGGAGCCGAGAGCGAATTCAGGAATGGGTTCGCGCTCACGATGGTGTCTATGGATATCCTTGCCCTGGCCGCGACGTCCCAGAGGGATTCCCCCGGATTCATTTTATGGACGGTCAGCCGTACGCCCGGGTCGTGGGGATAGCTCTTCACCATTCCTATATACGCGTTGCGGTCTTTGAATATCGGATAACCTTCTTTTTTAACGTATGACTTCGGGTCTACCGTGACCCTGTCCGAGATTATTGCCGTTATTATGTTGCCGATCAGGACCACCGCGACGAAGAATATGACGGCTGCGGTTCCGTAGAACTTAATCTGCCTGAACTGGTAGTTGTTGATCGGAATGTTGTAGAACATTATTTTTCTCCAAGCTTCCTTGATTTTTGCGCGGCGGCCTCAATGGCATCCATTACGATGCCTGAAAAACCGCCCCTCTCGAGAACGTGGACCGCCTCGATCGTGGTGCCGCCGGGCGACGTGACCCTTCCCCTGAGCGTGAAAGGCTCCTCGCCGGTCTGGAGGACCAGCTTCGCGGAGCCGAGCACCGTCTGCGCGGCCAGGAGCACGGCCTTGTCCCTGGGGATGCCGTGCTTGACGCCGCCGTCGGCCATGGCCTGTATGAACGTGAATACGTAGGCCGGGCCGCTTCCAGATATCCCGGTCACGGCGTCCATCATCTTCTCCGGCAGTGTGATTGCCCTGCCGCTCCTCGAGAATATCTCCTCCGCGGCCTTCATGTCGTCCCCGGTCGCGTTTTTTCCGGCCGTGATCACGGTCATTCCCTCACCCGCGAGGAGCGGGGTGTTGGGCATCGCCCTGACTATTTTTTTGTTCTGCCCGAGCATTTTTTCGAGCGACGCTGTGCTGATCCCGGCCGCTATGGATATGATCAGCCTGTCGTCGTGGGCCGCGTCCCTGATCCCGTCGCATACCGCCGGGACGGCGTCCGGCTTTACCGCGATTATTATGATGTCCGTCTTGGCGGCCAGCGCCTCGAGCGACGGCGTTATCTCGACCCCGTATTTATCAGACAGGCCGATGAGCTTCGTGCTGTCTATGTCGTACGCGGACAGCCTGTCCTCTCTGGCTATATCGGAAAGACCGGTGATCATGGCGCCCGCCATGTTCCCGGCCCCTATGAATCCTATGAATTTGCCTTTCAGTTCGCTTGCCGTCATGATCTTGATCCGAATATTGCGGTCCCTATCCTCAGCATGGTGGAGCCTTCTTCAACCGCTATTTCGAAGTCCCCCGACATTCCCATTGAAAGCTCCGCGAGCGACAGGCCGAACCCTGAATTGATGCGGCAGAGCAGCTCCCCCGCGTCCCTGAAGGATTTCCTGACCAGGTCCCCGTCTTCAGTAAAGGGCGCGATGGTCATGAGGCCGAGGAGTTCGAGGTTTTTCATCCCGAGAACCCTTTCCACGAGGCCCTCCAGTCCGCCGGGCTCGATGCCGCTCCTGGTCTCCTCGCCGGATGTCTTGACCTGGAGGAGGATTTTCTGCTTTTTGCCCGCCTTTTCCGCCTCGGCGTTTACGGCCTCGGCCGTGGTGTCCCTGTCTATAGAATGGATGAGGTCGAAGAGCCTGACCGCATCCCTGGATTTGTTTGATTGCAGATGGCCTACCATGTGGAGGGTGTAGCCGCCCTTTATTTCAACGAATTTGCTTCTCGCCTCCTGTATCCTGCTTTCGCCTAAAAGGCTTATACCGGAGTCTACGGCCTCCTGGACCGTTGAAGCCGGAAGGGTTTTCGTAACCGCTATTATCTTTACGGATTCCGGGTCCCTTCCCTTGATGCTGGTTATCTCCGCCACACGGGTCCTGATCCTGTTGAAGTTGTTTAAAATCCCCATTTTAAGCACATAAACGTCTTGTAAAAGCTTCTTATCAACCTAACAGGAACGTTATTTATATTTTTGACCCTGAAAACAATATGAAAGTAATTTTTTGTAAAAATATATCTTCTTTATTAAAGGTCAAGAAAAAAATGTCCCGCCCGGCCCTGTTAAAAACAGCTTGCGCGGGAAAAAAGCCCTGATAAGGATTTTTATTTAAAAAATTATATATATCTTTATAAATGGCCCATGGACAGGACATTTTCGATAAAAACCCTCGGTTGCAAGCTCAACCAGTACGAATCGGCCCTGATAGCCGACCGGATGGCGAAGCGCGGCTGGAGGATCGTGCCCTTCGGCGAACCCGCGGACCTGGTGATCGTAAACACCTGCACCGTGACCGATAAAAGCGATAAAAAATGCAGGAACTATATCCGGCAGGCCTCCAGGCTTGCCCGGGAGGGAAGGGTTGTGGTCACGGGATGCATGGCCGAATCGCCGGCCGGATTCCCGGAAAACCTTCCGGGGTCCGTCCGCGTCGTAAAAAACAGCGGAAAAGGGTTGATACCGTCCATGGCTGACGGTGCCGAATCCGCGCTGGATAATGACGGCTTCGATTCCCCCATGCCTCTTTACAGGACCAGGGCGTACCTGAAAATCCAGGACGGGTGCGGGGGGAACTGTTCGTACTGCATAGTGCCTTCAGTCAGGGGGCTTCCATCGAGCAGGCCGTACGGCGAGATCATGGAGCACGCCAGAATGCTGGCCGGGTCCGGCGTGCCGGAGATCGTCCTTACCGGCATAACGATCGGGAAATACGCCGACTCCGGGAGGGACCTGGCGGACCTGGTAGAGGGCATAATTTCCATCCCCGGGGATTACAGGCTCAGGATAACATCGATAGAGCCCGGCGACGTAAGCGGCCGCCTGCTTGATTTGTATTCGGACGCGAAAATATGCAGGCACATACATGTGCCGCTCCAGTCCGGATCGGACAGGGTGCTCGCGGCGATGAACCGCCCTTACGGCCGTGATTTCTACCTCGAAACCATCGGCAGGATAAGGGCGAGGAATCGGGACATCGCAGTCGGTACGGACATCATCGTTGGGTTCCCGGGCGAGGACGGTGCGTCGTTCAGCGAGACCCTCGAAACGGTAGGCCTCGCGGGGTTCTCGTATGTGCACCAGTTCTCATTTTCGCCCAGGTCGGGCACGCCTGCCGCGTCTCTCGCGGGGACTACGCCGCGGGCCGAAACGGAAGAGCGCTCGAAAAGGCTGAGGGATCTGGCGGCCGGGACTGGCCTTGAGTACAGGAGGCGGTTCGTCGGGACCGCGCTCAGGTGCGTGATCGAGAGGAAGGGCCGCGCGCTGGTCGGGGTCAGCGACAACTATCTTAAGATCAGGCTGGCCGGCGGCCGGACCGGGATCGATCCGGGCAGCAAATTCCATGACGTCATCCTGGACTCGGCGGAAAAAAACGGCTGCCTTGGAAGGCCGGTCGTTTAATGTGGGAAGAACGGAGCATTAAGACTGTTTTTTTATCTTTTCGATCTCGTCGAGCTTCGCCTTCGCGTTTTTTATGAGCTCATCGTAGGAGGAGCCGCTTTTCATCTTCGCCATGTCCTCCTTTCGGAATTTCTTCACGAAAGCGTCGAGAAGGTCCCTTGACCTGTCGTAATTCTTCGCGTCGAAATATAGCATGCCGAGGGCGTAATAGGATATGTAGTACGAGCTGTATTTCTTTATGTTTTCCTCGAGCGTGGCTATGGCCTGCTCGGTTTTCTTGTCCCTGGTATAGGAATAGGCCAGCTCGTGCAGGAGCTGCGGGCTTTCGCCGAAGTAGGATATCATCTCCCTGATGATATCCTGCACCTTTCCGGATTTTCCAGAGTCGCTGTACGCGAAGATGAGCTCCTTGAGGATGAGCTTGTTGCTAGGATTTATTTTCCTGCCGGTCTCGAGGCTCGCGATCGCCTTGTCCATCTCCTTCACCTCTATGTACGCGTACCCGAGCTCGTAGTAGAGCCTCACGTTGCCGGGGTTAAGCTTCAACCCGCTCTCGAGCTTCGTTATCGCATCGGCCGGTTTGTTTTTTTCAATGAGGTCGTAGGATTCCTTGAAGAGCTTGTATTCCTCCTCGGACTTGAATTCCGCCGTGAACTTGTCGATGATCTGTATGATGTCCCTTCTTTCAACCTCGTTCTTCATGAGGAGAACGCCCTTTTTGAATTCCATGCCCGCGTCGTAGTGCTTGCCGCTCTTGTACAGGGTTATGCCCGTGAAGATGAATGCGTCGGCCTTTTCGGGGCTGATTTTTTTCGCCCTGCCAAGCAGTTCCAGGGCTCTGGCCGCATTGTTTACGTGCTCCTTTTTGGCCGCATCTATGAGGTCCGTGTATTCGTCCGCGAAAACCGCCGCCGGCATGATGAGAAGGGCGGCCGTGAGCATTATGATCTGCAGGTGCTTCATTTTTTCCTCCGGGTGACTGCGTGATTCGGTAAAGCGGGCTCCGCGTCCGTGATAATATCAATCCCCGAGCCTTTTAGTCAATACTATTATATCTTTGCTCAGAATAAAATCGTTGGCAAGGTAGTACCTGTCCGAATAGTTGTTCCTCGCGGTGAGGACGTATACGAGCCTGACGCCGTCCATCCGCAGACGCTCCTCGAGCGCGCCGAGAAGCGCCCTGCCTGCCCCCTTTCCCCTGAACTCCTTCTTTACGCATATCTCGTCTATGTTGAAAATTTTTCCGTCGTACCAGTGGTTGGTCGAACCGAAGACCATACCGGTAAGCGCGCCGTCTTCCAGCGAGACCAGGCCGCGGAAATCCTCCTGCCCGGCTATGGACAGGAGCCTTTTTTTCGCGGAGCTCGCGTTCCACCTGTCATTCCACGGCTTGTCGTTGAAAACCTCGACGTAAAGGGCGGCGCAGGGCTCCAGGTACTGCTTCGAATATTTTTCTATTTTCATGGCACCTCTTTCCGGCCGGCAGTTTCCGGCATGATGAAGCAAGCCAAAAGTACCATGTTTTACAGCGGATGTCAATAACCTAACGGCCGGCCAGGCAAATGAAAATAAATTCCTGTCCGGATAGTCCGGCTTTTTAAAAATGCTTGACCCCGGCGCCCGCCGGTTTATTAAAAAAACAGTACGGCGGCCTGCCGTACTGAACGACCCGGGATACTGAAGGAAAAAGGAGAAACACCGGTGAAGGAAGACACCCTCGGCAAACTGTTCGGGTTCCGCACCCTTGAATCCGGGAGCGATTTTTTCCCGTCGTATCTGTACCTCAGGCACCTGCACCACTTCATGTATTACGTGAACACCATGCTCGGCATGGAGACGGTGAAGCCGGACGATCCGCTCGACGAAACCGCGGAAGAGATGATAAAGATGTACTTCCGGCTCATAGCCGAGACCGCGCCGAGCCTGGAGACGAACATATACCACGGCAAGGTGGTGAAGCACTCGGACGCCAGGAAGCTGGTCAGCCTGGACAGTCCCGTGTCCGTCACCCTGCCGGAGAGGGTCCTGCCGCATAAAATCGCCAGGGAGGTAGTGCTCGAGGCGCCGCCCGCGATGGCTGTCGGCCGCTGTCCCTGCAGGATGAGCAGGAAGGACCCGTGCGTACCGCCGGAGGAGCAGGAGAAGTGCCTGATAATGGGGAGCCCCTTCGCGGAATTCATAGCTGACCGCAACCCGCACTTCAGGCTCACGGACAGGGACGAGGCGCTGTCCATACTGGAAAAGTCCCGCGTCCTCGGGGACGTGCACTCAGCGTACTTCAAGAAGGAGTTCGGCGGCAGGCTCATGGCGCTCTGCAACTGCTGCAGGTGCTGCTGCATGGGCATGGTTATGTGGAACAAACTGAACGGAGCCGTCCCGTTCCTGGTCGGCTCCGGGTATGCCGCGCAGCCCGAGGAAAAATGCTCCGAATGCGGCATATGCGCGGACAAGTGCCCCTTCTACGCCATAGAGAAAATTGACGGCGGCGTGAAGGTCAACCGCGCGAAGTGCATGGGCTGCGGCGTGTGCGAGGGACTCTGCCCCGAGGGGTCCATCAGGCTCGTCAGGGACCCGTCGAAATGCGACCCGCTGGACCTGGACGAATTCAGGTGATTTTCAGCCCGAACTCGATCGAAACCCGCCGATAAGCTTTCTGACCGCGGCCATGGGCCGCGGGACCAATAATAAATTTCCCATTTCCCCCCGGACTGTGTATTTTTTATGTGGAGGTTGCCTGTGGCTCCGACCGTTTACATGGAAAACTGCCCGTCATACGCGAGGGGAGAGGTGGCGGCCGCTCTTGAGAGGCTTTTCAGGCGTTCGGGGTTCGCGGTGAAAAGCGGATCAAGGGTGCTGGTGAAGCCCAACATCATGGCGCAGAACAGGCCCGGACAGCACTCGGTGACAGGGCCCGCCCTGATAGACGCGGTCTGCGGATTTTTATCGGACTCGGGGTGCAGGATAACTATCGGCGAATCAATAGCCTTCTATGAAAACGGCCTCACGAGGAAGGCCTTCAGGGTGTCGGGCGCGGAGGATGTAGCAAGGCGCCACGGCGCGGAGCTTTGCGCGTTCGACGAGGAAAGGCTCGTCCGGGTCTCGGAGGGATCGACCGCGCTTCCCGAGCTTTTCATACCGGAGAGGGTCTTCGAGTCAGACGCGATCATCGGCCTGCCGAAGCTCAAGACGCACATGGCCCTCAGGTTTTCCGGCGCGGTGAAGAACATTTTCGGCGTGCTCCCCGGAGGATACAAGCAGAAGGTCCACATGATGACCGACGGCGACCTTTCGCTCTCCGACGTTTTCATCGACCTGTGGAACATACTGAAGCCGGTGATGTCGGTGATGGACGCGGTGGTGGGACTTGACGGCGGGCCGTCCGCGATAGGCAGGCCCGTGCCGGTGGGCTTCCTTCTCTCGTCGGACAACCCCGCGGCGCTTGACTGCGTCGCCTGCAGGATGATCGGATACGCGCCGGAACAGATACCCGCGCTCGTCCGCGCAAGGGACAGGGGAATGATACCGTCGTTCGACGGCATAGGCGCGGTGCTGGACGGCGCGGACATTCCGCCGGGAAAGATACCGCGCTTCGAGGGCTTCAGGAACCTGGTCACCGGCCCGTTCGAGCCGAAGGTGAAGGACAGCATTTTCATCACGGGATCCTTCGCCGTCCTGTACATAAGGGAGTACCGGTGCACGAAGTGCGGGGATTGCGCGGCCTTCTGCGCGCCCGGCGCGATAACGGCCCGCGCGGATGATTTCCCCACGATCGACCCGGGGAAATGCCTGAGCTGCTACGGCTGCGCGGCATTCTGCCCGGAGAAGGCGATCGGCCTGCGGACCGGCGCCGTCAACAAGGCCATGAGGTTTTTAAGGATGATCTTGAGGATATGACCCTGCAGGTTGTTCCGCCCCGCGTCTGAATACAGGCGTCCCGATCGCGGGCCCGCCGTACCGGCTCTATAATGCTGCCAATTAAGATTGACTTATTTAAAAAAATCATAATCCATTATCGAAGCTGGAAGATGATTATCGCCATTCTGGCGGTGTTCTCTTTCCAATACGCCCTCACCCCTGATTTTGAGATGGTACGTGAAAACGACGAGCTCAGCGCCGGGTTGACCGCCTTCATGTTTGTCATCGCACAGTTCATCACTCCCCTGTTCCTTTTCATCTCAGGCAACAGTTCTTTTTAGGCGCTGAAAGGATGACCTGCGGCTTGCAACAATTGAATCAAGAATATGGTGCGGCGGCTCCCGCCCGGGGCATTCACCATCGGACATAACATCGCTTCTCACAATCCCCCGCATGCACCGCATCATGTAAAATTTCTTATTGAAAAAAAACACACCCTTTATAATCTGTGACAGCTATCATTTACACGGGTCCCTTAATGACTAAAACAGCCGTAAAACATAGAGTTATCATCGACACCGAGATGTGCAAGGGGTGCACACTCTGCATCGCCTACTGCCCGAAGAAGGTCCTGAAAGAATCGGAGCACCTGAACAAGGCCGGGTATCACTATGCCGAGCCGGAGAACCTGGACCAGTGCACCGGGTGCCTCATCTGCACCCTGGTCTGCCCGGAGGTAGTGATCGAGGTGTACGATGAGTAAGATATTCATAAGCGGCAACCATGCCTTCGCGGAAGCGGCCCTGCGGGCCGGGTGCCAGTGCTATTTCGGCTACCCGATCACCCCTCAGAACGAGCTGGGCGAGTACATGGCGGACCACATGCGCAAGCTCGACCGCGTCTTCATCCAGTCGGAGAGCGAGACCGCGGCCATCAACATGGTCATCGGCAGCGCGGCGACCGGTGCCCGTGTCATGACCTCGTCCTCAAGCCCGGGCGTGAGCCTCAAGCAGGAGGGGATATCCTTCCTGGCGGGGTTCGAGCTGCCCGCGGTCATTGTGAACGTGATGCGCGGCGGCCCGGGCCTGGGCAACATAGCGCCCTCACAGGGCGACTACTTCCAGGCGACACGCGGCGGCGGCCATGGCGACTACCGGACCCCGGTGTTCGCGCCGGCCTCGGTGCAGGAGATAGCCGATCTCACCTACCACGCGTTCGACGTGGCCGACCGGTACCGCACGCCGGTCATGATGCTCTCTGACGGCATGATGGGCCAGATGAAGGAGCCGGTGGTGTTTCCGGAGCCGATAGGAAAGCTGCCGGACAAGGAATGGGCGCTGAAGGGGCGGGGCGACGGCCCCAGCAGGTACATCTGCTCGCTCATCCTGGACGTCGTGGAGATGGAGCGACACAACTGGAAGCTCGTGCGGAAGTATGATGAAATTGAAAAGAACGAAATACTGTACGAGGAATACATGCTCGATGACGCGGAGATCGTGGTCATCGCGTACGGCACCACGGCGCGGATAGCCAAGGGAGCGATCAAGCGGGTCCGCAAGGACGGCGTGCGCGCCGGCATGCTCCGGCCCATCACCCTCTGGCCCTTCCCGAAGAAGGCGCTGGCCGACCTGTGCGCTCGCATCCGGCAGTTCGTTGTATTCGAGATGAGCACCGGTCAGATGCTCGAGGACGTGCAGATCGCCCTGGCCGGCAGGGCGGACATCGTGTTTCACGGAAGGCCGGGCGGCGTTGTGCCGATGCCGGTCGAATTCGCCCGGATTATTTACCGGGAATACCAGAAGATGACGAAGCCACAGATATGAAACTGAAAAATGCATGGCCGAAATACTACAAGAAAGGGGTGGTGACCCACTACTGCCCGGGGTGCGGTCACGGCATCGTGCACCGCATCGTGGCCGAGGTGCTGGAGGAGCTCGATCTTGGCAAACGCGCCATAGGCGTGAATCCGGCCGGGTGCGCGGTGCTCGCATACCTCTATTTCGACTTTGATGTGATCGAGTCCGCGCACGGCCGAGGCACCGCCATCGCCACCGGCATCAAGCGGTCGCGTCCCGATCTCTTTGTGTTTACCTACCAGGGCGACGGCGATCTCTCCGCGATCGGAACCGCGGAGACCATACACTCGGCCAACCGCGGCGAGAACATCTGCGTCATCTTCATCAATAACGCCGTGTACGGCATGACGGGCGGCCAGCTCGCGCCAACCACGCTGATTGACATGAAAACCACGACCACGCCCCTGGGGCGCGACCCGAAGTACGACGGGTACCCGCTCCATATCACGGACGTGGTCGCGCAGTTCCCCGGCGTCGTGTACGCCGAGCGGGTGGCCGTGGACGGCCCGGCGGGCATCCGCAAGACCAAGAAGGCCATCACCAATGCGTTCAAGACCCAGGTGGAAGGGCTGGGCTACTCAATCATCGAGGTGCTTTCGCCCTGTCCGACGAACTGGAAGCTCTCCCCGGTCGACTCGTTCAAATGGGTGACAGAGGTGATGATGAAGGAGTTCCCGACGGGAGTGCTGACCGATAAAAGGCCCGGGAAGGAATGACATGCTGCTGAAATTATTACTGGCTGGATCGGGCGGACAGGGCGTGCTAACAATCGGCAACGTGCTCGGCAACGCGTCCATGCTCGACGATTACCACGTGACGTTTCTTCCTTCATATGGTGCCGCAATGCGCGGCGGAACGGCGAACTGCACCCTCTGCATCTCTGATGAGGAGATTGCATCGCCCGTGGCCTCGGTTCCGGACGTGATCGTTGCTATGAACCAGCCATCGATGGTCAGCTTCATCAGCAGGCTCGAGCCGGGCGGCCAGCTCCTGTACAATGCCGACCTCGTGGACCTCGTGCCCGAGCGGGGGGATATCGAAATGTTCGCAGTGCCGGCGAACAGGATTGCGCGCGAAATGGGGAATGAGCGCTCCGTCAACATGGTCATGCTCGGCGCCCTTGTTAAGATGACTACCATCATCAAGGTTGAAACGATCACCAGCAGCATAGAGATGATGATGGGATCGAAGAAGAAGATCGCGGAATCAAGCGTGAACGCTGTCAGAGCGGGGTACGATGGATTCCCGTTCAAGTAAGCGCGCATCCGGATTAGCGCATTTCAGATGAGGTTAAAAATATGTCAATAACCCAGGTATCCATAGCCGTCGATAACACCCCCGGCAGCCTGTACAGGGCCACCTCGATTCTCGAAAAAGAGCAGATTAATATTAAAGCCATCATGGCGTCTTCCGGACTGAATCCCGTTCAGGTGCACATGATCGTCGACGATCCGGATCGCGCTGTGAATGGGTCATTGCCGTGGCCGCCCCCGATCATCCCGGCGGCCTGAACGCGATACTGCGTTCCCTGATAGAAGCAAAAGTCAATATTGATGCCATGTACCCCTTTATATACCTCAAGGGCGATGAAGCAATCCTGATCCTTGACGTTGACAAGATCAAGGAAGCAAAAGAAGTGCTCAAGAAGCACTGGGTAAGAACCTACGCCAAGGAGATTTTTAAATCGTAATCCTCAAGCATCTTCCCGGGGCATGTCAGTGCATAACAAGGATATTCCTGACCGTGCGGATGTGTATTAAATTTTTTACTGATGCTGGTTTTCTGTAATCCGAAAAATAATGAAATATAAATTCTATAATAATTTCTGCATCCAGTCCCATATTCGCGTAAAGATTTCGTCACGATTAACTTCATTAAAATTCTCGTGATAGTTGCCATTGTATTTCAGCAATGTTATAAGCTCTCCCGGGATTACTTTAAACGCTTTTTCAACCACGTCGGTATCGGCCAGTTTGTCCTGCCCCGCAAGTATTATAAACATCGGATTTTTTTTCCAGTTTTTCAAATATTCAAATACCCATGCCTGTGTTTTTTCAGATTCAACTACAAACTTAACGGAACCCTTTGTTCCGCGGATACCGGCCTCTTCATCTGCATGATGCCTTGCTGTAATTTTTTCATCGTGTGTAAGCACATCTGTCAGTTCTTCGGCAGGTTTAAGAGCCATGTTCGGTACAACTTTAACCAGTAAATTTACAAGTGCCTTGGCTACTTTAGGAAGGGCCACAACGCTTTTTATCCAGGGCGCTGATAAAATATATCCATTTATATCACGATCTTTCCCAATCGTTAAACCATAGTGCAGCGCATTAAGTCCGCCTACGGAATGAGCTATAATAAATATGGGCGTTTCAGGATGCTTTTCTCTGATAAAGGAATAAAATTTATCTATATCGCGCGTGGTTTCTTCATAGGAATTTACATGAGCATAAGTTTTTCCGCCTTTATTATATTTCGGATAAGTGCCATGCCACCTTAAATCAACAGCATAGGTCGCGACATTTTTTTCTTTAAAATACAGCGCCGGGGTAACCCAATCTCCGCCATGAGCCATGCCTCCATGGATTGCAAGAAATACGGCCTTAACATTATTTTGGGGCAGCCACTCGTAAACCAGGAGTTTTGTTTTTTCATCAGCCTGCAAAAGTTCTGTTTTTGTTTCCGAATATCCCATTATTATTTTTTTCCTTTTTTGATTTTTTAATAGGAACTTTCTTTTTTATTGAAAGCGAGTATAGGAATCTGTGATTGTATGTCAAGTATGTTTCCATTAAAAGAGCAGCACCTGGCACTGCTGAAAGCAACAGGTGTATAAAAAGACATTTTTTTTCTGAGCAAAATTTGTTCATCTGCCATAAAGGCCGAAGGATTTTCATTACCAATGCTCCTGGCGGATACAATTTTGGACTTAAAAATCAGGGGAAAAATTCATGCGAAGTGTGGTTTAATGCCGCCCTTCCGGGAGAAATTGACTTGAATGCTTGTGTGTTAAAATCTATACTTGAAAAATGAAAACGGGGCATCTTATACAAATTAATATGTTGCATATTTCCCGGGGTTGAAATGTTACCTGTGTTTTCAAGTCGGACCGTTGAGCTTTGGCCGTGCGTCATTGCCCGGCTTCTCCATGGGATATGTATAAAGAGACAATTAATTCCTCTAACTTATTAATTTCATATATTAAGGATCACTTGTAATAAATAAATTGACATTAAAAATTGTACAACTTTTCGCACATTTTTCAACAGAATCAAATGATGACGAAGAATGGGGAATGAAAAAAAATATCGGGGTGTTTACTGCGCTATTCGGAGTTGTAACATATCTTTTGTATGGATTGCTGTTTTTAAACTTCAATGAAACACCATCAGGATTGATTGCTATTGGCGTAATATTTCTTTATTTAATAAACATCTTGAGCTTCAAAATATTTCATCATTACGCCATATTTTGGATCATTGGAACGATAATACATTTCCTGGCGATCTCATTAATTCATGTTTCATTGGGGGGGTTTGCCCAATCCGGCATGATTATACTCTATCTGTTTGTCGTCCCCGTACAGACTATCATTTCATATAAACCAGGTTATGGTATTACCGCATTTATGGCCGGGGCCATAATTATTATCATTCTTGCATATTTGCTGCCTGACTACCTGCGTAATTCAAATAATATCCCAACGGCCGTAATAACCGCATTATTTGTAGCAAACAGTCTTGGCATTACAATGTATATGTCATTAGGAGTATTATATTTTGTTTGGCGAAATAATATATTGACCGCGGATCTTAACAGTGAACGTGATGAATTAAAAGTACGCAATACAATTATCGAGAATGAGCTGTCCATGGCCCGCAAAATCCAGGAACAACTCATTCCTTCCGAAAGCCCGACTGATTTCATCGATTTTCTTTACAAGCCGATGGAACAAGTAGGCGGCGACTTCTTTGATTTCATTACATTCCCTGATTCGGATAAAATCGGCATATTTCTGAGTGATGTTTCCGGTCACGGCGTTCCTGCCGCGTTTATCACTTCAATGATAAAAACCACTATACTGCAATCAGGTGATCAAATAGAATCTCCTTCGGAATTATTGCTATACATCAACCAGATGTTACAGGAACAAACCGCAGGGAATTTTATTACCGCATTCTATGGTATATATAATCCAGCAACAAAGACTATCATATACGCAAATGCGGGACATCCACAGCCCTATATTATAACATCTGAAAATGTGACCCGGTTAAAAAAAGGAAAAAATACCGCCATTGCAATATTTCCAAATGTTTTTCTGGAAAAAAGCAATAAAGCATATGTAAACTTTGAAGATAAATTACCTGAAGGCAGCAAGTTATTACTATATACTGATGGCTTAACTGAAACATGTCCGATAAATAATCAGGAACCATTTTTTGAAAATGCGAATATGTTGGATATATTCAAAGAATTTCATAATAATAAATGTGATTCTTTTTTAAAAAATCTTTATATTAAATTTGCTGATTTCAGGGGCGGTGAATCTTTTGAAGATGATGTATGCATAATTTGTCTGGATGCGAATTGAGCTGATTGCAAGCGTTCGGCATCCGTGCCTCACGATAAAAAGATATTGTACACTGCCCGGGTGAAACGCCGCGCAAATCACCGCCAGCAATGACGGCGATGAGGCAGGTGAAAAGAGGTTTAAATGCGATTACCTGATTTAGGCTGGAATTCTTTTTTTGAAAACCAGTTCGAACAATATAAAAATCAAAATTATTCTCCAATGCGGATAATCCGTGAAAACCGGGGAAAATACATAGCTTATGGTGAAACCGGAGAATTGGCATGTGAAATTTCCGGCAAGTACAGATTTGAAACTGATGGTAAGGCAAATTTTCCAGCTGTCGGCGACTGGGTCGCGGGTTCCGTACTTCCCTGTGAAATGAAAGCAATAATCCATACCCTCTTGTCAAGAAAAAGCGTTTTCAGCCGTAAAGTCGCGGGCCAAATTACCGATGAACAGGTTGTTGCGGCCAATATCGATACGATATTTATCGTTGTCGGTTTGGATTTAAATTACAGCCTCAGGCGTATTGAAAGGTATTTGGCCATGGCATGGAACAGCGGGGCGACGCCCGTCGTTATTTTAAATAAATCCGATTTGTGTCCGGAGGCCGAAACGAGAAAAAGTGAAGTCGAATCCGTCGCTATCGGAGTTGATATCCATACCCTGAGCGCCGCTCAAAATATCGGCATGGAATTTCTGAATAAATATATCTGGCCCGGATTAACGGTAGCTTTCCTGGGCTCATCCGGTGTTGGGAAGTCCACGATCATTAATTCGCTTCTCGGCACGGACAAACTCAAAGTAAACACGGTGAGTGAATCGGGAAGCCGGGGCAGGCATACAACAACTCACCGCGAATTGATATTGCTTCCCTGCGGCGGTATTGTCGTGGATACTCCGGGCATGCGGGAAATGCAGGTATGGGGCGATGAAGAAGGATTAAAACAGGTGTTTGACGATATAGAAGAATTGGCTTCAAACTGTCGTTTTAAAAATTGCAGCCATGAAAACGAACCAGGCTGCGCCATATTGGAAGCTGTAAACAACGGGACCCTCGACCCCGGTCGTCTGGAAAGTTTTTACAAGTTAAAAAAGGAATTTTCTTATCTGGCGGATCGTCGAACCATGAAATCCGGCGCAATTGAAAAGGCGCGTTGGAAAAAGATAAGCAAAATTCAAAAAATCTATTCCAGAGATTATAAGGATAAATTGTAATATTTAGAATTAGCGGCATGCTGATCCGCGGCCCGCGGAGCGGCCTTCGGCACATGGCATGTGGCCGCATCGCATGCGCCGGTGATGTAATATGATAACGTATAATATCTTTTTTTTATCATGACCACGCTGTCAGTTCATTAAAATCATGTTTAGCTGAACGGGAAGTCTGCGGGGGTTAATATTGCTGCGGGTCAGGCAGCTGAATGCGTTTGATGACGGATTTATATTGTCCGGGTATCCGGTATTGCTTTATGATTATCTGGCAGTAATGGCTGTTGCGCGAACTATATGGCCGAAGGCGAACATCAATGGAACCATTGAATTTTTTTTTGAACTGTTCATCGCTGATCTCGACAGCTATCAATGGCTCATCCGTCTCGTCGGAATATTCATGAAAGAGTACGGTAATTCCGTCAGACGCGATTTTTTCGCCGAGGAGATCCTGGCTTGTTCTGGAAACTTTTTTTATAAAAAGATGGAGGGTGATTTTTTTTAATTGTGATATATCGCAATCAATGGCATGCTTTTTTTGTGATATATCATCAGAAATCAAACCGTTCTTTCCCGGGGGCCTTGATTGCCGGCATGAAGGGCAGACCGCGATTAAAAAGCAAATTATTGCGCACAGGAAAGTATAATATTTCACGGTCGCGGATCTGAATATCAGTTTTTTCGGCAAATGCTTCATGACATGGTTTTATTATCCTGGAATTTCCTCAGGAAAAAGATTATTACCGGCGCTGAAGATTTAAAACAGCAAGCCGGTAATTCACACCAGGGCTCCTTCAATGAAACATGCTGTTTCTTGCCTGTGCTGAGCCTGCCGAAGCATCGGTTTATTAATCCATGACAGTATACTACCCGAAATCCGATATATTGACGCGCGCCTCCGGGAGGCGCGTGCCAGCGATTGGTGGTTCGGGCATTATACGCGGGGCGATAATGGCATCCGCTTCGCATGATACGTCTGGTGCCTGCGGCAGGTCCCATGGGGTTTTTTTGAACGTTTGAAGGATACGCGGCGTACCAATCGAAGCACCATTCATAAGTATTGCCGCTCATGTCATATAATCCAAGCGCGTTCGGCCTGTAACTGCCGACAGGCATGGTGACTAAATTATGTATATTCATGCTTTCCCTGGTGGCGGCGTCTGTTCCATCGCCGTATCTGACCTTGCGGCCTCTTTCGCGAGCGGCATATTCCCATTCGGCTTCTGTGGGCAATCGGTAGCCGTCAGCATTCCACATGACCCAGTCGATTTCAATTTCAATCTTACCTTTTCGGTACACCGTGCTATGCGCGGGATCTGTATAGTAACATGGTTTCAAACCATTCATTTCCGAGTAGGCATTGCACCACTTGACGCATTCATACCAGTTGACAAAAGTGACCGGGTGCTCCCCATCGGTTTTTTTCCCCCACCCCATGCGGCCTTTTGCGATATCATAACCATTGGAAACGGCCCATGTTCTGACTTTAGTCCATAAATCCCAGGAGACTTCATATCGCATCATGCGAAAATCCTGCAATTCAACTTCATGTACGGGCAGTTCTCTGTCTTTTCTTCCATTGCCAAAGACATCACCCATCATAAAACTCCCACCCTTGACGGAAACCATGGCCGTCAAATCCTTGGGAACTATAGTTGGATTTTCCTGTGAAGAAGCGGTATCGTTTTGATTTGAATAAACAATTATTAAAAAAAGAAGAAGATATACAAATTTTCTGCGAAAGGATACTAAATACATGAAATACCCCCTCCATTTAAACTTGTTTTAGGGAATTTCCCGCGTGACAGCCTCTGGAGCAGGCGGACCGTATCCAGATGAACCGTGCGGCCTGATATGGTTATACTCCTTCCTCCACGGTTCTGTCAAGATTTTTGCCTCAAGTAATGCATCAAATAACTCCCGGTTCAATAATTCGTCCCGCAATTTGCCATTGAATGATTCTATTGTTATTCAGAGTCGGTTGATTCTTCAATCACTTGATAAGCATTTTCACTTGATGTCCAGGTTGAATAAGTACAAAGATGACAATCGAGAAGAACATCAAGGAGATCATATAAGTAAGAATGAACTAATGATTATTGTAAAATGGTGAATTTATCATGAATCAAATATGTTTTTGTTTTTTAGAAATTTCCTCAGGGAAAATGATAGTACCGGTGCCTAAGATTTAAAAAAGCAATCCGGGATTTCACACCTGGACTCCATCACTGAGTCATGCTGTTTCTTACCTGTGCTGAGCCTGCCGAAGCATCGGTTTATTAAAACCCGTCGTTAAGCACACGCGCAGTTGAAACCGCTTAAATTTTACCGAGGGACTGGAGCTTCATCATGTCCGAGAAGGATGATTTCATTTTCAGCAGCCTCTGGAAATAGGCGTCTTTTCCGCTCAGCTCTCCTTTCGACATCGCTTTCATGACGCGTGAATCCATTTCATAGCTTATTTCAGGACCTTGAAGCCCTTCTGAAAGCCTTACCGGGGCCATGGCCTCGCCGTTCACAAAGGTCATGGCGTAATATTCACCGGTGTCTGTGAAATGATACAGCATGGTTTTGTCCCAGTCGCTGAAGTTGTGCCTGATTTTTTCATTTCCGTATTTTGCCCGTTCGGCGCCGAGGATCGCCATCATCTCATCGCCGGCGACGCTTGGGCCGGTGACCGCGTAAGCGGCCTTTTTCTTTTTCCTGAACCTTCCTGCTTTTGCGAAAATGGAATTAAATCCGTGGTATATCCGCCGCGCCGGTGAAACGCCCCTTGACTTTTCCCTCGCCAGGCCGAGCGAAAAGAGCTCGGATGCCGCGCCGTTCAGCCCGAGGGCGGAAAGGCCGTCAAGGGACTGCAATCCCGTCGGAACGTCCCATCCCCTCAGCCTGTAGTAGTCGTCCCTGATTCTTAGAAATGCGCGCCTTTCCACTTTTTTCCCGACCATGGAGACGATCTTTCCCCCGTCTCCGGGGGCCACGCATTCCGGGTCCGCCGGATGGTTCTCGAGGCCCCTTTCATACCATTCATCGGGAAGAAAATCATCCCTGCGGGAATTCAGCCCCTCCCTGATCAAAACCGCCCTCTGCAGGTTGAACACCCTCTCTCCGACCCTGTACAGGTCGGCTTCAGAATAACCTCTGCCGAGCACGGCGGACAAAATCCTGCTCTCAAGCGTCGGATCGCCGACATGGTCAATGCCGCTCGGAACATCGATCTGGGGAAACATCCAGTCGCATACGGCTATGCATTCCTTCGCGATCTGGCGCTCCTGGATTATCTTCGCCGCCCGGGCCTTTCCTTCAAGGGTCGTCATGTCCGCGGCTTTTTCGCTCCCCCAGAAACGGACCGCTATTTTTTTAAAAACCTCGCTTGAGACGTGGGCGTTCTCGGTCTTCTTCGCCCAGCTCGACCACTGCGCGATCAGCAGGCCCGCCTCGTGGATCTGCTGTATCGGCTCGCGCGTTTCAAAGGGAAACAGGAGCGTGTTCACGGTGCAGTAGCGCGGATCGTAGGGGTCGGTCTTGGTATAAAGCGCTGCGGCCTTCCCGCCGGATTTTTTTGACGCGTAGAGGGCCCCGCCGGAGAGGAGTTCGCCGTATCCGCGGCTGTGGGAGATCGCCGCTTTCCTTTTCTGAAACAATGCCGGCGTCATGGCAGGCGAGCAGCCATTCGATGATGGTCTGCAGCTCCCAGGTGTCTATTCCGTATTCGTCGCAGAGCCTGTTCGCGAGGAACGACATGTCGTTGTCCCCGCCGTAGTATGACATCGCGTGGTTGAGATAAAAAAAACGCGACTGGCACATGAATTTGCCGCTCTTGCCGTTGTCCGCGGTGTATTTCACCCTCAGGCACTTCGCCATGCATCCGAAGCACGGGTACTTCCGCGATTTGGGGCTGTGGTCCATGAAGTCCATGCCCCATACCTTGACGTTCCCCCTGTCTGCGCTCCTGACCTGCTGTTCGATTCTTTTCATCTCTTCGGGATCGCCGGGTGAGAGACGGCGGTTGGTGCCAGCCGCTGAAACCGCCTTAAGGTTCTTGGACCCCATGACGGCCCCCATTCCGCCGCTGCAGCTCGCGTCGCCGTCCGCGAACACGGTCGCGATCGGAACCATGTTTTCGCCCGCCGGCCCGATGCACATGACCCTGGTCCGGGGGCCTGATTTATTCTTGATAAAATCAATCGTCTCGACGGTTGTCCTGCCCGCCAGGTCTTCGGCGGAATTGATCGACACATCGCCGTCGCGAATGTCGATGGACACGGGACGGTCTGCCTTCCCGCTCACGACAAGACCGTCATATCCGGCAAACCTCAGCTCGGAGCCGAAGGTCCCTCCCATGTTCCCGTAACAGAAATGGTCCCGGCCGAAACGGCCCCTGGGAAAGGGGGATTTTGAGTATATGCCCCACCGCGATCCGCCGAGACCGCCCGGCATGCCCGCGAGAGGCCCCACTGATACGATCAGTTTGTTTTCAGGGTCCATGGCCCCGGCTTTTGCGGGAACAAGGTCCCAGTACAGGGCGGTGGCCGTTCCCCTCCCGCCGATAAACTTTTCCGCGTACCGTGATGTTTCAATAGTATCGATTTTGCCCGAGGATAAATCGACCGAGAGTATTTTGCCCGCATATGCACTGGGAAGTTCCATTTTCATCTCCGGAAAAAAATTATCATGTAAGCATTGTCATAGGGAAGCATTTCATGTATCCTCCCGTCACCGGCCCCCATCGCCGTTACATGCAAACGTACGGCTATTCCGTATTTTTTCGGCGGCCCCTGTAATAAATATGAAATACAAAAAACGCGATAACCAGCAGCCCGGTTGCCTCCCCGGCTATGAAACGGGCCGGGGTGCTGAAGAGCCCCAGGCCTGTCTCGGGAGACCCCCTGAACATAAGGGGAATTCCGCCGGTGATAAAACCGTTTCCGTCAGGCGAGGCAAGCGGCCATGATATGAAATCAAGCACCCAGTGGCTCATTACGAGCAGTCCCGTCGCCAGGGCCGGCCGGATTTTGCGAAACACCGGATATACGGCCAGCGCCGCCGCAAGCGACCAGACGGCGCACATGAAAAGGCCATGGCTCCAGTAAACCGCATCCGCCTTGAATCCTGGAAAAACCGATAGACTGTATAGTAAAATATCGGGAAGCATCGCCGAGACAAAGAGGAGTAACAGCGGTATTTCAGTATTAAATTTTTTTGTTCCTATACCCATCGCGAAATGCGCGGCAAGCATGATATCCACCTCTATATATTATATTTAGATTTTATAAAGTCCCGTGAAGAGAGTATCCCGGTAACGGAAAAAAATATCAAAACCGGGAAAGGTGTTTCATAAAGCATCCTTTCCGGGGCGCAGGGGATGCCTTGCCGGAAGCCGCATTATCTCACAGGTAATTCCCCGGACCATTGATAAATTTATTAATATATAAACTTTTGTCAATAAAACATTAATATTCGGCAAATGAATATACTTTTGACACATTAGCATAAGCCAGGGCGCCTGGAAGTTGTGCACAATTTTAAAATATTGTTTTTTCCGATAATCAATAAAAAATAAATTCTAGTTGATATATGCGATGTTTTATCGTAATTGAATTTATTAAAAAGCAATCCAATCAACCATGGTGGATCTATGAAAGAATTCCGGCCTGTTTTTTCACGTTTCGTTATTTTCGCCGTTCTGGCGGCGATTGCAGCCGCGGGGTGCAAGTCGATCCCGGTGCTTGCGATGGTGACGGTCAAGGACAGGCCGGTGTCCCTAGTGGCGGACGAGAAAAAAATGCCCCCGGAAGCCCTCATGCTGATACGGAAGGTAGTGCTCAGCCCGGACAGGGCGCACCTCCTGGTTGTTTGCGAACCGGGCGGCGAACCCGTCCTTTTTGAAACCGCCACGGGAAGGATCTCCGCGAACACCACCCTTGCCGAGAAACTTAACGAGACCGCGAGGGTCTGTTCCGCGAACGGCAGGTACTGCGCGGAGCATTACCTCGCGGACGAATTCATCAAGAGATACGGGGCCAGGGTCCGCGAAATGAACACGGGCGGTGTGCTCGGTACGGTCGATCCCGGCTACACTAACTTCGTAGGGCTTTTCTCCTTTCCGAGGAACGACCTTTTCGTGGTGCAGTTATGGAGCGGCAGCCAGGAATTCAGGTTCTACAGGGTGCCTGAAATGGCCCTTCTGGCTTCGCAGCCCGTGACCTATACGGTCATGAGCATGGACGAGATCCGCCACTCGCTGACGTTCGACAGGAGCGGCGACTGCGTAATACTCCACGACGTAATACTCCACGACAGCAAGCTGATACACATATACTCCGGAAGGGACGGCAGACAGCTCGCGACCATGTTCATGAAGGACGCGAATAACTGGCTGGTTGTTTCAACGGAGGGATATTTCGACGGCACGCCGTCAATGTTCGACGGACTCACATGGAAAGTGGACAAGGAAAATATCCCGCTGTCGCAGTTCGACAAGTCCGGCTTTTTACGCCAGGGGCTCCTGGGAAGCGTGCTCGGCCTGAGGCCCCTGCCTCCGAAGAGCTTCAGCATAGGAGAATCGCTTATCGGCAAGATATGGAAGATCGAGCCGTCCGGCGAGGTGGTGATCACATGCGGCGGCACCCAGCTCAACATGGGCGACAGGGTCTTCTCCGTGATAGACGGGAGGGAGATTTCGCTGAACGTAACGTTCCCCATGATGACCACGGCCAGGTGCCGCGTGAGCCCGCAGGACGCGGCGTTCGCATCGAAGCTTGCAGTGGGGATCCCGGTGTTCAAGCGCGGTGTAAAATAGCCGGAACCGCCGTCGGTTTTTGCCCCCAAGACGGTAGATTGAATATTAAATTTTTTTTCCGCCCTCGTGGAGGATACTGGCCCTGACGGGAACGGAAATTATTGTTGCGCAAAAATTTCCAGAATGGTATATATAATCAATAATAATTGACGATAAACAGGTCCCTTGCGGGAACGGACGCGTTAATACAAAGCGCGGGTGAATTACAAAAACCGTCGGGTCCCGGGTTTAATAATAAATCCAATCATCATGCAAAAGAAGAAAAATGAACAATTGATGGAGACGGCGAAGCTTAATGAAATGCTGCTGTCTTCGCTGCCGCATCCCGCCATGCTGGTAAAGGGAAAGGATAGCGGCCAATAAAATAGCGCTCGAGATGGGGGCCAGGATCGGGGGACATTGCTGGCGTGAATTATGGAAGTCTGAATTTCTTTCCGCTGAAGACAGGAAACTTGCGGCAGGGTACCCGGATAAAGTTCCGGCGGAACTGGGGATCAAATGCACCTTCTGCCTGGGCGATAAATGCCTTTCCGGATCATTGAAACAGACAGCCATTGTTGACGCGTCCGGAAAGATATGGGAAGTATCATGGATAAAGGTGAATGACGATATTTATCTGCATTACACCATAGACATTACCGAACGCAGGCGGCTCGAGATGGAAAAGGAGGAGGTTTCGGACAGCCTCAGGGAGCGTGTCAAGGAACTGAACTGCCTGTACTCGATTTCATCCATCATTGAAATTCCGGACATCCCGATGGGCGAACAGTTGAAGAAAATAGTCGGCGTGATACCTTCCGCATGGAGATATTCCGACATAAGCTGCGCAAAAATAACTGTCGAGGGCGAAGAGTACGCGTCGGATAATTACCAGGATACTGAGTGGAAACAGACTTCCGATATCATGATCCACGGGACGAAGGCCGGCATGGTTGAAGTCTGCTATCTTGAAGAGAGGCCCGAAATCGACGAGGGGCCGTTTCTACGGCATGAAAGAAATCTGATCAACGCCATCGCCGAACGTCTGGGCCGCTTCATCGAGCGTACGAAATTAGGGAGCCATGTAAAAATTCTGGAGGGCATTCTGCCCATCTGCGCTTCCTGTAAAAGGATCAGAAATCCCGAAGGAAATTATGAGCAGATAGAGTCTTTCATAAGCAGACATTCGGAGGCCCTGTTCAGCCATGGAATATGTCCCGAGTGCATGAAAAAGTTATATCCCGGGATTTAACCCGCCCCGGATATTTTTTAAACAAATAATGTAAGATGATCCCGGCTACATGAATCCGGTGTTATCCGTCCGCCTTTTTTTCAGGTTGACTTGATGTGAACTTCCTGTTCGAAACATCCTTGCCCATGCGGGAGTGTTGTGCCTGTTATAGGCGCGGATTCGAATCCGCGCCTATAGTTATGGATGCCTTTCCATTGCGGGGAAGGGGGTTGCCGCCGGCGAGTGATGGTGAAAAAATTGCATGCTCACCCGTTAATGCGCCTGATAAATTAATACTATTTTAGAGCAAATTTTTTATTGACTTAATAATGTAATAATATTTTTTAGTGTCCCGAATCATAAAATTTGCATTACATGAAACATCATGTAAATATATTTTTTTAAACGATATGGGGGACTTTCTCAATGAAAAAAAACAGCATCATCATGGGATCTCTCATGCTCT
>JALOTL010000050.1 GCA_025457915.1 Spirochaetota bacterium | reverse complement strand
TTATTTCAGGAAACCGGTAATCATCCTGTTGAGCACGGCCCCGCCTTCGGGTTCAACGCCCAGGAAATGCCCGGCCCCGGGCATGGTCTCGAACCTTATCGCAGGGTTGGTCCGCCGGCAGTATTCCCGCGATTTCACCGGGTCGTATATGACGTCCTTTTCGCCGAGTATGATCATCAGCGGCGGCTTGATATTCTTCATTTCCGTTTCTGAAAGAAACACGGGCACGGTCATGTGGGGATTGCAGTTTTTGTATACCAGGTCGAAAAGTTCCACGAATTTTTCCTCGGTTTCCCTGTTTTTAAGCGGCCCGTTGTTGTACCATGCTATGGACTTGTGCAGGTTTTCATGGCTGTTGAATATCACGTAATATATCATCCTGGCCATGGTAGACAGTTTGACGCCGCTGTCCATGGGGGAAAAAGAATACAATACGGCCCTGTCGATGTTTTCAGGATGGTAATTCAGGAACCACTGCGCGATGAACCCGCCGTAAGAGACGCCGATGATCGACGCTTTCTTCAATTTTAACGCGGCGAAGACATCGGAGAGCCAGTCCGAATAGTCCTTCGGGTTCTCCGGAAGCTTTACCGCCCTGCTTTTCCCGCAATCTCCGATGGTATCAACGGCGTAAACCCTGTGGTCCGCGGACAAATCCTTTATCGACATCAGCCAGAAGCTTGAATTGGAGCTCCCACCGTGAAGCAGGACGAGGGGCTTCCCGTTGTTTTTTCCGCACGTTATGACATGTGTTTTACCCCACGGGGTGTCCAGGTCGGTCTCAACATAAGGGACCTTCCACATCGAGAGTGCTTCGCCGTAAGCCTTCATCATCCTGGCGCGTCCCTCTTCGGATTTGTAGACCATATACTCGCCGTTTTTAAACTTCGGAGAGCATGAAGCGAGAAATGCGGCTGCTATTAATGGAACGGCGACTTTAAAAGCTGTGTTTGAAATCCTCATTTTTCCTCACGGACCGTCCCGCGTGTGGACGGTTTTATCTGTTTATGATACGGCCGGATTTGAGCATTCATTGAATCGTCTTATGATCAAATCGTTTTCGGGGCCTTTCAGCTGGAAATATAAAAACCGGGGACACTGTTTGTCAAGGATTTCATCCGGCGGCATTTCAGACAAGTTCGTCAAGGCTGGAGATTACGAAATCCGCGTATCTCATTCTTTCTTTCATCTTTTCCGGCGGAAGTTTTATATGGCCCGTCATCATCACTGTGGAAAGCCCCGCGTTTTTCGCGCCGGCAAGCTCGTCCGATCCGCCGTCGCCAACGAACACGCAGTCCGCTGGTCTTTCCCCGAGCCGCTCAAGGCAGAGCCCGTAAATCGCCCTTTCCGGTTTGACCAGTCCCGCCTCGCAGGAAAATATCACGCAGTCGAACAGGCCCGCGGCGGGGCATTTGCTCCAGCCCGAGATCTCCGGAAAGTCCGCGTTGCTGAGAAGGGCGGTTTTTTTATTTTTTGACCTGAGCCTTTCCAGGGTCCGGATGGACGCCGCGGGCATGTCCGCGAGCGACGCCGCGAACTTCTCGAGCCTGTTTCGCGCGGCCTCTTCTATTATATGCATAGGTATCGAGGGGTCCACGGAATGGGCCATCTTCCTGATTATTTCCACCGGATCGGTATCTTTTCCTTTCAAGCGGTCAATGGATTTTTCCAGGAGCTGGCGGTTCCATTCGTCCCTTCTTATTCCCAGTATGTCAGAGGTCATGGGGCTGTCCGGCATTACGGCCCCGGCAGAGGTGAGGGTGTGGAAGAGGTCGAAGATGACGGCCCTCTTGCCGTCGATGAGGTTTATCAAATCCCTGTCATGTTCCAATCCGCGACACCTGCCGATAGTGAGTTTTTGTTATACTGAAAATATTAAGAATTTCATATCGTGCATACTGCCGGAAAAGTCAAGCGATTGAGGGGCGGGGGAGGTTGGATATGGTGCATATATAATTGATGTCATATAAACGAGGGAGCCGCCCTTGCCGGACGGCTCCCTAAAGCTCGATGACCATACTGTGTCCTTTATGAGAATTTACCCCAGCCCCTTTACCTTTTGCTTCTGAGAAGCTTAAGATGAGCGCCTCCTTGATGCGATAGGCCGTTTCATCCTAGATACGAGCTGAAGCTCAATTATTAATGTAATAAGTATTGGTTCGGGTTTCAACAGTTTTCGTGAAAAATTTATTGTCTCATTAGTTTTTTTTCATTTTAGCGGATCCTCGAAGCGTTTAATCGCCGTATCTATATGCAGATGCTTTGAGGATGCAGGGCGCCTTCTTTCAAGCGGCGTCTGAACACCTGGGCGTCAAATTAATTTAGGTAAATGACAGGGCCTTGTACAGCTCAAGCGGAAAATCCACCAGTTATGATGTTTCTCCATGCAGAAAGATGCGTCCGGCAGCCGGATTTTTCGGGTTAATTCGCATGATTCAATAAAAGATTTGATTTCCCGGGACGTGTGTTGTATAAAAACGACATCCGGATTATTTTCACGTACTTATCAGCGGCGTATTTTTTTATCCGTGCCGCAGTTCATGAATCATGACCCCTGTGCGCAATATGCTCACGGGATTCCTGTGTTTAAATGAATGCAGATTCATTTATTTTTATAATATTGTTACAGAGGAATTTAATGAAAATCATTAGAGTGTTTTCAGCAGCTTTTCTTTTAATCGCTTTCGCTTCGGTGAAAAGTCGGTGGACCTGGTCGTCAACAAGGACCGGATCAAGACCTCCGGATTCAGTAACATACAGAGGGCGGTCCTCAGCCCTGATAAAAGATATATCCTCCTGGTTACTGATTCTTCGAAACATATTTTATTCGACTGCGGGCGGGAAGTCATTGTAAAGGATGATGCAAAAACGGAGAAGATGCTGGCAATCAAGACTCCCTGGTGTAACCAGGGCATGCATTGTTATTATAAGGATCTTCAGTTTGTCGGGCCTGTACCGAGATACAGGGTGGATATAAAATGTTATGCCCAGCCGGGGTTTTCCGAATCTGACAATAAACAGAGAACCATGGCCACCCCTGACCTGGAAGGGATGTGGGGCACAATCTGCGGTATTGAACTTGTTGATACCCTGACGACTGACAAAATCGAAAAAATTGAAAGGGAAATAATAATAAAGAACTGGTATTTCAGCAGGGATAAGCTTGTTGTTTATTTTTATAATCCGTTGTTTCATCAAAATTATCATTGTCTGCAATTTTATAACTTATCCGATCTTAAAGAGGCCCTGAAACTCAAAATTAAAGTTAATGCAGCCTTGGGATACGGCTTCAGTTCAATGTCGTCCGATGCGAACACAAGCATACTCCTATTCCACAACAACAGGCTTATCCAGTTCTTTGATTTTAAAACTATGAAGTATCTCGGATGCCTGCTTATGATCGATGATAAAAACTGGTTCGCGGCCTCATCCACCGGGGAATATGACGGTACGGATGAGTCGCTTGATTTT
>JALOTL010000004.1 GCA_025457915.1 Spirochaetota bacterium | reverse complement strand
TCGAGCCTGTCGTTTACGTTTATGCTCCATTTAAGGGTGGCCGCCCCGGCTGCCGCGTTCATCATGAGGAGCGCGGTCATCGTGGCAATTAGATGTTTCATGATTTTCCCTCCGGGGCGGATTTACCCCTTCATCTAATATCGGCAGGGCCGGCGCGGAAGTTTAAGCATTTTCCGCGGGCTCCACGTAAGAGCGGGCGGGTCCGGAATAAAATGTTTGACACATCCATTCCGTGTTGATATTAATTTTTTCATGCTTGAGTCCCCGTTAAATGACAGACCGCAAGCCCGGAACATGAAACTTCCAAGATGTCTCGTCGTTTACGCCGTACTGGCCGTTTCGTTTTTTTCCTCCCTCGCGGCGCATGCCTCCCAGCTCATCGTGCTTTACAGGGACCGGGGGGTGTACCACATCGGCAGGAGCATCGACGTGTACGAGGACGCGACAGGCCGGATGGGCATAGAAGACATGGCCGGCGCAAAGTCAGACGAGTACTTCAAACCGTGCCGCGACATGGTCCCCAATTTCGGCTACACCGGGTCGGCCGTATGGTTCAGGATAAAGGTGATGAACGATACGGGCGAAAGGAGGGAATGGATACTCGAGCTGGCCTACAGCCTGGTCGACAGCATCCGGCTCTACTGGAGGCAGGGCGCCGGTTTCGCGGAAAAGAGCTCGGGCCGCGAATTCCCCTTCGATTCCAAGGACTTCAAGTACAGGCAGTTCGCCATGAAGATGTCGCCGCCCCCGGGCGTCGAGCAGACATACTATCTCCGCGTGGCCAGCAGGGACTCCCTCCCGGTCCCGCTGAAGATCTGGGACGGCGACGCGTTCACGGAGAAGATCCACACGGAGCAGTACATGCTCGGCCTGTACTACGGCCTGATCGGCATAATGATACTGTTCAACATCTTTCTCTTCATAACGATAAGGGACAGGAACTACGTCTTCTACGTCCTGACGCTCCTCTCCATGCACACGCTCTTCATGATGGGGCTGAACGGCATTTCATTCGAATACATCGGCAGAAATTCCATCTGGTGGTCGAGGACCTCGATCGCCTTTTTCTTCTGCACGGGGGCGGTATGCGCCGGGCTGTTCTGCCTGTCCTTCCTGGAGCTCAGAAAAAACATGCCGGTGCTGTATAAAATAATACTGGGGCTGATGACGCCGCTCGCGGCGATCGCGGCGGCTTCGTTCTTCATCGATTACCACTACGCGATCCAGATCGGCGTGATTTCCGGCATGGCCGCCGCTCCCCTCTACTGGCTCGCGGGAATGCTGTCGGTCAGGAGGGGATACAGGCCGGCCAGGTTCTACGTCGTGGCCTGGACGATGCTCATATTCTGCGGCATGATCTACGGGCTCAAGGTCTGGGGGTTCCTGCCCAGCAATTTCTTCACGGAGTATTCGTGGCAGATAGGCTGCGCGGTGGAGACGCTCGCCATGTCGGTCGCCCTCGGCGACAGGATCAATCTTCTCAGAAGGGACCAGATGGAGGCCCAGCAGGAGCTCCTTGAAAAGGAGAGGCAGGCCAGGGAGGCCCAGGAGAAATTCAACGAGAGCCTGGAGCGGCTCGTCGAGGAGAGGACCAACGAGCTCAACGGCGCGCTGGAGGAGCTCAAGCAGAAGGACCATACGATACAGAGGGAGCTCGACATCGCCAGCGACATCCAGCAGAGCATACTCCCCCCGACCCCGCTCAGGTACAACGGGATCTGCATCACCGCCCACTACAGGTCGATGGAGAAGATCGGCGGCGACTTCTACGACATTTTCCCGATGAAGGGCGGGCACCTCTGCATAGTAATGGCCGACGTTTCAGGCCACGGCATACCAGCGGCGTTCGTCACCGCGATGGCCAAGATAACCTTTTCCGAGGCCACCCAGCAGCTCCAGTTCCCGAAGGACATACTCAGGCAGGTCAACGACCAGATGATAAAGATCGTGAAGACGAAGGAGTACCTCACCGCCTTCGTGGTGATAATCAGCCCCTCGTACGAGGTTTTCTATTCCAACGCTTCGCACCAGAAGGCCTATCTCCTCAGGAAGAAGACCGGCGAGCTCGAGGTGTGGGACACAAACGGGCTTTTCGTGGGAGCGGTGGTGGAGGCCAACACGCTTTACGAAGAAAAGCAGGACTTCCTGGATTTCGGGGACAGGCTCTTCCTCTACACCGACGGCATCGTCGAAGCAAGGAACACCCTCGGGGAGGAGTTCGGACACAAGAGGCTGCTCGATGCGATTATGGAAACCAGCGCCATGGAGATCGACGGGGCCAGGGCCGGGATAATCGGGAGATGGGAGTCCTTCGTGGGGGAGGCCCCGGTGAGGGACGACATGTCGCTGATGATACTGGAGATTGACCCGGCGTACAGGGAGCTCCTCGAGTACAAGAACAGGGGGCTCGAGCACCTCTACCACAACAGGGTCGAGGAGGCCATAGGCGAGCTCAAGAAGGCCCTCAACATCGACGGCAGGGACGCCAAGCTCCACCACCTGATAGGCAAGTGCTACTTCAGCAAGAGGGACTATCCCTCCGCGATCTCCCACCTGAAGATATACATCGAGTCCAACGGCGATGACGCGGATTCGCTGGGCATGATCGCAGCTTCCTTCTTCAATATCAAGGACTACGCGGCTGCGATGGAATACGCGACGGAGGCCGGCAATCTCAGGCCCGACTACAAGAACGCCCTTACCATCCTGGGGCTGTCCTTAAAGAAACTGAACAGGAAGGACGAATCGATATCTGTCTGGGAGAGGCTGCTCGCCATAGACCCTGAAAACAGCGTTGCCAGTGCCGAAATCCTCCTCCTGAAGGGGGAGGCGCCTTCGAAGGAGAAGGACTGATTCATTCTGTGTCCTCCACAATCCACATCCCGCGCCTGTGCCTGGTCCCGAGCCTGTTCATCCTCCCGTCCCTAGCGTATTCGAAAATCACCTCCGGCCCGTGTTCCCTCATGAACCGCAGCGCCTCTCCCTCTGTCAGGAGCTCGAAGGCCCACCATACCGCGGTTTCCGCGGTCTTCTCGTTTATCATGCCGCTCCACCCGTATGGCAGGTTTGCCTCGTCGAGCGGGGGGACGCCGGTTTCCGTCCGCGGAACATAAATTCTAATGTAGTTGCCGGACTCGGGCTCGTAGCCGTAGGGGTTCATCAGGAAGCCGATTATCTCGTAGTCCGCCTTTCCCCTGTGGACGTATCCGCCCCTCTCCTCGAAGCCGAAGATTTCCTCCTCCGCGCCCCTTTCAGCCGCGGCCGCCATCATCTTCGCGACGTATTCGTTGAGACTCGTAATTCTTTTAAATCCAGCCGGCATAGCTCTCCGTTCTCAACCGATTAATTCTTGACACCCCGGCGTTATTGCAGCCGGAATTGACCCGATGATATGACCGTACATATAAAACTTCAAGCAGATTACGCCCATGCCTTACATTCTTCATAACCGGTCCGGGAACACCGGGTTCGTCTGTCCTGACGGGCTGTGGCTCGCCGCCATCGACGCGGCGAAGGAGCGCGGCTGGAGGCCGGAGGGCACCAGGTTCGATTTCGCCTATACGGTGGACCGGGACTACGATTGCCGGGCCGGCACGATGTCCAACATGTTCACCGTCATAACGATCCACATGGACCATCTGAACTGGAACGGGAGCTACACTGAGAAGCTGGACCAGCTGGTCGGAGACGCGGATGCCGCCGATATGGCGGCCGCGCTCACGGGCACGCCAGGCATGGAAGACCTCGCCGCCTTCATCGCGAAGGGCGGGTTCCGCATTATGTCGGAGTGACCTTTTTTTTACTCTTGACATCCCGTTCCGGGGATGTTATGCCATAACCGATATATGAACATGAAGAATTTTTCCCTGGAATACCTCATCGGCGGCAAGAAGACCTTTACCCTTGAGCGCCGCATACTGAACGCGGTCATCCTTTTCACGTCCCTGTCCACCGTCTTCTTCCTTCCCGTCATCCTGTATCTCGGGATAGGCATGTGGCATTTCATCACGGTTTCGTTTATCGGAGTCACCGGCTTCACGTTCTATTTCCTGTCAAGGTTCCGCAACCTCAAGATCAATCTTTTTTTCGTTGTATCGGCCTTCGTGCTTCTGTCCGTCATCTGGTTCACGGGTTACGGTTCGCGCGGATACGCCGGGCTGTTTTTCATATTCCCCGCCATGTTTTCCCTGATACTGCTCCGGGGAAGGATACGGATCGTTTTTTTCCTGCTCACGCCGGTCCTGGTGGCGGCACTCACGGCCGTCGAGGCATGGAATCCCGGACTGGTGAAACATTTTCATTCCGAGTTTGAGAGGAAGCTGGATTTCATCGTGAATTACGTGATATGGATCCTGCTGGTCGGGCTGATCATGAGGCAGATAATCGACAGTTATTACGAGGAGAGGACGAACCTGGCCGACAGGAACCGCATAATGGAAGAGGAACTGAGCATGGCACGGGAGATACAGCAGCAGCTTGTCCCGGGCATGAGCCCGGTCCGTAACGCGGTCTTTTTCTTCAAACCCATGGAGAAGATCGGCGGCGACTTTTTCGATTTGTTCCTCCTCAATGGCGACCGCCTCGGGATCTTCCTCAGCGACGTTTCCGGACACGGCGTCCCCGCGGCCCTTGTCACCTCCATGATCAAAAGCTTCATACTGCAGTCCGGAAATCTCAGGGAGCGGCCGGCGGAGTTTCTCGCTGGGATGAACGAACTGCTTTACGGCAACACCGGCGGGAACTTCGTGACAGCCTTCTACGGCATATACGGCCTGGAGGACAGGGCCTTCGAGTGGGCTAACGCGGGGCACTGCCTTCCCTACCTGGTTGATGGCGGAAATCCGTCGGCCCTGTCCGAGGAGAACCGCAGGCCTCCACTGGGGGTCAGGTCGAACGAAGACCTGGAAAAACACGGCAGGCTTTACTCGGACGCCCGGACCGTCATCCCCGCGGGGTCGAGACTGGTGCTGTTCACCGACGGATTGACCGAGGCGAGGGGCGGGCTGAACGACCGGGACTTTTTCGGCGATGAAAGGCTCCAGGCCGCGCTCGGCTCGTTCCGGAGCATGTCTGGCCATGACTACATCAGCATGATCGTGGCCGAGCTGTACGAATTCCGCGGCGGCGGGAAATTCGACGACGATATCTGCATCATCTGCCTCGACTCGTGATGACCGGTCGGGCATGGGACCGTTGTCAAAAGCTTACCGGAGGGAAACATAATGAAGAAAATATTTTTCGCGGTTTTCATAGCGGCGGCCCTTTTATCGGGTTCGGTTGCCGGTGAAAAGGCCGTATGGATAAAATCCATCATTGCATCGTCCGTGCTCAATCCGGAGAAGGGGGCCTATGACCAGGGCAATATAATGGACCTGACCGACGAATCCTGGTGCGAGGGGAAGAAGGACGAGGGAACGGGCGAGGGCGTATTGATCAGGCTGTCGTCCTTTGTTCCGGTGAAGAAGCTTTACGTCAAAAACGGCATGGGCCTGTCGAAATACTGGGAGGCCAACAACCGCGTAAAGGAAATAAGCATCAACGGCTCGAAATACACGCTGAAGGACTCGCCCGGGTTCCAGGAGGTCGGGCTGTCCGGCAGGGCCGTTGATTCCCTGGACCTGAAGATCCTCTTGGTTTACAGGGGCAGCAAGTGGAACGATACATGCATCGCCGAGGTGGCGCTCTCGGACCCGGGGAAGGAGTTCAACCGGCCGGACGATTACGTCAAGATCGCGGACAAAAACTGGGAGACCGCGGGGGACATGCCCGGCAGCATGATTACCTTCTCGCGCGGCTTCGTGTTTACCAGCGACGTGGTGCCGTGCGGAGACGAGACCTGCCCCAATACCACCCGGGGCGGCTGCAGGCGCCTTCAGGCAAACAGGTACGAATGCAGATATCTTGAAAATTGCCGCGGCACCTACGACCCGAGATTGAACAGGGCGGGAAGGGTGTGCACGCAGTCAAATGACGGGTTCGTCCTCGAGATTTCAGGAGACGCGCCCGAAATCACCTACAACGGAAAGAAGACCAGGCTCGCGCCATTCAATTGACCGCGGAGGAACGCTTTTTTTTGAGCCTTTCTTCTTCGAATGCGGATATTAATAGAATAAGCGATCCGATCATGATCGACAGGTCCGCGAAGTTAAAGATGCCGGACCTCAGGCCGCCTATGCCGATGTTCATGAAATCTGTCACCCTGTTGCCGTACAGCAGTCTGTCTATGAGGTTCCCGGCTCCCCCTCCGGCGATGAAGCACAGGGCGGTAAGCTTTCCCCTGGACAGGGTTTTGTTTACAAGGAGATAAACGGACATCGCCCCGATCAGGACAAGCGGCAGTACCACGAGCAGGGCCATTTTCAGGCTGCTGTCGAAACCGGAAAAGGCGCTCATGAACGCGCCGTCGTTTTCCGCGTAGGAGAAAACGAAAAAGTCGCCGATGACGCTGATCACGCCCCGGCCCCTGATTTCCCGCTTCGCAAGGAACTTGGTATACTGGTCGCACCCGATATTGGCCAGGATAAGCGCGAAGGCCAGGAGCGGCCTGATTATTTTTTTTACTGATTTTAACGGCATGTTATCTTTAGGAAAGAAATCGCCTGTTTGTTACAGAAAAATCACCGCTTCAGAAGGGGGAAATCGCCGCGCAGGAATTTTTTCAGGAGGACCCCTCCGCCGGAACGGGGCCGGGGTCTCATTTCCCGGTCACGACGCGCTTCTCGCCGTTGCCCCCGAGGGTCTCGGGCTCCACGAGGGTCACCCTGACGGCGAGACCCAGCTCCTCCTCGATGAGCCCGGCGATTTTTCCCTTGAGGTTCAGCAGGTTCTTGATCTCGTCGTTGAAGATTTTTTCCGAGACCTCGACCTGTATCTCTAGCTCGTCCAGTCCATCCCTGTTTTCGATGATCAGCCTGAACCTGGGCGTAGCGCCCTCGGCCTTCAGAAGGATCTCCTCCACCTGTGTCGGGAATACCTTGACGCCCCTGATTATTATCAGGTCGTCGGTCCTTCCCGTGACCCTGCTCATCCTCGCGAAGGTCCTTCCGCAGGGGCACACCCCTTCCATGAGGGAGGCGACGTCGCCGGTGCGGTACCTTATCAGCGGGAAGCCTTCCTTCGTTATCGTCGTGAAGACGAGCTCGCCCTCGCTCCCTGCAGGCATGGGAAGGAGCGTCTTCGGGTCGATGACCTCGATTATGAAATGGTCCTCGTTGACGTGGAGGCCGTTTTTTTCGGGGCATTCGCCCGAGACGCCGGGCCCCATCACCTCTGAAAGGCCGTAGTTGTCGTAGGCGTCGATGTGCAGATTGTCCTCGATGCGGCCCCGGAGCTCGTCGCTCCACGGCTCGGCGCCGAAGAGCCCGTACCTGAGCTTCAGCTCCTCCGGGTGTATGCCCATTTCCCTTATCTTGTTTGCGACTTCCACCGCGAAGCTCGGCGCGCTGAGGAGCGCGGTCGTCTTGTAGTCCTTCATTATGAATATCTGCTTCTGGATGTTTCCGTGCGAGGACGACGGGATTACCGACGCGCCTATCCTCTCCGCGCCGTAGTGGAACCCGAACCCGCCGGTAAAGAGGCTGTAGTCGAACGCGATCTGTACGAAATCGTGCTCGTTTATCCCGACCGCGGCCAGGAGCCTGGCTGTCATGGCGGACCAGTGCTGGATGTCGTTTTTGGTGTAGCCCACCACTATGGGCTTGCCAGTTGTGCCGGACGACGAATGGATCCTCACGATGTCCTTGAGGGGGACGGCGAACATCCCGTAGGGATAGCTTTCGCGGAGGTCCTCCTTGGTCGTGAAGGGGAGCTCCTTCATGTCGGCGACGCTTTTTATCTTCCCGATGTCGATCTTCATTTCATCGAACTTGTTTTTATAGAAGGCAACGTTGCGGTAGACCCTGTTGAGGGTGGTCTGCAGCCTCTCTATCTGGAGCTGTTCGATCTCCTCGCGTGGCATGGTTTCGTATTCGGGATTGTATATCATATCAGCCTCCCTTATTCGCTTATGCTCTTGTAGTCCTTGCCGAGATACGCCCTCTGGACGTCGTTGTTGTTGAGGAGCTCGCCCGACGACCCCTCGAGGATTATCTGGCCCGTCTCGATCACGTATCCCCGGTCCGCCACCGCGAGGGCCGCCCTGGCGTTCTGTTCCACCAGGAGTATGGTGTTCCCCTCGTCCCTCAGCCTGGAGATTATCCGGAAGATGGCCTTCACGATTATCGGCGCCAGGCCGGTCGACGGCTCATCCAGCATCAGGAGCCTGGGCCCGGACATGAGCGCTCTCCCTATCGCGAGCATCTGCTGTTCGCCGCCGGAGAGGGTGCCGCCCAGCTGTCCCTCGCGCTCTTTCAGCTTCGGGAAATATCCGTATATCCTTTCCAGGCCGGCCTTTATCCCGTCCCTTCCCAGCTTTTTCCTCGCAGGGTACGCGCCGAGGATGAGGTTTTCCTTCACCGTCATCGTGCCGAATATCTGCCGGCCCTCCGGCACCAGGGCGCAGCCCCTGTGCACGGTTTTTTCGGCCGGAAGGCCGGATATGCTGTCTCCGCCGAAGAGTATCTCCCCGGCCGCCGGCCGCAATATTCCGGACACGGTGGCAAGGAGGGTTGATTTGCCGGACCCGTTCGCGCCGATTATCGTCACGATCTCGCCCGGATTGACGTGCATCGACACGCCCTTCAGCACCCTGAGCGTGCCGTATCCCGATTCAAGGTTCCTGATCCTGAGCATCTTCCTCTCCAAGATATATCCTGATGACCTCCGGGTTCTTCTGGATGTCCGAGGGCCTGCCCTCTGCGATCATCTTCCCGGAGCTGAGGACGACTATGTCGTCCGAGATGTCCATTATCAGAGACATGTCGTGTTCGATTATGAGTATGGTGACGCCCATCTCCCTGATTTTTCTTATGATCTCCGCTATCTCGGCGGTTTCGTGCATGTTCAGCCCGGCGGCGGGCTCATCCAGCAGGAGGAGCTCCGGCTCGAGGGCCAGCGCCCTCGCGAACTCCACGATCCTCTGGCTGCCGAAGGCTATGTTTCCCGCGTTCATTCCGGCCAGGCCGGAGACGCCGAGCATGTCGAGTATCCCGCGCGACCTGTTTTCGATCTCCCTCTCCTCGCGCCAGCAGGATGGCAGGTTGAATATGCCGGCCATGAAGCCGGACCTGCTTCTCGTGTGCCTGCCCACCATCACGTTTTCCAGGACCGTCATGTTATGGAAGAGCTTTATGTTCTGGAACGTCCTGGACACGCCTCGGGCGGCGATGGTATGGGGCGGCCGTCCCTGGATCTGCCTGCCGTTGAAGAACACCCTGCCCGAGTCGGGCCGGAGGCTGCCGGAGATCAGGTTAAAGAGCGTGGTCTTGCCCGCCCCGTTCGGCCCGATGATCGCCTTGATGGAATTTTTCGGGACGCTGAAGCTCACGTCGTCGACCGCGCGGAGGCCGCCGAAGGCCCTGCTGACGTTTTTCACCTCAAGAAGCATGGCCGCCGCGTCCCGTTTTCTTTTTGATCGAGTCGATCAGGGAGCGGGCCCTGACAGCGGCGGTCTTCATGACCGCCGGGTTTATGAGCCCTTCCGGCGCGAAGAGCATGATGGCGATCAGTATAGCGCCGAAGAACGCGTCGTCGTAGCTCCCAAGGTATCCCCTGAGGGAAATGTAGTTCAGAAGTACGCCCATGGTAAGGGCGCCCCAGAGGTTGGCCATCCCGCCCGCGGCCACAATGGCCACGTATTTCACCGATTTCATCACGTCCGCCTCGGACGGTCCGATCCCGCCGTTCAGGTGGGCCATGAAGGCGCCGGCGAGGGACGCGAACACGGCGCTTATCACGAAGACGTAGAGCTTGTACCTGGAGGCGTTCACGCCCATTGCCATTGCCGCCTCCTCGCTCCCGTGTATCGACCGGAGCGCCCTGCCGGCCCTTGATTTCACGAGGTTGATCAGCATGACGGTACCGATGATCACCAGTGTCCACGCGATGTAGTAGTTCTGTATCCGGAGTTCCGGGCTGCCGGACACCCTGAGCCCTCCGGCGATGGCGAAGCCCGGGACATCGGAGATGCCGTCGGCCTCGCCGAAGATCCTGGTGCCGAGGACGATCCTGTAGATTATCAGTCCGAAGCCCAGCGATGCCATTGCCAGGTAATGTCCCTTGAGCTTAAGTATCGGGATCCCTATGATGAAGGCCACGGCCACGGTGATGACCAGCGCCGCGGCCAGCGATACCCACGGCGACAGGTGGAGCTCCCCGCCCGACGCGGATGCGAGCCCCAGTGTTCCGAGCAGGCCCATGACGGCGGAGCCGGAGAACCCGGAGAAATCGTACGTAGTCATCACGGACACCGTGTATCCCCCTATGGCGAAAAAACCAGCGTGGCCGAGGGATATCTGCCCGGCGTAACCCATCAGGGTGCAAAGACCGATTATGACGAGGGCGTAATAGGCCGACATGGTGAGCTGGGTCAGGTAGTATTCGCTCCCGGTGGCCAGCGTGAAGAGCTGGACCGCGGCCACTGCGGCCGCGAGTATAAGCACGGGTATGTATCTTCCGGCGTCCATCAGAATTCCTTCAGCGCCGATTCTTCCCTGCTTCCGAAGAGGCCGCTCGGCCTGATGAAGAGTATCAGTATCAGTATCGCAAGGGATATGGCGTCCTTGTATGCCATCGGCAGCACGCTGATGCTGAACGATTCGAGCATGCCGATCAGCAGGCCCCCGACGACCGCGCCGGTGCTGTTGCCCATTCCGCCAAGGATGGCGACGGTGAACCCCTTGATCGCAAGGGACGTTCCGCTGTCGTACTGGGTCTGTGTGATGGGTGATATGACGCACCCTGCAAGCGCCCCCATGGCCGCGCTCAGCATGAAGGAAATCGTCACCATGTTCCCCGTGTTGATGCCGCAGAGCCCCGCGGCCGTCTTGTTGGAAGAGCAGGCCCTCATCGACCTGCCGGTGGCGGTGTACCTGAAGAACAGCCCGAGAAGGAGGACCATCAATCCGCATACTCCGAGCACCCATAACACCTGCGGCGAAATGTATGCCCCGAGTATGCTTATCGACGTGACCTCGCTCCCGGTGAAGTAGGGGAGGGACCTTACCTTTTCGTCCCATATGTGGAGGGCCATCTCCCTTATCACGATGGAAAGCCCGATGGTGACTATGATCATCATGAGGACAGACGGGTTCCTGAGCCTCCTGATGAAGACGAAGTCGATCATGGCTCCGGCCAGCGACGTGATGATTACCGCGAACAGGATCGCCAGCGGAAGGGGCATGAACTGGGACAGCGATATGGCGGTCATCCCGCCGAGCATCAGGAATTCTCCCTGGGCGAAATTAATTATCCCGGTGGTATTGTATACGATGTTGAAGCCGATGGCGACGATGGCGTAGATGCTGCCGTTCGTCACCCCGGAGAGTATGTATTGAAGTACCTGTTCGAATGCCATATCGGAGAATCGTTCGGCCGGGCCGTGACGGCCCGGCCGACGCGCGAATTAATCAAGTTTTTCGTAAGGAACGAACTTCCCGTCCTTGACGGTGAGTATCACGAGCGAATCAAGCCCGAGACCGTTGTGGTCCTGGGGCGAGAAGTTGAATACTCCCGCCGTTCCGGGGAAGCCCTTCAGGTTTTCTATCGCGGTCCTGACCTTTTCCCTGTCGGCGGATCCCGCCTTCTTGAGTCCCTCTACCAGGATCGTTATGGCGTCGTACGCATGGCCGCCGAACGTGCTGACGTCCTCGTTGAACTTCGCCTCGTAGTCCTTCTTGTATTTCACGAGCAGTGTTTTCTGCTTGTTGGTGTCCGGAAGCTGTTCCGCGACCAGCAGCCTGCCGCACGGGAAGATGATGCCCTCGCCGGCCTTTCCGGCCTCCTTGGCGTATTTTATGTTGCCGAAGCCGTGGCTCTGGAACAGGGGCACGTTAAGGTTTATCTGCTTCATGTTCTTGGCGACTATCGACTGAGCCGGTACGATCGACCAGTTGACGACGGCCTGGACGTTTCTGGCCTTGAGCTTGGTGAGCACGCCGGAGAGGTCGGTCGCCTTCTTGTCGTATACCTCGCTGATCACGATCTTTACGCCCTTCTGCGGCGCGATCTTCTCGAGCTGGTCCTTGCCCGCGTTGCCGAAGCCGGTATTGTCCGAGATGATCCCGATGCTGTTTATCCCCATCTTTTTCATGGTGTCGAAGATCCTCATCGCGACGTGGCTGTCCTTCTGGGGCGTCTTGAACACGTATTTCGCTACCGGGTTGACTATGACCTCGGCGGCGGCGCAGGAGAGCATTATGACCTTTGCCTCATCGCAGATGCTTTTTATCTTCATCGTTTCACCGCTGGTGGACGGCCCGATGATCGCGAAAACCTTTTCCTCTTCGATGAGCTGCTTGGCGAAGGATATGGCCTTTTCAGGACTGCTCTCGGAATCCTTCACTATGAGATCGAGCATTTTGCCGTTGACGCCGCCTTTAGCGTTTATTTCGTCAACCAGCATTTTCGCCGTCTTGGATTCAGGCGCACCGAGGTTCGAGCCTCCCCCGGTCACTGAAAAAATCGCTCCGATTTTTATCGCGTCCTCGGGGGCCTTTTTGCACCCGGCCGCAGCCATGCAGACGGAAATGGACAGCGTCAGAGCCAGCACTTTTTTTAACGACATATTTCCTCCATACGTAAAAAAATATATTTTCCGGCAATGGCCGGTTAATCCGGTAAATTTAAGCGGTCTTTCCGGCGCGGAAGGATGAAATCCGGCCCCGGGGATCCGGGAACGGCGCCGAAACTGGCATAGGATATGAAAAAAGCCCGGCCGTGTCAAGTAATAACCGGGGCCGCGGTACGCCGGCGGAAGATATTTGTAACGGGGGGCTTTTCCCGGGCAGATCCTTCAACGTGAATTCCGGATTCGAATCGATGTCAATCCGTGACGCCGGGGCAACAGGCTTATCCTGAAAAAATTTTATCCGCAACAGGCATTCACCCTCATTGTGCGGATGACGATATCTCAGGTCTGAATTTAGTGAAATTTTCACATTATTCGATATTTTAACAGGGGGAAAAATAATTGACATATATTTCATTATAAATTAATTTAAAAGGCATAAATTTAACTATTTATTAATAATATAAACCAGCATTTTTGTTTATAAATAAGGAGAATTCATATGGATCTTGATTGGAAAAGGCTTTTGATCGGCATTTTCGTTTTATTGATATTAATTATCCTGGTGATTATCGATAAAAAAATGAATATATTTCCCTTTCTGTAGACCCTCGTTATTTAATAATATTATCCCTGATAAGCTCGTTAACCGTCTTTTAAAAAATATAATTATAATCCGCATCATGCAGACATCAATTCACGCCCCTTGCCTGAGGGTTAAAGAGGAAATGGAGATTGAATGGATGGCTGCAGCATGTATAATTTATTAATTCCGGATTCGGGCAGGTCAGTGCAATCGGCCTGTCCCCGGGAGAATTGAAATGTATTGACAAAGTCTACATTCGGTGGTTATGTATCGGCTGTCGGCGGGATGTAAACAGCTTCCCGGTCCGTACGGGAGGAGTTATGGAAAATAAAAGCATGGCATCCGTTTTCGGGATCGCAGTCCGTTTATGCATTGCCGTCATTTTTCTTTTCACGGTCTCATCGTGCAAGAAGAAAGAGGATTACCCGATCAGGGTGATCGGACTCGTCGGCGAGGCGAAGATACAGAAGGCCGACAGGACCATGCCCCTGTATTACGAAGATCCCGTTGAAACAGGTGACATTATTAAGACCGGCTCCAATTCCCACGTCGTTGTGGCCATAAGCCAGTGGTCGGTAATCAAGATATATGAAAAATCCTCCGTTAAGCTCACCAGGGCCGAGCTCACGGAGAAGGACGAGCTGATAAAATCCTCCGTCGGCCTTACCGAGGGGAAGATTTTCGTGATATTAAAGAAGCTTTTCAGGGGCGGCACGTTCGACGTGACGACGCAGACCATAGTCTGTTCCGTCAGGGGAACGAGCTTCGCGATCGATTCCACTGCGGAGAAAAACGTGGTGAAATCGACCCTCAGGGTGGTCGACGGCGCGGTCAAAATCGAGGACAGGATCGGCAAAAACGTTAAGGAAGAGATCGCCACGGGCGAGCGCATCACCGTGGAAAGCGAGGGCAAGGTCAGGAAAAAGGAAAAGATGGAAAAGGCCGAGATGGAGGTCCTCGTGAAGGAGAAGGAGGAGGTCGCGGTCAAGCTTGGGCCCGCCTCTTCGGTGAAACAGCCGGAAGAGAAGAAAAAAGAGGCCGATGCCCCTGTTAAAAAGGAGCCGCAGGCCAAAACTGAACAGAAAATCGACCAGCCGGCACAGCCAGCCATGGAGAAGGCCCCGGTCCTTAAGACCGAGACCCAGATAAAGGAATACTACCATAAGCTTGAAGAGGTGACCCTCGACGACGGGTCCAGGCTCATCGGCGCGATTTTCTCGCAGGACAGCCAGAACGTGAGGATGAACACTACCTCCGGGGTCGTAACGATACCGATTTCCAGCATAGTGAAGGTCGTGATGAAGTAATCCCGGCTGCGCCGCCCCGGGTCATTTTACGGCGGCGTATTTTCCGTTCCCGGCTTCCTCCGCGAGCCCGGTTTTCACCAGCCTTTCCAGGTGCTTTTTTATCATGCTTTTTTCCCAGAAAAGGACGAAGGTCGTGGGGTGGAGCGGGTATATCGGCTTCCTGTCGGCCAGCTCGTTTATCGTCATCGGACCTTCGGCCAGCAGCTTCAGTATCCTTTTTTCCCTCCTGAATATCCTGTCCCCGTACTCGGTGAGCCTTTTGGCTATGTCCGCGTCCAGCACCCCGGTCAGGTGGCCCGTGGCGAGCTTCTTCGGCCTGAGGGCGATTATCTTTTGAATGGAATTCAGGAACCCGTCTATCTCAACGTCGGGGTCGCCGTACCATGGCCCGACCTTAGTGAGGCAGATGTCGCCGGTGAAGACGAACCCCTCGTCCGGGAAATAGAACGAGCAGTGGCCCGCGGTGTGGCCGGGCGTATGGAGGACGGTTATGAGCGTGCCCCCGGCCCGGACCTCCATTCCGTCGGAGAGGTCTTCGTGCGATTCCCACGGCTCGAGTATCCTGGGCTTCACTCCCCCGATCTGCTGAGCGTGGTTCATGATGTCGTCGCCCATCAGGTCCTGCCACCCGGACGTCGCTGTGGTCTTTTCGGGGTTCATCATGGCCTTCCTTTCGAGGGGGTGGGCGTAGATCCTCGCGTTGACGAAGAGGTCGTTCCCGTTGATGTGGTCCAGGTGGTGGTGCGAGAGGAGCAGGGTGCGCGCCTTTTCCGGCGAGACCTCTTTCAAAATCTTTCCCGCGCCGCTGTCGATCGCGAGCCCCCCGCCGTCCTTGACCATCACGCAGTTGCTTGAAAGGAACCCCTCCTCGGTGAGCACCACGGATATCTTATCGTTAATTTTTTCTATCATGACAGGTCCCGGAAATCCGCGGCTGGATATAAAATACCCGGCCTTTTATAAAATTATGCGCATGAGGGACCGCAGTCAAGATAATATCGCCCGGAAATTCTTTTTTTGTTGACCAAAAAACAATTTATATTCAAATACAGCTTCCCGCGCGGATCATCTGCAGTGGAGATAAAAAAAATAAAGAACGGGATCCCCGGACCTGAATGAAAAAATTCGTCATCATCCTTTTCCTTTTCGCGGGATCGGTTTGCCTTGCGGCCGACGCGGCGAAGGATGCCGATGCGCCGGCCGGCAGGGAGGAGCGCATACTCGCGCCCCTTCCCATAATATTCTACACGCCGGAAACGAGCCTCCTGTTCGGCGCCACTCTTCTTTACTTCATCGAAACCCCGAACTCCTTTCCCGGAAAGACCGACACGTACAGCATCTACGGGGTCTACACCCTGAAGAACCAGCTGATCGCTGGCTTCACCACGGAGACATACCTCGGCGGCAGGGACTGGATCGTCAGGGGCGCGTCTTCGTTCAGCAAGTTCCCGGACAGGTATTTCGGGTACGGGCCGCGCACGTCCCTCCAGGACGAGGAGAAATACACGCCCATGCAGTTCAGGCTGATGGGTGCCCTGATGAGGAGGGTCCGGGGCGATTTCTACCTCGGCCCAAGGTTTGAGGAGTTCTACTATACGATTGCCAGGAAGGAAAAGAACGGGAAGCTCGCGCTCACTGACGTTCCCGGAAAGTCCGGCGGTCTCTGTTCCGGCGCCGGGGCGGAGGCGAGGTGGGACAGCAGGGACAACCCGTTTTACCCGACGAGCGGGATTTACACCCAGGTCAGGTACACCCATTACGGGAGGTACCTGGGGAGCAGGTATGATTTCTACAACGTGGTGCTGGACCACAGGCAGTATTTTTCATTTTACGGGAAGCACGTCATAGCCTTCCAGTACTACATGTGCCTGGGCAACGGCGATACGCCGTTCCCCATGATGTCCATGCTCGGAGGGTCCATGCTCCTCAGGGGGTTCTACATGGGAAGGTACAGGGACAGGAACCTGGTCGCCGCCCAGCTCGAATACAGGTTCCCGGTCTGGTGGAGGTTCGGCGGCGCGCTCTTCGGCGGCGCGGGACAGGTGGCGCACACCCCGGGCGGGTTTGATCTGAGGCGCATGAAGGTGGCGGGCGGGGCCGGCCTGCGGTTCATGATGCACGAGGAGAAGAAGCTCAATTACAGGTTCGACTTCGCGCTTTACGACACGAGGGTCAAAGTAAAGGACAAGGACGCCTGGGGGATATACCTGAGCATCACCGAGGCCTACTGACCTTCGAGACATAAAAAAGTGTTGATTTTTTGGGTCGTTTGGTTTTTTTGAGTAATAATATATATATAAATCGTATTTTCTTAACACTTGTTGTTTTTTATCCAGATGCACTTATAAGAGGGCCATTGGCCCTAAAAAAATTTTTAACTATTCTCACGGGGGTTATACGATGAAGAAAATTTTAATTGTTCTTCTTGCCGTCTGCTCACTTCTCATCGGCGGCTATGGGGTCGCGGGCGCTGTCGAAGTAAAGGCGGGGATCGCGACGGAATTGATGTGGTGGAGCCCCGCATTCAAGGCTCTCTATACCGGTAAGTACGACAAGTTCGGGTCATTATCCAGCGATTTTGACATGGCTTCGGATTTTCTTCTGGGTCCAACGGTCACATTGGGTCTCGGAAGCTGGAATATGAATGCCAAACTTCTATTTGGATTGTCTGAACATGAATTCGATTATCATAGTTTGAGATTTGAACCAAACATGTGGGCGTTTCTTGGGGGTCAGTTGTTTCCACTTAATTATAACTTGCCTATAAAAGAGCCGGAGACAAGAAGAATTGATACCAGCGTCACTTTTGATAAAAAATTTGCCGAATTGTTTAAGGTTATAATTGGACTAAGACATAATTATAATTCCATTGATAAATCGAGCGAATTAGGTATTAACATATTGGGAAATGGGACAAGTTGGTTTAATGGATTAACTTTTTATGAATATTCCAACTGGCTTGTCGGGCCTACTGTCGGGGTTGGTTTCGACTATGGACTGCCGGGCAATGTCAGGCTCATAGCCAATGTCAACGGTGTTTTCAACTATGGTCATTATAAAATGGAAAAAAGCGGTTTTTATACTTATGGTGCTCCATGGGGGATAATGCCTTTGCTGATTCCTTACAACTACAAAGGCGGATACCTTGCCATAGGTCTTGACAATTATATTGGCGCATCGATCCTGATTGCTTCCAAAGTGGAAGTCTGGGCCGGCTTCAGGTACCAGGTTCTGTGGAACGTGGCCATGGGCGGCACTTATTCCAAGTATGATTTCAACTACGACAGGAAGTGGATCAACCACCAGACTGACCAGATTTTCAGCGTGAACCTGGGCGCCGCGTATAAATTTTAATCAGAAAAAAAATTGCTTAACCGGGGGCCGTCCTTTTGGGCGGCCCTTTTATTTTTAGGGATCGTGGCACGTCCGTTGGTGCAATTCATGAATTGCGCCAACGATTAAAAAAATCGCCACGACAATCAGACAAACCCCGACCAACCCTGTGTCTTTTTTATTCGAGCGGGATTTAATACCCAGCAGCTCTGCTGCGGAAAAATTTTTCCGCGAAGAACAAAAATACCCCGCCGACGCCTGGGGCGTCGGCCGCCCGGCACCAATCCTGGTGCCGGGCGGCAGCTTGCTGTGGGGATTTTTATTTCTTGACGATCCGCCGTTTATTGAATAACTATTATTTAAGCACTAAATTCAATAAAAAGGACCCCTGATGGACAAATACGAAAGGCTTTCTGACATCATAAAGCTCAGCACGGAGCTCAATACAGTTCAGGACCTGGACATGCTCCTGGAAAAAATCCTGTTCAACGCCAGGACCTTCACCAACGCCGACGCCGGATCGATACAGATAAAGGACGGGGACGAGCTGGTCTTTTCCCACGTGCAGACCGAGTCCCTGCAGAGGAAGCTCCCTCCGGGACAGAAGCTCATTTACACGACCTTCAAGACGAAGATCGACAAATCGTCCCTTTCGGGCTACGCGGCCGTGACGGGCGAGATACTGAACATACCGGACGCATACGCGATCCCGGAAGGGGTCCCGTACAGGTTTAATCCCACCAACGACGGCAAGTCCGGGTACAAGACGACGTCCGTGCTGACCGTGCCGCTGGTCAACAACAGGGGCGAGGTGCTCGGTGTGATGCAGATGATCAACGCGACCGGAAAGAACGGCGCTGTGAAGCCCTTCGACCCGGAGGACGAGCTCTACGTCCTGCACTTCGCCAGCTCGGCCAGCATGATCCTCCAGCGCGCGCAGATGACCAGGGCCCTGATCCTCCGCATGATCGGGATGGCGGAGCTCCGCGACCCGAAGGAGACCGGGTCGCACGTCAACAGGGTCGCCGCCTATTCCACTGAAATATACGAGAAATGGGCGATCACAAAAAAAGTCCCCAGGGAGGAGATAGACAAGAACAGGGACGTGCTGAGGATGGCGGCCATGCTGCACGACGTGGGCAAGGTTGCGATATCCGACGTCATACTCAAGAAGCCGGCGAAGTTCACCGACGAGGAGTTCGCCATCATGAAGACGCACACGTACCAGGGCGCCAGGCTTTTCATGAACAAGCAGTCCGAGTTCGACGAGATTTCATCGCAGGTCGCCCTGACCCACCACGAAAACTGGGACGGCACCGGTTATCCGGGCAGGGTCAACGTGGATACGGGCGAACCGGTCGAGGCGGACTCCGCGGGAAGGCCAATGCCTCTGAAGGGCGAGGAGATCCCCCTCTACGGGCGGATCGTAGCCGTGGCGGACGTTTTCGACGCGCTTTCTTCGCAGAGGGTCTACAAGGAATCATGGAAGGAGGAGGACGTGCTGAAGGAGATGAAGATCATGTCCGGAAAAAAGTTCGACCCTGAGCTGGTGGACGTCTTTTTCGACTCGCTTGATATTATAAGATCGATATCCTCGAGGTACCCCGACAGGGGCTGATCTACTTTTTCTTGCCGGATGGGTTTCTTTTTTCCAGCCTGGTTTCAAAGCGCTCCATGGCCTCCTTGAAGCGTCTTTTCTGTTCGGGCGTCTTCAGCTTCAGCGGGGGGAGCTTCACCGGTTTGAAATTTTTGTCGACCGCGACGAGGACCATGTAGATGGAGCTGACATGCTCCGTTGTTCCGGTCTTGAAGTTTTCTATCTCCATCCTAACCCCGACTTCCATAGACGATGTCTTGACGCAGTTGATGCTCGCCCTGGTCACCAGCACCTCTCCGACCCTGACCGGCCTGCTGAAGAACATCTGGTCGATGCAGACTGTGACGATCGGCTTCTTGCTGAAGGAGCTCGCTAACAGGGATGCGGTGAGGTCGGCGATCTTCGCGACGTCTCCCGCGGCGATCAGCCCCAGCTCGTTCGCCTCGGACCTGGTCATGGTTTTTTTCATTACGATGGAATCGGATTCGCCGTTTGACATTCTGTCCCCCTTTATGCATGCGGGCGGGATATGATCCCCGGCCCTCTTGCGGCAGCGGCCATTTCTTTTTTTATTCCATGAATCGCGAAAAAAGTCAAGCAAAAGAGAAGCGGTATAATGCGGTACCGCTGTCCGGGGGGATTTTTGCTGACGGCGGATCATTTTTTTACCGCGCCGAATTCTTTTATAGTGCAAAAACCGCACGGCCCTTCCCGGAGTTTTATGCGCGGGGGCGATTAATATTTATTGACACGTTTTTTCTGCTGCGGATAACATTTCAGTGTCCGCCAGGATCGACATCAAAATAAACGGAAGCCGCCATGTACTGGAACAGGGAAATTGAAACCGCGGGAAGAAATGAAATCGAAAAGCTCCAGCTCGACAGGCTGAACAGGGCGATTGAGGGCGCGTCGAAAACGTCGTATTACGGTAAAATCTTCAGGGAGAATGGCGTAAACGCCTCCGGGATTAAATCCATCAAAGAACTTTCGCTGCTGCCGTTCACGACCAAAAACGACCTGAGGCTCAGCTACCCGGACGGCATGGTCGCGGTCGCGAGGGGGGAGATCGTGAGGATGCACGCCTCTTCAGGCACGACCGGCAAGCCGACCGTAATTTTCTACACCGCCAGGGACATTTCCGAATGGGCGGACCTCGTTGCCAGGTGCATGACCGCCACCGGCACCACAAGGGACGACGTTTTCCAGAACATGATGAGCTACGGGCTCTTCACCGGCGGCCTGGGCCTGCACTACGGAGCGGAGAGGCTCGGCGCGATGGTCATACCCTCCGCGACCGGAAACAGCCTGCGGCAGATACAGCTCATCCAGGATTTCCGCACGTCCGTGATCCACATAACGCCGAGTTATTCCCTTCACCTGGTGGAGGTCATCGAGCAGAACGGCATCAATCCCTGCGATCTCGGCATAAAGAAGGCCTACCTGGGCGCGGAGCCTTATTCCGAGGAAACCAGGACTAAGATAGAGAACCAGTGGGGCCTCGATGCCTACAACTCCTACGGGCTTTCGGAAATGAACGGTCCGGGCGTGGCCTTCGAGTGCGAAAACAAGGACGGCATGCATGTTTGGGAGGACTTCTATATACCTGAAATAATCAACCCTGATACGGGCGAGACGCTCCCGGACGGCGAGGAGGGCGAGCTGGTGCTCACCCATATCAACAGGGAGGCCATGCCGATCATAAGGTACAGGACCAGGGACCTCACCAGGATAATACCGGAACCGTGCGGCTGCGGCAGGACCCACAGGCGGATCGAGAGGATAAAGGGCCGGACGGACGACATGCTCATCGTCGGGGGCGTCAACGTCTTCCCGTCGCAGATTGAATCCGTGCTCATGAAGTTCCCCGAGGTCGGCAACAACTACCAGATCGTGCTGGACAGGCAGAACAACCTTGACAGGATAAACATAAAGGTGGAGCTTTATTCGAAGATGTTCCACGGCGAACTGAAGGAACTCAAGGCCCTCAACCAGAGGCTCGTGGAGGAGCTGAGGGCGCTCATAGTCGTCAACCCGAGGATAGAGCTCCTCGAGCCCGGCTCGCTTCCTCCCAGCACGGGGAAAGCGGTCAGGGTCATCGACAACAGAAAGATTTAAATGGAGGTGGATATGCCGCAGCAGGTATCGGTATTCGCGGAAAACAAGCCCGGGAAGATAGACAGGATCACGGCTATTCTTGAAAAGAACGACATCAACATCAGGGCCATAACCATATCTGATTCGGGCGATTACGGCATCATCAAGCTCCTCCTGGACAAACCGTCCGAGGGCTGCGACGCCCTGAACGCCGACGGGATAGCGTCCACCCTCAAGGACATCGTGGCTGTGAAGATCCAGGACAGGCCCGGCGGGCTTCACAGTGCCTCATCCATCCTGGCGTCGCACGGGATCAATGTCGAGGACGCGTACGGCTTCACCATCCGTGAGAGCAACGAGGCGGTCTTCGTGTTCCAGGTCGAAAACATCCAGAAGACGGAAAGGATCCTGAGGGACGAGGGGTTCCCGGTGCTTTCCGACAAGGAGCTTTATCTCATTTAGGGATTGAAAAGCCGCGGCCTGTTTGTTGCGGAAATTCATCCCTGGAAGCATCTTTCCGCATATTTTTATTGAATTCTGCTTTTTTCAGCGGCTGAAGCGCAGACGATTTTGAGAGACCTTTTATATCATCCCTTGATTTTTTATCGGGATTTAATTAAAAGCTTAACCGATGCTTGACTTCCTCCAGATTATTTAGTATTTTAGAATTAAATAAATTTTTTAATATGGAGCCGTGAATGGAGAATCTGACAAAAGAAACCTTCAAGGAAAAGGTATTTAATTATGAAGCCGGAGGCGATTGGAAGTTTGAAGGCGATCTGCCCTGCATCATCGATTTCTACGCGGACTGGTGCGGCCCGTGCAAAATGGTTGCGCCGGTGCTCGAGGAGCTGTCGAAGGAATACGATGGGAAATTGAATATTTATAAAATCAACACCGACATCGAGGGGGAGCTTGCCGGAGCGTTCGGGATCTCGAGCATTCCCAGCATCCTGTTCATTCCGAAGGAGGGAAAACCCGGCATGGCAACGGGTGCGCTGACTAAAAATGCCTTCCGGGACGCCATCAGGGACCTGCTGAAGATTAATTAACCGCAAAAAAAAGCCGCCCGCCCTGACCGGGGCGGGCGGCTTTCATGCCGGCAATTTATTACAGTGATATCATGAAAATCATTCTACGACGATAAGGGAACAGACCTCTCCTGCGTTGTCCGATGCGGATTTTTGATTGTACATGTCCGGGACCCATTTGCCGTCCACGACGAACTTGTACCTGTGGGGCCCTTTCGCCAGCCGCTTCTGTATCCTCCATATTCCCTTTCCGTCTTTTTTAAGAACGTCGTTTTCCGGGTTCCAGTGGTTGAAATCGCCCACCAGGCTAACGTATTTTGCCCCGGGCCTGTAAAGCCTGAATTCGACGCTGTTGTTGCCGAGGACCTGGAAGCTGATGTGCCTTTTGTCCTCTGTCTTGATTCTTTTCGCGAGGGAAAGGTAGGATCCGGCCCCGTCGTCCTCCCTTTCTGGATTTTCAGGGTCCATGATCCAGATGCCGTCGACGTAATACTTGTACTCGACCCTGTCGACATTACCGAACGAATCCAGGAAAAAATACCAGACCCCGTGTTTGCTCCTGTCCATTTTTTTGATATTCCAGCCGGAAAAGTTGCCTGATATGGAAACGTCCCTGGCCTCGATGTTTTTATAGGTGAACAGTATCCCCTTTTTAAGCCGCAGGGTCCTGCTTGTGCCGTCGATTTTTATCATGTTCATCCTTTCAGGTTCCGCCGCGCTCCTGAGAAAGATGAGATTATAGTAATTTTCCGTGCGGAGCCCGCTTTTATCGGGTGAAAAACCCGCGAAAACCAATGCGAAAAACACGAGGGTAAGATGCTTCATCACCCCTCCTTTAGGAAGTATTGACCGCCCGGAAGGGCGTAAAAACCGTATTATGGACGGAGATGACGCAATACTTGCTCATTTCCGTTGGTTATTATGTCGATAATTGGAGGGAAAATATTGAATTAATTTTATGACCCGGACAGGACCATGGACCGGCCGGCAAAAAATTAATTTTATTGATTTTTAAAACGATAGAATATATTCTGATTATGTCGCCAATATCAATTCAACCCGGGAATCGAGTCAATTAATGGGTGATAAAGAAAACACGATCGATTACACTCCAGACGAGCTTGAAGAGATAAAGAGAATTGTCGGGGTGGTAGAGGAAAACACGGCAGCCATGCCAGTGGCGCAGCCGTATCAGTCGTCGAAAAATACCGCCGTCGTTGAAGCCGGGGAGGAAACGGATGAGTACGCGGATTTTTCTTCAGCCGACCTTGAAGCGGCCGAACCGTCCGCAGGGGAAGGCCCGGTTATGGACGAGCTCATTGATGAAATCGGCGATCTCGACATAGAGGCGCCGGACCTGAGCAGCGTCAGGAAAGAGGGCCCCGAAGAAATCAGCGAAATAGAGGACATCACCGATATGGTCCAGGAGGTCGAGGAGGCCCCCAGGGACATCACCGATGAAATAAAGGAAATAGAAGAACCGGTTCCGGCCAGGGCCCAGAAAAAACCGGGCCTGCCCGAGGACACCGTCGGACAGCTGGACGCACTTACATCGGATGAGCCGGATACGCTCGATGTTTCCGACCTTGCGCCGGTCGGCGAGTTTGTGGGCAGGGAGGAGGCCCCTGCCAGGAGGCCCCGCGAGGTCGAAGAGCTGGGCGATATCGACCTGGGCGATATCGGGGCGACTCCTTCCGTTGAGGAGCCTGAACAGGTGTCCATCGGGGAAGGCGCCGACGGCGAGCTGCCGGATCTTTCGGATATTTCCATAACCGAGTCCAGGGAACTTCAGGAAGCCAAAGAGAGCGACATCCCCGAGATTGATTTCAGCCAGCTGGATGCCGGTCCGCAGGAGGAGCCGGAACGTCCCAGAAGGCCGGTGCAGGAGGAGGAGTTCGACCTGAACGAAGACGACCTGGCCTCCCTTGAGGAAATCGACGGTTTCGGAAAGAAAGAGGCCCCCGCGAAGGAAAAATTCATCAAGGCGGCTCCCGCGGCCGAGGACATCGGCTCGGATTTTGCGGCAATACCGGACATTTCGCATTTCGACGATGAAAATATTAAGATCGAGCCCTTCGAAGATGAGGAGGTCCCGGGGACCCCAAGGGAAAAGCCCGGGAAGAGACAGGATGCCCCGCCCCCGAGACAGGAAAAATCAAAGGAATCGCTGGACCTTTCGATAAGCGAGCTCAACAGGCTGAAAAGGTCGATACTGCTTTTTGATCCGGGACTCCGTCAGGCGGTAAAGGACTGCGTTATAAACGACGAGCTTTCCCCCGGGGACATGAGGGTCCTTGTCGACATGATCATCGACGGGAAGCCCGAGGGTAATATACACCGCTTTCTGGAAAAGAAGCTCGGTAAAACTATTGCCCTGAAAGAGGGGGTGCAGAGACGCGCGAGAAGAGTAATCACGTCCAGGCCGGAATACAGCAGGGAGGGCATCGAGAGGCAGAAGAGGCTCCTTAAGCTGACCGGCATATTCGTGGGGGTCGCGGTTGCCGCGTTCATTTTCACGATAGTCGGTTACCAGTTTATCTACAAGCCCTACATGGCCAAGAAAAAAATCCAGGAAGGGGCCGCCCTCATTGTCAAGAGGGGCGATTACGTGGAGAAGACCAGGAATTACGCCAGGGCCGAGGAGATTTTCAAATACGTCGACCAGAATTACATTAAGAATTATCTTTACGGGTATAATTCCTATGGAAGGGCCTATTTCGACGTTCGCGAATACGCGTATTCCCTTGACAAGCTTAACAAAGCCTACGAGATCGACAGGTTCAACCCTGATACGCTGAACAACCTCGGTTACTTTTTTTCAAGGGTGCCGGATGAGGAATACAGAAGGATAAAACCGGAAATAGACCGGACTTATTACCTGGGCAAGGGTACCGCGGCGGACAAGACCCAGCTTGAGGTTTCGATCGATTTTTATAAAAGGGTCCTGGTCAGGGACAAGGGCAACGTTACAGCGATGTACGGGATCGGCAGGGCCTATTATCACCAGGGCCAGTATCTCAAGGCGAAAAAATACTACGAGGACATCCTGGCGGTTGATAAAAATTCGGTCGTCGGTTATTCCGGGCTCCTGGACCTTTACATCGAGAGGGATTCCTTCCCGCAGGTGGTGGGCATCCATGCCGAGATCAGGGACAAGGACAGGCTCGAGGAGCTTCCATCGGACCTTCTCGCCAAGCTGGCGTCCTATTATCTCGACAAGAAAAAGACGGACAGGAGCAATGTAAGGATAGAATACGGCGTCCGTTCCTCCAAGATAATGGACGGCGACGACAATACCTTCCCGGCCGTGAGGTCCGCCCTGGACGCACTGAATAAAAAGGACCCTGACTATCCCCCGCTCCACCTTCAGCTGGCCAGGCTGGCAAGGGCCCAGAAGAATTACAGGGTCATGAAAAGATATCTCGACAAGGCCCTGTCCCTCTCCCCCAATTATTTCGGCGCGCTCGCGGTAATGGGAGAATATTATTATTACATCAAGGAACCGGTGAGCGCATATGAATCCCTCACGAAGGCCGTGAAGACGCACGACAACCAGCCGGACTTCACCAGGGACGAATTTTACAGGGAGACCGAGAGCCTCGGCAAATCTTACGGGATGCTGGGCAACATATTCTATTATTTCTTCGACAGGGTCAGGATCAAAAACGACGTACTCGAGGACGATATCGTGGACCAGGACATTGAGAAAATGACCAATTACAACATAGCGAGGGACAAGTACGAAGGCGCGATCGCCAGCGGCTATGAAAGCCCTGAGATTTATTATAATCTCGGCAGGATCTATTACATGGACAAGCTCTACAGCAAGGCCGTGGACAGCTGGCTACACCTTTACGAAGACTTCGTTTCAAGCCCGGAACTCATGCTTTCCCTGGGCAACGCCTTCTACCATGCAGGCATGGATAGCGGGAATTTCGAGCCGGCCAGGGGGGAATACCTCAAGCTCGTATCTGTATTCGAGCGCATGGCTGAAAAGATAAACATCGTCGACCCGAACAGGATCGATCACGTCAAGGTGTTCCAGACGCTATCTTCCGGATATAACAATCTGGCGGCCGTTTACCAGCAGCAGGGTGCGGAGACGAAGAGCAATATCTGCTACTGGCGCGCGATCGAGTACGCTTCCAGGATCAACCAGGAAAACGAGTACGCAAGGGTCAACATGGCCAGGGCCTTCAAGCCCGGAGCGAAAAAAGGCGAACCGATCCTTGATGAAAAAATCCCCTACAGCATCGATGTTTACAGGGAGGACCAGAGGGAGAAATGACCTCCGGTCCCGCTGCATCGTAAAGTCCGTTCGCCCATGCAATACGAAATGATATATTGCCCTTCTTGCGGAGCACCGCCAGAACTTGCCGGAACGGTCCCGTCTCCAGACATGGACCTGTTCAAGAAAATGATTCTCGACGGTTCCAGGGAAGAAGCCGTCGGTATGTATGCCGGTTTAACCGGATGTGACCGCAGGGCCGCGGAAGCGGCTGTCGGGCGCCCGGGTTATGATATCTCGGTCCGGACCGTCCTGGGGCAGAGGCTTTCCCGCGGCGGTTTTACGCTGCTAGCCGTACTGACCACTGCCACGGCCGGCCTGTTCTCCGCATGACTGTTCCGTGCCGTCGGCATCGTTCCGGTGATTATCGCGAGCGGAATAATCGTTTTCCACTTTTCGGTATTTTCGCGCGCCATCACGGCTTCCATCCGCTTTAGGGGATTGAAAAAGGCCGGCGCGCGGGTCGTGAAATATTTTACAATCGGAAAAATGAAGGTAAGGGGCGGGTGCGTGCATACTGTAAAGCTTTATGTCGAGGTGACCCCTGAAGACGGCGGACGTTTCAGGGCGGAAATGATAGTGCCGGTAAGCGATAAAGGCATTGCCAGATTGAAGGAAGGGCTTGATATCCTGGTGAGATACGATCCCGGGAACATGCGTAAAGTTGTTTTTGAAAGCATACCGGACGAAAAATCAGCTGAAAAATCCAGGCATCACTGAATTTTTTTCAAAATCACTAGCGCGTCCACTGCCACAGGTTTATCGCCCGTGATTTTAAGCGGGTTTATGTCGATTTCCGCGATGTCATCGTATTCGGCTCCCAGCCTGGATATTCCAACCAGGGCCTTTATGAGCGCCGAACGGTCCACCGCGGGACTTCCCCTGAACTCCCCGAGGAGCTTCTTCGTTTTTATTTCATCAATCATTTCTTCGGCGTCGCCGTCAGTGATAGGGGCCACGCGGAAGCTCACGTCCCTTAACGCCTCGGTGAAAATCCCGCCCAGGCCGAACATCACGCAGGGTCCGAACTGCGGGTCCCTGGTGAGGCCTATGACGAATTCCCTGTCTCCTTTTATCATTTCCTGGACCAGGACGGCGTCCATTTCGATCCCGGATCCTTTAATCTCGTCGAAGGCCCTTGAGACGTCTTCCCTGCTCGAAAGGTTGAGTTTGACCATGCCCATTTCCGTTTTATGGGTGAGTTTGTCGGATGAACCCTTCAGTGCAATCGGAAAACCGATTTCCTCCGCGAGACTTACCGCCTTTTCTTTTGTTTCCGCAAGACCCTCCCTGGTGATGATGACGCCTGCGTTCTTTATCACCAGCTTGGACTCGTATTCCGAAAGGGCCTTCTGGCCTTTTGAAATCGCTTTTTTTATAATTTCCTTCATATTAACCTCTTGGTGAGGGCGTTTGATTGTTATCATAATTTTCCATTACGCCGCAGTCAATAAAAATAAAAGGACGCTTCAGCCTGTTATATTGAAGAAGGCCTCTGTCCGGAAAAATAACCGGTCATAATGGAATTTGTGAAAAACAAAGCGTTTTGTTTTCCGCTAAATTTTTAAAAAAAGATCCCTTATGAGTTTTTTCATGATCACGCTCGAGGCTTTGTCCTTCAGCTGCTGGAAGCCGAGATACGTGGAATAAAGCCTCAATGCCGTCGAGTACGCCTTGACTCTGTCATTGTGCACCCTGAATAACTGCCTTTCGAGATGCCGGATTCTTTCGAAGTCGATTTTGTCCTGAAATTTTTTTACGGACGGTTCGTACAGGGACCATGCCCTTATCGCCAGTTCGGTTTTCCCGGGGATTTCCAGCACCTTTTCGAGCAGGATTTTCAGTTCGTCTTCGGGCCTGGCGCCGGGAACGCTTTTTTTTATGATTTCCTCCGTGGTTTTTTTCGTGTAATACCGCATGAGTTTGACGATGTAATCCTCCCTGTCCCTGAAGTGATGGTAATAGGCCCCTTTCGTCTTGCCCATAGATACGGACAGGGCATCAATCGATAAATGGGCCGGCCCATGTTCCGTGAGGATTCTGAGGCCTTTTTCCAGCCACGGGATGCTCCGGTCGGTTTTTTTTCTTGACACGGTCATATAAAAACATACCTTATGGTATGTTTTTATATCATGGTTCAAGCAGGTCAATAATTTTTTACCGCGGATGGAATTTATTTTTAAGAAACCAGCCGCCGAGTCGGAACGGGGGAGGGACTGATGCTGACGGAAGAATCAAAAAACCGGTTTAAAAGGATTTTCGCCCCGGAAAGGGTGGCGATTGTAGGAGTGGCGGCGGAGGGTTTCGGTTTCGGGAGGGGCATACTCCTGTCGCTTCTTTCCATCGGTTTCAGCGGGGAGCTTTTCCCGGTCAACCGCAGGGGGGGCGAGATCTGCGGATTGAAGATCCATAAGAGCATCGATGACATACCCGGGGACATCGACTTCGCCATAATCGCGGTGCCCGCGGATTCTGTCCCTGAAGCGCTGGAATCGTGCATGAAAAAGGGGGCGGCCGGAGCGGAGATTCTGTCATCCGGGTTCGGCGAGACCGGGACATCGGAGGGTATGGAGCTGGATAAAAGGATAAGGGATATTGCCGGAAGGGGAATCAGGGTGCTGGGCCCCAACTGCTTCGGCATATACAGCCCGAGGTCCGGACTCACCCTCCTTCCCGGACCGGACCTTTCCAGGAGGCCCGGGGGCGTGTCCTTCATATCGCAGAGCGGCGGGCATTCCATTGACTTTTCTCACGTGGGCAAATGGAAGGGGATAGGCTTCAGCAAGGTCGTGAGTTTCGGGAACGGCGCGGACTTGAGGGAAACCGAGCTCCTGGAATATTTCACTGAAGACCCGGAGACCGAGGTGATTGGAATGTACATCGAGGGCGTCGACGACGGCAGGGAGTTTTTGAGGGTGCTCAGGAATGCCGCATCGGTAAAGCCCGTCATCGTTCTCAAGGGCGGACTTTCTGAAGCAGGGGGAAGGGCCGCGGCAAGCCATACCGCGTCAATGGGCGGGGCCAGGGCCATATGGGAAGCGGCGCTTAACCAGTGCAACGCGGTAAGGGCCATGGACATGCGCGAGCTTTCTGATGCGGCCCTGGCTTTTTCCATGCTGCCACGTAAATCATTCAACGGTATTTCCATCATCGGCGGCGGCGGGGCCCTCGGCGTGGCCGCTGCCGATTTCGCGGAGGAGTTCGGGTTCAGCATCCCCGGGCTGGGTGCGGATATCCAGGCCAGGATACTGAAGCACCTGCCCGGCCCTGGATCTAGCCCGGCCAATCCGGTCGACATCGCGAATCCTTATGTACCGCCCGATGCGTTGAGGGAAATCCTCGTCTGTGCGGGCGGCGATGACCGTATCGACCTGCAGGTTGTCGTCCAGCTACTGTATCATTACAGGGCGCTTTCCGTGATGTTAGGTTCGGGATCCGTAAGGGAAATAACTCCAACAAGGGGCCTTGCCGAGGCCTGCGCTGATGCGATGAAAGCCACCGGCAAACCCGTTCTCCTCGTTCTTCCCAACTATAAGAGGGAACCGGAAGCCATGGAGATAGAGGAGGTGATAAGGGATACCAGGAGGCTTTTTCTGGAAAAGGGAATCCCGGTTTTTGACGACCTGAGGGACGCAATGAAAGCGGCCGGGGCTGTTTCCCGATATTACTGCAGAAGAAAGTGATGGGTGCGGGTTTTTTACTCGAGGGTGAACTGTTTCACGTACAGTGATCCATCCGGCGCTTTGTAGTAGAATATCCTGATCGTCTGGTTCAGCCTGTTTTTCAGCTTTCCGCAGATTTCCTTGCTGGCCTTGAATTTTGCCGCCCTTTCATCATGCTTTATAATAATGAAGCTGTTTTTTTCGTTTACGGCTATCAGGACTCCGGAAACGGAGAGATTGGTTTCATCATCCTGTCCGGCAAGGGCATGGCCTGAAGCGTTTGCGAGTATGAGAAAAGTCGTAATTATTAATGCTGTCCGGATTCTTTTTGTCATTTTAATGGTTGATTAAAGAGTTTTGTATGAGGGGATATCATCCCCTCATACAATTTTTTTGCCAGTTAATTAAAAAAATAACTGATCTGCAAAATTACATAGCCTGTCCTTTCTCGGCAGGTTTGCCTTTTTCAGCAGGTTTGCCTTTAACAGGTTTTGCCTTCTCAGCAGGTTTGCCCTTTTCGGCAGGTTTGCCTTTTTCAGCAGTTTTAGCAGGTTTGCCTTTTACTGGTTTGGCAGGTTTGCCTTTTTCAGCAGTTTTAGCAGGTTTGCCTTTTTCAGCAGGTTTGTCGCTGCCAGCTTTGTCGGCTGCGAAAACGGCCATGCTCAGCGCAAATACGAGAGCAACCATCATGCTTGTAATCTTTTTCATAAAAGTCTCCTTTTATTTTTTATATATCGTTTTCCCATTATGGGTTCAACGTAATACCATATATAATGCATAAAGCGTGCCAGAATTGATTAAGACTGAAAAAAGGTTTTTTGAAGTTTTAAATTGGCAAAAATTGATTTTTGACGGATTTAAATAACTAATCAGTGGTAATTATACCAACGGTATTTTGGTACAAATACCACTACAGATTATTTATCCTTGTAATCGCCGTGTTTTATCCCGTGTTTTTTCATGAGGTCCCAGAAATTTTTTTTATCCATTCCCGCGTCCCTGGCCGATACAGTTATGTTGCCCTTGTTGTTCATCAAAAGGTTGGTGATGAAATTCCTTTCGAATTCCTTCAGTACGGCCTCCTTCGATTCTTTAAAGCTGTGCTTGTCTGAGGGAAGAACCAGTTCGTTCAATGAAAGGATCTTCGAGATGTCCGAAGGCCTTATAACGCCGTCATCGCAGATGGTGGAGGCGGTTTCTATGCAGTTTCTGAGTTCGCGGACATTGCCCGGCCAGTTGTAGGCGGCAAGGTGCCTGAAGCAGTCCTTGTCGATTTCGACCGGCATTTTTGATTCCTTTGCGATCTCGTCGAGAAAATGACGCACCAGCAGGGGTATGTCTTCCTTCCTCTCCCTTAGCGGGTGTATGTGTATGGTTATTACCTTGAGCCTGTAATAAAGATCTTCCCTGAAGCGTTCCTTCTTCACGAGGTCCTCCAGGTTCTTGTTCGTGGCGGAAATCATCCTCACTTCCAGCACCCTGGATTTGGTTTCTCCAACCCTGCGGATTTCATGGTCCTGCAGGAAACGGAGGAGTTTTCCCTGGATATCGGGATCGATGTCGCCTATCTCGTCGAGAAATATCGTCCCGCCGTTGGCCTCCGCGAAAAGTCCGTCCCTGTCGGAATCGGCCCCGGTGAATGAGCCCTTCTTGTGGCCGAAAAGCTCGCTCTCGAGGAGATTTTTCTGGATCAGGTTGCACTGCACGGCGATGAACGGCGAATCCTTTCTCCCGCTCTGGGTGTGGATGAATTTCGCGAACACCTCCTTGCCGGTTCCGCTCTCGCCGGTTACGAGCACGCTGTACTTGGAGCCGGCGATTTTTTTGGAGAATTTTATGATCTCCATCATCTTGCTGTTTTTTCCTATGATGCTTCCGCCGCTCTGGATGTCGATCAGCTCCTGTCTCAGCCTCGCGTTCTCGTCTATCAGGTTTTTCCTTTCGACTATTTTTCCGACGGCTATTTTTATCTCCTCCTGCCGGAAGGGTTTGGTGATATAGTTGAACGCGCCGATTTTTATGGCCTCTACCGCGCTTTCTATGCTTCCGTAGGCGGTTATCATGATCACGTCGAGATCGGGGATGATCTCGCGGGCGTTTTTCAGCAGCTCCAGGCCGTCCATCTCCGGCATTTTAACGTCGATTATCGCGATATCGAACTTTTCCTGTTTTACCGCGGCGAGGGCCCTCCTGGGAGAGGTGAAGGGCTTTGGCGAATAGCCCAGGTCCTGTATTATCTCCTTCAGGAGCTTGCACATTCCAGCTTCATCGTCTACTATAAGAACCTTGAGCCTCTTTTTATCCATGTCTCCCCCTGGGAAGCCTTATGATGAATTCTGTGAATTTTCCCGGTTCGCTTTCCGCGTTGATGCTCCCGCTGTGCTTTTCAATTATATCCCTGCAGACGGCGAGTCCCAGACCTACTCCCTTGGGTTTCGTTGAAAAGAAGGGAGTAAAGATTTTATCCTTAATTTCAGGCCTGATGCCCGATCCGTTGTCCCTGATCCGGATGACAGCATTTTTTCGTTCAGTTTCAAGCTTGATTGAAACCTTTCCCCTGTTATTGATCGCGTCGCAGGCGTTCAAAACAATATTCAGCAGGACCTGCCGCATCTGGACGCTGTCCATGTATACCTTGACGGGGTCCCTGGGAACATCGATGGAAAAATTCACGTTTTTATACTTGTCCTGGTTTTCAAAAATTTTTGCCATCTGCCTGAGCAGGCTCTTGATCCCGGTCAGGTTGTAGTTCGGCTCCGGCTGCCTCGCGAAGTTCAGCAGCTGGCCCAGCATGTCCCTGCACCTGAGTGCCTCGTGATGTATGGTCTGGACGGCCTCCCTGTTCTTTTTTGGAAGGGACTCGCTCTGCAGCAGCCTTTCTGAAAATCCGCATATTATGCCGAGCGGATTGTTCAATTCATGAGAGAGTCCGGCCGATATTTCCCCGATCGCCGCCTTTCTTTCGGACGAAATCATTTTCTGCTGGCTGTCCTTTATGGTTTTAACCATGTTCTGGAACCGCTCCTTCAGTTTTTCGATTTCGACCTTGTCGCTTTTCAGCGGCGCCACCGAGTCGCTTCCCTTCTCCATTTCCATTATTGGGTCAAGTATGCTTTTTGTAATGAGCATGGCGCTCATTATGCCGAGGATTATGAAGCAGGCGATCGTCAGGTAGCCGAACTTCATGGTCCGGCTGAGGTATATTTCGGCCTCCCTCTCCGAATTGGAGATCAGCTCCTCGTTCTTTTTTATCAGGTCCTCGCATCCCTGGTAGGCGGCGTAGAAATTATTCGATGAATCGCTTACGTGAAGCCTGAGCGCCTCCAGCTCCCTGTCCCTGTCCACCAGCTTCACGATCATCTCGTGATACCTGCAGTATTTTTCAAAGTTCAGGGAAATGCCCGTTAGGATGTGGTGCTCCTCCTCCGTCCTTGCCGCGATGAAGGCCCTGTTGTACCAGTAGTTGAAGTCCTTGACGTTGGTCTCGAACCTCGCAAGCCATCTTTTATCGCTGTCGAGTATGTAGTTCGCGTTGATCCCCTTCAGGTTCAGGAGCGACAGCTCGACCTTGTAGGCCGCCCTTATGTTTGAAACGTTTTCGGACAGTATCCTGTTCCCCATGTCGTGCATTTTATTCATCATGAGGAGAAAAACCAGGAAGATGAGGATCATCGGTATGAAGAGTATCTGGAGGAGGATGATCATCTTGTGCCAGATCTTTATGTCCCGTATGAAGTCCAGTTTCAGGAATTTTTGCAAAACCGCGCTGTCTTTTATTTTCAAAAAAACGCCTGATGCGGGAAACGGTCTCATGGGGATACTTCCTCTTTTTGCGGATTAGGATAAAGGCCGGTCCGCGGTTTTCTCAAGCAAAAAATCATTGTTCGAAAATTTCCCGCCAGGTCCGGACGGCATTTCTGCCCGACTCGCGTCCCGTTTCGTAATCGGCCGTCAGGAGCATCCTGTCTTTCGTGGTCCTTCCCGACAGGAGTTTGCGCGGCGGCGATATCTCGATCACACTGACGCCCGGTGGAGGATCGGCGATGAATTCGACGGACCTGCCGTACGTTCCCGCCTGTTTCATTATCGCGAGCGACAGTTTCGGATGGCGACGGAGGAGGCGTGAGCTTATGAAGGTTTCCAGACCGGGTCTCTTTACGTATCCCGACGGCCTGGTCCTGATCACGGCGATCCTGGATGCGCCCATCTCGAACGCCCTGGCCACTGGTATGGGGTCAGACACCCCGCCGTCCGTCGCCTGGACGGAATCTATCTCTATGAATCCGCGGTAAAGAAGCGGTACCGAGCTTGAGGCCTTGAGAAAATCGAGCATGTTTTCCGGGCCCGGCGAGAGATACATGGGTTCGCCCGTGGCCGCGGATGTCGCGACTATGATGAATTCTTTTTTTTTCCTCGAGAGGTTCGATGCCGCGCCGCGCGTGTCGAGGGGCTCCTCTTTTGCCATGATGTCCCAGAGCCAGTCAAGGTCCATCATGTGCCCTCCGGCAAGAAATTTTCCGATGCTGATGAACTCGTCCCTGGTCATCTGGTCGGTATAAAGCCTGCGGTTGCGGCCGTACTGGCCGGCCAGGTGAGACGAGAGGTTGCAGGCGCCGGCGGATACGCCAATGTAGATGTTAAAAGGGTCGAATTTTTCCTCGAAAAAGACATCCAGCACACCGGCAGCGAATACGCCCCTCATTCCGCCGCCTTCGGCGACGAGGGCCGATTTTTCCGTCTTGAGATTTTTTCTTGATCCCTTCTTAGCCAATTTTTTTCTGGATTCTTCTTTTCAGTATTGCAAACTCAAAGCCGTCGATAAGCACCTTGAACGACGCGGCATTGATGTTTTCCGACATCGAGTATACCTTCCAGACGTCGGTCCCGTCGGTGAATATTATCGTCACCTCGACCTCGGTGCTTGTTCCCCTGTGCGCGTCCAGGATGTTTGCCCTGTAGTCAACCAGGTTGACTTCGGATATTTCCGGGAAGAGCGGCGTGAGGCTTTTTTTCAGGACCTTTGCGAGCGCGTCTACCGGGCCGTTGCCTGTCGACGCCTCGTGGATGACCTTGCCGTCGGCCTCGATCTGCACGGTAGCTTCCGGATCGATGCCGTTGTCTATGAGTTTGTAGCCGCCGATTACCGTGAACGGTGATTTGTAGTTCTTCAGCGACCTGGCAATCGCCAGGGTCTTCGACGCGTCTTCTGTTTCATAGTTTAACATGGCGTCTCCTGCGTTTAATTATTTCGAGATTGAAAACGATCATGATTGCGGAACCGATAACGGCCCCTTAAATATTGAAGCCGGTTGAGACCGATATTTTTTCTGTTTTTCCGGACAGGTATTTCAGGAGGATCCTGTCTTTTTTAAAGCTGTATTCGCTCAGGTCCCTGTCCACCGGGTAGTGCCAGATTTTTTTTCCGTCTTCCCTGTCGATTTTAAGAAGGTAGTAGTTGTCTTTGTCGTCTACGAAAATGCTGTATACGTGCCCCTCGAATATCAGGTGGAGGAATGACCTGCCGGGAATGAACCAGACCGTAATTCCGTCCTCCCTGCCCAGGGCCAGGTACTGCCCGCTTGTTTCCCCGTATTCGCAGGATATATAATATCTTTCATCGTCTTCAATTATGTGATTTATCAGGCACGGTTCTATCTTCTTCGCCCACTTTTTCCTGCCGCTGCTTTTTGATCTGCAGAGCAGTATCGATTTTTCCCGGTCGTAGGCCAGTACGTCGCTTTCGAGTTCGAATATCTGAGAATCGGTCACGTCCATCAGGAACGTTAAATAAGACCCTTGATTTTCATGCCCTCTATTATCAATCTCGCGGCCTGCTCCATCGTGAAATTCGTATTGTTGATGAAAATATCGTAATTGTGCGGATCGGAAAGCCTGAACCTCACGTATTTTTCCATGAACTCTTCCCTGGTTTTTTCCTTTTCTATTATTATTTTTTCAGCTTCCTGCCTGGTGAGGTCCAGCTTGGCCCTGATCCTTTCAACCTTCCAGTCCATGGCTGCGACCAGCCTGACGTTGAACCCGTTTTCCATGTCCTTGGTTATGACGTTGCCGGCCCTTCCCACTATTACCACGTTGCCGTTGTAGGCCAGTATCCTGATTGTTTCGACGAGTTTCCTGTAGACCACCACCTGCGGAGGGAAGGTTGAGAATGAAGTCTGTATCAGGTTGGTGAGGTCTGCCCTGGCCTTGTTCGTAAGGGTTTCCGTCAGGGATGAAGAGAGTCCCATGTCTTCCATCACCCTTTCAAGAAGCTGTCTGTCGTATGCCGCCCACAACGGATCATGCTTGTGCTCGGTGTTGAGGATCTCGATAAGTTTCAACGCCAGTTCGTATCCGCCGCAGCCGTATTCCCTCGAAATGGTTATGAATGGGAATATGCTTTTTTTCTCGACTTTATCGATTTTTGCCTTCTGCTGCCGCCACCATGTAACCTGCGAATTGATGTATTTTTCCATTGATTTGTAGGGCATGATTTTGCTCCTTCTTTATAAGATAACAATTAACTGCTTAAGCTCTGAGCAGATATATTCATATTTAATAAGATTGTATATTTTTAAAAATCATTTTAAAGATCAAGAACTTTTCGGTGTTTTTATTTAAAATCGGATACCTGTAAATAATATACAGATTCTCCTGAAAAAAATTCATTGCCGTGGGGATATTTTTCTGAAAGTAAAATGACTATTCCTGCTTTTCTCTGATGTTCAGCAGGACAAGGAAACCTTAATAGATTAAATTTCAATTCTCTTTCATTTGAATGAGGCTATTTTTTCGCCCATCCTGATTTTTGAGCCGGGAGTCAGTTTTTCGAATTTAACAGCCCCTTTCTGGAAAATCAAAATGATGGTTGATCCCAGGTTGAATGCGCCGATTTCATCGCCCGGACCGACTTCAATCATTGATTTTTTCTGGTACCTGATTTCGCGTTTTTTTCTCGGGAACCTGTTCGTGGACGCTTTTTCATAGGACAGCGTGATCCTGCCCACGTTCATGGCGCCGATTTTACACACTGCTATTCTGGACCTTGATTCGATGAAGGTGATAAGCCTTTCATTGATGGAAAAAAGGCCGGCCAGCCCCTTTACCATGTATTCCTGCACGGTGTAAAGCCTTCCCGGTATGCTCATGTAGCCGGTTATTCTTCCCCCGGCCGGAGAGTGGATCCTGTGGTAGTCACCCGGCGACAGGTAGAGGGTTATGAAGCTTCCGCCTGTAAAATCTCCGGCCGATTCTGACGGTATAAGATCATCAAGGCGGTAATGTACGCCCTTTGCCTGGAGGATGCTGTTGCCGTCGATTTCCCCGTACTGGTCCACCCGCGCGTCGACCGGGGATACTATGGATTTACTGCCGGAATCAACGGGCCTCGCGCCGGGCTTCAGCCTGCGGGTGAAAAACTCGTTGAAGTTCCTGAATCCGGTTACCGGCTGGATGTATTCGGCGGTTACCCCGAATTTTTTCGAATACCATCTGAGAAGGGAGGCCATTACGGCCGCCGGCAATGGAATGAGGGCCGCGTATCCGAAAATCCTTGAGAGAAATATGGTGGGGGTTATTTTGAATAAAAAAATCGATAGACTGCGGTTTTTTTTCATTTCGCTTTGCCTCTTGTTGCGCGAATATCCGTGAATGTTTTTAAAAAAAAGCGCGGCTGATTTCATCGGCCGATGTTTTTTAACCAGTCGGGAGGAAAGCCCCGATTGCGACGCAACCCTGATTTTTTCAGCCGCTGGCCACATGTAATGATTAATTTTACTCTAATCGGGCGCCATGCGTGTCAAGTATTAATTGAGCGCTGCGGGACCGGCATGCGACTCCCGGGAACCCGGCGTATAAACGACCGCGTGTTTGTCGGCAGGTGGAATTCCCGCGGTCCTTTCTCCGTGATCATTCCCATATGGAGCCCGGAGAGCCATGTTTGCTTTCATCGGACGTCGGGAGGGACGGATTATTTCCCCGATTCCGCGCGGGGTAAAATTAATGGTCTTCCCGATATCTTTATCTTGACAATGGGTACGGCGTATTTAACGGTGTAATTGACGTGGGAGACCTGTGATTCAAATGGCTGATGAACCTGGAAAAGCAAAAAAGTATACCGAGGTCATCTGGTACGGAAGGGGCGGACAGGGCGCCATCACCGCAAGCCAGCTCGTGGCTGAAGCCGCCTGCATCGAGGGATACAAGGGCATTACGACCGCGCCTTCCTTCGGAGCGGAGAGACGGGGCGCTCCCGTTGCCGCGTTCCTGAGGCTCTCCAGGGAGCCCATAAGGATATTTTCCCAGGTGACCGATCCGAACATCATCGTAGTCCTTGACCCGACACTGCTCCCCATCCTCGACCTGCGGACGCGTTTCGATAAAAATTGCACGGTTATTGTAAACTCCACCAGGGATCCCGTCGAGCTCCATCTCGACGGGTTCAGGAAGATGGGTATTGCCGACATAACAAGCGTAGCGGTGGAAAACGGGCTGACGATAGCCGGGGTTGCGATACTCAATACCCCGATACTCGGTGCGTTCGTACGTCTTACCGACCTGATCGGAATGCCGTCCATTGAGACCGCGATAAAAAACAAGTTCGGCGGCGGAAAGGCCGAAAGGAACCTCGCCGCTGCCAGGATCATTTACGATTCCACGAGGATTTATGAAAGAGGATAAAGGGCCCACCTCCGGGTGCGATCACATAACGGCGTCTTCGACTCCCGCGACCGGCGAGGGAGGGCGTACCGGCGACTGGCGCGTCCTGTATCCCGTCATAAGCAGGGACGGATGCGTCGTGGCGAAGACGGGCAAGCCCATGTGCTACATGTGCTGGATGTTCTGCCCGGAGGGCGTCATCAGTAAGACCGTCCCTCCGGAAATAAACCTCGAATACTGCAAGGGCTGCGGCATCTGCGCGGAGGAGTGCCCGTCCAAGGCCATAACGATGGTCCAGGAGAGCGGCGAGTGATTCCAGGGGGAACGGATGTCAATTGAAAAGAAAGGCGACTGCATGACCTGCGCAGAGAAGGTTTTAATAATGACCGGCAATCATGCCGCGGCCTATGCCGTCAAGCTCTGCGACGTGCAGGTAATATCCGCGTACCCGATTACGCCGCAGTCCCCGGTCGTCGAGAAACTCATGGAGTTCGTAGAGAGCGGCGAGATGAAGGCGGAATACGTCGCCGTGGAAAGCGAGCACAGCGCCATCACGGTCTGCATCTCGGCTTCCGTAGTCGGCGCCAGGGTATTCACTGCCAGCTGCGCCAACGGTCTCGCGCTGATGCACGAGATGCTGCACTGGGCGGCCGGTACCAGGCTTCCCATAGTGATGGCCATTCCCAACAGGGCGGTGGCCGCGCCCTGGAACATACTGAACGACCAGCAGGACAGCATTTCGCAGAGGGACACCGGATGGATGCAGATATACTGCCGCAACAACCAGGAAATACTCGATACCGTGATACAGGCCTACAGGATAGCGGAAACCGTCATGGCGCCGGTCATGGTCTGCTACGACGGGTACGTTCTTTCCCACACGCTGATGCCGGTGAACATGCCGGATGAAAAACTGGTCAGGGAATACCTTCCCCCTTACAGGCCCCATACGGTCCTGGACCCGAAGAGTCCGAGGAACATTAATCCCGTGACGCTCGCCGATCCGAGGATGAACGCCGAGGGGGTCCTCTGCCACGGATACATGGAGCTCCGGAGCCTTCTGCAGAAATCACTGCTCGGATCCGTTTCTGTAGTTGCCGAGGCCGGCAGGGAATTCGGAAGAATATTCGGAAGGGAATACGGGATATATGATTCGTACAGGACCGAGGACGCCGACCTGCTGATGGTGTCCATCGGCAGCCTCGCGAGCGAGGCGATGGACACGGTGGACAACATGAGGGCCGCGGGCATGAAGATCGGGGTGATGCACCTCAGGCTGTACAGGCCCTTCCCTGCTGAAGTTATCGCGAAGGCCGTGAGGGAGACCGGCTGCAGGGGCGTTGCCGTGCTGGAAAAAAACGTCAGCTACGGATACGAGGGCGCGGTATGCAGCGACCTGAAGGCGGCATTGTTCGACCACGGGGTGGACGTGTTCGCGCATTCGTACATCCTGGGTCTCGGGGGAAGGAACGTCAGCGTGTCTGACATAGAGGAGGCCCTGAACCGGAGCTACGGATATCTTGAGAAGAAGGGGCCGGACAGGATAAAGGGACAGGAGTGGATAAACTGCCGGGTCTGAGCCGGGTATTATGAAATACAATGATTGGTTCTATTCGATGTTTATGATCGGAGACAGGGATACGGTATGAAGAAGCTAACAGCGGTAACAATGCCGGACAAGGAATACATGCTTCCCGGCAACAGGTCCTGCGTCGGATGCGGGCTTTCCATCGCCTACAGGCACGGTCTCAAGGCCCTCGGCGACAGCGTGATACTTACCGTCCCGGCCAGCTGCCTGACGGTGCTGCAGGGAATGTACCCGGTTTCTTCAATGCTGGTCCCGTGCCTCAATACGGCCTTCGAGACGACCGCGGCTTCAGCGGCCGGGATAAGGGCCGGCCTCGACGCACTGGGGAAAAGGGACGTGACCGTCGTCGGATGGGCCGGCGACGGCGGGACTTCGGACATCGGCATACAGGCCCTGTCCGGCGCGGCGGAGAGGAACACGGACTTCATCTATATCTGCTACGACAACGAGGGCTATATGAACACCGGCACCCAGAGGTCCGGGAGCACGCCTTACGGCGCCGTGACATCAACCTGCCCGTCTGGCAAGCTCGAGCATAAAAAGGACATGCCGATGATCATGGCCGCCCACAACATCCCCTACGTTGCGACTGTGAGCCCCTCGTATCCGATAGACCTGTACGAGAAGTTCACTACCGCGAAGCATATGAAAGGTACCAGGTACCTTCACCTGCTCATTCCGTGCCCCCCGGGCTGGGGCTACGACCCCAGGTACACCGTCAAGATCGGCAGGATGGCCGTTCTCTGCGGCATGTTCGACCTGTACGAGATAATAAACGGCAAACTTTCGTTTTACGGCCCCTCGCTCAGGATCGCGACGGGCGAACCCAGGGAGCCGGTAGAGGCCTACATCCGCGCCCAGAACAGGTACAGGGACGTTTCCATGGAAGTCGTTGAAATGCTCCAGGAATGGGTTGACAAAAAATGGGAATCCTATAAAAAAATGGGATATTGTGAAACGGACTGAAAGCCTGTACCGATGACAATCCGATACGCGGCTCTTGCGGCAATAATTTTAATATCGACATGCGCGGTCGCCCGGACCGGGACCGGGTTCGCGCCATGGGACGCGGACGTTCTCGTGGCCGACGGCCAGATGCGCGGATCCCCGCACGCGCACGGTCACGGCGGCTCCTCCCTGTTCGGGGGGATCCAGGGCGGTGCCTACCTCATGATAAGGTTCTTCCAGGTTTTCATTTCGCCGCAGGACGGGCCTAACTGCAGGTACAGACCGGTATGCAGCGTTTACGGCAGGTCGGCGGTCGAAAAATACGGCGCGCTCGCCGGGGCCCTGATGGCCGGCGACAGGATCCTCAGGTGCAATCCCTCCAGTAAACCCGGACCGGACCCGCTCCCGGATTTCGAGGGGAAATGAAATACATAACAAGCATTGTGCTCATTTTCGCCCTTCTCCCGATTCAGCATGCGCGTGCGGATGACGGCTGGAGCGGCAGGCAGAAAAGATTCATAAGGGAGCTTTTTTCGGAGAGAAGATATTTCGACGCCATCTCCGAGGCGAGAAGGCTTTCTTCATACGAAGGGAAGACCGTATCCGGGAGGGAGATGACATTCTTCATCGACGCCTGCTATTTCCTGGGCGGCCAGTACGAAACCGTTTTGAAGAACATCAAGTCGCGCGGCGCCGACAGGAGCGAATTCAGGTACAGGATGCTGGAGTCCCAGTCGCTCCTGATGCTGGGCATGCGCGACGCGGCCCTTGTCCCCCTCTCCGGCGATTATGCGTCTCTCGACTCTCCGTTGAGGCGCGAGCTCCTGCTGAGAAGGACCGAGATTTACTCATGGTCCGGGGATTGCGTAAAGATGAAAGAGGAGATCGCCCTTTACGGCGTTTTTGATGACGCGGCCGATCTTGCGAGTGCCCTCCGCGCCTGTGAAAATCCGGGATTGAAATCAAGGGGACTGGCCGTGGGCCTTTCCGCCGTGCTGCCGGGCCTCGGACAGGTCTATTCAGGCAAGTACATCGCCGGCCTGCTCACCCTCGCGGGCGTGGCATCGACGGCATCGGCAGCCTATGCCTTCCATCGAAAAGGCAACGATCAGATGTTCTACACCATGGTTTTTTTCTCCGCGCTTTTTTACGCGGGCGGGCTTTACGGGGCATACAATTCCGCCGCTTCATCGAATGAAGCGGCCATCGGGGAATTCAGGAGGGAATTCAAAAGGCGCTGCGTTCCGGATTACAGGCCCGAGAGGGACATTGACTTTAAAAGGATTTTTAAATGAAAAGAACGGCCGCGACCGCGCTTCTGCTGCTGTGCTGTTCCTTCCTCGAGGCCGGAGAAATCGAGATCATGGAACTCGCCGGCATGAGCATGAGAAACGGTGAATACTACCAGGCCATCACGGAGCTGAAGAGATACCAGGTTCTGTATCCCGCGGGCAGGTTTTACGGGAAGAGCCTTCTCCTGATGGGCAAGGCTTATTTCCACGGCGGGAATGCGGCCGTAGCCAGGGAAAGGCTCGCGGTCTGCATGACGGAATATCCCGGGTCCCCTGAAGGCGAGGAGTCCCTGTATTCGCTTGGAAGGATCAGCCTTATGACGGGAAACGTCAAGAGCGCCTTTTTCGAATTTCTCGAGTACAGTAAGAATTATCCGCGGGGACGGTTCGGTGAGAAGGCCGGAAGGGACATGTGCTACGCGGCCGCGCTTTCAATGGACCTGGCGAATGCGGAGCGGGAAATGAAGAACTACCATGATCTCTATCCTTCCGGGATCCACGCTGAAGAGCTCCGCAGGCTGGGCGACATGATAAGCGCCGAAAAGCAGAGGGGCAGGAAAAGCGCCCTTGTATCCGTTCTCGGATCGCTTGTCCTGCCAGGGTTCGGGCACTTTTACACCGGGAAGCATTTTCTGGGTTTCGTCACACTGGCGACGAACGCCGCCTGCGGGTATTTGATTTATAACGGGTACAGGAACAAGAATTATTACCAGCTCGTGTTTTTTTCCCTCGCCGGGGCCACTTTTTACCAGTATTCTGTTTACAGCGCGGTAAAAAATGTCGATGAATATAATAACGGCGCGGATTTTCTTAAAAGCGTGAAACTGTCCATTGGCACTTCATTTTAACGGCCGCTTCCGTTTATACCATGATGAACAAAAGGTTCCGCTACAAATACAGGGGTGAATTCGACTTCAGCGAGGTGAGCTTCGTGGATTTCGAGGAGCTGCTTAAATCAAGGCATCCGGCCGAGGTCGCGGATATACTTCTTGAGAAGTCCACCGAGGAGCACGATTTCATCATGAAGAACATTCTGGACAGGTTCCTGGACTTCATATACTACAAGGTCCAGAACGGGAACCTTTATGTGCCCAACCTGGCCTACCCGACCAAGAGGATGATGGATACGGAGCTTGAAAAAAAGGTAATAGAGATCATGAACAACAACCTTTTTCCCGAGATCATTCTCTACATCCTGAAATTTTTTACAAGGAACATCAACAATCCCGATACGAACCTGTACCTGGCAAACCTGATTACCTCCGACCAGATAATAAAATCCGTTTATGAAACATACAGGCTTATAAAGGGCGACATAATGACGAGCGATCCGGGGAAGAGGAGCCTTAACGTGAAGAGGCTCCAGCAGTTTTCGATGCACTCCGACGAAAGGCTGTCATCGCCGCTGGACACGGCCGCCAGGCTGAAATACATACTGGAATTTTTCCTCATCAAATATGACCTGGGTCATATCTTCACGAGGGAGATGATACTGCTTTCCGGAGATTAAAGCCTTTCTATGATGGAGTCGCCTTCGATTTCAGTTTCCTTCAGGTATATGCTGGCGTATCTTTTCGAGTCCTGGATGCCCTCGGCATTGTTGAATTCAGGCGAGTAGGTCTGCACCAGCCAGTACATGATGTCCTGCATGTCCTTGAGGCTTTCCTCTATCACCGTGAACCTGAAGTAAAGGTTGTTGAAGTCAAGCTGCCTCACGATCTCGATGTGTTTCGACATGTCCTGGTCGAGAAATTTTTTTAGCCCGACCCTGCACCCGTCCCTCCAGCAGCTGTAGAAAATAAGGTACCTGAACCTGTCGCCCTCTTTGCCGAGAAGGCAGAATATCCCGGCAAGGTCAGGGACAATCCTGGTTGCGGAATACTTGTCGTATTTGTGCACGGGCGACCATGCTATATGGTAGTAGGCGTCTTTTCCTATGGCCGTTTTTTTCATTTGGATTCGGATTCCCTCTTTTTTTTCAGTTTTTCTATCAGCGCATCCAGAATCGTTATGAGTTTTAATGAGCGCTTCTTCACGTCGAGCTCGTAATACAGAACGTATCTCTGCGGAAAATCCAGGATGAAGTAATTTGCCAGGAAATCCGTCAGCTGGCTCGGCTCGACCATGAAGTTAAGGAGGTTGATCAGCCTGTCCGATTCCTCCACGTTTATCAGAAAAACCAGCTCCTGGGATTTTTTTCTCAGTTCCTCCCTGAGGGTTTCCTGGACCTCCCGGGTTTCATCCGTTATCACTTTGAAAAACGCGTTCTGTTTTTTGCTGATTTTTTTTATCCTGACCCTCATGAGGCCCTTCAGCTGGATTTTTACGGATTCGCCGGTTTCTATTTCTGAGACCTCGGAAAGCGTCGCTGTGCGGTTACGGCAGAAAATAATGTCGAAATAGTTTCTTATCGAATAGGCGAGTATTTTTTCCCCTTTTTTGAGCTGGTCCGAAATATCCGACGGGTTGATCGAGACATTGATCATGCATCCCGGGAAAAGAATTTTCTTTTTCAGGTAAAAAATCCTCAGCTGGAATTCCTGCGATTCATTCATTTTTTAAACTTTTTCCTTCCCGGACGGCAGCCGAAAACTGTAACGGGGCGCAGCCTTTTCCTTGATCGGAATGAGTTGCCGGCAATTATTATATTGCAGTAAAACGGCCGGCAGTGTCAATTATCTTTCGCTTTTCGCCGTATAACTGGGTGCATGTTTCGCGCGGGACGGAAATACTCCCCCATCGCGGGATCTTTTATTTTTCGCCCACCACGCCCATGAACGAGGCGCTACCAAGGATGTTTATTATCCTCGTTTTTCTAAATCCCGCCTTTTTCATGTCGGATGCTACTTCATCAGCTGAAATGAGCGGATAGAGGCCCTCTGTTGCCGTGAATAAAAGGTCGAAATAATTCGACATGGGCCTTGAATCCTTTACCATGGTTGCGAGCATGAACCTGCCCCCTTTCCGGAGAAGGCCCAGGGTTTTCCTGAAAAATTTCAGACGGTTTTCATTCGAAAAATAATATACGTTTGAATATGACGTGGCGATATCGAACGACTCCTTTTCAAGAGAATTCGTTTTCAGGAAGTCCTGGTTCAGCACCCTGAATCTGTCGGCAATCCCGTTTTTTGACAGGCTTCTAGCGGCTATTACGGAGGCGGAGCGGTCCCTTTCCACCGCGATTCCGCTGTTCCCGGGATTGATGGCGCAGTAGTACTTCAGGTATTCTCCCGAGCCGCACCCGATCTCGAGGATGCGGCGGGTTTCCGAACTTTTAATTTCCCGGTCGATGTATGATTTAATGAGGAACTCGGAGATGCGGGACGACCCCGCTATCACGCCGCCAAGGTTCTCCAGGTATTTGCCCCTCGATCCTTTTTTCATGTGCGTCTTCAAATTCCGCGCGACCTCCGTATGATAGATGATTATCTCGCGCACCAGGTCCGCGATGGGTTCCTCCGCGGCGAGCGCGCGCGAAACACCGCCCTTCAGGGAGTATCTGCCGTTTTTAAGCGATAGATCGCCGAGGGATCGGCCCAGGGAAAGGAGCGATTCGAGCAGGACGCCGTTCCTGATTTTCAGTTCCTTCGATATCTCCGAATGGGTCGATGATCTGCGCAACAGGCGGAAGAGTCCCGTTTCAAGTCCGCCGTAATAGAACATGAGACGGGCCTCCGATTTCATCAGCCCCATGCCGAGGATGCTGACGTATTTGTCTTTTGCAAGAATCAGGTTTTTCAGTGTTTGAAGTATCATGGTTTCTTGTCCTGCCGATGATTATTTAAATGGATTTTTATGTCCTTACTGTTTTATGATGCAGTCCGTGCTTCTCGGTCAAGCCATTTTATAATTATCTTTATACGGCCTGAAATTTATCAAGACCCCGGTTCCCGGTAAATGCCCCGGAGAATCATCAGGGCGGGTTGTATGATAAATGGAAGATGCCATTTCAGTCATTCAGGATTATAATCCCGGAATTTATTTAAAGAAAAAATGATTGTCTTATCTGTTAATATATATATTCTGTGTTGTCTTTAATTTCCCGGTTTATGAAAGCGAATTAATAATCACCGGGTGCTCTTGACGTTTTAAAAACATGTAAATGCCCGGCATATGGAGTTAATCTTCATCAGTCCGGAACCAGTCGAACCGGTATTGGAATCAAAAAACGATCCGGCCTCAGGCAAAAAACGGTTTATTATGAATTCATCCGCTGACATCGAATCCAGGTTCAGGGACCTGGTGGATTATCTTCCGGTGCCGGTTTTCGAGCTCGACGGGCAGGGGAGGTTTTGTTATGCGAACAGGCGTATGTGCGAGGCCGCAGGATGCGGACCTGACAGACTGCTCGGTATGGATATTTCCGCCCTTTTTTCTCCCGAGAACATGGAAAAAATAAAAAGCATTCTGCTCGCGGTAATGAAGGATGGAAAGAGCATCGCCCACGAATGCGAAATCATGATTGGCGGCGGCGTCTCCCTGCCTGTGATACTGTCGATCAATCCCGTGACGGTTTCGGGGGCAGTTGCCGGCATACGGGGCGTCGTTACGGAAATATCCGAGAGGAAAGCGCTGGAGACTGAGATCAGGAAGAGAGAGGAAAGACTGCGGAGGATTTCCGACATGGCTCTGGAGGCCATAGTGTTCCATGAAAAAGGGAAAATCGTCGATGCCAACAAGGCCTTCACGGAGATGTTCGGTTTCAACCTGGATGATCTCATCGGCGCCGACCTGATAAGCCTGGCCGTTCCGGAATACCGGGACATCATACTCGACCATGTAAGATGCAGGAAAACAGGCCCCTGCGAGATCAGGGCGATAAAATCGAACGGGACCGTGTTCGATCTCGAGTTCATTTCCAGGGTTTTCATCGAGGCCGGGAAAAAATATTACGCCGTGGTGGGCCAGGACATAAGCCACAGGAAAAAAGTTGAATACCTGCAGGACCACGATGAACTGACGGGCCTTTACAACGGCAGGGGGTTCTCGAGAAAGCTGAAGGATATGATCAGGACTACGGATGCGAAGGGGGTCAGGTTCGCGGTGATGTGCATCAAGATCGGGCAGGAGGCGTACTCCGTGATTAAAAACCTCGACCCGGCGCTTGAGAAAATCCTCATAAACGCCATACCCCTGGAGATCGCCGAGAGATTGAATTCCGTGCTATTCGCCGACGACGTCATCGCCAGGACCGGTGAGACCGAATACATGACACTGAACCTGCTCCCGGCCGAGAATGATTCCAGGAAAACGATGAAGCTCATCAACAAGATTCTCGATGTCTTCTCGATGGAATTCGTGAACGGAATCCATCTCAACGTGTTTGCCGGGGTGACTTTTTATCCGGACGACCTGAAGACCGACAATCCGAACCCGGTGATCAACAACTGCAAGTACGCGTGCGGGGAGGCGGTAAGCCGCGACCGGAACTACATGTTTTATGATGAAAAATCCTACAGGGACACAAGGGAAAGCATGGAGTTCGCAAAGGATCTGATAATCTCGGTCAAGCTGGAAAATTTCAAGAACTTCATGGTTCACTACCAGCCCAAGGTGAACAGCGCGGGCATCATAGTGGGCATGGAGGCGCTCGCGAGATGGAGCCATCCTAGATGGAACAACCCCGGGTGCGATTTCGTCGACGCGTCCAGGTTCATCAGGGTGGCGGAGGACATAGGGCTGATAGCCGAGATAGGGAACTGGGTCCTGGAACAGGCGTGCGGCCACACGGTCGGGCTTCACGCGCGGGACGCGAGATTCAGAAACCTCCAGGTCGCGGTCAATGTTTCACCAAGCCAGCTCAATGCCGAATTCCTGGAATACCTCGACCGCGTATTGAAAGCGACCGGCCTTCCGCCCGAATTCCTGGAGCTTGAAATAACTGAAAGGGAATCCGTTAAGGAAAAAAACGCCGCGATACTCAGTGCGATCAGGAATAGAAATATTTCGATCGCCCTGGATGATTTCGGCATCGATTACTCGGCCCTGAGCAGGCTCCCGAAGCTGTCCATCGACACTATCAAGCTCGATAAATCCTACATTGAAAAAATAGCGGTTGATACCGATTACGAAAAGCTTGTGAATTATACCATAAAAATGGCGCACGGTTTCAGTTACACGGTTGTCGCGGAGGGCGTGGAGTTCAAGGAGCAGGCGGAAAAACTGTTTTCCGAAATGGAATGCGACAAGATACAGGGCTTTTACTATTACAGGCCACTCTCAATGGATGAATATATCAGCGTTCTTGAATTCAATCTGTTTGGAAAGGGAGGCGGAAGAGAGGGGAATAAATGACCCTGCTTATTCCGCCTTTATCCCGCCTATCCTGGCTATGGTTTTTATGAAAAAGAACCCGAAGGTAGTCAGGTTTTCCCCGATCAGCAGATATAACCTTTTTATGATGAAGGCGCATGCGAATTTTTTCAGGTCCAGGCTCTTGATGATCCTGAAAACCGGGCTGAACTCTTCCTCGTAGTATACCGAAAAGACCGTGTATAAGAAATTTTCCACCTTTTCTTTCATTTCTGCCGTGTAAAATTTATTGAAAGCCTCTTTTTTCGTGTATATGAATTTTTCGGTAAAGCTTTTTACCCCATAGTCCTGCTGAAGCAGGTATTCTGCGATTTCAGAGATTTCCTTCTGGTAATCAGATATCTTATGCGATCTTTCATTGTAATCGAAAAGTCTTGTTATAAGGTCCTTCATCTGGGATTCGGAAAAGGCCGCGTACTTGGTCCTCCTTACCGGAGAGAAAATACTGCTGATTATCCCGTCGATCTTCCCGCCGTATTGCCTGCCGAAGGGCGTCATCAGCATTCGGTCGTTGAACTGCCTGACGTTCGACGGCATCTCCGGCAATTTTTTTAGTCTCTGTTCCGGCGCTTTCTGCAGCCTCTGCGGCAGCCTGTTCGTATTTATCTGGACCAGTTCGTCCATTATCTCGCTGACGTTTTTATTTATCGATTGAAGCGACATCCTGGCTTCCCCGGACAGTATCAGGTTGTTCCTGTTGCGGTAATCGTCCTCGTTGAAGAAGTATTTAATGTAGGTCTTTTCGTTGTAGAAATTGAACTTGTTCACAAGTATGGAGTAGGCGTCATGCAGCGAGGCGGCTATTACGCCGTGCTGCACCTTTGAAGACATTATCATTTTGTGTTCGCTCATGTCCCTGTATGTCGTTGCGTGTCCTCGCAGTTCATGGAGTGGCATGGACATCGTGGTATTGTTTTTTCCCATGTTGATGTTGTACTGCTGGATCTGATGTGTGAGCCTGTTTTCCAGGATGTTTTTCAGGTTGAGATAAGCTGTTATCAATTCCGGTTCAGAGGGATTTGAATATATGTTCGAAATGTATTCAACCTCCAGGTCCCTGGAACCCTTCATTGCCATGGTGAAGATCCTTGAAAGCGCCTGTATGTTCATGAGCAGTTCGATGACCTTGTTGGTCTGGTTGCTGGAAAGCCTGTAGTCGAAGTTGATAAATCCCGCCACCCGACCCTCGGTCATGATTTCGGCATAATCGGTTATCTTGTTTATCACCCTGTTGAATGAGACATAATCCATGAATTCGGATATCTGAGTTATGTCATTATGCCGTCTTGAAATTATCTCCTTCTGGAGAATATTTTCCTCTTCGGCATAGTCGAGCCCGCCTTCGAGTTCAAGTTCGCTCCCGTCAGCCGGGCCAGTTTTCAGGTCTTCATCGGTCATTGGGTTTCATGTTTCCCGGATTATAATATTGACAGAACATCATATCCGCGATGCCCGCATTGTAAACAAAAAAATGGCCGGGTGCATGCTGCCTTTAACCTCCGTTAGTCCCGTTATTCCGCGCTTTTCAGCCGCGGATCATATTTTTTGTTGACTTTGACCGGCGGGATGAGGATAATATTTTCCAACAGGCTGACGCCTGTTTTTTATTTCCGGAGGTGCTTGATGCCGTATGTTAATGTAATGGTGGCAGGGAGCCTTGACGGTGATCAGAAAAAAAGGATCGCCGAAGGAATTACGAATATTCTTCACGAGGTTGCCGGCAAAAAACCGGATACGACGTATGTCGTATTCAGCGAAGTGGAAAGGGACAACTGGGCCGTTGGCGGAAGGCTTCTTTCGGAAAAATCCTGATACCGGAATCTTCTGGCATGAAAAAGCTTTTTCCACTGTTTTTTCTCGGAGCGGCGTTCGGCATTGTCGAAGGAGCGGTCGTCGTTTACCTGCGTCCGCTTCTCAATTACGGGAAGGAGGATTTTTCCCTCAATATTTTCAACGCGGAATTTCTGACCGCAACCCAGAGGATGCTGCTCCAGACTGAATTTCTCCGGGAGGCGGCCACGATCGCGCTTATTGGCGCCGCAGCCGCGGCCGCCGCAGCCTCATTTTTTTACTGGGCTTCTTATTTTGTATTTACCTTTGCCGTCTGGGACATATCATATTATGTATTCCTCAAGATCAGGCTGGGATGGCCCGCGTCCATTCTCGACTGGGACATGCTGTTTTTGATCCCGTCACCCTGGCTTGCCCCGGTTCTGGTCCCTGTTTTAATATCTTTAATCGGCGTAGCGCTCAGCATTCTTTCAGTAAAAACCCTGGATTACTGCGGAAGGGTGTCCCTCAGGTTTTATCACTGGGCGCCTGTGCTTCTGGCTCTGTCATTATGGATTATATCTTTTCTTAACAACGGCGGCCAGGGCATGGCAGCCCGCCACGGTTCATATTCCTGGTTCCTGTTCATAACCGGGGTCATCCTTTCAATCGGTTCAGGGGCCCTTTTTTACAGGGATTTTCTCATGAGGCATAAAAGCTGGATGTTCAAATGAAGATTTAACGCTGCCGGGATTCATTTTAATGATCATGTCATTTTGTTGTTTGCGGATTATAAAAAAACGGGCCTTATTTGCAGGGAAAAACACGCTTGTCTGCCGGGCAATTTGTTATTGCAATTTTTAACCGATTGTATAAATTTATGCACTTCATCGTTCCATATGAAGTATTAATCACGTTCGGATTCGTTCCGGTACGATTTATGCAATATTCCGACCGGACAAGTAAATCAGGAAAACAATAAGGGAGGACCTTTTATGAAAAGATTATTTATCATGCTTCTTGCCATGGCCGCGGCAGTTTCATTATCCTGCAAGAAGGACGCTGAAGAAAGCTTCATGGTGCAGAACATCATAGGCGATGTCAAGGTTTCCATTAATAAGGCTGAAAAGACCGCAAGCCAGGGCGATGTTCTCAAGGCGAACGACAGGATAATTACCGGGTCCAAGTCGCTGGCCGACCTCACGTTGTCGAACAGCTGCCTTGTGAGGGTATCCGAGAACACCAGCGTCAAGATATCATCGCTCATAGATAAAATTGGAAATGAAACACAGATGGACATGGATAAGGGCAAACTGCACGTAACCCTATCCAAGCTGAGCAAGGGCGCATTCAGCGTGAAAACGCCCACAGCCGTCGCTTCAGTCAGGGGCACGAGCTTCAGGGTGTCTGTCGCCGACGATTCCTCAAGGATCGACGTCCTCAAGGGAAAGGTTTCCGTCAATCCCGTCATGAAGGGCATGGTGATCAAGGACGTTGAAAAGGTGGTTGAGTCATCCCAGACGACGGATATCACCATGAAAAAAGTCCAGGAGATAGTGAACAAGAAGGCCGAAATCAAGGTCGCCGTTCTTAAGCCCGAGGAAATAAGTGAGATCAAAAACGAATTCAATGACATCAAGTCCGATGTCGTTGAAAAACTTGAAGACAACGCCAAAAAAGAATACAGGGAAGAGATCCAGAAAACATCCGGCGATGACAAGAATGATAAGCTCAAGGAAGAAAGGAAGAAGGCCCTTGATAAAATAAAAGAGGAAAAAGCCGCGAAGGAACAGGCTGAAAGGGACAGGCTCGAAAAGGAAAAAAATGAAAAGATCATGAAGGAAAAGGAAAAAAGGGAAAGGGCCTCAAACATCCCGACACTTTAGCGGTGAATCCCTTGACGGACCGTGCCGAAAATATTATTATTTAAAAGTTATTTAATTTTTTTTTTCGGGGGAATGAATGCATAAGAGATTCGTCAGTTTTCTTTTTTTCTTTACTGTTTCGACAACATCGATATTGTTTTTCATCATTGCGGCGATCCTGAGGTTCGTCACATATCCATTCGATAAAAGGCTCAGGGCGCTGCACCAGTTAACCTGCTTCTGGGCCTCTCTTTACACATGGATATTTCCGTGGAGGATAAGGATCGAGGGGAGGGAGAAATTCAAAAACAATACAACTTACATGGTTGTATCCAACCACCAGTCACAGCTGGATATTTTAGTCGCTTTCAGGCTCTTCAGGCATTTCAAATGGGTATCCAAGGCTGAAATATTCAAGGTGCCACTCATAGGCTGGAACATGGCCCTCAACAGGTACATCAAGATAAAAAGGGGAGTGAAGGACAGCATTGAAAAAATGATGGAAGACGCCGAAGCAAGGCTGGGCGAGGGCAGCTCCGTTTATTTTTTCCCCGAGGGGACCAGGTCCCATGACGGAAAGGTAAAGGCCTTTAAACACGGCGCTTTCACGCTCGCCAAGAAATGCAAGGTGCCGATCCTGCCGATCGTTATAACCGGCACGATGAAGGCCCTGCCCAAGTACAGCATCAATTTCCACGGCATCCAGAAAATATGCATGAGGGTGCTCGATGAAATCCCTTACCAGGCCTTTGCTAATCTTTCAATAGAGGAAACGGCCGAGATGGTAAGGCAGGTCATCATCAAGAACCTGAAAATCCTCGAGGCTTCCATGTACCCGGATGTCCAGGAGTCGAATTCCTGAGGATCCGGAACCCATGAAAGAAAAGGTTTTTTTAATAAGGTCCTCCGGCGAATCCGACCCGGAACTTTCCGCGAAACTGTCCGCGTTCCTGGACTCCAGCGGCCTGCTTGATTTCATTGAAGCGAACGACATCATCGCCTTGAAGACGCATTTCGGCGAAAGCACGAAGAGCGGGTACGTTCGTCCGGTCTTCATCAAGGCCGTGGGCGACCTGGTCAAGGGACGGGGCGGCAAGCCTTTTCTCACCGAAACCTCCACCCTCTACAGGGGAAACAGGACCAACGCGCTTGATCATATAATGACAGCCGTCAGGCACGGTTTCGGAAGCGAGAATTCCAGCATGCCGATCATAATGGCGGACGGACTTTACGGCGACGAAGAGGTCGAGGTTCCCATCCCCGGGAAAATACATACATCGGTTAAAATCGCGGCGCTTTTTTCCAGGGTGCAGGGCGCGGTAATCGTTTCCCATTTTACCGGTCACCTCGCGGCAGGTTTCGGCGCCGCCTTGAAAAACATGGGGATGGGCTGTTCAAGCAGGAAGGGCAAACTGCTGCAGCATTCGACCGCAAAGCCCAGGGTTAAACAGAAATTATGCACCAGGTGCGGGGTGTGCGTGAAATGGTGCCCGGCCGATGCGATCGACATGGAGGAAAAGGGGGCCCGGATCGACCAGTCCAGATGCATAGGGTGCGGACAGTGCCTGGCGGTCTGCAGGTTCGACGCGGTCGCATATAACTGGGGAGCGACATATGAAGACCTTCAAAAGAAGGTGGTGGAGCACGCCATGGGCCTTTCCGCCCTTCTCGGGGGTAGGGCGCTTTATATAAATTTCCTGACGAGGATCTCGAAAGACTGCGACTGCATGGACGTTTATGAAAATATTGTCCCGGACGCGGGAATACTGGTTTCCAGGGACCCGGTGGCCATAGACGCCGCTTCGCTTGACCTGGTCGAGAAAGCCGCGGGCAAAAAGCTGTCCGAGATGGCTTACAATATACCTTGCGGGTTCCAGCTGGAATACGCAAAGGAGCTCGGGTTCGGATCCGCCGGATACGAGCTCGAAGAGTCCTGAATGCCCTGGAGGGATTATGGATTTCAACCTCAATGCCGTATCGTTCATTGCTGAAAAAAATTTTTCCCGTCTCGATATCAAAAAAACATACGACATCATGATACTCGGAGGCGGCCCGGCCGGGCTTACCGCCGCGGTCTATTGCATCAGGAAGGGGATGTCCACCGGCATAATAGTAAACGAGGTGGGCGGCCAGGTGGCCTGGACTTCGGGCATTGAAAACTACATGGGCTACAGGCACATAAACGGAGTGGAGCTCGTCCAGAAATTCAAGGAGCAGGTCCTGCAGTTCGGAATAGACTACGAGGAGGGGCGCAGGATCGAATCTGTATCGTCCGGCCCGATGAAGGGGGTCGTCCTGGACGACGGCAGGTCGTTTTCATCGCGCGCCCTGATAATCGCCACCGGAAAGGACATGAGGAGGCTGGGAGTTCCGGGAGAGAGGGAGCTTACCGGGAAGGGAGTGGCCTTCTGTTCAATATGCGACGCGCCTTTTTTTTCCGGGAAAAGGGTGGTGGTTGTCGGGGGAGGGAACTCGGCGATGGAAGCGGTCCACGACCTGGCCCCCATCGCGTCACGGGTCATAATCGTCCAGTTCCTCGAAAGCCTTACGGCGGACAGGGTCCTAATTGACAAGCTGGAGTCTTACGGCAATGTTGAGGTCCTGTATGAGCATGAGGTAGCGGAGATCCGGGGCGGATCATCGGTAGAGTCTGTGGAGGTAAGGGACAGGAAGACAGGAAAAACAAGCAGTATCAGCGCCGGGGGCGTTTTCATCCAGATAGGCCTTGTGCCGAACAGCGGTTTTGTAAAAGGCGTCGTGAGCATGAACGGTTCCGGAGAGATAATTATCGACTGTTCCTGCAATACCAGCGAGGCCGGGATTTTCGCCGCGGGCGACGTAACGACCGTGCCATTCAAACAGATAATCATCGCGGGGGGCGAGGGGGCGAAGGCAGCTCTTTCGGCCTGTGAATACGTAATGAGATTGACTTGAAAATTTTTTCATCTTATTATATTTTTATGATGATATGCGGGCATCCCGTCCGTATTGAGGCAAATTTTCACCGGGGATTTAAATAAAAAAATGGAGGGGATGATATGCCATTATTCGATGAAAAAATAAGCGCCCAGCTCGGGGACATCCTGAAAAACATGGATGGTGCCGTGAACCTGGCGTTTTTTACCCAGGAATTTGAATGCCGCATCTGCCAGGACACCGGGGCTTTCTTAAAGGAATTTTCCTCCCTGTCCGAAAAAATAAAATTGAAGGTATATGATTTCCTCAAGGACGGCCAGGAGGCCGGGCGGCTGGGAGTGGACAAGATACCGTGTATATGCGTCCTGGACGCAGGCGGCGATGATACGGGAATAAAATTTTACGGCCTGCCGGGCGGATACGAGATCAACAGCTTCATTTCAAGCCTGCTGGAGGTGTCCGGGAAGAAGGAGCCGATCCCGGACGACCTGATGAAAAGGATCATGGCGGTCGACAGGGATGTCCACATCCAGGTTTTTGTCGGGCTCACCTGTCCGCACTGCCCGTCCGCGGTTGCCATGGCGCACAGGCTGGCCCTCGAGAATAAAAGAATAAGGGCCGACATGATAGACGCGGCGGTCTTTCCGCAACTGGCGGTAAAGCATTCTGTTTCGGGCGTACCGAAGATAGTTTTCAACGACAGGGAGGAGATGGTCGGTGCCGGACCGCTTGCGGGTTTTCTTGACATCATCGAGAGGCTTTGACGGTATTGGACCGGATTTTCAGCTGATTTTTTCGTCCCGCATCTCTATTATCCCGCCAGCCCTTGACGCAAGGTCCGGGTCGCCGCCCGCAGGTCAAGATTGCGGCAATCCCACGCATATTCCATTGAAAATTCATACGCCAGCGAGAATATTAAAAGAATTTTTATAATGGTCTTGATCATATTATTCTTCCTTGAAATTAATATAAGTGAACCTCTAATAATTAAATCAGTATGTTCCCTTGTGGGCACCTTCAATGTATAAATTTGGGCGGTTAGAAAACCAGCTTCTTCATTTTAAAACTAACAAAAAAGCTGATTTTTTCAATACTAGCGCCTTATGGTAGGCACAAAAACGGTAGTTTTTGTGATCACCCATTAGATTTTTTTAATAGTTATATAATGAAAAATCTAATTTATTGAGATGCCAATAATATAATAACAAACCCGGAGATTTTTATAAAATACTTTTGAATCCATGATTATTCTTTTTTAAAAAACTATTTGCGTTTTCAGCATGGATGTGCATGGTAAATATTATTATCTGTAAGTTTTATGTTAAGGAAATTCCATGAAAAAATTCTATCAGCGACTTTCCGGCTTTTTTCTTGAAAGGTATGATGAATCGGATTTTTTAAAATACAGAAAATCAATACTCCTCATGAACTTCATGTTCATCTATATGGTATTGCTGACGGTCATGACCGGTGCCGTTTTATCCTATGGATTCGAAAGGTTCATGGAGATGGCGATGATAACCGGACCCGCTTTTTTAAGCGGGATCGTGATACTGGTGCTTATAAGGATCGGTAAGACAGAGGCCGGCGGACTGGTCATGGCTTATTTTTCCGCAGCCGTGACCGTTGCCGGCTTCATGACCAAGCCGGTCCACATGGCCGGGGTATCGCTCGGATATTTCATGTACGTGGCGCTGGTGTTTACCAATATTTTCTGCTCGGTGGCCGTAACAGGATCGATCCTCCTGATCTTCATTTCGGCACATGTCGCATATTTTTTCATGTCCGGTCCCGCGGCGGCCGGCATTCTCGCAGAAACAACAAGGACGGCGCTGATAGACGGAATATTCACGCTTATTTTAACATTCATTCTTTCTTCAGTTTCCAGCAGATCTCTCGCGAGAGCGATAGAATTGAGCAGGACGGAGGCCGATAACAACAGGAAACAGTATGAATTTATAAAATCCCTCAACGGCGTGATACGCGACATTTCCGACAGGATCTCCGGTTCTCTGAGCGCCACGTCCCTGGCGATCGACGGCTACACTGACAATTCCCTCAGGCAGGCAGCCTCGGTCGAAGAGCTCACGGCCACGATAGAACAGCTTTTGTCCGGCGCAGACTGCGTTGTAAGCGACGCGGTGGATCAGAACAGGTCCCTCGTCGAGCTCCTTGACGGCTTCGACGAACTTTCCGGACTGATCGATACCGTGGAGAAAAACGGCGAGGAAATGTCCGGCATGTTCAGGACATTTTTCGAGCTTGCAGAGAGAGGGGACAAATCCTCGGCGCTTCTCGAGGACATAAACAGGAAAATCAACCAGAACTCCAACGAGATCCTTTCTGTCATCAATATCATGGGGGATTTTTTCGACAGGATTAACCTTTTATCCCTTAACGCCACGATTGAGGCGGCCAGGGCCGGAGAGCAGGGCAAGGGCTTTGCCGTCGTGGCCGAGGAAATAGGCAAGCTGGCGGACAACTCCGCCGGGGAGCTCAAGCAGATAACCGAGCTCATAGGGAAAAACAAGTCGGATGTTGAAAAGGGCAGCACCGTCATCCTGGACATCATTTCCTTCATAAAAACGACGCTGCAGAGCATGAAGGAAATGCAGCGGAAATCTTCCGAGCTCGTCGGCGTCATCGAAAGTCAGGAAAGGCTGAAAAGCAGCATGAACGAAAAGACCGCCGCGGTAAAAAAGAATTCCGAGAGGATCGACCGGGCCATGAAGGAGCAGAAGGTTTCGATCGAGGACCTGGTGAGGACGATAGAATCTGTCAACGGGATAGTGCAGAATAACGTTGAGAACACACGGAATCTCAGTTCAAGCGCCGGACAGCTTGTGACTCTCTCCGATTCTTTAAAGAAGAAATTCGACCAGGAAACCAGCTGACGGTCCAACTCCGCCGTTTCCGGGATCAGAACCCTGAAAGTGAAAAGTAATTCTTGCCGGATTCATCGTAGCACTCGCCGTTGCTGCAGGATGACGAAAATGTGTTCGGCGCCCCGCAATTTCCGCCCTTTATTTTTTTGCAGACATCCTCGCCTTTCTTCCTGTTGGTATAGGCATCGCCTTTCAGGCATACCACTATTTTTTTCCCGTCCTTGATCCAGTTGTATCCGCTCATGCATTTAGCGTGAGTCAACGGCGGGAAAATCGCCGCGAAGATCAGGAATGATACTGCCAATTTTTTCATGTTTTTCCTCCGGATGATTCGCTCGGCGCCGGAACACTGACGGGGATCCTGCAAAGAGCCTTTTTCATCGTATGCTTTAATAATAAAGAATGTTCCGGGGAATGTAAAGAAAAAAACGTCTTTTGAATTACTGGCCTGATGACGGCTGAATTTATTTTTTTTCACGCTGGATTTCAAGGATAAAAATTCAGAACCCGGAAAACCAGGGAATCACCCTGTCGAGTATCGGGATTGCGCTTTCCGAATGGCCCCCGTAGCTTGCCGGCAGAATTTCAACCTGCGCGTTCGGCGCGCCGTGCGATTGGAAGTATGAAAGCGCGGTCTGTGCGTTTGACGGCGGCACGGTCGTATCGGCCTCAGCCGCGTACATTTTTATATACATGGTTGGAACGAATTTATAGGTATCGTTCGACTGCATGGCGGCCTTCATTTCCGGCTCCCCCGCGCCCGTAAAGCTTGTGAGAAAACCATCCGTAAGCAGATCGCTCGTGTTCGTCGGCAGATCATCCAGAATCAGGGAAGAGTCGCTTCTCGGAAGCCTGTCCGTCTCGAACCACGTGGCGTATGGTTCCTTCATGTAATAAGATAGCGGTTTGCCTATTCCGTAAATCAAGTTGTAGATGGGGATCACGAAGGCCAGGTAGCCGGTCCTCACGTTCTTGTTCGGGACTATATAGGCGGCCGAGGTTCCGCTGATGTCGTACGGTCCGGAAATCGGCGCGGCTGCTGTAATCGGATGCACCGCTGAATAATTCGCCTGTATTTCCTTTACGGTCGCCATTGCGGCCATGCCCCCCTCCGAAATGCCTGTTATGAAGAGTTTGCCGTTGAGAGGTATTGAATTGTATTCGGCGAATTTCTTGGCTGCCCGGATGATGTCCACCGTGGATGATGCGAGGGTCGAGGCATGCAGGTACGGGTGATCCATCCCGGCGCTTTTTCCGTATCCAATGTAATCGGGCGATGCGGACATGTACCCCTTGCCTGCGAAGAGACCCGGGACTATCCTTCCCTCGGAAAGGTCTGTGCCGGTATTGGTGCCGTGACAGTAAGTCAGAAGGGATAATGGCCCGCTTTTTGACGGGACCCATACTGCGCCGGATACCGTTACGATGCCGCCGTCGGGGTCGACGGTTTCGTATGTTATGCTGTAGTAGGCTGCGCCGTAGTCCGGGAAAAAGGAAGGGAAGCTGTTGATGTTTTTCCCCATATAGCCGACATACATCGACGAAAACAAGGAGGCATAATTTACGGGAAGGTTCCAGATCTGCTGGGACGTAAGAAGTCTGCCCCGCCGGCTTGCTTCCCTGCCGGAATAGTCGATTACAGGACCGTTTACAAACGGGAGCCCGATCGACACGGATATGGCTGACAGCATTTGAGGCTGCCGCACCTGGAGATTGGATTCCCTGTTTGAATCCCTGCAGGAGAATATTGCAAGGATAAGAAGCAGCGGCAGAAAAACCGTCGTTACTTTATTGTTCTTTAATGCCTTCATTCTTTCCGATTTGCCGATTTTCATTTAATAAATAGAATAATAAATCTTTATCAAAAACGTCAAGACAATATGAATTCGCGTGCTGCTGCGGCAGGCTTTTTTTACTGCCGTCACCTGTTCTTGTTCCTGCACGGGTAAATGATTTCTTGACTTATATGATGAATAATGATACTATAATCATATAATTGACGGTGGAAAATCATGTTGAACTTCGATGAAATCTATACCGAATATCACGAAAAGATACTGAGATATCTCAAAGGCATAGTCGGCGGGGAGATGGCTGAAGACCTTACCCAGGAGGTTTTCATCAAGGTCAGCAGGACGCTGGATTCCCTCAAGGACGAATCCAGCCTTTCCTCGTGGCTGTATAAAATCGCGCTGAACACGGCAAGGGACAGCATCAGGAGCACCAGGAGGATCGTGTCGGTAAAACCCCTGGCCGCGGCTGATGGAAGCAGCGGCGCGGATTTGGAAAACCTGGCCGATAAAAGGCACAAATCTCATGATGACGCCATCATGAGAAAGGAAATGGTCCAGTGTTACGTGGAATTCGTGAAGAAACTGCCGAGCAATTACTATGACATCTACGTGCTCAGCGAATTCGACGGCCTGTCCAACGAGGAAATATCAGACAGGCTGTCCCTGTCGATCGAGACGGTAAAAATTAGGCTCCACAGGGCCAGGGTGCGGCTGTATGAAGAGTTAAGAAAGGGCTGCACCAGCTTTTACACCAAGGACGGCGAATTGTTGGCCCTTCCCCGCGATAATGATGATTGATGCCTCCGGTTTCCGCCTGAAGCTTGCCTGGATTGCTGATTTATTTTTTAGATAGTGCCGTTTCCCTCCCCTGGACGGTTTTGCGGCTGTCAGGCATTTACCCCTATACCATGAGCATTTTTTCCCTGTAGTTGGCTGATTTTAAGCAAATCGCCCGGTCCTGCCGGCATCAGGCAGCTTATGCTGATTTTGCCCTAAACGCAAGCAGGGATATTTTCAAAAAAAATTCATGTTGCTGAGTATCTTTTCAAATGCCGTGTCCGTCATTAGAAATATAACTGATAAACCAAGGAAAATTAAGGAGGCATAATATGAATATCAGGAAAACCGCGAAAAGGGGATTGTTCTGCTGGATGGCCGCAGTTATGGGAATAATGCTGCTGGCGGAGGGATTTTTATGGATGGGGAGGATCCTCGGATTCATCCCGGAGGGTACGGGAATATTGAAGTTTATCTGGCCGGCTGCCATGATGATTGCCGGTTTATGGCTCCTGACCGCGTCCTGCTCCAGGCGTAGTGTCGCGGCCGACAAGCAGTGAAGGACCGGCAATACACGGCTTTGCTGCATGAAATTTCTTTAATCATTAATCAAGGGAGGATCGGGGGATGTTTTACGATGATGAACTTTATACTTATCTGGTGCTGGGCGCTTTATGGATCGCGTATCTGGCGGTGCACAGCGCGATGATTTCAAACGCTTTCTCGGGCTTCATGTCGAGAAAGCTCGGAGACCGCTACAGGTATTACCGGATTTTTTTCAATGCCTTTGCCGTCGCCACCCTTGTCCCGGTGCTTTTATTCTCGACATCGGTGAAGGGAGAGGTTTTCTTCAAATGGGAAGGTAATTTTATTTTTGTAAAATATGCCATGCTGGCGCTCGGGGTGGGTCTTTTCATCGCGGGAGGCAGGCATTATAGCATGATGGTTTTTTTAGGTATTAAGCAGGCCAGGGAAGGCATGGAGCACGGGCTTTTAAACAGAAGCGGCCGCCTGGATTCGTCTGGCATACTCGGGCTTATCAGGCACCCTTTTTATTCCGGGGTCATCGTGCTCATTTGGGCCAGGGATCTTGATGCCCCCAGGCTGATCGTGAGCTGCATAATTACCCTGTATGTCATCATAGGAACATATCTTGAAGAAAAAAAGCTGCTGGGGGAATTCGGCAATGTTTATGTTGAATACCAGGAAAAAGTATCCATGTTCGTTCCGTTGAAATACATAAAAAGGCGTCTGTTTCCCAGTCCGGTTTGACCGCGGTCAGTATTTATAAGAAGGCGGTGCGTTTATATACGCCTGGCTCACTGCCGGTCTTTTTCACGGATCCATTGAAAAAGCGAAATTTCTTGAAATTAATATTTTAAACAGGCCTGGCTGACCAGGCCTGTTTAACAATCTCAGCCTTGTTTACTTTATGATCTACCTGCTGATAGAGAGGCTGCGGGGGCTTCTCAGCCGTAAATCAGCCCGACCGCTCTCTTGACCTCGTCAAGGGTTTTCACGGCCGTCGCGCGGGACTTTTCCGCCCCCTTTTTGAGTATGTTGGCAACCTCGCCCCTGTCCTTTTCAAGCTCCAGCCTTTTTTTTCTGAAGGGCTCAAAACGCCTCCACATCAATTCGGCGAGCTCCTTTTTGACCTCGCCGTATCCGGTTCCTCCCTTCAGGTATTTTTCCTTCATTGATTGGGTCTGTTCCTCGTCGGCGAACAGCCTGTAGAGGGCGAAGATGCTGCACTTTTCAGGGTCCTTGGGGTCCTCTACCGGCGTCGAGTCGGTGACTATCCTCATCACCTTTTTTTTCAGGGTTTTTTCATCTTCGAACATTCCTATGGTGTTGCCGTAACTCTTCGACATTTTCTGGCCGTCCGTTCCCGGGATGACCGCTATCTCGTCCTCTATCAGGGGATCCGGCACGGTAAAAATTTCTCCGAACGTGTTGTTGAACCTTGTGGCTATGTCCCTGGTTATCTCGAGGTGCTGTTTCTGGTCTTTGCCGACCGGCACGATGTCGGACTTGAAGATGAGGATGTCCGCGGCCATGAGTATCGGGTAGATGTACAGGCCGGAATTCGGCACGATGCCCCTCGCGACCTTGTCTTTGAAGCTGTGGCTCCGTTCCAGCAGGCCGAGCGAGGTGTGGCAGGAAAGGATCCATGTGAGCTCGGTCACCTCTGGAACGTCCGACTGCACCCAGAAGTGGGATTTTTCAGGATCGAGCCCGAGGGCCAAAAAATCTATGGCGGCCTCGATGGTATACGATTCGAGCTCGGAGGCCTTCTGGATGGTGGTCATGGCATGGTAGTTTGCCAGGAAGCAGAAGAGCTCGTGTTCCCTCTGGAATTCTATCATCGGCTTCATCATTGCGAAATAGTTGCCAATGTGGAAAGTGCCGGAGGGCTGTATACCGGATAATATTCTTGCCATTTTTGGTTCCGCCTTTCAGGAATATGGATGAGAATTTCTTCGGAAAAAAAATAGTCAATAATAAAATTTTTCTTGCAGATTATTTAACCTTTCCTGAAAATAAATCAGTCGAAACCGGCAGTTCCGGCATAATATTTAATTTATTCCAGGAGTTGATTATGGACAACAATAAGAATATGGGCATGACAGACCGCTACATCAGGTTTCTGCTGGGCGTCGGTTTTCTTTTAAACATTATCATCATCGAGCCGGGATTTCTCGGGCTCGTCATCCTTCTCGTGCTTGGCCTGTTGATGATTAAATCATCCGTAACCGGACACTGTCCCGCTTACTTGCCGTTCAAGATCTGTACGGCAGGGAGGGATTGCCCGCCTCAGGCAGAGGGAAAGGCTGAATAGACGCGGATATAATTGATGTAGCAGGGGCATCATAATTTCCCTGTTGTCCTTAAGGCTTCATGAAATGAAAAAAGAAAGCCCGCCTGTATGGCGGGCTTTCTTTTTTCATTTCACGTTTAAACCGCTATCCCGATCAGCGTTTCAGGGTAAGAAGCTCCTGCAGCATCTGGTCCGATGTCGTGATCGATTTCGAGTTCGCCTGGAAGCCCCTCTGCGTGACGATCATGTCGGTGAACTGGTCGGAGAGGTCGACGTTCGACATCTCGAGGGTGCCGGCCACAACCTTTCCCCTGCCGGCCTCGGACGCCGGTCCCACGTTCGGCAGGCCGGAGTTGTTCGAGACCTCGAAGAGGTTCTCCCCGTTCGCGGTGAGCCCCTGCGGGTTGGTGAAAACGGCCATGGCGACCTGGCCTATGAACTGCTTGGTGCCGTTCGTGTAGACCCCGGTAATCTTTCCGGAATTGTCGACGTTGAATGATTCAAGGTATCCCATGTTGTAGCCGTCCTGTTCCACGGCCTTCGTGGTCGTCTGGGACGCGAACTGAGTTATGCCCTCGAGCACGCCGGCTTTGCCGAGGTTGAGCTCGATTGATCTCACGGTGGGATCGCCGGGAACCCTGTAGTTCGCCTTTACTGAAAGCTTGCCCTGGTTGAGCTCATCCGCGGAGGATTCGTCGCCCACGGATACGAGCTTGCCGTCCGGAGAGAATTTGAGATTTATCCTGCTTGACGGATTTGCCTGGTTCGCCTGTCCGGCGCCGGGCAGCACATCGAGGGTGACCTGGCCCATGGAGTCCGTCACCGCGGCCGAGGCGCTCCACTGGTTGAATCCGGTTTTCCAGAAGAGCATTGTCAGCCTGTGGGCTTTTCCCTGCGAATCATAGACGTCTATATTCGTCGTGATGCCGGCCGACGCCCTCATCTTCGCGGTCGCGTTGGGCGGCACTATGTTTGTCCTGGAATCGAGGTTGCATTTGTATTTAATGTTGTTCGTTTCCCTTGCGTCTATCTTTCCGTATATGGGAACGATCAGGTCTTCCGTTGAGCCGCTCGGGTTTACGACCATCTCGCCGTTTTCGCCTCTCCTGGCCATCCAGCCCTGGACCTTGAGGCCGTTTGACGGATTGACCATGCTCCCGTCCTTGTCGAGGCCGAAGGTTCCGGACCTGGTGTAGTATTTCTTGTCGCCGTCCGCGATGACGAAGAATCCGTCGCCGGATATGGCGAGGTCCGTCTGGTTGCCGGTGGTCTGGAGGCTTCCCTGCGTGAAAATCTTGTCGATCGACGCGATCGTCATGCCGAGTCCCACCTGCTTCGGGTTGACGCCGCCCCGGCTTTCCTCCGGTTTGGCCGCGCCGGCTATCGTCTGGGACAGCATGTCCTGGAAGGTGACCCGGCTTGTCTTGAAGCCGTAGGTGTTGACGTTGGCAATATTGTTGCCGATTACATCCATCCTGGTCTGATGGTTCTTAAGACCGGCAACACCTGAATACAATGCTCGCATCATAGTGCATAACTCCTAGTGAATTATTTTTCGCTGATAAACGACGAATTTATTCTCGTGCTGTGCTCCATGTATTTTTCTGGACCAGCAACCGGCTGAACCTCCCTGTTCGCTTTCTTCCTGTTTTCCGTACTGTATACCGCATGGACGTCAACGAGAGAGACCTCGGTTTCGCCCACCTTCAGTCTGATATCGCCCTCCTTGTTGATTACGGAGGTCACCACACCTGCCGTCTTGATGTTTGTAGACGGGTTGAAGGCCTCGATCCTTTTGCCGAGCAGGGAGAAGGCCTCGGTGGACCTGGTGCTTTTAAGCATCGACTCCATTTCCTTGTTGATGTTGGTCATCTGCTCGAGCGATGAAAACTGCGCCATCTGCGAGATGAACTCCTTGTCCTCCATGGGTCTGGTCGGGTCCTGGTGTTTGAGCTCGGTGATGAGGAGCTTCAGGAACGCTTCCTTCCCAAGGTTGCCTCCCTGGTTTACGCCCCTTTTTCCCAGTTTCTTGTTCGATTCATCGGCCTGGACTGCCGCCTTCGACTTATCGGCGGCGGACATTTCGATTTTCATCTTCGGCTCCTATATGATCAGATTGATGCTGCCGTTGTGAAGTGCGGCCGCGTTGCTTTCGTATTCCGCAAGTATTTCTTCGAACTGTTCATTCATGACGGCCGCCGCGTTTCCGGAGTCCTCCTTCTCGCCGAAGGACCTGTTGCTGTGGTCGCTCACGTTCACCTGGAATTCTCCGACGGATATTCCCGCCTCTGTCAGCTGTTCCCTGACCGCCGAGAGGTTTGACATTATGAGCTCCTTTGCCTCCTGGCTTTCGACGAGGAACCTGCCGTGCACCACGCCCTGTTCGAGGCCGAGGTTCACCCTCACGACCCCCAGCTCTTTCGGATGGAGCCTGAGGTGGAATGTTCCGTTCTGGCCGTCTTTCACGGTGATCCTGGCGTTTTCAATTATTTCATTCAGGTGCTCCCTGAAGGGTATCCCCCTCTGTATGATCCCGGCGTCGGCGGACCTCGCTGACCCGTTCCTGGATGATCCGCTATTCGCGCCGGCCTCTCCGAATTCATGCTTGAAAGAATGGTCGAATTTTTCGTTCTTGAGGGCGCCGGCGATCGTTTCAATTTTTACGTGCGCCTCTTTAAGTTCTGAAATCAGGGACTGGTCCCTGGCGGCCAGCTGCGACTCCGGCCCCCTGTTTTTCGCGGAATTCATCCTTGTAATGATTTCCCTGATGCCCGCGATCGATTCCCTGAGTCCTGCCGGTCCTTTTTTTTCAATATTCCCGAGATCGATTCTGTCAAGGGAGGATTTTATCGCTTCCATCAGCTTCTTGATCTGGGCGTCGTGCGCCGCGGATTTGTTGAATCCGGCCTGTTCCCCGTGCCCGGGCAGGAGTTTTGACTGGCCGGCCTCGTCTTTTTTTATGCCCGAGAGAAGAGAGGATATCCCGTCGAGAATCCCTGAAAGCTGTATGGTCCAGTCGTTTTCCATGGGTTTCATTTTTGGTTTTGTTTCTTTTTTATGCGGTTCTTCGAGTCCGGGTTTTTTCTGAAGCGTTTCATTCCTGTTCACGCCGTCTCCGGTACCGGCTTCCGTTTTTTTCTCGGCGCTTTTCGCTTCATCCGTGCCGCTTTTAAGGGCGGTGGTTTCCTGCTCCCGCGGCTTTTCGGTTTTTTCATCGTGGGCGGCATGCTCGGGGGCCGGACTGTCGTTCCACCCGGCTTCTTTTTTTGCGTCCATCCTGTCGCTCGCGGAATCCCTGGCGGGCCTTTCCGCCGCGTCAGGCAGGCGCGTCTCGCTTCCGATTTCCGGGAGGCCGGCCGCCTTCACCTCGTTTTTGAGAATGTCAAAAAAATTCGACGATGGAAGGGCTTCCTTTCCGTAGGAGTGTTCCGGTCTCTGCGTTTCAGCGGAAACATTTTTCCTTAATATTATCTGGTTAAGGTTCACGTCGTTCCTCTTATGAATATTGATACAATATTTATATCGATATGATCCGGAATAAACTGAATGTAAAAAATGGATTGATTCGGGTCATTTAATGATTAAAAACGGCCATGGAAGGTCATAAAGAGACATAATGGGGCCTAATGAACGTTCAGCGTGATATTTTTTCAGGTCCGCCGACAGGGTTATGAATCCGGCGGGATTATTCGGGACGGTCGGTATAGGTAACCATGATAACTTCGTTTCCTTCCTTGTTGTATTTCAGCTCGTCGAAGATGGAGCGGGTGATGATTATTCCCCTGCCGTGCTGGCTCATGATGTTGTTGATGTCGTTTGAGTCTGCTTCCAGTATGTCTTTATAATTGAACCCGCCGCCGCAGTCCCTCACGGTATACTTCACCATTTTCCCGGTAAGCTCATAACCGATCCAGACCTTTTTAGCGGATGATTCCGTTCCATACTGCCTTTCCCTCAGCAGGCTGTGATAGGTATTGTTTTCAAGGGCGTTCGTTTTTTCGTCATAGGTTATCCCGAGGTTCCCGTGCTCTATCGCGTTCACTATCATCTCCCTGAGGCCGAGCCTGAGCAGGTCCACCTTTCCCTTGGGAAAATGCTTCTGGAGATTCCTGGTGAGCTTGTAGCTGATTTCATCCGCCAGGGTGAGCTTATTGTCAATTTCAAACGACTGGTTTTCTCCGATCAGGTACTGCCTTATCGGGTCGTCCGAGATCTCCGTTGCGAAACCCATGACGCCGTTTATTCTGCCGTTTTCCATGATGGGGTCGAGCTTGAACTGGAGGGTCACCGGCTCCCCGAGAAACTTGTGGTTGCAGACCGCGTTGAACCTGATGCTTTTTTCTCCCTTTTTCAGGACTTTTTCAAGGTTTTCCCTGAAGATCTCGATGTTTATCTGGTCTTCGTCAAGGGTCCCGCTGTATAATATCTCGATTATGTCGATGCCGATGATTTTATTTTCAATATATCCCAGCTTGTCGGTCATGTTCCTGTTCGCGGTCAGGAATTTACCCTCCGAATCGAGGGAGAAAATGATGTCCCTCGTTTTTTTCTCGACGAGCTCCCTGTACTTTTTTTCCGATTCCTCGAGCTTTATCCTGTACAGGTTCCTCTCCGTAACGTCCAGCGACGACACGAGGGCGCCCTTTATTTTTAAATCCGACACGCTGATCCAGAGCTTGGCGCTGAATTCGGTCTCCCAGGTCCTGTTTCCTTTTTTGTTCGCCAGCTTAATCGGTTCGTTCCAGATCCCGAGCTCCCTGAGCCTCTTGAGGCATTCCTCCTTGGTGATGCTTTTCTCGTTGATCCAGAGGTTCTTGAGCGCATTGGCCTCGGTGTAAAGGTTTATGAAGAGGTTCTTCGCCTTGTCATGGTCGTCTCTGTGGACGAAGTCTGTGAAGTAAACGACCTGGTCGTCCGATTCTATTCCGTAATCCGCCATCGACCTGTAGTTGAATTCCACGGCCCTTCCCTCTGTGTCGATCACCATCGAGAAAAACGGCATGGAACGGAAGAGCTCCCTGTATTTTTCCTTGGATTCCTCCAGCCTGGTTTTATAGAGGTTCCTTTCCGTTACGTCGATCGAAGTTATTATGAATCCCTTTATCTTGAGGGTGGTCCTGTCGACGAGAAGGTTCACGTTAAATTCCTGGTCGAACACCCTGTCCCTGTCCTTGTTGAAGGCCTTCGTGCTTCCATGGCTGACGCCCAGGCCGTTGATTTCCATGTAGCATTTTTCCCTGTATGCCGCGTCGGACTCGATTTTTTTCCAGTCCCATGATCTCTTGATTTTTTTCGCTTCTTCAATCAGGAGAATGAAGAATCTACTGGTATGTTCGGTCTCGTTTTCATGTATGAAATCAAGGAAATGAAGGGGTTCACCTTCGGACCTGTATCCGTATATTTTTTCGCCGGCCTCGTTGAATTCGATGACCGTTCCGTATGTATCCAGGATCATGGTGAAGGTGGGGGATTTTTCGAATATGTACCTGTACTTTTCGCACTCCTGCTGCAGGGATCCGGAAGAGCCTTCGGCGGTTTTGTTTTCGGTTTCCTTTGAGTCCTTCTTCCTCATTGGGGCTCCCATGCGGTTTTCCGGTAAAACCCGGCCGGGTTCCCGGAAAAAAATTTGATACATCAAGACGATTTTTTGTGTATAAAATTTATATTATAATTATTCATTAAGTCAATTCATTTAGCGAGGACGTGAATTATTTTTTATGCTCCAATTGGGAGCCGTTTGCCGGTGAAGACGGGAAGGCGTCAGCATGACCGCGAGTGACGAAATTTCTCACGTCGTTTATTACCAGGCCCGACAGCATCATTCCGAATACGGCGGTAACATGGACGAGTGAGCCGATGGGTTTTTTTCTTCCGCCGCTCCAGTCGACGGCTTTTTTGCCGGTTTCCATCGCAAACGCGGCCCTTTTTTCCGTGATGTCGGTTTTTTTTTCAGGATTTTCAGGAATGTCAGCCGTTGACACGGGGTCCTCATCGCTGTAAACGCAGAGGAAATCCAGCGGCAGTTTTTTCTTTCTGAGGCCGCTTCTTACGAGCCTGGCCAGCGGGCATATTCTTGTCCTGGATATCGGGTCGATTTTTATCCTGGTCGGATCGGTTTTTGCGCCCGCTCCCATGGAAGAATAGAATCTCACTCCGGATCCGATGCAGTTCTCGATGAGCAGGATCTTGTTTTTCAGGCTGTCGATTGCGTCTATCACGTAATCAAATGATGAAAGATTGAAATTGCCGGATGTGGATTCATCGTAGGACGAATGTACCGCATGGATTTCCGCCAGGGGATTGATGTCGTTAAGTCTTTTTTTCAGCTCCTCGACCTTTGATTTGCCGGTGTTTGAATAAACCGCCTGTATCTGTCTGTTCGAATTGGTGGGCGAAATGATGTCGGAATCTACAATGGTAATATGCCTGATTCCCGTTCTGATCAGGCTTTCGGCGCACCAGCTTCCGACGCCACCGATACCGAAAATTATAACCCTTGTTCCGGAAAGCGCATCCATGACTTCTGGGCCGAGTATGATTCCGGTCCTGTGGGTCAGCATTTTATAATAATCGTCATATGCATCGGGCATATATAAAATCAGAAAAATGTACGCTGGATTGTCAATGATAAAGTGCCGGGAAATTCAAATAATGGCTTGAGCAAATAAATATTTGACAAAAATACTACTAAAACGATTAAATAAATAGTATATTTATAAAAAAGGATTACTCATATGAGGCTTTCTACCCGTTCAAGATATGGCGTCAGGCTTATGGTGGCGCTGGGTGCCAGCGATAAGAAGGGGCCAATTTTCTTAAAGCAGATCGCCCTTTCGGAGGAGATTTCTGAAAAGTATCTCAGCCAGATCATAATACCGCTGAAGGCAAGCGGACTGGTGACAACCTTCAGGGGCGCCCACGGGGGCTATATCCTGGCAAGACCCGCTTCTGAAATAACCATCAGGGAAATCGTCGAGCCGCTTGAGGGCGATATAAGCCTGGTTGACTGCGTAAAGAACCCCGGCGTCTGCAACAGGTCGGGGGCCTGTATAACCCGGGAGGTATGGGAAGATATGAGTGCCCTTCTTTCGGATTATCTTGGAAATATTTCGCTCGAGGACCTTGTTGAAAAGCACAAGAAGAAAAGGTCAGGAAGCGTTGATGATTATTCCATCTGATTTAAAAAAAGGTTTTATGCAAAAACCGCGGAATTCAATCCGCCCCTGGACAATCGGGAGGAGGTTCACGAATCCATCCGGACGAGTAATTTATTGACAACGACGCGGAATAGTTATTATATTATTTTTTCACGGCGGAGGTTTTTGAAATGTGGAATTATACCGACAAGGTCAAGGAACTCTATACCAATCCCAGAAACGTCGGGAGCATCAGCGACGCGGACGTAGTCGTCGAGGTTGGGAGCATCGTCTGCGGCGACGCGCTGAAGCTCTACCTTAAAATCGACGCGAACGACGTCATCACGGACGCCAAGTTCGAGACCTTCGGATGCGGCAGCGCGATCGCTTCCTCGTCCGCGCTTACCGAAATGATAAAGGGCAGGACGGTTGAAGAGGCCAGGAAGATCACGAACAGGGACATCGCGGACTTCCTGGGCGGCCTTCCGGAGGAAAAAATGCACTGTTCGGTCATGGGCAACGAGGCGCTCGACAAGGCCATCGCAAAGTGGAGGGGGGAGGACATCTCGCACTCGGAAGACACCGATGGCGAAATCATCTGCCACTGCTTCGGGGTGACGGACAAGCTTATTCGCAAGGTCATCTCCGAGAACAAGCTCAAGACCGTGGAGGACGTGACCAATTACACCAAGGCCGGCGGCGCCTGCGGGTCCTGCATACCGAGGATCGAGGACATAATAAGCGACGAGCTGAAAAAATTCGCAGAGTCGGCGGACAGGCCCGCCGAAAAAAAACCGCTTACGAACATCAAGCGGCTGCAGCTGGTGGAGGATACGATAGCCAACGTGATAAGGCCGGAGCTCCAGAAGGACGGCGGCAACATAGACCTCGTGGACATAGACGGGAAGAAGGTCTACGTGGCGCTGAGGGGCAGCTGCGCGAACTGCAGGCTCTCGGACTTGACCCTGAAGAATTTCGTGGAGGACAAGCTCAGGGAGTTCGTGGAGGACGACATGCTCGTCTTCGAGGCGGGAAGGGATTAGCCGTATTGCATGAGCGGGCATAATAAATTATCTTAACGGAGATCTACGATGCAGGTTTATCTGGACAACAACGCTACCACGATGGTTGACCCTGAGGTCCTTGAGGCCATCCTTCCTTTTTTTACCGGCAGGTACGGAAACCCCTCCAGTATTCACAGTTTCGGCGGAAGCGTCGGCAGTGAGATACAGAAGGCCAGGGAGAGAGTGGCCGGTTTCCTCGGGGCCGACCATGATTACGAAATCGTGTTCACCGGCACTGGAACCGAAAGCGACAATCTTGCCATCTCCGGAACAATCGCGTATTATACCAATAAAAAGCATATAATCACATCAAGGGTCGAGCACCCCGCGGTAGTCGCCCTGTGCAATAAGCTCGAACGGGACGGCTACAGGATTACCCATGTCCCTGTCGACAGAAACGGCACGCTGGACCTGGAATACCTGATGGATTCAGTCGACGACGACACGGCGATTGTCTCGATCATGTACGCCAACAATGAAACGGGCGTAATATTCCCGGTGGAGAAGATCGGGGCCTTTCTCAGGGAAAGGGGGGTTCCATTCCATGTTGACGCGGTGCAGGCGGCCGGGAAGGTCCCCATCGACGTCAACAGGATCAATTGCGATCTGCTCAGCATATCCGGGCATAAATTCCACGCGCCGAAGGGGGTGGGCGTGCTTTACGTCAGGAGGGGTACCAGGATACGTCCCATCCTTTACGGCGGGCACCAGGAGAAGGGCAGAAGGCCAGGGACCGAAAACGTTCCGGGCATAGTCGGCATCGGTAAGGCCGCGGAGATGGCTGCAGCTCATCTTTCCCGTCCCGGGGAAATGAAGAAGATGGCGTCGATGAGGGACAGGCTCGAAAAAACGGTCCTCGGCATGTTCAAGAACTCGATGCTGAACGGGTCCGCGGAGAACAGGGTCCCGAACACTACCAACATCGGCTTCGAGTTCATTGAGGGCGAGGCCATACTGCTGTACCTCGATCAGGCCGGGGTATCGGCATCATCCGGATCGGCATGCTCTTCAGGATCGCTGGAGCCATCGCATGTTCTCAGGGCCATGGGCGTTCCATTTACCTCCGCGCACGGTTCGATCAGGTTCAGCCTGAGCAGGTTTACGACCGGTGAAGAGATCGATTACGTCATATCCGTCATCCCGGGGATAGTCAACAGGCTCCTGGAGATATCGCCCTACTGGGACAGCGCTAAGCAGGAACCAGCGCCGGTAAACCTGCAGGCCAAGACCTGAAATGGAATGAAAGTCGTTTAAAATTATTTGGAACACAACAATTAAAAGATGTCGTTAATGAAGAAACTTCTGGCCGTATTGCTGACGGTTATTTTTCTGCCGCCTGTTTACCTGGCCTGGCGGATATATAATTTTTCCTCGGATCCTGGCGGCCGCGGCGATGTCGCAGTGGTGCTGGGAGCGGCCTCATGGGGAAGCGACCCATCGCCTGTTTTCAGGGAGAGGATCAACCACGCCGTCTGGCTTTATAAAAACGGTTACGTGGGGAAAATCATATTTACCGGCGCAAGGGACAGCAGGAACGAACCCCCCGAATCGATCGTCGCCAGGAATTACGCCGTAATGGACAAGGAGATACCGGAAAAGGACATCCTGCTCGAGACCAGGTCCAGGACCACCATGCAGAACCTCTATTTCGCGAACGAGATCTGCAGGAAGAACGGGCTGAAAAAAATGCTCATCGTAAGCGATCCGCTCCACATGATGAGGGCCATGAAAATCGCAGGCGATTTCGGGATGGACGCCGTACAGGCCCCGACCCCGACCAGTCTTTACAGGAGCTGGTTCAGCAAGGTTGGATTTCTTGCCAGGGAGGTATATTATTACTCGAGCTACTGCATCATGAGAGAATTCGGCGACAGGAAGGCCGCCCTGGAAGATTATTAAACTATCGGCCCACTTCGCTGATCAGCCTGCCCAGTTCCTGGTCGTGCGTCTGTATGGTTTTCTGGTTGGCCTCGTAGCTTCTCTGGACCTCTATCATGTCCACCATCTCCCGTATGATGCTGACATTGGATTTTTCGAGAAATCCCTGCTCCACCTTGAGGTTTTCGGGTGGCAGGGGAGGGCCCGAGTATTCGGTTTCCCTGTACAGCGAGTCCCCCTCTTTCTTGAGTTCGCGTATCTTTTCAAAATCGACGAGCTTAAGCCTGTCAATCACGACCGGATCATTCCAATCGTTGTTTTGCATGCTTACGACGTCCCTGGGCTCCCTTGAGAGCGCATTGTTTACCAGGACCTCGCCCCTTTCGTTTATCATGAAGTTGTTGTGCTGGAGTATGATGATGCCGTTTTCACCCATGACCGGGTTCCCGTTCTTGGTAACCATGACCCCGTCCTGGTTGATTGTGAATCCACCGTCCCTGGTATACCTTTCCCCGCGTTCGGTCTGGACGGTAAAAAATCCCCTGCCGTCCAGGGCCAGGTCAAGGTTGTTTTCCGTCCTCTGGAGCGCTCCCTGTTCGAACTCCGTGAAGACTTCGTTTACCTCTACACCCGTTCCCAGTTTGCCGACTATGGGCATGTTGTCGTATGAACCGGCCGGAACGATCCCGAGCCCGCTTTCGTTGACGCGCCTGATGAGCATGTCTGGAAAGGCCTTGAAAATGGCAAGGTCCCGTTTGAACCCTGTTTTATCGACATTGGCGAGGTTGTTGGAAACAACGTCCATCTTGGCCTGCTGGGCGATCATGGCGCTTGCGCCGGTATAAATGCCTTTTACCATCTGGGAACCCCCGTATAGGATGGAGAGGCCCTGGGTCTAAGGATTGCCTCCCCTTACCCTTACAATATCGGCACCAAGCGCCTGTAACTTTTCAGATAATTTTTCATAACCCCTGTCGGAATGGTAAATCCTTCTGATTTCGGTCTTACCTTTTGCCGCGAGTCCGGCAAGTACGAGGGAGGCGCCTGCCCTGAGGTCCGACATCATGACCGGGGCTGCGGACAGGCCTTTCACGCCTTTAATTATCGCCACGTTTCCTTCTATTGTAATATCCCCTCCCATTCTCCTCAGCTCCCCGACATGAGTGAACCTGTTTTCAAAAATTGTCTCTATTATCACGTTGATCCCCGGTATGGTGGTGAAAACCGACATTATTGGCGCCTGGAGGTCGGTGGGAAAACCGGGAAAAGGCAGGGTTTTGATCTTCGTGCCCTGAAGTTTTTGCGATGGGCTGATTTTAACCCAGTCGGGGCCCTTTTCCAGGCGGAATCCAATCTCCTCGAGGGTGTCCGTAAGGGCGCCGATATGTTCCGGGACCACCCTGGACACCTTTATTTTGCCCCTGGTTATGGCTCCTGCGAGGAGAAAAGTCCCGGCCTCGATCCTGTCCGGAATTATGCTGTATTCCACCGGATTGAGCTTTTTTACGCCCTCTATTTCTATCCTTTCCGTTCCGAGGCCGGATATCCTGGCGCCCATCTTTAATAGAAAGTTTCCGAGGTCTACAACGTCCGGCTCCATTGCGCAATTTTCAAGAACCGTACGGCCGGAGGCGAGAACCGCTGCCATCATGATATTGGCCGTGGCGCCGACGGATATCTTTCTCATGGTATATTCCGCGCCCTTCAGGGATTTGGCCCTGGCCTTTATATAGCCGTGCTCGAGTTTAATTACCGCTCCCATGGCCTCGAAGCCGGCCAGGTGTATGTCGACCGGCCTTTCACCGATCGCACATCCGCCCGGTAGCGATACATCGGCCTCGCCGATCCTGGCGAGAAGGGGCCCCATTACGTAATAAGACGCCCTCATGGTCTTCATCAGATCATAGGGGAGGTCCGCGTTTTTGATGTTCCCGACCTTTATTTTAAGAGTGTTTTTCTCTTTATGGAATTCAGTTGATGCGCCCAGGTGCTCGATGGCGGTGATTATGGTTCTAATATCCATCAAATCCGGTATGTTTTTCAGGATGGTTTCACCGTCAGCCAGGAGGCTGGCGACTATTATGGGAAGGGCCGCGTTTTTAGCCCCCGAAACCGTTACATCTCCGGAGAGCTTTTTCCCTCCGGTTATTTCATATGTGTCCAATTTGATCGTCTCCAGGCATGTGAATTACTTGTGAACATAAAAACTATCGTCTTTGTGGTGTCCCTATTTTTTTACAATGTCTTTTATATCGTCCAGTTCCTTTTTAGCTTTGTAGATTTCCCTGCCCGCGTTTTTGATCGATGATGCGGCCTTGCTTCCGCCTAAAACAACGATTATGACAGCAACAATTATTATAAGTTCCCATCCCCCTGGAAGTGTCATGCCTCCTCCTTTTTTGGCCCGGTCATTTTTGTGTCGCGATCGCTGTTGTCCCGCCGGTTCCGGCGCACCGGCCCGGCTTCATGCCGGAATGTCTTATTAAAGAATTCTTTTATCGGCCGTCTAAAAGTCAAGATAATAAATTGCATTATTCATCAAATACCGGTTACGGGATGTAGAGAATCATTCCCGGAGCAAGGCTGTTCGGGTTTTTGATCCTGTTGCGCCTGATTATCAGTGAAGTTTTTTTTTATATTGCCTGGCGATAGATGCTACGCATTCGCCTTTTTTTACCCTGTGTATGGTCTGCCTTTTGTTTTCCGCCCTGAGCCGGTCCATTTTTTCTTCGATTCCTTTTACCGACCGGGAAGGCATCCTGAGCACGTATTCGTTTTTGTACGGCGGCGTCGCGCCGCTGTTAAGCTCGGGATTCATTGATTTAATTGTTTCTATGGACACCCCGGATGCCCATGAAAGCTTTTTAATATCTACCGGAAATTCAAATACGACGTATTCGCTGTTTTCGATCCGCGGGATGGTGATTTCATCGCTTATCCCGAAAAGGCGCTGGTTTTTGTATATCATGAGCATGGCAACGAACCTGGGTACGTATTCCGAGGTCTGCCGGGTAAGGACGCCGCTCTCTATGAGCTCCCATATGTTTTTTGCGCCTGTTTTTTTCATTGCCCTGCTGACCTGCCCGTATCCCCCGTTGTACGCGGCCAGTACCAGGTCCCATGATCCGAGGGTTCCGTAAAGCCCTTTCAGGTGCCTGATCGCCGCCTGCGTCGATTTCTGAATGTCCCTCCTCTCCTCGACCCACCTGTCGCTCCTGAGTCCGAGCGGCGTTGATGTGTTGCTGACGAACTGCCAGAGGCCGATCGCCCTGCTTCTGGAAACCGCGTTCGGATTGAACCCGCTTTCAAGAAGCGGCAGAAGGGAGAGTTCGGGCGGTATTTCGTTTTTTCTGAATTCCTCATCGATAATGTCCCTGTAAATGTAGGAACGTTCGATGGATTTTTTCAGGTATTCCCTTCCGGATGTCAGATAAATGTAAATGTATTTCCGCACGTCTTTTTTTCTGCAGATGGAAAGGTCGTTCGCCGACTGGAAAATGCTTTTCCCTTCCATTTTCGGCAGGTAGAGTATGTCCCTGTCCGGATCGAAATTTTCCGCTTTTTTCAATCCTGATTCCGTGTAGCTTGTATCGGAAAACAGGTTGAAGAGTCCCCATGAAAACAGCGTGCTGTTGTATCCGAGAAGCATTGCCGAGAATACGGCCGCTGTGGCTATTAATCTGATTCTTCGCATTTATACCACCGTCAAAAGATGGTGGACAGGTGACAGAATGCCCTTTTTTTTGCAAGAAATTATTTTTATAAAAAAATACATGCGCTTTTATGGAACTCGTGGCGGGTTCCGGTTTGTAATTGACTGCCATGCCGAAGGCCGGATTTTTCATCCGGTGCGGTTTCTCGAGGGTGATTTTTTTTCAGTTAAATTGTTGTAAAAAAATCAATCCGGTGGATATTGTCCAAATAGCTTGATGGTTTTACGGCGAGGCGGTGACAATGGATTTGCGGCCGCATCCGCCGGACTGTAAAGTAATACCCCGGATCACAGGGACAGATTATTTTTCAACGGAGTTTTCCGATGCCCGTCAAACTCAATCTTCATGTTGAAAACCACTGCATTGAAACAGTGGCGAAAAAAGTTTACACCCGCCTGATGGACGATTATTTTACCACAGATGATGTTGAAGGTGTTCTCGAGGAAAAAATCGACCTTCTCCGGGATTTCCTTGAAAAAAGCGATTTTAAAAAATTAAGGTCCTCGGATCCGAGGCTTTCGGGTGAAGTCGCTTCCGAGGTGGTCCTGACAAGGGACAAGAAGGGCGGGATCGATATGGTGATCAAATGAACGGCTGAATCCCGCCGTTTATTTTTTAAACGCTCCGCCGGGCCTTTCTATGCTGATTGGTTCATCCTCAATATTTTTCACCCTCGAAGCGTTACCCCTGATTTTTTGTAATGAATTTTTTTCGGGGATTTTCATCCGGGTTGGAATCCGTGCGCCCTGTTTTTTTTAATACGTCCATCGAAACTTTTTCCGATCTGAAACAGATTATTCTTTTACGGGTTGAGATTGAAATTCATGCGCATTGCAGTCATTCGCCCGCCTTAATCGCCGCATTCCGCCGATCCGGCTTTTGGAAAAATACGGCTTGTTTTGTCTGTGCAAATAAAAAATGGTTGTTTTTTTTTACTTGTTGTTTTTGTATAAATGGAAGAATAATATTCTGGATATTGATATGGAAGCTGTGACGCTCTGGTATTTAACAGACAACGAAGAGGGTGTAAAACTCAGGGATTCCATCAGGACTCTTGGAATCAGGATTGCAAACCCGAACGGATTTAATTTGAAGAACGCCAACATAAGCGGCGACGATATAAATTTGTTCATATTCGATCTGCAGAAAACTGATATAAAAAAACTTCTGGAATCGATTTCTTCGAATTTTAAAATTCAGAGCAACCCCAAGTTCATCATACTCAGCAAGAAGAGCATGAGGGAGGCGCTCAAGCTGTCATTCAACTCGTTCCACCTTGAATTCATATGCAGGCCCGTCTGCAAGAGGGAGTTCCTCCTCCTGATTGAAAAAACCATAATTGTTGAAAGATACAGGGAGATTATGAAATACATTTCCAAGGAGGCCGAAATAAGGCTCGAGGCGTTCGAGGGCCTTCTTGACATAAACAGAAATGAAATTTTTAAATCCAAAAATGAAAAGGTGACCTTCGAGAAAATCGTTAAATTCGAAAAAAACCTGATGAGGGAACAGACGAAGCTCAACAGCCAGATAAAGGGCCTTGCCATTCTGCGGCGGAGCGATCTGTTTGATATGCGGCAGAGGATCAATGCCGAGGAGATGCTCGGAGACCTCAGGAGAAGGGAGCTGATGGAAGCTAAAAGTATCATCGAGGCCCAGGAATCGGTAATCAATTTTTCCTCGCAGGAGCTCAGGGAAGCAAAAAGGACCATAGATGCCAAGGACAACATTGAGGAGCTCGGCAGAAACGAGGCCGTTGAGATGAAGGAGATAATAGAAAAGGAAAAGAAAATGAACAGGAGCCTTTCCGATGAAATCGAGAGGCTGCTTGCTGAAGTCGGCGCCCTTAAAAGCAGGCTGTCAAAGCATGAAAAGGTTTGACCTTTCATTTTTCGGGTATCATCATTTGACACGGCTTCAATATTGCCGTGTCCGTTTGAGTAGTTTATTTATTTAATTTCAGGGAGTCATTGGGTTATGGAGTGGGAGAGCATTCTTGCTGAATCCGTGAGGGACGGAAAGATAAGGGAACTGCATTTAAGAAAGCTTCCGTTGCTTAAATCCACCACGAACTGGAACAAGGTCGAGCTCATCGGATGGATCGACCACCAGTTTAAATATACCCATTACAAGGGGGCCCTGGTAAAGCTTAATAACAAACTGTTTTTCGTGCAGGAGGGGATAATAAAGGCTCTCCAGGAATTTCTCAATTGGAAACACTCAAAACAGATCATTGTCACCAAGGATTGATCCGAGATCAGTCTCCAGTCAATTATCAATCAATCTTCTGATTCAAAGCTCGTGAAAAGCGAGATGACCGCGTCCTTTTTGCGGGCGGCCTTCACGATCTCGTCAATATGCTCCTTTTTTATTATGGCATAGTGTTCCGATATCCTTTCTACAATGGAATTTTTCATTTTCCCGTAGGATATCTCGTCGAGAAAGGCGGGATGACTGGTTTTCAGCAGGATTGAATAGGATATGTCCATGTTGATGGTCTGGTTCGACCATTCAGTCAAAAGGAAACTCAGATTCTGCGGAAGCTCGTTCTTGGAATGATCCTTCAGCGTATCCAGGAATTTTTTAAAGGACATGCCCCTCTTCCTGGCCTTCACGATGGATGCCTTGCTTATCAGAGCGTGCAGGACGAAATCGTTCTTGATGATGTCGGTGTGCGTCAGGAGGTTGTAGAGGTCGGAAGAGCTGACCTCGTTTACCGGGATTATCAGGGTGAAGTCCGGGTTGATGTATATGCTTTTTTTTGACTCGGGCTCCGCGGTTTCATAATGGGCCCTGAGTATGAATGAGGAAATTTCGAGTCCTATATCCGACAGCACCGTAAGGCCGTTTTTTATTTCTATAATCCCCATCATGCAGAGTAGATTTATCGCTTCCCGGTATTTCGAGGTCTCGGACCTGCTGTGGTTGATCGCCGCTTCTATCTGCTTGTTTTCATTGAAGGAAATCAATTCGGTCACAACCATCATTTTCAGAAAGTCCTGGTGTGTTGGTCCAGTTTTTGACAGGATTTTGATCATGGAGTGAATCATCTCGAATGAAGGTATCGCAAAGGGCGGATCGAAGTGTTTCTGGTCGGGATTCTGCGTGTTCAGGGATTTCAGTGTCTTAACAAGGAGCCTGGGCGGCTGGTCCAGTTCCTTCTCGATTTTCAGCAGTGAAATGGTCGCGACATCCTTGTTCAGCCTGAGGCAGTTCATCCTGTTGAGAACGTAAAGCGCCAGCTGGGCCGTGGTCTCCGGGCTTACCTCGGATCCTACGGAGTCGAATATCCTGGTCATGGACTCTTCGATTTTTCTTTTATCGATTTTCCTGAATTCGAACTGCTTCGTCAAAAAGAGCCCGTAGGTCGAAATCGTGTCGTATGCGTAAAGAAGGCACAGCAGCATGAAGAACCTGTTGTGAACGTTGATGCCTGTCGCGGGATGTCCATTAATCGCGTTCCCGAGGCTCTCGGAATCTATTCCCTCGCCGATCGTCAGGTAGCAGGCGTATACCGGGTCATAACAGTGATACAGGTTGATGAGTCCGTTCTCCGACATCTGGGGCAGGTTTTTATCCAGGTCCTCCCTGGTGAAATGGGTCTCGAGCTCGGAGAGCGACAGAATGCAGCCCGAAGTAAGGATCTGTGCGAGGATATCGGTTTTTTTGTTCCTGGCTGCCGGCTTCGTTTGGAGGCCGGGCATCCTTTCCGGGATCAGGTGGGTCAGCCTCTTGATTCGGGAGGCGATGGTTTCCTGTCCGACGAAGTTTATCATGCCTGTAAGCTCGGTGATGGCATAGATTTTATCCATCTTGTTGTTGAGGAGCTGCCTGTTTTTTATGGCGAATACCATGGAATGCTTTGACAGGTTCTTGGAAATGGCGGCTATCGCGGGAACCCCGATTTTCAGCTCCTTTTCTATCTCGCCTAACGTTTTACCGTTGCCGCCGCCGTACACTACCTGCAGGACCCTGAATTCATCCCTTGAGAGGGACGACAGCAGTCTGTGCATACCTGTCACGGTAAGCATTTCCGTCGTGATATCCTTCTGCGAGGTTCCCTTGGCTTTCAGCTTTTCGGACAGCTCTTTGGCTTCCGGGGGTTGCAGTTTGCTAATGGCTTCAGATAAATCTTTCATACAAAAAAGTTGTGGACACCTGTGTTTGACTATTATAAATAGTCGCATTATTTTCTGCAATAAGTTTTGTAAAAATTATACTTGCCGGGTAATATTTTGCATAATACTCATTAATTTTTCCTTGTAAGTTAGGGGTTAGCTGATGATCCAGTTTCTTAGATTCGATAAGACAAAGATAGAAGGGGCCGAATTCAACATGGTGCGGGGCTCCGCCGCGGCGAGATATTTCTTGAGGAACGGGCTTTACTTCATCCTCTTTATCTATTCCACAATATTCCTGGCTGTCGCAATACCTTTCGTCAGGACGCCGTTCATTCCCATATACTTCATAGGCGGAATGGCCACTTCTCTGCTGGCGATAAGGATCGTTAACAGCATAATCAAGTACAGATCCTATAAAAACGGCAGGATTAAGGTCTCGCCGTCAGCTGTTGAAATAATATCCGATAACGTCAGCATAAGCGTTCCGTCTGAAAAAATTACTTATCTCGAAGTCAATTTTCTCGGCAATCTACTGATAAGGCAAAAAGAGATAAAGACCTCTTTTCCCCTGCTGCTGCTGGAAGAACAGGACAGATCGGCCCTTATATCTATTTTTGAAGACATGGCTCCCAGGAGGACTTCGATTTACCGCAGGATATGGGAATTCATCGACGCTATAACCGTTGCCCTTGTCCTGGCAGTGCACATAATACAGTACATAGTGCAGGCATATTTCATCCCCACGGGATCAATGGAGGATACCCTGAGGGTCGGTGATCATCTATTCGTTGAGAAGATCACTTACGGTCCGATAATTCCCAAGATGATATTCATGAAAAAGCCGGTACATCTTTCCTTTATGGGGATCAGAAAGATCCAGAAGGGGGATATTGTGATATTCAGGCCGCCCCACGAGCAGGATAAGGACTATATTAAGCGTTGTATTGCCGTCCCGGGAGACAGGTTCGAGATCAAGGAGGGCGCTGTTTACATAAACGGGAAGAGGCAGGAAGAGCCCTATGTCAAGGGAATAACCAGCTATTATAATTTCGGTATCAGAAAGAGCAATGAAATAGAGGGTGTCGTGCCGGCCGGGAAAGTCATTGTCCTGGGCGACAACAGGGAGAATTCCCAGGACAGCAGGTATTTCGGTTATCTTGAGCTGGAAAGAATAAAGGGCAAGGCTTTCATATTGTACTGGAACACGAGGCAGCTGTTCCAGCTTGATTTTTCGAGGCTCGGTCTTATAAAATAATATCTTATTAGCTAGACAATTTGATTGCTGAGTCTGTCTGAAAAAGCAAACCCTGTCCGCGATGGGGCTCCTTTCTGCATGGCATGTGCGTTATCCATTGCAGAGCGTGATATTGCATTCCTTTCAATCGATAATCATAATCCTTCGGCCTGTGAGGATGTAATAAAACTTGCAGAAAGGTCGTTGCGCCGACTGCGCACCGGAATCAACATGATCCCTCAAAAAAAAATTCTTAAAAGATATCATTTCCCCGTTTTATCGGCAACCCCCCCGTTGTTCTTCGGCTGGACCCCATGAACCAGAGGGTATTCAGGATCAGGATTTTCATCAGCTGCGCGCTCCTGTCTTTCGTCGCGCTGATATACGTCCTCAGGCTTTTCTCGCTGCATTTTTCCGACAGGGTTGCCGTGGAAGATAAAGACGGCAGCGGACTCAGAAGGGGAAAAATCAAGGACGTAAACGGATACGTCATGGCAATCAGCATTGAATTGAATTCGCTTTATGCCAATCCGTCCGAAATCGTCAACCCGTCGGCCACTGCGGAATCGCTGTCCCGCATAATAAATGTTCCCGCCCGGGATATAAAAAAACGTCTATCGTCAAAAAAAAGCTTCGTATGGATCAAGAGAAAACTGGATGACGATAAGGCGGCAGAGATAAGGAGGCTGGGAATGAAGGGCCTGTACCTTCGCAGGGAATTCAAGCGCGCGTATCCGAACGACGGTCTGGCGTCAAACCTGGTCGGGTTCGTGGGAGTTGACAATGTCGGACTGGAGGGCATTGAATTCGGCTACAACCGGGTCCTGTCCGGTAAAACATCGGCGTTTCTCCCTGAGGAAATCGATCCTGGAAATACATCCGGGAAGAACATCGTGCTCTCCATCGACAGGTTCATACAGTATATCTCGGAGAAGGAAATTGAAAAGGCCGTCGCCCGGCACAGGGCCAAGCAGGGGATCGTACTGGTCATGTCGGTGAAGAGCGGCGAGATCCTCGCCCTGGCCAAGTATCCCGGATTCAATCCCAATTATTACTTCGATTACGACGACACCGCGAGAAAAAACTTCAGCGTCATCGACTCCTTCGAACCGGGCTCTACCCTGAAAATAATAGCCCTGGCCTCAATCCTCGAAAAAAATCCAGGCGTGCTTGATAAAAAGTATACCTGCGAGGGAAAGATTGAAATCGCAGATACGGAGATAAGGTGCACGGGGGTGCACGGCACCCTTACTCTTCAGGACATCATAAGGCATTCCTGCAACGTCGGAATGATCAAGGCGTCGAAAAGCGTGACGAAAAAGGATCTTTACGACACCCTGAAAAAGTTCGGGTTCGGGAGTGAAACCGGCATCGGTCTCCCCGGCGAGAGCGAAGGCATACTCCGCCCGGTGGAGAAATGGTCCGGGCTTTCAAAGCATTCACTGACAATAGGTCACGAGATATCGGTGACTTCAATCCAGCTGGCTTCGGCCTTTTCGGCTATTGCCAACGGCGGGATATATATAATCCCCTCTGTTGTAAAGTCCGTCGAAAACCCTGACGGTACGCTGTTCAAGGATTACAGGAAGAGGGAGGGCAGGAGGGTGGTGTCAGGAACTGTCGCGAAAACTCTTCTTAAGTTCATGAAGGGCGTAGTCGACAACGGTACTGGAACAAGGGCGTATTCAACGCTGTATGAATTCGCCGGGAAAACCGGGACCTCCCAGATTTTTTCGGCCAGGGGCAAATCATATACGGACAGGGTCATTTCATCCTTCGTGGGCATAGGGCCCTATTCGGATCCGGAGCTCTGCATGCTCGTCGTGATAGACGATCCTGCCGACAGGCTGTCTGGGGGCGAGGCGGCGTGTCCTGTTTTCAAATCCGTGATGGAGAAGGTTCTTCCGTATACAGGCAAGAAAAAAAGGCCTTCCGGGCCTTATGGACTCAAGCGCTTCCGGCAGGGGGCGGCATTCGACGGGAATACGATGCCGGATTTTACAAACATGAGGCTGCCTGAGTGCATGAGGCTGCTTTCTGAAATGCAGAGGAGTATCGATCTGGAATACGCGGTTTACGGCGGGGGATCAGTCCGCTCGCAGAAACCTGAGAAGGGCGAGGCAATCAGGTCCGGGCAGAAAATAAATCTGTATCTTTCGGAGAAAAATGACGGTCGGGAATAATATAAAGGCGCTGGGTTCATTCCACCCCTCGATATCGGGAAGGGTTGTTTCCTCCCCGGACCCGGCGGACATCACCGCGGTTGAATCGAGGGACGGCGGGCCGGTGCCGGTCGTAGAGGCCGGCGGAAAAAAATTTTTCGTGCACAGCCGGTTCGATCCCGTCATCGAGGCGGAAAGGCTGTGCGGCGAGATCGACGCTGCGAAGCACGATCTCGTGATAGTCTTCGGTTTCGGATACGCATACCACGTCGAGGCCCTGCTCGCGAAAATGGGAAGGGAATCGTCGCTGCTGGTCATTGAAAAACGCGCGGACATGATAAAAAGCGCGCTCGGGGCAAGGGACCTTTCGGGAATGCTTTCCGATCACAGGCTTATGCTGCTCGTCGACCCCGACGAGGAGGAAATGGCATCGTCCCTCAGGGGTAAATCATCTCTGAACATCGGATTCGTCACCCACAGGGGATCGCACCAGCTTTACCCGGATTACTATTCCAACATGTTTGAAATGGCCAGGTCGTACGTTTCCACCAAGGAAGTCAATATAGCGACCCTGGCGAAATTCGAGAAGATATGGAGCGCGAACATAGCCAGGAACGCAGGCAGATTCGTGTCCTGCCCCGGAGCGAATATTTTTTATGGAAAATTCAACGGCGCTGCCGCGATAGTGGTTGCCGCGGGACCCAGCCTGCCGGAAAGCATCGAATTCATAAGAAGAAATTCCGGGAGGGCCGTCATTATCGCGGTAGACACGGCCTATAAAATCCTTGAAAGGCACGGCATAGCGCCTCATTTCTGCCTGGTGGTCGATCCCCAGGTCGTAAACGCAAGGTATTTTGAGGGTGTGGCGGAATCCGGATGTGTGCTTGTGGCGGACCCGACGGTCCATCCTTCGGCGCTGAACCTTTACAGGGGCCGGATCGCCATGTTCGGCGTGGCATTCAAGGCCATGAAGTGGATCGAGGACTCGGTCGGTGAAAAGGGCGAGGTACTTCACGGCGGCTCGGTATCGACCAACGCCTATGACTTCGCCAGGCGCATCGGTGCCGGGCAGGTAATCATGGTCGGGCAGGACCTCGGGTTTACCCGCGGGCTCGCCCATGCCAGGGGATCATACCTGGACGAACAGATGCACCTGAAGACTTCAAGGACGTTCACGGCGGAGATGTTCAACAGGCGCCAGCTTTCCGCCCTTCCGCCGGTTTACATGAAAGGAATCAGGACGGCACGGATAAGGACCAACCAGAAAATGCTGATCTTCATGAACTGGTTTGAAAGGAGGAACGACCCGTCGCTTTTCAACGCAACTTTCGACGGCGTGAGGATCCCGGGCGTCAAACAGGTCTCCCAGGACGATGTCGAAATTACGATCGAAGGCCCTTCTCCAGGCGAAAGGATTGAGGAGATACTGGCATCCGTATCCGCCGCTTCGGCGGGAATGGATGTGAAAAATATTCTTTCTTCAAAAATAAGGAAAATGCTGGAGGAGATTGATTCCCTGGTGCCGGTTTTAAGGAAAGCGGTGGATCATTCCGAAAGCCTTTGTTCGCTGATGAAAAAGGGCGGCGACAGGGGAAAGATCGAATACCTGGTCGCTAAACTGTCGGATGCGGACAGGGCCGTTGAATCCAGGAAATCAGTAAAGGAAATGATAGGAATAAGCATACAGAAAACTATTCATACCATAACCGAGGGCTACGATCTTGACGAGTCCGATGCCGCCCTTACGGAAGAGCAGATTGTAGCCAAAAGGTCGAATTTTCTATACAGGGGACTGCTCGAGGGGTCCATTTATAACAGGAAGATCCTGTTAAAAATGGAGAGGAGTATTTTTGCTGTTGATTAAGAATATTAAATGTCACTTTTTTAGAGCTACATGAAAAAAGTATTGCATGATAAAAGTCAGTTTTTTAAATTTTTTTTGTCTTTTTTCATCAAAAATTAACGCTAAATTAATAGAACAGGTCGTTTATTGATGTCCTGGAAAAAAAGGGATTTCGCCGAGGCTTACAACGATTATTATCCTCTGATTTTCAGCGCCGTTTTTTCCAAGGTTTCCCGCGTTGAAGATGCGGAAGATATTTGCCAGGAGATCTTCATCAAGTTTTACGAGAAGATCGATACTATTGAAAATCATCGGAAGTGGCTTTACGGCGCCATGAAATTTGAACTGCTGACATATTACAGAAAGAAGCATCCAGATGTTGAGGACGTCGAAGAGATGCTGCAGGACGCGTCGCTTTCATATGTCAATGGTTTCAAGGACATACGGATCATCCTGACGGAAGCCATTGAAAACATGGACAACTTCGAGGACGAATCGGACAAGATCCTTTTCGATTTGGTCGCGATCTTTAATTTTACCTATGAGGAGGCGGCAGGGCAGCTGGGATTTTCCGTGAGGCAGGTCAGGTATAAATACAACAAGATCGCAGGCAGGCTTGTGAGCTATCTTGGGAAAAAGGGGATCAAGAGCCTGGAGGATCTTCTATGAATAATAACGATATTCTTCGCGAACTCATAAAGAAATCCAGGCTTGATAAACCCGTTCCTGCCGAGGTTCAGGCCCATATAAGGGAAAACAAGGGCCGCCAGTTTAAAAAGATAATGAAGAAGGCCGGGGTGTATTCCGTGCTTTTCGGTCTGCTTTCCAACCTCTTCTTTTATCTTAAAAGGATCGGTTTCGGAGTGACCATTGTCAAGACGGCCGTCATCCTGACCGTTTCGGCGGTTATAATAATTTCCTTCACCACCGCGGGGTTATATCTGCTGGGCAGGGGATACTTCAGCGGGAAAATCCAGGAAAAGGTCGAAATCCTGGACGGTAATAAGGGCGCTATTGATCTATTTCCCGCGGGGAATAAAATCGATAAGGCCGGGCCGGACAGCGATGCAGTTTCGGATAGCGACAGGGTGGGCGTTCAGCAGTTCATGGGCGTCAATGTGCCGGCATCAAGGGCGGCCGAGACCGGCGATCTTATTTATGAAAAGCTTTCATCGATTACCGGAAGCGACAGGGTTGTCAATTTCAGGAAGGGCAGGAAGAAGGCCGGCGTTCTTCTGATGGGGTCTATTGAATACCTGAATAATGGCTATATGATAAGCGCCAGGCTGGTAAACATCAAGGATTCGAAGATTATCTATTATACTTCGGAGAATATCAATACTCTTGATGAGCTGGACAGGGCCTGTCAGAGCATATCATCAAGAATTGCTGAAAAGATTAAATGAATTTTTTTAATGGATCACCGGGTTTTTTTTCATCCGGACAGGAAGTTGCAGGAAAATTATATGCATCGGTTATTTTTAAATATGTTTTTTCGAGTCACTGCATTTGCATTGATTTGCTTCATTGTTTCCGGTTTTCCGGCATCAGCCGCGGATGAACAGCCCGGGGCGAACAAGCCCCCGCGAATAGCAGTTATCAACTTCGGCGCAAACAATACAGGTGAAGATATCGCGAAGATAATCAGGAACACCGTTGAAATGAGCTTTTTCAGCAAGGGATCCTTTGAAATGCTTGAAAGAACTCAAATAGAACTTATCGTCAGCGAAAGGAAGAACCAGCTGAAGGAATGCAAGGATGAAAAATGCGCCGCGGCCATAGGTGAGCTGCTTTCGTCAGATTATGTCGTCATGGGGAGCGTCGACAAGCTGGATAAATATACCATAAACATACAGGTGGTGGATGTTAAAACCAAAACGGTTGTAATCGTAGACACCATTGATACAGTGGAAATGTCCGGCCTGAGGAATTCGGCCGAGGAAATAAGTGCGAGAGTCGCAAGGAAACTGGAAAAGAAAAGGCTTGGAATCGAAAAAATTGATTTATCCTTCAGCATCGGTTATGTTTTTTCCATTCCCATCGGGCACCTCGGGGGCATTGCTTCAACCGGACACGGGATACGTGCCGATGCGGCCCTTGAGAATATTTTCATCAAGAATTTTTTCTTGCTGGCGGGACTGGTATATAATCGGTTTCCGGGAAGGGTTGAAAATGTCGATCATTCGTCCATGCTGCCTATGTTCATAGGGGCCGGCTACAGGATACCGATATGGAAACTGCACCTGTGTCCCATTGCGGCGGCAGGGGCCAGCTACAACAGCCTGGATTATTACGCATATTTTGGAAAATTGGGAAGGACTGACAGGAGCAAATTCCAGCCGTTTTTCATGGCGGGTGCCGGTCTGGAGATGTCTGTGACGGAATCCATCCTGGTCAAAACGGACATGGAATACTGTAACTTTTTTGAAAAGGGCGGGAGTGTATCCTGCATCTCGATGATGATAGGGGCGGGGATGCGGTTTTAGGTTTCAGGCCCTTTTTCTGAATTCATTTTCCAGGACTTTTTTAATTTCATCGACATCCGGTTTCAATTCGACAGGCATGTTTGCAAACCTGCAATCCACGTCTTTAAGTTCCTGCTTGTGGTAGCCGACCTTGAATTCGGAGAATTTAAGGCCATGGGCGGTTGATATTACAACGGTTTTTTCATTTTTGGATATGGTTCCCTTTTCAACGAGTTTAATCAGTACGGCAAGCGCCACCCCGGTATGCGGGCATGAATACATGCCGGTCCTGTCTGCCATGGCTGACGCGTTTGCGAGCTCGTCCTCGCTTGCCTGTTCCACTATGCCGTCGAATTCTTTAAGGCTTTTAACGGCTTTCTGATATGATACGGGATCTCCTATCTGGATCGCGCTTGCCAGGGTTTTTTTCGGCGTCATCGGGGAAAACTCTTTGAAGCCGCTCAGGTAAGATAAATAGAGCGGATTGGCGTTCTGGGCCTGGGCGAGAATTATCCTCGGCTTCTTTTTGATCAAGCCGAGATCCAGCATCATTTTAAATCCTCCGCCTAGAGCGCTGACGTTTCCCAGGTTGCCGCCCGGTATGATTATCGTGTCGGGCACGTCCCAGTCGAACTGCTGGACTATTTCAATTGAAATGGTCTTCTGACCCTCTATTCTGAGCGAGTTCATGGAGTTGGCCAGGTAAATGCTGTCGTCCCTTGTAATCTCCCTGACCACCCTCATGCATCCGTCGAAATCCGTGTCGAGTGAGAGCACGACGGCGCCGTTGGACATGGGCTGAACGAGCTGCGCCACGGAGATTTTATTGCTGGGAAGAAAAACGATGGATGGGATGCCGGCGTACGCCGCGTAGGCGGCCAGTGCCGCCGAGGTGTCCCCGGTCGACGCGCAGGCCACGGCCTTAATTTTTTTTCCTTCCTTGATCATCCTGTTGACCATTGATACAAGGACGGTCATGCCGAGGTCCTTGAATGAACCCGTATGGGTGTTGCCGCACATCTTGACCCACAGATTGTTCATTCCGAGCATCTGTCCGAAGCGTTTCGCCCAGAACAGGTTGGTATTGCCTTCGAACATGGATATTATGCTGTCGTCGTCGATCTGGGGGATTACCCATTCCTTTTTGCTCCATACCCCGCTACCGAAGGGCCATTTCGTTGTGCCGGTCCTGCCGTCGAACAGTTCCTTCCATTCGGAACCGCTTTTGTCCCTGAGCCTGTCTATGTCGTGGTGGACCTCGAGGAGGTTGCCGCATTTTTTGCAGTTGTACACCACTTCATTTAAGGGGTATTCCTCGCCGCAGCCCGAAATGCATCTGAAAACCGACCTGTATTCGCTCATTTCTGCTCTCCGGAAATAAAGTTGTCTTCGACCCGTATCAGCATAACGTCGCCGTGAACGAACTGGAATTTTTTTATTTCCTTCAATGCGCTGAACATCGCTTCCTCCTGCGCCTCGTGGGTCAATATTATCAGCGGAACGTGACCGTCGTGCACCTCTTCCTGTATGACAGAGGAGATGGAAATTTCAAAATTTCCTAGCACGCCCGATATCCTGGACAGGATACCCGGTCTGTCCTCCGTGTGAATGCGCAGATAATAACGCGATATCCTTTCGCCCGGCAGCAGGTATTTCGTTTCGTTTTCTGAAAAACGAAATACCGGACCAGGGGCCGTTGTTTCGGATATATGCAGTACGTCGCTGACTATGGCGGAAGATGTTGGATCGCCGCCGGCTCCTTTTCCGTAAAGGGTTATCGGACCTGTTTTATCGCAATCGAACATGACCGCGTTGTTTTCAAGCCTTACGGAAGAAAGGGGGTGCTTATCCGGAAGCATGGTCAGATGCACCCTTACGTCGGCGCAATCGTTTATAATTTTAGCAATGCCGAGAAGCTTGATGACGTACCCCATTTCCCTGGCGTATTTGATGTCGATTTTATTGATTTTGGATATCCCCTCCATTGGAATTGACTTGAAATCTATCCTTTTGCTGAACGCCAGCATCGCAAGAATTGAAATTTTATGACCCGCGTCATACCCCTCGATGTCGAATGTCGGATCGGCCTCCGCGAACCCTTTTTCCTGGGCCTCCTTCAGCGCCCTGGAAAAGCTGATTCCGGAATCTTCCATCATCGACAGTATGTAATTCGTCGTGCCGTTCAGTATTCCCATCACTGATTTAATTCTATTGGCGGCCAGCCCGTACCTCAGCGCGAGTATGCACGGTATCCCTCCGCCCACCGAGGCCTCGAATCCGATTCTCCGTCCGTTTTCATCGGCGGCCTTGAAAATCTCGCCGCCTTCTTCAGCCAGAAGTTTTTTATTCGCCGTAACGACGTTTTTGCCGTTTCTCAGGGCGGAAAGGATAATTGATTTGGCCGGTTCCAATCCTCCAATCAGCTCGATAACAGTATCGATTTCCGGATCTTCCACGACATCCTTCCATTTGTCAGTAAGCTCCGGCCCCTCGCAATTTTCCTTTAAAATAGCGGTGTTTATATCGCAGATTTTTTTAAGATTTATTTGTATATTATACCTGTCGGATATTAATGAGCCGTTGTCCCGGATTGTCCTGTAAACCCCGTTTCCGACCGTGCCGAAACCTATTAATCCTATGTTTATTTTTTTCATTTAAACCCCGTTATGAAGCATCATTATGCATTAAAACCACATGATAAAAACGTCGATCTGTTCACGGGCGCCTATGGGTCATTATCAAGATGAAAAATCAGGATTTGACCGCATGGATAATATCGATCAATCCGTCTGCTCTGGATTTTTTTGAAAAGGTTTGATTTGTCAATAAATGTTTTTGACCTGGCGGCAATAAGCCTGGATATTAATACGCAAATAAAAAGAATTATACATTTATATGCATTTTTTATTTTTTTATCAGGTGATGGGATAAAACTAAAATCGGGATTTTTATTAAAACCTGTTTTAAATGATAAAATTAAGAATAATAAAAGATTTTTTAATGAAATTTAAGCGTGAAGTTATTATTGCTTTTATTTTTTTATCAAAATAAACAATGGCGGTGTTATTAATTAACGGAAAGCCTGGATTTTACATCAACGGCAATAAGTGAAAGATTATTGAAAGTCCAGGGGAGTTTCATTTATTCTTGACGAAATCGATACGGTGTTATATCTGAATATGCATACCGTTCAATTGTTTTATTTTTTCGTTTTTGATTTTATAAGATGAAAATTGATTTTTAATTCTTTAAAGGTTAAAGACGCTTAAACCTGGAGGTTTATATGAGGAAAATCGCTTATTTTTTACTGATAATTACGGTGCTTGCCGTCATGGACTGCAAGAAAAAACAGGATGATACAATAATCATGGAAGGCTATATAAACTTTATCGCCGGAGACGTGAAGATCCTGTTCCAGGGCAAAAAAACGACGGCCCAGGTCGGCGATGTGATAAAAGAAGGCATGACCATTCAGACGGGCGGTAAATCAGTTGCCGATATATATTTCGGCGAAAACGCCATCAAGGTCCTTGAAAACACCGAAGTGGAAATCAGCAAACAGCTGACCATTGCATCCGACAATTCCGAGAAAGCGAAATATTACGTGACGAAGGGTAAGCTTTTTTCAAGGGTAACGAAAAAGCTGGCTAAAAATGATGAATACATCATAGGGACCCCGACATCGGTTGCAGCGGTAAGGGGGACCGAATTCCTTGTGTCCGAGGAAGGCGGCAAGAGCACGGTATCCTGCCTTAACGGAAGAGTGCAGGTGGAAAATGCCGCGACCCCTGAAGTTAAACCTGTCGTTTTACAGGAAAACCAGGAGGTGGTCGTTGAAAAAGGCAAGGAACTCAACGTGAAGGCCCTTTCGGAAGCAAATAAAAGGAATATCCAGAACATCCTGAAGGACATCAGCGATATGCGCAGGGACATAAAGGAAAGATTCGAGAAGCAGCGTGAAGAGATCAGGAAGATAGTGATTGAGCAAAAACAGAAAAACAAGGAGATGATTGAAAAGCGCAAGGCTGAAGACAAAGAAAATATAGATAAAATCAAGTCTGATAGCCAGAAGAACATAGATGAGATAAAGGGGGTCGTAAAGGGCGGATCAAACGTTTCCACCGAGGACGAAAAGAACAGGGCGAACGACGCCACGAAGAAGCAGACCGAGGAGTCCAGGAAAATGATAGATGGATTGAAATCCGATGTTGATAAATTGAAGTCTGACTTGAAGAAGTAAAAAAAAGAGGGGCGCGTTAATCGCGCCCCTCTTTTTTTTAATTAATAAACTCTATTCTTGCCGCTTTCACTCTATTTTTGAAATTCCCGCAGGGTTTCAACGTGTATGTTGTTTTCGGTGTCTTGGATGTTTCTTCCGTTGTAATTACAAATGATATGTCCTCCGCCTCGAAAAGCTTAATAAAATCCTCATGTTTCATTTCGCCGCTATATCTGATTTTGTTTTCACCTTTTTCCCTGAATATTAATACCAGTTTTGAAATGGGATAGGTTTTGCCGTTGGTTTTAAATTCCGTTGATGTAATATCGTTGAATGGAATATTTTTAACCTTGATCGTAAAATTGCATATTACATCGCTGTATTTCTTTTTTTTAAGCTTTAAGGTGAAATCGATTTCAGCTTCGGCTTTATCGCCGCTCAGGTCCGAGGGCCTTATGAAATATATGACTGTTTCATCTTTGGCGAGATATGTTACTATGTTTTTGCTCTGCGTGCAGGACGTGGAAAGTGATATGATGCCGAGTAGAATTATAACAAATAAAAAATTTAAAGATTTATGGAATTTCAATTCAGTTCCTCGTTTTGATCGGTTGTGATATTTGTATGAAAAATTGCCGGGTGTTAAAATCAACAGAGCGAATGATAATTACCATTCGCTCTGTTGATTATTGTTTGAGTGCTACTTATTAGTCGCCGCTTACACGGGTGATGAGGTAGCCGAATACTATGTAGTTGTCGAATTCCCAGTCAACGGTGGAAATCTTGGAGATATTACCGTTTTTGGCTGCTCTGTATACACCTATGTCAGTTACAAGGGGTATAATCAGCTGCGGGGTGAGTATCCACATGCCTTTTGCTTCGCCTATTTTGTTGCCTACTGGATTGCTAGTGGCAATAAGAGGTGTGGTGAGTTTGCAGCCAGCAGCAAATATGGCAACTGCAAGTACCAGTGAAAGGGATACGAGAAGTTTTTTCATAAAATCCTCCGAGTAAATTTTAAATAAATTGTTAGAGCTTTTAATTATTAGATATAAAAATGAATGTCAAGAAAAAAAATTAAAAAAATTGATAATATTAGTTTTATTTTATTAATAAAAGCTTTAGGAAATGAATATAAAAATCTTAAGATAAAAAAGGTATGCACGACAAAATTTTTCAAGCATTATTTTTTTACAAATCATTTTTGATAAGTGACTGGATTTTAAAAAAATAATTTCAATTATTATAAATTTTTTATACCGGTGCAAAATGAATTGATACCGTGCCTGAGCCTGAAGAACTTGTACAATAAGGAAAAAATGATAATTGAAATTTGGAATTTATTCCGGTATGCTATTTTTATATTGTTTAAGTGCCTCGGGGCAAACGTTTTTCAACATTTCCTGGGGATTTTTTTTAAGTCTTATTTTCGGCATATCCTTACTTCCTGAATCAAGAAAGTAAAAACCATTTTCGTATGAAACCGTGAAAAATTTTTTCTGTTTTTGTTCGGCAGCGCCTTTTTTATTCTCTTCGGTACAGGCCGTAAGGAATTTATCCAGTTTTTCCCTGGATTTATCAACGGCCCCGTTTGATACCGCGATGAATGCGATAAAAGTTATGGTTAGAAATGTTCCGATAATTAAGTTTTTCATTATATTCTCATAATTTTATGATATTGATATTATAGTAAAACTGGATTGGATACTAGGAATATGAATATTTTTTTGTCAATAAATTTTATAAGATTTGATTAAAAGATTCTTCATCCTTGATTTTTTATTTGGATAAAAAAAATTAAAAATTAAAACAATAAATAAACAGGAATGTTTATATGAAAATATTTAAATTTTAAATATTATTAAAATAATAATATAAATTTTAATTAAAGATGGATTATAAATTGACAATTATATATAAATATGTATCTGTTTAACAAAAGGAGTTGTACAATGAAACATAAAACAATTAAAACTTTGGTGATAAGTTTATTGGTTTTATCTCTAAGCTCTTGCATAACCTATTATAAAAATTATCCGAAGGAAATGGTCAATAAACCGCCTTCAGGCAAGCCCTATGGGAAAATTTATTATAAAATAAACCCGATAACCGGCTTATCTTCCAGCGGCTTTGAATCATTGGAAGAAGTCTTCATGTACAAATCCCCGTTCAGCGTAACAGTAAAAACGGACGATATTCCACAGAAGGGACTTTGCGTTCACATTATCACGAAGGACGTGCCTCCTTCTGCGTTTGTGGCGGTATTCGCATATTTATCTTATGCATTTTTTACCGCAATTCCAGTCTTGAACACTCAAGAGGGATATATCGTTGTGTATGATTTATATAGAGACGGCAAAAAAATACAGTCATTCAGTTATCCGATAGGGAGGACCGTTTTTTTCTGGATCGTGAATATACCTTTCGTATGGATCAACCTGCTAACCAACAACGCGTCGGACGTATTTCCGGCCACTGCCTATAAATTTTTTGAAGACGCGAATCCGTATTTCTCCGGCGAAAAAGTGAAGGGCGGTCCAGACATCACCCAGGCCATCACCATGAAGGACGGGTCTGTCATAGTGGGCAAGATCGTGTCTCAGACAAAGGAAGAAATTACGATCCAGACGAAATACACGGTGATGAAGATCAGCAAGGATAAGATCGATTCCATAAAATACCAGAAGTAAAAATAAAAAATAATTCATTGAAAGGGCTGATTAATCGGCCCTTTTTTATTGATAGAGGTTCCCTTATAACGAGATTTCTTTTTTTATTATCATGGACCTGTCTTCTTCATCCGGGCCGACCCTGTATATAACGCCTTTACTGTCGGATATAAGGCTCCTTGCCTGGATGAACGGTTTGTAATCCGATTTTACACCGCATACCTTTACTATGACGGCGCCGGATATGCCGGAGGCCCTGACGTAAATATCCTCGTCCCTTTTGAATTTAATTTCAGTTGTTTCTTCCTTATAAAGAGAGAATGTCGGAGAAAAAATGATTTCAGCGCCTTTTTTCTTCATGAATTCAAACGCGCCGTCTTCAAAAACATCGGCGCAGATCAAAACGCCGAAAGTAATACCCCGGGATTTAAAAATTTTATATTCGTCTCCCGGTGTGATTTTCCCCACCTCGGCGAAAAAAAGATGCTTTTTCCTGTAAAAGCCGAGCTCCGAGCCGTTGTCGTATACATAAGAAGTATTGTACATCAATCCGCCGGATAATTCCGGCATGGTTCCGCCGATTACCGCGGCTTTAAGCTTTTTTGACAGTAATTCCAGCCTTTTCTTCTGGAGGCACTGGTTGTGTTCCGTCTGGCCGTGGTTTCCCAGGCCTGTGTTGACGAAAAAATATTCCGGGAAACATATGAAATCCGGACCGAAATCGTGCATTTCATCAATGTCCCGTCTGGAAATATTTATTCCAAGCGGTTTCTGATACAATATGACTTTTACTTTTTTCATCAAGTTATGCAGCCGTCTGTCCGGTTTTTAAGGGGACCCCTGAAATTTCATTCCGGAAGTTTAATTGCCGAAGAACAGGTCATGCAGTTTTTGTTAAACGCAGTCCCTGTTTTTAATGCGAATCAATAAACGTATAAATAATATTAATAATTCATCGAGTATAGTAAAAAATTTTTATAAATAAAAAAAATTTGTCACAAGTACCCTTGTTTATTCGCTTATTAATTAAAGAGTGATGGATGATAGCCGTTCATGAAATGGCTGTCACTGAGACTTGCCGTCAATCATCGATCGGGATGGAATTGGAATACCGGTATTCTGCGTCCGCAAGGTATGATGAAACTTTATCATCCGCATATAATAACGCCATGATGGACGGATCCGGCCGCAATTAAAAATTCAATCACATGTGAAATCACGGAGGATAAATGGAAAGGGAAGCTGATCTTGCGTATGACGAGAATTTCGTTAAGTGCTACAATAAATACCATTCTGCGGTCTTGAGTTTTATTTATAAAGTAATATACAATCTGCCGCTTTCTGAAGACCTGGCGCACGATGTTTTTTTAAAGGTTTATGAAAAAAACATCGATCTGGATGCGGATTCGCCCAGGACGCTGAATTTTCTGCTTACGGTGGGTAAGAACGGCGCCCTTGATTATCTCAGGAGGAGGAAAAACGAAGTGAGGAAGTACGGGTTGATGCATTTTGACGAGGTTGTGCTGAACGATGATCTGTACAAGGAGATCGAGGATTACTATATCGAGGGCGAAATTATTTCTACCCTCCATGACACGATAAATTCATTCCCTGAAAACAAGAAAAAAATATTTGTCGAAAAAAATTTCCGGAACAGGAAGAGTTCCGCGATAGCGAGAAAACATAAGACTTCTCCATATAAAATAAAAAAGGTCGATGAAGAGATAAGGGTGAAAATAAGGGAAAAAGTAAAAGGATTATACGTGTCTGATTCGAATTAGCCCTGCCCTGCGGGATTACGGGAGCACGATCGGCCGGGGACGCGGGCATGTCATGGCCGTTCGTTTTTTATCATTTCCCGGGCGCGTCTTGCGGTTCAAGAATAATCCTGCATTTGAAATCCCTTAAATTGTTTTCCAGCTTGATGCCGTCTACAATCAGATCGAAAAGCGCGTCAACGCTTTCGACGGGTTTGGTTTTATCAGCCGGGGCGCCCTTCATGAGCCACCTGACGACAATGAATTCAATTGTCCCGAGTATCACCGATCGGACGAAATGAGGACTGATGTCCTTTTTGAATTCCCCGGATTCTATCCCCTCCTCGATCGTCTTGATTATTATCTGGTAATACTCCCTGAGATAGTTGTAAATTTCAGTTTCCATGAATTTCCTGTTCGTCTTCAGGATCATCAGGGATATGGCGGCGAAATCGGAATTTTCCTGGTAATATGAGAGAAGGTGGTAAATGATGCCCCTCAGCTTGTTCGATGCCCCCTTTATATAAACAAGATGATCCTCGAGGATGTTTTTGCTGTTTTCTATGTTTTCCCTCGGGATTGAGAACAGGAGTTCTTCCTTCGAGGTGAAATATTCATATATCGTGGCATCCGATACGCCTGCCTGCTTCGCCACGTCGGAAATGGTGGAATTCAGGAAATCCTTCTTGGAGAAAACCTCTTCGGCCGCCTTGATGATCTGTTCGCGCCTGTTTTCCTTTTTTGTTTTTATTTTCATTTTCCAGTCCTTAATCGGTTTTAAAAGAATGCCTGCATTATTTCGGGCTCATTCTCAACGCGCCGTCGAGCCTGATGGTTTCACCGTTCATCATCGCGTCTTCGATTATGCACAGGACCAGCCGCGCGAACTCCTCCGGGCGTCCCAGCCTTGACGGGAAGGGGACGCTCTGTCCGAGGGATTTTCTCACATCTTCCGGAAGTGACGCCATCATAGGCGTATCGAAAAGCCCCGGCGCGATGGTCATGTTCCTGATGCCGAGCGGCGCCAGGTCCCTTGCTACCGGAAGGGTCATGCCTGCTATGCCGGCCTTGGACGCGGAATATGCCGCCTGTCCTATCTGTCCGTCATATGCGGCTATGGAGGCCGTGCTTATTATTACCCCGCGCTCGCCGTCTTCGTTTGGGGCGTTGTTAGACATCTCCGAGGCGGCCAGCCTGATCACGTTGAACGTCCCGGTAAGGTTTACCTTTACGACTTTTTCGAATGTCGCAAGCGGCAAGGGGCCGTTTTTTCCGGAAGTTTTTCCGGCAATGGTGATGCCCGCGGAATTAACGGCAACGTTGATCCCGCCGAATTTTTTTACCGCTGAAGATATCGCGTTCTTTACGTCTTCTTCGCTGGTAACGTCGGTTTTTTGAAATATCGCCTGGCTGCCGAGCTCTTTTTGAAGAGAAACGCCCCTGGCGTCGTCCATGTCAAGAATGGCGGCTTTTCCGCCGGCCGCTACTATGGCCCTGACTGCCGATTCACCGAGTCCGGATGCACCGCCCGTTACTATTGCTGTTGTCTCTGAAATTTTCATATATCGCTCCGAATGCTTAATTTATTATTCATGCCAGTATGCTGGTACAAGATTATTCCGTTAATATCCGAATGTTAACGTTATGCAATACTATCAATGGTAAATTGTCGATAATTTTTTATTGATAATTGAAAAATATTATATTTTTTAACATAAATCTTAAATATTTTGAATAATAATATATTTTTAGTATAAATTTATATAAAATTTAACAGATAAGATACAAAAAAATCTTGTAATTTATATTATAGTTGGGATTATTGCAAATAAAGTTGATTTTTATATTCGCTGTTGGGTCTATGTTTGATTCCTTTATAGCGGATCGTATGTTTCGAATAAGCATAATAATAATTTAAGGAGATTTAATATGGACAATAAAGACGTGGTCATCGTATCGGGATGCAGGACCCCGATAGGGAGTTTCGGCCAGAGCCTGAAGGATGTCAGGGCATTTGAACTCGGGGCCCTTGTGATGAAAGAGGCCGTCAGGAGGGCCGGGATAAATCCGGGCACGCTCGATGACGTCATTTTCGGCGATTGTATACAGTGCTGCGACGAAGCGAATACCGCGAGAACCGCCGCGCTCAAAGCCGGCATCCCAATAGAAATACCGGCCGTAACAATCCAGAGACAGTGCGCGTCAGGCATGCAGGCCACCATTTTCGGGTCCCAGCAGATTATAAGCGGGGATTCCGAGATAGTGCTGGTTGGCGGCGTCGAATCCATGAGCAACGCCCCTTACGTGCTGAAAAAAGCGAGATGGGGCGCGCGCCTCACCCACGCGGAAATGACTGACGCGATGTGGGACCTCCTTCATTCCGGAAGCGGTCTGCTCGGCGATGCCTATATAATGGGGGTTACCGCCGAGAACCTGGCCGAGAAATACAATATAACCAGGGAGGAGCAGGACCAGGTGGCGTTTGAAAGCCACAGGAAGGCGATAGCCGCCATAGATTCCGGCAGATTCAAGGATGAGATCATTCCCGTGCCCATACCCCAGAGGAAGGGCGAGCCCAAGATGTTCGATACAGACGAACACCCGAGAAGGGAAATAACCCTGGAGGGACTGGCGCAATTGAAGCCCGGTTTTAAAAAGAACGGTACTGTAACAGCGGGAAACGCGTCCGGACTCAACGACGGGGCGGCGGCCATGGTGATAATGTCTGCCAAAAAAGCGGGCGAGCTGGGGCTGAAGCCACTGGCGAGGATCGCGGCGAACGCGATCGCCGGCGTCGAACCCCATCTAATGGGATACGGACCTGTCCCGGCAATCCAGAAGCTCATGAAAAAAACAGGGAAGAAGCTGGCCGATATCGACCTCATCGAATGCAACGAGGCGTTTGCGGCGCAGTACCTTGCCTGCGAGAAGGGCCTCGGCCTTGACCGGTCGAAGGTCAACGTGAACGGCTCCGGCATCGCGCTCGGCCATCCGGTCGGCTGCACCGGCGCAAGGCTGATAATATCCCTGATGAATGAAATGAAGAAAAGAAAATCAAAACAGGGCATCGCCACCCTCTGCGTGGGCGGAGGAATGGGTGCGGCGGTTTTAATAGAGAACATTTAATCCTGTCGGTTTAAACACGGGGTGATGTTTTTCAATAATTAGAATCATAGACCCGATCCCGTCCATGGATGCGGTTTCATTGTCATGAAAAGAAGCCGCGTTCCCGGCCGGGGCCGTATTAATAAATAACGGGGAGATCGCCATGGCCAGTCTGTTAGTGGATAAAAGGGACGTGGAATTTGTTCTATACGAGCAGTTCGATATATTGGATCTGATTAAAAAACCGATGTTTGAAAATTTTTCAAAAACGGAATTCGACATGGTGATCGATCAGGCCCTTAAATTCGCGGAGAACGATCTCGCTCCCGTCAACAGTGATGGAGACCGCACCGGCGCAAGGTGGGAGGACGGCAGGGTAACAGTGCCCCCGGAGTTTCATAAACCGCTCAGGCTCTTTGCCGAACAGGGATGGGTTTCGGCGAGCGACGATCCTGAATTCGGAGGGCAGGGCCTCCCTATATCAGTGTTCACCGCGGTAAACGAGATGTTCCACGCCGCGAACACTGCCCTTAACCTGTACACCGGGCTGGTGCACGGAGCGGGAAAGCTCATTGAGCTTTTCGGTACGGATGATCAGAGAAAGAGGTATCTTGATAAGCTATATACCTATCAATGGGCCGGGACGATGTGCCTGACCGAGCCCGGCGCGGGGAGCGATCTCGCGCATGTGTCGACAAAGGCAGTGAAAACCGGCGACAACCGGTACAGGATTAACGGGCAGAAGATTTTCATCACCGCGGGAGACCATGATCTCACTGAAAACATAATACATCCGGTCCTTGCCAGGATTGAAGGCGATCCTCCCGGGGTAAAGGGGATTTCAATATTCATCGTGCCCAAGTTCCGCGTGGATGAAGAAGGGAACATGGGGGGATTCAACGATGTCGCATGCGCCGGGATCGAACATAAAATGGGGATAAAGGGATCGGCGACATGCCAGCTGAGCTTCGGCGACAACGGCGACTGCCTGGGCGAGCTCCTCGGAGAGCCGCGCCAGGGGATAATGATAATGTTCCACATGATGAACGAGGAAAGGCTGAACGTGGGCGTACAGTCCCTGGGGCTCTCTTCGACATCATACCTGCACGCACTCCAGTACGCCAGGGAAAGGCTCCAGGGCGCCGAAATAAGCCAGAAGGGCCGGTCGACAGTGCTTCTTCCAATTATAAAACATCCCGATGTCAGGAGATCGCTGATCTGGATGAAATCGTACATCGAGGGAATCAGGGCCCTGAACTATTATACCGCGCTCTGCATCGACAGGCGGAACGCCGAGACCGACGGGGAGCTTAAAAAGGCGGCCGGCGCCCTTGTTGAATTCCTGACGCCAGTTTGCAAGGCGTATTCAAGCGACATGTCCTGGGAGATATGCGAGCAGGCCATACAGGTGTTCGGGGGCTATGGCTATTGCGGCGATTATCCCGTGGAGCAGTTCGCCCGCGACAGCAAGATAACGTCCCTGTACGAGGGAACGAACGGGATACAGGCGATAGACCTGCTGCAGCGCAAGATCGGCATGTCGAAGGGCGGCGTATTTAAATACCTTACAGGCGAAATAGACCGGGCCGTAAAAGACGCGCTTGCCGTGAAGGAGCTCGCGCCGCTTGCCGGCAGGGTCGACGACGCGAAAAAAAACTGCATGAAGGCGGCCGAACACCTGATGAAGCTGATGGAAGACGGCAGGATACAGCAGGCCTTCGCGAATGCCACGCCTTTCCTGGACATAGTGGGGGATACCATACTGGGCTGGATGCACCTGTGGCAGCTGACCATCGCGCATGAAAAATTCAATAAATTGTGCGCTGAAAAAAAGGCCCGCACCGCAGATGAGATAAACATGCTGATCGAAGAAAACGGCGACGCCGCCTTTTATTCCGGGAAGATCCACTCGGCCCGTTTCTTCATAAATAAAATTCTCCCGGTACAGGAGGGAAAGGTGAAATCCGTCATGATCGACGATGATTCGCCTGTTGAAATCGAAGATCCCGCGTTCGGTGAAATTACGAAAAAATAATACCCGGAGAGGAAGAATTGCTTAAAGATAACGATGTCGTAATAGTCAGCGCAGTAAGGACCCCCCTTGGTTCTTACGGGGGCAGTCTGTCGAAGACCGGCGCCACGGACCTGGGCGCCATGGTCATCGGGGAGGCGGTCAAAAGGGCCTCGATCGCAAATAACGATGTACAGGAGGTCATCATGGGCATGGTTCTGCCCTGCGGATACGGCCAGAACCCCGCGCGGCAGGCGGCCATGAAGGCTTCAATCCCCATGGAGGTCGGAGGTCTGACCATCAACAAGGTTTGCGGGTCAGGACTCATGGCTGTAGCGCTCGCCTCGGAATTGATAAAATCCGGGTATGCCGACATCTCCGTGGCCGGCGGAATGGAAAACATGAGCATGACCCCCTTTTACGTCCCGTCGGCGAGATGGGGGGCGAGGATGGGAGAGGCCAGGCTGATGGACCACATGGTTCATGACGGGCTGTGGGACGTCGTTAATGATTTCCACATGGGAATCAGCAACGACATCATTTCGGAAAAATGGGGCATAAGCAGGGAGGACCAGGACATATTCGCGCTCAAATCATACGAAAAGACTCTGAAGTCCATCGCCGAAGGAAAGTTCAGGGAAGAGATCCTGCCCGTTGTTCTAAATGATAAAAAGGGTGAGAAGATATTCGATTCTGACGAATGCCCGAGGGCAACATCGCTTGAAATCCTTTCGAAGATGAAGCCGGCGTTTCAAAATGACGGCTACGCCACCGCTGCGAATTCATCCACTATAAGCGACGGCGCCTCCGCGGTCGTGGTGATGAGCGCTAAAACGGCCAGGGAGAGGGGGATAAAGCCCCTTGTAAAAATCCTCGCGTCCGGTTCTGCCGGTATCGAGCTGAAGCACGTCCTCATGGCGCCGATAAATTCCATACCCAAGGTCGCGGGAAAGGCCGGAATCGACGTTAAAAAAATAGACCTCCACGAGCTGAACGAGGCATTCGCCGGTTCATCCCTGGGCGTCATGCGCGTTCTTGGTCTGGATGAAAAGAGGGTTAACGTGAACGGCGGATCCATTGCGCTGGGGCATCCCATAGGCGCATCCGGGGCCAGGGTGCTCACTACGCTGGTCCACGAAATGAAGAGGAGCGGTGCCGGCCTGGGAGAGGCTTCGCTCTGCCTGGGCGGCGCCGAGGCCGTTACAATGATAGTTGAAAATGTCTGACGCGATTATCCAGGGAAGGTGATCAATGAAGCTGCCTCTGACGCAGGAACAGGTCATGATAAAAGAGATGGTGCGCGAGTTCGCACGCGCAGAGATCGAGCCGGTCGCCCAGGAATACAACATGAGGGGCGAATACCCTGAGGCGATTATAGGCAAACTCGGCGGGCTCGGCCTCTTCGGCATGATGGTGCCGGAACGCTACGGCGGGTCGGAGGCCGGCGCGGTGAGCTACAGCCTTGTGCTGCAGGAAATCGCCTATTCGTGCGCGTCGGTCGCCGTTACCCTGAGCGTCACCAATCTCACGACCGAGCCGTTGATGAATTTCGTCACGGAAACACAGAACGAGCGGTTCCTGAGGCCGCTTGCCCCAGGCGAATACATAGGGGCCTTCGCCCTGACCGAGCCCGGCGCTGGAATACTCGCGGGAGAGGACGCAGTTCGGCAGGCCCATCATCAGGCACCAGACCATCAGGAACATGCTGGCCGACATGGCGGTCGATCACGAGGCCGCGGGACTTCTCGTGTGGAACGCGGCTTCGCTGAAGGACGGCAAGAAAAATTTTTTAATTGAGGCGTCCATCGCGAAGCTCTTCGCGTCAGAGGCGCTCAACCGGTGCGCATACAGCGCCCTCCAGGTTTTCGGCGGGTACGGCTATACGAAGGATAATAAAATAGAAAGATTGTACCGGGATGCGAGGGTAACGACGATTTACGATGGCACGTCCGAGGTCCAGAGAATGGTCATAGCCAGGGAACTGGAAAAAATGTAGACATCCGGAAATAACGGTATCAGAAAAAGTTGAATGAGAATAAACGACAGTAAAAAAATTAAGGAGCGTTGGTTTAAGCCATGAAAAAAAGCGAGCACAATATGATGAACTACCAGGAAGCATACGATAATTTCAAGTGGGAGGTCCCGGAGCTGTATAATTTCGCGCTGGATGATTTCGACAAGTGGATTGAAGACAAAACCAAGACCGCGCTTATGACGGTATCCGAAGACGGCAGGAGCGCATCAAAGCTCTCTTTCTGGGAGCTCTCGCTGCTTTCCAGCAAGTTCGCGAATATCCTGAAAAAAACCGGGCTGAAGAGGGGCGACAGGGTTTTCCTGATGCTCCCGCGGTCCGAGCAATGGTACATAGCGATGCTCGGGATGATAAAGGCCGGGGTGGTCGCCATGCCGACCCCGAACCTCGTAACCGGTCATGACATCGACTACAGGATCAACAGCGCCGGTGCCGTAATGGCCGTGACCGACGCAGAGGGCGCGGAAAAGGTCGATGCGGTAAAGGAGAAAATACCGGGCCTGAAGCACCGGATAATAACCGGCGCGGCCAGAAGCGGCTGGGATTCATTTGAAAAGCTCATGGAGGATTCGCCGCGGCTTTTCAATCCGGATGATTTCGGCGGAAAGACCAGGAGCTCTGACCCGATGCTGATCTACTTCACGTCCGGTACGACGGGAAATCCGAAAATGGTGCGGCATACGCAGGCCTACGCGCTTTCGCACATTGTAACGGCGAAATATATCCAGGATCTAAGGCCCACGGAGATCATCTGGGTGCATGCCGATACCGGCTGGGCCAAGACCGCGTACGGGAAAATTTTCGGGCAGTGGATAATCGGGGCGACCGTAATGCAGTGGAGGATGGGGGCGAAGTTCGATCCCGCGTTCATGCCGGAAATGATACAACGTTTCGGCGTGACCGTTTTCTGCGCGCCGCCGACCGCCTACAAACTCATGATCGGCCACCTCGATCTGTCGAAATACGACTGGAAGGAGCTCAGGCATTCCCTTTCGGCCGGGGAGCCGCTTAACCCGGAGGTCATTAAATCATGGAAGGACAGCACCGGGCTCGACATATATGATTATTACGGCCAGACGGAGACCATCCCGCTTGTGGCCAACTATGCCTGCCTTCCGATAAGGGAGGGAAGCATGGGAAAGCCTACGCCCGGACATATCGTGGACATACTGGACGACGACTGCAAGCCGGTCCAGGTCAACGATGAGGGAAACATAGCGGTAAAGGTGAAGCCGTTCAACCCGCCGAGCATTTTCGAGGGATACTGGAAGGCTGAATCGAGCACCCCCTATGTCGGCGACTGGTATTTCACCGGCGACAGGGCATACAAGGACGATGAAGGATACTTCTGGTTCGTCGGCAGGTCGGACGACCTGATCAAGTCCAGCGGCTACAGGATCGGGCCCTTCGAGGTTGAAAGCGCGCTTCAGGAACACCCCGCGGTGCTGGAAAACGCCGTGATCGGTGTCCCGGATGATCTGAAGGGCCAGATCGTAAAGGCCTTCGTTGTGCTCAATCCGGAATACAAGGCCGGCCCGGAGCTGGTAAAGGAGCTGCAGGATCATGTAAAAAACGTTACCGCGCCGTATAAATATCCGAGGGAGATCGAGTTCGTGAAGGAGCTGCCCAAAACGATAAGCGGCAAGATCAGGCGGGTCGAGCTCAGGAAAATGGAAAAGGAGAAAAAATTACAGGGAAATAAATGAACGGTTTATTCTGAGGCGCCGATTTGCTTGATGACGGTGAAATAAAAAATCCTTGTAATTAATGCATGTATGCATATTATGTCGCATTGAAAAATCTCCCCACCGGGGATTTTTCAATTTGAGGCCATGAAAAATATCCATACAGACATGAAAAATAACTTTCCCCGGCCGATTCCGGCAGATCCGGACCAAGTCATTGAAAACATGGAAAACCGCGGGGAGGTGCTCGCAGAGATGCGGAGACTTGAGCCGGCCTGGAACCCGAGGTTCGTTTTAAAAACGGAATCCCATTTGCTGAGGCTCGCCCATGCCAACAGCAAGATACAGTCCCTTTCAAATTCCAGGACGAGGATCCTGGCGCACCAGGTCGAGAGCACCCACAGGATCGTGAACGCGTTGAGGCCCCGATTCCTGATAGCCGACGAGGTCGGACTGGGAAAGACGATAGAGGCCGGCCTGGTGATCAGGGAGCTCGCGTACAGGCACGATTATAACAGGATCCTCATCGTCTGTCCCGCTTCACTCGTTGAACAATGGCGGTGCGAGATGCAGTGCAAGTTCAACGACGCGTACGAAATCATGGACGCCGCTTTCATGAGGAGAATAAAGGCGGGCCCGGGAGAAAAAAATCCCTGGATGGCCCGCGACAGGCTCATTTGCTCGATAGATTTCATCAAGAATCCGGCCTTCGCCGTCGAATTGAAAAAAGCAAGATGGGACTCTGTCATAATCGACGAGGCGCACAGGCTCAGGAGGGACTCCTCGCACGTCACGCGCTCCTTTGCCGCCGTGGAGATCATAGCCTCGAACACGAAGGCACTCCTCTTCCTTTCCGCCACGCCCTTCAGGGGCAAGCTGGAGGAGCTTTATCATCTTATCGGTCTCCTTGACAGAAACCTGCTCGGGCCATTCCATACATTTTATGAAAAATACTGCCTCGAGGGCTCTGACCTTTCGTCCCTCAAAAAAAAGATTTCACAGGCGGTCATAAGAAGAACGAAAAAGGAGGTCGGCGGCTTCACTTCAAGGCACGCCAGGACGATAAGGTTCGCGCTGTACCCCGATGAAAGGTCGCTTTACGATGAAACGACTGCTTATGTTTCATTCGAGTACAACAGGGCGGTCCAATTCGAAAACAGGGCCGTCGGGTTCGTAATGACCGTGTTCCAGAAGCTGCTTGATTCTTCAACCCATGCGCTAGTGTCCGCGTTCAGAAAGAGGATTGCCGGACTCGAGTCACGTCTCGATTGCCCTGCCGGGGAGCCGCTTCCGGTAAAGGACATGAGCGGCCTGAACGCCGCGGATTCGGACAACCCGGATTCATTTACCGGCTGTCATTCCGGCAAGACAAGAGTGGAAATAGAGGCCGAGATTGAAATCCTTAAAAGGCTTGCTGCGGCGGGTGATGGCATACGGAAAAACAAAAAGGCCGAAAAACTGAAGACCCTGATAAGGGATCTCAGGACCATGGGCCACGAAAAGTTTCTCATCTTCACGCAGTTTAAAACGACGCAGGATTTTCTTGCCGGCGTTTTAAGGGGCTACAGAGTGTCAGTTTTCAACGGGTCGATGTCAAGGGAAGAAAAGGAGGCCGCGATAGAATCTTTCAGGGGCCCCGCCGAGATACTGATATCAACGGAGGCCGGCGGAGAGGGGAGAAACCTCCAGTTCTGCAGCATCCTGATCAATTATGATCTTCCCTGGTCTCCGCTCAAAATTGAGCAGAGGATAGGCAGGCTGCACAGGTTCGGACAGAAAAGCGACGTGCATGTCTGCAATTTTTCAACCAGGGACACGGTGGCGGAAAGGGTGCTCGAGGTGCTTGAGAAGAAGCTGAAGCTGTTCGAGGAATCCATAGGCGAGCCGGACGTAATGCTCGGAAGCATAGAGGAGGAGATCGGGCTGGAGGCCCTGATAATGGACATCGCGGCCGGCAGGAAAAGCCGGCGTGAGGCTGAAAAAGACATTGATGAAAGATTGAACCGATCGAGGACGAATTTCGAGAAGCTCGGCCAGCTGGTAATATCCAGCAGGATGGACTTCAATTACGACGAGTACTACAGGATTACCCTCGCTGAAAGGAGGTTTTCGAATAACAGGATACGCGATTTTTTCGATTTCCTGATTGAAAATGGTTTTTCAACGTCGGGCATCGGAAGGGCCGACGCAAAGACAGGGCTGTACCCGGTAAGAAAACCGCGAGGACTCTCCGGCAGTCAGTCCCGTGGAACGTTCTGCAGCGAGACGGCCCTTGATGACGAGAGCCTTGAATTTCTGGCGTTCGGGCACCCGGAAGTCGACAGCGCGATAAGATACTGCGGCAGCACGGAATTCGGCGGCCTTGCCGGGCTCAGGGTGATAAATACGGGAAATGGTTTTTCGGGCGCCGTCTTTTATTATTCGGTCCGTTTCGAATCGTCCGTCGGCAGGGAGGAGATTTTCACAGTGCTGGCGTCTCAGGGCGGCCATGATCCGCGGGCGGTCATGGACATGGAAAGGGAGCTTTCCGAGCAGGATTTCACGCGCCGGACTATTTCCGGCGGCGCCCGTGCCCGCGCCCTCCGGGTCATCGAAGACATCGATGCTCTCGCTGAAAATGCCGACCGCCGGCTGCTGGAAAAAATAAATGCGCGGATATCGGAAATCGCCGACGACCTGGGAATAACCCTTGATCCTGAAATTGAAAAAATCAAATCCGCCTTCGAAGACAGACTGAAGGAGCTGGAAAGAAAACTCGAGGTGCAGGAAGGCAGGATGAAATGGTATTCCGGGGACCTCAGGGGCGCGGTGACGAGGACAAAGAACGAAATGGCAAGGGTCGCCGGTGAGAGGGACTCCATCCTGGAAGAATACGGGAATTACCTCGGGGTCAGGTATTCCATCAGGATGATAAATGCGGGGATCGTGCTTTCCTCCGACCTGGTTTGAGACCTGCGGGAAAGGAAACCGGCGTCTTTTTTTTAATTGACATAATTTTTTCAGCGAATCAAATGCTAAAATTCGCGTTTTAGGCATCCGGGCCTGGATGCCGGTTCAATATCCCGCGGGACGGAACGGCCGCGGAAAGATTTTTTGTCGTACGGTAAAAATACGGTATATGCCGGAGTTGACATATGCTTTTTAATTCCCCTGAATTCATGCTGTTTTTTTCCGCAGTATTTATTGCGTACTACCTTCTTCCCTTCAGATTCAGGTGGGCCTTCATGCTCGCGGCGAGCTATTTTTTCTACATGTCATGGAAGCCGGAATACGCTGTCCTTCTCGTGGCATCGACGTTCATCATCTATTCATCGGCCCTGCTCATGGAGGGGAGATCCATGAGGACGAGGAGGCTCCTGCTTGCCGCCAGTTTTTTCATGAATCTCGGGTTCCTGTTTTTTTTCAAATACTTCAATTTTTTCAGCAGAAATCTCAAGGACCTTTTCGGCATCATCAACATACAGTACAACGTGCCTGAGCTTAACCTGCTGATGCCGGTAGGCATATCATTCTACATATTGCAGGCATTGAGCTACACGATGGACGTTTACAGGGGTACGAGAAAGGCGGAGAGGCACATCGGGATTCTCGCCCTGTACGTCAGTTTTTTCCCGGTAATACTTTCCGGGCCGATAGAAAGGTCCACGAATCTCCTTCCGCAGCTCAGGGAGGAAAAAATATTCGACTACGACAGGGTGACAGACGGGCTAAAGCTCGTCGCGTGGGGCCTGTTCCAGAAGCTCGTGATCGCTGACAGGCTTGCGATTTACGTAAACAAGCTCTTTTCTTCGCCGGCATCATACGAGGGTTTTGCCGTCCTGATCGGCATATACTTTTTTTCAATACAGATATACTGCGACTTCTGCGGGTACAGCGACATAGCGATAGGAATAGGACAGATGATGGGATACAAACTTGTCCCCAACTTCAAGAGGCCTTTTCTTTCCGCGTCCATCTCGGACCTGTGGAGGCGCTGGCACATGTCCCTGCTTTCATGGTTCAGGGATTACCTCTATATTCCGCTGGGCGGCAGCAGGGTTTCCAGCCCCAGGTTTTTTATCAACACGATGCTTGTGTGCGTGATAAGCGGACTGTGGCACGGCGCCCAATGGACATTCATCCTGTGGGGGGCGCTCAATGGAGCGTTTATTTTCATCGGGAGGATCACTGGAAATTTCAGGCAGCGGACCAGGGACCTGATATTCGATTTGATAGGAAGGGTGCCGATGAGGGCGTATTTCGTGTCCGGCATATCGATGTCCTGCTTCAGTCTGCTCGCGATATTCAAACTGGCGCCCGACATGTTCCGGCCGGCCATGTGGGCGGTGTTCGCGGCCGGGCTCTTGCTTGTAATGCTTGGAGTGATTGCATCCGGCAAAACGGGTGAATCATCACCGGCCGAGGCACTAAAGAGGGTATGGATGACCTTCGTAACGTTCAACCTGTTCTCCTTTTCCGTCGTTTTTTTCCGGGCGGCAAGCGTAAAGGACGGCATCACCATCCTTTCAAATCTCCTGACCCTGAAGCAGAGCGATGTCTTCATGGGGCTGGACAAGGCTGAATTCATATCCATGCTGGGCCTCGTGGCGTTTCTTTTCGCGGTCAATATAATGCAGAACAGGGGAAGCATCAGGGAGATGATCAGGAGGAAGCCGCTGTGGATGAGGTGGGCGGCTTATCATCTCCTGGCGCTCGGCATCCTGCTGGGTATATACAAGACGTCGATGTTCATATACTTTCAATTTTAATGGTTTGCGAATGAAAAGATTTATATTAAAATTCCTGATTTTCATCGCGATGATCATATCGTATCTGGTGGGCGTAATATACCTGTCGCCGATCGACCAGGATATTTTCATCGCCGCGTCAATTGAAAAGCATAAATTGCTGGAAAAAACGGAACAGCCGAGGATCATATTCATCGGCGGGTCCGGGCTCGCATTCGGGTTCGACAGCGGGATGGTAAGGGACGCGACAGGGTACAACGTCGTCAACATGGGACTGCACGGCGGTCTCGGGCCCCAGTTCTACGTAAATGAAGTCAAGCCCTATCTCAGGGACGGCGATATACTGGTCTTCATGCTGGAATATATTTTTTACGACGGACTTTTTTTCGGCGGCAGGACCACCCTGGTCGAGCTGTCGATTTTTTATCCAAGGTCCCTTCTTTATTATTCCAAGGAAAACATAGACTGTTATTTTGAAAACCTTCCCATCACCTTCCAGAGAAGGCTCAGGGGGATTTTCACGAAATCCAAAAAGAGGAACGAATACAACTACAGGAGATCCGGATTCGACGAACACGGCGATTACACGGCGCACCTTGCCCTCAAGCCCAGGCTCGATAAAATGGGACAATACGTACCCAGGAAGGTCTCCGGGAAGGTCGAGATACTGATGAATGACCTGTCGGAATTTTGTAAAAAGAAAAATGTCAGGCTTTACCTGGCATTTCCGACCATGAATCCCCCGTCAGGAAATCCTGAAAAGCAGTTCAGGGATGATCTGGGTTCGCTGTATTCTGACATAAAAGATAAAATAAAAATTGAAATGATAGGAAGCCCCTATGACTTCCTTTATCCTGAAGAATATTACTTTGACACGGTCTACCATCTTAACGCGGCAGGAAGGGAAAAGCGGACCAGGGATTTAATAGAACAAATGAAAAAAACCTCGATGAAATTTTTAAAATAGCACGATAAAAAAACCCGGGTTTTTCTCCCGGGTTTTTTTATCGTGCTCAACCGTCAATCGTCAGTTTTTTTCATCTTTCCCCTGACGCGTTGTTTTTTCTTCTCGTGGAAACTGTTGAATTTTTCCTTCTGCTTTTCATCCAGAACCGCTTCTACGGCCTTTTTGTGCTCGGTCATAAGCTCTTTTATCTTGTCCTGGTCTTTTCTGTTTTTGAAATATTTATCCCTGTATTCCGTGCCTATATTGAATATCTTTTCGACCTGTTCGTCCGATAGTCCGAGTTCCTTCTGCATCATCTCGAGCTTTTTTAATTCATGAAACCCGCATCCGCCGCATCTGTTTTTCATCTGCATTTGGCATCCGCGGTCTTTTCCCATTCCTTTTCCCATCTGTTTTTCAGCCGATCCGGACGCGGCGGCAAATATGACCATCAGCGAGGCCAGCAGGGGCACTGATATGAAGATGAAACTTTTTTTCATCGTGTTCCTCCATTTTTATTGAATAATCTGTCGTCAGATTAAACAAATTATTACGCTGTGTAAATATAAATTGTTGATTTATTGGTGAAAAAAATTGTTTACTGCGGTGTTAATATTTAATATAAGGGGAAAGCCTTATTCGCTGCCGGGGTATTTTAGCAGGTTTCAGGATGTGCACTATGGCTGAGTATGGTTTTTTTAAAAAACCTCATAAATACGGCGAAAAAGGCATCCGCGACATGACAATGATGAAGAGACCGGCCTGGATGTCAACGGCCGGCGGTAATAAATGAACCGCATGCAATAACCGCAACATAGAGGTGGATCATGAAGAAAAATCACAGATCGAATAAAGTTTTATTATCCGGCCTGTTCGCAGTCCTCTGCTTTTCACTGGCGGGGCAGGCGCCGCTTTCCGGCCAGGATGGATCCGACGGCGTTATAAAAAAGCCTTCGATCAGGGACGCAAGAAAGCAGATCCTCGACAATATTAAAAGCGACAGGGAAAAACTCGTTAAGACCCCGGACGAGCTGAGGAAGATGCTTACCGAGGTCAGGAACGAGATTAAAAACAGGAACCTTAAATTCAGGGTCGAGCTCAACGAAATGATGAAGTACAACATCGCACAGATAACAGGGGCCGATATCCCCCAGAACCTCGAAAAGGAAGCCAGGGTCCAGTCTTCCAGGGGGGAAAGGATGTGGAAGGAATTCATGAAACAGTACATGCTCCAACTCCAGGACCAGAATAATCAGAATAAAAAGAAGAAATCCAAGTCCTACGAATACAGGAAAAAGGACCAGTACTCGTATAAGAAGAAGCAGGACGACGAGGAACAGAAGAGACTGGAAGAGGAAAGGAAGCGCGAGGAGGAAAACCGCAACAACGACAAACAGGAGCCCGACTATGACAAGGGCGACATTGAAAACGCGCCGTCGCCGACCGCCGCCGCTTTCAGCTGGGTATCAGCGAAAAAAGTGACCCCGGTCAAGCACCAGTACACCTGCGGCAGCTGCTGGGCCTTTACGTCCGTGGCGGTTCTCGAGGCGAATTACAAGATCAGGAGGAACCAGGAACTGGATTTTTCCGAACAGCATATACTGGACTGCTCGGTTGACGGCTACGGGCAGAGGGCGGGTACCTGCAACGGGGGATGGTACGGGCGGGTGTTCGATTACCTCATGAGAAACAGCGCCGCCACGGAACAGTCCATTCCATATAAGAACAGGAACAGCGCCTGCATGCCCAATCCGATTTCCGAATACAAGATCAAGGCCTGGGGCTACGTCAGGAGCGATGCCGGTATACCATCGGTCAATGAAATGAAAAAGGCCCTCTGCAAATACGGGCCGATCGCCGCCTGCGTGAAAGTGACCCCCGCCCTGCAGGCTTACAAGAACGGGGTGTTCGACGAGTTCGCCCAGATCGATTCAAGCAAGGGCGAGAAGGACATCAACCACGCCATAACCATCGTCGGATGGGACGACAACAGGAAGGCATACCTGGTCAAGAATTCATGGGGAACCCAGTGGGGCGACAGGGGGTACTTCTGGATCGAGTACGGGTGCAACAATATCGGGTACGGCGCCGCATGGCTGGTCGTCGATAGAAACGATTAATAAAACATGGAGGGTTGATAATATGAGCAAGGGCCGACTGGCAGCTTTTCCAATTTTCGCAATTCTGTTTTTTTTATTAATATCATGCGCAACAAAACCGAAGGTGGTGGTTACGGAGCCTAAAAAAGACGACAGGGTAGAGGTCTCTTCCGGAGACGTTTTTTCGATAAAATTGAAGGCCCAGCTGGGCACCGGATTCAGCTGGGGCTTTGAAAACAAGTGCGGTTTCATAGAAACCTTCGGGAAACCCATCCAGTACAAGGTTGATGAACTGAAGCCCGGCGGTTATGAATTCCAGGAATTCATGTTCAAGGCCAAGGCCCAGGGCGAGGGAAAGATCGCGTTCAAATACTCGAGGCCCTGGCTGAAGAATGAAAAGCCGCAGAAGGAGATTGAAATCGTCATCTCCGTAAAATGACCGGTTTAAATTTGATCTGCATGCGTGTTGAACAGCGGGATCGTCAGGCCCCGCTGTTTCAGTTTTCCTTCCGGATATATGCCGTCTTGATGAAAAAATCAATGCTGAAATTGCAGACACTGACTGACCAGGGACGGTCCGAACTTCAATAAAGCTCCGCGGCCTTTTTTCTTTTAACCACGATTTTCGAGATGATAATGGAAATCTCGTAGAGGAGCATAAGGGGTACGGCCACGAACGTCTGCGTCAGCGGGTCCACCGTGGGCGTGACAACGGCGGCGATAATCCAGATGATTACTATCGCGAATTTTCTTTTTTTCGCGAGGAACTCGGGGGTGACCAGGCCGATTTTGGTCAGTATAAGAATGACTATGGGCAGTTCGAATACCAGGCCCATGGATGTACAGAACAGGAACAGGAAGCTGAGATACTGGCTCGCGTCTATCGTGTTGGCCATTTCCTCGGGCGTGAACCCTATGAGCGCCTTGACCGCAAGCGGGAGTGACAGGTATGTCAGCGCTACGCCGGAATAGAAAAGGAAAACCGCGCCTATCACGGTCGTTCTCAGGAAGCCCCTGTCCCTCCAGTTTATCCTGGGGGCTATGAGCTTCCAGATTTCGTAAACCAGCACCGGGAAGCAGATGAGCAGCGCCGCGATAAACGAGACCTTTACCCTCAGGAGGAACCCGTCCATCAGCCTGAATATGTTTAATTTAAGCCCGGTTGCGGAGAAGGGCTGGTTGATCACCTTCAGCAGGTAATCGGAGAAGAAAAACAGCGCGACTACCGTAACTGCCGTCACCGATATCAGGCTGAAGATGAACCTGCTCCTGAATTCATCCAGGTGCGAAAGCAGGCCGGCGGAACCGCCTTCGTCGATGGATACGCTTTTCTTGATGTCCGCGATATCGCCGATCAGCTCTTCGATGTCGCCGTCCTGTTTTTTCAGGCCGGGTTCATGTGCCGGGACGGCGGTGTCCGCTTTCTTCTTTCTTTTTGCGGGGGTTTTATCGACGGCCCCGCCCGCGGTCGTTTTTTTCTTTTTTTTATCGTCAGCCATTCTTCATCGGTCGCGTTTATTGATTCTTTGCCTTGTTTCTGCGGCTCCTGATAACCTCGTAAGCTATCGGTAGTACAGAAAGTATTACTATAACGACGATGACAAGCGAAAAATACTGTTTAACCAGCGGGATGTTCCCGAAAAAATATCCCGCGGAAATGAATACAACCGGCCATGTGATTCCGCCGACGATGTTGTATGTTATGAAGTGCAGGTACGACATCCTGCCGATTCCAGCCACGAACGGGGCGAATGTCCTGATTATGGGTATGTACCTCGCAAGAAAAATCGTCTTGCCCCCGTGCTTTTCATAAAACTCGTGCGTCCTGATGAGGTATTCCTTTTTGAAAAACCTGGAGCCGTCGCCGTGGAACACCTTCGGGCCAACGATGTATCCGATCCAGTAGTTTACCGTGTCGCCTAATATGGCCGCGGCGGAAACCGTCAGTGTCACCAGTATTGGATCGAAGTCGCCGATGGCGGAAAAGGCCCCCACCGCGAACAGCAGCGAATCCCCGGGCAGGAATGGCGTGACAACGAACCCGGTTTCGGCGAAGATCACTACGAAGAGGACGGCATAGGACCAGAGCCCGAAGCTCTGTATTATGAATGAAAGATATTTATCCACGTGAAGGAGGATATCGGCCAGCTTTAACAGTATTTCCATGTGTTTATACCTTTATTGGAAGGAGGACGAACGGGATGCCCAGTTCATACAGCCTTCGTTGTGTTGCGAACGCTGTATAATTATGCAGCAGTTTTGTCAAGAAGGTCTCCTTGGGAAAAACTATCTGGCCGCCGAAAAACACGCTGTGCGGGAATTTTTCCTTGATTCCGGGCGCAAGTTGGGCGATTTCTTCGACCACGTCCGTGGAAATCGACGAAAGAGATTCCGCGTAATACCCGTGCTGTCTGAGGAAGTGGACATAGCTTTCGAGTCCGGACCTGATGTCGTTATTCAGCCTTTCGATCTCGTCGTGGCTTTTAAAGATCGACGCGTCAATCTGGCCCACCTGGACGAACACGAAGTTTTTAAAGATGTCCCCGAACGAGAGGAAAATATTGAAAAGTGAATGGAGCCCGAGCCCCGTAAAGCCGTTGACCAGGAGTACCGCCGTCTTTTCGTGGATGTTCGGTCCGGATGGAGATTTTTTTCTTTTTTTATTGGCCGGGATCTGTTCCAGGGGGGACGGCGAGGCCGTGAAGATGAGCCTGTCAAGGTTCTTGATCTGCCTCCCGGCTTTTATGTAGTGCCGTTTTATCATGACGACCAGCGCCACGAGGGAACCCGTTATGAAAATCGTTATCCATCCACCTTCGTTGAATTTCAATATCGTGACAGATACAAGGATGAACGTGGTGAGAACAAGTCCTATCGAGTTTGTGACGAGTTTCCGGAACCATCCCTTTTCGGATTTTCTGGACTGCCACCAGTGCCTTACCATTCCGAGCTGGGAAAGCGAAAAGGTCACGAAGACGTTGATGCTGTAAAGCACGACCAGGAACTGCACGGAGCCGCCTGTTAGAATCATGAGTATGATGGCGAGCGTCCCGATTATAAGGATGCCGTTCTGGGTGACCAGCCTGTCGGAGAGCATGGCGAACTTGGCGGGGAACCACCTGTCCATCGCCATGTTCGAAAGGACCCTGGGGCCGTCAAGGAATCCGGTCTGCGCCGCGACGAAAAGCAGCACGGCCTCGGAAATGAGTATGGAAAGCACGAAAACAGGCCCTGTGTTTCCCGGCCATCCGGACGTTGCGGATTCGAACAGTATCGCGTTCAGCGTCTTTCCGGCTTTCGGTTCAACCTTGAAAAGCAGGTACGCGATCATTAGGCCGACCACCATGAACGCAAGCGAGGCAGCCATGTAGCGCATCGTGTGCTTCGCGGTAACAACCTTCGGCTCCCTGAGTATGGGTATGCCGTTGGAAACGGCCTCTATGCCGGTGAATGTGCCGGCCCCCATGCTGTAGGACCTCAGGATGAGGATGATCATCCCGATCCACCCGAGCTGTGAATGGGTCTGCGTGATTTCCGCGGACGTCGCCGAGGACAGCTCGGAGAAGTTCATCATGTGGCTTCCAATCGCGTAGAATATTATGAACACGTGGGTGATTATGAAGAAAATGAATATCGGCACGAGGGGCAGCACGGATTCCTTCACTCCGCGCATATTCAGTATGATCAGCATAATCACGCCGGCCACGGCGACTATGAGCTTTAACCCGTGGTATTTCTGCGGCAGGAAGCTGAATATCGCGTCCGCGCCGCTGGCCACGGAAAGTGTTATTGTCAGCAGATAGTCGATTATCAGCGCACAGCCCGATACCATCCCGATTGACGGGGAGAGGAGTTTCGTGGCGACGATGTACCCGCCTCCGCCTGTCGGGAAGAGGTCGATTATCTGCAGGTAGCTGATGCTTATGATTATAATGGTTATCACGGTGCACAGGGCCACGAAAATCGCAAGCGTGTGATGGTTCTGAAGGGTCCTGAACGCCTCTTCAGGGCCGTAGCATGAAGAGGTGATGCCGTCAGTACCAAGTCCAACCCACGCGAAGAACGCGATCAGCGACAGCTTGTGAAATGCGTCCGGCGCGTTCGGGTCGCGCGCCTTTCCGATGACGATTCTTTTAATCCTCTGGAGCGGGGAAATGACCTGACTCATGTTTTATGTTTTCCTTAAGCGGAAAATTTAATAATGCCGTCAAGGTTTTGTCAACTTTATTATGGCTTTAATAACATTCGTCATGCTGATTGCTGCCAATCGATATAGAATAAAAAATACATGAAGAAGTGACCGTTTATGAAAACAGCATCGATGGAAGATCTTTCCTGCCTGATCAATGATGACATTTTCCCGGGATTTTTTTCTTTATTTGAATATATATTTATACCTGCCTAGACAAAGATTTATATTCATGCAAATATCTGATCGCGTTTTAATTTTAAAAAATAATTAATAATATCAATGTTTTATTAAGATCGGCTTAACCGAAGGATAAGACCGGGGAAATCGACAGGATACTGAAAGAATCAAGGGCAATAAAAGACAGTGAGTCTGCGGCTGCATTAAATCCCGCCGCTCCGGGGCGTTTTCATCACCTGAGCCTTACAATGGTCACCCCATCGCCGCCCTCGTTCATCTCACCCTGCCTGAAGTCCGACGAGTATAGCGACTGCTTCAGGTTTTTCCTCACAGCCTCCTTGAGCGCGCCGGTGCCGTGCCCGTGTATCACTACCGCGGCGGTGATTCCGCTCCTGGACATGCGGTCGAAGTTTTCTTCCATATAAGATATGGCCTCGTCGACCCTCATTCCCCTGAGGTCTATGGTATTGTAGCTTGTCTGTATGGTAAGCGGAATGACGTATTCCTGGAAGCGGACCGTTTCCTCGGTCTTTTTTTTCTTTTTCGGGCGTTCGTGCGAGTCGGTACGGCCCAGGGGGGCAAGGAGGTCTTCATAATCATACCTGACCCTTATCGATCCCCCGAACAGGACGGTCGCCTTTCTTTTGAGCGCGTCGACCATCTCCAGCTTTCCCTCCCTTCCAAGGGGAACAATATACACCCTGTCCCCGCTTTTAGTGCCGGCCGGATCGAACGGCTCATACCTGTCTGAAAGCGTTTCCCTCCCGATTTTACCCAGCTCCTGCTCGACGGATTCCTGGAGGGCGGAAAGCTCTTCGCCGATGCTCCCGGCGTTTTTCAGGTCCGCCTGCTGGAGCGAGGTGATCCTGTCCGCGACTTCCTTCCTGCTCCGCTTCAGCTCTTCCAGGAAATCCAGGCCCTGTCCCAGCTTGACCTGCTCGGCAAGCCTTTTCAGGCCCCTGAGCTTGTCCTCGTACTTCGCTTTCTCCCTTTCGAGCTCGCCGGTCAGGGCCGAGTGCCTGGATTTTTCCTCTTCTATCTGAAGCTCGTACCTCTGTATTTTTTCGAGCAGGGCCTCGGTGGAGAGCTCTTTAGCGTCGAGAAGCTCGGCGGACCTTTTTATTATCGCGTCCGGAATGCCGCAGTTTCCCGCGATCTCGAGCGCGAAGCTCGCTCCCGGGAGACCGGTCGCGAGCCTGTAGGTCGGCCTGAACGTGTCCGGGTCCAGGGAGACCGAGGCGTTCCTGAACCTGGCGTCCCTGGTCGCGAGTTCCTTGAGCTCCGAGTAGTGGGTGGTCACGATGATTTTCGCGCCGGTTTCGATCAGTCGTTCAAGGACAGCCTGGGCAAGCGCCGCGCCCTGCCGCGGATTGGTGCCGACCATGATCTCGTCGATTATCACGAGGGAACCTTCGCCGGCCCTTTCGAGCATTTCGTTGAGGGCCATCACCTGGCCTGAAAAAGTGGAAAGGGACTGAGCGATGCTCTGGTCGTCCCCTATGTCCGCGAGGATGTCGTCGAAGAGGCCGATGCTCGAGTCTGGCGCGGCCGGCGCGTGCAGGCCGAACTTCGCGAAAAGCGCGCACAGCCCTATCGTTTTCAACAACACGGTCTTGCCGCCGGTATTTGCGCCGGATATCACCAGGCAATTGTGCCCGCGCCTGAGCTCCACGTCGTTGGCCACGACTTTGCCAGGCATCATGAGGTGGAGGATGGGGTGCCTCGCCGAGATGAGTTTTATCCCGAATTCATCCGCGATTTCCGGCCCGTGCGAATCGGTGGCCCTGCTGTACGAGGCCGCCGCGTTCAGGAAATCGAGCCTTCCGAGGGCCGCGATGTTTTGCCTGAAGGCGCCGGAATTGCCGCCAAGTATCCCGGAGAGTTCGGCTAGGATCCTGGCGGTTTCGGCCCCGAGCTCCCTGTCGAGGGTTATGAGCCTGTCGTTGAGGGGCGCGATCTCGTCCGGTTCGACGAAATAGGTCGCGCCGCTGGACGAAACGTCGTGCACCGTGCCGCCGATCTTCTGCTTCATGCCGGCCTTCACCAGCAGCACGTACCGGTCGTTCCTGGTGGTGAAGATTTTTTCCTGGAGGATCTTTTCCATCCTTGGCGATGTAATCATCCTGTTGAGTCTTTTCTCGAGGTCCGCCCTGGAGGACCTCAGCTCTTCGGCCAGCCTGCGGAGGAGGGGGTATTTCAGGTGGCTGATTTCGCCGGTGTCCGTGAAGGCCTCGATGAGCGCGTCCCCGGCACCCTCGATCCGGTCGATCGATTCATATTCATCGGACAATCCCGCGAACTCCTCCTTCCAACTGCCGAGGAAGGACCTGATCCTTCTCGACGATGAAACCAGCCTGGCCGCGGAATAAAGGTCTTCGAGGCCCAGGACCCCTCCCTTTTCAGCTATGTCGAGCATCCTGCTGATATCGGACGCGCCGGAAAAGTCCATTGACTCCCCCCTTGCCGCCAGTTCCTTTATTTCGGAGATTTTTTTGATCCTGCCGCGCGCTTCGTCCGCCCCGAGTGGCTCAAGGCCGGCGGAGAATTCCTTTCCCATGGCCGTGCGGCACCCCGACGAAAGCCCTGCCAGTACCGCGGGCCATTCGAGTATCGCGAGGACCCTTTCTGAAATCCTGTTTTCCATATCAGGTTGACGCTAAGGCCGCGATGCCCGGGGTGTAAATGATTTTTTTGCCGGTTGGATGCACTGGTTTTCTGGTTTAAACGGATGGCGGATCCGGGATTGGGGTCAGAGCATGCTGTGAAGTGAATATTTTATTTACAATATAACATTTTTGTATATTTTTTTGAATTAATTTAATCCTCTCCATTTCAATTTCCATCAAAAGCACGATTAAACCTTCTGAAATCTAAATTTTTTTATTTTTTTCCGGAATTTTTTGTCAGTTGGACCGGTTTTTCGACGCTTATGCAACAAATACCAATTTTTTTTCAGGAGAGGAATGATATGAAAAAACTTATAGCTCTGTCAATCACGGCGGTAATCGCCGGCCTGATCGGATGTTCGGCCAGTGTGCCGAACGTGTCGATAGACACCGCCCCGTTCAAGTACCTGGAATACATGTACACGAACGAAAACGGCAAGAATTTAATGGACGGAGCAATGTCCGGAATCACGCCTACAACCGAGATCCAGCAGAGGGTCGATGTTGCGATGAAATCAGGACTGCTCGACAATCTGGGCAAGACCACGGAGAACGCGTCCGCGGTCAACTGGTGGGAAAAGCACGAGATCAACGCGGACGAGCTCGCGGCATACATGAAGACCGCCGAGGGAAAGGCGAAGGTCGAGGCATACTTGAGCGGAACATCCGGATCTTCAGGTATGTCCGTGAAGTCCGCAAAAAGCGGGTATTCCGCCAAAGCCGCTTCATTTGATCCTTACAGTTATATCGAAGGCATTGTTGGGGATTACAACGACATTGCTGTGAGTTTCAGTTTGCTGGATCCTTCAAAGTTTACTCCTATTGAAGGTTTCATTAGTACTAAAATTAGGGTTGATTGGATGAGTAATGATAATGATCCTTACTTTAATGAAACTTATTGGGCGACCATAAATGTTCAATTTCCACTTGAAGAAACCCTTTACAACATTACATGTCTTGACGGCTGGCTTAAAGAAAAAGACTTGAGGGACGCAAAAACAGCGCTGAGCAGCAAGCTTGTCGAATTTGCCAATATCAGCGGAATCGACAACGCTTACAGGCGGAACGAGATAAAGGAATTCTTCACTGACGGATATGAGAACATGTACAATCTTGCTTACATATCCGCTTTGGAGAGGACCTATCTGCTTAACAGCAGGACAGGATACGCAAAGGTCCCTGGTATCATGCTCTATTCGGATATTCTTTTCATGAGGGCCTTGAGCGACACCAGGCTCGCTTATGCGCCTAATTTTTACTCCGCGGGGACTCTCATAACCTACAGGGGAAACTGTGCGAGAGAGGACATCAAGAAACTAAAATCGATCAAGGAAGCCTTTTTGAGCGATCCAAACGCGAAGACTGACATGGATACCTACAACAATATCTGCGCTCTGCTGGCGGCATGGGAGATAACACTCAGGGCTCATATAGAAACCGCATACAGCAGAACCGTTACCAGGAATCCTCTTTCTGATCCGAGGATAATCAACCTGGACAACACGGTCAACTTCATGGGAAGGTTCGGCGACATGGACGGCAACACCGCTAACGGCACGGTCGGAAATGTTCTTTCCGACAGGAACGGGAACCCGCTCATGGGTGCGGTGCATTACGGCGACGACATAAGCGCGATATTCGACACGGGCGTGTCGGGCGCGCTTGCGGCAGGCAAATCCGTCAGGATAGTCCACGACGGTAAGAATGCGATGACGGGACTCGGACTTTTGCCGATAGCGACAGACCTTTCCGGCATGGCGCTTCCGAAACCTGATGGAACACACGTGTTCATAGACCCGGCAATTGGCAGGTTCGTTCTCCCGGCCCCGATTTTCTGGAGCAAGTACGAGGACGAGAACAGCTTCCTGAAGCCGGAGATCTACATGTACGATCATGTCCCTGCGTTAGCCGGAAACGCTTGTAGCTGGAGAGCGGGCAAATTGAACAAATGTTCTTCCCTTGAGTCATGGACCAACAATTTATACCAAAGGGATGAATATCCCTTCGGAAACTACGTTCCGACAGGCATGGGTAAAGGTACGATATCCGCATGGGTTAGTTTCAATAACAATATTGTTACAGGAAACGGTGGAGTAATGTCTATTAAGTTCGGGAAAAATTCCCAGTGTAATATACAAAGGGTGTATGGTTCATTATGCGGCACCTCGTTGATGGTAAATGGAGTTTTGAAGCCGGCCAAGGATGGACTGATAGGCTTAGCCACATGGCACCATATATACATTGTGTGGGACAATAGCGGGAGTCTGGCAAATGGGAAGACTGTAAAGATGTATCTTGATGGAAACTTGATAGATGAATCGGACCTAGCGTTTGAACAGGATAATATATTTATTCACAGGCAGTCATACCAGGGATTTGCCGCCATCGACAATCTGAAGATCTGGAACCACGTCGTTACGGAAGATCCCAGATGGGAATACAACGCAGGCGCAGGCAATGAGGGTGGACTGCATTCTGTATACGGACTTTCGGCGAACTACATGCCGAAGATCACCGGAATGGGCAACGGGGTCGGATTCAATTTTCTCAATTAACTTTGACTTTCGGTTATACAGAATCCCCCGGATATCTCCGGGGGATTTTTTTGTTACAATTTTAAAAATATGTTCAAACAAGAAATTGCTTGATATAATTCGGGCCTTTCTGCATTTTGTTAAATCTTATTCATCAAGCCGGAGAGAAACATGAACGATCCTGAAAATGTCAGGCCCTGGGGGTTCTATGAAAACCTCGCCGAGGACTCAAACCACAAGGTGAAGAGGATCACAGTGCACCCGGGGAAGAGGCTCAGCCTTCAGAGGCACAACCGCAGGGCCGAGCACTGGTACGTGGTGGAGGGGGAGGCCGTGGTCACGCTGGGGATCAGGACCGTGAAACTCCTGCCCGGACAGTACGTCGATATAGCGAGGGGAGAGGACCACAGGATGGAAAACCCGGGGAGCTCCAGGCTGGTATTCATCGAGATCCAGACGGGTGACTATTTCGGCGAGGACGATATAATCAGGGTGGAAGACGATTTCGGAAGGTGTTGATTGTAACATCGGGACCTTTCATTATACATAAGGGGAACTCTATAAATTATTCAGATGGTTTACTCCGGCCGGATCGACGGCCGCGAAGGACCCCGGCCATGAAGATTCAAAACTTATATTTTAAAATCGGGCTTTTTCGGAGAGAGGGATGATAAATGTAAACGGCATATCGAAATCATTCGGCGATGTCGTCGCGGTCAACAACGTTTCCTTCATAGTGAAGGACGGCGAGATCACCGGTCTGCTCGGCCCCAACGGGGCGGGGAAGACCACCACGCTGAGGATGCTAACGTGCTATCTCAGGCCGGACAGGGGGGGGATAGTCTACGACGGGCTCGGCACTGAATCGGATTCCATAGCCGTCAGGAAGAGGATAGGCTACCTCCCGGAGTCCGCGCCCATATACGCCGACATGATAGTGCTGGACTACCTCGCCTTTCTCGCAGAGATCCGCGGCTGCGGCGCGGAAAGGATCAGGCAGACCGCCGCGCTCTGCGGCCTGAACGAGGTCATGCACAGGAACATTTCCGAGCTCTCCAAGGGATACAAACAGAGGGTCGGGCTGGCGCACGCCATGATCCACGACCCCGACGTGCTGATCCTCGACGAGCCGACCAGCGGCCTCGACCCGAACCAGATAATCGAGATAAGGAACCTGATAAGGGAAATCGGCAAAAAAAAGACCGTGATACTTTCCACGCACATACTGTCCGAGGTAGAGGCCACGTGCGACAGGGTGATAATAATCAGCAGCGGGAGCATAGTGGCGGACGACAGGACGGAGAATCTTCAAAGGGCCAGGGGCGGCGAGAAGAGGATCTCGGTAACCGTGGGCGGAACGGACTTCGGAGGCCTCTCCGAATCCCTGAAAAAGATCGGCGAGGACATGGACATCAGGGAGTCCGGGGAAGGGGAGCTGGTTTCCGCGCTGGTGACCTACAGGGGCGACAGGGACCTCAGGCCTGACATCTTCAACATGGCGGTCAGGAAGGGCTGGGTTCTTTATGAATTGAAGCAGGAACAGGTCTCCCTCGAGGAGGTTTTCAGGCAGCTCACCATCGGAGGGGAAAATGGACAGGATTAAAATACTGGCTGAAAAAGCGGCGGACCGGGCCGGTGAAATATACCGCGCCAGGCTCAGGGAGGCCGTAATTATAATGAAGAAGGAATTCAGGTCGTATTTTTATACGCCCATAGCCTACATAGTAACCACGATTTTCCTGGTGTTCACGGGTTTTTTCTTTTTCAAGGACTTTTTCTATTACAACCAGTCAGAGATGAGAAACTTTTTCCAGCTCCTCCCGCTCATGTTTACATTCGTGATACCGGCCGTTACAATGAAGCTGTTCTCCGAGGAGATGCACAGCGGGTCGATCGAGATACTCATGACCCTGCCGGTCACCGTCCTCGACGTTGCCGTAGGCAAGCTGCTGGCGGCCACGGCCTTCGTGGGAGTGATGATTTCGCCGTCGCTCTTTTATCTGGCAACCATGATTATAGCCGGTTCGCCGGACCCGGGCCCGGTCATCGGCGGATACATCGGCGCGCTGTTTCTCGGCGGGGCCTATGCCTCGGTCGGGATACTGGCGTCGTCGTTCAGCAGGAACCAGATCATATCATTCATAACCGGATGGGCCGCGTGTTTTTTCCTGTGGCTTATAGACAAGGTCGTGGTATTCCTCCCGGCCGGGCTGGGATTCGTGCAGTATTTCGGCACGGACTACCACTTCCAGAATATCGCCAGGGGGATACTTGATTCCAGGGACATCATCTATTTTCTTACCATAATCGCCGTGTCCATGCTTGCGACCTCCAGGGTGATAGAGGAGAGGAGGTGAAAACGATGATGGAAATAACCGCATTGAAAAAAATACCCGATTATTACAGGAAGCTGAAAAACAGGGCGGTGGGTGCCGTCAACCTTCACGAAAAGGATTTCCAGCTGGTCCTCAACATCGCGATAATAATTCTCCTGAACTTCGTGGGAATGACTCTCAACCTGAGGTGCGATCTCACGCAGAAAAACAACTATTCGCTTTCCAGGAAGAGCAGGGATGTGGTGTCCGGCCTCAAGGAAAACCTGAAGGTAAGGGTCCTTTTTTCGCGCGACCTTCCCGCCCAGCACGCGGCGGTCTACAGGTACCTCAAGGACATCCTTGAGGAATACAACTACTACGGGAATGAGTATTTCAGCTACGAGATGGTGGACGACAAGGACCTTGAAAAGCAGGCGGAGGATTTCGGGATAAGGCCGGTCCAGAGCCAGGAGCTTTCCAGCGACCAGGTCAGGGTGAGGAGGGTGTACATGGGCCTTATCATCCAGCAGTCCGATATAATCGAAAAGATCGACAGGATAACCGGCACCTCCGGACTCGAGTATTCCATAACGACCCTCATGGAAAAAATATCAAACAAGGTCGACGGCCTCCTCAGGCTTAAAAACCCCATAACCGTGTCCCTTTACCTTGACAGGAGCATGACCAGGCTGCCGATCGACGGCATCGGCGAGCTCGAGGGCAAGGTCAGGGAGGCGGTGGCCAGGTGCAATTCAAGGAATTACGACAAGCTGAAGTTCGCCATGGTGGACCCTTCCGGCAAGAAGGGCGCCGGCGGGTTTGAGACATACGGGCTCAACAAGGTCAAGTGGGGGGCGGGCGTTTCGAGGCAGGGGGCCAGGATCGAAGCCGGCGAAGCCGTTTTTGGACTCGTGCTGGAGGGTAACGGCAGGCATGAGGTCGTCGACATCAACGTGGCGCCGACGATTCTCGGCAGCTACACTGTATCCGGCGCGGACAGGCTGGAAGACAGGATCAACGCCGCAGTGGGAAGCCTTGTGAGCTCGAACCCCGTTATAGGATACATAACCGGGCACCAGGAGGCCGACATAAACGACAGCGAGACCAGGACCGGAGCGGGCCTGTTGAAGAAGCTGCTGTCGGACATGTACGACCTGAGGCAGATAGACCTCTCGAGGGAGGACATACCGGGCGATATAAGGACGATAATCGTAAACGGCCCGAGAACGGAATTCAAGGAGCTGGAGCTGTACAGGATAGACCAGTTTCTAATGAAGGGAAGGTCGGCGCTTTTCCTCCTGGATTCATTCGCCGAAATCGACATGCAGGGACAGCAGTTTTTCGGGGGACAGCCGGTGGTCGTTCCGGTGAATACCGGGCTTGACAGGATGCTCGAGCACTACGGGATCAGGATCGGGAAAAACGTGGTGCTTGACGCCTCGTGCGCGAAGGTCAACCTGGGGAATGCCATCAAGGATTATCCCCTTGTCCCGATAATAAGGCAGTCCGGGCTCGACCAGAAAAGCGTGATTACAAAATACCTGAAGGGGATCGCGTTCATGAAGGCCTCCGCGGTGGATGCGGACCGGAAGGCCATCGGGAAATCCGGGGCGGACACGGTCTTTCTCGTCACCACGTCGCAGGACAGCTGGCTGATGGAAGGCCAGGTAAACTTCAACCCGTTCATGATGGACTCCGGCGAGAAAAAGGACCTGAAGAGCCGCAATCTCGCGGTCCTCGTGTCAGGGAAGCTCGCCAGTTATTTCACCGGCAGGGACGCCCCGAAGGAAGCACAGACTCCCGCGAAGAACGGGGCGATAAGCCTTGTCAGCAGGCTCGATTCAACGATCAGGAACGGCAGGTCCGAGATAATAGTGGTCGGCACGTCGGAGATCGCCAGGTCGGGCTTTCTTATGGATTCACAGAAGATACTTGCCAGGGGTGCGGGATCCGGCGAGGGTGAGGACGCGTTCTCGAACGGGGTCTTCATCCACAACATGGCGGATTACCTTTCCGGGAATAATTTCGCGCCGGAGATGCAGTCCAAGAGCCTTGATTACAACCCGCTGGGCAAGACTTCGGAAACCTCGCGTTTTTTCTACAAGATATTCAACATCATCGGCGTCCCACTGATGTCCGTCGCCGCCGGCATTTACGTATGGAGAAAGCGCAGGTCAAGAAAAACCGCCATCATGAAGGAATTTTCCCCGGAGGTGCACGAATGAACAGGAAGATAACGGCGAGCCTGATAGTCCTGTCGGTGCTCGTGATTTACCTCATAGCAGCCAATGTAAAATTCACCTCCGGCGTTAAGATAAAGAAGCTGAAGACCCAGGTCGACGAGATACTCATAAACAGGCCTTCCAGCACCATAAGGCTCCATAAAAAGGACGGCAGGTGGGTGATAAACGACAAGGCCTTCCCGGCCGATCCTGCTCTAGTTGATGAAATGGACAAAAGCGTGAGGGAGATAGAGATCGTGGATCTCGTGTCCAAAAAGGGCTTCTATTACAGGTACGACCTGACCCCTGACCGGTACATGGAGGTCATATCGAAGAAGGAAGGCAAGATAATCAGGAAGGTGAAGTTCGGCAAAAGGGGCTCAACGGGAAGGCACACATTCGTGAGGGTCGACGACAGGCCCGAGGTTTTTCTCGCGGAGGGCGTTTTTGAAGGACTTTTCGACAAGCAGGTTGAGGACCTGAGGAGCAGGGAGATTTTCAGGGCCGCGAGAGGGGATGTGTCCGGATTCGAGATAAACTGCGGCGGAAAGATCACCGCCTTTACGAGGGAGGCGGCGGATAAAAAACCCGCCGGTGCGGATAAGAAAAAAAACGGCAAAAAAGATAAACCCGTCGCTTCACGCAAGTGGACCTGCAGGGAGGTCCCTGAAGCCAAAATTGACGGCAGCAGGATCGAATCCTTCCTTTCCATGTTCGATCCCCTGACGGCGAATTCCTACTCGGCCATTGCCAAGGAGACTCTTGGCAGGACCGCGTGCAGCATCAAGATAAAATGCCGTGATAAGGAATACACGCTGAATATTGTCAGGAAGGAAAAGGACAAGTACCTGGCAGTCTCCCCGGAGAGCGGATACGTGTTTTTCGTGGAGGAATTCAAGGCCAGGAAAATCATGTCGGCATCTCCTTCCGATTTTACATCAAGGGATTGATGCCGTCCTGTCCGGAACTCCTGATTGATCTACATGCGAATCCGGCGGCAATACCGTCAAAATCCTTGACAAATAATAAAAAAAACATCATTTTTAAAAGGCGGGTCCGGACCCGCCTGAAATATATGCAAACGGGATGTTCATATGCCTGAAGAAAGAGAAGATTCGAACGGTAAACAGCTTATCCTCGCCAGGGAAATACTGCCGGATGTTATTCCCATCATACCCATCTCCCAGAGGCCCATTTTTCCGGGGATGATGATACCGCTGGTGCTGACGGGCGACGTGATGATAAATACGGCCAGCAGCATCATGGAGTCTGAAAAAAAGATAGGCGGGGTGGTTCTCGTAAAGGGCCAGCAGGGCGAGACCGCGGTTTCATCCGACCTTTACGAGGTGGGCGTATCCGCGAAGATCCTCAAGGTCACTCCCGTCGATGAGAAAACGGTCCAGCTCATGATAAACGCCATCGGCAGGTTTAAAAAGGCCGAGGTCATGCAGGAAAGCCCGTTCATAAACTGGAAGGTCGATCACCATTACGAGGATGAATATGTTCCGTCTGAATCGATGAAGGCGTATTCAAGGGCCATAGTCTCTTCGATAAGGGACCTGATAAAAAGCAATTCCCTCTTCCAGGAGGAGATGAAGCTTTTCCTGAACAGGTTCACGGTAGAGGACCCGGGCAAGCTCGCCGATTTTGTCGCGTCCATGACTTCCGCGGACGCGAAGGAGATACAGGACGTACTGGAGACATTCGACGTCAGGAGCAGGGTGGAGAAGGTGCTTCTGCTGCTGAAGAAGGAGCTGGAGCTGTCCAGGCTGCAGGAGAAAATAACCAAGCAGATAGAGCAGCGTATATCCAAGCAGCAGAAGGAATTTTTCCTCAGGGAGCAGCTCAAGGAGATAAAGAAGGAGCTCGGCCTTGAAAAGGACGAAAAGACCACCGAGCTCGAAAGGTTCGAGGAAAGGCTCAAGAAGATCCACCTGACTGAAGAGGCGCAGAAGAAATTCGACGAGGAGCTCGACAAGCTGAAGATCCTGGAGCCGCACTCGGCGGAATACGGGGTGAGCAGGAACTACCTCGACTGGCTGACGGCCCTTCCCTGGGGGGTTTATTCAGCGGACAATTACGACATACACAAGGCCAAGAAGATACTGGACAGGGACCACTACGGGCTCGATGACGTCAAGGAAAGGATACTGGAGTTCATCAGCACCGGCAAGATGAAGGGCAACATATCAGGCTCCATCATCTGCTTCGTCGGCCCTCCGGGGGTGGGAAAAACATCCATCGGAAAATCTGTGGCCGAGGCCCTCAACAGGAAGTTTTACAGGTTTTCACTCGGAGGGATGAGGGACGAGGCCGAGATAAAGGGCCACAGGAGAACCTATATTGGGGCCATGCCCGGCAAGTTCATACAGAGCCTTAAGTCGGTTGAGGTCGCGAACCCTGTGATCATGCTGGACGAGGTGGACAAGATCGGGGCCAGTTTCCAGGGGGACCCGGCATCAGCGCTTCTGGAGGTGCTCGACCCCGAACAGAACTCGCAGTTTCTGGACCATTATCTTGACGTCAGGTTCGATCTTTCCAACATCCTCTTCATCGCGACGGCCAACCAGCTGGACACCATCCCGGCCCCCCTTCTCGACAGGATGGAGATTATGAAGCTTTCCGGTTATATACTCGAGGAAAAGATGCAGATCGCCAAAAGATTTCTTCTCCCCAAGCAGATAAAGGAGCACGGGCTCCAGAAGAGCATGGTCAGCATAGACCGTAACGCACTCAAGAATATTATCGACGGGTACGCGCGCGAAGCCGGCGTAAGGGGCCTGGAAAACCATATAAGGAAGATCATGAGAAAGGTCGCCAGGAAATACGCCGAGGGAAACACGGAGCCCGTTTCCGTGACATCCGAGAACCTCGAGGAATTCCTTGGAAAGCCCAGGTTCACGGACGATTCCCTCTACGACAGAAAAATTCCCGGCGTGGTCATGGGCCTGGCCTGGACGAGCATGGGCGGCGCGACGCTCTATATCGAGGCCACGGCCGTGCCGTCGAAAATGAGGGGCTTCAAGCAGACCGGCCAGCTCGGCAGCGTCATGAAGGAGTCCTCCGAGATAGCTTACACGTATATCAGCTCCAGGATCAAGGACTACGGCATAAACGAGAATTTTTTCAAGAACAACCTGATTCACCTCCATGTGCCTGCGGGAGCTACCCCGAAGGACGGGCCATCGGCCGGCATTACCATGGCGACCGCCCTGTACTCGCTGGCGAAGAACAAGCCCCTCAGAAAACACCTGGCCATGACCGGTGAACTCACTATTACCGGAAAGGTCCTTCCGATAGGGGGCGTCAAGGAAAAGACGATAGCCGCCAAGAGGTCCAAGGTAAAAACGATCATCTTTCCCTATGAAAACAAGAAAGACTTCCTGGAGCTCCCGGAATACATAAAGGTGGGGCTTGACGCATACTTCGTCAATTATTTCGACGAGGTGCTCGAGGTGGTGTACTGACGGCTACAGCCTGTACCCGCCGTAGCTCTCCACGTAGCCGCCCATGGTGGTGGATGAGATTCCTTTTCTCGTCAGGAAATTCTGCGAGGCGTTCGTGTTCAGTATTATCGAGATGCCGTAAAAATACCTGTCTTCGTTAAGCCCCATGCCGATCCTGAAATTTCCCTTGATGAAGGCCCCTTTCTTGTTTTTTTTACCGGAATAGGTTATGTAGGACTTGATCATTACGCCTGTGCCCAGGAAAATCGCAGGCGATATGAAAAAATTATCGCTTACGAATGTGTGCGCGTATCCGGGCGACAGACCGATACTTGTAAAGCTGCCCTTTTTGAATCCGGCGTTGCCTGCGTAGAGAATCTCCTCCTTGACGGGAATCAATGAAAAATAGCTGTGGATCCTGTTGTTCGTCGTGGAAAGCATGAGCAGGAACGAGCCCCCTGAAACGTTCTGCCTTTCGGACTGCTTGAACGAGGCGTCGAAGGAGTACCTGTCTGAAAATACGTAAAACAAGTTCGAGCCCATGGTGACCATCTTCAGGTCGGCCCTTTTCGTGAATGGAGTCCCCTTCATGTACAGGAAAGTTCCAGGGCTGTTGAGGAAAAATCCCTTGTAATTCTGGTAGAACGCGTCGGCTCCGAATTTTCTGAAATAAAAATTGAACTGGAAATCCATGAACCTTGTGGAGCCGTAAATATTTTTATTCATCATGTTGGTCAGCCCCGAGTGCGCCGCCAGACCGACCATTTTATACGAGATCCCGGATCCGCCGCAGAGCATGGGGTTCGGTATGTAGAATATGGACCTTGAGTTCTTGAATCCGACCGTGTCGTAGTGGTGTATCTCGAGCATCTGTACCGGTATGATCAGGTAGGGACGGAGTATCACGCTGTCGCTGAAATCGTCGATGTCCTTTTTTAGTTCCCCGCCCGACGGTGCCTTTCTGTCCGTATCTATCGTGACGTCCCCACCGATTGAGGCCGCGTATGAAATTGACGCCGCGGCCAGCATTACGGCCGCGGCAATGATAAGACGGACGAACGGCGACCTTGCGGTTATTGACACGAATGAGAAAAACATAAACAGCGGGAATCAGGGATCATCCCTTTCATTCGATCACTTCATCCACGATGTAGATTCTTATCGGTTCCGCCTTCCCCTTTACCGTGATGTCCTTCGTCTCCGAATACTTGATTTTCTTTTCCCCGCCGGCGGCCTGGAAAATAGAATCCGATATCGCGACCTTCCCGGGGATCCCGTTGCTCTCGATCCTGGAAGCAGTGTTTACCGCGTCGCCAATTACGCTGTAGTCCATCCTCTCGTGGCTCCCGATATATCCCGCTATTGCCGGACCGTAATTGATGCCGATCCTCAGCCTGAACGGCGGCTCGCCCTCGGGAAGCGTGCTGTTCATTTCATTGATGGTTTTCTGCATCGCAAGCGCGCAGGCTACCGCCTTGTAGGCGTCGTTCGGCGAAGCCTTCGGGGCGCCCCAGAAGGCCATGACGCAGTCGCCGATGTATTTGTCCAGCGTGGCCTGGTAGGTTATTATGACCTCGGATATCCTCGTGAACATGTCGTTCAGCCTTTCGAGGACCTTCGCCGGGGTCTGGTGTTCCGAGAAGCTGGTGAAGCCGACAATGTCGGCGAACAGGGTGGCGATGGGCTTCTCCGTTCCGCCGAGCGAAAGATCGCCGCCAAGGATTTCGTCGATTACGTCCGGCGAGAAGAATTTGGAAAGCCTGTCCTTTTCCGCCTTCTGTTTTTCAATGAGAGCCTTGGATTTTATCATGTTGGACACAATGGAGGCCGCGGTCATCATCCCGAAAAACGCGAATGCGTAATCCGCCATCGACGTCTCCCACAAGACCCACCTGAACTGGAGGCCGACCAGGGCGTCGTTCACCAGCATGCCCGCCATGCCAAGGAACCCGACGGTTACGAGGGTCATCGAGGGTATCTTCCTGGCCCTTATGATAATATAAGCCAGGTAGACAGCAAGCAGCGCAGGGGCGATCCCCCACGCGAACATGAAGCGCCTTGCCGCCACCATCGTCGGCATCATCACGACCGCGATGACTGCCGCGGCGCCGATGATGTCCCAGAACCGGTTGATTATTTTGATCGCTCTGGTTTCGATCTTAGCGAAATTGACGAAAAATTCCAGGAGCATATGGGCGAATATGATTACCGATATAAATTCGAGTTTTTTGATCCACAGGGCGTTGTTCCACATGGAATAGACCGTCTGGCTCCTCATGAAAGTATTGAGCGCCATGGCAAAGGCCGTCAGCGAAAAATAGATGCTTGCCCTGTCCTCCTCCCTGAACATGATCTGCCAGTATACGTAGAATATCCCCAGGAGAAGGCTCAGGACGATGACCGTGATTTTTTTGAAATCGTCCCAGAACTCCGACCTGTCGATTTTTCTCGCGGAGGCGATGTAGTATTTATCGTGAGAGAGTCCCGGGGCGATATTGTATTTCGCAAAGACCCTGACGGCGATCACGTTTTCCCTGTTGAGGTTGAGGAATTCCCTCGGTACCTTGTAGTGCCTGATCTTGTCGTAGAAAAGGCTGCTGTCGTCCAGCACGGCTTCCCTCGCGGTGTCGGGCCTGAGCCCCGTTCCGCCGATGAAACGCCCATTGAGGTATACGGCATCGGTCTGTCCGATTTTGCCCAGTTTCAATACCAGGTCGCGCGATTTGAATTTTTTTGAAAAATCCTCCTCCTTCACCGTGAAAACGGTCCTGTACCATCCGTAGCCCTTGTATTCGCTGAAATATTTATTGAAATCCCCGTACGGCTTCTTGTTTTCCTTTGAAACGTAGCGGGTCCAGGCCCTCTGGATTTTTATGTCGTCTATCCAGCCGCCCTTTGAATCCGGCTTGAAATCCGGCATCGCCCAGAGAAAACGTATCTCTTCCGCCGATCCCGGCTTGCCCGTCTCTGTTTCATCCACGTTCTCGAAATTCTCGGATTCAACTTTATCCCCGGCTGCCTTTTTAACAGCGGCAGGCGCAAGTGGGGAATCGCCAGGATGAAAATACCATTTGTGATTTGCGATATTGGTCCTGAGGTCCAGCAGACTGATGGAAACTATCTGGGAATGGGAATCTGCGGGAAATACGATGAAATACAGAAAAGTGAACGCGGTTATAGCGATCAAGGGCCTTGATATTTTTTTTATTGATTTTTTCAAATGCATATTCCCTCCCTGACGTTTGATTTTATTGTTTAGATGGAATTATGGAAAAGAGTTCAATTTTTTCTAAACAAAAATTATTGATTGTAAAGCTGATATTTTGGTATTTATAAACTTTAATCCCCGATTTGCCGTTAGTCAAGATTTATTTGATTAAATAAATATGCCTTTTCAAGCAAATATCCAGGCGGCACGCTGAAATTATTTTGAAAAGGAATTTTTTTTGATTATATTTAATGGTTGGGTTGTGATGGTATTCAGATGAAGAAATATGCTTACATGGGTGCGTTGATACCTTTTTTAATTACGTTTCTGCTTGTATCACCAGGCTGTTTCGATGATTCGTTTAAAAAAACGATGTCAATGGAAAAATACCTCGCCATGTCGCCGGCCCTGGTCGCGGGTGCGGAAATTGCCGAATCAAACGCTTCCATCGCGGAAAAGGCCGAATACCCTGTTCCAGGAAACGGCGGCAATATCACCACGGCCAACATCACGGAAACCAGCGTCGATCTTTTCTGGGCGACGGCAGCGGATTCAGCGACCCCGAGGGAAAACCTGCAATACCGCGTTTACAGATCCGAAACGAACAATATCAGGACCATTGCCGAGATTGATTTCAACGGCTCGCCTGCGACGATATGGCAGAGGGACATTTACTATGCCAGGATCGAATCCCTTTCCACCGCAAAAACCTATTATTTCAACGTTGTAGTGATGGATGAAAGCGGACGAAGGTCGTGCTACAGGAGCGTATCAGCTGTGACCTCGGGCATCGCCCTGTACATGTTTTCGGCCGGGAAATACAAAGGCGGCCTTGCGGCCTTATCAGATGCTTCAACGTCGTCATCCATGCCGGTTTCAACAAGAAAAGATGTCGACGATATCTGCAGGAAATCCCTGGGTGTTTCATATCCAAACCTGAACCTGACTAACGCGAGGGCCTTCATAAGCCTCAACGCGGCGGACAGCATAGCCGGCATGCGGGCGAATTTCGGCGTTCCTGACGCCCCGGTCCGGGGGCCTGATGGCCTGCAGATTGCATCCGGTTGGGGCGATCTTCTGGACGGGACTATAGGGGAGGACCTTGCCGCGGCCGGCATCTCGAGCGGGTACTGGTGGTCGGGATCTGATGAATTCGGAAATTATAACGCGACGGACAATTGCGGAGGCTGGACGTTGTCAAGCAGTAGATTGAGGGGAATGTCCGGCTTCCATAACAGCACGGGTACGGACTGGATGAGCGGCATTGCGAGGAACTGCGAGGACTCCCTTCAATTGCTTTGCATTTGCTGGTGATTCCGGGACGACTGGATCGTCAAGGATGTTTTTATCTGCTTCAATTATCAGATTTTTTTGAATCTTTCAAGATTCATCCTGTGGAATTTTATCGCATCATCCTCGTACGGGCCTGTCATTTCCAGCATCCTCCTGCATAATCCGTAAATGGCCGGATGCATCCGCGCATAAAAAGCGGCCGGATGGTTACCCGGTTTTCCATGAAGGTATTCTATTCTCCGGATGATGTCCGGCATGAAGGCCGCGTAGGTTTTGCAGGGTATCACGGAGCCGTATTTTTCGAGGTCGCTTCCGCCTGACGGATACCTGAAACCCTCAAGTAGTTCATCGCCCATCTTTTCTATGGTTTTTATTTTTTCTTCCTTCGGTATGTTTTTTTTTGTTATGCTGTAAAGATTGTAAACCACATCCATGTCCGTTCCCTTGAGAAACATGGAGAAAAAACGGAGATTGTCCCTGTTGAGGCTTTCCAGCAGTAGCTTCTCGAAATCCGTGAGCATGTATTTTTCACCCGGCAGGTAGTCCCTGATGAACATGGCTTCAATAAAGTGAGCGTCCATTTCATACAGGTATATCTCGAGCTCATTGCCCTGCGAGCTGATAAAATCATTCCTGTTCCTGAAAAAACTGTAAGCGTGCGCGAATTCATGGATGAGGATGGAATAAACAATCGAAGGGCGGCTGTCATGGATTTTCAGCAGGTAAGGACTTATGATTATAAGCGGCCTCCTTTCCGCAGAAATAATGGAGCAGGAGAAAGCCGCACCCTCGTATATGTTCCCCGGCCTTCCCGGATCTATGCTTATGCTGATCTCGCCCTCTTTAAGTTTTTTAAAGACAAGCAGCGCGGCGTCCCGGACCTGCCCTTTTTTACCGGGGGTTTCCCTGATTATATTTAAAAGCGATCCGGTGACCTGTTCGCCTTTTTTTATCAGGCTGATTTTATCTTCCCCGGACAGGTCCGCGGTCCTGCATGCGGACAGAATGAGAACCAGGCAGAAGCCGCAAAGCGCGCGAAGCGCGCGGATCACGTTCGGGGCCCAGGGATGGATTGATAGACCCCGTTTCTCGACAGGCGCATGACGGCCGCCCCGTCCGAAGACCGGTGACGGCATGTTTCCGCGGCCTGCCGGGATACTGTTTGTCATTGATGAAAAATTAGCATCCATCCGTTAAATCTGCATGCAGATGCTGATAATTCAAGCACTTTTATCGTGTTTGCCGTACGGGGAAACCATGACGTCTTCGCGCCCCGCATCCCGGTCTTTTTGTCTTGACTTTGCTCCGGAAATCGGTTATTCAAGGAACCTGCTTCAGGTATGGTGCATCAATGAGTCCATCTGGAAAAATCTGTTTAATTTTGATAATGACCCTGTCCGCGTTATTTGCCTCACGGCCGTTGCATTCTGGCGAGCGCGTAGCGGGCAACGACCTTCTGCTCGGCGGACGCGCTGGATACTCATGGATTTCCGGCAGCTACGGGAGGGAGATGTCGGGTGGGGGCGAGTACGGATTGTTCCTCATATACAGCATGCCGTCCGTATTCAGATACTTTGCCGTCGAAGCGGACCTTTCCTACTCCACCCACCGCCTACTGTCGGACCCCGGTTCGAAAATTCATTCGCTTTCCTTCAGCGCTGGGCCCGACCTGTGGTTTCCGCTTCACAGGTATTTCAAGCCGTTTGTAGGCATCGCCATTCTCGGGGATTATCTGCGGCTGAAGGCGGATTTATACGGTAGAAATATCAGCGCCTTCAAGCCCGGGGGCATCGTCAGGGCGGGTTTTTTTTTCAACCTGCTCGCCGGACTTGAATCCATGGTTGGATTCGAGTATTCAATTGTCCCGCTTTCCGGAAGGCCTTTCATGAATACGAAAATAACCTGCGGCGTATCCTACAATTTCAGCGTTTCCTACGATAACTCCGGGAAGGATGGCATAAGGCTGGAGGACCGCCAGGAGAGGCTCGAAAGAATTTACAGGAGCGGAGTTGATTCATTTGAAAGGGGCGATTTTGATTCAGCAGGGGAATACTTCAAGGCCCTTGCCTCGCTTGAGCGGAAGTACAGGGATTCCGCGGCTTATATCGGAAGAATAGAATTCGCGGAGAAGAACCATGCCGAGGCAGCCAGGCTTTACGGTGAAAAAAAATATTTCGAGGCCCTCCAGTGCCTGGAGAGGTCGCCGGACCGGCCGGTTAAATCGGTCGAGCTCCAGAATAAACTGAGAATGGAGCTCGCAGGCGAGATATCCGGTCTGGAAAAACAGGGCATCGCGGCTTATGATTCGAAGGACTTCAGGCGATGCATCATCATCATGAAAAAAATACTTACCATAGATCCTGCCAACAAAACGGCGGGGCTTTATCTTCCTAGGGCCTTTAAGAGGCATGAGGCGCTTAAAAAGCTTCAGGGTGAATGATGAAGATAAAGTATAAGCTTATATTGATGTTCGTCTCGATAATACTGGCCGCGTCCCTTCCCCTGTCCCTTTTCATCCTCGAAAGCCAGGAGGACGAAAAAATGAGCCTGATCCGCCACCAGGGGCGCATCAACAGCAGGATCCTCTCCATGGCCGTCATGAACATCATCCTGATGAACGGCGGAGACGTCGCCGCGGTAAGGATTGACGCGAGGGAGATGATATCCATCCTTCGTCCCCTGATAAACGACGGGCTTGTTTACGCCGACGCGGTTTTGGTTTCGCCGATGGAGGCCAATAACGGTTCCGTGCTGGCCGATTATTCAAAGGGCGATTACCGCGAAAGGATCCGGGGCGGAAGCGGGACCATAGGGTCCGCCGAACTGGACGCGATGATCGGCGGAGGAGGATTCAGGGAGCTGGCCGTCGCTGGAATTGATGACGTCTGCTACGAGTTCGCCGCGGCGACACGTTTCGCCGGGGGCAGGCCAGTCTGCATAGGCAGGCTTGTTTTTTCCAAGAACGAGATCATGAGGCCGATAAAGAGAATCAGGAATATAATCTATGTGGCGACCCTCTCCGCGATATTTCTCGTTGGACTGGCCGGACTTTTTTTAAGCAGGATTATTTCCAATCCGGTAACCGAGCTCATCGGGCACGTTGAACGGCTAGGCGCGGGTGAAATGGATTATTTGATCCCGGTCAGGTCCCGGGATGAATTCGGACGGCTGGCCATGACCTTCAACCACCTTGCGAGGATCGTGAGGCTGGAGATCGACGAGCTCGTGGCGGCAAACAGGGAGCTGACGCGGCTCGACAAGCTGAAGGACGAGTTCCTTGCCAACATGTCGCACGAGCTGCGTTCACCGCTCTACGGAATCATAGGCATGACCGAATCCCTCATGAACGGCGCGGCCGGCCCGATGGGCGAGGCCGCCGCGCATGATCTGTCCCTGATATTCAAAAGCGGCAAGAGGCTGACCCACCTGGTCAACGACATCCTTGATTTTTCCAGGCTGAAGCACAGGGACATATCCCTTCGGGCCGAGCCGGTCGATCTGAGATCCCTGGTGCAGCTCGTGGTGTCCGTATCGGCGCCGCTGATCGGCAAGAAGCCCGTCTCCGTCAGCAACCTTGTCCCCGAAGGGACCGCTGTGACGGGCGATGAAATCCGGATCCAGCAGGTAATGACGAACCTGCTTGACAACGCGATAAAGTTCACCGCGTCGGGAGATATAACGATTACGGTCTCGGAGGGGGAGGAAGGCCCCGGATTTCTGACGGTCTGCGTTTCGGATACGGGCATCGGGATAGATGCCGGCGACCTGGGCAGGATATTCGAATCCTTCGAACAGGCGGACGGGTCCACTTCGCGCATATACGGGGGCACCGGGATAGGTCTGGCCATCACGAAACGGCTGGTGGAGCTTCACGGCGGAAGGATCTGGGCGGAATCCGAACCCGGGCTTGGATCCAGGTTCTATTTTTCCATAAAAAAATCCGCTGAAGCCATGAATGTGCACGGTGCCGGCATGGTTGAAATGCCGCCTGTTTTCATGCCTTCATACGAGGCAAGGCCGGTGGAACTCCCGGATGCAGCCTTCGGGGGTGAAGGGGCAGACGTGCTGGTCGTTGACGACGAGGCGGTAAATCTCCAGGTGCTGATTAACCAGCTGACCCTCGCAGGCTACAGGGTGAAGACCGCGGTAAACGGCAACGAGGCGCTGTCGGTCCTGGAGAACGGTTCTGAACCGGATCTCATCCTGCTTGACGTCATGCTGCCCGGCATGTCCGGATACGAGGTGTGCAAGGAGCTGAGAAAAAAATATTCCAAGCAGGAGCTCCCCGTGCTGATGCTCACCGCCAAGGGCAAACCCGGCGACATGGTGACCGGTATTGAGGCGGGGGCCAACGACTACATAGTAAAGCCGGTCGACAGGATGGAGCTGCTGGCCAGGGTGGGAAACCTGATTTCCCTCAAGAATTCCGTAAGGATCGACAAGGAGCTGGGCATCATAAAAAGGGACATACAGATCGCCCATGACATACAGAACAAGGTCCTCTACCGGAAAATGCCGGATATGGAGGGCGTGGATATCGCGGTCAGGTATCTTCCAATGATGGAAATGGGCGGGGATTTTTACGATGTGCGCATGATAGGGGAGGACAGGCTGGCCCTGCTGATCGCGGATGTTTCCGGTCACGGGATATCGGCGGCGTTCATATGCTCGATGCTGAAGGTCGTCTACGAGTTCCATCTAGGCTCCGCCCTGCGGCCCGCGGAGCTCATGAGGGGAATCGCCGGCGCCATGTACAGCTACTGCGGGGGACAATTCATAACGGCCCTCTATGCCCTTATCGATTTTAAATCTGGAAACATGACTCTTTCCAACGCGGGTCACTGGCCTGTCCGCATATGGAGGCCTGGCCGGGGGACATTCGTCGAACCGGGACGCCCCCCGAAGGGCATGCCCATAGGATGGCTTAAGGACGACGAATACGGTTCCCAGACGGCAGGCATATCGGAAGGGGACGTGATAATATTCTATACGGACGGTGTAATAGAGGCGAAGAACTCGGATGACAAACTTTTCGGCGAGGAAAATTTCATCGAGATTATCCGCGGCAATTCACATTCCGGCAGCGAAAAGCTCGCCGACGCCGTGATAAGCGGACTGATGAAATGGAGCGGCGGTTCAATCGACAGGGGCCTGAATGACGATGTCACCCTGATTGTCGTCGGGATAGGGAAAGGCGCTCGGGGATTGGCATGAAATACCGGTTTATATTCATACATGATAAAAAAGCAGGAATATCAAGAAAAATTCTTGAATTCTTCATCGTTAATCAAATATCCTTCGTTCCCGAAACGCTTCAAGCGGGTTGATCAATGCAATTTCAGATTATATGTATCGCAAAAAAACTGACGGAATCCCTTGATTACAACGCGTACGTCATCAAGCTCCGGGCCGCCGATGTGTTCGATACGGACGGCGCCGATGACGTGTGGCTTTTTGTTAAAACGATAGCCGAGGGCGGGGCGAAAAAGCTGATCATAGACATGGATGCCCTTGAATTCATAGACAGTTACGGGATCGGGGTTTTGATAAACTCGGCAAAACTATTAAGGTTGAAGCAGGGGGACATCGTGCTTCTGAACGTGGCATCGAAGATAGAAATAATCTTCAAACCGGTAAAGCTGGACAGGTTCATAAAGACATTTTCATCGGAGGCTGACGCCTTGAATTTTTTCAGGTATGTCTGAACGTGGATCCGGGGTCCTTTCGTCATGGATGTTTAATCCCGGGATTTAATATAAGGGAACCTTGGATAATCAAGTCAGGATGTTCCCTTGTGGGCACTTTCAATGTTTAAATTTGGGCAGTCACAAAAACCAGCTTTTTCATTTTAAAACAAACAAAAAAACTGGTTTTTTCAATACTAGCGCCCTATGGCAGGCACAAAAATTGTAGTTTTTGTGATCACCCATTAGATTTTTTTCAGCGGTTTTATTATGAAAAATCTAATTTATAGAGGTGCCCATAATGTTGAGGTTTAAAAAACTTCTTGAAAAAAGACGGTATTTAGCTTATTCTTCTTGGGCAGTAGAGATATTTTCGCAACGGACGAGAATCATATAATGAATATCAATCTTGAAATTATCAAAATCGCGCCCAGGACCAGCGATTCGCAGATCGACTACAATACCCTCATATTCAGGCTTGAGCTCAAGAAAAAAATCGACCTCGAAACCTCCAAGGACCTTTGGGTGTTCCTCAAGGCGCTTATCGACGGCGGCGCGCTGAAAATAATGATGGATTTCAGGAATGTGGATTATATAGACAGCGCCGGCATCGGGGTCCTGATAAACGCCGCGAAACTGGCAAGAAACAACAAGGGGGATATCGCACTTGCAAACGTGTCCAATGATGTAAAGAGCATATTCAAAATAATAAACCTTCAGAATTTCATAAAAACATACAATAGCGACGTGGAGGCCGAAAACTCCTTCAGGTACATAACATAGTCCCGGGATTTTTATTGTTGACATAATTTACCCCTGTTGTAATTAAATGTCCAAAATAGTTGCCGCCGGAACATGGTCAGGCCCAGGTGGTGGAATTTGGTAGACACGCATGGTTGAGGGCCATGTGGGAATTTTCCTGTGCGGGTTCAAGTCCCGCCCTGGGCAAAGCTGAATCTAAGCTCTCTAGCCGGGAGCTTTGTTTTTTTAAAATAACCTTATATAAAAGCGGGGGGTAAAATGGCAATCGAGCAGACGCTGATTCTTATTAAACCTGACGGTCTTATAAAATCCCTTACGGGTAATATCCTCTCGAGGCTTTCCGAGGCCAAACTGATCATCGCCGGAGCAAAGGTGGTGAGGGTTACCAGGGAACTCGCCGAGAAGCACTACGAGCACCTCAAGGGCAAGCCTTTTTTCGATGAGCTCATAACCTATATCATGGGAGACATACACAACACCAGGAGGGTCGTGGCCTTCGTTTACCAGGGTGAGGACGCCATAAAAAAAATAAGGGACGTGGTCGGAGACACGAACCCGGAGCTCGCGAACCCGGTGTCCATCAGGGGCGCTTACGGAAGGATTACGACGAACGGCGTTTTTGAAAATGTCGTGCACGCGTCATCCAGCCTTGAGGACGCGGAAAAGGAAATCAAGCTGTGGTTCAATCCTGACGAGGTGATCGAGGACCTGTATCCGACGAAGGAAGTCGTTTTATCTCAGGTCCACACCAGGGTCTGGGCGTGAGTTAAGAGGAAAGAAGAAATGAGAGTTATCATGCTTGGCGCGCCAGGCGCCGGAAAGGGTACGATGTCCGCTCTGATGGAGAAGAAATACGGCATCGTCCAGATATCGACAGGCGACATCCTCAGGGCAGAGGTAAAGGCTGAAACCGATCTGGGACTTAAGGCATCCGAATTCATGAACAGGGGCGATCTCGTCCCGGACGACATAATTCTCGGCATGATGAAGAACAGGCTGCAGAAGAACGACTGCTCCGGCGGGTTCATACTTGACGGATTCCCGAGGACCCTGAAACAGGCCGAAGACCTCGGCATGATGCTGGAGCGGCTCGGCATGGGGCTCGATGCGGTTATAAACCTGGAAGTCCCCGAGGATCTTCTCATCAGGAGGCTGACCAGCAGAAGGACCTGTTCGAATCCATCCTGCCAGGCCGTGTACAATATATATACCATGCCCCCGAAAAAAGAGGGCGTATGCGACATATGCGGAGCGGAAATCATCCAGAGGGAGGATGAAACGGAGGAAGTGATCAGGAAGAGGCTGGCTACATATAATGAAAAGACGGCCCCGCTTATAAGGTATTATTCCGGTTACGATGTTTTTTTCTCGGTTCCCTGCCTTGAAGCCGGCGAGACGATGGATAAAATTGTTGAAAGATTTTAAGGCAGATAATAGTTTAACTTAAACGCTGGAGAGATGCCCGAGTTGGCTGAAGGGGACGGTCTCGAAAACCGTTGAGGGTTTTCGCCCTCCGAGGGTTCGAATCCCTCTCTCTCCGATTAAATCAAGCCGTCATTGCCTGGAACTGGCGCGAGCAGCCAGTACAGGCGGCATTTAGTAATACAAGGCATACAGCTCGATGGAGAGGTGTCCGAGTGGCTAAAGGAGCACGGTTGGAAGCCGTGTGTGGCGAAAGTCACCGGGGGTTCGAATCCCCCCCTCTCCGAAGAATTAAAAGGATCATCCACCCAATGTCATATCAGGTAATAGCCAGAAAATGGCGTCCCCAGACCTTTGACGAGGTAGTGTACCAGGATCACATTTCCAAAACCCTTAAGAACAGCATCGAAAACGCGAGAATTTCGCATGCCTATCTTTTTGCCGGTCCGAGGGGTGTTGGAAAGACGACGATGGCGAGGATACTCGCGAAGGCCCTGAACTGCGTCCACGGTCCGACCTCTAAACCCTGCGGCGTATGCGACAACTGCGTCGAAATAAAAAACGGCGGATCGTTCGACGTAATCGAAATAGACGGGGCCTCGAACAGGGGGATCGAGGACATAAGGGAGCTGAGGGAAAACGTCAATTTCGCCCCGCTGAAGTCCAAGTACAAGATCTATATCATAGATGAAGTCCACATGCTCACCAGGGAGGCATTCAACGCCCTTCTCAAGACACTGGAGGAGCCGCCGGCCCATATCGTTTTCATCTTTGCGACCACTGAAATGCACCAGATACCAGAAACCATACTGTCGCGGTGCCAGAAATTTTTCTTTAAAAAAATGCCGGTCGACGTGATCGTCGCGCACCTCATGAACATCATCACGAGGGAGGGATACCGCGTCTCCGAGCAGGCGCTCTATTCCGTGGCAAGGGCCGCCGACGGGTCCATGAGGGACGCCCAGTCGCTGCTGGACCAGACGATGTCCTTTTCCGGAAGGGGGGCGGCTGATTCTGAAATAGGCGAGGAGGATGCCCTTGCCATTCTCGGCGTGGTATCGCTGGACAGCTATTCGAGGATAACAGGATCGATCTGCGACGGCGATGCGCCCGCGGCCATGGGCGAGATAGAGAGGATAACCTCCCTCGGCGTGGACGTGCCGAGATACGCGGCCGGTCTGATCGACGTGATAAGAATAATGAGGTTGATAAGGAACAGGGTGCAGGTCCAGGACATGCTGGGGTTGTCCGCCGGGGAGATGGACTGGCTGGCGGACTATTCCTCGAAGTTCTTCGACGAGGAGCTTGGCATGTTTTTCAGGATCGCGTCCGATCTGCAGTCGGAGATGAAGTTCTCGACCAATGAAAGGATAAACCTTGAGATGGCGGTTCTCGATATGATATCCGTCCGCAAAATGCCTTCAGTCGCTTCCATAATCGGGAAACTGGAAGAAATGAAGCCGGGAGAGGTTCCTCAGTCCGCGGGACCGAACAGGCGCCCGGCAGGGAAGGGCGCCGCGCCGGCGTCACCCGGGCCCAGTCCCGATAAAGAGGCGGTCCCGCGGACGGTGCAGTCCCGGGACGATAAACTCGATGAAAAGGCCGTTCTGGCCCAGTGGAATTCCCTGGTAAACGGCATGCAGAACGACAGGCAGTACCTGCATTTCATACTCAAGCCTTCCAGGATCAGTTATTCGGACGGCGCCATGCACATAAAATATCCGGGCGGAAGCGACCACTCCTATTACAGGAAAATCCTGGATGCGAAGAACATTTCCTATATCACGGAAGAGATGAGAAAAAGACTCGGCAGGGAAATAAGGATAATCGTCGGCACCGACGGACCAGAAAAATCAAAACCGGATGAAAAAAAGCCTTCGGAACCTGCGCGTGGGACGGATGAACCGGTCCCCCCGCCCGAGGCGGAAATGCTGAAGCAGCCGGAACTGGACGAGTATGACAAGGTCGATCCGACAGTAGAGAAGATAAAGAACGTTTTTCACGGACAGATAATCGAAAAGGGGGAAAAGTGATGCTGAAGGGCCTTGGCGATCTGGCGAATATAATGAAAATGCAGAGCGATCTGAAGGATATAAAAAAGAGGATATCGAAAACCAGGATGGAGGGCGGGAGCCCTGACGGCGGGGTCACGGCCGTCGTTGACGGAGAGAACAGGCTTGTGGACCTTAAAATCGGACAGGAATACCTCGCCGGTGCTGATGCGAAGACGCTGGAAAAAGCGGTGATGTCGGCGGTAAACGAGGCGGCGGATAAAATCAGGGAATTTTCCGTTTCCGAGATGCAGAAACTGGCCGGCGACATGAAACTGCCCGGACTCGGAAATTTTTCAGGTTAGCATGAACGGAAAATATTCAAGTTATCTCGACAACCTTATAAAGAAGCTTTCCTCCCTTCCCGGGATAGGCCCGAAGAGCGCATCCAGGCTCGCGTTCCATATTTTGAAAATGCACCCGGATGAAGTGACCGGGCTGTCCAGGGCGATAACCGATCTGAAGGAGAACATCAGGACATGCGGGGTGTGCGGCGGGATCTCCGAGGGCGAGGTCTGCGGCATCTGCGTCGACCCGTCAAGGGACAGGAGCATGGTCTGCGTTGTCGAGGACGCCAGGGACATCCTTATAATCGAGTCGACCGGCGGCTTCAAGGGCCTTTATCATTCACTGAACGGCCTGCTTTCCCCTCTTGACGGCATAGGCCCGGAGGACCTCAGCATCACGGGACTCGTTGAAAGATGCAGGTCCGGCGGCGTTTCAGAGATAATCCTGGCGCTGAACCCGACCATGGAAGGCGACGCAACGTCGCTGTACCTGGCCAGGGTCATAGCCGGAACGGGCGTAAGGGTCACGAGGATAGCGCACGGCCTTCCGGTGGGCGCGGATCTTGAATTCGCCGACGGCGCCACTATCGCAAAGTCAATCGAGGGCAGGGTCTCGATGTAGACCGGCCTAATGCTCCCGCTTTTTCCTGCCCTCTATGTGGATTATAATCGGGACCCCTTTTACGCCGAGCTCCTTCTGCAGGAGTTTTTCGAAGAACCTGATCACGTCCTTCTTGAAGAGTTCCGGGTTGTTCACGAAAAATATGAACTGCGGCGGTATCGTGTGGGTCTGCGTGGCGTAAAATACCTTTATCTTCCCGCCCAGCTGGGGAACCCGGTGCGTATCCTGCGCTCTGGTTATTATTTTGTTCAATTTTGATGTTTCAATTTTAGTCGACGCTTTTTCCTTGAGCTCCAGCGCCGTGTCTATCAGCCTGCTTATCCTCTGCTTGTTTTTCGCGGAAATGGATATTATCGGGAAGTCCCCGGCCCTGTAAAACCTGAACTGCAGCCTGTCTTTGAACTTCTCGAATGTTTTTCCGTCCTTTTCTATCGAGTCCCATTTGTTTACGGCTATTATAATCGGCTTTTTTTCACGGATTATCTCGTCAGAGATTTTTTTATCGGTCTCCGTAAGACCCTGTTCCGCGTCCACGAGGTGCACGGCCACGTCGCATTTTTTTATCGATTCCATCGTCCGCTTCATGGAATAAAACTCAATGTCCTCGCTGATCCGCCTCTTGCGCCGGAGTCCCGCGGTGTCGATCACCATGATATTTTTCCCGTGATAGGTGAAGATTTCGTCGATGGAGTCCCGCGTGGTGCCGGGTATGTCCGAAACCACGGCCCGGTCGAACCCTATCAGCGAATTGAGGAGGGTGGATTTGCCGGAATTGGGCCTTCCCACGATTGAGATTTTCAGGTCGGGCTCCCTGAGGCCGGAAGGCTTTCTGGGAAGGTTTTCAACAATTTTATCAAGCAGGAGGTTCAGGTTGAACCGCCGCAGGGCCGAGATTGGCAATACATCCGTGAAACCGGTTTCGTAGAAGTTGTTCATGTTTTCAAGGCAGGAATCCCCGTCCATCTTGTTTACGGCGATAATGGTGGTCAGGGAAAGCTTCCTGATTATATCGGCCAGGTCCAGATCGAAGGGCTGCGGCGACGGATTCTCCATCAGCATGATTATGACCGATGAGCGCCTGAGGTGCCTCATGGCGTTTTCTACTATGGCCGATGAAAGCTCGGATGTTTTCGATATGTCCAGTCCCGGCGTGTCCGATATTATGAACGATGCGCCGCCGTACGATACATTGAATGTTATAATGTCCCTCGTAAGGCCGGGAAGGGGGTCGACGATCGCCCTCCGCTCTTTTGCAATCGCGTTGAAGAGGGTCGATTTGCCTACGTTCTGCCTGCCCACTATCGTTACTATCGGGAGATTCATCGGATAACCTCGGTGCGTGATTTCTGCTGTCAATAATAGATGATATGATACTATTTCAAGCAAATTAAGCTGCATTACGATGACGGACGCGTCTGAGTAAAAATGAAAAAAATTATGTCACATGATGAATTTTACTTGCAATTATTTGACAAATAATTACTATTATGCAAAACTTTAGTTTTTAAAACTAAAAAAATTGAGGTGTAATTAGCGATGGCTAAAACCGCAAAACAAATTCAAAACGATCTCAAGAGAAAAGATGCCAAGATCAAGAAGCTCGACAAAGAGATCAAAGCCGAGAAGGCGACCGTTGTCAAGCTTAAGAAGGCTCTTACCGAGGCTTTAAAGAAAGAGGCTGCAAAGAAGAAGGCCAAAGGAAAAGGGAAAGGAAAAGGGAAAGGAAAGGCGAAGCCTAAGAAAAAATCCAAACCCAAATCCAGACCGAGACCTGCAGTCCCCTTTATGTGATTCAGAAAATTTTATTCCTTTACCTCTGATAAGGGGGGAGTAATCCCTCCTTTTTTATTCCGAACCTGTTAAAACTGCATTAAATCTCACCTCGAAAAGGGTGAGCATTAAACATCACGGATCATTTTTAACTGAATATCCGCTTTTTTTTTATTTTTTTTTAAGCTTTTAAACATGCACTGTGTCTGGTTTAAATCAAGGCAACCACTGATGGATTGTCATGAAACAACGGTATTCAAGACTAAAATTTCTTGATCTCTTTGCTTGACAATTTATACGAATAAGTTTAAATATGAGAAAAAGTTATAATATAGCTTTTTTTGTTTATTAATTTGGTTTTTATAACGATAATTATGTAAAGAAAACCGCTTTAAGCGTTGATGGTGGCATATTTTGAGTCTGTCAAACATAGTTCAGCGTAAAAACAGGGAATTCAATGATTTCGGTGAAGTCACTGATGTTGTGAACATACTTAAATCGCAGTTCGCAAACCGTAAGTTATACGTGAAATACATGGTCACCAGGACCGAAATCAGCATCCAGGAATACCTTGAAGACGGAACAATCATGGTCGTGACGGACCAGGACATAGAACACGAAGGCAATATCATTATTTTCGGGCTTTCGGATAAATATCTCGAGGTAGACCTGGAGGTCATAGATGAAAAGGCCCCGGGTTATTTTCACTGCCGCATTAAAAGCGCCAGAAAGGCCATCAGCGGAAGACGTGACCTGAGGTTCAAGCTGGAGCCCGATGAGGTCTCGGCCACCAATTTCAGGGTCTCGAAACACACGATAGACATATCATCATACAATATACCCACCAGCATCAAGGTGGTCCTGGACCAGTTCCAGAGCAACAGCTCGAAGTGGAGCGATCTCTTCAAGGTGGATGTTTTCAGCACGGAAAGCAAGGATTACGTCCTGAACATGATGAGGAAAACCGGTAAATCCCTGTTCATATCCGACATATCCAGCAGAGAATCCTATAAATCCAAATCAGATGATTTCATCAATATGTTCGATGTGCTCGGCGAAGAATTGGACAACTATATCAAGAAAAACATCGAAAGGGGATACAGGTCGATCGTAGCGGTCCCCATAATATACATTACCGAAACGGCGAATCCCGTTCCCTTCGGATACATCAAGGCTATATCCAAAAGCATGAATTTCGACATGGACAAGGTCCTGGAACTCAAGGACCAGTCCTTCAAGCTTGTCGACAGGATAAGGGACGCGAACACGCACTTCATACCGGTGCATCAGCAGATCGTTGATATCAGCAGGGGCGGGGCCAAGCTTAAAATATCGGACGAAAACCTCAAAAAATACCTTTCCAGGACCAGGGGATTCATATTCGACGTGGTGTTTAAACTCCAGGCGCCGATAACCATATACGGCGATGTAAAGTCTACTTTTTTAGATGAGGAAAAAAATCTTTACGTGGGCGTTGATTTCGAGGGAAATTCATCCAGGAAAGACGAGATGAAGAGGTTTTATTCTATATTGAAGCCCATGGAAGTTGAATACAAGTCCAGGCTCATGAAATCCATGAAGGACAGGAAAAACAAGTCCTGATCCTGAATTAATTCCCCTTTTTTTTCAGATCCTTCATCACTTCGGCATCAGATCTTCTGGTATAATTCGGTACCACCCTGTCGTAATTTTTGTATAATCCGGGATTTTCAAGGTAGGCCTTTTCCGCGATTTCACAGGCCCGGATGCCGGATGGAACAAAATCCTTCAGGTACTCATGGTTTACGAGACGTTCCGCGACCATTCCGTAAAATTTTTCTATTCCGTCCCCAATGCAGACCGTCTTATTCCCGGTACCGGCATGATCGAGCAGCAGGTCCAGGGGATAGTCCCCGGGCCGGACCAGTTCGGTAATTTCCCCGGGACCCCGGACATTGTACAGGGCAGCGAAAACCCTGTTTTTTTTGGCATCGAATGCGACAAGCACGTTCGAATCATCGTCGGCTGCCGCTGAGGATGCGAAAATCAGGTGGCTTTTTAAATCAATAAGAGGGGCCCCCGTTAACTGGGAAAACATCCTGGCGGTCGAAACCGCTATCCTTATGCCGGTAAATGAGCCCGGTCCGGTCCCGACCCCGATCAGATCGATATCGCCGATTTCCAGGCCGATGTCAGACAGGCACCCGTCAAGATTTTCGAAAAGAGTGACTGAATGGGAGCGCTCGGTCCTCCTTGTCCGGTCTGAACATTTCCGGCCGGAGCAGGCGCAGATGATTTCGATGTCCGTTGATGCGTCAATCATCAGGATATTCAATCGATATCCTCCTGGTCGTTTCATCTACATACTCCAGGCCGACCCTGATTATTCTTTCAGGAAGCCTTGTCCCGGCCCTTTCTGCCCATTCAATCACGGAAACCCCGTCCCCTTCCCAGTATTCCTCGAAGAAAAGCATATCCAGCTCCTTCTCCGACTCGATCCTGTACAGGTCGAAATGATATAGCGTCAATCTTCCATCATAAACCTCGAGAAGGTTGAATGTGGGGCTGGTCACTTCTTCTTTTATTCCCATGCCGCTTGCAATTCCCTTTGCCATCACGGTTTTACCCGAGCCGAGGTCCCCGTAAAGGGCGAAAATGTCCCCTTTCCCGGCGGTTTTTCCCAGGTTTTTAGCGATTTCAAAGGTTTTTTCATGGGTATGACTGGAAAAAATCCGTTTCATCACGCCATTGGGCCATCCGCTGTCATAAATTTAAAGAATATTTTTTATTCATCATTTGCCGTGAGACCCGAGAATTTTTTAAATTCTATCGTTTATATTCCAGGATGCTATTATAAATAGAAATATCTGTAAAATATTCTTGATTATTTTCGCTCATTTTTAAAAAAATGCCTCTAATTTGGAAATAAAACAAGGTAAAAATATCGGCATATTCGAGCACTTCTCTTTTTGCTTAAATGACGATCCGGCATGCAATTATTGGAGATAATAAAATGGCGACACCCCAGGAAGATAAAATAAAAAAGAAAAAAGCAGTCATTGTTGACGCACTGAAGAGATGCCTTCAGCGTGACGTATATTCAAGGATAACGGTCCAGGACATCGCCGACGAATCCGGTTTTTCAAAGGGCGGTGTCCTTCATTATTTTGCCACGAAAGAGGACATTTATCTGGATTTGATCAAGGACATATTCACGAAATTCGTCGACGCCCACAGCTCCATCCTGAAATGGAACCTCAATCTCAGCGAGGTGGCCCCTCTGTCGGCTCTCGTGGGAGCGGAGAGCTTCATCCTCGACAGGGCGAACATAAAAATTATAATAAATCTTCTTTTGTATGCGTTCGAAGAAGAAAAAATCATGAATATAATCAGGGACTATATAAAGATGCACAGGACGTTTTACGACGGAATAATGTCGGATCTCGGCAAGGATGGGCAATCGAGAAGGAGATCGGACCTTTCCCCGAAGCTGATGTCGAGGATCGCCCAGTCCATAGTCCTGTTCCTGGGCCTTCTGGAATCCATCGATCCTACGGATGCCGATTACATCGACATCGTGAAATTCGTCACGACCCTGCTCAAGGGCTGATGATCCCGGGACCGTATTCCTGGCTGGTTATGAATGATTGACAGGGAAACCCTCTATCAGGGCCTGAATGACGCGGTTCTCGGCGAAAGACTGCCTGCCTTCGGTAGAAACCTGGAAAAGAACATCCCCCTCATCAGACAGTTCGGCGGCCTTCGCGACCTTGTCGCGCGTTTCGAGGGCAAGCACGTCATACTGGCTGCAGCCGGTCCTTCCCTTGATAAAAACCTGTCCCATCTCTCCAGGTACGCGCAGAGGGAGAATATAATAATAGCGTCCGTTGATATGGCCCTGATGCCGCTTGCCGCGGGCGGGATAGCTCCGGCCTATGTTTTTTCCTGCGAAACTGTCCCGACGGATTTTTTCAGCGGGATAGACACCGCTGGGATGCACCTGCTGGCGTTCAGCTGCATGTCAAATGCGAACCTCCGCAACTGGAAGGGGCGGATCAGCTTTTATAACTGGATGGTTTTCGGCAGCGGCTATGATGAATTATGGGAAAGGGCCGGAAAGGATCTCGGGTTCGTCGCGACGGGTAACATCGTCACCACGCAGGCCGTTTCTTTTTTTCTCGGATGCAGGATAGAATCCCTCGCCCTCGTGGGCAATGACCTCGGGTTTTCAAGGAGCTATTATGCCAGGGGTGCCGCGGGATTCACGGGTTTTTTTTCCGGGAACGACAGGCTGGAGACCCCGGAGCGGAAGGAGGCGGGGATAATAAGGAAAAGGAGATGCTACGAAATAAGGCGGGGCGGGGCGGTTTATTTCACCGACAGGCAGTTTCTGGCCGCCAAAATGTGGCTCGAGGATATTTTTAAGTCCGCCGGTTTGCCGGTTTATGACTGCAGCGAACCGGGCTGTTCCGAAAAGTATTTGATTAAAATGCAGCTCCGTGATTATCTTAAGCAGTTTGACAGGCCAAAAAGGAGAAAGAGATGATCATTTTGCACAAGATGAACGGTGACGAGTTCATTTTGAACCCGATTCACATAGAAACCGTGGAGGAGAAGCCTGACACCATGATAACACTTACGAACGACAAGAAATATCTCGTAAAGGAAAAGAGGGACGAAATCATACAGAAAATCATGGAATACCGTAAAAGACTGCATGATCTGTATGAGGGCTGAAGATTAAAAATATCTTGACACGTCCCTGTCCGGGTGTTAGGAAAAAGGGCTCCCCTGGCCGGGATGTTTCTTGCCGAATTAATTGTCCGGGATTTTTTAATGATCGATATAAACTTCAAAGAATACAATAACGTAATAGTTCTATCCATAAAAGGCGAGTTCTATATTGAAAGCGTTGAAATAGCCGAAAAAATCTGGAATGACCTTGTATCGAAACGGCCCGGGGTAATCGGAATAAACTGCAGCGCGATAAAATTCATCGATTCCTCGGCAATAGGCGTCCTTGTAAAATTTTTAAACAATGCCATGAAACTCAAGATAGAGCTGATATTCTACGATTTGAGCGAAACCGTATCGGCTGTCTTTAAAACTGCGAAACTGGGTAATTTTTTCAGGATCATGAACAGGTCCCAGTTTGAATCCGAGTTCCTTCCGGGTGCGTAAGGGTTCTGCCGAGATTTTATCCCCAATCATCTTTTTTTTAAGGCTTTTAATCTCCTGAAATGCCGAAAATATAGCAGGGTTATGTTTTCAGTTTTCTGTCATTTTTATGATGAAATTCTGAAAAAGCATATCGGCAAATATTATGCCGGACGGTAAAAAAGCTGTTACATTTTCATGAAAATGAATAAATTAATTGACATAAATAATAATGTTGTGTTATTATGTCACATAATTGCGGGTTGATCCGTCAAAATATAACCTCTTGACGGATATCTTTTTCGTCTTATTGATATTTTTATCGTCAGGCATTAGATTAATAACTGAATAAGGCGGCAGGCTGTATGGGTGACGAGGAAAGGGAAGATATAGTAGAGGAAGAGAAGGAGCAGGCGGTCGCGGAACCCCCCAGTACCTCGGGGCTTTCCAGGATCATCAAGATTCTCCTTTATGTTGCTGGCGGCATCATGCTGATAGTGATTGTTACAGGTATTTCTTATCTTGTAGCCAAGCACGTCCAGGAAAGGGGTTATGAGAAAAGCCAGGATATAGTTGCTGCTCCGCCGCCTCCTCCTCTGACCAGTTTCGATCTCACCCCGGCTTTCACCAATACGACATCCGATCCGGAACCGCATTTCGTGAAGGTGGACATTTCGCTCGGATACGAGCAGGATGTGGAGCTGAACAACGAGCTCGTAAAGAGAAAGGACCAGATGAGGCATATTATAAATATAATTCTTAAAGGCAAAAAATTCGACGATCTTAACTCTGTCAGCGACGCCGTGGCGCTTGCTGAAGAGATAAAGGCCCATATAAACGTCGTATTGATCAGCGGCAAGATCAAGGAAGTTTATTTCAAGGAATTCGTGGTCAATTAATTTTTAACGGAGGAGCTTATGGGTGACGGCTCTTTATCCCAAGACGAAATCGATGCCCTGTTGCAGGGTGCGGACGACATATTATCCCCTTCGGGACCGGCCCAGCCTCAGGCTACGGGATACCAGGCTCCTTCTTCCTCCGTTTCCTTTGGCGAGCAGGGGGCAATAAGGGAAATCCTTGGTTCAACGATCAGCTCGGTTGCCCCTTCCCTTAGCGGGTACCTGGGCGGTAAAAACCTCATCATATCCAATCCGGTGGTCGAGGTAAAGTCCCAGGACGCGATAAAAAACGATTTTCCCGGAAGATACGTACAGGTGTCCCTTGACTTCACGGGATCAATAAACGGAAAAAACCTGATTATATTCAATTTCGCCGACGCCGGCTCCATATCCTCGCTCATGATGGGCGATGAAAGGGGAGTTGCGCCGGCGCAGTTGTCGGAGGCTCACCAGAGCACCATACAGGAATTCACCAATCAGCTGCTTTCCTCCATGGCCGTTCAGATCGGGAACTCGCTAGGCGGATCAATCAACGTGACGCCGCCGGCTCTCTCGATTATAAACAATCCGTCCGAATTGCAGCTGCCTTCGGACAGGAGCCTGATAAAGGTAACGTATGATTTCGCCATACAGGGCGTGGTCAATTCCAAGCTGTATCAAATCATCGATCCTGCGCTTGCTTCCGGATTGTCGAGCCGTTCGGCCCCGGCCATGCAGCAGCCGGTGCAGGCCCAGCAGTACCAGCAGCACGGCGGGCCGGTTGGCATCAGCCCGGTAAAGTTTCCCCCGCTCGACGCCGGAGTGATCCAGAGCGTCGGAGGGAACATATCCCTGATACTCGACGTGCCCATGACCCTTACTGTCGAGCTCGGGAGGACAACCCAGCTCGTTCAGGACATTCTGGGCCTCGGCGAGGGGTCCATTATCGAGCTCGACAAACTCGCGGGCGAACCGGTCGACCTTCTTGTAAACGGCAAGCTGATCGCCAAGGGTGAGGTCGTTGTCATAGATGAAAACTTCGGGGTCCGCGTGACCGACATTGTCAGCCCTGCGGAAAGACTTGTGGGATTGCAATAAGCGGCGGGGCCTCGGGAAAATATTTTGATCCATGATATAATGAGACATAACGTGAATAAGAAACATGACGCTGCGGGCCGGTTTTTTTTACCGGTCCTCGCTTGTTCGATTATATTTTTTTCGCAGGTTTTTGTATTATGTCCCATTGAGGCCGGTGCCAGGAACAATAAAAAAGCCGAGCAGAAAGCGGAGGAACCCGCCACTCCTGAAAAGGAGGCGCAGGTGGCCGGAAAGCAGGGCGACGCGGCAAAGACGGCAGCCGGGGAAGAATCGAAAAATCTCCAGATGAAGGACTACAAGGAAGACGACTTCAAGCCGCAGGTTGAGGAGGAGTCTTACGCGTGGATGATCATCAAGACCATACTGGTGCTCGGTTTTCTTGTCGGGGGTTTCTATTACTTTTTCAGGTTCGTTACGAAAAAGGCCGGTATAAACCTTCTTGGTACCGAGGCGGTCCACGTGATAGCTGTGGTCCCGCTGGGGCAGAACAAGTATCTCCAGATAGTCGACATCCCTGGCAAGCTCCTTGTCCTTGGCGTTTCCGACGGCGGGATAAACCTTGTGACAGAGGTGACCGAAAAGGATGCAGTCGACAGGATAAGGATGCTGAGTTCCAGAACCCCCCCGCCGAGCGGAGGCGGTTTCCATGAATACCTGACCATGCAGATAGGGAAATTCATCAGCAGGCTGTCGGAAAGGAAGGGAAGGGGGGATCATCATGTAGAATCCTCCGTTGATTTTTCATATCTCAAACAGCAAAAAAGGAGACTGAAGGATCTAAATGGGTCTGAAGATGAATAAGAAAGTTATTTTTTTCGCGGCATTGATCCTGGTGGCCTTTGCCGGCGCCGCCTTTGCGCAGGATGTCAGGATGCCGATACCGAAGGTCACGTTCGATATAAAAGAGGCCGCGAACCCGAAGGAAGTCGCCCTCAGCCTGCAGATACTTTTTCTGCTTACCATACTGACGCTGGCCCCTGCCATAATAATGATGATGACGGCTTTCACCAGGGTCGTGATAGTCCTGGATTTCATAAAGAGGGCGCTTTCTCTGCAGCAGATGCCGCCGAACCAGATCATTGTGGGGCTTTCGATTTTTCTCACGGTTTTCATCATGGCCCCCACCTTCACCGAGATAAATGAAAAGGCCCTTCAGCCGTATCTCAAGGGCAAAATCAATAATGAAAAATTTTTCGACAACAGCATGGGACCGCTGCGCGACTTCATGTTCAGGCAGACAAGGGAAAAGGACATCGCCCTTTTCATGAAGCTCTCGAAGCTCCCGAAGCCGAAGAACAGGTCGGATGTGCCGTCTTACTGCCTGATCCCGGCCTTCATGATAAGCGAGCTGAAGAGGGCGTTCGAGATCGGGGTCTATATATTCATACCATTCATTGTAATAGACATGATCGTTGCGAGCGCGCTCATGGCGATGGGGATGATAATGCTGCCTCCAGTCATGATCTCGCTGCCGTTCAAGATTATACTGTTCATTCTCGTGGACGGATGGAACCTACTCGTCTACGAGCTGGTGAGATCATTCAGGTGAAAAGGGGTGTTTTAAAATGACCGATGCACTGATCATAAAGATAATGCGCGAATCGCTGATGACCATAATGATAGTCTCCGCCCCCATGCTGGGCGTCGGGATGTTCGTGGGCCTGGTGGTTTCCATTTTCCAGACCACGACATCGATACAGGAACAGACCCTTACCTTCGTGCCAAAGATAATAGCCATATTCGCCGCCATGATCATATTCGGGTCGTGGATGATCAGGACCCTGGTGAATTACACTAACAATATTTTCATGCTGATCGAAAAGGTCGGTATAGGATAATGGAATATTTCGTATATCATTTCCAGGTGTTCATGCTCATCATGATGCGCCTCAACGCCATGATGGTGGTGGCGCCTTTTTATTCAAGCGCCATGATACCGTTCAGGATCAAGGCGCTTATTTCATTTCTTGTGACCCTTGTAATTTTTCCGATGGTGGCAGCCAGGGGATTTAAGATCCCGCCGGACATGGGGGGCTACACGCTGCTTGTCATAAACGAGGTTTCCATAGGCCTCATCATCGGGTTCATAGTTTCGGTGATATTCGCGGCATTCCAGCTTTCCGGGCAGTATTTCGCCGTGCAGATAGGCTTCGGCATAAACGAGGTCCTGGATCCGCTCGGACAGGTCAGCATTCCTCTCGTGGGACAGCTCAAGAACCTGATAGGACTTCTCGTGTTCATCGCGATAAACGGGCACCATTTTCTCATAGAGGCCATTTACCGTTCGTACGAGCTGGCTCCCGTGATGAGCCTGAAGAGAAGCATGCTCGGCGGAATAGTGAAGTACGTGATGTATTCTTTCAGCGGCATGTTCGTCGTGGCTCTTAAAATCGCGCTGCCGGTAGTGGCGACAATTTTCCTGATATCCGTGAGCATGGGGGTGCTGGCAAAGGTCGCCCCGCAGATGAACATAATGATGCTCGGGTTTCCTTTCAAGATCATGGTCGCTTTCGGGGTATTGCTGATAATAACGCCTCTCATAGTGAAGATCATGCAGGTCTCGCTGGAGAGGGTTTTCGTTTTCATAACCAGGGTTTTACTGCACTGGCCTATCTGAGCCGGCGGTTCGGATGCGCGCGGTGTTTTCCATTAAGGGTGATATGATAGAATTTTTAAAAGAAAGCATCCATCTCTGGCGGATGACCGGCTTATGGGCGTTCCGGTTCGATCTCCAGCTTTTTTCAGCTGAGGACGAGGGCAGGACGGAGGAGCCGTCCGAGAAAAAGCTCAGGGAGGCCAGGGAAAAGGGGCAGGTCGCCAAGACCATGGAACTGCCGCAGGCCGTGGTGATCATTTTCGGCATAATGTCGGTGTTCATGCTCAGTACCTGGATATATGACAGCATAGCCTCCATGACGAAGCATTACCTTACGACATTTTCCAGGTTTTCGCTCACCGAGGCAAAAGCGAGGATCGAGTTTTTTTCCATCCTGTGGAACACTGCGAAGGTATGCATGCCGATTTTCATCGCCGTATTCGTGGCCGGCATCCTCGGCAACGTCATACAGGTCGGTTTCCAGTTCTCCACCCATCCCCTCAAGTTCGACTGGAACAAGATCAAGTTCGATCCTGCGACGGTCATGAAGAAGGTTTTTTTCTCAAAGCAGATCGCCATGAATCTTTTCAAGACGATTTTCAAGGTCGGCGCGATAAGCCTGATAGCGTACCTGATAATAATGGACGATTTCGAGACATTCCTGAAGACGCCGGACGTATCCGTCGCGATGGCCACGAAGATTGTGATGATTTCCGCCCTGAAGGTGATAATATGGTCGGCGGTCCTTATCCTCGTGCTTTCGATACCTGATTACATATTCCAGAAAAGGGAATTCATCGAATCCCTGAAGATGAGCAAGCAGGAGTTGAAGGAAGAACTCAAGGAAACGATAGGCGACCCTTACATAAGGGCCAGGCTGAGGGAGATGCAGAGGGAGATAGTGATGCGCAACATGATACGCGAGGTGCCCAAGGCCGACGTGGTTGTCACGAACCCGACGCATTACGCCGTGGCTCTGAAATACGAGAGGGAGAAAATGGTTGCGCCCACTGTCATTGCCAAGGGCATCGACAGCATGGCGATCAAGATACGGGGAATAGCCCGCGAAAACGGGATTGAAATCGTGGAAAACAGGCCGCTGGCCCAGGACCTGTACAACAGGCTCGACGTCGGGGAGATAATACCGGAGGACCTGTTCGCCGCGGTCTCCCTTATCTATGCCGAGCTCTACAGGAAAAACATATACAGGGAGGCGATCTGATGGCCGCTCTGCCCGATATCAAATGCTATAGAAGGGGATTGTAATGGCTGCGGGAAGCGGAACTTTTACATTTCTGCTTGATAACAGGGTCTGGATGCAGAAGACCGACATCCTGATAGGAATCGGCGTCGTTTCAATCGTGGCCATGCTGGTCATACCCATACCCACGTTCCTCCTGGACTTCCTGCTGGCAATAAGCCTCATGATAGGGATACTGACCCTCATGATCGTAATGTTCGTCCCGAGGTCGTTCGATTTTTCCGTGTTCCCGACCCTTCTCCTCATATCAACTGTCTTCAGGCTCGCTCTCAACGTTTCATCGACCAGGCTCATCCTCCTGAAGGGGGCGGCCTTCGACGGGAAGATAATCAGGACCTTCGGCGAGTTCGTCGTCGGGGGGAACTACGTGGTAGGATTCATCATATTCATAATCCTGATCGCGGTCCAGTTCATAGTCATCACGAAGGGCGCGACCAGGACGGCCGAGGTGGCCGCGAGGTTCACCCTCGACGCGATGCCCGGCAAGCAGATGAGCATCGACTCGGACCTCTCCAACGGCCTGATAACCGAGGATGAGGCAAGGAAGAGGAGGGAGGAGATAAGGAAGGAGGCGGACTTCTACGGGGCCATGGACGGCGCATCCAAGTTCGTCCAGGGGGACGTCAAGGTCGGAATCGTAATCATCATCATCAACATCATCGGCGGATTCATCGTGGGGATGATCCTCAGGAACGAGTCCTTCGACCTGGCGCTCAAAACCTATACGCTGCTGACGATCGGAGACGGACTTGTAGCGCAGGTGCCGTCCCTGCTCGTGACCACGGCGACGGGCATAATAGTTACCAGGGCCGTTTCCGACGGCAACCTGGGAAGCGATCTCGGAAACCAGATAGCCTCCCAGCCCAGGGCGCTGCTCATAACCGCCGGGGCGCTTGGAATAGCGATTTTCATCCCGGGATTTCCGAAGATACCGCTGCTTATAATCGCGGGGGGCCTCGGGGCCCTGGGCTACATGCTCCTGCAGAAACAGGAGGACAGTAAGATCGAAGGTCAGAGGATGGAGAAGGAAGCGGCGATGAAGGAGCACAGGCCCGAAGAGGTCATGCCGCTCATGAAGGTCGATCCGATGGAGATAGAGATCGGGTACAACCTGATCCCGCTGGTCGATCCCGAGCAGGGCGGTACGCTGCTCGAGAGGGTCACCAATATCAGGCGCAGGAGCGCACTCCACATGGGCCTCATCGTCCCGCCCATAAGGATAAGGGACAACATGGAGCTCGAGCCGGAGTCCTATTCGATACTCATCAAGGGCGTCGAGGTGGGGCGCGGGCTGCTGCAGGTCGACAAGCTCATGGCCATGAACCCGGGCGACGTGGAGGAAAAGATCGAGGGCGAGGAGTTCATAGAGCCGGTATACGGACTGAGCGCTGTCTGGATAAAGCCCGACCAGAGGGACGACGCCCAGAGCCGCGGATACACCGTCGTGGACTGCCCCACTATTGTAGCCACGCATCTTACCAGCCTTATAGAGAGGCACGCGGACGAGATCCTCGGGCGCCAGGAGGTGCAGAAGCTGCTTGACAACATCAAGGATGATTATCCCGCGGTCGTCGACGAGGTCAGGGAGAAGCTCAACGTGGGCGACATACAGAAGGTTCTGCAGAACCTTCTCAGGGAAAGGGTGTCAATCAGGAACATGGTCACCATCCTGGAGACCATGGCGAATTTCGTGGAATTCACTAAGGACCCGGGCCTCCTGACAGAATACGTCAGGACCGTGCTTGCCAGGCAGATAACGAAGGACTACCTCGACAATGATACCATATCCGTCATAACGGTGGACCCTGAAATTGAAAGCATTATGAGGAGCTCCATCCACGAGGACCCGGTTGAGGGCCGGGTGCTTGGCATGGACCCCGAAACGCACGAGAAGGTGCTCGGTTCCCTCCTCGATGCATATAAGAGGGCGAAGAACATGGGCTTTGCGCCGGTGTATCTCGTTTCGCCCCAGATCAGAAGCGTGACCTTCGCACTTCTCGAAAGGGAGATACCGTCCCCGGTGGTATTCTCCTACAACGAGATTTCGAACACCATAAAGGTGAAGGTGATAGCTTCCGCGCTGCTCTCGACGGCGGCATGACAAAGAATTAAAGGAGTGTAGTAATGAGGTACATCAAGATCAAGGCAAAGACCTACAACGAGGCGATGATGAAGCTGAAGATGGAGCACGGGGAGGACGCGATACCGATCAGCCATAAATATATCAAGGAGGGCGGCCTTTTCAACACCGCCCTTCTCGCGAAGGAGGTGGTGGAACTTACCGCCGCCGTACAGGAAAGAAAAACGGCCGGCAGGCCGTCGGCCGAAAGGAAAAGGTTCGACGTGACGGTCGGTGACGCCGAAAGGCCGTCCAGGCAGGACGCCCAGATCGTGGCGAGGCCGCTCGACCTCGGCGCCGCATCGGACGAGGTGAGCGTCGCGTCAATAAGCAGGACGATAGACACATTCAACGAGAACCTGAACAGCTTTAAATCGACTTCCGTTAAAACCGAGAGACAGCCGGCCCCCGCCGCCGAACCCGTAAAGCAGCATGTGCCGGCCGATACTGGACAGGAACAGCTGGGCGGCAGCGCGATCAAGAAAATAGAGCAGGAATTCGAGGAGATCAAAAGGGCCATAAACAGGCTTGCCTCCGAGCAGGTCAAGGAACACCAGACCGGTAGGACGACCTGCGAGGAAGAGGCCCAGATGAAGCCGGTGATGGACGTCTTGAAAAACAACGATTTTGAACCGGAAGAATGCAGCAGCTTGCTGAGCGAGATGAAAAACTCGATCAGCAAGGAGGACCTGAAGGACCGCTACAAGATCGAAAAGACCCTGAAGGACCTGCTGAAAAGCAGGGTTGTGACCACCGGGCCCATCAAGACCGGGAACAAGAAAAAAATCATCATGTTCATCGGGCCTACGGGCGTCGGCAAGACGACGACCATGGCCAAGCTCGGCGCCATATATTCCCTCCGCGAGGGGTGCAGGGTGGCTTTCATCACGATAGACAATTACAGGATAGCCGCAACCGAGCAGCTGAAAAAATACGCCGAGATAATGACCATCCCGATATATTCCGTCAACAACCAGAAGGAGTTCAAGGACGTTATTTCGGACGACAAGGCGGAAATCATAATGGTCGACACGTCCGGAAGAAGCCACAGGAACGACCTCAAGATTTCAGAGATTAAAAGCTTTGCCGAGCAGGTGGAGTATGATTTCGAGAAAATCCTCTGCGTTGCGGCCACGACAAAGAAAAGCGACCTGAACGATGTTTTCAAGGCGTTCGACACGATGCACTTCAACAGCGTCGTCATAACCAAGGTCGACGAGACTTCCTTTATAGGGAACGTGGTTGATATTGCCGATAAGTATCATAAGCCCATATCATATTTCACGAACGGGCAGGAGGTCCCCAACGATATTATTATCGCAGATCCTGACAAAATAGTGGACATGATGATAGGAAATATTACTTTTTAATTCGGGAGGATAAAAGCGTGGATCAGGCTGCAAACTTAAGGAGACTGGTGCTTGAAACCGACAAGAAGACGAAGAAAACCAAGACCATAGCCATTACCAGCGGCAAGGGGGGCGTGGGAAAAACAAGCGTGGCCGTTAGCCTGTCGATAGCGATAGCCAGCAACGGCAGCACCGTTACGCTTTTGGACGCCGACCTCGGTCTTGCCAATATCAATGTAATCCTCGGAATCATACCCAAATACAACCTTTACCACGTCATAAAGGGCAAGAAGAAGCTCAAGGACATTGTAATAACCGTTCCGGAGGGGATAAAAATAATAGCCGGCGCTTCCGGATTTCATCAGCTGGCCAACCTTGACCCCAAGCAGAGGTCCACGTTCATAGAATCTGTCGCCGAGCTCGATTCGGACGATTTCATGATCATTGACACTGGAGCGGGGGTGTCCCAGAACGTCCTGAGTTTTGTCATTTCCGCCGACGAGGTGATCGTCATAACGACCCCGGAACCCACGGCCATAACCGACGCGTATGGAATAATCAAATCGATCGCGGCCCAGGCCCCGGACAAGATAATCAAGATAATAGTCAACAGGGTTCAGTCGGTCGCGGAGGGCAAGAGGGTCGCGCAGAGAATAATCAACATTGCTGGGCAGTTCCTGAACATTAAGGTGGAAAACCTGGGATTCATATTCGACGATATATACGTCCCCAAATCGGTCAGGAACCAGAAGCCCTTCTTTGTAAGCTATCCGAAATCCAAGGCGTCGGCATGCATCAGCATCATTTCCGACAGGATATGCAACAAGGAAACAAATACCGCGAAGGGCAGCGGGCTCTCCTCGTTTTTCAAGGGGCTTTTCAAATCCGCCGAGCATGAGGAGAACGAGGGAAGGGACGAGGAGGAATAGAAAAAGGCTTGCTTTGTTATTGATATGTGATTAATAATTGCAAGAATGCTGATGTATGAATGCGTGGAACGCTACCACGGCAAGAACAGGATAATCCTGGGCCGGATTAACAAATCCGGATTTCTGAATTGACGGAGCGGCGGTATTAATAATTGGTTGCGGATGTGAGAATGACCCTGATCAGGAATTTATCAATCGATTATAAATTCATCATACTTTTCGGTCTGACCGGGTTCATATGCTCTGTTCTGGCAGGTCTTGCTTTCGGTATAAAACCCGGGGTTCTTATTTCCAGATCGTTTTTTTTTACCCTCGCTTTCTGCGGGATTGGTTTCGGCATAATATTCGTCATCAAGAAGTACATACCGGAGCTTTATGAAGCCATATCGGATATGAAGATCGGTGCGGCCGGTTCTGAATCCGAGGAAGCCGTACGGGTCTCGGAACAGGAAGTTGTCAGCGGCCTTCCCGCCGGCGGAGACGTTCCGGCGCCGGAAATGTCCCAGACCGGAGAATTCAAGGAAACAAAAAGCGAGGACATGGCCCGTTTCGACACCCTCATCGGCGCCGGGGACAGGATCAGCACGTCGGAGGGCAAGCTCGGCAAGCACATTCTTTCCAAGGATAAATTCGGACAATACGAGCCGAAAATCATAGCCCAGGCGATAAGGACCATGATAAAGAGGGATGAGGGTTGATTCCCGGGTAAAGGATATGGACAATAAAAAGTTCAAGGAACTAGACGGCATACCTGAAGAAAAGCTCTGGGAGCAATTCATCAAGAAGACAGAGCAGGATCTCCGGGATTACTTCGTCATCAAGTATTCTCCCCTGGTTAAATACGTCGCAGGCAAGATTTCCATGGGCATGCCTCAAAGCATCGAGTTCGACGATCTCGTATCATACGGGATTTTCGGCCTGATAGACGCCATAAACAAATTTGATCCGGACAGGGGGATCAAGTTCAAAACATACGCCATGACCAGGATCAGGGGCGCCATATTCGACGAGCTCCGGTCGATCGACTGGATCCCCAGGTCAATCAGGCAGAAGGCCAAGCAGATTGAACAGGTTATTTCCGATCTTGAGAACAAGCTGGGAAGGACCGTCGAGGACGAGGAGATCGCGAAGGAGCTCGGGATCGCCATTGAGGAATTCCAGGCGATACTGAGCAAGCTGTCCGGAACCTCGATGCTGTCCCTTAACGATATCTGGTACCTGGGCGACGACAGCGACGAGCTGTCGATACTGGAAACCCTTGAAGCCCCTGAAAACATGAACCCGGATATTTTAATTGAAAAGCAGGAAATCCGCGACTATATTATTGATGCGATTAAAAAGCTCCCTGACAAGGAGAAAAAGGTCATCGTTCTTTATTATTACGAAGATCTTACGCTTAAGGAGATCGGCGAAGTGCTTGAGGTCACCGAGAGCAGGGTTTCACAGCTGCACACCAAGGCCATTATGAGATTGCGCGGAAGGCTGGGAAGAATCAAATCCAACATTGTCGGTTAGACCCTCTTTCTCCGATTTTTACGACAGGAAAGGTATGGGCTCGTTAAAAGATCTCTTCATGGAAATAGGCGACGAAGACATCCGCGGTGACGAGGATGCGGTAGAGGTCTACGCCGATTCGGTTAAGCAGGCGCTTGATCTCGCGTCGAGGGACCTCGGCGTCGACGTGACCATGCTCGATTATGAAATCCTCGAAAAGGGCGCGAGGGGCCTATTCGGCATAGGGAGGCAGCCGTACAGGGTGCTGGTAAGGCCCATCGGCGGTCTTGCCGCTCAACATGACGTCGACGAAATAGAAAAGAAGCTCATCACGGAACACCACGCCGAGTTTATAAAACCGGACAGGAAAAATGCAGACGGCAGCTTCAAGATAAGGGTCACGAAGACCGGCATCTGGCTCACCGTGAACCCTCCCCTTGGGAAGGGCAGGCCGGCGGACCTGATGAACATCAACTCTAAGCTCATGTCCATGAAGATAACCCCATCCGACCCGGGCATGATCCAAAAGGAATTAAAGAAGGCCTCCGGGAAACCCGTCAGGATCGGCGAATGGAGGTCGAACCCGCAGAACGACGGTTCGATGAGCGTCGAGGTGTCGGACGACGAAATGAGGGCATACGTTCATTTCACGCCGCCCCGTTTTTCAGGGAGACACATGGAATACAGCGAGGTGATGGACGCACTGAGGAGCTCCGGGGTGGTTTCCGGGGTTCTTGAGGAAAAGGTGAAGGATTACCTGGAAAACATGGATTATACCTCTCCATTGCTCGCTGCCGAGGGAACCAGGCCGAAAAACGGCAGCGACGCCTATATCGATTACAAGGTCAGTGTCGACAAATCCGGCGTCAATTTCGAAGAGGATGAAAGCGGGAAGGTCGATTTCAAAAACCTCGAGCTCCTCGAAAACGTCGTGGTGGGCCAGCTTCTGGCGGTCAAGGTTTCGGCCGAAGCGGGGATCCCCGGAAGGACGCTGACAAACAGGATCCTTCCGGCTAAAAGCGGCAAGGACATAAAGATACTTCACGGCAAGGGCACCATCCTGTCCGAGGACGGCATCGAACTGTCCGCGGAGATCAACGGCCAGGTCGTATACAAGAACAACAAGCTGAGCGTTGAGCCGATATTCGTCGTGAAGGGAGACGTGTCGCTGGAAACCGGCAACATCATTTTTCTGGGATCAGTCCTCATCGCAGGTTCCGTGCAGGACAACTTTACCGTGAAGGCAGCCGGCAACATCGAGGTCAAGGGAACCGTGCAGAAAGCCTTCCTTGAGGCCGAGGGTGACGTCATCGTGTACCAGGGGATAGTCGGGCGCGAGGAGGCGAAAATCGAATCAACCGGCGGGTCCGTTTACGCCAAGTTCATCCAGAACGCCACCGTGATCGCGGAGAAGGAAGTAATAGTCCCGGAGGGCGTGCTTCATTCCAGGGTGGACGCCGGCGACAGGATATTCTGCACCGGCAGAAGGGCCAGGATCGTCGGCGGAATCATAAGGGCCGGATCGGAGGTCAACGCGAGGTTCCTCGGCGCGGATGTCTCGACCAAGACCGAGATCTGGGTCGGGGTGAACCCCAAGGTCCTGCAGCAGATGAGCGATCTCGAGGAGCTGAGGACGAAAAGCGAGGAGGAGCTGACCCAGGTCAAGCTGAACCTGAGGACGCTCGAGACCCAGAAGAAGACGTCCGGGAAGCTCAGCCCGGAGAGGGAGAAGATGCTGAACGACCTCATAGCGCAAAACGCAAAGCTTGCCCAGAGGCTGGATGAAATCAAGTCGGAGATGGATGAGCTCAATTCATACGTTGGCATGCTTGAACACAAGGGGAGGGTCTGCGCTGAAAAAACCGCGTTCCCCGGCGTGGAGGTCTATATAAAGGACAAGAGGTTTGTTCTCAAAGATCCCTACAACTGGGTCAAATTCTCGCTGGAAGGCAATGATATAAGGCTTTCCGAATACGAGCCTCCCGAGGGATCGGAGTCAAAATTTTACTCAAGAAGGAGAAGGAGATAGGGCGGGGAGATGAGCATCAAACCGATTGATCTTCAGACGAGCATCAGCCAGATGTTCGAAGTCGGAAAAACCGAGCACGCGCGGGCGGATGATATAGCCAAGCAGCAGCACCTGCTGGACAAGGAAGCGATGGACAAATCGAGTCTCGTCAATTCCAGGCTGGATGAGGCCAAGAAGGGAGAAAAAACCGCCATAAAAAACGAGGAACACGAGAGCGGCAAAAAGGCCGGAGCCGGGACCGGGGAAAAGAATAAAAAGGAAAAAAAGAAAAAGCCGGATAAAGCGCCCGGGGATGATTCCATGGGGAGATTCATCGATGTGCTGAAGTGACAGCCGCCTTTTCCCGGATTGCCGGGGACCGGCCCATTTATCTAAGTCTATTCTAAGTGGAGAAGAGATGGAATTTTTTATACTTTTACTGGTAAATGTTTTCATGGGTGCGGTTTTATACCTCGTGATCAGCCTGAAGCTTGAAAAATCGGCATCCAATTTCAGGGAAAGAAGGCTGAGAAAGGAGATGGACGAGATCATCAGGGAGTTCAATGAAACAGCCGACAGGAACATATCCATTCTTGAAAGCAGGATAAAAACCCTCAAGAGGCTGCTGGAAAAAACCGGGGACCTGAAAACCCTTGATGTAACTCTTGACGATGATATTGAGGAACCGAAACCGCGTTCAGTGAAAAAACCAGAAATTGCGCATGATCTGAACAACGTCAACGTATCGGAAAGCAGAAACGAGGAGATTGTAAATGATCTTCCGCCCCTTACGCTGAAATCCGGGCTGATCACGCTGGCCGGAAAAATTTTTGAAAGAATTTCAACCGTATTCAGGCCGGCCGGCAAATTAAACAGGGAACACCTTGGACCGGAAGATGCGCGGACTGAAGGCGGCAGAAGATTCGACAGCCTGATTGAAAAGGACCTCAGCTCCGTCAAAATGGAAAAAGCGGAAGCTCCCGGAACAGAAAAGCACGCGTCATTGATTCTTACCGATGAAGAGATAGGGATGATTTGCGCCGAAGCGAAGGATAAATATTCCATGATATCGAAACTCTACCAGAAGGGGTGTTCGATTGAAAAAATATCCAGCTGCTCCGGCATGCCGCAGGGCGAGGTCATGCTGGTTCTCAATCTGAACAGGCCACTTTGAAAAATTCGACTAAAACAGGGTCTGAAACCATTGGATTTTGTCATTAAAAGACTCACCGAAGATGAATTCAGGAAATTCGCATCCCTCGTATATGATGAGAGCGGCATTTTTTTAAAGGACACCAAGCTGACCCTTCTATCCAACAGGCTCAGGAAGAGGCTCCAGGCGCTGCAGTTCGGCGAGTTTTCGGAATACTACGATTATCTGCAGAATCTGCCGTATCAGGGAAGGCTCAAGGAATACGAGCAGATGATCGATGTAGTGACCACGAATGAAACATATTTTTTCAGAAACGAGCGCCAGTTCGAATCCCTGAAGGATTTCTGTCTGCCCGAGATAGCCCGGAAAAAAAAGGAAAAGACCCTCAGGATATGGAGCGCGGCCTGTTCAACCGGCGAGGAGCCCTATACAATAGCCGTCTGCGTGCTTGAAAGGATGGCCCTGTTCAGCGGTTGGAAGATAGAGATCCTTGCCACGGACATCGCCCCCTCGGTGCTTGAATTCGCGAAAATCGGCAAGTACATGGGCAGGAGGATTGAAAAGGTGCCGCTTGAGTATCTTAAGAAATACTTCATACAGATCGAGAATGAGCAGGGCGCCTTCCAGGTTAAGGATGATTTAAAGCGGATTGTAAGCTTTTATTACTTGAATTTTTTCAAGAATCCTTACCCTAAAGACATTGACATAATTTTCTGCAGAAACGTAATGATTTATTTTGACAAGGAGCACCAGAAAACCCTGATAGCCAATTTTTACAAATCCATACTTGACGAAGGCTATCTGTTTATAGGACATTCAGAAACGTTGCATATGATATCAGAAGACTTTACATACTCAAAGATCATGGAATCGCCGGTCTATATCCCGACTCCAAGGAGATAGGCTGTGGATTTCAAGCTGATCACGGTCGGCATTGCCGACATGAGGATAACATCCGCGCCGGACATCCTGAGGACGATACTGGGCTCATGCGTGGGCATCTGCCTGTACGACCATGTGTCCAGGCTGGGAGGGATGTCGCATATCATGCTCCCGATTCACAAGGAAAAGACCTCCTCCATGACCAAGTATGCGGATACGGCCATACCGATGATGGCGGACGAAATGGTGAGGCTCGGTGCCGACATGAAGAGGATCACCGCGAAGATCATCGGCGGATCGACCATGTTCAACGTCGGCCAGAACAGCATCATGGGAGAAATAGGGAAAAACAACATATTGATGGTCAGGTCCGTTCTTAACCGCATGCGAATCAGGATAATAGCCGAGGATGTCGGAGGGGATTACGGCAGGACGATCGATTTTTTTGTTGAAAACGGGTCCGTAAAAATAAGGTCCATGGGAAAAAACGAAAAGGTAATATAGGAAGCGATATGGAAAGCATGACGGGATACGCATTTATCGAGAAAAGCACGGAACAGTTTTCTTTTTCCGTCGAGCTGAAATCGCTGAACTCCAAGCACCTCGAGGTCTACGTTAACCTTCCAAGGATCCTTAAAAACGATGAAATTCAGCTCCAGGGCCTTTTAAAGGAAAGGTTTTCAAGGGGAAAGATAGAATTCAACATAGACCTTTACGACTGGGTATCATCAAAGCCCATATCCCTCAACCTCGACCTGATAAGAAAATATTACGCCGAGCTCAGAAAGGTCCACGGCGAGATGAAGATCAAGGAGCCCCTCAGGTTCGAGTCGGTCCTCGCGATTGAAGGAGTGACCCACAGGGAAAGGTCATCCATCAGCCCGAAATCCAGGAAAGCCATATATTCGGCAATCGAGCTCGTAATAAAGAAGACGATCTCGATGAGGAAAAAGGAGGGGGAGGCGATCAGGAAGGACATAATGAAATCGGTCACCGCGATCTCCGGAAAGGCGTCCGTCATAGCGAGGCTGTCGAAGAACTCGTCGATTGAAAAGAGGGAGTCGCTGAAAAAGAAGCTTGAAGATCTTTCCGCGGGAAGCATAGACGACCACAGGGTCTATGCCGAACTGGCAATACTCGCCGACAAGCTCGATATCAATGAAGAGATTATGAGGCTCGACGATCATATTTCGAAGTTCAGGAACGTTATAAACGACAGGGATCAGCTTGGAAGAAAGCTTGATTTTCTTGCACAGGAGATGTTCAGGGAAATCAACACCATCGCTTCCAAGTCCTCGAATTCGGAAATCTCCCATCTGGTGGTTGAAATGAAAAACCACGTGGACAAGATAAGAGAACATTTCAGAAACGTCGTTTGACCGGCATTTAAAACGAAAAAAGTTCCGGAGATGGCCAATGAAGACAACTCTGATCAATATCGGATTCGGAAACGCCGTTGTGGCTGAAAGGGTGGTCGTGGTAATCACCCCCTCATCCGCATCGGGCAAGAGGCTGAGAGAGGACGCGAAGGAAAACAATCTGCTGATAGACGCCACCCACGGCAGGAAGACCAGGGCGATAATCATCATGGATTCAAACCATGTCATACTTTCCGCGATGCAGCCGGAAACGCTCGCCAACAGGCTGATGAGTAAATCGGATGAATGATTTCATGCTGATAGTCTCGGCCCCTTCAGGGGCCGGGAAAACTTCGATAATCAGGCGGCTCCTTGAAACTGACGACAGGATCGGGTTTTCCGTTTCCACAACATCCAGGCCAAAAAGGGAGGGGGAACAGGAGGGCGACAGTTACTATTATGAAAAACCTGAAAAGTTCGTTGAAATGATCGAGAAGGATGAATTTTATGAATGGGCCAGCGTGCACGGCAACTACTACGGCACTTCAAAAAAAGAGATTGACAGAATAAAAAAAGATGGGAAAATTCCGATTCTCGACGTTGATGTACAGGGTGCAGGCACAATAAAAGGAAAAACCGGTTCGTCCGTCCTGGTTTTCGTTATTCCGCCCTCGCTCGGGATTCTTGAGAAAAGACTGAGAAGCAGGGGCACTGAGACCGAGGCGGAAATATCCCTGAGGCTGAAAAACGCCAGAATTGAGCTTGCCGAGTACCTGAAGTATGATTATATAGTAATTAATGAAATAATTGACGAAGCCGTGGCGCAGATAAAATCCATAATAACAGCGGAACTCAGTAAAACCGCCAGGACTTCGGGAAAAATAAAAATAATGCTGGAGGGGGGGAGATGATAATTCCTCTTGATAAACTTTTCCTGCTGAATGACAACAAATACATTTTCACCAGGGCCGCGATGCTGACCGTAGAGAAGATCGGGAACATAAAGGCCTATCCCGAGGACGACAAGAGCTGGAAGGTGGTGCCCAATATTCTCAACCTGATACTCAACGGCAAAGTCAAATATCATTATAATATATTGGAAAACTAATCGTTCCTTTCCAGGGGTTGACATAAAATAAAAGCTGTTGTATTGCTTGGCCCTACGGCCGTCGGTAAAACCGCCGTTTCTTTAAGCGTCGGGCACGAGGATTTCGAGATCGTTTCGGCCGATTCCGTTCAGGTTTACAGGTATTTCGACATAGGAAGCGGTAAGCCTTCAAGGGAAGAGCTCGATTCGGTGAGGCACCACCTGATAAGCGTGGTTAATCCGGACCGGCAGTTTACAGCCGGGGATTTTTGCAGGGAAGCGCTTGACGCATGTAATAAAATAACCGCCGGCGGTAAGCTCCCGATGTTCGTAGGCGGGACCGGCCTGTATATCGATTCCTTTTTCAAGGGTCTTTCCGAAATACCGCCGGTGGATTCCTCGATCAGGAACATACTGCTCGAGGAGCTCGGAATCAGGGGATTGGGCGGCCTGCACGAGGAATTAATGGACGTCGATCCGGTTTTCGGAAGCAGGGTCCACCGCAACGACAGGCAGAGGGTCCTCAGGGGCCTTGAGGTGTTCAGGGGTACGGGGCGTCCGATAAGCAGTTATTACGGTTCGCTTGAAAGTCACGGATCCGATCTTACTCTCTACATGGGACTGTTCGACGACATGGAGTCCGTCCGGAAAAGGATCGATTTAAGGGTCGATGAAATGTTGAAAAGGGGTTTCGTCGACGAGGTTGTATCGATCAGAAAAATGGGATACGGGCCAGAATTGAAATCGATGCAGTCCATAGGCTATCTGGAAATAAACGGGTTGCTTGACGGCGCTTACGGCCTTGATGAAGCTGTTGCAAGAATAAAGGCGGAAACGAAAAAGTACGCCAAGAGACAGATGACCCGGTTTAAAAAAAACGAAGGGGTCATCTGGTGCAGACCGGAAGAGACCGGAAGAATCAGGGATTTGATCGGGGATTGGTTCACAGGATCCAAGCCTCTAAAAAATAAAAAAATAAGCAGAGGTAAATGATGTCAGGTCAATCTCACAACCTTCAGGATCTTTTTTTAAACACTTCAAGAAAAGAGAAGATAGAGATCAACATCTTTCTTATGAACGGAGTACCCATAAGGGGGAGGGTTTTGAGCTTCGATAATTTCACGATCCTTCTTGAAGTTGACAAGAAGCAGAATCTGATTTACAAGCACGCAATATCCACCATAGTTCCGGCGAAACCTATTTCCTATAAAACAGAAGGGACCCCTGAAGCCTGAACCATATGAAAAGTTTTATTAAGAAAATAATACTGTTCATTTTCATTGCCGCAGCCGCATACGTGTGCTTTTTTTCAATTATCAGTCTCGAACCGGACAGGATCGGCGTTGTAGAAGATCTGCGAAGGCAATCTGTTGTAAAAATTTTCACAAAAAGGTACAACTTTATATGGGAGGCCTCCATACCCTGCTGGTATGACGTCTACAAGGTTGAAAAGAAAAGACGGCTGACAGTTGAATTAAAACTGCCGATTCCGGAGCTTGACTCCCTGAAAAACGATCAATATACCGTAAGGATCCCGGTAAGCGTGATTTATTCAATAGATGCGGACAAATTTTTTTACCAGTCATATCTCGCGGAAAGGGGCGGGGAGCTTGACGACGCCGTTGGGAAAATCGCCAGGGGAGGCTTTTCTTTAACGCTCAACCAGTATCTCGGCCCGGTTTACAGGCCGGATGCCTTCAACAATTTCGACAGGATAACGGCGGATTCAATCGAAAAAATACGGGCTGATTTAAAAGCCATTGGAGTGTCTTGCGACAGGCTTATCCTGACCGGGAGCGTCAGATATCCGAAAATGAACGAGTATTTCGAAGGGATAAATCATAAAAACGAGTTAAGAAAGCTGGAAGAGAAGAACGAAAAGGATCTTAAAATGCTCCGGAGCAGGCTTAAGATGGACAAGCTTGAAAACGAGGAGATGTTTTCAAAATTAAATGTCCTGTCGAAAATCATTAAAAATAATCCCGATATTTTAAAATATATTTATATTGACAAAATATCGCCCAATGTGAAGGTGATACTTTCTTCGGACGGCAGGGTCGCCCCCGGCATGTTCGATGACGAAAAATACCAGCCTGCCCGGAAAAAAACGGATGTTGACAATCTGAAATGACGTCCGGGTCGGACAATAAAATGAAAAATCCGGGAAACCGCCCCAGGGTTTTCCATAATACTAATTATTAAAGGAGTTATTTTTATGCCCTGCGGGAGGAAGAAAAAGAGAAAAAAAATTGCGAACCATAAAAGGAAAAAAAGACGAAGACTTAATCGTCATAAAAAGAAATAATACATTTATTCATGAATAAAAGAGATTGGCTTGCGGGCCAATCTCTTTTATTTGGATTTCACTTTATGCGGATGATAAAAAAGCCAAATAGACAGCCCGAAATCCAGCAGACCGGCTGGAAAAAGAGGCCTTCTGAGATCAGGGGCTTCCAGAGAACCCTGTATATGAATACGGAAAACGGTGATTACGTCAGGGTTGATTACAACATCAGGGACAAGAAGATAAGGCTATACGTCGAAGTGGCCGAAGAGGGCGGGAATCCGTATTATTCGGTCATAACGAACGGTAAGGTAACTGCCGAAAAAAGCGTTTCCACCGGCAGGTCCTTCGGTTTTGAGGATAAATTTTCATCAAGGGCGGATGTTTTCAGGACTTTGCCCCAGAGGGACGCCTTCAGGCTGATCGGAAATAATTACGGGATAAGTTATTCAAAAAAAAGCAAAAGGCCCAAAACAAAAAAGGAGGAGCTGCGGGAGCAGACAAAAAAGAGGTATTTCAAAAAGGAAGACCTGGCCCAGGTTGATGAAGAAGGAGGCACCGGTTCCTCGCGATTCGGCATTAATATTATAGATGTCATAGATTTTTCAATAGGGGTTATCGCATCAGGCGCGGTTTTTTATTATTTCCAGTACAGTTATGTCGCAATGGGCGCAGTTTCAGCATTTTTCGGCATCATTGTCGGTCTGTTCGATATGTTCATAAGGGGAAGGGGGCCGGTTTTTTTCAAGGTCCTGTTTTTTGTCTTATCAGGTATTGCATTTTACATGTATGGTTATTTTTTATAGAAACATTCCCTGAAAACATTATTTTCACGGAAAAAACGGATATACGGGACATGAAAAGCCGCGATATATTGAGCCGGAAGCCGATTTTACGAAAATATCCGAACAAAACATCAAGCCCCACCATTTTCTTCTTGAAAAGTAATTCCGGTTAATTAATATTATTCATATCATCGCATTTATTCAGATTGAGTTTCGGGTAACTGAATCGATCAAAGCTCTAGAAAAGCGGGTGTTGCACGATGGCAGTAAAGGAAGAAAAGCAGAATCTTTTCGCATCAATACAGATAGTATGCTTCAAGATAGGCGTAGAGGAATACGGCATAGACATTCTTCAGGTGCAGGAAATACTCAAACTTCCGTCTGTGACAAAGCTTCCCAAGTCCAATCCATACATCATGGGTGTAATGGACCTCAGGGGCAAGGTCATTCCCATAGTTGATTTGAGCATCAGGTTCGGCATAAGGTCCGGCAAGGATCAGAAAAAAACAAGGGCCATCGTCGTTGACATAGGCGGCAAACAGGTGGGCCTCGCGATAGATTCCGTAAGCCACGTCATCAAGGTCAATTCAGGCGAAATCGAGCCGCCGCCCCCGGTGGTGAAGGGCATATCGGGCAAATATATTGTCGGTATAGCGAAGCTCGAGGGCGGTTTCGTGGTCATCCTCGACATCCACAAGATTTTTTCAAGCGATGAAGTAGCCGGCATGTAGGCCGGTTCATTCCTGTCAGTAAGCGGCAATCAGTATGGTTTCTATTTCGCTCGGGGTTAGCTCCCTCGGGGCGTTTCCGATGAACGGATAGCCCGCGGCGATATCGGCAACGTCCTTGTAAATGGCTTTGGATATGTTGTACCCGGACAGCCTCTGCGGGATTTCCATGTCGGTTTCAAGCTTTCTGATCGCCTCCACGGATTTTATCGCCGCCTCGATGACCGTTATCTCCCTTACGTCCTCACCCATCACCTTGGACATCTGGACGTATTTGCCCGGAGATGAAGTCAGGTTGAACTCCATTATGTGCGGAAGAATGACGCTGATGGCGCTTTCAATGTCCAGGTCCGTCTTTGAAGAGAGCGCCAGCGCTATCGCAAGCGAGGCCGACAGGTATGCCGTAGAAAAGGCTATCCCGGACATTACGGATGCGGCGGAGAGATATCTTCTGGGGGTCAGGTTTTTCGGGTCCCTGTAGGAAAGCGGGAGATTCCTGAATATCAGGTCTATGGATTTCAGCGCGAATGTATTGATGATGTCGTTGTTGTTCCTGGAGATTATCGATTCGCTCGATAATGCCAGCGTGCAAATCGAGGTCTTCATGGCCCTGTTGTCATCGATCATGGTGGACGTTTCCGGGTCCACTAGAGTCGCCCTCGGGTAAAGCTGGTGGTTCCTGTACACCTTTTTGCTCAGGTCCTGTATCTCCTCGATGAAGAAGATGGGCGCGATTTCAAAGCCGTATATGGGATACGCCGGCATGCTGACGTAGGGAAGCGCCGGGGAAAGGGGCTCCGTGTTTTCGAAAAGGTCATGGCAGAAGATGTAATTGTTCACGAGGAGGGATACGGCCTTGGCCGAGTTTATGGATTCAAGGCCCCCGAAACCTATCACCAGATCGCAGTTGGTTTTTTTCGCGAAGGAAACCGCCTCATCGATGTCCTCGGTGTTTGGATTGGACGGGAGTTCATCGTATACTATGCAGCCCACGTCGGCGTTTTTAAGGGAATCGGATATTTTTTCGATCTTCTCGCTGAATTGTTCGAAGTCGTTTGTCGTCATCAGGAAGAACGCCCTTTTCCCGATTTTTTTTATGATATCGGGTACCGCGCCGGCCATGTCCTGCTGTATATATACCTCTGTTGGAAGATGGAAGTCCGGCTTTAAATCGTTCATTGTGACAGTTGACGCCATATTTTTCTTGTTGAAATCCGCGTAAATCCGTTTTTTATTCGCTTCCGCCAGTTCCGGTCATAAAAAAAGCGGACATATTTACATCTCCGCTTTTCCAGTTTACATATGAGTCTCTTGAGCTATTTTTTAAGAAGAAAATTGGCTATCCTGTCGGCGACCATCTCCAGCACCTTGGCATCGTTGAAGTTGTATTCGCCGCTTGCTATCTTTTCCTTGATCTCGTTGACCCTGTCCACCCTGATATCCGGTGATTCCTTGATCATCTGGGCGAGGCGGGCAGATTCTGCCGCCTTTTTGCCTTCGGAGGAAATCTGGACGGAATCGCCTTTCTTTACCTCTTTTTCTCCGGCTACGGGCCTGCTCTTCTTAGGCTCGATGATGTTGTTTATGTTTCCTATTTTATCGATTACCATCTTGATAACCCTGTTTAATTCTAATAATAGTATCGGTATAATTTGTCAATTCTTTAATATTTTATACAAAAAATGGGGTTTTTTTAATTTTTTTTTGAATTTTGGGAAAATTTTTCCTAAAGCCGTCTTAAAACATAAAATTTTCAGATAAAATCGGTTTAAGATAAATATACATGCCTGAATTCAATAGAAGGTTTGAAATTGAATGTGATAAGAATTGAGAGCCCCTGTTTAATGAATCTGGAGAAAATACCTTCGAATGAACCTTACCCGTTGTCAATAAGGACTGTAAATTCACCGAGTTCCTTCATCTCAGCGGTTGCATTTAATGCGTCAGTGCCTTTAAAGGAAAGATATTCCTCGTAAAGCTTGGTCATTTCCCTGGCCACGAACACGTTCGATTCGGGGAAAACCTGCGCTATATCCGCCAGAAGTCCCCTGATCCTGTATGGAGACTCGTAAACGACTATCATCCCTTCAAAATCGGCCAGTTTTTTCAGTTCGTTTTTTCTGCGGCCTTCTTTTTTGCTTAAAAATCCGGAGAAAATGATATTTTTTCCCGTGAACCCGGAAACGGACACTGCCGATGCGAGAGCGGACGGGCCGGGCACGGGTATGACGCCGATCCCGGCTTCGATTGCGGCCCTGACCAGCTTCGCGCCGGGATCAGATATCGACGGCGTTCCGGAATCGGTCATGTAAACGGCGCTGTTTCCCGCGTTCATGTATTCCACTGCCTTCCTGATTTTTGTTTCAGAGGAATGCGCGTGCAGGGACATGGCCGGGGCGCTGATCCCGTAGGCCGCCAGGATTTTTTTCGTATGCCGCGTGTCCTCGCAGTAGATTAAATCCGCCTCCTCCCTGAGTATCCTGATGGCCCGAAGCGTGATGTCCTCGATGTTGCCTATAGGAGACGCTATGACGTACAGGCTGCCTTTTCCCATTTTCATTTCCTGCTCCCGACCGGTTTGATTATGACGGCTTTTTTTGGTTTGACCGGGCACTTGAATTCGCATATCGCGCAACCGATGCAGAGGTCCGCGTCAATCCGGGGGAGGTAGAGTCTCACGCCCCCGGCTGTTTTCTTATTCAGTTTAACCGCCTTTTCAGGCACGGGACAATGCTCCTCGCACACTATGCAGTTTTCGCCTTTGGCCCATGGAAGGCATAATGATTTGTCTATTTCGGCCATGCCTATCTTTTTTTTCCATTTAGTAGCGGGTAAAAACGCTTCGATCGCGCCCGTTGGACAAACCCTGCCGCAGAGGTCGCAGTTGTATTCGCAGTACCCGATGGCCGTATTAAGGCGGGGGGACCAGATCCCTGAAAGTCCGGATGACAGGTCCGCCGGATGTATGAAGTTGGTGGGACATACCTTCATGCAGTTTCCGCACCTTATGCATCGATTCAGGAATTTTTCTTCAGGCAATGAGGACGGCGGGCGGAGCAGTCCTTCCGGCGCGCCTGCGAAGGCCCGGCAGTCCATCAGGCAAATGGCCAGGGTCGAAGCCGACGCGAGGAACCTGTTCCTGGTCATGGTTGTACCGCCGCCTGTCATTTTTTCCGCGCGTGGTCCGGGAAGCCTGAATCCGAAGGATGTCTTCTGCCACGGGCACGTCCCGATGCAGTCGAAGCAGAGCACGCATTCCTCGGGGAGGTACGATCCGTCGCCCCTGATGGCGTTCATCCTGCAGTCGTTCCTGCAGGCCCTGCAGTTCTCCCTGCACCCTTCCGCGGTCCTCGCGTAGGGCGTCTTCCTTGCAAAAATAGCGAGCAGGGCGCCAAGCGGGCACAGGTACCTGCACCATAACCTTCTTTTTACGAAAACGAGAACGAGCACGGCCAGGAAAACCGCCAGGATAGTTCCTGAATGCGGGAAAGACGGGCTCGACTGGCTGAGGATGCTTTCCCTCATGGCGTTGTACAGCGCGTCGATGGATTCGTTGTAGCCGCTCAGCTTTATCAGCCCCTCCATCGACCGGTCTATCGCGCCATTCGCCAGCGGGTGGACGTTCATTGAAAACGACCTGACGAAAATCGTAACGGGATCTATCATCCATGAAAACTGGTGCCCGAACAGCGCGGCTGCCATTACCGCGGCGAGGGGGATGTATTTAAGGTGCCTGAACGGCGAGGGTTCCGGTTCAGAGGCCGGTCTTTTAAACACGAGTTTTTTTATCCAGGAGGTGAAGTCCATGATCGCGCCGAGCGGGCATATGAACCCGCAGAATATCCTGCCGAACATGGCCGTGACGGCCAGGGTCGCCGCGGACAGCGCAAGCCCGGGGAGAAGGACCCTTTCCGCTATCGACGCGCTCAGCATCACGAACGGGTCCAGTTTGAATAAAAAGTCCGGGTTGATGAAACTGCCGGGGGGATACTTCGTATTCCATATTATAAAGGCCAGGAGTGAAAAGGATGAAATCTGGGCCGCCCTCCTGAACGCGGCAAGGCCCGGCCGCCCGGTTCCGGCGCGTGGTTGTTTCCCGTTCGAATCAGGGACTGCCGGCTCACGCATTGATTTTTTTTATCCTGGCGGAGGACAGGTCCATGCTGCCAAGGCCGTTTTCGGAGCCCAGCCTGATATGGCCGATTTCGCCCGGTTTCCTGTTCATGAGCCTCGCGGCGTATGCGTCAGCGAGGACGGGGTCTCGTGAGGCTATCACGGTTTTTTTTAATTCGACGTCGTCCATGCTTCCGCCGCTCGGGCCGTGCCTGAGCAGGACCCTGTATGCGTCGATGACCGTGAGGTCCGGGTTGATGAACCCGGCCAGCGCCACGAGCTTTTTGTCTATGCCTATGTGCATCATCCCCCTGGTCCCGCCGCACACGCCCATGAGGTTTTTGATTGAAAGGGTGAGCCCGGTCAGGCTGTGGTGCTTGGCCACCGGCACGTTGATGAAGCAGTCGCATTCTACCGCGTCCCTGTAAACCGGCCAGTCCTCCATCGGGCTTCCCGCCGGGAAATTACCCGGGATGTATTTCCATTTCGCCATCTTTATGACCGATCCGCCGGCCCTTTTCACCGCCGCCTCGATCCCGCTGTTCCGGTAGCACATGGCCGCGCTGTTGCAGGTGTTGTCGAAGACCTTTACGGTTCTGGCGCCCGATTCAACGCACATCCTTACAAGCGCCTCGACCACATCTGGATTGGTCGTGGCCGCGTACTGCGGGGCCCTGTCCCATCCGATGTTGGGCTTTATCACCACCACGTCGCCCCTCTTCACGAACCTGGGCATCCCGCCCAGCGCGGCAACCGCGCGTCTTGTTGAAATCGACGGATTTTCTCCGGTCGCTGCGGCTAGATCGGCATCGGTTTTAATGTTTCTTTTTTTTCTCGGCTGGAGCTTTTCTTCCGCGGCATTGAGTTTCATCCTGTCATGGTCGAGAAAAAGAAACGCCGCTATCAATCCGAGCGATTTACTGATGAAGCCTTTCCTGTTAATCGTGTATTTCCGGGCAATATGTTTTCCCATGGTCGGTCCTTCCGTTAATATTTTCAAATCATATATAGCTACCAAGATACATTGTTTTACAACAAAGAAAACCAAAAAAAATTTCCTACGGTTTTTTTGGGTAAACTGCGCGGAGAAATTGGAATTGACACGGGGACCCGCGGATGGTCGTCTCAATTTGTTAAAATGAAGCTGACCGGGAATGACGGACGATGGATTTCACCATAGAAAAAATTGACGCATCGGGGAAGGCCAGGGCCGGCGTGATAACTACGTCCAGGGGCCCGGTCAAAACCCCGGTATTCATGCCCGTGGCGACCAGGGCCGCCGTCAGGGCGCTGGCCATGAGGGACATTGAGGAGCTGGGATTCGAGATGATCCTGTCGAACACCTACCACCTTTATATAAGGCCCGGCACGGAAATCCTGGCGTCGGCGGGAGGCCTGCATGCGTTCATGAATTACAGGAGGCCCATCCTGACCGATTCCGGGGGGTACCAGGTATTTTCCCTTTCGGACCTCTGCAGGGTGCGCGACGAGGGCGTGGAGTTCAGGTCCCACCTTGACGGCTCATCGCACTTTTTTTCGCCTGAAAAGGTGCTGGATATACAGAAGGTGATAGGCTCCGATATCATGATGGTGCTTGACGAATGCACGGAATACCCTGCCGGCAGGGACAGGGTGGAAAAGGCCGTCCGCAGGACGGTTGACTGGGCCACGGCGAGCTACAATTACTGGCGCAGGGGGTTCGATGCCGGCACGCAGGGCCTTTTTGCGATAATACAGGGGGGCGTCCATCCGGAGCTAAGGATGGAGTGCGCGGACGCGCTGACCGGAATGGATTTTTCCGGCTTCGCAATAGGCGGACTTTCAGTCGGCGAGACAAGGGCGGAATACAGGGACGTGACGGAATATACAGCGGGGCTGCTTCCGCACGGAAAGCCGAGGTACATGATGGGGGTAGGGAGCCCCATGGAGATCCTTCACGCGGTCGGTTGCGGCATAGACATGTTCGACTGCGTAATGCCGACCAGGATAGCAAGGAACGGGACCCTGTTCACTTCGCGTGGACGCGTGAACATAAAATCCTCCGCGTACGCCCGGGACGACGGCCCCCTTGACCCGGACTGCGGGTGCCATGTATGCAGGAGCTATACGAAGTCTTACCTCAGGCACATTTTCAGGGCCGGGGAAATCTCTTCCCTCATATATAATACATATCACAACCTCTATTTCATGAAAGGGCTCATGGATGAAATAAGGAGATCAATATATAACGACAAATTTCCGGATATATATAAAAAATGGAATAATCATTACGGAGGTACAGGCAACTAAAAAAAGCTTGCATAATATGTATGAATGGGCTCTTGGTGATTAATTTTCCGGGATCGGGCCGGACCGTCGTAATCGACTTCCTGCGCGAGAGGACTTATTGCTTAAGCGGAAATAATTTATCTTGACATGGATACTTTTTTCTTTTATATTGCTTTGTCGGGATTAGGAGGACGGCTTACAGATGGATATTAACACTAGGACCCGGGGCGAGGTGGTGATTCTGGACATATCCGGTGAAATTGATCTATATAATGCCCCGGAAATCAAGGATATCATCAACAGGCTTATCGAAGAAAAAAAATTCAACGTTATCATTAATCTGGAAAAGGTCTCTTATATCGACTCGTCCGGGATCGGCGCACTTATATCCAGCCTGTCCAATCTAAAAAAATACCAGGGCGGCCTTAAAATAATAAACGTTTTCGCCTCGGTTAGAAAGGTATTCGAGCTCACCAAGCTGACCTCCTTCTTCGAAATTTTTGAAGCCGAGGATGAGGCCGTCAGTTCTTTCAGTTCTTGATTATATATTAATTCCACAATCATACACCTGCGAGGTCTTTATGAGGAACAAAAGAAATCATCTGATCATGTCATTGCTTTCAGCCTCCATCCTTGTTTTCGTTTCATGCGGAGAAAAGGTGCCGGTCAGGGAAATGACGCAGGCCAGGACGGCCATTGCAAAGGCGACCTCGGTCATGGCCGAGAAATACGCGCCGAATGAGCTGCAGGCGGCCAAGGGCAAGCTTCTCGAGTGCCATGACCAGATAAAAAATGAAGACGATTACGACAAGGTAAAGGCGACGGCCGAGGCGTCATCCGCGCTCGCCAACGAGGCCTTCCTTAAATCAGTTCCCATTCTCGCCAAGGATACGATTTCAGTAGCGGAAAAAAGCCTTGAAGATGCGAGATCGGTATATGCCGAAGAACTCGCCAAGGACGAATTCAAGTCGGCGGAAGACGGGCTGAAAAAGGCCAACGACAGCTATGAAAATAAGAATTATTACGAATCCTATCTCGCGGCGCTGGACGCGGACAAGAAAGCGAAGAGCGCAAGGAATTCGGCGCTCGGCAAAAAGGACGTGCTGAGGGATTCCATAACCGAGGTCAAGAACACCCTCGAAGACGCGAAAAAATACGGTGCGGAAAAATATTCCCCGGAAAAATACAAAATTGCGGATGAAAACCTGCAGGCCGCGCGGAAGGCATACGAGTCCACGGAGCTCAAGAAGGGATTTTCCGCCGTGCAGGTCGCCAAGATGAACGCCGACGAGGCCCTTGTCGCCGCCCTTGAGGCCACCGCAAAGAAAAAGGTGCCGCAGGCCGAGAACGTGATCGGGAAGGCCAAGAAGCTTTCAGGCGTTGCCGGAAAGGACGAGATCCGGGCGGCCGAGGAATCGCTGGGGAACGCGAAAAGCGCGCTGGCGGATAAAAAGTACAGGGAGTCCATCGCCGCTTCCGACGAGGCCATGAGGCTCGCCAACGTGGCGACCGGGAACAAACTCAGTCTCGCGAACTTCGAGGGACAGGTTTCGACCGAGGGCGAAGGCGAAAAGAAACCGATAAAAGATGACGGGGAAAAGACCGCCCCGGATGCCGATAAGGATTATATCCTCTACAAGGTCAAGTGGAGGGAAAACGACAAGGATTGTCTCTGGAAGATAACCAAAAAATATTACAAGAACCCGTATCTCTGGAGAAAAATCTACGACGCGAACAGGGACAAGATAAAGAACCCGAACTTCATCTATCCGGGATGGGTGCTGAAAATACCGAAATTGAAATAGTTTCAGGAAGGCCATCAACGCAACGGCCCGCCTCCGGCGGGCCGTTGTTTTATCATGCTCCCCCGAAACCGGGGCCGGCTCCGGGGAGAAGGGCCTTCAGGAAATGTCTTGACTTTAACGCTAAAATAATTTTATATCCAGCAGCAGAAGAGCCATGAAGCAGGAAAAAGACAAGACCGACAACCTGGACAATTTCGCGCAGGAGGACGACGACTCCAGCCAGCCTGACGATAATGATTTCCAGGAAGAAGAAGAGGAGGAGGAGGAAACCATTTCCTTACCTCGGGAAAAACGGCCTTCGGCCGGTGTCAGAAGGAAGGCGGCGGGAAGCCATGTGGATTCGTCAATCTCATGGTACCTCGAGCAGATAAATAAAATCCCCCTCCTGAGCAGGGAGGAGGAAGACTTCCTGGCCAGGCAGTCAAGGAGCGGAGACGAGTCGGCAAAGAACAGGCTCATCAAGGCCAACCTCAGGTTCGTGGTGTCGATCGCGAAGAAATACCAGACCAGCGGCATATCGCTCCTTGATCTGATCAACGAAGGGAACATGGGCCTCATCAAGGCGGCTGAAAAGTTTGATCCGGACAGGGGCTTTCATTTCATATCCTACGCCGTCTGGTGGATACGGCAGGCGATCATACTGGCGATATCGCAGAAGGCGTCCCTCATCAGGCTCCCCCTCAACAGGACGGCCGACATCCAGAAGATCGAAAAGGTCCACAAGAAGCTGGAAAACAAGCTCGGCAGGGAGCCCACCGCGAGCGAGATCGCCGAGGACCTCGACATGGAGGACGACGAGATACACCATCTCAGGAACATCACGCAGGATTACATCTCGCTTGATTCCACCTTCGGCGATTCCGACGATACTACGATCCTCAGCATGATAGTGGACTCCAGGATCGAATCCCCGGACAAAAACGTACTCGAGGAGTCCCTGAAGGACGCCCTCAACGACGTCCTCGACACGCTTTCGGAATCCGAGCGCCAGATCATCAGGATGAGGTTCGGACTCAACGGGTTCAACCCGATGTCCCTGCAGCAGATCGGCGACAGGTTCAAGCTCTCGAAAGAGAGGATCAGGCAGATTGAAAAAAAAGCGATCAGAAGGCTCCGACACCCATCGCGCAGCCAGAAACTTAAAAGTTTTCTCCAGGAATGACAATGAAATATTTTATCCCCGGACTAATCATCGGTGCATTGATGAACGTTTTTTTATTCGGGCCGGCCGGAGGCATCGAGGTTTATCCCGAATGGACCGGCAGCCTGAAGGCAATGGAAAAAATTGAACCGAGCCGCGACCCGGGAATCGGGAAGAAAACGGTCCTTGCGGTGAAGGAAGACGGCGGATACACGATGATGGGAGGAAACGGCGAGGTCCTGCATTCTACCAGGATAAACGGTTTTTTCGCGGCCAGCGGAAACGGCAGGTATTACATAGAATACCAGAAGGTCGGCACCAGCGTGGATTTTTACAGCTTCAAGGGCGACGGTTTCTGGAAGCTCAAGTCCATGGAATACCCGTATCTCTCATACAACGGCAGGCTCGTCATGCTTCTTAACGGAGACCATAGCAGGATAAGGCTTGTCGATTACAACGGCAACGAGATCGGCGCCAGGATCATATACGGCAGGCTCTGCACGGTGATTTCCTTTTCCGACGGTTCCGACATCGGGGCCGCGGGTTTTCTCGACGGCACATATTATTTCGTGGACCATAAGGGGGCGGTAATCAATACCGGAAGGGCCCCATCCGGCAACGCAGTCAAGGGGGTCGCGGTAAGCGACAGGGGCCTTTACGCCGCTGTCCATTACGGCGACGAAGCTTCCGATTCAGTAAGGATAATTGATGCGGTTTCCGGAAAATATTCCGAGGCCAGGCTGAAATCCGTCCACCCGGTGAAGACCTCGATGTGCGTTACTGACGACGGCATGACCGCCTTCATGGACCTCGACACGATAACAGGGTTCTCCCCCTCGGGCGGCGCGGTTTTCGAAATCAGGATCCCCCCGAAGAGATACGGGTTCTCGACGATAAGAAGATACGGGAACGTTTACTCGGCGACCTACACGAAGACGAACGGCGAGGCCAGGTTCTGTCTTTTCAGGAAAGACGGGACGGTGATCATCGAGAGGGACTACCCGACGGAATCCTTCATGGAGTCCAGCTTCAGGGACGGTCTTGTTTTTCTAAGAGGCTCCGACAGTCTATACTGCTACAGGATCCATCAGCCAGCTTCCCAATGACGTCCGACATGTAGCCGGAAAATTCCAGCCTTCCCCTTTTTTCCGCTCCGGCAAGAAGGATGCGCGCCTTTTTCATCGCCGTTGCTGCGGCCGCTGCACGGTATTCGCCTGTCAATGATCCCGGTTTTTCCTTGAGAAGTTTTATGATGGAATAGAGCCTGAACCTGTCCATGCCCCAGAATGCCGACGACAGCTGTCCCGAGTGCCCGGCGTGCCTTGAAAGAAGGTGGCGCCTGATGATTCCGACGCTTTCCCGGGGGGTTATCCTGAGCCAGAGGTCATAGTCCTCGCATGCCGGCATGTTCTCGTCGAATGTCCCGTATTCGTCGAACAGTTCCCTGTTCATCACAACGGCGGACGGGCTGATGAGGCAGAGCTCCAGCGAATCAATGAAGATATCGCCGTCCCTTTTCACGTGGCGTAGCCCCGGATTCACCCTCCTTCCGTTTCTTATCCATGCCTCTTCAGCCTGGTGGATCCTGATTCCGGGATGCGACGCGATGAATTCCCCGTGGGCCGCCAGCTTGCCCGGGAACCACTCGTCGTCCGAGTCCAGGAAGGCCAGATACGGCGACACGGACGCGGCTATCCCCGCGTTTCTCGCCGCGCTTACCCCGCGGTTGTCCTGCCTTATGTACCTGACGCGGCCGCCGTATTTTTCCATCTCCTCCCCGGTGCCGTCCGTGGAGCCGTCGTCCACCACTATCAGCTCGTAATCCGTGAAGGTCTGCGACAGGACGGATTCAACCGCCCTTGTGAGCATCGAGCGCCGGTTGTAAGCCGGTATTATCACCGAGAAGAACGGCATGGACTACCTGAACAGCTCCAGGTATCCGCCGTATCCCTCTTTTTCCATTTCCTCCTTCGGTATGAACCTCAGCGACGCCGAGTTGACGCAGTACCTTTTTCCTCCCGGCGCGGGGCCGTCGTCGAAAACGTGGCCGAGGTGCGAGCCGCCCTTGCTGCTGCTTACCTCCGTCCTGGTCATGAGGAGGCCCGTATCGATTTTATATTTCATGCTTTCCGGGTCGATGGCTTTCGTGAAGCTCGGCCATCCGGTCCCCGAGTCGAACTTGTCCCTCGAGCTGAAGAGCGGCTCCCCGGAAACCACGTCCACGTATATCCCCTCCCTCTTGTTGTCCCAGTATTCGTTTTTGAAGGGGGGCTCGGTGCCGCATTCCTGCGTTACGCGGCGCTGGAGAGGGGTGAGCTTTTTCTTCTGCGCGTCCTTTCCCCACGTGTCCATGATGTATCCCTCCCTGCCGGAAAGCTTCTTGTACGACAGGTACCTTCCCGGGTTTTTCACGTGGTATTCCTGGTGATAGGCTTCCGCTTCGTAGAAATCAGACGCCTTCAGGACCCGGGTCGCGATCCCCTTCCCGAACCTGCCGGATTTTTCAAGGCTTTCCTTCGACTTTTCAGCGGCCTTTTTCTGTTCTTCAGTATGATAAAAGATCGCGGTGAGGTACTGCGGCCCCCTGTCCGCGAACTGCCCGCCCGCGTCAGCCGGGTCGATCTGCCGCCAGAACACGTCGAGAAGGTCTTCGTATTTAATCTTCGAAGGGTCGAACCTTATCCGCACTGCCTCGTAGTGTCCCGTGAGGCCGGTTGAAACATCATCGTAGGAAGGGTTTTTTTTAGTGCCTCCCGTATACCCGGACTTTATCTCCACGACCCCTCCAATCTTCTCAAAGGGGGGCACCATGCACCAGAAACAGCCTCCTGCGAATGTGGCTGTCTGCAGCCCGTCCCTGCTCGTGACCACTACCGCCAGGACGGCGGTTATCATCAGCGCGAACGCGATTATATATGTGAATTTCATGATTTTTCCTCCAATA
>JALOTL010000014.1 GCA_025457915.1 Spirochaetota bacterium | reverse complement strand
GACCTGTTCAGCGCCATAACCAGCCTGCGGGACCTGCCGGGAGAACTTTTCGTGCAGCGTCTCGGCGACATGCTGGTGAAGTTCCACGGTTCGGACGAGTTCGAAGACGATCTCTGCATCATCGTGGTTGACGTGTTTTGAATCCGCAGCCGGGAGTAATTGTCTTTTCCGGATTTTCAGTCCCGCGACAATTTTTTGTCCTGTTGACGGGCGGTGGCCCGGTCTGTGGAACGGGAATATTTATCATGCAAAAAAACCGCGCGTGTGCGCTGTTTTAATCTGTTTTATGCCGCATGGCAAATTCAATAGACAAGAAGGACGGTTATAAAAAAGCAAATGAAGAAAAAAACGTTAAAACTTGCATCAGCATTTGCATTTGCGTTATTGAGCTGTTTATTATTTTATTCCAGAACAGAGGGCGGCGATGCCTGCCTGTCCCGTCTTTATATCCAGAATGACAGCGTCAATATCCGGACAGAGCCCGGCACGAAGGCCCCGGTGTCTTTCAGGCTCAACAGGACCGATTACTGTGAGGTCCTTCAAAAGGGAAGCGAAGAAACAATCAATGGGAAAAAAGACAGCTGGTACAGGGTAAAGTATGGCAGTAAAACCGGATGGGTTTTCGGCGCCTTCACCTCCCTGCGTCTTGAAGGAAGGAAAAAGTTCATTATGACCTTCAAGGGGTGCGGAACCGGTGACGTGGTCCATAAAATGTTCAAAGACGCGAACGGCAAGGAATGGGATTTTTATTCTTCATACGATAATTTCTGCGGATATGAACTGTGCGTCACGGAGGACGGCGCCCAGGCCTATTCAACCGTCGGAGCAAAAAAATACGTCGGAAAAAAATTCGAGGTTGTGGTCAATGACCTTCAACAGAGTGCCTGCGACGACTGGCCCAACTGTACGAAGTTCAGGATCATATCGTCGCCGGCGGCGGTATCGCTGAAGCTGATCGATCAGTAAAATTTTCGAAAGACGGCGGTTTGAATTAATCCGCAAGTTTTCAGCCGGTTTTATCCTTTCCGTAATCCATCGAGAAGAGCCGGACCAGCAGTCGGTCTGTCATTTTTTTCGGCATCATGAGCTCGAGTTTTGTCGCAAGCATGTTCTTCGCGATAATATACCTGGCCGCGGGCCGCTTTTTTTTCATTATGGAATATATCCTTTTCGCGGCCCGGCCGACCGGCATCGACTTGTTTCCCGGTTCGACGAATTTCTTCATGAACTCGCCGATGCTCTTCCCGTACTTTTTCTGAATGAAGGACGTGTCCTGGTTTCTGGACTTGTTCCATATCGGGGTGGCCACGCCCGCCGGCTCTATCAGCACGGTTTTTATTCCGTAAGGGAGCATTTCCCTCCTGAGGGATTCGGCGAATCCCTCGACCGCGAACTTCGACGAGGCATACGGCGAAAGGAACGGCATTGCTATTCGTCCCGCGAGCGAGCCTGTTATGTATATGGATCCACGGTCGCGGATCAGGACAGGCATCAGCTTCTGCGTGAGGCGCACGAGCCCGAAGAAGTTGACCTCGAAGACCTTCCTGAAAATTTCAATCGGCGTGTCCTCCACCGGGCCCGCGAGGGCGATCCCGGCGTTATTCACCAGGCATCCTATCCGCAGTCCCTTTCCCGCGATGAACGAGGTCCGGGCGCAGAATTCATCGATGCTTTTTCCGTCAGTGAGGTCGAGCCTGACCGCGTCGACCCTGTCGTCTCCTTCGAACGGGTTCCTGTCAAGGTATGAAATTATGCAGTGTCGGCCCTCATCCGCCAGGAGCCTTGCCAGGGCCTCCCCGATTCCCGAATCGCAGCCGGTTATCACGGCGGTGTCTTTGATTTCATCGTCCATGGGCTCCCCGCAGTAATCAAGATAACTGATTTGCGGGGAAAAGGCAATTGATTCGGGTTGTTCGGGATTTCAAACATCCCGGTCGGGATCGCAGGATGAAGCGGCCAGTGTCGTTTCATTTACAAGATCGTTCGCGTCTCCGAGAATATCCCTGGAGGCCATCGCTATTCCATTAATGTTTTTCACCATATCGGATATAAGCTCGTTGGCGTGCTCTATCGCCCCCGAGCTCGTGGCAAGTGCGAGCTTCTGTTCCTCTGTGGCCGCGCCGATTGTTTTTGAAAGCTCCATGCTCGAATTCAACTGTTCGACGATCCTTTTGATGTGCTCTTCCTCGACGAGGATGTTTTCCCTGAGCGTTCTTATCTTTGCCGCGCTCTCGTCGATGCTCTTCAGCAAGTCCTTCACTATGGCGGCAGTTGATCTTATGACCTCGACGCCCCTGTCTGTCGTGGACCTGTTTATCGATAAAATCCTTTCTATCTCCTTGATGCTTTCCGAGGTCTGGAAGGCGAGTTTGCCGATCTCGTCCGCGACGACGGCGAAGCCCTTGCCGTAATCGCCGGCCCTTGCGGCCTCTATCGAGGCGTTGAGGGAAAGCAGATTTATCTTGTCGGCTATGTCGACTATTATGGCTGTTGTCTCTGATATCATACCGCTCTGCTCGTTGATCGAAGTTATGGTCATTTCAACGTCGGAAAGCATCTCCTTTCCCCTGCTGGTGTTCTTGACCATTGTATCGATCTCGCTGAGCGCCGTGTCCAGGCTGCCCCTGGTCACGAGCTTGGTCTCCCTGAACTCCCCGACGATAGCGTTTAGCCTGCTGTTTTCGTCTATCTGCTTCGCGGCGACTCCGGCGATGTTTTCCGAAGAACCGTAAAGCTCTTCTATTGTTGCGGAGATCTCCTCGAAGGTCGAAGCCTGGCCCTGGATTTTTTCGTTGAATCCGCTTATTTCGCCGTTCTGGGCGTCCACCCTCCCGAAGAGGTCGCTCACCCTTTCGCCTATTTTGCATACGAGCCCGTTCAGCGCGTCAAGCTGTCTCCGGATGACTCCATGCTGTTTTGAATTTTTCCTATCATATGAGTCGATTATCGGGATGTTCCTGTAGACTGCGAAAGCGATCGCGGCCAGGAGGACCATGAAATAAATTTCCCTCAGGATTATGATGCCGTGTACCGGCTTTCCGTCGGCTACGGAGTAAAAGGAGTAGGCCACTCCCCTCTGGTGCGCGAGGATCAGGAAGACTATCCAGTTGACGAAGGTTATACCGGCGAAAGAGATGTAGATAATCCTGTCGTACAGAAACTGCAGGAGTATTATGGCAAGGAGAACCATCGCAGACAGGTGGTATGATTCAACCGCAAACTGCCAGTCAAGGGTGGAAGCATATGAGTATTTCACCATATTGGGGATGAGGACCATGAAGGAGGCAGAAACCCACTTCAGCACGCCTGCTTTTTTCAGGGATCGTTTGCGGACGTAGATTGAAAATGCCAGAACTCCGGTAATGATGTAAATCCCCAGAGATGAAGGCTGGAATGAACCGGCAATGAGCTGAAACGCCGTTCCCACAACAGCCAGGAAAACGAACATTATAAAATAGAAGAAAGCACCCTTGATTTCAAGGATCTGCCTCGGTGTAAGGGGTTCAGTTTTGAATTCCTCTGCCATATTAATATAAATTATTGTTTTTTATTTTATATTTCAAGTTTGCATTCAAAACTTTTCATTATTTAGATTAAATGGGCATTGGATGCACTAATTAAGACACTCATTTAATCCGGCAGTCAATTTATTCCGTAGGCGATCCTCCTGCCTGCGGCCCCGATGGCGTTCATGCCCAGCAGGCGTCCGAGGGCGGCGGTCGCCCTTCCGAACTTCCTGTATCCCAGGTTGAAAAGCATGAACGGCGGGACCAGCTCCCTTTTCAGCGGGATGCGCTTCATGATGTTTTTAAACGAGTAGAATTCACCGTAGCTTCTGAGGTAGCCTTCCATCAGCTCCTCCGGCGACATGCCGGCAGGCCTGTAGACGACGTCCGCGGTATTATACCTGGACCAGTCGCGCGTCAGTATCCTTCCCTGCTCCTCGAGCCTTTTGAAAAGCCTCGTTCCGGGATACGGGGTGAGGATGTGCGCGGTCATGCTTGAGGCCCTGTTTTCAACGAGCCAGCCGACCGTGTCGTCGAAGACACCCTTCCCGTCGCAATCGAAGCCGAATACAATGCTGGCGTTCACCATTATGCCCCGCGAGTGAAGGTCCCGGACCGTGGCGGCATATTTACTGACCCTGTTCTGGCGCTTCCCTACCGAATCAAGAGAGTCCTGGTTGACGGTCTCGAAGCCTATGAACAGGCTCATGCATCCGCTTCCGGCCATGAGGTCCAGCAGGTCGGGATGGTCGCCGATGTCGGCGGACACGGCCGCGTTCCACCTGACGTTCATTTCCCTGAGGAGGGGCATGAGCCCGCGGCACCATCCCGGGTCGCCCGCCAGGTTGTCGTCGACGAACATCACGTGCCCGGTGCCCAGCGATTCGATCTCTTTCCTGATTTCCTCAAGTGTCCTTTTCCTGTGGACCCTCGCGCCGTGCATGCCGCTGTTGTAGCAGAATTCGCACGCGTGCGGGCAGCCCCTGGTCGCGGTCATGATGTTCGTATAAAGATAGCGCGTCCGGTCGATGAGGTCCCGGCTGGGGACCGGGGCCTCGTATGACCGGGAAGAAGGCCTGCGGCTGTAGATTTTTTTCAGGCGGCCTGAAGCGGCGTCGGCGACAATTTCCCCCCAGACCGCGGCGCCATCCCCGACGCAGACCGAATCCGCGTTAAGAAGCGCTTCTTCCGGTACGAGGGACGGATGTATGCCTCCCAGGACCGTGGCCACGCCCCTCCGCCTGTATTCCCGGGAGATCTCGTATGCCCGGACGGAATTTTCAACCGTTGCGGTTATGCCGGCCAGGCCTGGGAGGTCGCCGAAATCAATCGGCCGGACGTTCTCATCCTCGATCTCTACGGGGTTTCCATCCGGAGTCGCTACGGAAAGGGTAAGGAGTCCGAGGGGCGGCGCCATGAGCCTTTTGAGCTCGGAGTCCACCGGCCGCAGGTTGAGCCTGGGTTGTATTAATTTTATCCTCATTGTTGTCGCGGGAATGAAGCCGTGCCGGTCATAATCCGGACGGTTCTGCCCGGGTTCCCCCGGTAACGGCCAGGATCCTTTTCGCCTTTTTCTCGCACCTGGAGCGGAACGTGCTGCAGAAAAGGTCGGTATATTCACCGAACGAAGGGTTGGACAGCATGTACTGATGGGCGTATCCCCTCACGATTTCCGTTATCATGAACGGCCTGATGGCGTGGAATGGCACGGCCCTGTCCTCTTTTTTGCCGGATTTAATAAGGGCCATCTCCCTGGCCGGGTCGAATATTATCTTTACCCTGGGAAAAACGAGGTAGAGGACAATGCCGAGCGACAGTATCACCGCGGAAAAGACGCCCATGAAGAGGAGTATTTTCGCTTCCTTCTGTCCGGTGATGAAGAACAGGGCCAGGGTCAGTGCGAAGGTGAAGAAGGCTGTGAGTCCGCAGACGAAGAGCGACATTGTGCCTTTTTGCGAAGCGTACGGCCTCAATGTCATTGTCTTCAGTGACGCCTTCTTTTTTTCCGGGCCCGTGGTAATGGCGGATATGTTTTTTACTATTTTAGATTCCATGCGTATAAGACCCTGTTTCGGATATGTATATCAATGGAAGATAACCGTGTTTCAAAAGTAAAGAAAAAAACACGCCGGGCGGGCCGGGAAAATTTTACTTGATTTAGCTTCGAGGACGGTTTCCATAGCATCATGCGCAAAAGAAAAAAAATCGGGCTCGTCCTGGGCAGCGGGTCTTCCCGCGGATGGGCGCATATCGGGGTGATCGAGGCTCTGGAGGAGGCCGGGATCAGGGCGGACTTCATCGCCGGGTGCAGCATCGGCTCCTTCGTCGGTGCGGTCTATGCCGGCCGCGGACTTGCCAGGCTCAAGGAATTCGTGCTTGGGATGGACGGGAAAAAGTCCTTTTCCTATTTCGACGTTGTCTTTCCCAGGTCCGGGTTCCTCGACGGGGACAAGAAACTCCGCGAGATACTGCCGCTCCTCACGGACGCGAAGAGCTTCGCCGACCTCGATGTGCCGCTCAGGATGGTAGCCACGGACCTCGATACGGGCGAAAGGGTGGTATTGAAATCCGGATCAGTGATGAACGCTCTCCGCGCCTCCATGTCGTACCCGGGCCTTTTTTCGCCGGCCAGGCACGGAAGCCGCTGGCTCGTCGACGGCGGCCTGGTGGACCCTGTTCCCGTCGGCGTGGCGAGGGACATGGGTGCGGACATAGTGATAGCCGTCGACCTTAACTCCGGGCTCGTTTCGCGGCGGAGGCTCAGGAAGGACCGGAGGATCAGGGAGGCGTCCGTCAGGAAAAAAGACCTGGACCGCGTGCCGTTTTTGAAGAAGGTATCCGATTATTACGAGGGCGCCGGCGACGAGATAAAAAAGAGGATCAATTCGGCTCTCAGGGTTGAATCCGGCACGCCGCACATACTGGAGACCATAATATCCTCCCTCCATATAATGCAGGAGGAGATCACCAGGATGAACCTGGCGCTTGATCCGCCGGACCTGGTCATCCGTCCCAGGCTTGCCGACCTGAGCATGATGGACTTCGACCAGGTGGATCACGCCATCAGGGAGGGATACAACGGCATGAAGGAAAGGATGAGGGACATTGAATCGCTCTTGTGAAATGGCCGTAAATAGCTGTTGACTTAAAACAGGCTGACCATTACAACAAGCAGTAATTAATTTATCCGCCGGAGCCGTCAGAATATTTTGAAAAAGCTGTCATTAGCCGCCGTAATGGCCATACTGTGCCTTCTGGGATTCCAGTCGTGCGACAGGTACGAGAAAAACTGCAAGGACAAATGCTGGGACGCGTTCAATAAATGCTTCGTATCGAGTATCACCCTCAACATGGTCGCGGGCATTGATCCGAGCGCGGTCTGCTGGGCCCAGTTCATAAGGTGCGACGAGCAGTGCGAGAAAAAAGCCGATAAGTTGAAGTACCTGTATTTTTTATAGCGCCTTCGGTAAAAACTTTCTTTACAACCCGGCGTCTCGAATTTAACCTTGCTTAAAATCATTCTTGAGAGGTGTTATCATGAATATACTTATATTCGGCCCTAACGGAAGCGGCAAGGGCACCCAGGGCGCGATAGTACAGAAAAAGTACACCATCAACCATGTCGAATCCGGCGTCATATTCCGAGAAAACATCAAAAAGGGCACGGAAATAGGAAAGAAGGCCAAGGAATATATCGACAGGGGAGAGCTCGTTCCCGACAACATAACAATACCGATGATCATAAGCAGGCTCCAGGAGGCGGATTGCAAAAACGGATGGCTCCTGGACGGTTTTCCCCGCAGCATCGAGCAGGCGAAGGCGCTGGATGAGGCGCTCGACAAGGCCGGCATCAAACTGGACATAGTCATAGAGATACTGCTGCCCAGGGAGATCGCCAAGAACAGGATCATGGGAAGGAGGCTGTGCGCCAACGACAACAACCACCCGAATAACATCTACATAGACGCGATAAAACCCGCCCAGAAGGGAAGCGACTGGGTATGCCGCGTTTGCGGAGGAGCCCTGTCGGCCCGTTCAGACGACCAGGACGAGGTCGCCATAGGGAAGAGGCACGACATATATTACGATGACAAGACCGGGACGATCGCGGCAGTCAATTATTTCAAGGAAGTCGCGAAGAAGAAGGGCATCAAGATAATAGAGCTGGACGGAAAGCCCGGCGTCAAAGAGGTCACCGACGATCTGATGTCGAAGATCTGACAAAACGGAATTTTAAAACCCGGCCATCGGCCGGGTTTTTTATTTTCCAGTTCAGCGGCCGCCGGTCCGGAAATAATTCGCCGGGGGACATCCTGTATTAATTTATATAGACAGCCGGACCGCCGGCAATTAATAGGCTTGACATAAGTTCAAAAACGTGGCATCTTGCCAGTACAGGCGATCAGTTCCTGCGGGCTTTCTTTCCGTAATCGCCGCCTGTTGCAGCATAAATGAATTTAATACACTGACCGGGTTTTATATGAAAGAGAAATTCAGAAACACAGTAATACTCATGTTTGTTCCGTTCGTGATCAATGTAATGGTCACGGTGATGTGCGCAGTGACCAGGGGGACATCCGAATTCAAGGGATACCTGGCCGGGACCCTGCTCAGCCTGATGTTTTCCCTTATATGGGTTTTCATGGCCAGGAAGGTGTCCGAGTCCAACATTATGGTGCTATTCGCCCTCTCGCTGGGCTCGTTCCCGGTAAAGATCCTGATATTCGCCATTTTCGCTTTCGGTGGGCTTTACATATTCGAAATAAACCAGATGTATTTCGGATTCTCATTTTTATTCGGCACCATAATCACGCTGGTCATAGAGGTCTGGTTCATCATCTCTGTTAACAAGCTCAACATTGCCAGAAGAGCCGGAAAGGCGGACAGCGGGCCCCGCCCTGCCGAATGACCTTTTTGTAAGATCCACCTTCCGCGGTGCCGTCGCGGGATAAAAAATTACAGGATGCCTGTCTATGAACAAAGAAGCCCTTTTAAAACTTTCAAAGGAAGAACTCGCGTCGATAATCCTCGACCTCGATTCCAAGTACGGCCTCGAGGGCAAGGTGATACTCCCCCTCAACGTAGATTACAGGGCGCTGCTTGAGGCCACGTCCGACATAATTTTCGTGATCGACAAGGACGAGAACCTGGTCTACAGGAACTCCGCGTGGAAAATGCTCTACCCCTCCGCGGGCGACGAGACCTTCGGCGAACACTACTCCAATTATCTGCCCGACATCGAAAAGGAAAGGGGCGGATTCGTGTTCAAGTCCGTGATAAGGGACGGGAAGGTTTTCGACAGCGAGCTCATGAAGACATTCGACGAAAGCGGCAAGGCCTTCTATTTCATTGCGTCCTTCTCGCCCATCAGGTCCGGAAACGGCGATATAATGGGCCTTATCGGCACAATGAAGAACATCACCGACAGGCACCACCTCGAGAAGAAATACAAGGACAGCAGCAGGATCCTGGAGGAGAAGATCAAGGAGCTTCTGCGGCAGTCTGACGAGATCAAGGAGCTCAGGGGATTCAGCGACGACATCATCAAGAACTCGCCCATAGGCATCTTCACGATGGACCCGACGGGCATCATGCTTTCCGAAAACCCGGCCCTTAAGAGGATAATGGGAAGGAAGCCCGATGAGACCATCGTCGGCGTGAACCTCCTGAACCACATAGGATTCAAGCAGGCCGGATTCGACAAACTCTTCGACGAGGGCATAAGGACGAAGAAGCCCATGAGAATAAACAATGCCAACTATGTCCCGTATGTCGGCGGCATCGATCTGATCATAAACGTCACGATGGACCCGATACTCGACAAGCACGGCAACGTGGAGAAAGTCATCATAATGGTGGAGGACAACACCGAGCAGGCGAAGATGATACAGAGGACCAGCAAGGCCGAGAGGCTTTCCTCGCTCGGGTTCCTCGCCTCGGGCGTGGCGCTCGAGCTCAGGAACAACCTGGTCCAGATGGCGATGGACCTGAATTTCGTCGGGAACAACGTCGACGAGAACAGTCCCGCCGCCGAGTACGTCGATTCGCTCAAGGAGGAGCTCGACGGCATAAAGAACATCTCCGAACAGCTCCTGAGCCTTTCGATAACGGACGAGGCGGACAAGGAAATATGCGAGCTCGGCAAGATGATCAACAACCACCCCATCGACCTCATGATAAACAGGCTGAGAAACGACGGCTTCAACGTAAACGTCGAGCTCCCCGCCGAGGACCCGAAGGTGCGCGCCTCATCGAACCAGATCCAGCAGATAATAATCCAGACCCTCGAAAACGCCGCGGAGGCGATGCAGGACAAGGGCAGGATAGATCTGACGGTCGAGCCCATTAACACGGAAAAAGGCATGTTCGTTTTTCTTACCATCACCGACCACGGCATGGGGATATCCGAGGAAAACCTCAAGAGGATATTCCAGCCGTTCTTCACCACGAAGGGCAAAAAGGCCACGGGCCTCGGGCTGATGATCGTGTCAACGATCATCGAAAATCTGGGCGGCTCGATAGGGATAAAGAGCAAACCGGGCGAGGGCACCTCGATCAAGATCGCCCTCCCGGTTGTCGTCTGAAGGGGGTTCAGTATGATCAACATACCCAGCGAAATCAAAAGCAGATACAAGGACGAGGGCTACGAGGTAATCGGCGCCTACAGCTTCGGGGGAGGCATCCCGGAACCGCAGGTGACAATGGACCAGGGGGATTTCGACCAGTCCGCGCCGTCGAGGAAGACGGACATGCCGCACGTGATAACCTCGTCGACGGAGAAGGTCCCGGACAAGAAGTCCGAGATATCGTCCCTGGCAGCGGTGTCCTCTGGAGAGTACCATATTCCCACGATCATCGAGTACCTGAACTGGCACATGAAGAGGATATCCGAGAACGTCATAGGCAGGGACGAGATCATAAGGCAGGCCATATACGCGATCCTCACGGGCGAGCACATGCTCCTCCTGTCCCGGACCGGCATGGCGAAGTCTTATCTCACCAACTATATCTTCAACACCTTCGAGGGAGCGAGGATTTTTTCCAGCCAGGCCAGCAAGGACCAGACTCCGGACAACTACTTCGGGCCGTACAACATAGACGAGTTTAAAAAAGGCAGGATAAGGCACAACATCAAGGGGTCAATAATAGAGGCAAACCTCGTGTTCCTCGACGAGTTCTTCGACGCCAGTGACGTGGTGCTCCGCTCGCTTCTCTCCGTGCTGAACGAGAGGAAGTTCATCAACGGCTCGGAGCAGATCGACGTGGCGGTGCACTCCGCCATAGCCACGGCCAACTACATGAGGATGAACGAGGTCACCGAGGCCGTCCTCGACAGGTTTACATACAAGTCGATCATTCCGGAGGACAACAACGTCTACTCCCAGCTCCTGATAGACCACACCTACGCCTTCAGCGGCGGGAAGCCCATGGATCCTGAAAAGAAAATGTACTTCAACCAGATACTCTACCTCCACGACATCATCAAGAACAACAACAAGGCGATCAAGGTCGAGATTTCCGACTTCCTGTACTTCATGAAGAACACGGTGATAAACAGGTTCGTCAGCGAAATGAGGAAGAGCGACTACAATTACTTCGTCAGCCCCAGGAAGAGGGCGAAGCTCGCCGACTTCATGCGCGCCTCCGCCCTGATCAACAACAGGTTCAGCGCGAACGAGGAGGACCTCAAGGAGCTTTATCTCGCGCTCTGCACGCTCAACAGCTACGTTTCCGTGAAGGCCAAGGACAAATCGGAGGTTGACGTGTACCTGGACGCATACCAGCAGACCATGGTCCACTTCAACGCGACCGGTGCGATCCCGCAGCTGGAGTTTCTGCTTAACGTCAGGAGGCTTTTACAGGAAATCAGGGAGACACCGGAGAAGAGGGACATGATCCTTGAGAAGAAGGGCCTTGTCCAGGGCCTCAGGGATATTCTTAAAAAGATATTCCCGCAGAGGAGAAGAGCGGATGAAGAGTCGAAGGATAAGATGACGATAGAGGCCCTCAAGAACAGCGTCGTCGAGCTGAACCCGGCAGTGGAGGAGGCGAGGGAGCTTAAAGAGGGCATCCTGAGGGATTACCGGGACATCTACTGACGGAATACGGCCATGCTTGACGGGGAAAGAAGGGAGGTCGATTTTTTTCAATACTGGGAATCGATGGGATTTTTTGACAGCATGAAGCACATGCTCCCGCCGAAATTTTTCATGCTCTTCGAGATCGCAAGGATAATATTCTCCGAGGACAAAACCACCGAGGCATACGAAGCCCTCCAGGAAATGACGAAAGAGGAAAAGGTCTTTGAGCCCGACAGGAAGGAGAGCATACAGATCAACAGGCTCGAGAAGATCGCGCCGATCGGCGACCGGATGGAAATCGAGACCTACAAAAACATCAACGACCTGAAGAGGGCACTTCCCAGGGAACTGGCCCTTGACGAACTCCTAGATGTAAAGATCTTCACGAAGTCACTTCTTGTGCAGAGGTTTTTCGAAACCGAGGCCGACAGCTTCAGGCCCATCACCACGTCGCGCGACCAGAAGGGGAAGGACGCCACGCGCTTCGAGCAGAAGTGCTATATACTTCTCGACCGCTCGAAGTCGATGGAGGTTAAGATGAGGACCTTCTACGCCAAGTGCATAGTGGCCGAGTTTCTCAGGCGGAAGCTGGAAAGCAAGGCGAAGCTCTTCTACAGGCCGTTTGATTCGAAGGCGGGCAAACTGTTCAAAATCGAGAAGAGGGAGGACTTCCCGCGTCTGATAGAGGAGGTTCTCCTCACCACGACGGGCGGCACCAGCACCAATATCGAAATAGCCGTGAACCAGGCCATAAGCGACATCAAGTTCGACAAGGAGATGATGAAGACCGAGATACTGGTGGTGACCGACGGCATAAGCAAGATCGACAAGAACCTCATGAAGTTCAAACTCGGCGACATCAAGCTCAACGTCCTGAAGATAGGGGACGAGATACCGGAGCCGGACTTCTTCGAACTCGAGGGCTACCTCAAGGGCGAAAGGCTCGATTTCGATCCCACCATGATAAACATCAGGGACATCAAGAAGCAGGTCAACAGGATCCAGAGCGGCGACGACAGCGGCATGTCGACCACCGAGAAAAGGGTCTTCAGGCTGATCTTCGACATATCGGACAAGATGTTCAAGGACCTCAAGGAGATCTCGGACAAGTACATAGAAATTAAGGACCTGGAAATGGACGGCCTCTTCCAGGTGGATGACACGACCCTCAAATACATAAACGAGGCCATCGACAGGTTTTACTCCGTCGACATGTCAGGTCTTCACCCCGAGGAGAAGGACAGGCTCTTCAAGCAGACCCACTTTCTTTCGCAGTACATCCAGATGCTCCTCGAAAACGGCAACGCGGAAAACCAGCGTCTCGTGAACGCGTCCGAACGGGTGGCACAGCTGAAGCAGCAGCTCCTGAAAGACCCCGAGCTGCTCTGGACCTTCATGGAGGTTAAGGAGTTCAAGGAGGACAGGGAGATGATGAAGCTCGCCAAGAAACAGGCGAAGCAGCTCCTCAAGCAGATGCAGCTGGACAGCAGGAAACTTTCCTCGAAGGAGATGAGGGCGGGCCAGCTTCTTTTTACAATGGACGTGGGCAAGGGGAGCATGGGACAGTTCCTCATGCTGATATTCATAAAGATATATGATTTTATAAAGAAGATTGTAACGATGCCGTTCGCCGCCCTTGCCCGCGGAAAGCAGGAAGGTGATCCGGACGACGGCAAAAAGAAGAAGCGCTGACCGGCCCCGGTCCTAGAGCTTCTCCTCCTTGTACCATTTTATCGTTTCGAGAAGAATATCCAGGTTCGTCTTCACCGGCTCCCATCCCAGGTCGTCCTTCGCAACCTGGCAATCCATGAGTATCGTGTTGAGAAGCAGTACCAGGTGCTCCTTGTTCAGGTAGCTCACCTTGAACGGCTTCATGACGAACGACAGGAACCTGGTGTATCCCGGGGAAAGGTGCCTGATCGTGCAGTCGAGCTTGGCCAGCTCCATCATCTTCACTACCTGCTCCATCTGCGTGGGCACGTTGTCGGAACCAAGATTGTAAACCTTTCCCGCGGCCTTTTCGGATCCGTGGGCCAGAAGGACGGCCTCGACCACGTCGTCCGGGTGTATGAGCTGGAACCTGTTGTCGCCGTTTCCGGAGATGTACATCCTGTTCGCATCCGCCATCCCGAGGGCCATGAGCAGGGTGATCAGTATTATCGGGTTGTCAGTGCCGGGCCCGATCGTAAGGGCCGGCCTGATGATGGTGATCGCCATGTCGCCCTTTTTGATGTATTCATTGCATATTTTTTCGGCCCTGAGCTTGTCCTTCCCGTACCTTGTGACCGGCTTTTTCCTGTCATCCTGGCGTATCGGTATTTTTTTGCTCCTCCCGTAGATTTCATAGCTGGAGAGGAACATGAATTTTTTTACCCCGGCCCTTCCGGCCGCGAAGAGAAGGTTCTCGGTCCCCCTTACGTTGATTTTTTTCATGTTCCTGCGGCCGTAATGCTTTGCGTCCTTTATGTCCATGAAATGGAAGACGTCCGTGACGCCATGGCACGCCTTTTTCAAGAGCGCCTCGTCCAGCACGTCTCCCGCGATGAAATCCACGCCTTTCGGCAGGACCTTCGGCTTTTCGAAATCAAGGCACCTGACCTTCTGCCCCTGTTGGATGAGTTTGTTTAAAAGGGTTTTTCCAGTGAGTGAGCCGCTTCCGGTGATAAGGATCATTGTAGACCTCGTGTATGGACAGTATATTGCCTGTATCAAAGATTACAATCAAAGGATATTTCGTCAAGAATAAATATTGGCCGGGATGCATGTCCGGGCGCGTTAAATGTATTGACCTCCCGTCAGGGCCGTGAAATACTCAGACGCAACCGTTCAAGAAGGCGACAGATAATGAAAAAAAAGATCATAGCCGCCGCCGCGGCAGTCCTTATATTTCCCGCGGGGTTCCTTGCGGCGTCCTATTTTTACATGAATAAAAAATTGCATGAGCCCGCTCCCAACAGCCCGGCAGCCTTTCTTGCAAAGCGGGCCGCGCCCGGGAGCAGGACGGTGGTCTGTCTCGGGGACAGCGTTACCCGCGGCTCGGTAAGCGCCAATTTCGTTGACATGCTCTCGTCAAGGATGATGGGTAAGGGATATGAATTCGTGAACGCGGGAGTCAACACCGAGCTCGCGTACAACGCCTCCCTGAGGATCGGGGAGGTCGCCGGGTGCAGGCCTGACTTCGTCGTGGTCCTCATAGGGACCAACGACCTGAACGCGACGCTGAGCCAGTCCGGCATGAAGCACTACATCAGGAACATGGCCCTTCCGAAAAGGCCCGATATAGGGTGGTACAGGGAAAACATGGAAAAAATCTGTTCCGGTCTCCGGGGAAAGACCCGCGCCAGGATCGCAGTCATGTCGATACCGGTCATCGGCGAGGACCCGGGTTCAGCGGGCTTCACCGGGTCCGCACGCTATGCCGCTGTCGCGAGGGAAACGGCGCGGAAATTCGGCGCAGCCTATCTGCCGCTGAACGAGAGGATGAGGGAGACGGTTGCCGGATCGGGCGCAAGGGCGCGCGGCAGGTACGAGAGGGACTACCCGGCGGCAATGTACATGGGCCTGATCAGGCGGCACATACTGCGCATGGACTACACGGAGATTTCGGACAAATACGGCTTCATCCTGCTGACCGATTTCATACACCTGAATGAAAGGGGGGCGGGTATGGCTGCCGACCTTGTGGAGGGATTTCTCCTGGGCGGATACTGCGGCCGGACGGATGCGCCGTGACGAAAATACGGGGGGAGGGACGAAAAACATGAAACGGGTTTTGTCGGAAATAATCATAAACGCGGGCCCGTCAAGGGTCTATTCGATAATTACGGATTTCGACAGGTATCCGGAGTGGAACAGCTTCACACCGCGGATCACCCTGCGGAACGAGGATTTCAGTACCGGGGCCGAATTCGACCTGGACTGCCGGATGACCGACAGGAAGCTCCTCAGAAACGAACATGAAATGATACTCGAGATAAGGCCCGGGGAGAATTCATTCTGCATGGGCACCTCGCGCACCAGGGGCCGGCCGGGGATAAAAAGCTTCAGGTGGCAGATATGCGGGGACCATCCCGGCGGGGCGACGTTATTTGTAAATTACGAGGAGTTCCACGGTCCGCTGGCGCCCCTTGTTTACCTGCTCTATGCAAAAAAGCTGAAAACGGCCTTTGATGCCTACTGCCTGATCCTGAAGGAACGGGCCGAAAAAGGATGAAATGCCGCTCCTGCGGTATTCCGCTTGATATATATTATATCCGGTATGATGATAATTAATGAAAAATTTTCAGGGGGCAGAGTATGAAATTGGATGCTTTAAAAATCCTTAAAACGGTATCCAGGTGCTCGTTTTATATTTTAAGCAGGGCCGCCGGCTTCTTCCTGTTTGCCGTCCTGCTGAATATAATATTCCTGGTCATCCTTGCACCGGAGATGGGAGCCGTCCTTAAAGGGGTGCCGGGCATGCCGATTGCTGGCGCCGGTCCCGCGGGAGCGGTCATCGCTCTTGTCACGCTCATGATCGCGTGCTGGCCGGTGACCCTGATGATCCTGGGCTTCGGGATCGGCTTTCCCGCCGTGTACCTTGTACTCGGTAAAAAGCACGGGGTGACGAAGGCGGTCCATTACGTGATAAACGACAACAGGGACTTCGTGACCGACTACATGATAGACAGGCTTTTCGATTACGCGGCTGAAAAGGGGACGGCCGGCGGGATGAAGAAGGCCGTGACCGGGTCCAGGATCCTCGAGGTCCTGCCGCGGTTCATCGCCGGCCTCGAGAACTTGCCGTGGCCCATGAGGCTCCTGGCGGGGAAACTCATGGACAGGATCGACTTCGGCGGCATACTGACCGACGTCGTCGAGGAGCTGGGCGCGGGAAGCGGCGAGCTTGAGATGGAGACTGTTTCCGGAGCGGCCAAGAGGACGGTAAACCGCATTATAGAGGAAAATGTTTTCGTCCCGGACCTGAAGTGGTTTTACATTCTATTTGCCGTAAATATCACGGCCTTTTTAGTCGTTAAAATAGCGGTTTAAAAGGCCGCGGAAAATGATAATTAAATAACTTGACATCCGGGAATCCGGATGATAAGTTTCTTTTCCTGTTCCATTTAGGCATTAAAAAATTTTTTTATAGGAGGAAGAAGAAGTCAATGAAGCATTTTAAAATTTTCATGACCGTCATTCTGGCAGGCTGCCTGGCCCTCGCCTTCAGCGCTCCCGCGGGCGCAAAAAACGAGAAGGCCAAGGAGATGCTCAAGAAGGAGATAGAGAAGGCTGACAAGGAAAGCAAGAAAGACGCCAAAGAGGCCAAGGGCGACAAGAAAGAGGACAAAAAAGCCGATGCAAAGCAGGCCAAGCTGGTCAAGGAAAACAACAAGCACGCGCAGCGCATGGCAAAGATAGACAGGATAACGAAACTGGGCGCGGAAAAGAAGGACAAGGACCTCACCGCGAAAGCAATCATGCTGAGGCAAAAGGAGCTTACACGCCACAATAAGGCGCTTGAGCGCATCAACAAGCCTGAAGAGAAAAAATAAGGAGGAAAAACGATGCTGAAAAGATTTGCACTTATAATCCTTGCCGCAGCCGTCATGGGCGCCTTCGGGTGCAAGAAGATGGAAGAAAGCGGCGTGACTATAGACAAGGCCATATCGGTCCTCGAGGCCGCAAAGATGGCTGAAAAGCTGATCAACGCGGGGAACGCCAAGTCCACGGCCGACAGCCTCATGAAGGAAATCGAAAACGACAAGGACTGAAACCGATTCTCTCCGGTAAATGACGGACGCCCAGGCGTCCGTTTTTTTTTATTTTCACCAAAGCGTCCCGCTTTTGAACTTCTTGAAAAGCCTTGAACGATTTAAATAGAGATTGACTTTTTGTAAAACCAGCCGGTTAATATACACACTTCATCCATCAACTCTTTTGGGATGCATAGATGAATTACCGTAATAAATGATCTGATGGAACGGGCGCTGTATCCTGGTGCGCCCTTTATTTGGATTTGATACTGTGTATTTGCGTTTATTGATTTAATTTTTATGTATAAATTAATTTTAATATCTCTTTCTTCTATCTTAATATTTATCGCCGTTTATTATTTTATCAGGGTCTTGAAAATATATAAGGCCATCGATAAATATTTTTATTTCAGCCTGTCAAGCCTCGGGGCCGCTATTTTTATATTGTTCGAATTGCTGCTGTCGAATGATTATTCTGATTCAACCATACTGATACTTCACAAGCTGAAAATGGTCGGGGCGCTGATTTGTTCGTCGTCGACATTATTGACGATTTATACCGCCTACCTGAAAAGAAATAAAATCGTCAATTTTTATCTATATTTCTCTTTTGCGTATCTATTCATCATCCCGTTTGATATCTTCACCTCGTATCCGATTACGCATCTGCAGATCAATGCGTATTTCATGACTTTTGATTACCGGTTTGCTAAAACCAACCTGGCCTATACGATATATTCTTTCGGCTATATAATGATTTTCCTGTTTACGATTTACAGGAGTATTTTCCATGAAAAGAACTTAAAAAACAGGGTCGCATCTTTAATATTCAGCCTTGTCGGCATAGTCGGGGGGATCAATGACTTCTCGGTCGCGCATAAAATATATCAATTCCCGATGATAATTGAATTCCTGTTTTTTATTTACGTCCTTTATATGTTCATGGATTTTATACAGGAGGACAATAATAATTTCAACATGCTGAAAACATACAGCACCATGCTTGAAAATATAGTCAGGGAAAGGACCCTCGAGCTGGAAATCGAAAGAAACAAACTGCAGTCCAGAAACCAGATAATGGAGCATGAAATAATACTGGCGAGAAAAATCCAGAAAAAATTAATACCGGATACTACGCCCGTGCCGTTCATATCATCCGTGTATAAACCCATGGAACAGCTCGGGGGCGATTTTTATAATTTCATATCATTCAAGGATTCGGACAACATCGGAATATTTCTCAGTGACGTCTCGGGTCACGGGGTCCCGGCCGCCTTTATAACATCGATGATTAAAACCATCATCCTCCAGGCGGGGGACCTTATATACGACCCGGCATCCCTGCTTTATCATATGAACGAGGTCCTGCAGAGCCAGACCGCTGGAAATTTCGTGACGGCATTCTGCGGGATCTATGATCCGTGTGAAAAATCCTTCCTGTACGCAAACGCGGGGCATAACCAGCCCTATATAATTACCGATAAAGATGTGAAACAGCTCCAGGGCGGAAAGAACACGGCCATTGCCATGTTTTCGAACAACATGCTTGCCCGGGCCAATAAAAAATTTGAAAACCACATGGAATTTTTCCAGGCCGGTAGCAAACTGCTTCTTTACACCGACGGTCTTGTCGAAGCAAGGCCGGTCGACGATGATACACTGTTTGAATACGCGCACATGGGGCAGGTCTTTATCGACAATCACGGTCTTCCCTGCGATAAATTTCTTGATAAACTGATGGAGGAGCTTGTCGCTTACAGAAAGGCGGATACTTTTGATGATGATATATGCCTGATATGCATGGACATTATATGACCTTTCACTTCGTGTACGGAATCCTCAAGCATCAATTTTTTGCTGGAACTTTTTTTACGAAGTGACATGGGGGTGCGGCATCAGGAATTTCAAATCAATTGTACCGGCGCCCTCGCTATGCCGTCATCATTTTTTATGGATTCATTTTACAACCAGGATGTTCAATAGTCACGGGAATGAAAACAACAGGGCATCATCCAGGTGAATAAAAACGCATATAATAAAGTTTTCTTTGAACCGTCAATCGATAATGAAGCCGCGGCAGCCTTGAAATGAAAATTAACGGGAATAAATCATTCATTGATTCCTTCAGGCCGGACAAATGCAGGAAATGCGGAATATGCCTCCGGGACTGCTTTTACCAGGACCTTGATCCGGCCGAAGCGAAGCGCGGCATAAATGATCTGATGGACGGCACCGACTGCGATTATTACCTGGATCATTGCGTCATGTGCTCGAGGTGCAACCGCCTGTGCCCGGCCGGAGCGAATCCCATGGCCCTGCTGCTTCAGCGCTTTAACGATAGAAGAAAAAATGAAAAAAGCCTCCCGCTCCCGATCGAGTACATGATAAACGGGATGAGCGGGAGTGACCGGGGAAGCAATTTTTACCTGGACGTCTACAAATCCCACAATAAAAAACAGAAGGATATCCTTGAAAAATGGGGAAAGCCGAAGGAATCCGGCGACATCATATGGTGCGGATGCGTGAGCCGGATGTTCCCGGATTATATCGAGAATTCAAAAATTTTAGCGGATATCCCGAAATTCGGCGGCGGAAACGACTGCTGCGGGAACATAGCCGTGAAAAGCGGCCTGTTCGATGAAGCGAAAGTCATTGCCTCCGACTTGATCAAAACACTCTCGAAGTCGAAATTCAGCCGCATAATAGTATTATGCGGATCTTGCCAGGAAACCTTCGTTTCTTATTACCCGGATTACCTGGGAATGGATTTCCCTTTTCAAACCATTTCTATTTATGAATACCTTGAAGAGCAGATAACCCTGGGAAAGATCCCGGTCATGAGGAAATTGAATATCGATGCCGCGGTCTCGGATTCATGCTTCGGCGGCGTATTTGACGAAAATTTCGCGGAATCGATCGGCAGGCTGTGCGGGCATATCGGCATTAAAATAACCCCGCTCGCGCACGGCGGGAAAGACGCGGCATGCTGCGGGATCAACGCGCTGTACAGGAAGGGGAAGATAAAGGATGTCCTGGACGCCGGCATTATTAAAAGGAAGGATATAAGGGCGGCCGGGAAAAAAGACCTGCTGACCTATTGCTACGGCTGCACAATGACTCTAAACAGCTCAAATTTTACCTTTAAAACCCATTTTTTGCTGGAAAAGGTCCTGTGGGCCCTTGGCGATGAAGTCAATATTTCAGTAAATTCCCTGTTCAGGAAAATGATGAACGCAAGGAGCATTTACGGCATGCTTAAAATCGGCCCATCGGCACTGTTTTAAAGGGCAGGATGAATCCGATTCATCATCCGGTTAATTCCTAAAACCGGCCATATTCTTCAAATTAAGGGTAACTCGCAAGATTTTTCGATGAAATAACGCCCTGGATGATTAAGGAAATTGCCGTGTAAAGATGCATTAAAAACGATTCATTCTTGACAATTAATACCATATGTGTAATTGATTGTTAAATTTGGTAATAATCAATTATCAAGCATTCTGCATTCTAAGGAGAAAGGTGAAGATGAATATTTATGTGGGAAATCTGTCTTATAAAATGACGGATGAAGATCTGGAGAAGTTGTTCAAGGCTTTCGGTTCCGTATCGGAAAGCAAAATCGTCATCGACAGGGAAACCGGTCGTTCAAAAGGCTTCGGATTCGTTGAAATGCCGAACCAGTCGGAAGGCGACGAAGCTATCAAAGAGCTCGATGGCAAAGAAATCGAAGGAAGAAACATCAAGGTAAACGTAGCAAAACCCAAGGAAGATAGACCTCGCAGAACCCAGCGATATTAATAAACTGTATTCCTGCCGTTATCGTTTCCTGGAAATTTATTGTTTTCCGGAACGGCATCCGTAATGCCGTAGAATAACACATTCGGGAATGTCATTCACGGGAATCCGGCCAAGGCCGGCATGCACCCGCATGCCGGGATTTGAATCCGTATGCCGCCGCCGGATTTTTCCCGTGGTGTTTATTTATTGCGCGGGACGGCCTGCGTTTATCGTGTTCGATTGATTCAAATCGAAAACCCGTGTGATGGGTATGCCATGAATACCCGCCCATTGCCATGGGGCGGATCTGCTTTTTTAAATTCTGAAACGGCGCGCCGAGGATATGGCGGTCAATACCGGATCATGTCTCCTTACTGGTGGAGATAGAAGGCGCCACTTCGAAATACATTTCTTCGCATTCAATCACGACAGCTTTGATTGCGCCCGAGCGGCGCGCGGGGAAGGACCATGTTTCCGTTGAGCCTGTCGAACAGATGGCGGGCCACGCGCGTGTTCAGGCTTCCGTGGCAGCGTCATTCGGAAAGGAAAGGGCATGTTGAAAACCTCGAAGCGCTCTCCGTCGGCCGGGGTGCGCTTCGCCGGCATCAGCAGTGCGCCCGGAGAGGGCGCTATTCACGAATTTTTTTTCCGTCCCCTGCCAGCCGGTCTCTGGGGCCCTTACGTTTCATTTCCTGTCACCGTATTTTAATTAATGTCTGCATATCGCTCTGGATCATGCAGCGGTATGGCTCATGGTGACCTGATCGGACGGATATTTCAATATATATTTATACTGATGATCCGTGAGCGGCGGCGGGGCACGTGAATTTGTTGTTGCCTTCATTTATCCAATTCCCTTATTATCCATAGTGCAGACGGGCTTTCCGGCCGCTTCAGCGATAGCGAGTTCATGAAAAATTTAATTCCTGGAAGGGGAACGATGGATAGGGATTATGCAAAAGTGCTCGCGGAACACCGTGAAAGGGGAAAAACCCTCATGTACATGATGCCAGGGGACCTGACCCCGACCATGAAGATATAAAGAAAGGCCATAGAAAAAAATTCAGCGGAATCATCGATGGCATCTACAATGATTGATGCCGGTATACCGGTTGAAATAGTTGAATAAGGGGGATAGACGGCATGTCCAGGGAAACAAGGAAATCATTCATAATTAAAACAGCCGCGGCCGCAGCGGCCCTTTCCATTCCGGGCGCGGGCCTCTTTTCGGAGGAAAAGCCGCGTCCCGCGATGAAATTCGGGAAACCGAAAAAGGCGCTTGTCGTCTGGTACAGCCAGACCGGCCACACGAGGCGTATCGGAAGGATCATCGCTCGGGCATGGGAAAGGAAGGGACTCAAGGTCACCACCGCGGATTACCGTGAGATCGACGCGGCCGCGGCGCCGTCGTACGATATCATTGCGGTGGGCTCGCCGGTTTATTACCTCGACGTGCCGGGCAACCTCATGGAATGGATATCTTCGGTTCCGGCGATCGACGGCATCCCGGTCGCCGCCTTCGTGACCTTCGGCGGCAAGGGCGACAACCAGCACAACACGGCCTGCGCCATCCTCGAGGCCCTCGCGGGGAAGGGAGGCGTTCCGGCGGGCATGGGCCTCTTCGGGAACATGTCGACCTACGCGCCCACCTGGTCCATGGGCAACGAATCGCGGATACTAAAATTCAGGAACCTGCCGGACGGTGAAACGTACGCCAGGGCCCGCGCCTGCGCGGCTGACATTCTCGGGACCGTGCGGCGCGGCACGCCTTTCCCGGCCGAAATGAGGTTCGAGGCCGGCACGATATTCAGGCACCTCCCGCAGATAGCCGGTACCAGGTTCCTCATTGGGGAGCACCGGGTCGACAGGACGAGGTGCATACAGTGCCTCAGGTGCGAGAAAGGCTGCCCGGTGCAGGCGATCCATCCGGGCGAGGGCTCGGTCGAGAGGAAAAAATGCATACTCTGCATGGGCTGCGTCAACAACTGCCCGGCGGACGCGGTCGCCATGACATTCCTGGGCAGGAAGGTCTACGGGTTCCGGGAATTCCTGAGGAGGAACAATATCGAGATCGCGGAACCGGAAGAGCTCGCCGACTGAATTATTACCGGGAGGTATTTTTCATGAATAATTGCAGCCGGGGGAAAAGGTGAGGGATATTTTAAGAATCATGTCCGTGACGGATACCCAGTTTAAAAAATCGTTGTTCGCGATGCTGTTGATAGCCGCCGGGATCGCCTTATCTGCATTCTCCTGAACCATGGCCCGGTTTTTTTTAATGATGCGCGGGTAACTGGCCGTCGGGGGATTTCACGGGAAAAACTTAAATACATGAAAAGAATTATTTTAGTCACAGTCCTTGTGGTCTGCTCGGCTGCCTGCGTATTGTCGGCAGTATATGCGGTCACAGGGAGCATGGAACTATTTCCGACATCCGAGCAGTCCGGAAAGGTCAGGCTGGTATCCGGTTCTGTTGCGTTCCTGCTGGCGATTATGGATATCGTTATATTCAGGATGCTGGGAAAATCGTCCCGGTGAAACCGCAGGTCAGTACTTGTAATTTCTATAGCTTGCCATTCTGATGTTGTCCTGCGGCTCTGTTCGATCTCCCTCTGACGACTTTTCTCGTCCCTGTCGTGCTTCTTTTCCTGCCTGGATTCCCGGTGTTTTATTATTTCGGGTTTTTTACGGGCACGTCAAGTTTAAAAGAATTCATCCGTAACATGATCCGCGGAGAAGTGCGGGGAATTCGATAAAAGGTACGGCAGCCGGCGCTGGCTGCCGTACCGGGATAACCGGTTTTATCCGAGCCGGTTCAGCTTCTTCTTCAGCGCGCTTGTGAAGGGAAGCGTGACGAGCATGATGCCGGCAAGCGCGTAATAGAGGACCAGGATCGCCACGCCGAACCCCACCTTGAACCTGCCCAAATCGTTCTCGCCGGCCGCCATCGTTATGAAGCCCGTGAGGAAGCCGAGCACCGCCACCACCAGCAGCGCCTTCTGCGCCGTCCGGAAGAAGAGGAGCGAATTCCTGAGCTCAGCCGCGCCGGCGTCGCAGCCGGACATCGCCGCCCTGAAAGACCTCAAAATTTCGCCCGGGCTGAAGTTCGTCAGGAGGACGAACAGCACCGGCGTGAACAGGAAAGCGACCGATGCCGGGTCGAAGAAATACCCGAGCCCGCCGATGAGCGCCATGACCCCTGTGAAAATCCCGGCTATGATTGCCACGCATACGAAATACATTTTAGTCATATTCTTTCTCCCTGATTTTTTTCCAGGTCCTTCCGGACAAGCACCCTGAAGCCGTTAAGGCCCGCGAATACCGCGTCCCCGGAATTGAAAGGCCGGAAGACCCCGTCCATCACCCCGTGTATGGGCGATGTGTAGAGCGAGCCGGACACCGCGAGCGCCGCCAGGACAAGGCACACGGCGCCGTAAAAACGGAGGCTGACGGTTAAACCGGAAAACGGCGCCGGCGCCTCGAAACGGCACATGCGCTTTACCGCGCTGAAATCAGCGGGCGTTCCGCTTTCCCGCGTCTTGATGCCGTAGTACTTTTTCAGCCGTTTTTCGATATCCATGGCAAGCCTCCGCCTAGTAATAAATGTCCCCGAGCCCGGCGCGCAGTCTGTCCTTTATCAGCCTGAGCTTCGCCTTCACGGTATTAAGCTTCACGCCCGTGAGCGCGCTGATCTCCCTGTACCTCAGGTTTTCAAAAAATCTGAGGTAGGCGATTTCCCTGTCCCCGGCAGAAAGCCCCCTGATCGAGGCGTCGATCCTGTGCATCACCTCGTCCCTTAGCGCCGCCTCCTGCGGGCCGCTTCCCGGGTCGGGGAAATCATCCATCAGCATTCCTTCGGCCGCGTTTTGCGGCCTTTTCAGGTAGTCGAAGCAAAGGTTCCTGGCGATGCTGTATATCCACGTGTTGAAGGAATAGGCGGGATCGTAAGAGCCGATGTTTTCAAAAATTCTTATCATCGCGTCCTGGAAGATGTCGTCGAAATGGGCCGTGTCCCTGGAAACGATCGTCGAGATATAATACGAGACCCTGTGCCCGTATTCCGACCAGATGTATTCCATCAGGGACTCCCTTTTATCCGGGTCGCCGCCGTCCAGCGCGACGCGGATCCGTTCGATTAGCGATTTCATCATTCAGGCTTTGTCCCGCTCCCTTCCGTTTCAGGTACCTGTATTATATACGATCCGGGGGCGTTTTTTGTTGTGATTTTTTTGTAAAATAATTAATTTTATGCCCGCCCGGCGGGGCATGTCCAGCGGAAATTGACGGGATCGGTAGCGGCAGGCGCGGAGCTTTTTTACATGGCCCGGATCGAAGGCTGGGGCAGGAACGGTATCGGGTTCAACATCTGGGCGGTCATTAATTTCGGAGAACCGCATCACCAGGTGTTGCCCGCGGGACGCGACATCGGGGGACCCGATGTTTTTACCGGATACATGTCCTGCCGGTATACCTTCGGGCCAGGCGGGTCTGAATAGGCGAGGTCGATGAATTTGTCATCGACTGGAATTCGTATTTCATGCAGGCGATGCCCCGCGGGGCGATTCCGGCGAGGGATTGGACGACAAAATCATTCCGATGTTTGATCGCTTGCAGTTGATGCCAATGCTGAAATATCAGACGGGTATTTACACAATGAATCCAAGCATAAGACTTTTAAAATGCATTCGGCTCAGCATCATGTTGCTGCCGTTATATCTGCAACACATGATCCAGCTCCCTGAATGTCCGCTTTTGTTGTAGTTTTTTTTAACTCCTCTTCCCCTGCCGTTCTTTCTTTAAAATACTCGATGACCTTTAATTTTTTCAAAATTTTTTTGATCTTATCTTCCAGCTCATTCGAGAATTTAAAACCGAGGGGTCTTCTGTTGGCAAGTGAACTATTGAAGTTGCCGTATTTCCCATATTGAGGGAATATTTTATTTGTTGAAATTATCTGGTCAAAAGCAACAGCTAATTTTTGATTGATACCTGGATTTTCATCCCACAAAATATCGTAATATTTCATATTGCCGCCTCTTTTATACTTTATTCAGAATCAAAAGGATAAAATACCCAATCTATAAATTAGAAGGCCACACTTTCTTACGGTCTGGCCTTCATCAAAACAGCATTAACATATTTAATTCTGTTTGGGGATGATATACAAACTTCTTTTTTCTGCTTTTTCCCATCTATATATGGGGTCATCCCGCTAGTTTCATATATAATGTAACCAGGATCGGAGAGAATAGCAAACTTTAAGCAAGAATCGCGGATTTTATTGCCAACCGTCTAAGGGGCTGAATTATAGCGGTCCCGGCCCGCCCCGGATTGATGAATCGGACGCTAGATTCCCATATTGCCGAGCATCACCATAATCTGGTTTAATACCCCTGTTAAATCGGGATGCTTGATTTCGAAATTCTCAACATGGTCCTGCAGGTTATTGATTACCAGGCTCCTGTGAGCGGAATCGTCCGGATTTTCCAGCAAATGCTCAATCTCGGAAATAAGGACGGTCATTTTCTCTCTCGTTTCATTATCGCCGGCCTTGAGTTTATTTGCTTCCGATTTAAGTTCCTCGAGATGTTTTTTTAATTTATTCATGCTCATGTAGTCATTGTCCCCGATATTTGATTTGTTGATAAAAGTTGATGTTAAATTTATCCTTATTAACCGCATGGATCCGGATATCAGATTTTCTGATTTTATTAATGTCTCTGACATTACCGAACCGGGTTTTATCAATGATTATTCAATACCTGATGAATTACAAGGATTTTTTAAATAACGGATTTCAAAGTCTTTGCCCGGCGCCTTTTTTATTAATGCGGTCCGACATGTTCCGCCGTATCGTCTAGAATTCGTATTTCATGCAGGTTACGCCCCACAGGGCGATTCCGCCGACGGATTTGTCGAAGGAATAGGTATTGTCGTCGATGATCCTGACCGCGCTGTCCCATTTCCTCCCGTCCGAATTGACGAAAAAATATTTTACCGCGCATTCCGGACAGCCAGGCTGGGCCGCGTCGAATTTCAGGACTATATCGTTCCCCTGTTTGTTCCATTTCCCCTTGATGACCGTATATTTTTCCCCGCCGTCCAGCATGCTTTCAAAATACAGGTCGAACGACTTGTTTTTGTATAACGAGAGGTAGATGACCGCCGTGCTGTTGCCCTCGGCGGAGAACAGGTACTCCGTCCTGCGGCCCTCGGGAACTTTGCCTGAAAGGTACCCGCCGAAGACCCATCCCTCGTCGGAGCCGACCCTGACCTTCTGCCAGATGCCGGTTTTCCCGCCGATGGTTTCCCTCGGCCCGTTTTCCAGGACGACCACGCCGGTATTGTTGATGAGAGAATAGATGCGCTTCGAATTCGCAGAGGGCGCGTCCCTGAACACCAGTCCGCCCGGAGAATCGACCACGGCGGTTTCCTTCTTGCACCCCGTGAACACGGAAAATAACAGCGCTAAAATCATTAAATAATACCCGGGCGAATAATGCATAAACGTTGCTCCTTTCGGTTGATATGGAAAGCCGTTATGCCGTTAGCATTGACCCGAAAGGCGCCGGAGTCAAACCAAAAATCAAGTATCATATACATATGTGGATTTTGGCGCTTGACAGTTCCATTGAACGGGGGTTTAATACCCGGGATAAAAATATCATGGAGAAAAATATGGAACCGGACAGGAAAAACAGAGTATGCCCGGCCGAGCATGCCGGTGCGCTGGATTTGAATATACGCAGGCTGTTCCATGACCCGGGAAAGATGCTGAAGCCTTATATCAGGGAAGGGATGACTGTTCTCGACCTGGGCTGCGGCCCGGGGTTTTTCACGATGGAAATGGCGAGGCTGGCAGGTAAATCGGGGAAAGTGACCGCGGCCGATCTCCAGGAGGATATGCTCAAGATATTGAGGAAAAAAATAGACGGCGCCGGTCTCGCGGATACGGTCAGGCTCCACAAATGCGGAAGCGACGGGACCGGCCTGTCCGTGGAAAACGATTTCATACTGGTGTTTTACATGCTCCACGAGGTGCCGGACCAGGAGGCCTTTTTAAGGGAAATCAGGACCCTGCTGAAGCGGGACGGGAAAGCCTTGATCGTCGAGCCGAAATTCCATGTTTCAAAAAACGATTTCGTAAAAGTCAAGGACATGATCAGGCGGACCGGATTTGAAATCATCGAAGAACCGGGGGTCTTTTTCAGCCGCGCGGTCGTTATAAAAAGCGCGTGAGAGGAATGAATTCCCGACCGCGGCCGGCTTTCCGGAGGGAAATGAAGGAGGTCGGAAAATGAATCGCGACAGGGTGCTGCTTGCGGCCATAATTGCCCTGGTCAATATTGTTTTTGCAGGGTGGTGGTACCAGCTACTGGCGAGGCCCGGGGTCCCTCGGCACTTCAAGACGGGCATGACCGCTTGCATGGTGATCCTGGCCGTCATCAGCGTGACGGTCTTTTTAGCCCTGGGAAAACCGGGGAAGAAATAGTTTGATATTTCACGCGTCATGAAATAATTTTCCATTAACGGATGCGCGCGCCCGGAATATTTTCCGCAATATAAATCTTGACATCCCCGCCGGTTGTGCTACCGGATAAATATCCAAATCATTTCCCCATGGAGAATTATCATGAAAAAAATGATCATTCCCGCGTCAGTAATCCTTTTCAGTTTGATTTTCACGCATCCGGATCTCCATTCACTTGACGGGGAGCTTATCGGCAAGGTGAGCTCCGTTAACGCTGCCACGGGCGAGATCATCGTCCAGGCGGGCGAGGCCGGGGAGAAGATACGCATGGGAATGAAGCTTTACGTCAGGCTGAACGGCGAGCCGGTCGTTATGACCGCTGTGTTCCCGATGCAGGCCACGGCGAAATGCAGGCTCCTTCCGGAACACGCCGCAAGACTCAGGAGCATAACGAGGGAAATGAGGGTGTATGCCTACGTGAAGGGAGTCGAGACCCCCGCGGCCCCGGCCGTTTCGAAAAGAGGGGTTGATCTCGGCGGATTGTGGATGATCAAGGGCGATACCTCGTGCAACAGGATCACCTTCGAGATAGCGGGGGACGACATCACGGCGTACCATAACTGCCCTGCCGCGGGCCCGGGACATTCCGCTTATATCAAGTGGGTGCTTTTCAAGGGAAGACTTACAGGCAGGACCTTTACGGCCCGCTACAATCCGTACCCGAACAGGGAAAACTACAGCAGCGTGCAGGTAGGGGACGTGCAGGGAAAAATAAGCGCAGACGGCAAAACCGTGGAGGTGTGGGGCTTGCTGTACCTGTGGACCGGGATGGTCCCGGAGGCGTATAATGGATTCAAGGCAAGGGTTCCGGACCCGGAAAGCGTCCGCTACCAGTACGTGAGGACTCCCAACTAGGCGCCGGATTTTCACGGCAATTAAAAAAAGCCTTCCGGAAATCTTGCGGCGCGTAAAAACGGGCGCGGCGTTCAGCCCCGGAAATTTACAAATTGACAAATACAAGCTCCGGAAAATCATTAGACCGTAAAAAAAAACGCTCCGGAAGCGTGACTGGATGCGCGGTCATATGAAGAAGATCACCCTGCTTGCCCTGTTTTCGTTGTTTCTGCTAAACTCTTTTATGGGACCCGCACGTGCGCTGGAAATCAGCGCGGGACCGATGGCCTGGTACGCGTGGTGGTCGCCGTATTTCAAGAATTATTTCCAGAACAGGTACTCGAACAGGATCAAGGCCCTGCACTATATGGAATACGGTGAAATCTACTTGCGGTCCAGATGGAAGGAGTCCGGTTCGTTTTTATACGGGCCCGCGGTGTCAGTGAAGGTCTCGGACGAATGGAGCTTCTCCTCCGTGTTCACCATGGGCTCTCCCTACGGCCAAACCGGGGGAAGCATGAAATTATATCCCGGCCCGGACATTATCTCCCAGAACGTCTCGCTCCGGATGAAAAAATACGATTCGGACACCACGGTCAATTATTCCCCCCTGCCGTACCTGAAGATTTTCTGCGGGTTCAAGTACCAGGGCTACTCTTACAGCAGCAGGCCGTTGAAAACGTTTTTGACCAGCGCCCCGACGGCCGCGGATTTCTGGCTGTACAACTACACGGCCGAATCAGACGGATACGGCGCGGGACTGGGGCTGGGCACGGTCCTGCCGGTCGCGGAGGACCTGTACCTGCTGGGAAACCTTTCAGGCGTTTACATGAGGTCGTACGTCGACTGGAACGAAAAGGCGTTCAGCCCCCTGTCGTTGAACGCATTCATGAACAGGCAGAACCAGAAATTCAACGCCGCCGGAATGAACGGGAGCCTTTCCCTCGCGTATTATATTACGGCCGCATCGGTCACCGTGTCCGCGGGGTTCCGCTTCCAGATGCTGAAGATGTACTGCAGCAGGCTGGTGCACAGCTACTACGACAGCACATATAACGTGTTTACCATGCTGATTCAGAATAAAATTTTAGGGTATTCAGGCAGGGATGTTTTCAACGGCACTACTGACTATTTCTACGGGGTCGTGCTGTCGGTTACGTATAATTTCAAGATATAAGGGCGCGTTGGCTTATGGCGGGACTTTTGCCGGATATCCTTATCCCGCTCCCTGGATGGGAGGGGCCAGGGCAGGGTGAGATGATATTATTGGATATTCCGATGATCCTGCACGCATTGGAAAGATTCCCGATACCTTATTTCCAGCAGTCTGTACGCCGGATATAAGGCGGATGACTGTCCGCATCCGGCCTCTTCCGTATTGAAAGAAGCAATAAATGTGTTTTTATTTTCCCGGGAATAAATCCTTCTTGATTATTTCAGCCCGCGGAATATGAAAACGATATACGTTAAAAACAGCGCAATTCATGGACCATCTTATCGATTTTATACAGGGACGGACTGCATGAAAAATTTTTTATTTTTCCATATGGGAACGGCGTTCATTTCAATAATGCTTCTGGAAGCGCCGCTATTATCAGTTGACGGGGAGCTTTTAGGCAAAATCGGCAGCGTGAATCAATCCACGGGAGAGATCATCGTGCAGTCCCCCAATGCCGGCCAGAAAATTTTCATGGGCAGCAGGCTGTACGTGCGGATCGGCGACAGGGTCGTGATAATGACCGCGACGTTTCCAATGCAGACAGTGGCGAAGTGCAGGCTCATCCCTGGGAACGGCAAGTATCTGGGTAAGATGGCCAGGGGCCTGCCGGTATATTTATACGTCCCGGACGTGGAGAAGGCGCCGATCCTGGAGACCGACAGGGAGATCAAGGAATATTACCACAAGCTCGAGGAGGTCACGCTGGACGACGGTACCAGGCTCCTGGGCGTGATTTATCTGCAGGACAGTAAGAACGTGAAGATGAATACCTCCAGCGGGGTCGTTACCATTCCGATATCAGGCATAGTGCAGGTGAAGATGAAGTAGACCGGCGGAGTCTACGACCCATTCCCCCGGAAATTCCCGGGCTTCCGGCTCCTCGCTAACATGTAAACGCACTGGGGAATCATGATGACGGTCATGCCGGACGCGGGTATCATGTAGGACCCGATCAGCGTGACCGCGGTGATGAACGCGGAAAGGTACAGGGGCAGGCGGCCCTCAAGCTTTTCGATCCTGTCGACGAGGAGCCCGCACCCGATGATGAACGGCCCCGCGTAAAAGAACCAGAAAGCGGCGAAGGCCTCGTAATCGATTGATCCCCCGAACATCGGGAAGGAGAGTATCCCTTCGCTTATCGAGAAAAAGGCGGTCCTGGAAAAAGCGGCGAACTGCCTGCCGAATACGCCCGGCAGGAAAGTGCAGATTAAATGTATTACGCCCGTCGCGATGAGGAGCCTGCCGTGTATGCGTTTCATGTGCCGTCCCCGCGTCACGTGAGCTTGAACTGGTCGACCTTTTTCTTCAGTATGTCGGCTATCTTCGCGTTCTCCATTGTGTTGGCCGTGATCTCCTCGGAACCGGCTGATATGGTCTGGGTGAGCTCGTTGATTTTCGTGACCGACCTGACGACCTCTCCGATGGCGATCTTCTGCTCCATGGTCGCGGTCTCGATCTCTTCGGACCTGGCCTTGACGCTGGTGGCCTCCCTGTCGACCATCTCGTTCGTCTCGACCTGCTTCTGCATGATGCCCGATATCTTCCCGACCATGCCTCCCATCGAGTTGATGCCGGAAGTTATCCTGCCCATCCTCTCGACGACGTCGGACACGTCGGAGATCCCCTTGCGGATCTCCGCGTCCATGGCCTTGATGAGGGAGTCTATGTCCTTGACGCTCGACGCGGTGTTCTCGGCGAGCTTGGATATCTCGTCCGCGACGACCGCGAAGCCCCTGCCGGAGTCGCCGGCGCGGGCCGCCTCGATGGAGGCGTTCAGCGACAGGAGGTTGATCTTGTCGGATATGTCGTTGATGATGTTCACGATGCCTGTCATCTGCTGGGAGCTCTCGCTGATCTTCAGCATGCTCCCGTTCATCCCGCGGAGCGACAGTTCGCCGCTCGCCACGTCGGTGTTCATGGACGACGCGAGCTGGGTGGCGCTGGTGATCTCCTGCGACATCTCCCGGATGGTGCCCGAGAGCTCGCCCATCCTGGCGAGAAGGGCCAGCAGGCTCTTGAGCTGGACCTGGGCGCCGGAGGTGATCCCGTCCATCCCGGCGGAGATCTCCTCGATGGTGGCGGTGACCTCCTCGACCGTGGCCGCCTGGTTCTGCGTCACGTCGGTGAAGGACTGCGTGATGCTGGATATCTCGTGCGTCGAGTCGTCGAGCTTCGAGGAAATTGAATTTATGTCAGCTATCATCTCCGTGATGTTCTTCTTCATCAGATAGACGGTCTGGTTGATCTTCGTGAGCTCGTCCATGACCGCGATGACCCCCTTGGGCGCGGAAAGGTCGCCCGCGCCGATGCGCGTGAGGAACGCGGATATCAGGCCGATCTTGTCCTTGATCGATCGCCACATTGTGAGCGTGACGCTCGCGGCCACCACCACGCCGAAAAGAACGACTGCCCCGAACTTGAGGAAGGAAACCCTGTCGAGCGCGTTCGCGGACTCGAGGAGGATGGTGTAGTACCCGCTTATCCCGATGACCGGGATCGTGACGATCGTGAGTATGGACAGGAACAGCCTCCGCCTGAAGCTCATGCTTTTCGTGAACCCCTTTATGACGAGGCGGGTGAATATCCCCCTGTTCAGGAGCTTCTGGATGTATATCTCCGTGAGGAAGAAGAAGAGTATCCCCCCGAGCGGCGGGATGGCCATGAATATGAAAAGGGTGTTCACCACCTGCATGTTCGTAAGGTCGGTTGTGAGGATGAAGGGCGGTATGGCCAGGAGGAGGCCGAACACCCAGCGGAGGTACGACCCGATGCCGTGTATGTAGGGCAGGGAGAAAAACCTTTTCTGCGCCGCGGCGTATTCATCTTCGGGGGCCGGTTCGCCGGCAAGGAGCTTCTTGAAGTATTTTATTATCGGCGAAAGCACTATCATGTCGTTGATGTTCGTGGTGATCACGGATATGACCACAGCAATGACCGTGAACTTGAGCATGTTCATTCCCTGGTCGTACCTGAGGTCGAGGTCGACCCAGATGTAGAGCACCACGAGGGGCACCAGTATGAGGTAGCTCACGCCCTCGGTGTACAGGATGAACAGGTTTTTGAAATTTTTAAGGTCCTTGCGTACGGCTTCAATGTTTTCCATTTCAGAACACCTCTCATTGGACAGAGTCTTTTATTGCACAGGCGCGCTTAATTTTCAAGACTTATATTTATTATGGAAGAGAATTGAAATTAAAACGGTTTATTGAAGGGGGGGCCGCCCGGGGATAAATAATAATTGACATATGTTTATTTTTGTCATCAAATATTGATATCCTGCAGAATGCTGTATTGTGATTATGACGGCCCCGCACAGGGTTACGCACAGGCGCCGAGTTACAATACACGGGCGCCGATTCGAATCGGCGCCTATAGGAAGCCGATATTTGTTTATGGGGCGGAAGCGGCAAGGTTTCCGGAAAGCAAGGAGAAATAAATGAAAACGACCGTGAACGTCATATGTCTCGCGCTGTTTTTTGTCTTCGGAGGCCTTCTTTCCAGCGCGTCCGCTGAAGACGGATTGAGCGTCGGCGCCATGACCTGGTACGCGTGGTGGTCGCCCAGTTATTTCACACCAAGGTTCGATAAAAAAATCGTATTTATTCACGCGAAGGAAAACATCAAAATCGACCCGGAGTTCCTCTACGGACCGGTCGCATCGTTAAAGATCGGAAAATTATACCTGTCAGGCACGTTCCTGATGGGGCGCTACAAATCAGTGACGACTGAATTCATCACCGATCCGATCCTTATGCCGTTCTGGAACCCGGTTTACATGAAGAACAATACGATAAAATACGACATGGATTCCACCGTGGGATACCCTGTCACGGATTACCTGAAGCTCTATATCGGGTTCAAATACCAGTCTTATAAATACAAGACCCCTTTCGTGGATATCGGGGCAAGGGGCGGGGGAGGGTACATACCCAAGAAGACCTCGATAGGCTCCTATTCGCCCGGGCTGGGCGTAAACCTGAACGTACATATCGCGGCCGGGCTTTATTTCATTTCCAACATTTCAATAGTCCAGACGTCCACGATCGCTTCCGATTACGGCACCTCGGCCTTCGTGCTTCTCCCTTTCACCCCGGGAAACAACATCCCGATGATATGGCCGAATTACAACACCCGCAGGTACATCGGCGGGCTGGGCGTAAACCTTACGCCTTCCCTGGCGTACTTGATAGAACCGATTTCAACCACCATATCGGCCGGGTTCAGGTACCAGTACGTGCATAACTTCCCGAACAAGCAGCACCTGCGCGACGACCATTTCTACGGCGTAACCCTCGCGGCGTCATATTTTATAGGCTTCGGGGGAGGGAAGGAGAACTGATGGGGGGGATATTACCGGGGATGATGCCGGCCCATACAGGCCCCGGGTTACACGCAAGCATCGGGTTATGCACAAGCGTCGGGCTCTGCACACGGACGCCGATTTTAATCGGCGCATATAAAATTTACCGGAAAATATATACCGATCCCTGGTCGGTGAAGTTTATATCCGCGAACAACGCGCCTGCCGCGACGGTACCCGGAGAACAATACCACATCCCCCGGAGTGGTGGCCTGTGTTGAAGCTGCATTCAGAAAATCATCATTACTTGCTTTCACCATTTCCTGTTTTGTAGCCTTTATTGATGTTTCAATTAATTCAATTGGTGTTCGAATCAATAATGCATCATGAACTGTAATGCAAAATTGAAACTCGTTCTGCTCTTTCTTCCCGGTCTTCAGTTCACCGCATAATCCTATCTTTGTCTAAACATCTATGGTTTGCTGACTGGGGATTTGCATATTAAAAGCGATCGGGAGACTGCATGGTTTCTTGATTCAGATTGATGAAAAAAAGCGAAAGATTATTGACGGTATCTATAAATCTCATTGATTATTTGTTTTCCTGCTTTTGTGCGGTAGTGGGATGGTTCATAATAGTTGTAAACATTTTCAGTGATTTTATTTTTTCCTGAATAATCGAAAACATTTTTCTGGCCAAAAATATTTTTTAGTTTTTCCAGGTCGGAAAAATTTATTTTTTTTTGATAATATAGAGGGCTGATGATTATTTTATAATTTGTTTTGTGTTTATTGAATATTTTTCGGATATTTATAAGCATTTTTTCAATCCCCTCATTGATGCCTTTCTTTTCTTCAGGGTTAAATGAAGGCCTTATGAAAAAAACATCCTTCCTTGATGAATAATATTTTGATTCATCTTCATTCAATTCCTCTTCCCAATCGAGTATGGTGATAAAATTAGTGGTTGTGTCATGCATAAATTTTTTATTATCTATATAACCGATCATGTATTGACGAAAATTTCTGAATATTAAATAATCAAGGTATCTGATGAAAAAGCCATTTGACAGGTAGGATTTTAAATAGATAAAATGAAACCCGGAATATGATTCACCGGAAAGGAGCGGGTGCTTGATGAAAAGGTGCTGCTTAATATTCTGCACCTTGTTGAAACTAACATCTGGACAAATGATGATAAGAACATTCTTTACGGAATCACCCAGGGCATCTATATATTGAATTTTTTTATCAATGCCAAAAATTGTTTCACCCGATGCATCGAAGCAAAATATTGAATCATTAGCGTCAAGGTGAGGCTTCCAGTCGGCCGGATCATACGCAAGTGTCCTTGAACTCCCAAATATGAAAGAATCATAACGGTGTTTTTCTCGATTCATTAAAAAAATTTCTGTTGATATGAAATCTCTGTTAAGATAAGAAAACGTATCCTTAAAATAATTATCATAATGGTAAATAACTTTAAATGGGTCAAGTATTACATATGAAAGCAATATCATTAAAAATGGAACGGACAATATAAAAAACTTGATGAAGAGCTTTTTTATTACCGGTAAATTTTTAACTTTTTTAATTTCCATGTTTTTATTTTAAAACTGAAAATAAATAAATTGAGTATTATCGAACACGCCGAAAAATATGATACTGTATGTAATTATAAAATATATGGACCATCTTACCCATACCGGCTTCTCGGAAAGCATGCGCCTGATGCTCCCGTGTCTTTGAATCAAGTGAACCGCTTCCATGAACAATATCATAAGTATTGAAATAATTATTTCATAACCGGTCAATTTCAGCCATCCATGCGATATTATCAGCAGATTCTTGGAGATAACATTCACATTAATCAGATTTTTAAACATGTGGGTTATTATGTAATATGCATCCGAAATATTTTTTGCCCTGAAAAAAATCCAGGCGAAGCTGATTAATGAAAAAACAAACAATACCCTCATGTATTTATAAAACCTAGGGAACCTGTAAATTCCGGAGACAGCGACAATTTTTTCCCTTAATTTCTTAGTCCAGATTGAGCATAAAAGAAACAGCCCATTAATCGCCCCCCAGGCGACAAATGTCCAATTGGCGCCGTGCCATAATCCGCTTACAAGGAAAGTGAAAAAAAGATTAAACTGCCACCTGCTATTGCCGACTTTTTTGCCCCCGAGTGAAATATAGAGATAATCCCTGAACCAGCTCGACAGCGATATATGCCATCTCTTCCAGAATTCGGCTACGGATTTGGAAAAATAGGGCCTGTTGAAGTTGTCCATCAATCTAAAACCCATAACCTGGGCGGAACCGATGGCTATATCCGAATATCCCGAAAAATCACAATATATCTGAAAAGAAAAAAATACAGTCGCAAGAATCAATGGAAAGCCGGAATATACTGTCGGATCATTATACACCTGATTGACAAGAATAGCCAATCTGTCAGCAATTACGACCTTCTTGAACATCCCCCAGGCCATCAGCTTGAGTCCATCTGTTATTCTCGAATAATTGATGAAATGCTCTTCATGGAATTGATGAAGTAAATTTTGGGGCCTCTCGATAGGTCCGGCAACAAGCTGGGGATAAAACATTACATATAGCGCGTATACGCCGAAATGCCGTTCCGGTTTCTGGTTTCCCCTGTATACCTCAATAACATAGCTCAGGCTTTGAAACGTGTGAAAAGAAAGCCCTATGGGAAGGATAATATTTATGATCTCTATCGGATACTTCCAGTGGAAGAAAGATGCAATTCTCGCAAAATTACTGTTAAAGAAATTAAAATACTTGAAAACAAATAAAACAAGACAAGTTGAAATAATACTAATGATTAAATATAATTTTTTTTTCCTACCCTCGGAAGATGCTATCCATAATGCAGCTGTATAATCTATTAGAATTGTTATTCCAAGGATGAAAATATAGACAGGTATGAAGGCCATGTAAAAAATGCAGCTTGCCGCAAGAAGCATGGACCATCTGTATTTATGTGGGAGAAAAAAATAAAGAAAAGTAACTATAGGAAAAAAGACAATAAATTCAATTGAATTAAAAAGCATCTGATCAAACCCTTATGGGAATTCCACATGGTGTCATTGACATAACAGTTCTTGCCTGCGCTTTATAAATGTGAATAGATGCCGGTTATTTATTCAAACAAGTTTTAGAAAAAATTGTTTATTGTCAATAATAAATTAAAATAACCGGTCCTCGGACAAATTTTAATATTAAGTTTTAATTGAAAACATTATTGAAATAAGATGTGGCCAGGATTATAACCTGCAGATGATTAAAATGACGAAATAATTAATGGAAAATTTTAAAAAAACCATGTTATAACAATAATTTTATTTTCATAACTTTAAAATTATGCCCTATGGGTTAGAGAGGGCGATTAAAGGATTTTTTACAGCTCAAGGAAATCATAAAGCAGGTGAATATATGAAAAACACTATCACGGCAATATTTCTTTTCCTTATAACCGTGTGTTTCGGACTTTTTTCCAGCGCATCCGCTGAAGACGGATTGAGCGTCGGCGCCATGACCTGGTACGCGTGGTGGTCGCCCGGTTATTTCAATCCAAGGCCCGATAAAAAAATCGTATTTATTCACGCGAAGGAAAACATCAAAATCGATCCGGAGTTCCTCTACGGTCCGATTGCATCATTAAAGATCGGAAAATTATACCTGTCAGGCACGTTCCTGATGGGGCGCTACAGGTCCTTGATGACGGAATTTATAACCGATATGACGCAATTACCGTATTGGAACCCGGTTTACATGAAGAGCAAGACGGTCAAATACGACATGGATTCCACGGTGGGATACCAGGTCACGGATTACCTGAAGCTCTACATCGGGTTCAAATACCAGTCTTATAAATACAAGACCCCTATCGTGGACATCGGGGCAAAGGACGGCGTAGGGTACATGCCAAAGAAGACCTCGATAGGCTCCTATTCGCCCGGACTCGGCGTAAACCTGAATGTCCATATCGCGGCCGGGCTTTATTTCATTTCCAACATTTCAATAGTCCAGACGTCCACGATCGCTTCCGATTACGACACCTCGGCTTTAGTGGTTCTCTCGAAATTTACCATATGGATGGTATGGCCGAATTACAACACCCGCAGGTACATCGGCGGCCTGGGCGTAAACCTTACTCCTTCCCTGGCGTACTTGATAGAGCCGATTTCAACCACCATATCAGCCGGGTTCAGGTACCAGTACGTGCATAACTTCCCGAATAAACAGCACCTGCGGGACGACCATTTCTACGGCGTAACCCTCGCTGCGTCGTACTTCATAGGCTTCGGCGGAGGGAAGGAGAACTGAGGAAGGGATGCCGGGGATGATGCCTGCCTGTACGGGCCCCGTTTCATACAGGCGCCGGGTTATATACAGGCATCGGGGTTACACACAAGCATCGAGATTTATCCATAGGCGCCGATTCGAATCGGCGCCTATAAAATTTACCGGAAACTATATACCGCCCCCTGGTCGGTGTGACCGGCCCCCATTTTATGTGCCGCACATCGAGGGAAAATCCGCATGCCGATATGCTGGTATTACGGTTTTTTTATTGAATGCTACCGGGGAAATTCGCAGCTGTTGATAAGATTTTTCAATCCATAATATTGTAATGAGCGGCATGGCTCAGCCAGGATGCCGGCAGGGAATGTTAATTGTTTTTTACTTGATCCAATATTAATAATTAACCACACGGATGCTGGAAGTATTGACGGGTCATGCATCGTGACGCGCGGTATTCCCGCCGGTTTAATAAAAATATGCGCCGTAAAAAAAAACTTAAAAAACAGTTGACGTCCGGACATTATGGTTGTATATTACAACCATAATGGAAACTGCATACGACAAACAGCTTTTATCGGTTATCAGGCGCCTCATAATATCCCTGCGGGTGTTTCAGACCGAATCGAAATTCTGCGAGGATTTGACGTTTACGCAGTATTCAATTCTCAGCTATGTGGCGCGGACCGGTTCGCTGGAAATGTCCGCTCTCCATACCCTTCTTTCCGTTGAGAAAAGCACGACAACCAGGCTTGTCGATCCTCTGGTTAAAATGGGGTACCTTAAAAAAACCCAATCCGCCCACGACTCGCGCGCGGTTGAACTGCATCTTACGGGCAGGGGCAAGGCGGTTTTTAAAAATGTACAGGATTGCATATCGGATTTCATGGTTGATATGGGTAATTCCATCCCGGAAAACAAAAGGGAGGATGTTATTCAATCCCTTGAAATTTTCATCAGATCAATGGATAGATGCTGCAATCCGGGCGAATGCTGCAAAAAGCAATAATTTTCTGCATTATAGTTGTAATATACAACTAAATAATATATTCAAGGAGAGCTGCAATGGAAAATAACGGTCAACAAAAAATCGTCCGCGGGGAATACGCGAAAATCGCGCAAAATGTCTCATCATCCTGCTGCGGAGCCGCAAAGTCGAATGCCCGCGCGACGAGCATCAAGGTCGGATATTCAGAGGATGAACTCAAATCCATCCCTGAAAACGCGAACATGGGTCTGGGGTGCGGCAACCCGACGGCGCTCGCTTCAATCTCGGAAGGCGAAACCGTTCTCGACCTCGGTTCCGGCGGCGGGATCGACTGCTTCCTGGCCGCACAAAAGGTGGGTCCGTCTGGAAAGGTCATAGGGGTCGACATGACGGCGGAAATGATTGACAGGGCGAGGCAAAACGCCGTAAAGATCGGACACGGCAATGTCGAATTCAGACTTGGAGAAATCGAGAACCTTCCGGTGGCGGATTCCTCGGTCGATCTGATCATCTCCAATTGCGTGATCAATCTATCGACTAGAAAAGAACGTGTTTTTCGGGAATCCCATCGCGTCCTCAAAGAAGGGGGCAGGATAATGATATCCGATGTCGTTCTTACCGGGGATCTTCCGGAAAGTGTCGCAAAATCCGTAAGCGCCTACGTCGGCTGCATTGCGGGGGCCGTGAAGAAAGAAAGCTATCTTCAAATGATCGCCGATGCCGGTTTCAGCGATGTACAGATCATCGAAGAAAACAGAATACCGGCGGAATTGTGGGCCAATGATCCGATAGCGGAGAAGATAAGGGAAGAAACCGGCATGACCAGGGGGGCCGGCAAAAGCCTGTTTGATTCCATCGCCAGCATCAAAGTATACGCGCGAAAAAAATAAAATCGGCCGCTCCCCGCTTTTAAAAAAGCGGGTGGCCCTGATGATTTACAGCAAAAGAGGTGAAAAAAATGAACAAGGCAAAAAACTATATACTCCTGTATACAACACTCATCCTGGGGGCGGGCTCCTTGATTCCTTTTTATGCGTTTCTGTTCTTCGGGCCGTTCAACCTCGTGGACCTGGGGCTGCAAAAGGACCAGGCGCTTGTTGTTGATGCCGCACTCTGCCTGCTGTTCTTTTTACAGCACAGCATAATTGTGCGAAAAGGCATGCGCGGAAAGCTCCGGGACCTTGTACCGGCCGATTATTACGGTGCTTTCTATTCCATAACTTCGAGCATACCCCTTGCCCTTATGATAATCTTCTGGCAGACAGCGGACGCGTTTTTGTCCGCGGAAGGCGCGTGGTACTGGGCCCTCCGGTTCATGTTCATTCTCGGCATGGCCGGATTCTACTGGGGCATCAAATCGCTCGGGTTTTTCGATCCATTCGGCACCCTGAATATACGCCGTCTCATCAGCGGCAAGCCGCGAAAAATACCGCCCCTCACGGCGAAGGGCCCCTATCTATGGGTCCGCCATCCTCTTTATTTTTTCAGTCTGATCATGATATGGGCGAATCCTCACCTCAGCCAAGACAGGCTCCTGTTTAACATCATGTGGACAGGCTGGATCATCATCGGGACGATTCTTGAGGAACGGGACCTGGTCGCCGATTTCGGGGATGGATATCGAGACTATCAAAAACGGGTCCCCATGCTGATACCATACAAGGGGCCCGTGAAGCAGGGATGAATATTATGAAGATCATGGATTGCGGACGCCGGGCGGAACTGATAGCAGCGCCGGCATGAGATTAATTTAACGGAAAAAAATTTTCGGGAGCTGTCATGTTTTTTAACCGGTCCGGTGATGCGGGTAAAATCCGGCTTGCTTGCGGATCGAAGATAGGATACTGTCCATTATGTACCGGAAATCTCCGGATGACGGATATATGTCGGATAATTACAATGGAGATCAATGAACATGCGAATTAACATCGCTGCATCGGGATACAGGGGAGTATTTACCGCCTTATTCGTGTTTTTTATTGTCCTCCTCTCGTTCCCTCTTTCAGCAGCGGATTCAAAGACCGTAAAAAAGGGCACGATAAAATTCAGCGGCCCGTTCCAGTCGCAACGGATCGACAGGAGCGTGTCGTATTATGAGGATAAAACCGGGAACCTGACGTTCAGGCAACTGCTCGAGCTTTCGGAAACAAAAGATCCGTTCAGGCCATTGACAAAGAAAACGTTGAATTTCGGTTTCACCGGATCGGCATACTGGATTTATTTCAAATATGCCTGTGCACCGGTCAAAAACATCAGGGAGACAAAAAAGCTGCTCCTCGAGGTGGGATATCCCCTCATCGACGATGTGCAATACTATATAAAGGACGGTTCTACCGTGGTGAAGAAAGAGGCCGGGACCGTGGTCGCTTACAATGACCGCGAGACGCCTTACCGGAACGCGGTGGTCCAGATACCGTCGGAACCGGGCCGCACCCATGAGGTATACCTGCGGATCAAAACAGAGGGGTCGATGAACATCCCGCTCATAGTGTGGGAATCGCGGGCCTTCGTCCAGTCCGCCATGAACGAGCAGTACGTATTCGGGCTTTACTTCGGCCTCCTGCTGGTAATGGCGCTCCTCAACCTGTTCATTTTCATCACGATCCGTTCCAGGGACTACCTGGTATATGTCCTCTACATTTTATCGGCCGCCGTTTTCCAGCTTTCACTTAACGGTCTGACTGGAGTTTATTTCCCGAAGGAAAGCATCTGGGCCCATATGATGTCGACCCCGATGTCCGGATCTGTACTCGCCATTTTCATGAACACCTTCGGCCGGTTGTTTCTCCAGTCCCGCAAAAACGCCCCGTATCTGAATAAAGCGGTCCTCGGCATGGTCGTCCTCTTCATATGCAACATCCCGGCCGCGTGGTTCCTGGAATACCGCATCGCCGTCCAGATCGTTTCTTTCCTTTCGATCGCCGGTTCGATCATATTGCTTTTCACGGCCGTTAAAAGCTTCATGACGGGATACCGGCCCGCGCGTCTGTACCTCGTCGCATGGATCGGCATAATCAGCGGCTTCATAATTCTGCCCATGAAAAACTTCGGTCTGCTGCCGCATAATCTCTTCACCGATTATTCCATACTCATGGGGTCCGCGTTCGAGATCATATTGATGTCCCTCGCCCTCGCGGACAGGATGAGGATCATGCAGCGTGAAAAAGAGTCGGTGCAGAGGGAGGCGTTCGAGCGGCAGAAAGAGACGGCGGAATCTTTTTCGCGGTTCGTGCCGAAAGAGTTTCTGCGGTACCTCGACCGCGAGAACATCGCGGAGATCAAACTCGGGGACCAGAGCATAAGGGAGATGACGGTGCTCTTTTCGGATATACGTTCCTTCACCAAAATCTCGGAGCGGATGTCGCCCAAGGAAAACATCGACTTCCTGAATTCATACCTGCAAAAAATCGCCCCGATAATAAGAAGCAACAACGGGTTCATAGACAAGTATATCGGGGACGCGATCATGGCGCTCTTTCCGGAATCCGTCGACGATGCGATCAATGCCGCAATCCAGATGCACCGGGCGCTCCGGGAACTGAACGACTGCTACAGGCTCTGCGGAGAAACGGACATCAACATCGGGGTGGGAATACACACCGGAACGCTCGTCCTCGGGACCATAGGCGAAGAGAACAGGATGGATACCACCGTTATTTCCGATGCCGTAAACACCGCATCGAGGCTCGAAGGCTTGAACAAAAAACTGAATACAAAAATTCTGTTGAGCATGGAAAGCTTCGATAAAGCCGCCGACAGGGACAAATACCCGCATCGAATGATCGGGCTGGTGAGAATCCGCGGAAAGGCGAACCCGATACGGGTCGTCGAGATATTGCAGGAAGCGATTGCATGAAAAATGACGTAGGAAACGGAGAAGCATCCGGGCCGGTTCTCTTCTTCATCTTCGTATGAATACAGCGTATCGGGGACAACTCTCCGCGCCGGGGGGATGCCGGCAACGGAAAAAATCATTCAAACCGTGAAAAAGTATTTAATAAAACCGCTTTCCGGGCGAGATGCCGCTCATTATCGGTTCCTGATCCCCGGCGATAAGTCTCACGCGCAGTTAAAGCCGCTTGAATTTTTTTTCTTTCTATCGTATTTTCCCGGTATTCAGGAGAGAGCCGAAAATATTTGTATTGAAAAAATCGGATTGTGCGCTTTATATGTTTAATGCATCATGCAGCCAGACACAAACTAATATTCAAAGAAGGAGATTTATATGAGAAAGTATTTATTGCTTCTTTTTGCGGGTTTATTGTTCACAGTCACAGCCTGTTCATCCAACCTAAAATCGGAAGGGGAAAGCCTTGATCCGATAATCGCCGCCAAGGATTCCATGGGGAAAACCTATACCCTGACGCTCCAGCAGGTTAACATTGAAAGCGACGACACCGGTCCTTACGTCCGGTTATTCGGCACCGGCAATACCGCGACAATTTTTGTTTATGTTCCCAAGACCATGAAAAATAAAATCCTGAATCTGACGTACGGCCAGAAATTCATCTATAAATTCAAGATAACGAAAAACGACAAATACAGCACGCTCAGCGGCGAGCTCATCGAAGTCGCCGGTCTCGACGGGAAGCCCGTAAGCGGCACTCTTAAAGATCCGGCCGTTTCCGCCTGCTCCATTATTCTCGACGGTAAAGAGTCCCTTGGTAAATCTTTTGCCTTAACCGTCGTCTTCACCGGTAAAAGGACGGAGGGGGGCAAAAAAATCATGGATTGCCATAGCGACGACCCATACTCGAAGCAGGTTACACTGGCCTATGCCGATAACCTGGCATCGAAAGCAGACAAGCTGAAACCAAACGACAAGGTAAAAGTGAAATTTAAAGCCGACAGCGTGGACTATAGAATCGGCGGTACGGTTGAATCCATCGAATAATCCGCGTATCGGTATATTTAATAAAAAAAGCCGCTCCGATGGAACGGCTTTTTTGTTTGCTTTTTAGGAATTCCCTCAGGAAGAGATTATTAACGGCCGACGCCTTTTCGACATCCTGTCGGCGTCGGCATCAGGGGGCTGCCTCCTTGCCGTCTCCTTACAGGACTTCCTTCCCTCCGGTCGTCAGCTTGGCATCGGCAGCACTAAGGCTTCCTGCCTGTCGCATCCGTGCGCGTCAGAAGTTTTCGGTGTGCTCCCGCTCATTGTCATCTACATCGGATATCACGCTGCCCTGGCCCGGATGGCCGGTGAAGTTTTTTATGATAAAATATTTTTTTTCAGGCGACCGTCAGGCGAATACCGTCGCTAAACATAAGAAGGGCCCCGGCTAGCACGGGGCCCTTTCATCTTTAACTCTGTTGTAAAATTAAAGTCTCAGTTAACCAATGATTCGTGCGAAAGAGACGCTGAAGATGATTCCGCTTCAGGATACATCCTGTCTGTTACAACCGCATGAATGGTATAAGTTTTTCCGGGTTCAAAACCAGACACTGCATGTGGCGATGCAGGAGAGAGACCAAGATCGATTCTTCTGACCTCAACAATAGGCTGACCATTTAACTTTTCATGTGCGAAGAGAGTAACATGTTTTTCAGCATTTGAAGATGGATTTGTGAATGAACACATAATTTCACCTGATGACGCAGAAGGTTCGCAGGTGAAAGATGAAAGAGGGGCCTCACCGTGTTCCTTGAAGAGGTCCGGCGCAAGTTGGTTAGCAAACCTTTTAGTGTTTTCACCTATAAAGGCCGGGTAACCGTAAAGCCTTTTCTTTTTTGCGTATTCGTACCAGCCGCGGTGCATGATGCCGCCGACTGTTTTCCAGAGACCGGTTGCCTGCATGAAACGGTTTCTCACTTCAAGCTGTTTCGGGCTGTTGGGATTTTTAAATGACCCCAGCCTTCTTACGAAGGCCATGCCACCTTTCGTGTAAAAAACGAGTTCTCCGATTTTTTTACTGAATCCCTCGAAGACGGGATTTAAATCTACTTTTGCCATGATTATACCTCCTATGGCTTTAAATAATTTTTGAACTTTTGAGATTGATTACGAATTTTTTGTTCTACATGCCATACCTCCTTATGTGCTTTTAATAAATTGACGAGCAGGGGAGGGGTTTATGAAAATTTTTGAGGAAATTTTTTAAAATTTTTACCAATTATTGAAACGTAGAGATCTTCTTTAAAAATTAAAAAAAAATATACTGGAGCAACATAGGAGCTAGATAGGAGCAACATAGGAGGAAGAAAGGAGGAAGAGATGAATTATGAGACGGGAATTTGAATCAAGGAACGAAAAAAATTTATAATAAAAAGGTGATGCCATTCGTTAAAAAACAATTTATTTGTAATTTTCTATCATCAATTTTAATTCATTATAAATATCCAGTACTAACTCATTTGGGGAAATAACCTCAACTGTTGAACCCCAACTTAAGACCCAGCGCTTTACTTCTTTGATAGAATTTGATTTAAAAGTTAAAATAATACTTCCATCTTTATTTTTATCTATTGTTTGGTCGCAAGACCAATTACGTTCCAAGATATAAGGTGCAGCTGTGGAGTTGAATTTCACTTTGACCTGATAATTCTCATTTTCTCTTGTTATACCGAAATGAGAACCTAAATATTCATTAATGTTAAATGTTTCTGGTTTTACAAATGTTTCGTTTAAACGTTTCACACTTTCAAATCGTGATATTGCGAATATTAATGTTTCTTTTTTTAATCTACAGTAGCCTATTAAATACCATTCTCCTTCATAGATTGCCATATGATATGGCTCTATCAAGCGTTTAGTTGATTTGGTGGCGCCGGCTTTACGATGACTGGCATCTAAAACAGAATGAGTATAAAGTGCAGTAGATATTGTTTCCCAGATTGAAGGTGTGATTATTGTTGTGCTTTGTTGAATGAATGATATATCAGGATTTAACCATGAAAAATTGGCTGTAATTTCATCTGTTAAATTTTCGGTAAGTTTTTTATAGACTTTAGCTAAAGTGTCATATAGAGGGGTAGCACGGTATTCTTCTAATGCTTTTTCTGCTACACAAAATGCAAATAGTTCTTTTTCGGTTATTTGTACGGAAGGGAGTGAAAAGAAGGGCTCTGCGTAATAATAGCCACGTTTATTTTTATTATATTCTATTGGGCAACCAAGCATGTCCCTCATATAATCAATATCACGGTGAATAGTTCGTTCACTAACCTCATACTCTTCTGCAAGTTTACGTGAATTGGGATATTTACCATCACGGATACGGGCATCAATAAATTGTATCCTTGAGAGGAGAGGTTTGCCATATTTCATTGGAATAGCTCCTAAAAAATATTAATACTAAGATCAAAGATGTTTTTTAACGCATAATTAAATTACTTCAAAATGAAAAGTTAAAACTATAAAAAACAGTTTGCATATAATAATATTATTATATATATTTTAAAAAGTTTCAACTCTTTTTGGGTGCCAAACGGATGTATATGTCACTTTCTGTCAGGGAGGAGATTGTATGTTGTAAAGACGGGGAGATGAAAATAATTATTAAGCAATTATTAATATTAGATATTGGTTTTATAAATAATGCAGAATAACATTGAATTTTGGGCAAAAACAACAGAAGATAAAAACCCAGGGATAGATGTTTACCACCACATGCAAAATGTTGCATCAGTAGCAAAATGCATTTTTTCGATATTTTATCCCAGAATCAGTATTGATATTACCAATACTGATATTTCCATACTCTCGGGCCTTCATGATTTAGGTAAAATCTCTCCACAATTTCAAAGGAAATGCCATGGGTGGCTTCATAAGTATAATTTGGAAAAGGAAGATATTCGAAATGGATGGGATAACTCACCATATAATCATTCTCAAGTAAGCCAATATACTATTGAGCACTTATTAATGGATACAGGACTTGACCGCATGTCATCAACGCTTTGGGCTGCGGCCATCGGCGCTCATCACGGTCGGATAACCTATAATGGAGAGAGAGGATTATTGCCGGGATTCGGAATGAGTGACGATTACTGGGAAGAAAAGCGTCGTCAAGTAGCAAAGAGTTTTATTGAAAACAACGGCAAATTGATTAGTTCCCCGGTTAAACCGGACAATCCACTCCTTTGGTTTGTTGCAGGTTTGACAACGGTGTCCGATTGGATCGGGTCCGATGAGCGGTTTTTTCCTGCCGGGAGTAATATCCCCCCAGAAGAATCGAGAATACGGACCCAAGAAGCATTATATAATATTGGTTTTGTGCGTCCTTCAATTATTAACGGCAAGCATTTCTATGATTACTTCGAATTCGAGGCAAATGCTCTACAGACTGCAGTTAATGCATTTATAAAAGAGCCTGGTATTTATGTCATTGAAGCACCTATGGGTATAGGGAAAACAGAAGCCGCACTTTCCGTTGCTTATCAGCTTTGTAATAGTGGAAAGGCTTCGGGTATTTATTTTGCGCTCCCCACCCAAACTACAAGTAATCGTATCCATCTAAGGGTTGTCGATTTTATCAATAGAATCTGCGAAAAAACACTATCTATACAATTAATACACGGCAACTCTTGGTTATTAGATGACAAAATTGAAATCCCGGAGATTAATAACAACCCTGATGGAGATAGCCAAGAAAGAGACTCAGCATATGATTGGTTTTCATCTCCAAAACGCGCATTGCTTTCACCATTTGGTGTAGGAACTGTAGACCAGGCGCTCATGGGTGTTATAGCTGTTAAGCATTTCTTTGTTCGCCTGTTTGCGCTGGCTGGCAAAGTGGTGATTCTTGATGAAGTGCATTCCTATGATATATATACTGGAACACTCATAAATAATTTATGTCGATCTCTCGTACAACTTGGCGCCACAGTAATTATACTCTCTGCCACGCTTACTGCAACGCGGCGAATAGAATTGCTTGACATTGATAATGATGAAAAGACTTCCTCAAACGGGTACCCTCTTCTCAGCGGAAAAACCGCAGATGGACAAATACTACCAGACGTTACGCTTGATTCTCCAGAAAATAAAGAAATAGCCATACGCTTTATTGATGAAAATAAAGCAATTTCTAATGCATGGGGAAAAGCGCAAAATGGAGCTTCGATAGTTTGGATATGCGATACTATTGCCCGTTCACAGGAAATATACGACTCTTTTAAACATAAAGAAAACCGAGGATCAGTCGAGATCGGCCTTTTACATTCTCGATTTCCGTTTTTTAGAAGAGAGGAGATTGAGCAAAAATGGCTAGAAAAACTTGGAAAAAATGGGAATGGGCGCGGTTCATGTATTCTGGTAGCTACTCAGGTTGTAGAACAGAGCGTGGATATCGATGCCGACTTGATTATAACCGAACTTGCACCGACTGATATGCTTCTCCAACGTATCGGGAGATTGTGGAGACACAATCGGCATTTACGGCCAATTGAAAAGCCGGAACTCTGGATTCTTAAGGAGAGTTTTAATATTCAGCAATCCATTGAAATGACATCGAGCGAAATTCGTAAAGCATTAGGAAATAAAGCATATGTATACGATCCTTATGTTTTGCTTCGAACCTATATGGAGTGGAAAAAGCGTGACACCAAAACCATCTTAATTCCCTTTGATATCCGTTCAATTATAGAATATACTTATTCCGAAAATGTTGAACCATCAGAATCATGGAAAGAGCTTAAAGCTGACTTGCATGAAAAAAAGAACGGTCTCATGCAGAAAGCTCTAATTGCCACAGCGATTTTAAAAATGCCATCACTTGACGATGAAGAAGAAGTAATGACTCGCTATAATACCCAGTCGACGGTGTCCATAATACTTGCCAGAGAGCGATTAGATAATTTTATTATTCTATTAAACGGTTCTCAAATACCCCGAAAAGAAGAAAAAACCGGGAAGAAAAGCAAGGATACTGGAAAAGCGATTCAAAAAAATCTTGTTAAAGTGCCCGCATGGGTTTTCGAAAAAAAAATATCTTTAGCTTATCTTCCGAAATATGTTTCAGGCTGTGTGATTTTATCAGTGCCTGGTGATGGAGGCTTTCTCGATGTCGCTAATTTGAAAAAAGGAATAAGACTTAAATGGACTATTGATAAAGGTTTGGAAATAATACGTGCCCAGGGGGTGTCTGATGAATCGTCAGAATAAGGGATTCAATCTTGTCGATGAAAAGTGGATACCTGTCACTAATTTGAAAGGTGAATATAGATTGATCGGCTTGATGGATGTTTTTGCCGATGGTGAAAATTATGCTGATCTTGCAGTCAGACCGCACGAGCGAGTATCTCTCATGCGTTTATTGCTCTGCATTGCACATGCCTCGCTTGATGGGCCAGAAGATTACGATGATTGGCTCAATGCGAAAGAAATACTTCCCGGAGCTGCACGAAACTATCTGGATAAATGGCGTGATTCCTTCGATTTGTTTCATCCCAAGAAGCCTTTTTTGCAGATAGCAAATTTAACAAAGTCACAAATGGATAAAAACCAAGACAATGATGATGAGGGCGGACAGATATCATTAAGCAAACTAGATCATACGCTAGCATCAGGTGTCAATCCGACCTTATTCGATCATGAAGCATCATCTCAAATTCTCCGGGAGTTCAGCCCTTCTGAAATTGCTGTGCAACTTTTATCATTTCAGAATTTTTTCCTTGCAGGTGGTAAAACAGCAGCAGTAATATGGGGCGGTATTCCACCAGAAAAAAAACCTCCAAATCCATCGGATGGTCCCTGTTCACCAGGCAGTATGTATCATTGTTTCATCAGATCTTCAAATATCGCTAAGACGATTAATAAGAATCTAATAACAAAAAAAGAACTACGAATGCATTACTCACCACTGGGAGAAAACTATTGGGGCAACCCAATATGGGAAAAATTTCCATCAAAACGGTCAGATGTAGATTTCATCAATAATGCCACAGAGACGTATCTAGGAAGATTGGTGCCGCTAAGTCGTCTTATAAGAATTCTTCCATCATGTGATTGCATGATCATTGGTGAAGGATTAATGTATCGATCATTTAATTCAAAAATACCTTTCCCGCCAGAAGTTACTGCAACCGTAATTTTGTCAAGAAACACAAAAAAACAAATTTTTTCGTTGTTAAGATTCAATCCTGAAACGGCAACGTGGCGAGAGCTTCCATCTATGGTTGTTAAAAGAAAAGCACAACAAGCAGGAGGCCCACTATGCCTGATGAATATTGATCAGAATGAATCCGTTGATTTTCATATACTCGCTTTAGCACGAGACCAAGCTTCAATTATTGATATGGTAGATAGTGTATATCATGTGAATGAAAAAATGTTTAGTAATGCAGGACGAGCAGCTTATGAAAATGAAGTCCAGTTCGCAGAAATAATATCGAAGAAGTTAGGCTGGGCGATAGAAGAATATAGAAAAGCTTTTGATGGTGGTTGGGAGGGGAGATTGAAGAGCAGCAGCTCATCTTATTTATTGCGTGTACAAATACATTCCAAAGCCACCACCCACTACTGGACTACTATCGAAAAATCACTTCCGCTGTTGATGTTGTATATTGAAGCAATAGGTACATCAGCTGAAAAAGTCGAAGCAACACGTAAAGTTTGGCAGAAAACACTTTTTGCTGCAGCCCGTGAATCGTATAAGCTTGTATGCGGCAGAGAAACCCCGCGTCAGATAAGGGCCTTTGTGCTTGGCTGGAGGGTTTTAAATAAAAAAGAACAAGATACTAATTCGATTCAGGTAAAAACAAATCAAGAGGAGGAAAACCTATGAGCGCTTTACTTGATTATTTGGTTAAGAAAAAGGATGACCGGGGTTTAATGGCCGATCTTCGATGCGCACTGGTTGAAAGCAAACGTTTTCGGGCATATCCGCATCTTGGCTATTTTGGCGGAATAGGAGATGAACATGAGGCTCGGGTAAAACAAACCGTTGCTGGATTATTCGCAAGCCATCCAGAGCCTACTTTAAAAGGAAATATCGGTTCATTGTGTTTTCAATTATGCAGCGATGATGAAAGGAATGAATTAAGAAAAGTTGACTCTAAACCTGGCACAATGGCCAAGCGATTGCAATACCTTATTGCCTCAAATCGAGATGAGATTTGCGAACGGGTGAAAAGGATTGTACTGAGAGCAAAAGCGGAAGGATTACCGGTTAATTACGTCCTACTGGAAAGTGATCTGATCTATTGGGGTGATAATGTTAAAACCCGTTGGGCGACTTCCTTCTGGGCGTCTGGGGCGGAGGTGGTCGATGAAATACCTGAGTAAAGCTGTAATAGACTGTAAAACCGCGGCACGTTACAGGCTTTTTGACGTTTATGCATGGCATAAAGCCGCATGGAAGGCATTTCCCGGTGAGCCTGATAAAACTAGGGATTTTCTGTTCAGGGTCGATACGGTTGAGAGAGGTTTTCGGCTTTTTATTCTGGCATTACAAGAGCCTATGCGTCCCGAATGGTGTCCTGAAGATTGTTGGGCGGTAAGGGAATTAAAAAATGATTTTCTTGATCATAATTTTTATCGTTTCGATATAAAAGCAAATCCAACGAAAAAGATTCCCAAAACAGATGATAAGGGTAAACGTACTAAAAATGGAATGAGAAAAGCGCTTACAATATTGGAAGATCAGATCAACTGGTTTAACAGAAAGGCACAAGAGAGTGGCTTTTCAGTTTTGGATGATCCCCCGCTTTTTATTGAGCCTGCGCAAAATTATCGGTTTATAAAAAATCAGATTAAAAGTGACCCTGGGCTTCACGTAGGCATCAGATTTCAGGGAGTCCTCGAAGTTATAGATCGAGAAGCCTTTAAAAAGGCATTTATGATGGGTATAGGCAGCGCCAAGGGCTTCGGGTTCGGCATGATGGTCATACAACCGTTAAAATTACAATAAGGAGTAACACAATGAAACATCTTGAATTACATATTCTGCAATCAGTACCGGTTTCCTGTTTAAATCGCGATGATCTTAATTCGCCCAAGACCGCGATTTTTGGTGGTGTACAACGGGCACGAGTGTCCAGCCAGTGCTGGAAGAGAGCGATAAGAGATATGGCCAAGGAATTATATCCTCAGGGGTTTAGGGGGGAGAGAACTAAACTAATAATTGAACCATTAACTGAACAACTACAAAAGGCAGGCCTAAACAAGAATGATTCGATTGAGGGTGCAAAAGTCATTGCTGGTGCGATGAACAAAGTCGATACAGAAACCCGCGTGAAGACCATGTTTTTTACTACACAAAGGGAATTGGAGTCAATGGCCAAGGAGTATGCAGCTACTAAAGATGTGAAAAAGGCGATTAAAGCTGGTGGATCAAAAGATTTACTGAAGGATGCTGCGGATTTATGTTTATTCGGTAGAATGGTGGCTGATGCTCCAGATCTTAAAATAGAAGGAGCAGCAATGTTTTCTCATGCTATTTCAACTCATAAAGCCGATAACGAGATTGATTTTTTTACTGCTGTTGATGACAGACAAAAGAATGAAGAAGTAGGTGCTGGTATGATGGGCACACTGGAATATAATTCAGCCACCTATTACAGATTTTCAGCCCTTAACCTTGATATGCTTGCAGATGAATCCCATCTTGAAGCCGTTGCATTGAATGAACGCAAAGAAGTAGTAAAAACTTTTATAAAATCCACTCTCATGGCAATGCCTTCTGCGCGAAGAAATTCGATGAATGGGAATACGCTTCCAGGATATGTAAAATGCGTTGTTCGTGATGAAGGTCATCCAATACAGCTTGTAAATGCTTTTGAAAAACCGATACGTCCTAAGGATGGGAAAAGCATTTTTGAATTATCCAAGGAGGCGTTAAACAACGAATATGATAATAACAAAAAAACATGGGGGCTGAATGAGTCCCTCTGTGAATCCATACCTGATATTACTCTTGATGAATTATTAAAGAAGGTGGATAAATATGTCAAATAAGACCGGATACCTTGCCTTGCGATTGGAAGGCCCCATGCAGTCATGGGGATACGACAGCCAGTTTAACCGGCGCAACACCGGTCTCATGCCTACCAAGAGTGCTGTTGCTGGCATGTGTTGTGCAGCTCTCGGCTATTCGCGGGGATCGGATGATGAAAAAGCTTTTCTTGAAAAATTCCTTTCCCTTAAGATGCTTGCGATTTCAATACCCCGCATTGAAGGTAAACGGGTATTTGAAGTACGAAGGTTGATTGATTATCACACCGTTGAAGGAACGATCAAAGCCAGCGGTGCTTCCAATCCCAATGCCGTGATCACTTACCGCCAATATCTGAATGATGCCGCATTCGGTGTGATATTATCCGGTGATAAACACTTACTTGATAATGCCGCACAAGCATTAAAGGACCCTGCATGGGGTATCTGGCTCGGCAGAAAAAGCTGTATACCAACGGCACCAGTATGTGCGGGATTATTTGAAACAGAAGCCGATGCAGTTAAATCCCTCGTTGGAGAAAAATCTATTTCAAGTTTCACACGGCAAATGGATGTCGATGATTTCAAACAAGGAATAGATTCTTTGCTGGACAATGCAATAAGCTTCGATAGCAGAAAAAGACAATTTGTTCCGCATAGAATAAACAAAATTGAGGCGGAGAAAGGTTAACCATGACCAACCGCGACCTTCAGGAAATTCCGAAGTTCGAAGATACCTGGTCCTATCTCTATTTTGAGAAAGGCATTATAGACCAGCATCAAAAATCTATCGGTTTTCATTATCTCGACAAGGTAATACCGGTGCCGATCGAGACCCTTTGTCTGCTTATGCTCGGTCCCGGCACATCGATAACTCACGAGGCCATCAAACGCATTTCTGACAGCCGGTGTCTTGTGGCATGGACGGGCGAGATGGGAGTGCGCTTTTATTCATCAGGTTATTCTGGGACATATTCATCGAGGAATTTATTGAAACAGGTTGAGATTTACAGCGATCCTGTGTCGCGCGATAATGTCATCAGGGCCATGTATCAAAAAAGATTCAATGAAATAATAAAGAAGGAAGCCTCCATAGAACAGATACGAGGGATGGAAGGCGCCCGTATGCGCAAGGCGTATAAGGATTTATCGGAAGAACATGGTGTGGACTGGAAAGGACGGAGTTATGATCAGGAGAACTGGAATTATGGAGATCCGCTGAACCGAGCTTTGTCTTCAGCTAATGCGTGTTTATATGGCGTGGTTCAAGCCGCGATTCTGGCTTGCGGGTTCTCAACGGCGATCGGGTTCGTTCACACCGGCAAACAACTTTCTTTAGTTTATGATATAGCCGACCTGTATAAAACTGATATAACAATTCCTGTCGCCTTCGAAATTGTCAAAGAATCAGCAGAAGACGTAGAACGCAGGGTAAGATATTCGCTGCGGGATAGATTCCGTCAGGTAAGGATAATGAAGAGAATCATACCGGATTTGAAGGATTTGATTTATGGTAGTGATTATGTTGGAGAAATCGACCCCTTCGCAGAGGGGCGAGATGTCGCGGTTAGCTATTGAGGTTAAAAGCGGCGTTTTCGTCGCCGATGTCGGGGCACGGGTGAAGGATAAGCTGTGGGAGCGTATCGTATCCGAGTGGAACTTGAATGCGATTATGATATTCACAACTAATACTGAACAGTCGTATGGTATAAGGGTGAATGGTGATCCCGATAGAAACGTTATAGATTTTGACGGAATTTCGTTACTGAGTAAACCGGTAAAAAAGAAAAAGAGTAATGATGTGGCTGAATAATTCAGCATAGTTCCTTGAAAACTACTATACATCGTTTTAGAGTATTCCCCACGCATGTGGGGATGAACCGGATGACCCCGAGATGTTGAAAACGTGGGTTAAGTATTCCCCACGCATGTGGGGATGAACCTAAAAGCGGGACGGCGAACCAATCGAAACTTAAGTATTCCCCACGCATGTGGGGATGAACCGGCGGGGCTAGGCAAGGCGAGGCAGGCAAGGCAGTATTCCCCACGCATGTGGGGATGAACCGATAAACATAATCACTATGTAGACGCTTTGAGAGTATTCCCCACGCATGTGGGGATGAACCGAAAGCGCGAATACTTCAAACGACGCTGATGCAGTATTCCCCACGCATGTGGGGATGAACCGCGTCGAATCGATGAACTCGGTTTGCAATTGAAGTATTCCCCACGCATGTGGGGATGAACCGTCGCGCTTGTTTGCCGATATAGCGGTGGGAACGTATTCCCCACGCATGTGGGGATGAACCGGGGGGGCGAATATGACGCATCCGGAAGGCTGAGTATTCCCCACGCATGTGGGGATGAACCGTTATAATCTTTTTCTCCAGTCAGTTCAAATTCGTATTCCCCACGCATGTGGGGATGAACCGGCGATACTATCACCGTGACGTCAAACGTGATAGTATTCCCCACGCATGTGGGGATGAACCGAAAAAGTGTCTATTTGATCAAATCAGGATGTTGTATTCCCCACGCATGTGGGGATGAACCGCTATGATTTCAAGATTAGTCAGGGCATTGCCCGTATTCCCCACGCATGTGGGGATGAACCGCCGGATGTCTCGGTCATCGAAAAGGCTCCCGGGTATTCCCCACGCATGTGGGGATGAACCGTTTGTCCTGATTCAATTCTTTTTCGTTCATCTGTATTCCCCACGCATGTGGGGATGAACCGCAATCCCCTGATGCATTCCCCATCATGTAGTAGTATTCCCCACGCATGTGGGGATGAACCGAATGTAACGAACCCGACAAAAAATGTAACGCTGTATTCCCCACGCATGTGGGGATGAACCGGTAGAGTAATGGGGCAGGTGATAGGTAAAAAAGTATTCCCCACGCATGTGGGGATGAACCGGCAATAACCAACATGACGACTGGATCGGGCAAGTATTCCCCACGCATGTGGGGATGAACCGGAATAATCCGCCTCCTCCGGACCATGTTGGGAGTATTCCCCACGCATGTGGGGATGAACCGGTAATGGTCTCAAAAAATCAACTGCTGATGGTGTATTCCCCACGCATGTGGGGATGAACCGCAATACAGGATGCCAAAACAGAGAGAGAGTTGGTATTCCCCACGCATGTGGGGATGAACCGGTGGACTCTGCTATTTTAGGCAGGTGTATTAAGTATTCCCCACGCATGTGGGGATGAACCGTGTTCGCCGCCGTTGTTATGCTGACACCGCTTGTATTCCCCACGCATGTGGGGATGAACCGAGGGACCCGCCCACGCTCTGCAGGCTCCCCAGGTATTCCCCACGCATGTGGGGATGAACCGATGACCAGGGCGAACCGATGAATGAGGGCGCAGTATTCCCCACGCATGTGGGGATGAACCGTGAGCCGGGATTGTGGACAGTAGGTTTTTATAGTATTCCCCACGCATGTGGGGATGAACCGTTCAATTTTTCGTCTTGCCCCGGCCATAGGACGTATTCCCCACGCATGTGGGGATGAACCGCGATAGTAAAAAAAGCCGGAATGAAGGGGTTTGTATTCCCCACGCATGTGGGGATGAACCGAAACTGATTATCATGATTATTATTACCGCAACGTATTCCCCACGCATGTGGGGATGAACCGCATCCTTCCAGTTTACAGTCTCTTTCATTGTTCGTATTCCCCACGCATGTGGGGATGAACCGGGATACATGACTGTATATACACAGGCAGCAGCGTATTCCCCACGCATGTGGGGATGAACCGGATAAATTCATAAAGACCATTCGCCAGATTAAGTATTCCCCACGCATGTGGGGATGAACCGGAGAATATAAACATAATGTCAGAGCATATCAGGTATTCCCCACGCATGTGGGGATGAACCGTCATGTTATTTTAAACAACCGTGTTTTCTCATGTATTCCCCACGCATGTGGGGATGAACCGGAGGCCAAAAAATGAAAAACGACAATTTTTTAGTATTCCCCACGCATGTGGGGATGAACCGGACTAAATTATTTTAAAAGGATTTTTTATGGAGTATTCCCCACGCATGTGGGGATGAACCGCACAAAATTTGGGGACCCTCAGTTTGGTCCGAGTATTCCCCACGCATGTGGGGATGAACCGGACTAAATTATTTTAAAAGGATTTTTTATGGAGTATTCCCCACGCATGTGGGGATGAACCGGCCCCGGCTCCGTCGCTTATGGACAAGGCTAAGTATTCCCCACGCATGTGGGGATGAACCGATGGGTCAACCGGGACTGTCATTTCTGTTTTTGTATTCCCCACGCATGTGGGGATGAACCGCGGAACAGGTCCACGCGCCCCCGGTGTTTTTCGTATTCCCCACGCATGTGGGGATGAACCGGATCAGACGATCCGTTTAAAACACAGGAAAACGTATTCCCCACGCATGTGGGGATGAACCGCCGCCGCGTCGCCGGTCGAGGCATCCGATGTATTCCCCACGCATGTGGGGATGAACCGTTACTCGAGGATGCTGGATGAGTGGAAAGCTAGTATTCCCCACGCATGTGGGGATGAACCGTATCAAGAATTTTATTTGCGTCCATTGTTAAAGTATTCCCCACGCATGTGGGGATGAACCGGGTATTGCGCCATAGTAAGTGAGGAAATAAAAGTATTCCCCACGCATGTGGGGATGAACCGGGTCTAATTATAAAGACTGGAAATGGTCTACTGTATTCCCCACGCATGTGGGGATGAACCGTCTTAACTGCCGATGCCGCGCTTGCGATAACGGTATTCCCCACGCATGTGGGGATGAACCGCCATAAATACAATTTGCGATATCTTCATCGGAGTATTCCCCACGCATGTGGGGATGAACCGGATGATCTTCTGCATCCGTTTATCGTTCGACCGTATTCCCCACGCATGTGGGGATGAACCGTTCATGGACGATAGATGATATATCTTCTATTGGTATTCCCCACGCATGTGGGGATGAACCGTCAGAATGCGGCAGAATTCGGATCAACCGACCGTATTCCCCACGCATGTGGGGATGAACCGCTTCCGTTAATTCCATCTGTTATTGGCGTGCCGTATTCCCCACGCATGTGGGGATGAACCGACTATGTCGACGCGCTTGTCGCGGCTATTCCGGTATTCCCCACGCATGTGGGGATGAACCGGGCCGGAATCGAATCAAAAAGGGCGATCTCGTGTATTCCCCACGCATGTGGGGATGAACCGTAAAGGGTGAACCAGAAATTTCTACATTACTAGTATTCCCCACGCATGTGGGGATGAACCGGATAAATTCATAAAGACCATTCGCCAGATTAAGTATTCCCCACGCATGTGGGGATGAACCGAAGCCGTCCATAAAAGTTGGCCGAGGACTGTCCGAGTCTTCACAACTTTGTTTGAGTTCCGCAGGCCCCGATCGGATAATATTTGGTAGATGAAATCAAGCCGCCGCGGCAGAGCGGAACTAAGGGGGGTGGAAGGGGGGATTTAGTTATAAATCCCCCCTTAATGAACCCGGCCCCTGACTGGGGCGATATATGCCCCGAGAGGGGGAAAAGATGAGTAAAGCAAATCTGCCTTGCTGATGTTATGAAGTTTTAATGACAATCATCTTCACAAGGACGATACACCCATCAAGCAATTTATGGATGTAAACGTCTATCCTGCCGCGGTCTCGGGTACCATTTAACAGCTAATATTTTTTTTTGATATATACTCGCCGGGCCAATATTGTTGTATATTAATTTACATGAGGAATATTTTAATTTTAGATTGTTTAGCGCCGGGCCAGGGGAAATACCATGAACATGCATGCGCATAAGCTCTTCCTTTTGCTGATAAATCTGATAGGCGGCATAGCCGTGCTCGTCAGCTACGCTATCGGCATCATTAATCACCCTGAAACGCGCGGTGCCCTCTGGGGCGGGGTCCCCCGCGCCATTATGCCGGTATACACCGTATCGATGTTCACCGCGGCGGCGGGATACCTTGCCTTTACGTATTTTATCCTGTTTTGCATGGACCCCGACGAGGCCGTGATCGCCGGTCATTTTTCATACGGACTGTTTCCATGGCTCTATGCCCTGGTCCTCGTGCCCTCGGCGCTATGGATGCCGCTTACGTTTTATATGATTGCAAACCCGTCGCATATTGCCTGGACAGGCATCCGCGTCGTGTTGGGAATTGCCGGCATTGCGTCGCTGCTGCTCCTGGGGGCGCTCATCACGGTTCAGCCGGCCGCGCTCGTCTGGGCCCACCGGCTCGCGGTAATCGGATGCGCGGCGTTCTGTTTGCAGACCGCCGTTCTCGACGCCATTGTATGGACGTCATATTTCCCGGCTGAATAGCGGCCGCCGGCCCGGCGTTCTGCCTGTAGCGTCTATTTTTTATGATTAAGGATTGTTGGTATGGGTTTCACGCGAAAACTTATCCGGCTCCTCTATCAGCCGTACAAGCTCCTGGTGTTCATTCCCCTGAGCCTGCTCGCGACCTGCTTTTTCGTGGCCATGGGCGTCGTCGTTGTGTTCCTGTTCAATGACCGGGTAGCGCACCGTACGACCGGGGTCTGGTGGTCGCGGTTCATAGCCTGCATTACGCCGATCCGGGTGAAGGTAACCGGAAGGGAGAACATCGTGAAGGGCCGCTCTTACGTGGTCATTGCCAACCACCAGAGCCATTATGATATCCTGGTGCTCTACGGCTGGCTCGGCATCAACATCAAGTGGGTGATAAAGTCGGAGTTGCGGAAGGTCCCCGTGTTCGGTTATGCGGGCGAGATAGGCGGCAATATCTACATCGACCGTTCGAGCCCGGAGGCGCTCAGAATCACGCTCAATGCCGCCCGCTCCAAAATCGTAGATGGCACGTCGATCATCATTCTCCCCGAGGGGACCCGGACACTGACCGGCGAGCTCGGTGAGTTCAAAAACGGGGCGTTCGTAATCGCCCGGGAGCTCAACCTGCCGGTGCTTCCCGTCACTATCACCGGCACCCGGCGCATTCTCCCGCCCGGGGGCTGGAACGTGTTCCCCGGCACCGCGATCATGACGATACATCCCGCAATTGAGACCGCCGGCTACGGCGAGGACCAGCTCGACAGGTTGAAAGAGCGGTCGCGCGGGGTCATCCTCGCGGAGCTCATTGCCCGGGGCCAGGGGAAACGGGAATCGTGAAAAGAAAAACACGCACGGGTTACGGGCCCCGGGAGGTATATGCCTGGCGGGCCCGCGGATTTCGACGATCGGCGCGATCGCATGCGTCACGGTGAAGATTGACGGCAATCTTCAATCGGCCCCCCTTCATTTTACTATTGACACGGTCCCGTACCGTTCCGGTAAATTGTTTTCAGTCAGCATTCTTTCCGTTGCATGCTGCATAATAGTGGCTGGATAACAAGGAGATCCACATGAGATTATTGACCCCTGTTTTAATGCTTCTTTTCTTTTCACTGTCGGCCCCGTACCCCGGCGGTTTCCTGTCCGCGGATGAAAACGCTGCGGCGCTGCCTCAGCCCGGCCAGCGGTTCTCTCTCGCCATCACCCCGGGCGACCGTGTACTCGACATCACGACCAATGCGGTTGGCAGGGACCTGCAGCTTTATAAATTTCACGGAAGGATCGGCCAGCGGTTCTACCTGCAGTCGACGCCGGTTTTCAGTGATTTCAACATCGTGGCCGAGATCTCGGGCTACTGCCTGGGCGAAGGCAAGGACGGCATGGTGATTGTCACCCCGGGGACGGCAAAGAAATCCCAGCGCTGGCGGTTCATTGCGGCGCCGGGGGGAGGCGTGCGGATCGTCAACTCCGCGAGCGGTAAGGTCATCACCTGCGTTGACAGCTGGCGCGGCCTGCTGCGCGATATCGATCCGAACCTTGTCCAGACATTTGTCTTCCGACCCATAGTCACCGAGGCGTTCCAGCAACCGCGCAAACGTCCCGGGCTGTCGCGCGTGCCCATCATCGACGTCCACACCCATATCATGAACATGGAAAAGAACGCCGACTTCATCGCCATAGGCGGCGTCCTGGAAAAAAAATACGATACCCGGATAGACATCTGGGTCGACCTGGACAGCAATTTCTACACTGGCTGGAACGAGTCTTGTCCAGCGGAAAGCAGGAAGCGGTACGGCGAGCGCATCCAGTACGTGATCCAGACCGGATATCGCGATGTCCTCATCTTCAAGCCGGAAGAAATCACGATGTGGACGAAGCGCGGCGATGTCGTCGGCTACAAGATATGGTGGGGGTTCCAGAAGGGAATAGACGATCCCGTCAATGACCCGACTTACGCCCGCATGGCCGAAGTCGGGCTGCCGGGGGCTTCGGTCCATGTCGCCCAGCCATTTTTCAACAAGGAGTTTACCGAGGCCCGCTGGACCGAGGCCATGGACCGCTGGGAGCGCGTTTTAATCAAACACCCGAAGCTCGTGGCAGTGATGGCGCATATGGGCTGCCTGATGATCGACGAAGTCCGCTTGACGCGCCTCGAGCGCATGCTCAAGGCGTATCCGAACCTGAATCTGGATATCTGCTACGGTCTGACCGAGTACTGTCTGGGCGACTCCGACAGGCTGCGCTCCTTCATGATCAAGTACTCCGACCGCATCCTCTTCGGCAGCGACCTGATGAGCAAGTATACCGCGAAAAACAATTACGATGCGTTTGCCGCGCAGTACGAGCGCACATTCCGTATTCTCGAAACGGATGAATACGTCACAGGCTCTACGTTCCTCATGGGAGGGAACATATACGTCTACCGCGGCCTGAACCTGCCGCCCGACGTGCTTGAGAAGATTTACTACAAAAACGCCCTGCGCATCTATCCGGGCATGCGGAAGGCCCTCAACTCTGTGACCGGCGGCAGTTATTGACGGGTCCGCTGTATTCCCGGACGGCGGGAGTAAGTTTTTATTTACGGCTGGAATGATGAAAGGAGTGCGTCCATGAAAAGAATAACGGCAGCGGCGATCATCGTACTGACGGCATGCGCGCTTTACGCCGGTCCCGCGGAATACTGCTCCGAAGACGCGGTCTGCATGATCATGGAGCAGGATGGCGGCCGGGTCAGGGTCGCATTCCGGAACAGGCTCCCGGTGGAGAACATGGTGACCACGGTCACCTTCACGGTAAAACCGCGGCTCGAGAACCTGAAGTCGCCGCAGCGGTTCCCGCTGACGAAGGTCGTGCGCGGCCCGGAACCGGTTGAGATCGCGGAGTTTACCGTCGTCGATCCCTCGAAAAGCTGGAACGCCAATATTTACTTTAACTGGCAGTCGGGGGAGCCTTGCGCCGGGAAGGGAAAGGAAATCGCCTGCCGCCTTCCTTTCGAGAAGGGGAAAAAATTCCGCGTCGGACAGGGGTTCAACGGAAAGATCACCCACTTTGGCGATACCGCTTACGCGGTCGACTTCCTCATGCCCGTTGGAACGCCGATACACGCGGCCCGGGACGGGGTCGTTCTGTTCACGGAGCACCGGCAGGAGGAGGGCAGGTTTGAACCGTCATACAGGAACAGGGCCAATTACGTCATCATCCTGCATGATGACGGGAGCGTGGGGCATTATTACCACCTCGTAAAGGACGGCGTGAGGGTCGCCGTCGGACGGAGGGTGAAGGCCGGCGACCTTATCGGGCTTTCCGGCAACAGCGGGTACAGCAACGTCCCGCACCTTCACTTCGAGGTGACCCGCCCCGCGGACGGATTCAGGAAGCGCGCCATCCCCTTCGTGTTCGTCACGGATTACGGTGAAAGGACGGTTCCCGAGGAGGGCGGGGTCTACTCGGACAACGGCCTCGCGGTGAAGAAAACGGCGCCCGTGTCCGAAGGGGACATCGTCCTGTGCGGGAGCATAAAAGACCTCAAGCCGGTCGACGCTGGCGGCGTTTTTTCACTCGACGACGCGGTCTACGTGTATGTCCCGATCGATATTCCCGGCGCCTATTCAATGAAAATCATCGTGTACGCTCCGGGCAAAAATGGACCGGCGCATATCGGGAACTGGAAGACATTGAAGAGCTGGTGGTATACGTCCTATTCGTTGAAGGGCCGTGATATCGGCGGCGGGCCGGGAAAATGGATGGCGGAGATACTGGTCGACGGCAGGCCCGTAAGGACGCTTGAGTTCATCCTGAAGTAGGCGAGGCGTATTGTCATCCCCGGCATCGCCGCACCAAAACGTCCGGCCAGTGACTGTTTCGTTCCCCGGGAGGTGGAAAGTGCGTCAGCGGCGGCAGTCCCGGCATGGATTACAACTTTGTGAAGAGATGGATGGGCGGCATGAACGCTCCATCCAGTATACCCCGGCCGCTTAATTTAACTTTTTAATCCACCTCTGTTTGATCCATGATAGGGATCCATAAAGAAATGAAATTCAAAAACAGGGTTCAGTTGACCCTTTTGATGATTAAAAACGTAACGTCGTCGTTGTTCCTGTAGTGATTGAGCTCGTCGAGGATTTTTCGTTTGAGTATTTCAGGGCTGCTTTTGCCGCCGTCGTTTAATATTGCCTTCAACCTGTCTTTGCCGAAATAACGGGGCGCTCTTTTGTCGGCATCATTGCCATGACCGGCTTCCCATGATTCCGTCACGCCGTCGGTATAGAGAAGCATGCAGTCGCCCCTGTCCAGGTGGAACTTTTTGTCGTTTACCATGGGAGTTATGTCATCGATCAATCCGATCCACATGCCTTCCGTCTGCAGCGTCTCCACCCTGTCATCCCTTTCCCTGTAAATGAAAATATCCTGGTGAAGACCCGAGTAGACCAGATGATTGTCTTCGACTACGGCAAAGACCGTAATGGTCATATATGTGCTTTCGTCCATCAGTTTGATGTTGGCCGTAATGGTTTTATTGATTTTTATCAGGAGGTCCGACGGAGATATCCTCGGATCGTCCTGCAGGGAGTTATGAATTGCGGTCTGCGTCATCATCATGACCAGTCCGGCGGGAACGCCATGACCCGAAACGTCTCCGATGATGATCCAGTGATAGCCGTTGAAGTCGATTATATCATAATAATCGCCTCCAACCTCATTGGCCGGACTCATGTAGCTTGCAATTTCATATCCCAATATGTCGGGTCTTTTGGGAAGCAGTATGGTCTGTATTTTTTTCGCGAGTTCCATCTCTCCCCAGAGGGCGTCGCGCGCAAGTTCGGCATCCTGTTTCGACTGCCTGACTTCTTTTCTCTTTTTGTGAAAGAGTCCGGCAACATAGGCGATATATAACGCCGAAGGAAAAAACCATGATGTATAGAACACGACATCTTTGAAGGACCCGCCCTGGTGGGCGAAATTGATGGCGTAATATGACGCGACAAGCTGGATAACCGCAACGGCTATTGAAATAATCAGCGATTGGATGAAATTCGAATTCGTCGCGAGAAATATGAGAGGCATGAAGGCGAAAAACAGACCCAGTATCCTGGCCTCCTGGAGAAAATATATCCAGAACATGTACATCATAAGCCAGAAGACGAATTGTATCTTTACGACCGTCTGGATGAATGCATTGCTTATGATTTTTTTCGGCTTCACGACGACTGTAACGAGCAGGGTAAATCCCATTGTGGAGAGGGTGACGAATAGAATTTCACCGTAGGAAATCGAAGAGAAACCGAGCTGCCTGGCGACGAGGGTCCCGGCCTGGGTCATGGCATAGCCGAACATGACAATGACCTGGGATTTGATGAAGTACTTTTTCCGGATGGCGCTTTTCTCTATCGTTTCCCTTTCCATGGCCAGAACCAGATCAATGAATGTTTGCGGGTGGCCCTTAAATGCATTTAACTGTTCCGCAATAATACAAAACGTGCGATTTACAATGGCTTGCCCGTCAGGCGTATATTAAATATATCATTGCCGGTACCGCTTGTCAATAATAAAGATTAAAACCAGATTAACTCCATAAAATGTGGACGAATTGGCGGACGGCTTTCCGAAAACAGCACCGTTTATACAGGGAAAAATTCCCTGGCACAAAGCGATAAAACAATGCGGCAGGATGGCATGAAACGGGAGAGTTTTACAGAAGAAAAAAGCGGCGGGCCGGACAGCGCGAAGCGCGCGCGGCGATTCTATTCCAGGGGAGCTAGAAAATATCCGGCGGATTATGGCAGGAAATTCAAAGCGTAAATCATTGCAATTATTTATAAGCGTCTTTTCTGTGACGGACGTAAAAAATGGTTATGAGTTTCTGTCTGACGTCAACCTGGTATATTATCCTGTAATCACCCACCCTGAGACGGTATGACATCTCGGTTCCGGTCAGTTTTCGCGAATTTTTAGGAAATGGGTTTTTTTCAAGAGTTTTGATTTTATCGACTATGGCGGCCGCATATTGGCGTTCAATATGCTTAAAATCTTTTTTGACCTGTTGTTTGAAGCATATATCGTACAAGCGGCTATTTGATCCTTTTTTTTAACTCGTCGAATGACAGGGTTTTATCGTTTTTTCTTTCAGCGATGATGCCCAGGTCGTGGATGTCTTCAAGCAGTTCATTGTATTTCTCGATTGGAAGTATGACTTCACTTTTTTTTCCCTTGCCGTCGACGATGTATTTTTCACGCAAAGCCGCCATAAATTTTCTCCTTGTTTTGTATAAATATGCGGAAATAGCGGTCCGTCATCAAGTATTTTTTTCTTAAGACATTATTTATTTCCTGCGCCATAAGCGGTCAGGGGATTGGCAGAGATTCAACCGGGTATTATTCCTCTAATGCTGACTGTGAAAAACGCCGGAGCCGGCCTGTGGGTTCCCCCCCCCCGCCGGTGTTCCTCAGGCAGAAAAGCGTCATGTCGTCCGACTGCGGCGCTCCACCCGCACGGACCCCGGGACGCGTTCCACCATGCGCCCCGGGGAATAATCCTCCGCTAATCCCGGATTCTTCTGTATTTTTTCATAGAGCAGCCCGGGCTTACGATCACATTTTCAAAGACACAATCGCCGTATTTCTTCGACAATCCCCTCACCTTAAAAGCTTCATGAACCTCTCCAGCTTCCCCTTCTCCTTCAGCATTGTGAGTATCATCTCCTGCTGGGTGGCGGGGACTTCGGGGATTTTTTCCCTGGGTACCATGTCTATCGCCGAAGCCGGGCATCCGGACGCGCACAGTCCGCAGCCGATGCATTTTTCAGGGTCCGCGGCATACGCGCCGTCCCGCTCTTCGATGGCCTTCACCGGGCAGCGCCTGTCCCTGCAGATCCCGCAGGCGGTGCAGTCGTCCGGCCTCACTTTCGCGGCGAAGGCGCTCGGCGAAACGGCATTGCGCTCACCGTGCTCCGTGAGCCCCCGCAGGAAATGGCAGCAGCACCTGCAGCAGCTGCAGACTATGACCGGCTTTTCCGCGCTGTTGTTGCTTGTGTGGACCAGCCCGGCCTCCTCGGCCGTTCGGAGCACGTCCATGGCCCCGTCGGCGGAGACCAGCCTGGCGCTGCCCCGGCTGACGACGGCCTTCGCGAGCGCGCCGAAGATCAGGCACACCTCGGTCGGCGAACCGCACGAGCGTTTGCTGACGCGGCAGGCGCAGTGGGCGACCGCGATGTAATCCGATCCGCGGATCATCTGTTCGATTTCGTCATGTGTATGGATGCGGTTTTCGGGAAGAAGGGACTTCTGCACCGGCACCACCCTCATCTGCGGGGTCGGCTCGCCCGCCAGGGACCTGATCATGGCCTCGCCGTTGTACTCGGTCCAGAGCCCGCCCAGCCTCTCGTGCGCCGGCGTCCCGCCGCCGTTCATGAACTGCAGTTCGAAGAGTCCCGGGACCGTGGGCAGGATGGAGTAGAGCGTGGCGCCGTCCTTCACGCGCGAATTGATCACCAGCCTTCCCGCCATGGAGTCGAGCCTCCGCTCGGCTTCCCTGACCTCGAGGCCGGACGCGAGCGCGACCTGCTCCGCTGTCTTCGGGATGAACCCCAGATGGATGGCGGCCTCGATTTCATCCCCGGTGAATAATATCTTTAAAATCTCCGTGAAGGCCGCGCTGGCCGGCGCGCCTGACGGGTGTGCGTCGAGCATTTCCCTGAACCTTTCGTACATGTCCATGCTTGTTCTCCTCTGTTTTCATTCCGTGCCCAGGAGGGCCCGGATGTCGCTCCTCCCGAGCAGGTCCCTGAGCCAGGCCGTCATGTCCGGCCCCCGGTAAAACGGCTGGCTCCTGAAAAGCGCGGTGAACTCGTGGTACGAGTCCTCCAGCTCTTCCACCGACCTGCCTATCGTATCGCCTATTGTCTGTCCGGACTCGCGCATGGCCTTCACGCCCGGCTCGCTGATCATGTCGAGCGCGGCGAGCGGGGCCGTTCTTTCTCCGCACCTGCAGGGATTATCGTCGCTGACGAGCCCGCAGTTTTTCATGAAAAAGTCCCTCACCCTCTGCCTCGAGCGCGAAAGGATCTTGCGGTAATTTACGCGAGAGATTCCGCAGATCTCGCTCCCGGTTCCGTCTCCGGCACCGAACATTGCGCCCAGAACGAAAACGAGGCGGTCCCTCCTGCCGAGGCAGAGCAGTACGCACTGGAGGCAGGCTTTTTTGGTCTCCTCCGCGATCACCGGGTAGCCGGGCCTGGAGGATTTGCGGGTGTCCGGTATGGACGCCATGTATTCGTTGAAATTTTTCACCCTGTAAAGATCCGACATGGTTCTTTCTTTCCGGCTGCGCTTCATGTCGAGTATGTGGTTCGCCGCGATGCGGTAGAGCCAGGTCCTGAAAGCCGCCTTACCCGGATCGTATGAAGACAGGTTCGTTATGACCTTTATGAGGACCTCCTGTGTTATGTCCTGGGAGGCCTCCACGTCGTTGGTCATGTTGACCGCGATGTTGAATATCCATGCCTGGTGCCTCAACACGAGGCCCTCCAGCGCTTCCGGGTCGCCCTTCAGCGCTCCGGCGATATAATCGGCGTCGCTTGCGCCGCGGCCGTCTTTTTCCGCGAATGGATTGTACATGGCGCTTACCCGTCTTTCCTTATGCTTCTTATACTGAAATCATGCTGATTTGTGACATCCCGGTGATTTTTTTTGACATTTATTGGTTGAATGGGGGAGGATTTCACCGGTTTCCTGCCCGGCTACGGGTTACCCCTGCCGGTGTTCCTCAGGCAGAAAAGAGTCATATCGTCAGACTGCGGCGCACCACCGGCGAAGTCCCGCACGGACCCGAGGACGCGTTCCACCAGTCCCCTCGGGGAAAAATCCTCCGCTGAAGCCAGCGTCCCGGCCAGGCGTGGTTCCGTGTAGAAGGCCCCGGACGGGTCCATCGCTTCCGTGATGCCGTCCGTGTAGGCCAGGCAGACGTCTCCCGGGCCGAGGGCCGCGCTGCCGGTTTCGTAGCCCGCGCCGTCCTTCGCTCCCAGCGCGATCCCCGAGGGGGACGCCAGGCGGACGACCGTGCGGTCCGTCTTCAGGATCAGCGGGGGGTTGTGCCCCGCGTTGGAATACCTCAGCTCGCCCGTTCGGGTGTGGTACACGGCGCAGAAGAGGGTCACGAACATCGATGACTCGTTGTCCCGGCAGAGCTCCGGGTTGACGCGTTCCAGAATCGCAGAGGGCTCCATCAGCGGCGAAGCCGCCGCGCGGAACAGGGTCCTGGTGACGGCCATGAACAGGGCCGCGGCCATTCCCTTGTCGGAAACGTCCCCGATCAGGAAGAAAAGCCGTTCCCCGTCCAGCATGAAGAAATCGTAAAGGTCTCCGCCCACCTGCCTCGCCATTTCTATGGCCCCGAAGGCGTCGCAGCCGCATACCGGTCCAGCCGGAAGCGGCCCGCGGGGCAGGAAGCTCTGCTGGATCGCGCGGGCGAGGCTGAGCTCGCTCTCGATCCTTTCCTTGGCCGCGGTGGTTTCCCTGAGGTCCGCGATGTATTCTCTGAGCGCCGTCTTCATGGAGGTGAAGGAGAGGGCGAGGGTGCCGATCTCGTCGCCTGAGTCCTGGCAGGGCACCTCGATGTCCAGGTTGCCGCGGGCAATTTCCCGAGTGATCCCCGCCAGGGAGTGGATGGGGCGGGTGATCCTCCGCGAGATGGCCGATATCACCAGCACGAGGGCCGCGGCCCCGACTATCCCGATCGCGAAGACGTTGCGCGCTAGCTTGCGTATGTCTCCGAACAGCTCCTCTTCCGGGACGAATATGACCATCGAGGCCATGGATGCGCCGGAGGCTATTATTGGGGCATAATAAATGAAGGATTCCTTTTTGGTGAAGAAATCCCGCGCGAAACCGTACCCGGCGTCCCCTTTCGTTATTTTGCGGCACAGCTCGATCATCCTGCCGTCCCCGGTCCTGCGCGTGAATTCGTTGATGTTCATGGAAAAAATGTACGAGGCGTTCGGGTGCGAAACCACCGTCCCTTCTCCGGACACAAGGAACGCGTAGCCGGTGTCGTAGAACTTCAGGGTGGAGACGAACCCGTGTATCCATTCTATGGACACGTCCGCGGTCACGACGCCGCGGAACTTCCTGCCGGGCCCGGTCCCGCTGTAGAAGGGGACGGAGTAGGTGGTCATGATGATGTTGCCTCCGCCCCTGTCGAAGTATGGCTCGCTCCACATCGCCTTCCCGGACTCCTTCGGTCTCGAGTACCAGCCCATCGAGAAGTAATCGTATTCCGGCCCGCCGAGCACGGTGAACTCGACGGACTCGCCGCGCCTGTGGCAGTACGGGGCGTAATATTTCCTGTCCGGCGCGTGGGACCAGGGCTCGAAGGCGACCGCCGATCCGTAGATGTCCCTGTTGTTCGCGACGAACTGGCCGAGTTCCTGCCGTATGCGGTCCTGCCTGAAGGAATAGACCTCGAGCGAGCGCGCCGTGTGCGCCGTCAGCGTCTCGATGGAGTTGGAGAGGATCATCATCCTGTTGATGACGGACTGCGCGAGGTTCCTGGCGTTCGTCTGGGCGTCGTCGAGCACGATGGCCTTGGAGGAATAGTAATAATACAGGATGACGGAGCAGAAAATGAACCCGGTGCTGAGGAGCACCGAGGCGGTCAGCTTCACCGAAAGGCGGCCCTTCCAGAGGGAGGCCGCGGCCGTAATCGCGCGCTTCAGTGTTTCGGGTGTCTTCATGCCAGGAAGTCCTCGTCCAGTCCGAGGGTCAGTCCCGCCTCCTCGAGCATGACCGGGATCTGGTAGAAATCGCGTATGCCTACAACGCTGAAATAGGGATTGGCCTCCGGGTCCATGCCCGCCGCCTCCCTGTTGACCCAGAGCGCGGCCTCTTTTCCAAAATCGAAAACAATCACCGGCAATGACCGCCTGCGCGACTCATCGTACAGCCTGGCCAGGGCGGGCGCGTCCCTCAGGTCGCTGCAGAGATATACAACCGGAGCTGCTGTGTCGCCCTTCAGCGAAAGCACGGACTCGACCATGAGGTCCTTGCGCGCCGAATATTCGCCCCCGGAGAGGTCCGCGAAACCGCCGCCCGCCCTGTACGCGGTCCGAAGCGAACCGTCGGAAAGCCTCTTCGTCGTCCCGCCGAGCATGGTGATGTCCGGCGCTATGACGCTCTCGATCAGGTCCCTGTAGCAGAGCGGGAGCCCGGGCGCGAGGGGCCGCTCGAGCGCGGCTTGCACCAGTCCGGGAAGCGCCCCGGAGATGACGTAGACCGAACCGAGGGCCTTGAGGCAGAAGAAAAGGAAATCGAAGAATCCCGGCCGGAACCTTATGCGCGAAGCGATCCTCGCCAGCTCCCCGTCGGTGCCCGGAAGGAGATATATCAGGCCCGCCTTTTCGTCGATGATCTCGCCCCGCAGGCCGTCCGCGTTTTCGCCGATGAGCAGGGGCGTGGGATTGAATCCTCCCCCGTCCTCGCGGTCCAGCGTGATCGTGCCGTCGAAGGCGCTGATGAAATGCACCCCCTCCGCGGCCCGCGCGAAAGCCGCCCTGAGCAGGTCCATCCTGGCGGGCGAGATCGAGCGGCGCAGCCTCTTTGACTGCTGGTCCCTGTAAAGACTATAGAAGTCGTATCCCGTGGTCTGGAGCTTCAGGAGCTTCTTGTCGCGCCTCACCGCCTTGCCTTCGAGCTTGATGATCTGGTCTATGACGAAATCCCCGTTCACCTTCTGGAAGGAGAATATTTTTTTCTGCAGCAGGTGGGACAGGATGAAGAACGTCTCGTTCCTGTCCACGACCTCGTGGAAGCCGGCGTGCTCAAGCAGGCCGTTGAGGGTTGCCTGGTCGAGGTCGCTCGTGATTACCATGTCCTCGCCCTGCGACCTCACGAAATCCGCGTACCGCGAGAAGATCCGTTTCAGCGGCTCGTATCCCTTCTCGGCCGGCTGGACGGCCAGGTAGGAGATTTTCCTGAGGGGGTAGCGGTCGTATTCGGGCGAGAGGGCGTGCAGGAATACGCCCCGGAGGGTGCCGGCCTCGTAGTACAGCACTGCCTCGTGGTTGTCGCTGCACATCACCTTCCTGTACGCTTCCGGCGAGGTGTCGGTGACCGCGGGATGGAGGTTTTTCGGGTTTTTCTGCCACGCGGAGTAGCCCGCGCTGAGAACGAGGCAGGCCTCCTCGACCTCGCGGCCGGAGAGGTGCGTGCCGCTGACCAGCCTGAAATGAAAGTCGCTCATGCCCCTTCCTCCTTTGAACGCGCGCTGCCGGCTTCAGGCTGGAGCGGCATCGAGATGGTAAGGATGTTTCTGCCTCCATCGCGCCTGTAGCTGCATGAACCGGCCAGGTTTCTTGCGAGATATATGCCGAGGCCGCCCGGCTCCCTGCGGTCGAGTTCAGGCGCAAGGTCCGGGTCCTCTTTTTCAAGGGGGTTGAACGCCGCGCCCCAGTCGGTCAGTGAAACCTCGGCCGTTTTCCCGTCGGCGGCGAATCCGCATTCCAGGTCCCCGCTTCCGGCGGGGGAATAGGCGTAGGTTATGATATTGGCCGCGATCTCCTCAACCGCCAGCTCCAACCTGAGCCGCCGGTCCCCTGGCAGGCCGCACGCCTCGAGGTTCTTCCCGACATATTCCCTGACCAGGGCCAGGGATTCCCGCCTGGCCGGGAGCCTCAGGGGACCCGCGGAATGTCTCGCTGGTTCAGGCAAGCGCTTCCTCCACGCCGGGATAGATGCTGAACATGGAGGCGAAACCGGACAGGGCGAACACCTCCTGCACGAGACCGCCCATGCGGCAGAGCCTGATCTGTCCCTGCATGGCCTTCAATTTTTTCGCCGCCGAGAGAAGGGAGCGCAGCCCGGCGCTGCTTATGTATTCAAGGCCGCCGAAATCCACGACCAGCGACCTCTCGCCCGCGTCTATGAGCGCGCCGCACTCACGGTCGAACTCCGGGCTGGTGGACGCGTCCATGCGTCCGTCGACCTTCAGGATTACGGCGTTTGCTTTCTTCGTAACGGTGATTTCCATTCCTGCCTCCTTTTACGGAAAACACCTGCAGTATCCCCCGTTTCGGGCAAAAATCAATCCAAATTTTGCGGGGCACGCCGCCGGGAACGCATTTTGGCGGGGCTTGGCGGGGATGCGCCTTTACGCGGCCGGCGCCTGGAAACATATAATTTAATTTTTAAATGAAATTTATTTGAAAGGCCGCAGCCCGGGATCTTCATCCAGGGCTGCGCGCACGGCCCTCGCGAGCTCGCCGATGAAAAACGGCTTCATGATGAACCACCCGATCCCGGCGCGGCTGGTCACGTTTCCCGAGACCATTTCATCCGACCCGGAGCAGAGCATGATCCTCTGATCGGGCCGCATCTTCACGATCTCCGCGGCGAGCTGGATGCCGGTCATTTTGGGCATATAGTTGTCCGTGACGACCAGGTCGAATGCCGCGGGGTCCGTCTGGAAAAGATCGAGAGCTTCCGGGCCGCTTGAACGGACCGTCACCGCGTAACCGAGCGAAGCCAGGATTTTTTCCGCCATCCTCCCCAGCATGATCTCGTCGTCGACGTATAGTATCCTCTCGTTGCCGCGCGGAACGTCCCCGGCCTGTTCGGTCTCCTCGCAGGCGGATGAGGAAGAGCATGGCAGATAAATAAAGAATGTCGTGCCGGCGCCAGGTTTGCTGTTCACCGACACGTGCCCCTCGTAGCTTTTCACAATGCCGTATACTACGGAAAGCCCCAGGCCCGTTCCCTCGCCGATGTCCTTCGTCGTGAAAAACGGGTCGAATATTTTCTGGATTACCGCCGGTTCGATGCCCGTGCCGTTGTCCTTCACCATGAGCTCGGCGTAAAACCCGGGCTTCATTTCAGGCAGTGGGACCGGCTGCTGATCTGAAAAGTCCCTCTTCGTGAGCGTCACTTCGATCAGGCCGGCTTTTCCGTGCATGGCATGCGCCGCGTTGCTGCAGAGGTTCATCACGATCTGCTCCATCTGGACGGGGTCGGCGGAAGCCACGCAGGACTCCGCGCCTTTTGTATAGCGGATTTCTATCGTGGCCGGTATGGTCGCGCGCATCAGGTCGACCGCCTCCGCGATCGCGTTGTCGAGGGAGATCGTTTTCTTCACCTGCTCCTGTTTCCTGCTGAAAGCGAGGATCTGCTTTACGAGGGTTTTAGCGCGGATGGAGGACGTCATGGTCTGCTCCAGCCGGGCGCGGAGTTCCGCGTCGTTCGCTTCGAGGAGCGAAAGCTCGGTGTTCCCGAGTATCGCGGTCAGGATGTTGTTGAAATCATGGGCGATCCCGCCGGCGAGCGTGCCGAGCGCTTCCATCTTCTGCGCCTGCCTGAGCTGGGTTTCGAGTTTTTTCCTCTCGGTGATGTTGGTAGCGGTCCCCTCCGAGAGCCGCGGTCCACCTTCGCCCGCTACCGGCTGGAAGTTGAGCGTGATCCATATCCCTTCGTGCCTGAGCGTGCGCAGTTCCGTCTCGATACCGGAAACCGCGGTCCCGTTTTTCACTGCATCGCTGATCTCTCTCCAGGTTTTTTTATCCGCATGGCGCTTTTCGTCCAGCAGGTTGAAGGCCCCGCGCAGCTCGTCAAACGACGCGGCCCCGAAGAGGGTGATGAACGATGGGTTGGCGCTCACTATTGATCCGTCGTCCGTTATCTGGAAGATGCCTTCGACGGCGTTTTCAAAAATATTCCTGTATTTTTCCTCGGCGCGCTTCACTTCGGTTTCGGCGGCGTCCCGTTCACGGATGTACTGGGAAAGCTTCATCTGGAGCATGTCGATGTTCCCGGCGAGCATGTCGATCTCGTTCGAGCCCCGGGTGTCGCCGGGAAGGGGCGGCCCGTGGCGCGGTGGAGCGTCTCCCGGATGGTTCAGGTGCTCCGCCGCCATGCGCTGTACGCGTCCCGTCAGGTCCACGATCGGCGTTGATATGGAATTGGCGGCCTTGAAGCCGAAAAAAGCCGTCGCGGAGAGGGCCAGCACGATGATGATGAAGATGATCAGCATGAGCTCCCTGAGCGGGGCGACGAGCTCGTTTTCAAGGATGTCGATGCCGAGGATCCAGCCGGTTTCTTCCAGCGGAGTGTAATAAATCCTCCTCCGGCCGTCTTCCGCCTCATAGGAGCCGTTCCCCCGCCTCTGCGAGATCATCTCTTTCCCGAGTAACGCGAGGGACGCGTTTTTCTCGGATGCGATTTTTTTCTTCATGACCCGGGACTTGTCCCTGTCCGCGAGGAAGAGGCCGTCCGAACTCAATAAAAAGGCGCGGCCGGTCGAGCCTATCGAGATGCCGGAGATGATGCGCTGGATACTCGTCAGGTCTATGTCGCCCGTCGCAACGCCCATGAATCGGCCGCCGGCGTCGTAGAACGGCGCGCTCGTGGTGACCATGGTGATGTCCGTGTGCCGGTCGTAATACGGATCGGTAAAGACGACGGTGCGGCCGGTGTTTTTCGCGATGGTGTACCAGTTCCACGAGGGGTAATCGTACTCGCTTGTCTCGTAGAATTCGGTCAGTACGATCTTCCCGTCTTTTCTGTAGACATACGGGCCGAAATAGTGAAGGTCCGCCCGGTACCTGTACGGCTCGAACCAGACGCCGACGCCGAACGTGTCTTCATTTATCATCAGGAGGCGCTTCTGGAGGTCGATATACCTGTCCCGTCCGGCAAGGCCGCCGAACGTTTCACACGCTCTTGCAAGCGCGGCCGGGATCCTCGCGTGCGCGATCAGGATTGCGTCGATCTTGTTGCTGATCGCGTTGAAATTTCGCTGTATTTTTATGTCTATTTCCCTGTTGAGAAATGAGCGCGTCGAGATGAAGCTGGAAAAACCTACGAGAAGTATCGAAAAAAGCGCGATTCCCCACATGGAGAGGAGCGTGCGGGTGCGCAGGCTGTTTCTCTGTGAAGCCGCCTCGCCAAGCGCGTGTTTGATATAAGTAAGCAAAGATTGAAACACAGTTTTTTTCTGCAAAAAGCATGCCGCACTATAGAGAATAACCCGTTTCAGTGAAAAAATCAAATCAAAAAATTTTTTTTATGGCGGATGTTGTTTGTTTTTTTTCGCTTTCGGCGCAGCGCGCTATTCCGGGTCGGAGTTTGATAAAATGCTTATTAAACGTTGAGCCGCAGAATGTACTGTTTTGAAATTGGAGCCGCCATATGTAAAATGTGATAAAAATGCATTGCCTGAAAAGCGGTCGTCATACGCCGTCCCCGGAATTTTCATTCTTTTCACGGCCGAAGCTCACCGTATAAACCGCGGAGAAGGTCAACCCGTAGAACAGATCATGTTTGCCCTTGAACCGCTCGAATGATACATCCCTGTTGAGCTGGCCGTACTTGAGTATCTGGCCCCGGAAGCCGAGCGACAGGGTGATGCCGGCCGGCGTCTTGTAAGCGAACCCGGCGGACCCGGTCCCGCCGTAAGCGATATTGCTTCCCGACCTCCCCCACCAGTAGGACAGTTCCCCAGCGGTATTTATAATATAACTTGAAGACGTTTTTTCTTTGCCCCACAGGAAAAGCCCGCTCATGGCGATCTGGAGATATAATGCGTCAAACAAATGCATGTTAAGTCCCACGCCCAGTCCCGGTCCGCTGCTCGAGTTTCTCTTTTTTTTATCGCTGCTGATGCCGACCGCATCAATATTGACGTAATGTCCTTTCTCTATGTAATCATATCCCTGGTATTTATACCCCGCGATAACGCTGAAATATTCCGTAACGGCGAAGCTGACGGTCGTGTCCGAATCGAATTTTTTGACATTCCGCCTGTGATTGATATATCCGAAGTGCACGGTCGGTATTTTAACGGCATCAAGGCGGACTATTTCGAACATGTTAAGGCCGGTAGAGTCGTATTTCGCCCTGCCGTACATGAACACCGTGGAAACGCTGATGCTGTTGAAAAAGCGCATGGAAAAAACCGGACCGTAGAGCGGTATCCAATTGCTTTTAAAATCCGGGTGGTCTCCGAATTGGTAGCGCGATTTCCCGGAATCGTTGGTTGCATAGTTTTCCATCCAGCCTTTATGCCAGGCGGGCGTCCAGCTGTTGTACCAGAAGTTTCCGCCCATGGAAAGGTCGACCTGCGCACGGGATTCGGACGCCGTTGCGAAGACGAACGTCAATGCCGCAGCGGTCATTACGAGCAGTTTATTCAAGGATCCTCCTTCCCGCCGGTTTTACAGGCAGTGCTGAATCATACGCTTCGGTAACTCGTCATTTACGGGATCTATATTTGTTTCAAGCTTATTACATGAGAAAAGGATGGTTGTCAATTCAAAAACCCGTATAAAGAGCAGGACCGCGGAGGATAAACAACAATAATTTTAAAACGCGGGCGTGTGAGGTTTATTGTTGGCTAAAAGTGTTCATCCGTGCGGTCAGGCGTGAAAACGTGATCGGCAATCACGCGATAGGCCGCATCAACCTTGCAAATTTAAAACCCGGAGAGACATGGCCGCAGCTCGCCTAAAACCGGGAGCTTGCGTACGCGGAGACTGGCCCCTGAGCGCCCGGGACGGCCATGGTACGCCATCCTTTCGCATGATCCAGAATCAGCCGGGGAAATGGACGGGGCCGGTAAAATCATAAAATCGATCGGCGTCATGGCCATGCGGCCGAGACGCTTCAATTCGACCGACCCGGCGGAAATCGTCGACGTGTATTCCCGGTTGGTTTTTTTATTCCTGCCATGGCCCCGCATATATCTTGACTTGCGGACGGGGACGTATAGAATCGCATGCATGAAAAAGTTTTTATGCATGGCCCTGGTTTCGCTGGCGGTTGTGGCAGCCGGGTGCGAGTCCGCCCGGCTCGTGGTGCCGCCCGGGAGTGCGGAAACGACGCCCGGCGCGCCAATGAACGAAAAGGACAGGCCGGGCATAATCAAGTACCTTTCCGAGGGGAGCGATTCCGCCGTGAAACGCAGACGGGAGGAGGCGTACGCGAAGATGTCGGAGCTCTGCGCTTCCTGCTACGAGATCGTCAGCGAGGGCCCTTCCCAGACCGTCCAGGCCGTTCACAGCGACACCTATATTTTCGGGAGGAACTGGATCGTGAACTATCCCGGCTATTACACCCAGGAATACGTCTACATAAAGTTCAGGTGCGTGCCGTGCCCGGCCAGGTGACCCGGCCGCGGGTCTGAGTTTTCCGCGAGAGTGGAAATCTAATCCCGGCATGGACCAGACTGATTTACTGCAAGTAAAATGAAGTTCATTTAAACGAAGGCTCCAGGAACATCTTCCTGACGTTCATGGAAAAAATCACGCCCTCTATCCTCCATGATACAGACGAAACCGGGACGATTTCCGCCGCCGTCCCGGCGGACCTGTCGTCCTTTACAAGGAGCAGGCGGCCGCCGCCCGGCGTATAGTCGCCGTTAAGGCCTTTGCCTCCTGAAAGCACTGCGTAGGTCCTCCCCCCGTTTTTTTCGGTGAACAGTTTTTCCATCGGGCCCGCGCCCATTCTCAGGGCCA
>JALOTL010000045.1 GCA_025457915.1 Spirochaetota bacterium | reverse complement strand
TCGAAAAGATGAAATAGAATGGCCGGGAGGTATTTGATTCTTTTCGGGAATTAATCCGGAGGTCCGTGTTTCCAATGATAAAGATACTTATTTGCATTTCTGCTCTCCTGTTGCTTGTTTCCGCAACCTTCGGCCGTTCTCCCGAAGGACGGACCGGCGACTGCGGAAAGCTGGCGTCCCGTTTCGACGTGATACTCGAAAAAGCGGGCGGGACATGCCGTACGGCTGCGGATTGCGGGTGCTATAACCCGGTTTCCCCGAACGTCGGGTGCGGGGGGGTCACGGACCGGAAAACCGTTAAAGAACTTTCCCGCGTCGAAACGGAGTTCCATCGGATCAAATGTTCCTGGCCGGTAGACTGCGCTGCCTGGCTGTGCAAACCGGCCTGCGTCCGCGGGAAATGCAGGTGAAGCGGGGCCTTCATTATCAGCATCATGTTCTCTTGCCCTGCTTTCCTGCATGTTAAAGTTTCAGTTTAACGCCGCACGATTAATTTATTATATTAAATAAAAAAGATCTCAATCCAATCCCCGGACCCTGAGGACAGCGTTAGCATGAAACCGGGGTTGAAAAACCCGGCGGGACATTTTAAATTATTCCGGCTCGGAATTTTTTTTAAAACCCGTGTATTTATCATGCTATATGTCCGGACATAAGAAAAATTCATATTAAAATTTTTATGAATAACATGTACCGGAAAAACATTTTTCCAGTGTTGCAATATTGTAAATTTCGCGTCTGTTATATTGAATCCTGCCGGTCGGGGTTATATATTACGATAATGCCGACGATAATATTAATGGGTACGCGTTATGGATAACATGAACGCTGAAACGGGAAACGTGAATTTCAACCTGTCAAGGGAAGAAATTGACGGGATCATAAGGCTGTATGCCTCCAGGATATGCAGCATGTACGACTGCTACAGGGAAACACTGCACGAGATCGAGGAGATGGAGCACAGGCATGAAATCGACAAAAACGATGAAGATGAACTGTTGAAAATGGCCCATGAAAAATTCGATCCTGAAATCGGCCGACTCCTGATGGAGCAGTATTTCAACACCAACGACGACGGATTTTTCGACAGGGCCATGAAGCTGGACGAACACGTACACCTTGATTCCGTCAGCTATCTTGATGCAGGGGGCCTGAGCGAAATAAAGGACGGGCCGTCCGCGTTTGATTTCGTCCTTTTTTACAGGGGATTCTTCCTGAGACTCGACGCTGAACGGGAAAAAAATGGCCCCGAGATAGTGGCCCTGGTGAGGGACCCGGAAGAGGTGGAAAGGATAAACAAAAAGATATCAAGGGCGCAGATGATCCTTGAGATAGACGAGGCCACGATTGGAAGGAAATACTACATGGACCTCTGCAAGAGGACGCACTACAGGTACTGCCAGTAGGCTTATATTTCCAGCACCTCCCCGATTTTCAATACTTTCAGATCGCCCTTTATCGCGTTTTTCATTTTCATATCCTCAAGCAGCCTGACCGGTTCGCCGGGGGGCTCATCCGACAGGTCGAAGGTCCCGAAATGGTTCGGGATGAATACCCTTCCCCCGAGGTCGTGGAAGCCGTCCACCGCCTCGCCGGGCGAAAGGTGGTTGCTTTTCATGATGAATTCAGGCATGTAGGCGCCTATGGGCATGAGGCAGTAATCCATCCTTTTGAAAAGCGAGGCCGTTTTTTTTAAGTGCGGGGAATACGCGGTGTCTCCCGCGAAATACACGGTCTTGCCGGCGCCCCTGATTACAAAGCTCCCCCATAACACGGCATTGGTGTCATGGAAAATCCTTTTTGACCAGTGCTGGGCGGGCATCATGTATATTTCTATTCCAGAGGTATCGAATTTCTGATACCACCCGGCTTCCTGAATTTTCAGGCCGCCCCTTATCGATCTGATGGTATCGCCCATCCGCAGGGGAACATGCGCGGCAGTCCCTTCGAGATTGAGGTTCTTCAGCGTGTCGGAGTCGAGGTGGTCGTAATGGTTGTGCGAAACCAGCAGGTGGTCGATGGGTCCTATCTGCTCCGGGCTGCAGGGGAGCCCGGGCTTTCTTTTGAGAAAGGGGGGATTGTATAAAACGGGATCGGTGATTATGGTCCTGCCGGCGAGCCTTATAAAGAACGTTGAATGCCCCATCCAGACGATCATGTCTTTCCCGCTTCCGAAAGCGGCCGAGCAGTCCAGGACCTCCGGGATGTAGGCGTCGTTTTTTTTCTCTTCCTTCTGTGGGTTGGAGGAAAACCTCCATTTCATCATATCGCCGAAGGTAATGTCCGGCTTGAATGTCTCGTTGACGAACCTGCCGTTTATGAACGGGTTTCCCTGGTACCCTTTCAGAATGGTATCCAGTTTTTCGTTTTTAAGATTTGCCGCTTCTTTTTTCATGCCCAAGGTCGCACACCCTCCTGCCTGGACGAGGTTTGCCGCGGACAGGCCCATGACAATCCTTCCTGTTTTCTTTAAAAATGATCTTCTGCTCGTGTATGTCATGCCGTTATGACCTGAAAAACAATTCCACATCGATAATGATATGGAAAAAATATCGTCCCGGGGTTTCATGAACAGCAATTTTTATGCGGGTAATAAAAATTTATTGCAGTAATGACGTTCGCGTATGTTAGTAGTATCTTATAAAAAAGATGCTGAAAGTAAGCGAAATATTCCATTCAATCCAGGGGGAGACTTCAAGGTGCGGTTTCCCGTCTGTTTTCATAAGGCTTGCAGGATGCAATTTTAATTGCTTTCACTGCGATACCCCCGGGGCCAGGACGGGAGGGTCCCCGATGGAGACCGCCGAAGTGATAGGCGTGGCGGCCGGGTTTCCCGGAGCGGACCATGCGACGATAACCGGCGGAGAGCCCCTGCTTCAGGAGGGCGTTTACGACCTCATGGACGGCCTGCTGGACGCCGGATGGAGGGTTCAGATAGAGACCAACGGGAGTCTCGGACTTGAAGGGATTAAAAGCGGTGTTCGGAAGATAGTGGACGTCAAGACCCCGTCGACCGGCGAGAGCGGATCTTTTCTGATGGAAAACATACGGCTGCTCGGCGTGGCGGACGAGGTGAAATTCCCGATAGGGAATGCCGGGGATTACGGGTTTTCAGTGGATTTCATGAAAAAACATCTTTCAGGCACCGGGGCATTGATTAATTTTTCACCGGTATACGGGATCATGGACGCGGGAGAGCTCGCGAGGATGATGCTGAGGGACGGCGTCACCGCCAGGCTCAACATCCAGGTCCACAAATATATCGGGGTGGAGTGAAACGGGGAGAGAATATGGACTACGTAGGCAACGTCATCAGGCCTCCAAGCGAGGCGTACAGCATGATAATCCAGGTCACCGTCGGGTGTTCGCACAACATGTGCACATTCTGCGGCACATACAAGGGCGAGGATTTTCGCGTCAAGGAATTTGAAACGATCAAACGCGACATCGACGAGGCTTCCGGCTACGGCTACGGCTTCAAAAAGGCCTTCCTGGCTGACGGAGACGTGATGATCCTGCCGAATGAAAAAATCATAGAGATAATATCCTACATAAAAAAGAAAAATCCTAAAATAGAAAGGATAGGCGTATACGCCAATACCAAGTCCATCATCAAGAAAACGGTGAAGGAGCTGCGCGAGCTGAAGGAGGCCGGGCTCGGCATCGTATATCAGGGAATAGAAAGCGGGAACGTTGACATCCTGAAAAAAATAAAAAAGGGCGCGCTGCCGCACAGGATGATAGAGACCGCCCTGAAGATCAGGGAGGCCGGTATACTCATTTCGCAGACCGTGCTTCTGGGGATCGGCGGGGTCGACATGAGCCGCGAGCATGCCGTCGACACGGGGAAGCTCCTGGGAAAGATGTCCCCTGATTACGCTTCCGCCCTCACGGTAATGCTGCTGCCCAACACGCAGCTCTACAGGGACTACAAGTCTGGGAAATTCAGGCTCCCGGACAAGTTCGGCCTGCTGGGCGAATTGAAGCTCATTATTGAAAACATGGATGTCAAGAGGCACTGCTTCTTCACATCTAATCACGCCTCGAACTATCTCCCTATAAGGGCCGAGCTTCCCGCTGACAGAAAGGCCGTGCTCGACCTTCTGGACAAGGTCCTGGAGAAAAGGGACGAGAGCATCCTTAAGCCCGAATACATGAGGGCCCTATAAACGAAAGGCGGAGTTGAGCGATGAATAAATCAATGGAAGACGCTATCAGGTTCATAAGCGGCGAGATCAAGGATAATCCGGACGTCAACATGAGCAAGCTGATTGAAGAAGCAAGCCGGAAATTCGATCTCGATCCCATGCAGACCGATTTCCTCATCAACAAGTACGTTCTCGGGATCTAGGTTCAATCGAGATTCTTCACGAGCCCGGCCGCTATCGCCTCCGCGGTTTTGTTGAAGAAATCGTAGAGGTCCTTTTCGCCGGCGGATTCCGTCCTGAATGACAGGAATTTTTCCGTTTCCCTGACGTACGCCCTCATTTCAAACACGTATACCCTGTCCTTTTTTATTTCTTTTTCCTTTTTTACCCTGACGGACTTCGGATACATTTTCCCGGTCAAAGCGCAGCCGGCTCCGGCTTCAATGCAGAATTGTTTAAGCAGGCCGTCGCCGATCTTCCGTATCTGCCTGGATTCATCCTCCAGGAATAGGGATTCGGTCTCCATTACCGGTATGGGTTCGTAGCCGGATTTCCGCAGCTCCCTCATCAGGGTCTCGCGGAGCATCCTGTCCTGGACCTGGGTCATCTGCGGAGAATCGAACCCCAGGACCAGTATCTTTCCTCTGAAAGACCGCTCCCCGGAAAGGGGCGCCGCAAGGATAGCGGAAAGAATGGCCATGTATAATATTTTTTTCATGGTGTCACCGGTTTATCATCCAAATTTTCCATGCGGCCCCTGACGGGATTATTTCACGACCGCTCGAGATAAACTTTTTCCCTGCCGTCAATCTTCAATGGCACGGGAAGGTCTTCGGGATCGACAGCGAGTAGCGGAGATATTTCTATCTCCATGACCTGCCGCGGGACGGCGATGCCTCTGGATTCAAGCCACTTCCTGAAGAGGGAGGACATGAGGGCCCTTGCTGATTCGACCGAGTCCACACCGGAGGCGTTTTTTACCGGGGCGAATTCCTCCTCCCTGACCGTCTCGAACACGACGTTCCTTTCCGTCAGGGGGAGGGCATCGAACACGAACTTCTCGTATTTCAGACCGTCAACCTCAAGGTATCCGCATTCCGTATAGGACCTGATCTTCTTCTTGGCTACGTGGAACGGAAGGCTGACGCCCCCGCCCGTGGTAAGCCTTTTTACGAAAGAGGCGTCAAAGAGGTGGATCGCTATATTGGCGGATGAATAGACCAGGTCGCCGCCCTTCTTCATGAATGTTTTTTCTCCGGGCAGGTCGGAATATTCCACCACGCCCACACTTCCATTTGAGAATTCAACGAAAACCCCCACCTTTTCCTCCGGGTAGGCCTTTCTTATTGCCTTGCTGGATATTTCCGCGCCCTTCAGGATGTGGTACCCTATGAAAACCGGGTCGATGATTTTCGCCAGCGGGTTGTCGACCTGGAAATACGATATCGTTTTCACCCCTTTTTTTTCAAGGTAATCCAGGGACCCGGAAGTCTGCAGTGCGGTGAGGCTTCCGCCGTGGCCGTCCGGGTTCTTGAAGACCCCGTGGTTCGATTCAAGTATGAGCTTCCCGGCGGAATCGAGCGATGGCATCATGTTCTGCGGGAAAATTTTAACGGAGGCAGGATTGAGTCCGAAATAGGAGTTTTCCGCGAAGAAGGCCCCGGTCTCTTCGTGGTTGGCCCTGGATGTCATTATAAGAAGCGGTATTTCCACGCCGTATTTCCCGGAGTATTTAAAAACTTTTTCTGCGTGTATCTGGAAAAGGGACTTTCCGGATACCGGCGCGATGCGGAATTTTCCCTTCGGTCCTTCAAAACCGAGCCTGGAACCCTGGCCCCCCGCAACCATGAAGGCAGCGGTTCCGCCGCCTTCAATATGCTCCCTTCCAGCTTCGGCTGCCCTGTCTCTCTCCCTTTCCTCTGCGGCGTCCGACGGGAGATGTATATATGGAGCCGGACCGAAATTAATTTCCGCGTGCGACTGTTTTTTGGAAAAAAGGGCCTTCAGTGCGTCAAAATCGATCTCGGAAAGATCGTCAAGGAGCTGTTTTTTTTCGGTTTCGTTCAGTTCCCCCCAGTGCCTGAACACATGATCCTGGCCTGAGCCGTATGTTTTTTTTATGATTTCTTCATAACCTTTGAACGATACCATGTCACCCCCCTTGCGGCAAGAGCCGTTTTCGACCGTGCCTTACAATTGTCATAATTCCGGGAAAAATTCAAGAAAATAACAACGCCTGCATATTAAAAATGGTGTTGTAAAATATCATCCGGGATGGTAATTTCAGGCATCCGCCGGTGCGCGGCCGGCGCTGATAAAATGAAGGAAGGTTTGACATGCCAGATATCCATGGGCCCATCCGGGAGATGCTGAAGGGACTGGACGACATCAGGAATTTCGATGAAAGGACAAGGTTCGTTTTCGATTTTTCCCCTATCGGGATTGAGCTTTACGACAGGGACGGTGTCCTGATCGAGGTGAACGCGGCGTGCCTCGACATATTCGGCGTTGAAGACCCGGGCGGCCTCTCCGGGTTCAAGCTTTTTGACGACCCAAACGTGTCGGATCCGGTCAAATCGCTTCTGCTCAACTGCGAGACGGTTAAGTACGTAGCCCCGTTTTCCTTTGATACTGTCGCTGAAAAAAAACTTTACGTGTCGAGAAAGACCGGGATGATCTACATATACGTGATAATCGTTCCGCTGGCCGATCAGGGATGCAGCCCTGCGGGGTACATGGTCATGGTCCAGGACGTAACGGACCAGAAGCGGGCGGAGGAGGAGCTGAAATTCCTGAGCCTCCATGATTCACTCACCGGCCTGTATAACCGTTCGTATTTCGAACAGGAGATGGAAAGGGTGCAGAACGGAAGGTACTTCAGCGCCGTGGTCGTTGTGTGCGATATCGACGGCCTCAAGTCCCTGAACGATACCAGGGGGCATGAAACCGGCGACGGGCTGCTCAGGGCCGCGGCGTCCGCGATACAGGGCGCGTTCAGGACGGGGGACATGGTGGCCAGGATAGGCGGCGACGAGTTCGCGGCCGTAATCCCGAACTGCAGCAGGTCCGGGGTCGAGGGCATTAAAAAGAGGATAGAGCGGAACATAAGCTCGTTTAATTCAGCCGGGAACGGATTCACCATGAGCATATCGGTCGGCTGTTCATTCGGCGACGGCCAGCCCCTGGACATGGAGGAGCTCTTCCGCGAGGCTGACAGGAGGATGTACGTCGAAAAGAGGAACAGGAAAAAATAATTGACCGCAACCGCTGAAGCGCGAAGCATGCGGGGACAACAAGAGAGGTTTTCGATGAAGAGATTCATGGAAAAGGTCAACACGCTGATAGAATCCTTTCCGTATATAAAGGAATTCAACGGCAAGACGGTAGTCATCAAATACGGCGGGCACGCCATGACGGAAGAGTCCCTGAGCAGGTCTTTTGCCCTGGACATGGTGCTCCTCAAGCTCATCGGCATAAACCCGGTAATCGTCCACGGGGGAGGACCGCAGATCGGCGAACTCCTCAAGCAGATCGGGAAGAAGAGCGAGTTCATCGGCGGCATGAGGGTCACGGACAACGAGACCATGGACATCGTCGAAATGGTGCTGGTGGGAAAGGTAAACAAGGAGATAGTCAACAATATAAACATGGTGGGCGGCAAGGCGGTGGGTCTTTCAGGCAAGGACGGCGGTCTCATAAAGGCTAAAAAACTGTACCACGTTGAATCCGGCAAGGAAATCGACATGGGCCAGGTGGGCGCCGTCCAGAACATCAACCCTGAAGTCCTCGTGACGCTCGACAGGGAGCGCTTCATCCCGGTGATAGCGCCCATCGGCTTCGATGACAACGGCACCACGTACAACATCAACGCTGATACGGCCGCGGGAAAGATCGCGGAAGCGCTCAAGGCCGAAAAGTTCATTCTCCTGACGGACGTCGAAGGTGTCCTGATTGGCGGAAACCTGGCTTCGACCCTCGTCAAGGCCGACATCCCTTCCCTTATTGAAAAAAAGGAGATAAGCGGCGGCATGATTCCCAAGGTCAACTGCTGTCTGGAGGCGATAGACGGGGGCGTGGGCAAGGCGCATATAATCAACGGCACGGTGGAACACGCTGTTCTGCTGGAAATATTCACCGACGCGGGCATCGGTACCGAAATAATCGCCGGCCGCTGATAACTTCAGCCGGACCGGTTAAACCCACTCCCGCGCCGGGCGAGCTTTAAACATTCGCTCCCCGCGCGGAGATTAATCCCTGCCGCGGGAAGACCGGATTACCGGGATCTCAATCCTCGTAAGTGATTTTAGGGCATTTCTTCTTCAGAAACTGCCTCAGCCTGGCGTTCGTATCATGGATGAAAAAGACCTCGTCCTTGTCTTTCGGATCGACCCTGAACACTTCGCTCATTTTTGCCTTGCAGACGTTTCCATGGCCGTCCTTTATTTCTATGTTTCTCCACAACTGCGTGATGGGGACCTCGCCTGTGCGCCAGCCGTAATCTATGAGAAGGCGTCCCTTTTCCGGCGTGATATCCATTAAACCATTATTTTTTTCTATTTCCTTTATGTGCCTGAGGGGGTAGAGCTTGATTGTTATTCCCTCGATAAAGACCGGCTCGCCGTTTTCAGTGGAGAATTTAGCCCTGTGCCCTCCGGGGCTTAAAATGTCGACCGTCCCGTCTCCGGCGTCGCTGTACGACGGATCGCCTTGAGTTTTAAACGGCAGGAGATGGAAATACCTGGAACCTGTCGACCTTGACATCCTTTCATCGTCCTTGGTGCCCGTGAAAACCATCACCTGTCCGTTAGGCATAAACATGAAAGACCGGTAGCGGTCCCCCCTAGTCGCCGCGTAATCGAACGTCTCCCCGGCGGAGATGGTGCAGCCCTTCCTGACCTCCGCGAGACGCACGGACAGGTTTTTGAAATCCTTGCTCTGGAAGCATTTTTCATCGTATTTACGCCGCGGGTATGAATCGTCGGCGAGCAGTAAAATTATTGAAAGGGCCAGCATTGCCGTGTATCTCATTTTTTCACCTTCGTGTTTATTATTTTTCCGCGGTATTATCATAAAAGATCATGCGGAAATAATCAACAAGGAAAATGTTTATCAAAAATACACGGGGTTCACGCATACGGACGCGGAAACCGCTTGTGCGGCCCGCCATGGAATTTTTATTTGACATAAATCGCGTTATGAATAGAGTTGCACCGGAGAGTTGTCCGAGTGGTCTATGGAGGCGGTCTTGAAAACCGTTGGGTCAAAAGCCCCGGGGGTTCGAATCCCTCACTCTCCGAAATCAGCTATCATCTATAAATACGCAGTGCGCGTCGCACTGGCAACGGAGAGGTGCCCGAGAGGCCGAAGGGGACGGTTTGCTAAACCGTTGTATCGATTCGGTACCGCGGGTTCGAATCCCGCCCTCTCCGAATGGACTATAAAATGGACATCAAAAAGATCAAGGACAGGGCCGGCGATCTGGCCGGAAGGGCCAGGAAAATCGTCCGTGAAAACGATCCCGACACCCTGAAGAAAAAATTCGCGGACATTATCGCCGTGAAATTCATCAGCATCGACAGGATCAATTTCAAGAGCAGTCGGTTCAAAATCGATTACGATTTCGACACCGACTTCCTGGTGTATTTTCCGTTCATCGGATGGATGTACGCCTTCGCGTTCAAGAAGTCCAATAAATTCGCGATGCACCACGGAAGGCAGGCCTTCCTGCTTTCCCTCGCGTTCACGGCGCTCCCGGTAGGGCTCACGCTCCTCACGGTCTTCATCCCGTACACTATGAGGGTCACGAGGCTGATGGTCGCGATTCTCGTATACATGAGCCATTTTTTTTATTTCGGCGTCTGCGTCCGCGGGATGCTTTTCATCAAAAACAGGGAGATGGGAGAATTTCCTGTAGTCAGGGATTATCTTAAGCTCATAGATGTCTGATGCGTCCGTAGCTCAGTTGGATAGAGCGCCGGACTACGAATCCGTAGGTCGGGGGTTCGAATCCCTCCGGGCGCGCATTAACTCCCTGTATCGGCGAAAAAAATAGCTGATACAGGGCCGTTTCGAGGCTTCCAGATAACTGGTGCTTCATAAAAAACAATTAAACAGTAAACGCGTAGCAAATTTGCGGCATGGATGCGATACTGGAATGAGTTATTTATGGCGCCAGCGCGAAAACC
>JALOTL010000044.1 GCA_025457915.1 Spirochaetota bacterium | reverse complement strand
GCGCTTTTTGCATATAACTTCTTCTTACCTGTCATATGTCGTATAATAATGCCTGGCATTATAACAAACTGACTTATGTCGTGTAAGAATTAAATGTCCAGGGGAGATTTGATATTTTTAATCTTCCCTGTGCTTACATGTGTATAAATCATTGTTGTATTTGGACTTCTGTGTCCAAGCAACTCCTGAATATATCTTATATCCACCCCCTGTTCCAGCAGGTGAGTGGCAAAGCTATGGCGCAGGGTATGGACTGTAACTTTTTTTTCAATCCCGGCTTTTTTAACTGCCCTTTCAAATATATGCTGTACGGAGCGGGCATTTATATGGCCACCCTTCTCCCGGCCTTCAAAAAGCCATTTTTCCGGTTTATATATGCTTAAATATTTTTTAAGGAGCTGACTAAATTTTACAGACAAAAGAGTTGTTCTGTCTTTTCTTCCTTTTGAACATTTGATGTATATCATTCCTCTTTCAAAATCAATATCACGTTTATTCATTGTTATTGCTTCGTTAAGGCGGAGTCCGGCGGAATAAATAAGCATCATTATTGTTTTGTGTTTAAGGTTAGCGATGCTTTCGAGTATAGCGGTTACTTCATTCTTGCTTAATATGACCGGAAGTTTTTTGTCCTTCCCGGGCGCTTTTATTTCATAGATGAAACTTTTCTTTAGCATCTCTCCATAATAAAATTTTACAGCGTTTATTATAATCTGCACGGTTGATGCGCTTATCATTTTTTCTGAAATTTCGCTGTATATAAATGCCGTGATGTCATCCTGCTTAATTTCTTCTGGTTTCTTTCCGGCGTGCTTCAATAAGTCCCTGTTGCAGCGGACATAACTCTTAATCGTATTCATGCTGTATTTTCTAACGGTCAGCTCTCTGCGGAGTTCCATAAGGTATTCCTTTTCCTGATGAGCTTCTGCATGATAAATGATCGGATCCCGGTCCCCAATATAAACTTCAGCACCAAGATTTATTGCGGACCCAAGTATTATATCAAGATATTCCTTTCTGTTGGGAATATGCCATGTTTTTGACATGCTGTCCCAGCTCCGATTGGGAATAGTCCTCATACCGGCAAGCAGTTCCTTATTATAAGGGATTTTTACTTCCAGTTTACCGGTTTCACGAGGGGTAATATATATATTATTCATGGGTTTTGATTAAATACAATAAATAACGTTCCCGGCGCATTACGCCGTGTTATATGCAGCACCAGCAAATGCGTGATACCGGGCTGAAAATTTTCCCGGCGGTCCCGTCATTCCACGGGTACGTACTTCAAGGTCCCGGTGTATTTATGCACCGACACGATGCAAACGCCCGGCTTAACGTGTCTTCTTTTATCGTTGAACTGTACGTAATACTCGTCGCCGCGAGAAGTCACGTGCGGTGAATCGAGCTCATAGAGCGATGCGTGTTCCTGTTTAACGAGATAATCCCTCGCGAGGGCGACCGCCTCCTTTTCGGTGATGCGCTTTTTCGCGGAACCGCAGTCGGCCGTCGTGGCCATGAACACAGCTACAAGTGATATCACGAACAGATAAAACATCTTCATGGAAACCTCCCGGGAAAAGCCGGATATTTCTTGTGCTATAACCCTGTTGTTTTCATGTTCAATATCCGGGAAAGCGCGTCCCGTTCAGCTCGTGCCCAGGGGACGGAATGGCTCTTTTATAAAGCATAAACGATATATGTCAATAGTAAAAATACGGGAGAGGGCCTTGAAATTTAACCCGGGCAATATTGTTATATAATTCGTGGAAAAGGATTAATTGTTATTGAAAATGAACAGGAAGAGGTTAATGATGGAGATGCGATTTATACTCCTTCAAATAAAAAGCATGGCATAGAAAATACAGGGAATGAGATTCTGGAATATCTAACGGCTAACGCGCCGGCATTTAATATGGATCATGAAAGTGAACCTTGGCCAGGCAACGAATTGAATTCAATATGAACATAGTGCCCGCTTCTATCGGCAAAGGACCATGATAGACACGGATAACAGCAAAAAAAAGTTAAGAAATTACATTACTTCGAACTTCAGCATGTCAATCGATGTTCTGGATGAGGTGATGCGTTTATTTTCCCCCGGACTATATAAAAAAGGAGAATATTTTTCCAAACAGGGCGAACCGTCTAAATATTGCGGATTTGTGTGTGAAGGAATCCTTAATATGTATATCCTTAATGAGGATGGTTCGCAATTTATTAAAACATTTATTACCGAAAATCAATTCATGCTGGCGACATTTGATCCTGAAGAGCAGAGCACGATAACCATTCAGGCCATAACCGATGCGCCCGTCATGCTGGCTGACTACTCCGTTCTGCAGCGAATGTTTGAGAAATATCCGTCCTTCGGTCTATTCGCGAAAATGGAAATAGAGAAATACCTGGAATCGGTATATAAAAAGCTGGAGGAGTTCGCGACTAAAGACGCGAAAAAAAGATATCTGATGTTTTTACGGGAGTTTCCCGATCTGGCTGAAAAAATACCGCAGTATTACATCGCTTCATATCTCGGCATCACGCCGACGCAGTTAAGCAGGATCCGGAAAACGATGCATCTTGAAAAATCGTAAATATTAAGCCCGGTTATTTTAATTATATACCTGCACCCGCCTGAATTAATTTGCGGAAAAAAAAGAATAAATCCAAAACCGATCAACATATGTAAATGCCCCAATAGCTGTTATTAGATATAATAAGCCATGTTCATATTCATCTGCCCTTGAAAAATTTGAGGATTATTTAAATAATACGGGAAGTATAGATACAAGAAAAGATACTTTCAAAAATAAAAAAACTTTATCCTATATAAAAAAGAGTCATGGAACAATAAGATAAATGAGGTGTTAGATGTTCACACAAAAGATTAAAAGCGTTGTCGAATTCTGGAAAGAAAATATTTTCTCTCCCGACGCTGCTGACATCCTGAAAATGGAAGAATATAATGGCGCGGTAATGGCAAACAGGTTTCGGTACATATTTCTTGCCATAGCAGCTGTGCCGATCTTCATTAATGCGAATGTTTCAATAATGGGGGGTAACATCGCCGGGGTTTTTGTCAATTCCGTCGCCTTCTTGGTTTATCTCTTGTTTACGCTGGGTCATACTTTCATCCTCGCCCGCAGGTGGGACAGACTCAATAGGGTATTCGGATACATGGTCATAGGGGTGGATTATGCTATTTTCACCACGATCCTGCTCCTCTGGTGGCAGATTGAAAGCCCTGACAACTACAGCTATCACCTCAAGAACCAGACCATGTTGTATTATCTCTTTCCGATCATCATAACGGTCTTTCAGTTCCGAATACTTTATGTGGTCTTCTCCATTTCCCTGTTTATGCTATTATATGGATCATTTCTGGCCTATGGATTACATGTCGGATTGGAGACCACTACTAACTGGCGCGAATACATTCTGGGACCCGGTGTGATACTGGCAGACGTATTCACGACGAAACCGGCAATCTTCCTGTGCATAGCCATATCGATTGCGTATGCAATCTTCCGTTCCATCAGGATGGTCCGGCGTATCGGGATCATAGAAACACAGAAAGCGTCCCTGTCGCGCTACTTTTCGCCCGCGCTTGTCAGTGAAATCACGAATAACCCGGATATTATCATGGCTGGTAAACGCTGTAACGTAACCGTGCTTTTCTGCGATATCCGCGGTTTCACGAGCATGGCCGAGGGGATGACGCCGATGGAATTAAATGATTTCCTTTCAGATTATCGCAAGAGGCTCACCGGTGCTGTATTTGCAAACGGCGGAATGATCGATAAATACATAGGCGACGCCATTATGGCGGTATTCGGTATTCCTCACCCCTCGCCCGCATCGGGACAGGACAGCAGGAACGCAGTAGCCGCCGCGATAGACATGCTTTCGTGCCTGGAGGAACTTAACAGGGAACGTTCTATTGAAGGCAAAACAACGATTCGCGTGGGTATTGGCATTCATACCGGAGAGGTTTTTGCAGGGAACATCGGTTCCGAAGGCCAGATTGAATACACCGTGATCGGTGATGTGGTTAACACGGCTTCGCGTATCGAAGGCCTTTGCAAGGAGTTCTCCGCTTCAATGCTCATTTCACAAGATGTCTTCAATGAGACCCGGGAGATGATAAAGGCCGAAATGCTGCCGCCGGTCAGCATCAGGGGAAAGGGAAAACAGATAACAATATACAGGATACGGTAGATTATTGGCTTAACTTTATTCAACAACCCAAAAAATTTCAACATCGGTTGCACTCGCTTTTTGTCATGAGAAATGCGGAAAGGAACTATTTCCGATAACCCCCTTCTGTCTTATAAACATAGCGCAATTTCTTTATCTTACGGGCGGCTATAAAAACCGGATTTTTTAATATGAAATTGGAAAATACCGGTTTTTAACAAACGTAACGCCCCGGGGCCAGTTGTTTGACTGGCACGCCGCTATTATGCCGGCAGAGAATATTAAAATGAAGTTATTGTGAATTCACCTAAAAAAAAGCATACCTTGTATAGTTATCAACATATGTAAATGACTGTGTATCTTATATTTGATATAATGTTTTATGTAGCTGGAAAGCATGTCAGCCCTCGATCATGTGGGGGACTTTACAACGATATGGATGGTTTTTTATGGGAAATCTATATGCCAATAAAGATGAAGAAATTGTTACAGACGAATTTGAAAAAATTGTTCATAGGAATAATGCCGTTTTATGCAAAGAATTGGATGAATTATTTGAAGAGTTACAACCAATCACCATTGATGAAATGATGGGGAAGTGGAGAGTCGGGTATATTTTTACTGAAGGAACGGGAAGCAAGTTTGAAAAAATATTAAAATATCTACCCAGATTATACGGTAAAAGCTACATGAGTAAAAATAAGGTTAACGCATGGGTGTTTTCATTTTTTGGAATAAAATTTGGGTTTCCCGGCGCTACCGCGATTCTGGAAACGGTTGTGTATAGAAATAAAATTTCAACAGCCATGATCTATAACTTCCTCCCGATAATAGATCATTTCAGAAAAGTAAACGCCCGTACGCTTATGGGGATTATGGAGATAAAAGGGAAAGTCAGCGTATATTTTTATATAATTCGGATTCACGAAGGAACAGGTGGCAATCATGGTGGAAATTAATGACGGCAATGTTAATTCTCAAAAACGTCTCTTTGAACCGCTTATCATCAATGGGATGTCCCTGAAAAACAGGATTTACAAGGCGCCCACCGTGGAATGCGCAGCTGCTGAAAACGGCATGCCCACCGACAAGACGCAGAACTTTTATACAAGGGTGGCCAAAGGCGGCAGTGGATTGATCATTACCGGTTATGCTTACGTGAACATGAGCGGCCGGGTATACCTGAGCCAGCATGGTATCCATGCCGACGAGGTCATTCCCGCATGGAAGAATACCATCGAAGCCGTGCATGGGCAGGGCGCGAAAATCATCATGCAAATCTCACATGGGGGCCGCCAAATAAGCAAAGCGGCGATGCGGGGAGAACGGCCTGCCGCGCCGTCGTCATTGCCGAATTTTTTAGACTTTTACCGGTCGCGAAAGATGTCGGATAAAGAGATAAAGGAAGTGGCGAGGGATTTCGGCAGCGCGGCCGCACGGGCCAAAGAAGCCGGTTTTGACGGCGTTCAGATCCACGCGGCGGGCGGTTATCTGTTGTCGAGCTTTTTATCTCCCTTAATGAACCATAGGAATGATGACTGGGGCGGCGACGCTCGGCGACGCTTCAGGATTATGGAAGAGGTCTACCTTGCAGTCCGTAAGGCTGTAGGGACGGAATTCCCTGTCTTTGCCAAAATAAATATGGGCGACCTGCTCCTTTTTGGAAGGGGATTCCCCGATAATTCCTCTACCGCATTTGGCCTGGAGAGATTGGGCCTCGATGCTTTAGAGATCCAGACAGGAATACTTGAAAACGCGACCATATCGCACACCCGGGGAAAGATGCCGGCAAACATAATGGGCCGTGACCGCAGCCTGATGGCGAAAATGTATTTGCAATGCGTATCATTTCTCTATAAGCCTTTTGCCGGAGTATCCAAACCATATATTGCGGCAACGGCAAAACGGTTGAAAATGGACGGATTAAAAACCCCTATACTTTTACCCGGCGGCATTAGAAGGCTATCTGAAGCTGAAGGCATCCTTTCCAATAATGTCGCGGATATGATCGGCATGGCCAGGCCATTGCTGCGAGAACCGAACCTGCCCAACAGATGGTTGTCGGGCGACACGAGAGACGCATCTTGCGATTCGTGCAACAGGTGCAGCGCGGAGACCGCGGTTCTGGGGAATCAGATACAATGCTACAACAGGGGCAACAATCATAATAAAAAAATCTAATAAGTCCATGCCGGATAAAGGAAATTTTTTCCAAAACGGTGTTTTCAAGCATGGGAATTATCATGGTTTTTATGAATCAATTTCTCATGAAATGAATTTTTTCTTCACCGGAAACCTTTCCGTGCTGAAGATAAGCAGAATTATTTCTCATTAATGGCAGGGCGGTTTGAGAAAACTTTTATGTGGCTAAATTTTCCGAAAAGAAAATCGAATTTATAAATATTGCAGAGGGTATGTCCTATGATTTTAATTAGTGATAAAATTGCTGGTTTGATAATAATGATACTGTGGTCTGTTTCAGGGGCAATTTTTTTGCTGTCCCCCGGGTCTCTGAAAATTGAAAAGCCCCGGGGAGGATTATTGTCATGGTTATACAATATTTTACATTTGGTTTATGAGTTAATATTGATACCAGCAGCAGGAATTTTATTTCTTATTGAACGCAGTAATATATTTGAAACTTTTCAAATCAATATAAGTAAACCATCATTATTAATAATTCAACCGGCAGGGATTATTTTGCTTTTTGCCGGCGTTGGTCTATTATCCTGGGCAAGAATAATTATGAAAAAATCATTTAGAATAGCGGCGGTGATGCCTGGACCTGAAGATACTCTATTCACCAACGGCCCCTTTAAATTGGTGCGGAACCCAATGTATACATCTGTTCTCTGCAACTGCATCGGACTGACATTGCTTACCAGGGTTTATATTTTTTCAATTTTATTCTTTTTATTTCTTATGCTGCTTATATTTGTTATAATTCCATCTGAAGAAAAAAATCTGGAGATTGCTTATAAAAATGATTATATGCGGTATAAAAAAGAATCAAAACGGCTCATCCCGTTCATATATTGATGCATTGATTAAACAATGGTCATACTGACTCTTACGTGAAGCATAAAAGACATGTTTCAATAGTAAAAATACGGGACAGGGCCTTAAAATTTTCGCGCGCCGCGCCAAAATTAAGAAAAATTTCAATAACGCCTTTCCCGGCCGCGGTACCCCACATATAGTCAAATGACCGACGGGTTTTGCTGAAAAATAATTTCCCTCCCTCCGGAATCAAGCCCGGGAAAGCCGTTAAAGATGACTCCGATCAACCCCGAATCAACCTCGTTTCAACCTCTATCTTTCCGGCGTCCCGCCGGATTGTGCCGGATAAATAAGCGCTTTCATCCCGGCCCGGATTTGCTACGGACGCGAATGGGGAATACAGGCGGGTTTTTTATTTCCGGTCATCATGACATCCGACCTCAAAACAATGGACCGGCTCTTCTTTCCCCCGGATCTTCACCGGTCCCATGTCCCTCAGGCTGTACCTGTCCGGTCCGGTTAAACGCACCACGCTGTCGCGGCTCGCCAGTATGCGGGTGCCGAGCTCCTTGTTGAGCCCTTCGATGCGCGACGCCGTGTTGACGGCGTCCGCGATCACCGTTGTTTCAAGACGGTCTTTTTCGCCGATCGTGCCGAGCACGAGGGCGCCGGAATGGATGCCTATGCCGATGCCGACCGGTCCGCTTCCGCTGCCGAGACGATGCCGGTTAAAAACATCCAGCTCGGCGGTCATGGCGAGGGCGGCGTCCAGGGCGTCATCGGGCTTGTCAGGGAAAAGCGCCATGACCGCGTCGCCGATATATTTGTCCACGAACCCGCCGTGCGCCCTGATCACCGGGGCGATGCGTCCGAAAAATTCGTTCAGAAAATCTATCGTCTCTTTCGGCGTCAGCTTTTCGGACATGGATGTAAACGAACGGATATCGGAAAACAGCACCGTCATATCGCGCAGCACCTGGTCGCCAAGCTGGACGTCGACGATGCTCTCCCTTGCCAGCATTTCCAGGAACTCATGTGGAACGAAGCGGGAGAATGAACCCGCCATGCGCGTCTGCGTCTCAAGCGCCTCTTCCTTTATCGCATTAAAGCGGTCGCCGAGGCCAAGGGACAGGAGGATGACCTCAAGGGCCGAGCCGAACTGCATTGCGTATGTTGTAAAGGTGTTGTTGGGCAGCAGCACCAGCACCTTGAACATATATATAAGCACGCCGATGAGCACCGCCGTCCACGCGAGCATGAAATAGCGGGCCGGACGGTATCCCTTCTTCAGGCTTAAAAAACCGATAATGAAAATAAACATTATGGATATGATCACGAGAAAGGCATTGACCTTTACCCCGGTGCCGTAATGGTAGAGGGCCAGGAGTGGCGGCAGGATGAAGAGACACTGCAGTACCCTGAAAAACCGGTGCAGTACTGGAAACTGTTCGCGGGTATTCAGAAATGACAGGATAAACTGCCCGGCGGACACGAAGCACAGGGGGCTTATTACGAGAATGCTGTGCGCCGGAATTACTGGAGCGTATTCTATAAGCAGCCCGTTCTGCTGAAGCATGGTAAGGGCGGTGAGGGCGATATAGACCACGTAATAGAGATAGCTTCGGTCCCGTATTGAAATGAAGATGAGCAGGTTGTAAAAGATCATGACGAACAGGAGCCCGTAATAGAGGCCCAGTACAAGCTGTTCGAGATGGTCCTTGTTATAAAAGGCCGTACGGGTCCAAACCACGAGGGGAAACTCCATGCGGTCCTTGGTCTCGAGGCGCAGATAAATTCTCGTGTCGCCTCCCGCAGACGGGTCAAAGGCATGGACGATATGGCGGTGGCGTATCTCGCGCTCACCGAATGGGAGAAGGTAGCCGCCCTTCTTTTCCTGCCAGGAGCCGTCGGATTTCCGCAGGTAAAAATCAGCGCGGTCCATAAGGGCGTACTGGATTTCAAGGTACTGTTCCTGCCTGTCGTTCTTTACAGCCGGTATATCGCACCTCAACCAGAAGACCGCATCTGTAAAACCGAATCCGCTTTTACCGTCCGTTATCGGATCAAAGCGGCCTGACATGTCATTAGAACTCACGTCTTCTATTTTTAAGGCGCGCGAATGATCGATCAACAGGGAACAATGGCGGTTGATTTCAAGACCATCCTTCAGCCTTGAACAATTCTGAGGTTTAACGGCCAGTGCCGGGCTTACGGCGGACAGTAAAACCAGAAAGGACAGCAGAAAGACAAAGCAGCACGGAAAAAAATGTCTATCTTTTGCAATATTTATTGGTATCACGTCATTGTGTTGCATAATATTAATTCTTATATCCTGATATATGATTTTCCATCCCTGCCGCATGACGCATTGTGCCGGTTTTTACTGCCAGCCGATTCAATATTGACCCGGCATGAAGATACCATCAATACGCCCCACCGAAATAAAGGACCATCTCGACGTTCATTTCCGGATCGCTTTTTTCCATCTCCGCCCTGGCCGTAAAACCCTGGCCCTCGTAAAGCCGCCTGCCGCCGGGCGTCGCGTGCAGCCACAGCATGTTTATCCCTGCCGATTCCGCGTGCTCCTTTATCATCTTCATGAGACCGGCCGCCGCGCCCATCTTCCGGGACGCGGGCCTCGTGTATATGTTCATTATATAGCCCTCCAGGCCCTTCTGATTTCCCATTATGGGCGGCCTTTCAATTACCACCAGCCCGCTCGTGGCGACGATCCCGCCGCCGGAAACGGCTACCCAGCATATGAAGTCGCCTTTTATTATGTGCGACCTGAAATACGCCCTGATCCCGTTCTCAAGCTCCGGGACCCCCTCGGCGGTCTTTATGTTGCCCATTTCCCTCAGGAGCTCGACCCTCAGCGAGGTGAGGACATCGACGTCCCTTATCCCCGCAAGCCTGAACTCGAACTCCCCGGTTTTTTTATCAGTCATCGCGCCACGTCCTTTTCGATTATTCAGCGCCGCGGCAATCGACGGCGCCTGCTGATATTATTCTTTTATCTGTTTTATTTCCAGAATTATTTGAAAAAAAAATATTTCTTTATTATATTTTCATAACGTCCTTTATCGGGCGGAGTTGATACCTGTAAGCGCTTTTTCACTTATTGGAGGAAAAATCATGAAATTCACATATATAATCGCGTTCGCGCTGATGATAACCGCCGTCCTGGCGGTAGTGGTCACGAGCAGGGACGGGCTGCA
>JALOTL010000043.1 GCA_025457915.1 Spirochaetota bacterium | reverse complement strand
TCTTTGTTCTGATCGGATAATAATCCGAAACCGTAGAGAACACAAAGAAAACTTTATCAATCTAACCTCCGCTTGCTTTTATCATAACACCACTGTACAGATTATAGCATGTACTCATTGATATTATCATAATGTTCTTTGTCATCAATATTTGTTCTTAGAAAATAACCTTCACTATTGTGATAAATTACAATGTGCTTGTATTCCCGATCGGCGTTTTTAGTTTGCCACATATAATTAAGTTTTGGTATTAAATAATCGAAAGGTAATAAAAAAGAGTGTTTTTCATCTCCACAACCATAACATACAAATGCCTTTTTATATTTAGACAAAAATGTATTTTGATGCGGATGAAAAGCAAACCAGTATCGAGAATCAAATTGGCTGTTGTAAGGAGGATGTTGTTTTGAAATTGATATAACAACACCAATTTCAGAATCTGTTGAAGAATATGATGATTTAGATTGCTTAATGAAGCTAATACCGAGTTTATTCTTAATTGATTCATAAATGGGCTCATGAAAATTAACTGGAGTAAACTTTTTCTCGGTGTTAGAGGATGTACTGGTGTCATTCGAATAATCTACGTTTTCATCGGCTTTCTCTTCTACTTCAATATCTTTTATTGCCTTGAATAGTAATTCAATTAATTGATCAACACGGGTATATTCAAAAGGTCTAAGTGCAATAGATATTTGTTGTGCAGTATTTTCATCACTTAAAGATTCCTTAATATGTAAAAGCCTAATTAAGGAATCAATACTTATTAAGCGTATATCCCATGCGTGTTTTGAACCTCTGATCTGTGCTTCAAGTTCACCAGTATCATCTCTGCCAACAATAATAAGAATTGAACTTTTCGATTCAATAAGTTTATTAGAGGAAATTAAATTATCTCGATATTGAGAAATAGTATCTAAAGAAATTCGATATGCATCAGTTGTTTTAACTTCAATTACTAATGACCAGTCATCGTATTGTTTCCAAATACCATCAAAACCAATATCATGCCTATTGCCACGATATAAACCTGGTGTAACAAGAAAACCAAGTCTTGATCCAATTTCATTAACAATATCTTGAAGTGCAAGACCACTGTCTTGAAAAGCTTTATCAAGGCATTCTTCAGCGAATTTTACTAAATAATCATTGGGAATTTGCTTAAGAAAAGAACGAAAAGTTTCATCATTATTTTTTAAACGACCGTCTCCGAGGAAACTAATTATCTGTGATAATTTCTTTTTTCAAGAAGTGAAGAATCGTTAATAAAATGAGTTATTTCATCCATAAAAATACCTTTAATTTCATTTTCGCCCAACCACTCCATCCCCGCATTTCGTCTTTGCATCATAATACGGTTATTTCATGAATTGCGTATAACAGCCTGTAGAATCATTTGAATTTCACGCTTTCCACATCTAAAACCGTCAGCGTCTCCCGCGCAAAAAACTGAAAAATTTAATGCCGTTATTTGTATTAATTATATCATCAAAATCCCGTTTTTTCAAGCACTATTTAAACGTCATAGTCGTCTTTTAATTTTCATTTCAAATAAGCGTTTTGCCGGTCCCATTAACGAACAGCTCTCTCTTTTTATAAAAAATTTTTCGGTCTAAAACTTTCATTCCCTGCCTGTATTCTTGCAGTTCACCTTTTATCTCTCTCCTATCTCCCTTCTTTCCCGCATATATAAATTTTTTTTTATTTTTTTGTCCTGAAGGCAATTCCAGGGACATTTTCTGCAAATGCTTAAATAATCAGACACCGGCGGCAGTTCCTCAGGACCTCATGGAATCGGATTCAGAAATGCCGGGAAAGGATGCGATGGGCATGGATGACCTTGAGTTTGGGGGCGCAAAAAACACGGACAATTGATCCGGACCCCGTCAAGGGTTACCCCCATGCTTCGGGAGATGCAAAAATTTAATTAAATAAGTAACATTAAAGTTACTTATTTTTCATATGTAATCAAACATCTGAATCACTTTTTCATGAATGCAGCCTTACATGGACCGGCCGGGATTTTCCCGGCCTTTCATGTATTGCATGTTAAAAAATAAACCGTGCGGATGTATTTTCTTAATAAACACATTTTTAAGTATAAATAAAAAACACTTGAGAAAATTCTGATCAAAGATATAGTGATATTAATTTTAATATAAAACATTATCATGGAAAAACCATCTAAAATCAGGATGCTCTCGCTTCTCCTGACCGTGCAGTTCGTCATTCCGATAGCGGCCAACTACCTCGGGGTGATGAGCAGCCATATCATGGAGTTCGTCTTTAACCATCCCCAGTTCGACGAGACCGTGGCGAAACTGACCCCGCAGACGCACCTTGTAATGGCCGTGTCCTTTTTATTGGCCATAATCCTGAGTTCATTATACAACGCCTCCATGATCCGCGACACTGTAAAGGGCGGCAGGTATTCAAACATTTCTAAAAAACTCCTTATAAATTCACCGCTTGCATACGGCATGATCAGCGTCATCGGATGGCTCACGGCCTTCGCCATGCAGGCTTTAACGTGCTCCAGGATATGCCTCGCCCTGCCGCCGAAGATAGTAATCCTCCTCTTCCTTGAAATGTTCTTCAGCGGCATAGTGTGCATGACCGCGATCTATTACGCGACCGAGCTTTTCAACCGGAGGTTCCTGATTCCGATTTTCTTCCCGGACGGCAGGATATACAGGAGCGCGGGAAGGGCCCTCATAACCATCAGATCCAAATTCGTTTTTTTCTTCATATCGACGATCCTCTATCCCTGCCTGCTTTTCATGTTGCTGGCCTACAATATAATCTTCCACGGCGTGAAATCCGGCGACACCTACAGGTACATAACGGCCCTGGGCGCCTGGTTCATCATATCCGGCCTGGCGATAACCCTGCTGATTTCCAGCTTCTTCCAGACCCCTCTTGAAGAGCTGGAGCGGGTGACCCGCAGGATCAGGAAGGGCGATTACACAGCCAGGGCGGACGTCAGGTCGGCGGACCAGATAGGGATGCTCGGCGAAACGATCAACGACATGTGCGCCGGACTGCAGGAAAAAGAGGCGGCGGAGGAACGGGCAAGGAAGGCCGAGATGGAAAAGGCAATTCTTGAAGAAGAGATACTGCTCGCGCAGAAAATACAGTTCGCGCTTCTTCCGGGAAGGCTTCCCGCGACCAGGACCGCTGCAATCGCGTACAAATACGTTCCGATGCTCGGCATCGGCGGGGATTTCGTGGACATATACCACAGGCCGGAAGCGGGGATCATGGGAATGTTCATATGCGACGTTTCCGGGCACGGCATATCCGCGGCGCTTATGGCGACGATGGTCAAGATGTCCCTGTCCACCTGGGGCGAGACCCTCGACAGGCCCTCGGACACCCTGATGAACATACAGAACTCTATGTCCGGAAAACTCGGGAACAATTTCGTGACCGCCGGAATATCCTTCATCGACCTTAAAACGGGAAGGCTCGTCTACTCGAGCGCGGGCCACCCGCCCGCGCTGATCCTGAGATCCGGCGGAGAGGTGGAGATCATCAACCCCAGGGGCAGGTTCATAAGCGAGCTCCCCGCCGCGAGGTTCGAGGAGGCGGAAAGCGAGCTGAGGCCCGGCGACAAGATGGTGCTCTACACGGACGGCGTCATAGAGGCGCGGAAGGGAGCCGTTATGCTGGGAGACAGCGGTTTCCATGACCTGATCAGGGAGCATACGGCGAAAACGCCGGAAGCCATCTGCGGCAATGTATACGACTACGTCTCCGGATACACCGGAGGAGGTCTTGAAGACGACTTCACGATCATGGTGCTGTCGATGACTGGTAATCAATTACCCCTGGATACGGCCGTTATGTAAAGCAGCGGGATCGTCTCCTTTATGACCCTCTTTTCCCTGACCTCGAATCCGGAATCCTCGATAAACTTTTCCAGGCCCTTTAAGGACCATCTCGTCCTTGCCTCGAACCCGGCCAGGCCCATGATCCTGGAAACCAGCCTGCTCCTGATCCCCTCCCCGTGACAGAAAGTGGGCGCTATCAGCATGCCCCCCTTTTTCAGCACCCTTCCGAGCTCTGAAAGCACCCGGGACGGCTCGAAAAGCAGGTGCAGCACGTTGCAAGCGACAGCGGCATCGAAGGCCCCGTCCGGATAATCCAGTCCATATGCGTCCATTACCCGGAAATCCGCGTTCGTAATGCCGGCGGCCCGGGCCTTTTCTTCCGCGATTTTTATCATTTCCGGCGAGATGTCCGACGCGCTGAGTTTTTTAACCAGCGGGGCGATTTCCATGGATACAAGACCGGTTCCGCAGGCTATCTCGCACACGTTGAAATCCCGGTCCAGTTCCTTTAAAAGGACCGAATACATTTCGGAATAGGCCCCGCCCAGCCTCTTCATGAATCCGTCGTATTTGCCCGCGAAGCCGCTCCAGAAACCGCGCTCTTTATTAATCCTGTCCTTTTCCATGGTATTCATCCCTCCTGTATGACGCCGATTTTGACGCGAACGGTATTATAATCACATGTAAAATATGCCCTGAAACGGCAGCGGGGTCAATGACAATTCCTTTCGGAAAGGGATGATAAAATTTGGCTTGCCTCATTCCGGGATTCATATAGAATCGCTTAATCCGGAAGGTATATTATATGGAAAATAAACCGGTTTACGCGCTTAATCTTTTCGACGTCAGCGACAGGGATGAATACCTGGCCTATTCTAAAAGATCGGCGAGCGAGGTTGCCGCGCATGGAGGAAGGGTGATAGCGCTGGGAAAATTCCGCGAATCCGTCAGGGGCGACATCGCGCCCAGGAACGTGCTCATACTCGTTGAATGGGAATCGCCTGAAGCATTCAGGTCATACCTGGAAGACCCGGCGCTCGCCGACCTTCATCCGCACAGGGAAAAGGGCGGCGGAAACTACATCTGGCACCTTTTCGACAGGCTTGACGACCTGAGGCCCATACTGAAACAGGAATGATGGATCAGGCGCTCCGCAATAATCCCTGAAACATTTTAATTCCCCGGGCGTCACATCAATGCACGCGGAATCAATGATTTTTGATAAACGCCCGGCCGGGCGCTAAAACAGAAATAATATGGGGGCTTAATCCTTTGAAACAGAACATCATTATCGCGCTTAGCTCGATTGTCTTTATCTCGCTCATGATCGCATTCGTGCTGCTGAGCGGCCCTGAAAGGACGGGGATTACGCCCGGACGCCACGCAGAACCGCTTCCCGTCTTCGGAATCCAGACCGGAACCGATGGAAGGATTTCAAAAAAATCATGGGTATCGCATTTTTCATCCGTGTTCGACGCGATGGATGCGGACAAAAACGGCATTATCGTCTCCGCTGATATCGAAAAACACAACGCGTCCTCGTCCGACAGGCAGGGGCCTCCCCGTCCTCCGGCTGACAGCCTTGTCCGGAGGATCGACGAAAACGGCGACGGCAAGCTTTCCAGAACAGAATGGATAAAGCACCACGAGGCCCTCTTCGACAGGTTTGACGCCGATAAAAACGGCCACCTTGACGCGAACGAAATCCCGAAAGGCCCTGGCCCCGGCGGTCCCGGACCGGAACGGGGCCCGAGGGAATGATATACCTCGTCTACATAGGCATGGCGCAGGCGCTGTTCGCGTCCTTCTTCTTCATAAACAGGAGGCCCCTGAGGACTTCGGACTGGATCGTATCCCTGCTGATGCTCCTGCTTGCCGCGCCCCTGATATCAATCATCCTGTCGATGAACATCATGCACGGGCCGGCCGGACCGGCGATCGCGGCGGCAAGGCAATGCACGCTGACTTACGGTCCCCTTCTATATCTCTACACCCGGACAATGGTTGAAGAACACCCGTCGATCAGGCCCCATGACATGCTCCACCTGGCGCCTTTTCTTTTACTTCTTGCCGCCTCTTTTTCCTTCGCCCCTCGGCCGGCTCCCGGTATACCCGGCGAAGGTCCCCTGGCCGCGGTCTCCGTTTCCGCGAACATACTTTCATTCATATCCTACACGGTGCTCGCAATCATTCTTCTGAGGCGCCACGACCGCAAAATTTCAGAATACTTTTCCTTCAGGTCGTCAAGGATAACCCTCCACTGGCTCCAGTGGACCGCGGCGTCCTTCGCCCTGGCCTTCATATTCGTATTCGCCGCATCGTTCCTCGCACCGAGGATCCCCCTTTTCCAGTATCCCGACCCGGTGCCGGCACTTGAGTCAATCGGCATGGTGTTCTTCATTTTCACCTTTAATTTCTTCGCTCTCAGCCAGCCCGTGATTTACGCGGAAGAAGACACCGGGGCAGGAACCGATGAAACACCTGCGGACCGCAGGTATGAAAAATCCGGGCTCAAGGATGAGGACGCGGAGAATTACCTTAAGAAACTCGAATCCTACATGAGTGAGGAAAAGCCCTACATGGACGGCGACCTGACGATATTGGACGTCTCCGAGCATCTCGATATCCCGAGGCACTATCTTACCCAGATAATAAATGAAAAACTAAATAAAAATTTTTATATGTATATCAATGAATACAGGATTGAAGAAGCTAAAAAGAAAATGAACGATAAACTGTATTCAGAGCACACCATACTCAGGATCGCTTATGATTCCGGGTTCAATTCAAAATCAGCCTTCAACAGCATATTCAAGAAAACGACGGGTTTTTCACCCTCGGATTACCGTAAAAAATTTCTTTAATACCCACAGAAAAAACGTCCAGCCTTAGCGGGAAGGTCGATAAGCCTTCCATTTCATGGTTTATTTGACCCATGAACAACGGGTGACGCTTAAATCGGCCGCCCGACGGAGGGTAACCATGAAAAAAGCTCTGATATCATTTCTCGCATCAGGCCTGCTGATTCTACCTGGATGCGCCGGAGGAATAAACCACCCGCACGGCCCCGCGGGTCCATTTCCGGACATGGACGGGGACGGCAGGATAACCAGGGTGGAATGGACGAAATTCCATAACGACAGGATCGCGGATTTCGGCCTCATCGATGAAAACCGGGACGGATACCTTACCCCGCAGGAGATGGGACGGTTCCACGAAAAAAAGATGCGCGGCGGATTCAGACCGCCCCCTCCCGGCCCCGGCCCGCTGCCGTTCATGAAAATCGACGCGGACGGCGATGGAGCGGTGACGAGGGAGGAATGGATCACGCACCACAACGAACTTTTCAAGCGGCTCGACCGCAACGGAGACGGGAGACTGACCCCGGACGAGCTCGGTGCCTTTTCCCCCGGACCGCCCAGATAACCGGCGTTGAAAAATATTTAAATACGGGAGGAAACATGAACAGGAAAAGATACGAAAGCCTGGCGCTGAGCGAAAACGGTTTTCTTTTCGATACCGAGACGGGCTTCACCTATACGCTCAACGAAACCGGGCGCGACATACTGCAGGACCTCATAAAAGGCGACGGGCCGCAGGAAATCGCGGGCAGGCTGGCCGAAATCTACGACGTACCGGCAGAAACCGCGCTGAACGACTCCACCCTCTTCATAAATTACCTGAAGACGATAAATCTCGTTCCCCAGGACGAAGACAACGGGACGGCGGGTCATGAATAGAACAGATTTCAGGATAGCGGTTACCGGAATGAACGCGAGCGACAATCCCGGTCCCGGGGTCGCCATGATAAGGGCGATCAGGGACTCCGGCGAATTCGAAGGCGAGATAATAGGGCTGTCGTACGAACCGCTGGACGCCGGCGTGTACATGAACGGGATATGCGACCACGTTTACCTGATGTCGTATCCATCGGAAGGCTCATACGCCCTCCTTGAAAGAATACGCGAAATACATTCGAAAACAAGGATCGACGTGCTGATGCCGACGCTTGACGCGGAACTGCAGGCGTACATAGCCGTCAGGGAAGAGCTAAATGCCATGGGAATCAAGACCTTCCTTCCGACGATGGACGGGCTGGAGCTGAGGTCGAAATCGAAATTCAACAGGCTCTCCGAGACCATGGGGATAAGCGTCCCGAAGGGAAAAAGCGTGTCGGACGTTTCCGCGCTCCTTCAGGCCGGCATCGAACTGGGCTATCCGCTCATGGTAAAGGGACAATTCTACGACGCCTATATGGCCTACTCACACATCGAGGCGGAAAGGCTCTTCAGGATAATATCCTCGAAATGGGGCCTCCCGGTCGTACTGCAGGAGTTCATCGAGGGCGATGAATACGACGTGGTGGCGCTGGGGGACGGAGTGGGCGGCCTCATAGGGGCCGTGCCGATGAAAAAACTCCAGCTTACCGACAAGGGAAAGGCCTGGGCCGGCGTCACTGTCAATGATCCAATGATGAACGCATTCGTCGCCGATATCATGAGGAAGCTTAAATGGAGAGGCCCGTGCGAATTCGAAATAATGAAGAAAAGGAGCGACGGCAGTTACTACCTCATTGAAATCAATCCAAGGTTCCCGGCCTGGTGCTACCTGGCGGCCGGCGCGGGGCAGAACCTTCCATGGGCCGTAGTGAAACTGGCAATGGGGACGGACGTAGCACCCTTCGGCGCATACGAGATCGGCATGATGTATATCAGGAATTCGATCGATCACATCTATCCGCTGGGCGAATACCGCGACATGACGACGCTCGGCGAAATCCACAGGAAAGCAAATGACGGAGGAACCCATGGAAAAAAAGAGATATGAAAGGCCCGCGATAATCAAGCACATGGGCGGGCTGGCCAACAAGTTCGGTAAAAGCCAGGGAATCAGGTCGAAGCCGGAAATCGACAATATCAGGGTCGATGACATCGTAAGGGAATTCGGGAGCCCGGTTTTTATCTTCAGCGAAAGGACCATCCGGAAGAACATCCGCGGCGCGGCCATGAGTTTCGGCGCAAGGTACCCCAAGGTGAGGTTCGCCTGGTCGTATAAAACAAACTACCTGGACGCGGTTTGCGGGCTATTCCACGACGAGGGCTGCTGGGCCGAGGTTGTCAGCGAGCACGAGTATGACATGGCCCTTTCCAACGGCGTACCCGGAAACAGGATCATATTCAACGGCCCCTACAAGCCGGAATGGTCCCTTGTAAGGGCGATGAAAGACGGCGCCCAGATCAATATAGACCACCACGACGAGCTGATGCAGATCGAGGCTATAGCAAGGCGGAACGGCGGCCCGGCGAAGGCAGGCCTCAGGATAAACCTTGACGCGGGCATTCATCCCTGCTGGGACAGGTTCGGATTCAACCTTGAAAACGGCGAAGCAATGGACGCCGCCAGGAGGATCAAAACCGGCGGAATCGTAAATCTGAACGGGCTTCACGCGCATATCGGTACTTTCATACTGGACCCGTCGGCCTACAGGGCGCAGGCGATGAAGCTGGCGTCGCTCGCGATCGCGATCGAGAAAGAGCTCGGTTTCAGGATAGAGACCATAGACATAGGCGGGGGGTTCCCTTCAAACAGCACGCTCCACGAGCAGTATTCACCCGGCGAGGATTCAAACCCGCCGATCGACGCGTATGCCGAGGTGATTTCATCGGCGCTTCTTACCGCCGGCTTCAGCCCGGAAAGGCTCCCGACGCTGGTGCTTGAAACCGGCCGGGCGCTCATAGACTCCGCGGGCTATCTCTGCGCCTCGGTCGTGGCGAACAAAAGGCTGGCGAACGGCACGAGGGCGGTGATAATCGACGCGGGAGTCAACACCCTTTTCACCTCCTTCTGGTACAGGCACAACGTGTACCCGGTGGAGGAAAAAAACGGCATGGTCGAGGAAACGGTCATCTACGGACCGCTGTGCATGAACATCGACGTGATCAGGCCTTCATTGAGGCTGCCGTCCGTGTATCCAGGCGACCTGCTGGTGCTCCATCCGGTGGGCGCCTACAACGTCACGCAGTGGCTGCAATTCATAAGGATGAGGCCGGCCGTCGTCATGATAGGGCTTGACGGACAGGTCGCAGGGATCAGGGAGCCGGAGAGCGTGGAATACATGAAGAAGATGGAAAGCGTCCCGTCATGGATAAAAAGAAACGGCGGCGCGGCGAAATGAAGGCGTCCGTCATTGCATCCGCGGTCTTATGCAGGGTGAAAAAAATTCTCATGGGATACGCCCAGGTTTTTTTCTGCACAAGGTGGGAGGTCGGTCTGATCTTCTTCATCGCGACGTTCATCGTGCCCTCACACGGGATATCCGGCCTGCTGGGGATACTGGCATCGAACCTTACCGCGAGGCTCCTCGGGATGCAGGAAGACCATATAGAGGAAGGCTACTACGCGTACAACGGTCTGCTTACCGGGCTGGCGCTCGGAATGACCTACAGGTTCAACGCGGCCTTCGCGGCCATGCTCCTCCTGTCTTCCGTACTCGGGGTATTCATCGCGGCCGTCCTGAGAAAATTCAGCGAGCGCTATCTCTTCATTCCGGTTCTCAGCCTTCCCTTCGTCATCACAGCGTGGATCGCGATGGCCGCGGGCCAGAATTTCGGCGAGCTCATCTACGCCACCAAACCATTCGAAATAGATACGCTCAAGGGCGTGCTTCCCCTGCCCGTCGAACAG
>JALOTL010000049.1 GCA_025457915.1 Spirochaetota bacterium | reverse complement strand
CGGAAAAATGACAGGTTCCGGGATTTTGCGGGGCCGCCCCGGGATAATAATCCCGGACGATGGAATTCCATGACGGGGGGCGGCCGCGTCTTCATTACGCCTGGCCGAAGCTCAATGCCGAAAACCGCTGACTGCCGGCATGCCGATGGCTGACAAATAATGAATGATGAGGGGCGGGGATGATTATTTTACCCGGCAGGGGCCCGTAAAGCGTTTGACAAATGCCGGGCGTTTTCCGCATTATTTACTGTCGATATATCCCGAGACGAATAATGATGGTCGGTCCCCTGAACGGTCTTCCGCATAACGCATGGCGGATTCAATCAGGGACCGGTATTTTCAAAGCTGATGGTTCCCGAAATTCAATATAATAAACCTGTGGAAGCGCTGATATGACGGACATTTCCGGGTACGGCGACAGGGAAATAAAGTCGATGATCCGGAGACTGAAGTTTCCGGACCACTTCGAAAAAAAATTTCTTTCCACCTATGCGGAAAAATCCGTCAATTTCAACAGGTTCGGCGGGATCATTTTCGTTCTGCTGTATTTTTTCAACGTCTTCACTGACCTCAACGCCTTCCCTGAGCTGAACGCTTTTTCCATCATCAACCGGACCTGGATGCTGGTTTACGGGATTTTTTGTCTTATTATCGCGGCATTCAGGCCGTTCCGGAAATACTATACCGGTTTCATAATATTCGGATATTCCATGGCGGGCATATTCCTGATCATGTACATGATAATCGGGGAGGGATTGTTCCGTTACCTGTACCACAGCGGATTCATGCTGGTGATCATAGGATTCTTCATTCTGCGGATCCGTTTTTTCACTGCGTCCCTGTTTGGTTTTGTCCTGATCGCGCTCTTCATCGGCCTGAATTTTTATTTCATGGAGCCCGGCGAATTTAATATCCTCCTCCATAACAGCGGCAATATCGCCGGCATGTACCTTGGCGGCCTGATCTGTTCATACAGATGCTGCAGACGGAGTCCGAGAAGGAAAAGGTCGGCCAGCGCAACATGATCATAGAAAGGGACCTCTCCCTGGCGCGCAAAATACAGAAGCAGTATATCCCCGTACGAAATCCGTCCCCGAACATTCGCTCCTTTTACCGGCCCATGGACATGCTGGGGGGCGATTTTTTCGATTATATCGTCTTCGGGGACGGCGGCCGGATCGGGATATTCATCAGCGACGTTTCCGGGCACGGGGTGACCGCGGCTTTTATCACGGCGATGCTGAAGACGACGATTGCCCAGGCCGGGGACCGGATCGAGGATCCCGCCGCCCTTATGACGCATATCAACGACAGCCTGCTGGGCAATACCGGGGATAATTTCATCACCGCGATATACGGGATATACGATCCCGCCGGTCGTTCATTGCGGTACGCCAACGCGGGGCATGTTCCGCCTTTCATCATAGACGGCGACGGCGCGCGGAAGATGGAAGTCTGTCACAGCGTTCCCCTGGTATCCTTCAGCCGGGACATTCTCGACTCCCGGGATAAAAAATATGAAACCCGTGAAATCCTTCTCCCTGAAAAAAGCAAGCTGCTTTTATATACAGACGGCCTGGTCGAGGCCAGGTCGGTCCATGATCCCTCCCTGATGTTCGAATACGCGGACATCAACGGCATCCTGTACGAAAACCGCAATCTCCCCGGAAGGGAATTCCTCGCCGCGCTTTACCGCAGGCTCGTGGAATTCAGGGGCTCCGATTCCTTCGAGGATGATGTCTGCATGATCTGCGTCGACATCGACTGACCGGCCCGCTGTATTATCTTGTTTTCATGTTCATCTCCAAAACCGAGCCGTCCATGGTCCGGTGCTTTTACTTCCATGCCGGCACCGGCAGGAATAGCATTATTCTGCATGCCACGCCCTTAAAAAACCCCCGCTTGTAGCATTAGATATTAAGTGAAATTTTTTTACCATGATGAAGAATTTTTTGTCAGGGACGCCCTCTTTTTAACGCTTATGAGGTGAAGATGATTTTTTAAGAAGACGGCTTTCCCAATGATAAAAAACGATCCGTGCAGTCCGGTTTGCTGCAGCCTGTATTTTCGATTGTCAAATGAAGTTGATGGATTCATCCGGAAATACGCGCGTATCCGGGATCTGTTAAAAGCCGCATTTGAAGGATGCCGGTTTTCGAAAAAAACCGTCCTTGTCGACTGGACCGTCATGTGCGTCTCCATCGTTCCCGTAATCGCCTCCAGGTCGCTGGTTCTTTTCGCGGCACTGGTCGCAATGACGTTCCTTTACATGATCGCCACGGGACGCGCCGGAAAGCTGAATTATTTCGCGGTTTCCTTTCTTTACGCTATCGCCTGGTGTTCGGCCGCGGGGAATATTTACAGCTATGAAGCGGACTATCCGGTGGTGCTGGGCATGAATCTGTGGCCGCTTCTCTGCTGGTCCACCGCCATGTTCTGGGGCAACCTTAATTTCTTTCATCTTGTAGACCGCTTCAGGAACCGGGGGTTTTTACGGCTCCTGGCCGCCGATGCGGTCATACACTGGTTTTTTCTGATACTGTGCGAGTGTCTTGCGTATCATGTGTTCGGTTTCATAAATCTGGGGACCAGGGGTTATCCCGGACTGCCGATATTCGACTGCATCCACGGGCCGCGCTGGATGCAGGCGGCCTACCTTCTTCTGGAGCCCGCATGCTTCGCGACGATTTATTTTATGGAACGGTTTCGTAACATGAAAAAAACATCGCCGGGAAAACCTTTCATTTTTGTAAATATACGGTTTTCCGTTGAGGAGATAATCTGACCCTGATCAGTCGGATTATCAGCAGCTGATCGCCCCGGGCGCGCGCTCCGGAATAAATCGCGGAAAACATCATCCTGCCTTTCCGGTCTTCTCCCACGGCTCTACCGGTCCCGGTATTATCCTGAAAAGCGGGTGGGGGTCAGGCAGGTCCGTCCCTTCAAGGGAATCGTAGAGCGCCCTGTTTCTTGAGAAGATCTTCTTTTTATAGTGGTTCCATTCATAGGCAAGCTGTCCATCGGTTTCATCAAGCGGACCGGCGGCCGGTTCGGCGGTTATTCTGGTCCGGTCGAAGGAGTATCCCCGCGCGTCCGCCTCTTCGAGTACGGCCTTCAGGAAGGCCGCGATGAATGCAGCGGGATCGGGGCTGGCGCGGAACCTATCGAGCTGCGGATGGTTGACGTATCCCCTTGTTTTTCCGAGTAAAACTTTCTGGGCGAGGAGGGCCTCCCTCCACAGGGCGACAAGCCCGGCGGCGTCAAGGTATTTGGGGTGTATTGTCCAGAGCCTCAATTCATTTTCCGGCCGGGTTTTTTTTCAATGGAGCTTGATTATTATCTCTACCCTTCTGTTCTTCTGCCTGCCGTCCTTCGTGTCGTTGTCGGCGATGGGATTGTCAGGACCGAGTCCCCTGTATGACAGCCTGTCGTGTCCCGTCCCGGACTGCAGGCGCTCGGCGACCGACCTGGCCCTTTCCCTGGAGAGCCTGTAGTTGTATTCCTTCCCGCCGGTCCCGTCCGTGTGGCCCTCGACTATTATCTCCCTGTCGGGGTACCTTTTCTTCAGTATGTCGGTTATTTTGTCTATGCTGGCGACCGCGTCGTCCCTCAGCCTGTACGAGTCGAAGTCGAAGAGTATCTCGCCGAGCCTGAGGACCAGTCCCCTTTTGTCCGTATCGACGTCTATGCCGCTGTCCTTCGGTATCTCCTTCTGGATTTCCTTCTTCGCCTTTTCCTTCTCCTCGGGCGTGACCGCGGAATAGGTCCTGTTTTTCGTCTCGATGTACTGGAGCACGCTGTTGTCTACCAGGGCGTTTCCGGATATAAAGAAGAAGCTGATCTTGTATTTTTCCTTTATTTCGATGAGCGTGTTTTTCGCTGTGTCCCAGTATATCGTCCCCGTGCTCCTGCCCCTGATTTTAACCGGGAAGTCAGCCGGCACCTTCATGTTTTCAAGGTCCTTGATTATTTCGTAGTCGTAGTTTATTACGGCCGCGTCCCTGCCGTCTATTTTTTTTACGCCGTCATAAACGTATTCCACGTTGAAGATGAGTTTGAACGGCACGGAGAAGTCGTCGAGCACCAGCTCCGCGGGCGAGGTCCATTTTTCGCCCTGCGCCAGGTC